>NZ_JBIWJD010000014.1:5749-147212 GCF_044764945.1 Streptomyces sp. NPDC093568 | reverse complement strand
AGCTGGGCGATCACCGGCACCCGGTTCCCGCCGGCCGAGGCCAGCAGCATCATCGCACGCCGGTAGCGCACCGAGTTGGTGCTGCCACGGCGCACAATCTGCTGCAGCTTCTGCGCCTCCTGGTCGGTCAGTCTGCGCACACGGACAGGCTCAGCCGCCGCACCTCCAGCGGTCTGATCGGATGTCACCGCACATCCAACCGCCACGACCACCAACCCGGCGAACCGACGCGGTCACAGCACTAGCCGTCCACGGAGTATTTGACGGTGCGCGGTCGCGACTCAGGAGCTCCACCGCGCGCCCCCAAGGCGCCCGGCCAGAACGGAGGCGGGGGTGGCCGCGACCATGCGCTGTGTACGGTTGGTCCCGCAGCGCTGTGACGCGGGTCACTGCAGCGCGGTCCGCGCAGAGGACAGGGAGGAGTGTGGAGACTTCACTGCGCGCCCGCGTGCGAGCCGGGGATCCGGATGCGTTCAGGCAGCTCTTCGACGCATACGCTTCGGCGGTCCACCGGCACGCCGTCCGGATGACCGGTAACTGGGCCATGGCCGAGGACGTCGTGTCCCTGACCTTCCTGGAGGCATGGCGGCTACGTGAACGGATGCTCGATGGCGACGACAGCCTGCGCCCGTGGCTGTTAGGGATCGCAACGAACGTCACCCGCAACACCACGCGGGCGGCCCGAAGACATCAGGCCGTGCTCAGCAGAGTTCCACCCCCCGCCCCCGTGCCGGACTTCGCCGACGAGGTGACCCAGCGCCTCGCCGACACCGAGGAACTGGCCGCCGCGCAGAAGGCCTTGAGCACGATGCGCCGCGGGGAGCGCGAGGTGTTCACGCTCTGCGTGTGGGAGGGCCTGGACGCCGCCACGGCGGCCGAGGCCCTGGGCGTGGCCGTCGGCACCGTACGGGCCCGGCTCTCACGCGCGCGAAAACGCCTGCGCAAGCTCACGGAGCTCGAACTCGACGGTCGTATGGGCGGTATCCACGGCGCGGACCGCAACCGCGGCGCGGAAGGCAGCACCGGGCAGGGCGCAGTGCAACGCCCGGCCGCGGTCGGACAGATACCGGACAGCTGCCAGAAGGCGGCTCGGTCCATGCAGGAGAAGAAGCGATGAACACCAACTCGCGACGACGCGGTCAGCCGGACGACTACCAGGATCTGGCCGACTTGCTGCCCGCCCCGGGCCGTCCGGTGCTCTCGCAGGACCGTCACCACGTCCTGAGGGAACGCCTGATGGAGCAGATCACCCCCGAAACCACCCACCAGCAGTCGGCTGCGAGGAGTGCAGCACCGAACTCACCCGAGACTTCACCCGGACACCCCATGCGTCGGCGCCCCGGGCGACGCCTCGTTCTCGTCGCGGCACCGATGGCACTGGTCGCCGTCGTGGGCCTGGGCGTGGTGGTGGTCGACCGGGCGCAGGACGGCACCGGCACCACCGACGTCTCCGCGACCGAACACCGACAGGCCGCGCAGCTGCTGGACCGGATCGCCCTGGTGGCGGCCGACCGCCCGGCGGTCACGGTGGGCGACGACCAGTACATCTACACCAAGTCCCAAGGATCCTCGGCCATATGGGGCGGGCCCACGACGCCCCTGCGGGACGCCAAGGGAGACATCATCGGCCTCAAGACATACAAGGGCGACGTCCAGAGCCAGGAGTGGGCGGCCGTGAACGGCAAGCGGGCAGGTCTCCGGCGCCTCGTCGCGCTGTCCCCGGAAGGCGAACTCGACCCGTCCAAGACGCAGGACATCGAGATGCAGGGCGCCGCATACCTCAGCTTCCGACAGCTTCAGGCTCTCCCCACCGATCCCGACGCGTTGCTGAAGAAGCTGGAAGACGGCAGCGGCGTGGAGGAATCCCGACTGACGGAGACGGTGTTCGAGAACGTCGGAGTCCTCCTCGACCAGGCCACCCTGCTGCCCGACCTCAGTGCCGCGCTCTACCGTGCCGTGGCCAAGCTCCCGGGCGTACACGTCGTGGAGAACGCCAAGGACGGGGCGGGGCGGCCCGGAATCGGACTCACCTACACGAGCTCCAAGAGTTCCACCGCGGGTGCGAACGGCTACTGGGTCTTCGACGAGAAGAGCCTGGCCTACCTCGGAACGACCAAGAGCGCGCTCCTGGAAGCCGGCGTCGCCGACAGGAAGGGCGAGGCACCGGACAGCGCGGCCTGAGTCAGGGACCTGTCGGCTCTGTCCGCAGTTCCGTGATTCCCAGGTCAGCGAGCTGAGCGAGGGATCGTTTCGGCAGAGTATGTCCCGGCATGGCGAGTGAGACGGTCGAGGCTGTGCTGTTTCCCGGAATCGATGTGCGAGTGGAGCGCGTCAGCGACTCCTCCGACGTCCTGGTGGTGGAAGCGGTGTCCACCGCTCGCCCGGGCCGGTGCCCGGACTGCCGGAAACAGGCAAGGCGCATGCGCAGCTCGTATCAACGCGACCTGGATGGAAGGCCGTTGGGCTCTCACCGGGTCATAGTCCGGCTGCGCGTCCACCGATACTTCTGTGACCGGAAGAGCTGTTCCCGCAAGACGTTCGTCGAGCAGGTGCCGGGCCTGTCCGAGCGGCACCGCCGCTCCAGCACCAGGCTGACAGGCTGGCTGCGGTCGATCGCGATCGAGCTCGGCGGACGTCCGGCCGCGCGGTTGTGCCGCCGCCTGCGGCTGGTCGCGGGCCGGACCCGGCTGCTCAGGCTGCTGACGGCACCGATGGTGCCGGACCGCGCGCCGCGGGTGCTGGGGGTGGACGAGTTCGCCTTCCGCAAGGGCTGCACCTATGGCACCGTGCTGGTTGACGTCGAGGCTGGCCGGGTCGTGGACGTGCTGCCCGATCGCACCTCGGAGACATTCGCGGCCTGGCTCAACGCGCATCCCGGCGCCGAGATCATCTGCCGGGACCGGGCCACCGCCTACACCAAGGCAGTCAAGGAAGCCGCCCCTCACGCCCTCGAAGTGGCCGACCGGTGGCACCTGTTGCAGAACCTGTCCGCCGCGGTGGAGAAGACCTGCCACCAGCACCGCCACTGCCTGCGTAAACGCACCGAGGAGGAGACGGTGACCGAGGTGCCGGAACCGCCCCCGATGCTGTCACCGCCCGCGGAACTGCCCCGTACCCAGATCATCGAACGCACCCGCCACCGCTATGAAGACATCCACCACCTGCTGGAGAAACGCTGGACGATCAGCGCTATCGCCCGCCGTCTCAGCCTCGACCGCAAGACCGTGCGCCGCTTCCGCGACACCGCTCTCGATGAGCTGTTCGCCTCCGCCCACGAGCGCCGCCCCAACGGCGTCCTGGAACCGTTCAAGGCATACCTCAACGCCCGCTTCACCGAAGCACAAGGCCAGGTCAGCGGCATCCAGCTGTTCCTGGAGATCCAGGCTCTCGGCTATCGCGGCAGCCGCCAGATCGTCCGCAAACACCTCGCCGCCCTCCGCGCGGGCACCGTCGAACCGGTCCGGGCCGACATCCCCAGCCCCCGCAAGATCACCTCCTGGATCATGCGGCCCCAAGAGACGCTCACCCAGAGCCAGGACGAGCGGCTCCTTCAAGTCCGGCTCGCCTGCCCGGACATCACCCGCGCCTGCGACCTCGCCCGAGCCTTCGCCGATCTGGTCCGTCATCGGTGGGGATACCTGCTGCTGGAATGGATCCGACAGGCCGAGCAGGACGCACCGAAGCCCATGAAGGGCTTCGCCGGCTTCCTCCGCCAGGACCTCGACGCAGTGACCGCCGGCCTGACCCTGCCCTGGAGCTCTGGAGCCGTCGAAGGAAACGTGAACCGGGTGAAGACACTCAAGCGGGCTATGTACGGCCGAGCCTCATTCGAACTCCTTCGAACCCTGATCCTCATCCATCCATCAACTTCACGGAACTGCAGACAGGGCCACTGAAAAACCCTGGTCGGATTCCGTGGAGCTCCAGTTCAGGACGATTGCGGGGTCGGCTGCGGCTCGCCGTCAGCCTTTGGACCGCCGGCGAGAGACCCGAAGTACTCGTCGAGCAATAGGAGCAGCTGATCCACAGCGTGCTGGTCGTCCTCGGGTGACCACGGCTCCGCGGGGCGGCCCTTGGGAAAGGCAAGCTTCAGGACCAAGCCCGTCCAGACCAGGTTCGTCCCGAAACCCAGTTTGGCGGCGAGCCACTCCTGAAACCCGTTCAGGAGGTCTCCTGCTGCGGCGACGTTGTAGCCGTTGAGGAACCCGGTCACCGACCCGAAGGTGACGCGGCCAACGAATATGCCCGGGTGCGTCTTGAAGTCTTCCCAGAAATCCTGGCGGGACTGCACCGGCTTGCGCATGGCACGCCCCGCACGACTCCAGGCAGGGGGAATGTCCGACAGATCGCTGCCGACCCCCCACGTGGAGTACGAGACCACCTCCGGCCCCACGCCAAGCGCGGCGAGGAGCCTGCCCGCGCGCGCGGCCGAGTCGACCGGACCGCCCTTCCGGGTCCAGATGTGCGTTCCCGGAGCGTCCCCTTCGTGATGGGTAGCGACGAAATCCGTGCCCTCCAGCACGAAGAATGCCGCCCGGACCCTGCCGTGTCCGTCCCACGAGGTCTCAAGAGTAAGCCTCAGCCGACGGGCCACCGCGTCCAAGTCCACCGCGAGATAGGCGAACGAGTACATGGGCCAGCCGACGCCTTGGAACATCGAGACTTGCCGGGCCGGATTGGGTCCGCCCGGGGGTTCTGTCGCGGGCTCCCAGCCGTCCTCGGCATCCGGTACGCACATCAGTTCAGTCACAGGGACAGTCAACCAGCACGCGGCGGCCACGATGTGACGGCCGACAGCAGTCTTGCAGCACCCACGACCAGCTGTTCACGGAACTACGGCCAGAGCCCTGAAAACGGCCAGGGCCGCTCTTCGTTCCCCACTCGGTTGCTGTTGGCGACGAGGGTCGGGGCCGCCCGCTCGTGGAGTGTGCGGGCCGTGCCGAGCGGTCAAGGGCGCCATCGGCGGCGCTGCGCGCTGGGCTTCACATGACGCCGCGTCGCATCATTACGGGTGTGCCGCTCAGCCCGTCGGCATTTCGGGCCCCCGGACCTGGCCTTCCGCTGTGAGGTGCGTGGCGAAGAAACTATCGATGCGCCGCCAGGCATCGACGGCGGACTCCGGGTGCGGCTTGATTCCGGCGACACGCATCAGCGGACGCAGCGCGCGCGGTCCGGCTTCGGCGTCGTTGAGGAAGGAGTGCCCGGCCTCCGGATACTCCTCGACGTCGTGGACGATGCCGAGCCGGTCGAGCGAGGCCTCCAGCTTAGGGGCCTCGCCTTTGAGGGTACGGTCACGGGCTCCGTAGCTCGCGACGACGGGGCAGGAACCGGCGAGCGCCTGGTCGAGCTCCCGCGGCAGCCGGCCGTAGTTGACGGAGGCGGCGTCGAACCCTCCACCGCCCGCGGCGAGCAGGGCGAAGGAACCGCCCATGCAGAAGCCGATGACGCCGATCCGCCCGGTGCAGTCGGGATCCTGGGCGAGGCGGGTGCGTGCCGCCTCGATGTCGTGGAAAGCACGGCCCTGCCCGGACAGGGCGGCACGGTAGGTCGGCACCAGGCAGCGTATGGTCCCTCCGTCGGTGAACAGATCCGGCATGAGGACGACGTAGCCAGCCCTCGCCAGCCGACCCGTCTGACGGTGCATCACATCATTGACGCCCAGCGCCTCATGGACCACGACGACACCGGGCCACGGGCCGGGCCCGTCCGGCCGGGTGAGATGGCCGGTGAGGCGGCGGGAGCCGCCGCGGGCGGCGCTGAGCCCGGTGAGATCGACGGTCGTAGTCGTGGTGGGCATGCCGTCCTCCAAGGGTGGGGCCGAGGCAGACACATGAATATCAGGGCGCGCATTACATCGGCGCGATGAAGGGCTGGACGCGCTTGCGGTAATCCTTGGGTCGGACCTCGTTGTAGTACTTGTCCTTGTCCTCGCCCTCCGAGGTGAGCATGTACACCGGGCACTCGTCGGACTTGGCGTCACCCGCGCTCTTGTACAACTCGTCGCCCGTGCGCGCCTCCAGGACCCTCAGACGGTACGAGGTGTTGTACGTCCGTACCTTCATCGGCTTGCCGCCATCGGACTCCATGTCGCACACCTTGCCCGTCGGGGTTGCCTTGGTGCGCTCGACGCACACGATCAGCTCGGCGTCGGCCGGCTTGTCCGCGTAGCCGAGGAACCAGCCCTTGGGGTAGTCGCCGGCGGAGGGCTCGGAGTGCGACCAGCCGTCGCCGGTGGTGCTCATGAGCAACGCCGGGTGCAGGGCCTTCTTCGTCCGGTCGTAGGCGGGCATCCCCGAGTAGCCGAGCCCGTCCGTGCACACCCGCTCGAGATCCAGGGCGGAAGCCGGCACTTCCGGTCCGCCGGTCGCCGAACCCGTCGTCGGCGCCCCGCCGGCGTCACTCCCCGAACTTCCGGTGAGTGACGAGCACCCGCACAGGACTATGCCCAGGAGCCCGGTGGTGACCCACCTTCGGGCCCGTCGCAGGGACGGCGTCGGCGGCTTTGGCTGTGTTGACGGCATTGACGGCATTGATGACCTTCCCATCGAATGAAAAGCAGCAGGCAGGGCACGGTCCCCCCTGGCCGTGCCCTGTCCCCCGGCCCTGCCGGAAGAGAGTCTGCTGTGCGCCGTCGCCGCGGACATCGGGGAAGAGCCCCCATGTAGTTGTGCGACTCCTGTGATTCAGCAGTACTAAACTGTGCGCACTCGAAGGAGTATTCGAGGGAAGATCGACGGTTGCCGACGGGACATCCCGGGAGGGGCGCAGGGGCCTGGAGTGTCGTCATTGTCGTCTCCCGCACTGGTCGGCAGGGAAGCGGATCGGGAGCTTCTGACCACGGCCGTCAAGGCGGCGAGCGAGGGGCAGGGCTCGTCGGTGTTCGTGCTGGGCGAGCCGGGCATCGGCAAGTCACGCCTCGTCGAGGAGGCGGCAGCCGGCGCCGTACGCACCGGGTTGCGGGTGCTGCGCGGGCGCGCCGCGTCCGCCGGGCGCGCGGTGCCGCTACGCCCACTGGCGGAGGCTGTCTTCTCCGGACTGCGCGATGAGAAGGCACCCTCGGACCGGGACCTGGGCCTCTACGAGCCGCTGCTGTCACGGCTGTGCGGACTGACCCCACCGGACGGCGCCCCGCTCGTGGGCTACGCGGAGGCGGTGCTGCGGCTCCTGGACGTCCTCGGACGCTCCGACGGCTGCGGCGGCTGTGTGCTGGTGCTCGAGGACCTGCACGACGCGGATGCCGACACGCTCACGATCGTCGACTACCTCACGGACAATCTCCCCGGTCGGCGGGCCGTCCTGCTGGCCACCCTGCGCGGTGGGCCCGGCCCGGCCCTTGACCTCGCCGAGGCCGCGGCGTCCCGCCGTACGGCCCGCACACTGCGCCTCGCCCGCCTCGGGCCCGCCCACACCGCGGAACTGGCCGCCCGCTGCCTGGGCCACGACGACGCCGGCAAAGTACCGGAGGCCGTACTGGACCGGCTGCACGCCGTCTCCGAGGGTGTCCCCTTCGTCGTGGAGGAACTGCTGCGGGCCATGGTCGACAGCGGCGGCCTCGTCCGGCGGCAGGGTGGCGGCTGGACGGCGACCGGCTCGCTGAACGCGGGTGGCGTACCCGCGACGGTCGCCGCCGCCGTCCTCCAGCGCGTCGACCACCTGGAACCGCCCGGTGTCGCGCTCCTGGAAGCGGCGGCCGTCCTGGGCAGGCGCTTCCCCGTGGACATCGCCGCCCGCGTGGCCGGGCTCGACCGGACGACGGCGCTCCGCGAGCTGCGCCACGCGGCGCGCACCCAGCTGGTCAGCGACGGCACCGCCGCGTCGGAGCCCGGCTGGCACACCTTCCGTCACGCCCTGACCGCCGATGCCATCGCCCACCGGCTGCTGCCCGCGGAGCGTGCGGCGCTCTGTCTCGCCGCCGCCGACGCGATCGAGGCCGCCGACGCGGCCGGGGCGGGCCCGGGAGACGCCGGTCCCACCTGGTCCGGCCGGCCCGGCGGTCTGTTCGCCGGTCTGTGGGGCGGTGACTCGGGCGACGACCTGTACCGCCTGGCCGCGGAGCTGTGCGTTGCCGGCGGGCAGCGGGTGCGGGCGGCCGTGCTGCTCAGCCGGGCAGGCCGGCAGGCGGTCGAACGCGGCGCGCTGCTGACCGCGGTGGAACTCCTCGACCGGGGCCTGAAGTTGACGGCCGATGACGTGGACGCGCCGCCCGAGACCACGGCCAGGCTGCTGGAGGAACTGCTGAGGGCGCTCGTCCTCACGGGCGACGTCCAGCGCGTCCCGGAACTCGCCGACCGGCTGGACCGCGTCCTGACCGCGTGGGGCGCGCCGCCCTCCCGCCGCGCCGCGGGCTTCCTCACGCGGGCCAGGGCCGCGGCCACCGCGCAGCAGTGGGAGGAGGGCCTGACGGCCGTGCGGCGGGCGAGGCAACTGCTCGGCACCGAGCCCGATCCGGCGTCCCACGCGGCCCTGGACGCGGTCGCCGCGCACCTGGTGCTCAACTCACAGCGCCCAGACCGACTGGAGAGCGCCACGGCCCTGGCTGAAAGCGCCGTGATGACTGCGGAAGCCATCGGGCTGCCGGAAGTGAGCTGCAAGGCGCTCAACATGCTCGGGTACTGCGTCCGGCCCCGGAACCTGGCCGAGACGGAGGAGGTGTTCGAACGCCTGGTGACCACGGCCGAGACCCATGCGCTGCCGGTGTGGCGGATCCGCGGCCTGCTGGAACTCGGCGTGCTCGACCGGCTCCGGTTCAGCGGCATCGAGCGGCTGATGGCCGCGCGCAAGGCGGCCGAGGAAACCGGTGCGGCGCTTCTGACGGCCTGGGCCGACATGCACCTGACCTTGGCTCATGTGCTGCGCGACGAGCACGACCTGGCGCTGGAGTCCGCCCGGCGGCTCGGGACGACGGCCCGCAGGCTGCGGCTGCGCGAGGTGGAACTGATCGGCGTCGGAGTGGACGCCATCATCGCCGCGGCACGCGGGGAGCGGGATGAGCTCCAGAGTGCGCTGAACGTCCTGGAAAGGGGACTGGCGGGGCGCAGCGCCGGAGCCGTCTGGGGTTACGGCAGCACCGCCGTGTTCGGGTGGGCACAGGGCATCTGCTCTCTGCTGCGGGAGGAACCCGACCGGGCCGTGGCCGAGTTCGGCGAGGCCGACAAGGTTATGCGGGCACTGCCCAGCACCCGGGGAGTCAGTGGTTTCCGCGGCCCGCATCTGCTGCTGCGTACGGTGCGGGACGAGGCCGGCTGGGCGGAGCTGGACGAGGCCGTCGCGAACCGGCTCGCGGAAGCCCACTGGGACCGGCCCTTCGTGGGCTGGTCCCGGGCCGTGCTGCTCGGACGGGAAGGCCGGGCCGCCGAGGCCGCCAAGGCGGCCGAGGAAGCCCTGACCGCGACCGAGGCCATCCCCATGGCCCGCCACCTGTGTCTGCGTCTGGGCGCTCAGGCGGCGCTCACACACGGCTGGGGGCGGCCTGTCGAGTGGCTGCGCGACGCCGAGCAGTTCTTCCACGACCGGGGCACGACACGGGTGGCGGCCGCCTGCCGCGCCCTGCTGCGGGAGGCCGGCTCTCCCGCTTCCCGTCGCCGCCAGGGCCACGAGGCGATTCCGCGGGAGCTACGGCGGGCGGGGGTGACCGCGCGGGAGTACGAAGTGCTGCGCCTGCTCGGCCGGGGGCTCGCCAACCAGGAGATCGCCGAACATCTCTTCCTTTCGCCCCGCACAGTCGAGAAACACCTGGCGAGTCTCAGGAACCGCACCGGCCGCAGCGGCCGGGCCGCCCTCATCGCCCTGGCCCGCCGGTACGCGGGCACCGCGTAATTGGGGGTTGTCCCCCAATGTCCCGTCGCGGCCTCCCGGACATGCTGAATCCGTTCGCCGGCCGACTCGACCAGCGGCCGGCACGAATTCGGCAACGAGCGCGTTCAATGACAGGAGCAGCATGGCACCGTCAAACCGTAAGGGATTAAGCGAGGCAGCGGCGGCAGCGGCGGTGGGCATGGTGGTTCTGCTGCCGCCAGGCAGGCGCACGCCGCGACGGGGGTAACCGCGGGCTCGGCCTTCATCAACATCAACGCCTACGCGGATACGAGGTGGTCATGATGGTTCCGTCTCCGGCCGGTCCCACGACACGGCACTTCTGTGCGGCCGAGGCGCTGCGAATAACGCCGCGCGTCTAGGGCCTACCCGTTCGCACCAGCCGTGGGCTGAGGCGACACTCGACCGGGCACCGCCACAGGGCAACGAAGGCGGCACCACTCGTCAAACGAGCCGTGCTTGAGCGAAGTCACGAACCGGTTCAGGCCCGTCACGAGGGCGGGCATCGCCCGGGCGCCCGCGCTCCGTGTGGAGTGGCAGGAATCAGGACGCCCGGCATTTGACTGGGCTATGCCGGCGCCGGGCCGGTCGCGAAGGCCCGGGAGAGGTGAAGGGGTCTGCGGATGCGGCCAGGCGGGCGTCGCGGTGTCATGTGACACATGAGGCGAATATGTCGGTTGAGACTGGTGTTTCGACCCGAACGAAGGTGTGACTGACTTTCTGTTCATGTCAATGCGGAACAGATTACGCACAATGATCGCGATCGCCGCTCTCGGCTCCATCCTCGGCGGTTCCACCGTCGCCTATGCCACGGAGTCGCACGCACCCCGCGCCGCCGCGGACGCTCGCACCTACGATTGGGACCCAATCGACAAGGAGTACAAGCTCAACGGGACATACCCGTGCGAGGTTGCCTTCGAGTAAGACTGGAGGAATCCAAGCTGGCCGATCGACCTGGTCAACACCACTCAATGCGATCGGCGAGTGTGGCTGTACGAGAACTTCGACAAGTCCGGCAAGAAACAGTGCATCCCGCCGGGCGCTGCGCGGAAGGTCACGGACAACGACCTCAAGCAGGCGATGGTCCTGCGCATAGGCGCAAAGAAGAAGTGCCCGTAGCGGTCACAGCTGATGGACGGTCCCGAGCTGTTCAAGAGAGCGGCTCGGGACCGCATCGCGCAAGCGCACCGTATAGGTCATCACGCGGAACGTGGCCGGATCGAGAAACAAAGCCGCCCACTCCCCAGATCGACCACTCCTGCGGAACACTCCATGAACCGTGGCAAAACAGACCCGATCCGCCCGGGACCCCACCTCGGGGCCATGGATCCACCGGGTCGCTGCCTCATGTGTCGTACCAACCATCAGAATGTCGCGCGGTTCCCGCTCCCCCCACTGGGCAGCCCACTCCAACACGGCTTCCCTGGCCCGCATCAGCAACTGGTTGTCCATGTGCCCGACGGTACAGGCCGCATGGCTCTGCGCAACCAACCCGTCGTCAGATCAGCAAGTCCTCCTATCGCTGGCCATCTCTGTGGTGCTGGGCACCGGATGCGGGCCGAGGTAGCAGGGCCGCACCTTGTCCGCGATCTTTCCCTTGACGGAGAAACGGTGATGCCGCGCAGCACGAAGGATGCGTTCGGTGCGCTCTCTCAGGCGTTGGCGAACCACGCCTGCTTCCGTGGTCTGGCCGTTCCCCACCACCAGTGACTGCTCTTTCAGACTCAGCAGGCGGTAGTTCATGTAGCGCCGCACCCGCTCCCGGACACCGATGTCCGGCTCCAGCAGGAACCACGGCTTACTGATCGTTTCAGAATGAGTTGAGCTGCGGGTCTTGTGCTCGACGATCTTGGTCGGCAAGGTGTCCGAGGTGCGTGCTGATCTTGTTCCTGACGACCTGTGGGAGCGGGTGGCCCCCCTGCTGCCGCCCACTCCCGAACGGCGTCGTTGCCACCCCGGGCGGCTACGCGTTCCCGACCGAGTGGCACTCGCCGGCGTCATGTACGTGCTGCGGACCGGTGTCGCGTGGCGCGATGTACCTGCCGAGACGGTGGGCTGCTCCGGAGTGACGGCCTGGCGTCGGCTGCGGGATTGGACCGAGGCCGGCGTCTGGCCTCGTCTGCACGCGGCCCTGCTTGCCGAGCTCCGCCGCGTTGGCCTGCTGGACCTGGACGACTGCTCTGTGGACGGGTCGCACGTCCGGGCTCTCAAGGGGGGATCACGTCGGCCCCTCGCCCGTCGACCGCGCCCGTTCCGGTTCCAAGCACCACCTGATCGTCGACCGCCACGGAACCCCGCTCGCCGTCACGCTGACCGGCGGGAACCGGCACGATGTCACCCAGCTCCTGCCGCTGCTGGATGCCGTCCCGTCGAGCCGGGGACTCCGGGGACGTCCTCGCCGCAGGCCCCGGCGCCTGTATGCGGACCGGGGCTACGACTTCGACAAGTACCGCCGCCTGCTGTGGAAGCGAGGCATCAAGCCGATGATCGCCCGACGCGGCGTCGCCCACGGCTCCGGACTGGGCAAAGTGCGCTGGGTGGTCGAGCGCGCCTTCGCCTGGCTGCACCAGTTCAAGCGACTCCGCACCCGCTACGAACGACGCGCCGATCTCCACCAGGGCCTGCTCGAACTGGCCTGCAGCCTCATATGCCTGCGCCGCCTACGAACCTCATCCTGAAGCGATCAGTTGGCTACGCTGAACCATCCCGGCTGCACCTCGCTCAGAAGCGGTTGCAGCGACTGCACTGCGGACCGTATGTCCTGATCCGTGAGGTCAAGAGGCTCCGGCAGGCTCAACCCATACCCGCGCAGCCGCCAGAGGTCGAAGATCTCGCTCCCGTCGGCCGCGAAGTCCACATCGACCTCAGTGCCGTTGTCGCTCACGAAGCGACACCCTGCCCCATGAACCTTGTAGGAGTAGGTGCCGATGTGATCACTCCGGCTGATCCGGCGCGAACGGGCCAGGCCGACGACGTCCGCCAGTCGCTCAAGCGAGGGGATTGCCACCTTCATGGCCTCATCAATCGCGTTCAGAGCATGGACGTAACCGAGCACGAGGTCTCGCGCAGCCCCAAACCGTTCCATACGGCGTCATCCCCCCTGAGCCCGTGACTGAAGGGATTGTTCCACGGGGCCGCCAGCGTCTCCGCAGGACGGCATTCTGAAACGATCAGTTAGTGGCGATGTCCAGAGCACTGCGGGCTACCGTATGCGAGGCCATCAGGCCGCCAGGAGAGGTGAACAGTAGGCCCAGGCTGTCGAGATGGTCCATGACGGCCATAGTCGGCGATATGGCCGCCAGATGCGCGTCGTGCACCGGACGCGCTCCCCACTCGCCCGCCAAGTCGTCATCCTGCAGCAGCTCAAGCGCTGCCGGGGAGTCCGGCAACGCCCGGCCGTGGTGCCGGGCATAAGTGTTGTCGAACTCCTCGCGAAGCAGTTGCAGGGAGCCGCTCAGCACATGCCACGCATCCGTCGTCACAGCATCGAAGGTAAGCCGCAAACCGGCCACCTGCTCGCGAATTGCCAGCACGCACACGGCAGAAGCCGACGACTGCGGGACATCGCCCTCCGCGCCGACTTGTATCCAGAGCAGGTCCGGGCCTCCTCCTGCCGGGCCCGGTCGAAGGACGTCGGCTCGGATACGACATGCGTGTCTATCGTCCGCGCAGCTAATTGCGGCAGCCCTCGGGGCGGCAGCCCACCGCCAGGGCGCGGGTGGGTGGTCATGCTCGCGCTGGAGAACCCCAGCATCGTCGGTCCCGCCAACGGCGGGACGCTGATGGCGCTCTTTGAAATTCCAGAAATCCCCCCGCTGGCGCCCACCGCGGGCATCCTGGCCCACCAACCCCAGCGTCTGGCTGAGAGCAAGCACCGCGCATCATCGCTCCGTGCACAGGATCGCGCTACCGATCCTCCCCGGCCTATCCGGCGAGCGCTCACCCGCAGGTACGCCCGGCTCGTTCGGCCTCAGCGGCCCCGGCCCCGGCCCCGGCCCCGAGAAACAGCGGCTCATCCCCTGTGTACTCCGAGTGGTCTGCCCGACGCACCTTCGGCCTGGCCAGTTCCTTGACCAGGTTTACAAGCTCGGTGGGTTCGAAGGGCTTCGGCAGGAAGCCATCGACACCGACATCGCAACCGGTCTCGGTCTCGTACCGTGTCATGGCGCCGACGAAGGCGATGGGGAGCTCACGGGTGCGGGGGTCGGCCCGCAGCCGGGCAGCCGTCCGCAGCCCGTCCAGCCGGGGCATGACGACATCGAGGAGCACGAGATCTGGCTGTACCGTATTGACGATCTCCAAGCACTCCAGGCCGTCTACGGCGGTCACGACCTCGAACCCCTCCAACTCGAGGTTGACCCTGATCAGTTGCCGGATGACCTTGTTGTCGTCCACAACAAGCACCTTCACCGGCGTGCCTGGCGCACCGCGGGAGCCTGCCCGCGCGGTCCCGCGAGCATCCAGCTCTTCGCCCGTCCCCTGCGATGGGTTCGCTTCTGTCGTCGCGCTGACCGGTGGCGAGTCGGGATCCGTCTCCGCAGGTTCGTTCATCCAGCCGAGAAGCGCCGCACGCCGCCGGTCGAGGTCGGCCCTGTCGACCGTTACGGCGGCCTCGGCCCACTGCAGGGTGTGGCCGGTCGCCGCGTCCAACTCGTCGGAGCCGCCCTGCTGGAACTGGTTGCTCATGCGCTTGCCTCCCTTCGCAGCGCGGTGCGTGCCTCGTGCCGGTCGTCGACGAACGGCCTGAGCTCTTCTTGGAGTCTTCGGCGGGCCTCTGCCACGTGCTTTCGGACGCCTGACGGCGCGATCTCAAGGAGTCGGGCGATTATCGGCGGGGGGTACTCCTCCAGGAAATACAGCACAGCGACGCGTCTGCGTGCCGGCGGAAGACTGTTGATCACGCGTATGCAGTGATCAGTCGCAAGCCGCAACAGGGTCAGATCTGCCGGGCCGAGCACAGCACGGTGGTAACGCTCGGCCAGCTCGGGCTGGAGCCTGCTGAGATTCTCGGCCCGGCGGATGCCGTCGATCCACATGTTCCTGCACGTCCGGCGTAACCACGCCCGCTGCGCGTCTGGATCACGTGACCCCACTGTGGCCCAGGCCTCGGCGGCCGCCTCGAAGGCACGGCTGACCAGGTCACCCGCCTCGCCGGCATTGTTGGTGATCACGGTGGTGTACCGGAGAAGCCCCTCGGCTTCCCGGTCCCACAAGGCCGCAACCCGGTCTGCGGTCTCTTCCGTGATGCGCGGCCGTGTCACCCGCTTTCCTCGTTCCGCTCCGCCGGTGACGGGCTGCCGATCTGAACGCTCATGCCCGGTCCGCCCCTGCCCTCCTCCTGCACAACCACCGTGCCCGAGGGCGCATGACGCATCAGCGCCAGCAGCGTTGCTCTGCGCTGCCGTTCAGCCATGGCCGATTCAACCGCCGCCACAGCAGCAATTAGACACAACGCAACCCAGGCACCGGGCTGCACGGACAGCGGCCACAGCCAGCCCAGCCACCCCATCCAACTTCCCCAAGCGACCTTCACACCACCAGATCGAACGAAAAGGCCAAAGTGCTGCCCCTCCACGCAAAGATCTTTTCCGTGCTTGGCCGTCGGGCGACGACACACGGGGCTGATCCGAGCCCTCGCGGACAGCGAGCAAACCGCCACCGTCGGTAGACGACGAGCACCGCCACCGCCAAGCAACATCCCAGTCAGACACCGTAAGGAGCGCGCCATGAGGAAGTACTCCACCTACTTGGTGCGGCCGACACCCTGAGGCATGGCATGCTGCGTAGCGGTCGCTGCGCTCGCAGGTTGCAGTCACAGTGAGTGGTGTGCATCGTGAAGTTGCTGATCACGGGTCTGGTGTGAGTGTCGGGAGAGCTACTCGTGCTGGTCGTCGACCGGTGTCCACGGTGGAAGCCGCATGCGGCCGGATCATGACGTGCACCGACCTGGGCACATTCCACACCTGGCTCACCCGGGACCTGACGGCCAGCTCAGCCGATGAGGTGTTCACGGAGGGGGTGCCTGACGGACAGGGCCTCGCGACTACGCTGGGGGCATGACAAGCGAAGGCGCTCAAATTAGCAACGGGTGGGTGAGGAAAGCAGGTTGGGGTGCTCTGGCACTGTTCCTGATCGCCTTCGCGGGTTTCGAGAGCGTCAAGTACGGCCTTCCGACGACAAGTGCCGCGCTGGTGTTCTTCGCTCTGCCCGAACTGGCCCGGCTGGCGGGGGTCCGTCCACCAGGTCTCCTCTACCAGTCGGTGCATCGCGTATGGATCCCGCTGGTGGTACTGGTCGGCTACTCCCTCGGGCCGGTCGTATGGCCACCACTTTTCACTGCGGGCCTCGGCTGGCTCACGCGGGTCGCCATCGACAGAACGCTCGGCAAGCGACTTTCCGCCGGATCCTGATCCGACGTGACGACTCCCGGGAAATGCCGGCCGCCCACTGAGCAGGGCGCATCGTGAATTCGCAGGTCACGGGTTTGGTGTGAGTGACGACTCGGGTACTCATGCTGGTCAGTGGCCGATGGCCATGGTGTAGAACATTGGGCGGTCCGGTTCCGGCGGGATGCCGGGATCGGCTGCGCCCGTGACCGCCTCCCGCCTACGACCCCTCAGCAGTCGGCACGCTACGAGACCGTGGGAGGTTGGGGGGATGCGAGAGCGGCAGTGGATCACCGCTCGCCGGAGCGAACTGAATGCCCTCGCCGAGCAGTTGACCAAGCAGCTTCAGGAAGTCCAGGTCGAGCGGGACGAGCTGACGATCGCGGAGCGGGTGTTGAACCGGTTGGCCGAGCAGGTCCAAGCCAACACCGAGGCTGTCGCTCCGGTAGCGGCGCAGGTGGCCTGGGCGGGCGGTCCTGCTCATCCCGCACCGCAGCGACGCGGCCGACGAGAGCGCGCTGCCCGGCGACTACCGCAAGATCCTGGCGATCGTGCGGGAGGCCGGCGGTCCGGTGCAGGTCAGGGCAGTCGGCGAGCGGCTGCGCCTGGACGCCTCGATGCGCGGCAAGCTAGAACCACTGCGGGGGAAGATGACCAAGCTCGCCGACCGCGGCTGGCTGCACAAGCGGCCCGATGGGCGGTTCACCGCACGTCCATGACATCGCGGATGGGCCGTAACTCACGGTCCCCCGGCGGCAGTTGAGTTTGGTGCGAAGAAAAGCAACGGTCTCACCGAGGGCCCTGACGGCCTTGTCTACACCGCCCGCCTGCCCCTGTCGAGCGCCACCCTCAACTACCTCGCCGGCCTGATACGCGGCCATCTCAAGAAGATCGGCTCGCGGTGGCGGGCCCTGCCCTCGGGAAAGATCGCGGGGATCGTACTGACGGTCCTGCGCTGTGACCAGCGGCCCGGCGATCTGGCCGGCGGGAACAGGGTGCACCGCACCACCGTCACCCGCTGGGTGCGGGAAGTCGTCGGCCTTCTGGCTGCCCGCGCCCCGCGTCTGGACCACGCGCTGAGGAAGATCGCCCGAAAGGGTGGCGGAGTGGTGCTGCTGGACGGCTCCCTGATACGCACCCGCCGTCGCACCGGGACCGAGAACCGGAAGAACTATTCGGGCAAGCACAAATGCCACGGCCTGCTCATGATCGCTCTCACCGACGACCGCGGCCGACTGGTATGTGTCTCCGCGGTGCGGCCCGGACGGTGCTCGGAGATCACCGCCTGCAGCCACGACAAACTCACCGCTCACTTGCGGGCGGCCGGTCTCGGCGCCATCGCTGACCTGGGGTTCGTCGAACTCGATGATGCCGGTTCGGACGCCGAAACCCAGCGGTGATCACAGGCTACAAGGCCGCCCGCAACCGGCCCCTGACCCGTGGTCAGAAGTTGTCCAACAAGGCAGTGGCCGCAGTGCGGGCCCCGGTCGAGCACGGCTTCGCCCACCTCAAGAACCGGCGCGTCCTCGGCAAGGTCCGCACGGATCCGATGTGGGCGACCGCGCTGGTGCGGGCCTGCTGGTGCTGACGAACGGGAAGTCGCCCGCTGACGGATGATCTTGTCGGTGGGCTACCGACTCGGACCTGCCCGGGCCTCCAGACACCTACGCACACCAGGCCGTCTGACGTGCAGCTTTCACGATGCACCCTGCTCACTCGGCAGTGCCTTCCGGTGGATGATGGCAGCCACTCAGCCGGACCATGCCCCGGACGACCGCCATATCCTCATCACCTGGGCACTGCGAGTGTTCATCGCGATCGCAACCATCCACACCCGGCACCCATGGGCAGGTCAACCATACGAAGGGCTCACCACATCCCGCAGAACAACGTAGGGAGCCTTTTCAGCCTTGCCGCTCAAGGGTGAGGACTGCTGCCGCTACTGACGACATTCGATTCGGGCTGCACCGTGCCCTGCGGAAGATCCGCCACGACTTCAGTCGTGCAACTCCGCGCTCGACTGGTGCCCGTGCTGCGGACCGCGCGCGGTTGACGGTTTGCTGGGTTGGTGTGAGCTCCCGGCCCGGAGGGCGTCTGAGCGGCGCCGTCACCCAGGGGCCGGCTCCCATGTAGGCGCGGTCGGCAAGGACGGGGACGCCTTGGCGTTCGCAGATCCGGATGATCCGATGGGTGCGGGCTGCGGTCAGATCGTGTGCACGGCCGGGCAGGACGGGCGAGATCCACAACAGTCGACCGGACGGTTCGGTCACCACCTGCACGTTCACCCCATGTCGGCGGTGCTTGTGTGAGAAGTCGGACCGGCTGTCGCCGACCCGGTCGCATTCCGCGAGAGTGCCGTCCAGCAGGACGTAGTCGGGGTCGGCCTCACGCAGGGCGCGCAGGAGTCCGGGCGCGCGCGGTCGGCTAGGAGGGTGACGACGGCTGCCGTGTAGGCGTGGGCGGTGCCGACGTAGATGCGAAAGCCGGCTGCGAGCTGGGCGAAAGTGTCGTGCCGACGCAGGTACACCAGGCCGACTAGCGCACGCTGGTGCGGTGGGAGCTTGCAGCGGCGGTCACCCTCACGGGTGACGATGAGCATGGTGACCCACTCGACCAGGGCGTGAGGCAGGTCGAGTGCGGCAGGATAAGCAACCAACAGGGCTCCTGCGCCGATGAGTTGAGACGTCGAACACCTCCCTCAACGGCACGGGAGCCTTGTGCGTTGCGGACGCCTACGTCATCACCCGATCAGTGGCCAGGCTGAAAGGGCTCAGTCTTTAACGCCTGCCCGACCGCGCATGTTCCACTCCACCCTCGCCAAGGTCATCTGGATCCTCGTACCGATCGTGACCGTCGGCCTCGCCGCAGCCGTCCCCTTAGTCGTCGCCGCGGTGAAGGGCGTCGTCAGGCCCTGGCTGGCCATCGCGTATGTCGTTCTGGAGCTCGCCATCTTCGGCGGGTCGCTGGCCCTCGATCCAAAAGCCGACAGTGGCAATCCGCTCCCGGGGTTCCTGATCGTCGTGCTGGTCATTGCTGCGGCGACACACACGGCACTGCTCGACAACGAGAAGATCACCATCGGCAAATAGAACAGACGGAAGCGTCCGCCTGCCTGTGTCGAGCAGGCGGGCAAGCCACCTGAACGCGGCGCCCATCTCCGCCCTCAGGTGCCATACGAGTGCCAACACCCCTGGAAACCCTCAGGTCAGAACTAGCACACCGCATCTCTTATGCGGTTGGAGCCATCGCCTCGGAGCCACCTTTCAGGACTTGACGTGCTTCCAGCTGGCCACCGCGCCCGCGCCGAGCAGCGCACTGATGACGAGGTCGCCAATCACGGACGGACCGTCAGCGCCCTTCGCGGCACTCATCACCCCACCGATGGCGAGGCAGGTGAGCAGGACAGCAAGCAGCAACCAGAAGACCTTCATCGCGCCCCCAAGCCGTACGAGATGAGGGCGACACGGTACGGCCAGGGTGATCGCTTCGTCACCGGCCACAGGGGCACAACACAGACACATCGCCTACACGTTGCCATCATCCGGCGCACGATGCCCATCTCGACACGCACGACCTTGGGGGGACCATGCGCCACACCGCCGCCATCACCGCTGCCCTGCTGCTCGCCGCACTCACGGCCGGCTGCTCCAGCGACTCCCACGGGCCGACCGTCTCCAAGGCCACCGACACGCCGGCACCCGTGAGTAGTTCGCCGAGCTCCAGCCCCTCGCCCAGCGAGGAGACGTACAAGCTCGGCGACAGCATCAACATCAGCAACGCCGGTATCGACTTCACGGTGACCGCGCTCTCGTTCAAGGACGAGGGCATCTCCAGCCTGCCGGGCCTGCTGTCGGCTGGGGAGAAGTGGGCCGTGGTCGAGGTGAAGGTGTGCAACACCGGCAGCCAGGTGTTCTCGGTGTCGCCGTTCCCGTGGTCGCTGGCCTACGAGGACGGGGCGCGGGTGCAGGCGACGGGCGTCAGCGGGGCGGAGCTGCCGGCGCCGGAGTATCCGGTGGATGCGAAGGCGCCGGGCGGGGACTGCGTGCGAGGGAACATTCCGTTCGAGGTGCCGAAGTCGGGTCGGGCGGAGCGGGTGTTGTACGGGCCGGAGGATTTGGAGGAGCCGGTGGAGTGGACCGTGCCGAAGGCATAGCAGAAAGCCCTCAGCTGCGACCGTGACGGGCCGACTGGGGGCCTTTCGTGTGCCCGCGCGCGCCGCCTACGCTCCCGCCCATGGCTGACTTCCTGCAGGTATCCACAGCAACCCCGACCCGCGGCCAGGCCGTCGACCTCGCCCGCTCCGTCGTCGCCGAACGGCTCGCCGCCGGCTGCCCAGATCGTCGGCCCCGTCACTTCCGCGTTCTGGCACGACGGAGAGTTCGGCACCGGCGAGGAATGGCAGCTGCTGCTGAAGACCACCCGGGCCCGCTACCCGGAGCTGGAGGCGCACCTGTTGAAGCACCACCCGTGGCAGAACCCCGAGGTGGCGGCCGTGGCGATCGAGGCCGGGTCGAAGGGCTGCCTCGACTGGATCGCCGCGAACACCACCCCCGCCCAGTAGCTCAGGCGCGGGCCCAGTCGAGGACGTCGGCGACCGCGGCACCGCCTGGTGCTCGCCAAGCCGCCGCAGCATCGGCGCCAGCCGCTCACGCGGACGTACCGACGCCTCCCCCGAGGACAGGTCGAGCGCGCGGCCCGTAACGCTGGCGGCCTGCTCGACCTCCCCTGACTCACCGCAGTTCGATCGCCCTTGCCGACGTCCAGGCCGAGGAAGACGGTGTCACATTCCCGGGGCAGCGACACCGGCCTGCGATTTGTCGGGCTCCGGCTCTTGCGGTGGTTCGGTGAGCTGCTCGCGCAGGTAGTTCCAGATCACCGCGATCAGAGCAGTGACCGGCACGGCGAGAAGACTGCCCACGATGCCGGCCAGACTGCCGCCCAACGTCACCGCCAGCAGAATCACCGCCCCGTGCAGGCCGAGCCCACGGCTCTGGATCATGGGCTGGAACACGTTGCCCTCAAGTTGCTGTACCACCAGGATGATCGCCAGCACGATCAGCGCGTCCGTCGGACCGTTCGACACCAACGCGATGAGACACGCGACGAAACCGGCGAACACCGCACCCACGATCGGCACGAACGCAGAGACGAAGGTCAGCACCGTCAGTGGGAGCACCAGCGGTACGTCCAGGATCCACAGGCCAAGGCCGATGAAGACAGCGTCGAGCATGCCGACGAGCGCCTGGGAGCGCATGAACGCGCCCAAGGTGTCCCAGGCACGCTCGGCCAGGACCGGAACGTCGTGGGCGAGTCGGCCGGGCAACTGGCGGGTGAGCCACGGCAGGAATCGCGGGCCGTCCTTGAGGAAGAAGAACATCAGGAAGACCGCCAGGATGGCCGTGACCAAGCCGCTGAGCGTGGTGGCCACTCCCGTTGCGACGGTATTGACCAAGCTGCCGACGCTGCTCTGGACTCGGGCGGCCGCGGTGTCCAGGGCAGTCGTGATCTGGTCGTCGCCGATGTTCAGCGGTGGCCCCGCGGCCCACTCACGCATCCTCTGGATGCCTTCGACCACGCCGTCGGTCAATTCGCCGGACTGGGATGCCACCGGAACCGCGATCAGCGCCACGATGCCGAGGATGGCCAGGAGAAACAGCAGGGTCACCAGCAACGCTGCGAGCGCTGAAGGCCACCCACGCCGGCGCAGCGCACGGGCCAGCGGCCAGGTCAGTGTGGTGAGGAACAGAGCAATGATCACCGGCCACACGACCGACCACATTCGTCCCAGACCCCACAGAGCCACCGCGACCGTTACGAACACCAACAACAACTCGACCGATACACGCGCGGACGAGGCAAGCGCGGCGCGGGCTCTCCCGGAACTCAACATGTCAGGCATGCGCTCACACTATTGGCACGCCAGTCACGCTTGGCCGCCGGTCAGGGACGACTTGGCGCTCCTTGCGGCTCGTGGAGTGGTCTGCTCATGAGAGCCTGTGTCTGATCCCCTGATCTGGATCTCTGGACAGGTCTAGCCTGGTGGCGTGTCCGGGGTCGTCGGACTGCCGTTTCAGCGTTGTTGTCCGGTCTGTGACTCTCCGTTGGAACCGGGGGCCGCGCCGAGGGCGGTGTACTGCTCGGCGGCGTGTCGTGCCAGGCAGTGGCGGCGTGCACGGCGGATTCGTCGTCGGGCCGCGGCCGAGCGGGGCGGTGCGGGACAGCGGGTCTGCCCGGTCTGCGAGACCGTGTGGGTGGCCGGGGTGGACCACCGCAGCAACGCGGTGTACTGCTCGGCGAAGTGCCGCGGGAGGGCCGCGTACGTACGGAGGAAAGCGTTCGCCAAAGCGCGGAATTCACGCTTGAGCGAACGGCCCAACTGACCGCTTCGGGGCTCATTCGGTCAGTTCCGGTTGGTGCTGGTGTTCGATCTCCGGACGGCTGGACGCTGTGCCTATCGCGGTCCTGGTCCTGTCGCCGGCGCATCGCCGCCCCCGGGCCCGCGGCAGGTGGTGATGGCCATGCCCACCCTGATCGGCAAGGTGACCGAGGAGCGCTACGACGAGCTCGTGGCGGAGTCGAGGCTGCTGGTCGAGACCGAGCGGGACACGCACTTCAAATTAGGTGACAACGCGTTGGAGATTGAGCCCCTTCAGGCGAAGGGGGGTGCGCGGTCGGCGATGGGCGAGGACGTCCAGTCCGTGCAGGAGACTCTGCGCCGGTTCGCGGACGACGTCGGGGTGAACGTCGCCAGCATCCTGAGCTATCGGAACACCGCGGCCCACTGGCCGCCCGAGCAGCGGGTCAAGGGCGTCTCCCTGGACGTCCACCGGATTCTGATCGGTCACCCGGACCGGTTCGAGGTGATCCGCAACCCGCCGTTCAACCCGCGCTACGGCACGAAGCGGTGGACCCAGGACGCGGCCAAGCGGGCGCGGGGCTGGAACGTCCAGCACCCGGTGTCGGTGCAGGAGAAGGTGACCGCGATCCACGGCCTGGCCGTGGACGACCAGGTCGCCGCCCAGGTCGCCGCCGACCTGCTGCAACGCCCGGCGGTGACCGACGAGGTCCCGCCGCAGGTGCGGATCGAGACGATCGGCGGCCTGGCCCACGACGAGGGAGTGGCCGCGGAGGCAGCGACCCGGCTGCTGCACCGGCCCGATGTCGCGTTCAAGGCGATGGGCGACGACCGGGCCCGCAACTCCGTCAACCACGCCCAGGTTGAGCGCGGCCGCCAGGCCCGCGAGGAGTTCGAGCGGACCAGCGAGTTCGCCCCGGTGATCCGGCACTTCGAGCGGAGCGCGGAGTTCCTGGACCTGATCACCGCCTGCCACAAGTTCGTGACCACCGCGAACCGGGTGGTCCCGGGCCTGCGGGGACGGGCGGTGAGCGAGGACGAGCAGTCGCTGCTGCGGGAGAACGTCGCCCGGGTCCGCGCCGCCTGCGAGTGGATCGAGCACGCTGCCGAAACCGGCGACGTGGACGTGGACGAGGCACTGGCCCGGCTCCTGCGAGGCGAGTAGGCATGGCGCGCTCCGCACGACGGGAGCGCGATCGGCGCCGTTCGCCCAGCTCGGCACGTCATGCCGACGCGATCCGCGTGGCGTTGATGGAGGTTGCCCCGGCCGGGCTGAAGAAGCCCCGGCTCATGGCGGTCACCGAGCTCTCCGGCTCGCAGATCGTGCGCGGCCTCGCGGGCTACCGCGAACTCGCCGGCGAGAAGAAGTGGCCGCCGCTGCTGTGGTCGTTCCAGGGCGGTTACCACCTCTGCGAGGACGCCGACGAGCTGGAGGAATGGGAGCGGCACTGGGCCGAGGTGAAGGCCACGGAGATCGGCGGCGTGATCGAGGGGATCCTGGCCCCGCACGCCCGGCTCTTTCCCAGGAGCCGCTGGATCAGCTACGTCGAGGCCCAGATGACCGCCATCCAGAGTTCGCTCGACATGATCGCCCACCCCCAGAGCCAGTAACCCCGAGGCAAGGCGGTCCGCTCACCGAAGGAGGCCAGGGGCCGGCCCGGTCCGCCCATCCGCAACTCCCACGGGCCGGCCCCTGGCCTTCTCCATGCGTACTGCCCACTACCCCTCGGACATGAGCGACGCCGAATGGGCCCTCATCGAGCCCCTGTTGCCGGTCCCGGCCTGCCAGACACGCAAGGGCGGCGCACCCGAGAAGTGGCCCCGCCGCGAGATCGTCGACGGCATACGCTATCTGGTCGATAACGGCATCAAATGGCGTGCTATGCCCGCTGATTACCCTCCCTGGCGCACGATCTACGGGTTCGCCCGGAGGTGGGCCGCCGCCGGAGTCCTGGGTGTCATCCGCGACCAGCTCCGCCGCCGCATCCGCCTCGCCGCGGGCAAGACGCCCCAAACCGCGTCAGTGATCGTGGACAGTCAGTCCATCAAGGCGTCCGAGACCGCGAGCAAAGCGACTCGCGGGTGGGACGGCGGAAAGTTGATCAATGGGAGGAAACGGCACCTGACCTGCGACCACCGCAGCCTCGTGCTGTTGGTCATGGTCACTCCTGCCGATGCCCAGGACTCCCTGGTCGCCAGGGAGTTGCTGTTCCGTCTCGCGCTCATGCACCCGGAGATCGCCATCGTCTGGGCCGACTCCGCCTACGCCAAGAACGGCCTGATCCCCTGGGCGAAGAAGTACCTCGACATCACCATCAAGACGGTCCGTCGTCCACCGGACGCCAAGGGCTTCATCGTCTTACCGCGCCGCTGGGCGGTTGAACGGTCCTGGTCGTGGATCATGAGGGCCCGCCGGCACTGCCGCGATCACGAACGCCTCCCCGAGATGAGCGAAGCGCTCATTACCATGGCCGCCATCACGCTCATGACTCGGCGACTCACCCGCCGCAGCAACCGTGCGGCCGAACGGCGTGACGTCGCCCACGGCTACGTGATACCGGAAGCCGCCTGAGTAACCGGATCCTCCCTCAGGCGCAAGCTCTAAGTAGCGGAAGGCAGTTATCCGTCGGCTACCGGATCTGCCGGATTAAGTGCAAGTGACCTCGTGGCCTTGCTTCAGAATCAAGACATGGCGGCTGAGGCGGTTTTCGGGCTTGTCGGTGTCCTGCTCGGGTCGGTGTCGACGTCCGTCGTCGCCGTGTACCAGGTGCAACTGGTGGGCAGACGTGAGCGCGAGGCACGTGAGCATGAACGCGCCGAAGCAAGCCGGGCACGACGCGACGCCTTCCAGCGCGAGAGCATCACAGCCCTTCAGGACGCAGTGGCAGACATGATCAAGGCGGTGTACGCCGAGCAAGATCGACAGTTGGAGCGGATGGGTGAAACATCCGACTGGCCGGCGCGGCAGTGGGAGACGCCAACCGCAGTCGGTTGGTCAGACGCCTGGATCCGGCTGAAGGTCGCCCGTGCCCGAGTCTTCGATAACGATCTGCGGACACTCGCGGATGAAACCAGCTCTGTGGCGAGGGAGTTCGTCTGGGCTCCGACTCTGGAAGCAGCCAAGCAGTCGAATCTGCGCCTCGACGAACTCTACGAACAATTCAACGAACGGGTGGCTCAAGTACTCCGACAACTCGATTGACGCTTCGCCAACTTCGAATGTGCTGGTCGGAGGGGCTGGCATGGCTGCGGCGTGCTCGCACTGTTCGGGCCGAGGAAATGGGCCGCTCCGGGTGACGAAACGTGACCGGGTACGGCCGTGACCCATCGGCACCAGCTGCTTCACGCGGATGCCGACGCCAATGTGCGGGATTGTGGACACACCTGCGCCGGATTCCAACTCAAGACCAAGTTCTGGCTGGTCAAAGAATTCCGTCGGTTGCCCACACTGTTGTCCTAGGCGAGCACGAGCGCAGCGTGATGACTGACCTCTCGCAGTGAATGTTGAGTGATGTCAACGAACATTGAGTGACCTGAGCCAATTCTGCTGCGGAGGCTGCCGTTCAGCTGCCCTCGAGGGGATCGGCCCCGTACGGTGGATGATGTGTCCCACACACACGCCCCCGCGCCCGGCGGGCCTCCGCCCCCTGGCCGACGGCAGTGGCTGCGGGCACGCTGGGCCGACCGGCACGCCCTGCCCCGGTTCGGCTACTGGCTGCTCAGTCGGGGCGCCATCGTGCTAGCGGTGTGCGGAGCCCTGTACGTGCTCAACGGGTTCCTAATCGGCTGGGCAAACGCCTACACCGTGCTGAGCGGCATCACCTCGCCGGCGGCCGTCCATCCCCAGTGGTGCGCCTGGCCGCTGTCCCTGATCGGCTGGGCCGCGATCCCCGCCATCATCGGAGCTGCTGCTGGCTACTTCATCACCCAGCAGATCCAGGCCCACCACGCGCGGGAGCTGAGCGACGTCCTCGATGAACTACGCCGCCTGGCCGAACCTCCCGGCCCGCCCCCGCCATCCGGGAACGGCTCGTGATCACCCTGCACGAGGTGCACGAAGAGGGCAGCGAGGCCGTCAAAGCCGCGGTGCTGGCCTTCGGCGCTCGCCACCCCCTCGACGGCGCCGGGCCGGACGCCCAACCGGACTGGAAATGGGCAGAGCGGCACTTCACCCAACTGATCATGGTCATCATGGGAACGGCAAAACCCCCGCAGACCCGTGTCACAGCCACCGTGCGCCGGGCCGAAACCGAAGCCATCGGCTTCCTCCTGGCTGTAAGCAATCGGCCCAACTACCTCTGTCCCATCTGTGTAATGCGGCAACGGCCCCCGCTGTGAGCCACCGGCCTACCCTGGAGGCGTGGTGACGGACGCCGAACGAGCCGAACATGCAGCCCGCCTGCGCGGACTGCTCTATCTCGCCTGCCCCGACGCCCCCGCTGCCGCCATCGACGCAACCGCGGAGGCCATCGTTGAGCACGCAGAGGAAGCACCCCAAAATCCAGTACTCCAAGCTGCTCAGCTCCGCCAGCCCATTGACGTTACGGCCCAGCTGAATCTGCACGGCGCGGACCTGACCGGCGCGGACCTGACCCGCGCAGACCTGACCCGCGCAGACCTGACCCGCGCAGACCTGACCCGCGCAGACCTGCACGGCGCGGACCTGAGGGGCGCGGACCTGACCGGCGCGAACCTGACCGGCGCGGACCTGAGCGGCGCGAACCTGGACGGTGCGCGCCTGTTCCGTACGGACCTGACCGGCGCGAACCTGATCGATCTGGACCTGACCGGCGCGTATCTGAGCGGCGCGCGCCTTATCCGGGCGGACCTGAGCGGCACGAACCTGAGCGGGGCGGAGCTGATCTGGGCGGACCTGAGCGGCACGGACCTGAGCAGGGCGGACCTGACCAACGCGAACCTGACCAACGCGAACCTGCAGGGTGCACGGTTCCCAAGTGTTGTGAACATGTATCTGCCAGCAGGAGCGACCTGGGATTCGCGCACAAGGTGGCCTGGCGACTTGGCATCGTTTGTTGCCGAGCGGTCCGACGAGGTGAGTCCGGGCGTCTATCGGGTGCGCGGCGGACAGAACCCAGACAGGAGCACCGTCGGGGTCTGACGAGCCTTCGGCGCCCTCGGCTCTGTCGCATTTCCCGAAGCCGCCGGGCTGGCGCTACGCCTTCCTCATGCCTCCGTTCAAGAAGTGTCCCAGGTCACTCAGCCTTCACTGACGTCGCTCAAACTTCACTGCGAAAGGTCAATGACGACGACTGCGCCGAGCCACGGAAGCCAGCAGGAGTGCTGTCATGCCGGCCTCAGACACAGGCTCTGAGACGAGGGCGAGGTTGTGCCTGTGGGCAACAGCCTGGACCGCATGAAGGAGACCGTTGCAGCGCTGGCGGCAGTCCCGGAGGATCGTGTAGTTCTTCATCCGTCCGACGACGTGTTCCACGCGGGCGCGGACCTTGCGGTGCTCGGCGTTGTCGTCCCCCTCGCCCGGCAGTAACGGCCGCCCCGGGCGTTTGTTGTGAGGCACCGTCATCCCGCAGTTGAGACAGGCACCATCGCCGAGCACGATCACCCACACCGACCAGCGGGCCGCCACGAACTCATCGAACTCACCTGCCCGGGCCTGCCCCATCCGCGCTGTCCTTGCTCTCGCCACTTGCCTACATCAGGGAAATGGCACTGGCATGCGCCTCACGCTGCGCTCGAATCCCGTGATCTGGGCCACACCCGCACGGCGGTGTGTCTGACGGGGTCGGAGCCAGGACTTGGTCGAGAGCGCAGCGTTGAGGTGGTCCCCGCGCAAGCAGGGGTGCATCGGCGGTGTCGCGGAGTTTCCGGTGGCCCCCGGCGCGGGGGCTTCCCGGCGCACTGCCATTAGCTGCAACTCGCGTGACCCGAGATCATCGATGCAGGTCACAGCCGCGCATCGGTTGGGGCAGCGGGCTTCGGTCGAAGATCGACGGCCTTTATTCTCCCCGTATGTCCTCGACCGCCGCAAAGCGCCTCCTGCGTAGCGACTCACGTACCGCCGATGTGGCCGTCCGGGAAACCGTGGCGCTTCCGCCGGCCAAGGCGCAGGCCCTGCTCGACACCCTCCGGCCCGGGGAGAGGGTGCTGGCCCTGTATCACCAAGGGCTGGGGTACGCGGCACTCACCGACAACGCACTCATCCTGCTGGCCGGCAGCGCACCTTCGCGGGTTTCCAGGCCCTTGGTGATCCTGCGCCCCGCGTACGGCGCCGCGCAGCGCGTGGACGTGTCCGTGGACGGGCGAACCATTACGGCGTGGGGCTCGCAAATCGACGTGGCGGGCGCACTCCTGTGCCGGGCGGGAACGGTGACGTCCCAGACCGCGGCGGATGATCCACGCACCGCCGCGGCCTTCGCGGGCGAGCGTATTTCTCTGCCCGAGGATCACAAGAAGAAGCTGCTGGCCGAACTCGAACCCGGCGAAGTCGTGCGGTCCCTGTATCACTGCGGGTGGGGTTATGCCGCGCTCACCGACACCGGGCTCGTCCTTCTCCGCAATCTCGTGGCACCCAAAGTGAGCCGAGCGCCGAAACCGTTGCGCATTCTCCGTAGGGAACACGGCGTTCTCGACTCGGTCATGGTCCTCGTCGACGGCAGGCAGTACAAGCTGCACGGGTCGAAGCTCGACCCGAAGGGGGGACACCTCGCAGCCGCAGGCGAACTCCTGCCTGCCGACTCCTCCTTGCGGCCCCAGGGAAGTGCTCGCGTCGTCGCATGGATACGCAGGCACCCCGTCCTGATCTCCGCCGTTGCGGCGGGCGCGATCTTCGCGGGCCTGGGAACGGGCAACCAGACGTCGTCGGCACGGGCGAGCGGCTCCAGCTCCGTCGCCGTACCGGATCTCAAGGGGGATGCTCTCACATCGGCTGTCGCCCAGGCCCGGCGTCATCCCTGGCTGCGAGTTTCGACGGCCGATGCCTCTTCGTCCTTCCGGCCGGTGAAAGCCACCACGCTCGGCTGGCGGGTGTGCTTTCAGACGCCGTCCGGCGGTGAGACAGTCCGGCCGTCCGCCCGGATGCTCACTCTTTACGCAGTTCCCGAGGAGGAGGCCTGCCCCACAAGGCTGTTCAGCTCACGCCGGGTCGTCATGCCGGACCTTCTCGGCGAGAGCTTCGACGACGCCTCACGTGTCCTCGACGACATCGGTATGGCTCACATCGCAGCCTGGCACGCTCACACCGGTAAGCGTCTCGATGAAAGGTCGCAGGACCTGGACGACTGGCGGGTGTGCCGGCAGGAGCCGGAGCCCGACAGCGAGGTCCTGGCGTCCGTGCAGGCCGGCCTGTGGTTGATCGGCCCCGGTGCCCCCTGCACTCAGCCAAGTCCGAAACCGACCCCCAAGCCGAAGCCCAAGCCCGAACCGAAGCCGCGCGCCGATCCCCCGTCCCGCTCCGGCACCGTCGCAGGCACGACAGGAGGCGGCTCCGACAACGGTGGCTCGACCGGCGGTTCTTCCAGTAGCTCGGGCGGTGCCACCGGCGGCACCGGCAGCCAGGCAGGGATCCAGTTCGGGCAGCACTGCTCCCCGGTGGGCGCCACGGCGACCACCGATGACGGGCGCCCCGCGAAGTGCTTCATGGGAAAGGACGGCCGGCCTCGGTGGGGCTACAACTCAGGGTGATCCGCAGGATCGGTACTCCGGGAGACCGCGATCTGTGAGGCAGTCGGAGCGTGCCCTTGCCGGAGCCTGCTGCTGCCCGTCGACCGACCCCGGCGCCAGGCACGCCCGGCAGTTGTCAGGCGCGGGCGTGGCGCGCGGTAGTGGCTCCCTGTGCGACCGCTCGGTCCTTGACCCCCGCTCCCGCGACCGGCGCCATGCGCCGCAGCCACCAACTCGACAGCGCCAGCAGACCGGTGAAGACCACCAGGAGCAGGACGGACGTCCACATGGGCCCACTGCCGGGAGACGACCACGCCGTCACGATGCTCGACGCCGCCCACAGCAGCGCGCCCGCGGCGTACAACGCACGCATCCGACGCAACTGCCGTACGACCGGCCAGAACCCCAGGGACTCACTCTGTGCAGCCATGGGACGCCGGGTACCCCTTCGCTCCCTTTCACACCTGTCACATCATCAGGCGCTGCGGTGGGGGACCGTGTCGTCGCGCGGCTGAGTCGATGCCTCATCGGTGTTTGCGGCCGGCAGTGGGACTGCCAAGTTCCACCCGGACGGTAGAGGCGATCAGAGAGTAGCCGTGAAGGCATGGCCTGGGCGTAGGCTTCGGTCGGCTGGGGACACGGGGGGCGGAGTGCATGAAATCTGAAGCTGCAGCGGAGTGGGCGTCATCGCTCGACGCGGTTGTGGTGTACGCGCAGGGTGCGCTCTGCACCCGGGTGGCCAGGGGAAGCGTCCCGGCGGACGGCCGGGTGCGAGTGACTGGGCTGCCCCGGTCGATGGACGCCGGCTCGCTGCGGGCGAAGGTCGTGGGCGATCGCGGCGTACGCGTCACCGAGGTGCGCGTGGAGGTCGATGCCGAACCGTCCGGCTCCGACACCGCTGGCACCCTGCGGCAGGAGATGGAGAGGCTCCGCGACGCGTGTGCCGCAGCGCAGGGGCGGCGTGACCGGCAGGTGAATCTGATCGCGGAGGTGGCGGGGCTCCGTCCGGTTCCGCCGGCCCGCAAGCGGGAGGACCCGCCGCGCCGTACGGCCGCCGATGCCTGGCTGCGGCTCGCCGAGTTCGTCGACGAGCGGCTCCGAGGGCTGCACGAGCGGCTCGTCGAGCTGGAGGAGGAGCTCCGCCGGGTCCAGCACGAGTTCTCGGTTGCCACGGACCGCTGGATGCGTGCCTCCACCGACGATCCGTCCGAGCATGTCGCGACCACCGTCGTCGCACTCCTGACGCTCGACGGAAGCGGAAACGGGAGCTGGACCGTGGAAGTGGAGCTTGAATACGGTGTGCCGGGAGCCGTCTGGGTACCGGCCTATCGCCTGACCCACCATCAGGGCGACGACAGCGGCACTCTGGTGTTGCGTGCTTCGGTCGCCCAGCGCACCGGCGAGGACTGGAACGGGGTGCGCATCGCCCTCGCCACCGCGGACCTGCGGCGCCGCACCGATCTGCCGAGGCTGCGTTCCATCCGGGTGGGACGGCGCCAGCCCGCGCCCGCGCCCTCCGGCTGGCGCGAGCCGCCCGCAGGGCTCGCCGACCTCTTCTCCGGCTACGACGCGGCGGGCCCCCGTCCCGCTCCGGCCGTCGCACCAGTCCCTGCGGTCGCGCCTGCGCCCGGCCCCGTCCCCCCATTGCCGCCGCCCGCACCTCACGGGTACGGCATGGCCGGCCCGGAGTCGACCGGCATCGTCAGCGCTCCCCCGGCAGCCTTCGGCGCCGTACCGCCACCGCCGCCGCCCGCGCCGCAGGGGTACGGCATGCCGCCGGCCGCGCTCCCAGAGCCGTCCGGTCCCGCCGCTGCTTCGTCGGCGGTCTTCGACACCGCCGTGCCCCGCCCGGCATCGCCGGCGCGGTCGGGACGACCGAGTGCAGGGGCCGGGCCCGTCGCCGGCCTCGGCGCTGCTCGTCCCGCCATTCCCCCGGCGGCCCCTCCGCCACCCCCGCCGTCGGCGCCGGCGCCGTCCGGTCCGCCACGGCCGAACGGTGCGGAGCTCGACTACGCCGGGCTCGAGCTGTCCGGCGCGGACGAGCCCGGCGGCCGAAGAGGCAAGCTCTTCCCCCGCGCTCCCCACGACCCGGTGGCGGACGAGCACCGCCGTCGCGCCGAGGCGGTGGCCGCGCTGCCGTTGCCCGGCCATGCCGTGCGGCCCCGCGAGTCGGCGGGCTCCTTCGACCACCGTTACGACGCCGTCGCCCGCGCCGACATTCCTTCCGACGGCACCTGGCACACCGTCACCGTGACGGAGATTCCCGTCGGGTTGCGCACCGAGTACCTCTGTGTGCCCTCGGTGGAGCAGAACGTCTACGCCACCCTCGTGCTCTCCAACGCCACCGACCAGGCCCTGCTCGCCGGGCCGGTGGAGGTCACCAGCGACGATGACTTCCTGACGACCGCCGCCCTGCCCACACTCGCCCCCGGCGGCGTCCGCCGGATGGGCTTGGGACCCGCCGAGGGCATCCGGGTCACCCGCCGCACAAACCTGCGCGAGTCGACCTCGGGGCTGCGCAACAACACCACCGTGCTCGCCCACCAGGTCCATGTGGAGCTCTCGAACCGGCTCGCCCAGGCCGTCACCGTCGAGGTCCACGAACAGGTTCCGGTCACCTCCGAACCGGACGTGCGGATCGACGAACACGCCGACTGGACAACGCCCCAGCAGGACAGCGGACCCGACCGGCATGCCCCGGGCACCCGCGTCTGGCGAGTGGACCTGCCCGCCGGCGGCAGCGCCTCCCTCGACGGCGGCTACGACATCCGCATCCCGGCCGCCAAGGCCGTGGTCGGCGGCAACCGCAGGAGCTGACACCATGCCCACGGACACCCAGCCGATCCCCCTGCCGGTCACAGCGGTCACCTGCCTGGAGGACCGCGCCCACATCGAGCGGACCGCCGAACTCGACCTGCGCGCCGGCGTCCAGCGGCTGCGCCTCGGGCCGATCAGCGCACTCGCGGTCGACCGCACCCTCCACGCGGAACTGACGGGCGAGCATGCCGCGGCCGTCCTCGACGTACGGATCGTTCGCACCTGGACGCCTCGCGGGCCGCTGCCCGCCGACGACGATTCCCCCCTGCGGACGCGGATCCGCGTCCTCGAGGAGGAACAGGTCACCGTCGGCTACACCCTTGACCGGCTGCGCACCCGACTCGACCTCCTCGGCCACCTCGCCACCGATCTGCTGCGGGACATCTCCGAAGGGACGGGTCACGGCGAGACGGACGAGGCCCGCTGGACCCGCGAACTGGACCGGGTCGACCGCGAGCGGGATGCCTGCGGCGAGCAACTCCGGGCCGCGGAGGCACGGTTGATGGCCATCGCGGGCGAGCTCGCACAGGCTCAGCAGGCCATCCACCTCGCCGAGGAACGACCCGCCGAGCTGATCGGCCATGTCGAGCTGACCGTACGGACCGAGGTCGCCGAACGGGTCCGGATGCGGCTGACCCATCTCACCTCGTGCGCACTGTGGCGCCCTGCCTACCGGGCCGTACTGGACGGGGACGCGGTGACGTTGGAGACCGACGCGATGGTCTGGCAGCGGACCGGCGAGGACTGGTCGGACGTACGGCTCACCCTGTCGACGGCCCGCTCGGCGCTGACCACCGATCCGCCGCGGCTGACCGAGGACCGTCTCACCCTCAAGGACCGCTCCGCCGCGGAGCGCCGCACGGTCGATGTGGAGCTCCGGGAGGAGGAGATCGCGGAGCCGGGTCCGGTCCCGGTGCTCGGCCTGCCCGGGGTCGATGACGGCGGTCAGACACGTGTGCTGCACGCGCCCGCTGCCGTCTCCATCCCGACGGACGGCCGCGCCCACCGGGTGCCGCTCACCACGGTCACCGCCGTGGCGAGCAGCGAGTTCTCTTCCTCGCCCGAACTGTCGCCGCTGGTCACGCAGGTTGTGCGGTTCGACAACGCCTCCGGCCACGCGCTACTGGCCGGGCCCGTGGACCTGGTGCGCGGCAGCGGCTTCACCGGCCGTGGCACGCTGAGTTTCACCGCGCCGGGCGCCCCGGTCGAGCTGGCCTACGGCAGCCACGACGACTACCGGGTGATCCGGCACACCGAGGAGTCCCACGACACCGCGGCGTTGACACACCGAACAGTGATCACCCACACGGTCCGCCTCAATGTGTCGCGCTTCTCGGCTCCGGGAGAGCGCGGTGAGCAGATCGTCACCCTCCGGGAGCGCATTCCCGTATCCGAGGTCTCGGCGGTCGAGGTACGCGTGCGCAAGGAGGCCTGTGCACCGGAACCCGACGAGGTCGACGCCGACGGCATCGCCCGTTGGGGCCTCCGCCTGGCGCCCGGCGAACACGGCACCGTCACCCTGGTCTACGAGATCTCGGCGAGCGGCAAAGTCAGCGGCCTGTGAACCGTCACTTGGCGGGGGCGTCCGCCCAAGGCCTCCGATCCAGCCAGGGCGGTCACGTGGCCCCCTCTTCGACCACCTCCGTCTTCATGCTCCCCTCGGACGCGGCCTTCGCGGGGGCCCATTGGAGGCGGGTCGAGCACACGGAGACGATGACGGCCGAGGCTGCCACGACGGCCATCCCCCAGGTCAGATCAGTGGCTTCGGCGACGAAGCCGATCAGCGCCGGGCCGACGAGGAGGCCGGTGGTGCCCGTGGCGGCGACCAGGGAGAGGGCGTCCGGGCCTTCGGCCGCGGCGGCGACGTAGAGGCACGGCGTCACGGCGGCCACGCCCAGCCCCACGCACGCGAAGCCGAGGAGGGCGGGCACGACGCCTCCGGCCAACAGGGCCAGGGCCAGTCCGATGCCGGCCACGGCGCTGCCGACGCGGACGACGACGGCGTCGCCCCAGCGGCTGCGCCAGCCGTCGCCGAAGAGGCGCGCGAGGACCATGACGACCGAGATGACGGCGATGCCCAGCGGGGCGACCTGGGCTGATGCGCCGACGACGTCCTTGAGGTAGAGCGCGGACCAGTCGTTCATGGAGCCTTCGACGACCTCGACGAAGACCATGGTGCAGCCGAGCCAGAGCATCACCCGGGTCGGCCTGGCCATCTTGCGACGGCGCTTGCCCTCCGCCTGCTCGGCCGTCGGCTCGGCCGGCTCCTTCGCGGGGGCGTCGTCGGGGAGCAGGCGTGGGCGCGCGCAGGCGAGGAGCAGCAGGAGTACGGCAGACGCGACGGCGAAGTGGGTGGCGATGCCGAAGGTCAGTGCGGTCACGCCGGACGACACCAGGGCGGCGAGGAACGAGCCGGCGCTGAAGGTGGCGTGCAGTTGCGTCATCGCCGTACGTCCGTGGGCCGCCTCGAGGGCGGCGCCCTGTGCGTTCATCGCCACGTTCAGGCAGCCGACGGCCACGCCGTCCGCGCAGAGGATCACCAGTGTCACGGGGTAGTTGGGTGCCACGGACAGCGCCAGGAGGATCGCCACCAGGCCCAGCCCGGACAGCAGGGCGAGGCGGCGCGCGCCGAGGCGTTTCATCAGGAACGTGACGAGCGGGAAGGAGGCCGCTGCGCCCGCCCCGGTGACCATGAGCAGCAGGCCCACTTCACCGGCGCTCAGGTCGAGGCTGGTCTTGAGGGCGGGAATGCGGGAGATCCAGGTGGCGTACTGGAACCCGAGGAAACAGAACAGCGCCGCGATCGCCAACTGCGTGCGTCTGAAGTCGTCTAGGACACGGGGCACGGGAACCGGGCCACCTCCTTCGAAGGGCCGGTACCGCTGACGGGCACCGGGATGGACATGTACACGGCGTTGTCGCCGTAGCTCTCCGGGAGCCGGACCCGCGGGTAGGCCCGGTAGCCGTGCGCGGCCCAGAAGGTGGCCATGCCGTCGACGGCGACGAGCGAGATGTGCTCGAACCGCGGTCGTGCGGCGGCCGTCAGCCTGGCGAGCAGGCCGCCGCCCCAGCCCCTGCCCCGCTGCTCTTGCGCGACGACGATGTCGTGCAGGTGGAGGTTGCGCGAGTCGTGTGCCGGCTCGTCGGACCGGGCCAGCGCCGGGTAGCGGAACCTCGGGTACGGCAGCGAGAGGAGGTATCCCGCCACGTGCCCGTCGACGTCGAGCACGAAGCAGGTGTCCGGCGAGTCGCGCCCCTTCGACTCCAGCGCCGCGCGTCCCTCGATCAGTGAACTGCCCGCGTAGGCCGCCGCCTCCAGGGCGGCTATGCCCGGCCAGTCGCCGTCGCGCACGCGACGGATGCGCCCGTCGAGGCCCGCCCCTCCCCCGCTCATGCCGGCGCCCCCGTACGCCCGATCCCGTCACGTACCGTCGTGTGCGGAAGGGGTCCGAAGCCGTTGAAGCCTTGTGTCATGTAGCTGGTGGCGTAGGCGCCGGCGGACAGGACCCAGACCGGGTCGCCGGAGGCCAGCGATTTGGGCACGAGGCGGTGCGCGGTGCCGTAGGCGTCGTCGCTGTCGCAGGTGGGACCGGCCACGACGGCGGCGACGTACTCGCCGTCCAAGTGGCCCGGGAAGACGAGCCGGTGGCAGAGTTCGTCCATCTCGTAGAGGCCGTTGAACTTTCCGCAGCTCAGGTACAGCCAGTGCACGAGCTCGCCGTTGGGCTGGCGCCGTTCGGTGAGCCGGTAGACGTGCGCCCGGATCGCGCCGTGATCGGCGACCAGATGGCGGCCGGGCTCCATGACGAAGTCGAGCGGCGCCGCGTTGAGGCGCCGCAGTTCGTCGATGCCTTCGCGCAGAACGGCGAACATCTTGTCCAGCGGCGGCTCCAGCCTGCGGCCGTGCCGGTCGAGGTAGCCGAGGGCGGGCAGTCCGCCGCCGAGGTTGACGTGGTCGAGCACGATTCCCTGCTCGCGCAACGCCACCATGGCGTCGGCCACTTGGTCGACTGCCTGGCGCCATGCCTCGTACGTCATCTGCTGCGAGCCGACGTGCACCGAGAGTCCCGCCGGGGTCAGTCCAGCGGTCCGGGCCGCCGTCAGCACGCGGACGGCGTCGTCCTGCGAGCAGCCGAACTTGCGGCTCAGTCCCCACAGGGCGCCGTCGCCGCTGGTGGCGAGGCGGCAGTACACGCGGGCGCCGGGGGCGTGCGCGGCGACGGCCGCCACGTCCTGCACGCTGTCCGTGGCGAAGGTCCGCACGCCGAGCCGGTGGGCCTCGGCGATGCTCGCGTCGGACTTCACGGTGTTGCCGTAGTGGATGCGGTCGGCGGGTACGCCCAGCCGCAGCGCCTGCACGATCTCCGCGGGGCTCGCCGCGTCGAAGCCGGCCCCCCGGTCGGCGAGGCAGGTCAGTACCTCGTCGACCGGGCACGCCTTCATCGCGAACCGGACGATGACGCCGGGCAGTTCGCGCAGCAGGTGGTCGTACTGGTTCCCGACCCCGGTGAGATCGAAGACGACGCGGTCCGACGACGCGGCGGCCAGGGCGGAGGCCAGTCGCGCGCCCAGGTCCACGCTCACGCGTCCGCACTCCCGAGGCCGTTCTCCCGGGCGGCGCGCACCAGCGCGGGCCAGGCGTCGATCAGCAGCGCGAAGTCCTCCGTGTCCCGCCGTGCCTCGTCCAGCACTTGGTCCCGGCGCGCGTCCATCAGGTCGGCGAACGTGGCGTAGCGGCCGCCCAGTTTGCGGTACGAGGTGCTGACCCGGTCCAGGCGCCAGATGTTCTCCGTGCGGTCCAGAGCGGCGCTGTCGCGCAGGAAGCGGGAGATGACGTCGCCGCGGACGTGCTCCCGCTCGTCCAGCAGTGCGGCACCGGCCGCGCCCATCCGCTCGTAGACGTCGTTGAAGTAGAGCATCGACAGCAGGAACTTCACGAACCGCATCTGGTAGGCGCGAAAGCCCGCGTCGGTGCGCCGGAAGGGCGTGTAGAAGTTCTCGATGTGGCGGTTGTGCAGCACGCCGGGCAGCGCGGCGTCGTGCACGAGGTGGATGAGGAAGTAGTCGCTGCCGATGGTGTCCGTCGCCGGTGGCAGCGGCACCCGCTCGTACACGTCGTGGTCGAAGGCGATGTTGCTCATGTCGACCCGCATGGGGTCGACCAGCGTCAGGGTGGAGTGGTCTGCGGTGAAGGGGGTGGTTCCGGCGCCCTTGAACGACTCCTCGACCAACTGTTCCTTCTGCTCGTCCGACCAGTCGGTGGGTGCCCACAGGCTGACGACGTCGTGGTAGACGCCCGGGTCGAGCTGCTCGATCTCGGCGATGTCCACGGATGGTTCTCCGATGAAGGAGGCCCCGACCATGGACACCGGACGGTGGTCGTGGCCGGCGGCGAGGACGGTCTCGGTCACGGCGGCCGACGCCTCGGCGGCGGGCTTGCCGAGCGAGGACAGCTCGTGGTGGATGGGGAAGATCTGTTCGCCGTCCAGCACTTGGTAGGTGCAGTCCGAGTCCCTGCGGTGCACGGACCGGCAGCCGAGGGCACTGGCGATCAGGAAGGCACGGTTGGTGCAGGCGCCGTAGGAGAGCGCGGCCGGCAGCATGAGGCCGAGCAACCGCTTGGGCACGGCGACGTCGGAGCGCTGGATCGCACGGCGCAGGAAATCCCGCTGACGTGGCTCGTCGAGGTGGTGGACGATCACGTTCGGGGTGGCGGGCAGGCCGGCCACGACGCGGGCGTGCTCGGCCCGCGTGGTCTCGTCGCAGGAGTCGAGGATGAGCAGGTGCACCTCGGTGCCGAAGGTGCGGGCCGCGTAGGCGGCCTCCTCGCCGATGCCCATGATGGCGTCCGAACACGCTCTGTTGGTGGGCAGGGCCAGGCAGATCCGGTCGGTGCTGGTCTGTCGGTTCACTTGGTGCTCTCTCGTTCGCTCCAGGAGTCGAGTCCCAGGAGTTTCCTGCCGAGGTCGTCGAGCGTGGCGGGGCCGTACCGGAGCGATTCGTGCCGGTCGGCGTCCCCCAGCAGCGTGCCGTTCCAGTCGGGCGTGCTGAGCGTGCGCCACGACTCGACGCGGGAGCGGCGCAGGTCCTCGTGCTCCTCCAGCGCCGGCATCATCGACAGGTACTGCACGGCACGGACGCCGTGGTCGGACGTGTTGGGCGCGACTCCGTGTGCCAGGAGTCCGTTGAAGATCAGCAGGTCACCGGCCTGCAAGTCGGGCCGCACCACGGGGAACTCGGCGCGGTCGATCGCGGGCCTGATCGGGTCCCGGCCGGCCGGCTGCGCGACCCGCCACTCCTCGAACTGCCGGAACAGCTCGGGCGCGCACTGGAATCCGCCGAGTTCGGGCTGGGTGTCGTTGAGGGCCAGGATGCCCTGCACCCGCTGCGGCAGCACGCCCAGCGTGGTGTCGACGTCCCAGTGCAGCTCGATGTCGAAGCCCTCGTCGGTCGGCGCGATGAGGGAACGTGAACGGCTGCCGCGGTTGGGCGGGTTGAGGTTCAGCCGGTCGAGGGTGACCCACAGCTCGTCACAGTCCCAGACGTCGGCGAAGGCGTCGTAGACCCGCTGCGTCTGCCGGTTGTCCCACATCAGCTGGTGGTGGTACGCCTCGACGAAGCCGTAGACGTGCAGGTCGCGGTCGAGGTCCGAACGGAACTCGCGTTCCTCGTACCAGGTTTCCGGCCGGTCGGGGTCGAGTCCCTGGAACTCCCAGGCGAACTCGTACAGGCTCTTCGCCTCGCCCGGCGAGACGGCGTTGCGCACCACGACGTATCCGTACGTCTGCCAGAAGACGAGGTCCTCTTCCGACAGCACGCGCAGCGGCTGCGACTTCTCGATCTCTCTGAGCTGCGTCTGTGCGAGGTAGGTCTCGCCGTCGGCGCTGAAATAGGGGCGCCGGGTCGGGGCGCGGTACAGGTAGGGGTCGGATGTCGGCATGCGATCACTCCAAGGCTCGAGTCCTCAGTGGCCGAGGGGAACTCCAGGCCGTCACTGATCGAACTGAGGTTCCTTCAAAGTGGACTGGACCAATTCGCGGTGTCAATCGCATCCCTGCGAAGTTGCCGCGAACTGCCTGCCAGTTGCCTGTTGTCGGCCGCTCCGCAGACTCGGGCCGCTCTGGGAGTGGCAACTCCCCGACGTCCCGTCCACTTTGAAGGCGCCGCCCGCAATGCCGCCGAGAGTCCTGGCCCGGTTCCGGCACGCCGGAGGAGGCCCAAGGCCGTAGACCCGCAAGGGGACTGGTCTAGACTTTTCAGTGCGCCAAGACGGCCCACAAGGCCACTCCGGTCGCTCCCGGGAGATCACGGAACCACCTCCGCCCCGCGACACGCCGCCACCCAGTTGGACTAGACCAAGGGCGAGTTGGGGGCTATAACGAATCACCTGCGAGTGCGCCCGGAAGGCAGGTCATGACCACCGACGTGAGCATCGTCCCCCACGACACCGCAATGCCCGGTGTCGTCGCACGGGTGCCGAAGTACTACCGCGTGAAGCAGCGGGTCCTCGCGATAGCGGAGTCGCTGACGCCGGGTTCACGCATGCCCGCCGAGCGATTACTCGCTGTCCAGCTCGACACCTCGCGCACCACCGTCCGGCTGGCGCTGCAGGAGCTCGTCGGTGAAGGCCGGCTGGACCGGATCCAGGGAAAAGGCACGTTCATTGCACGACCGAAGCTCTACCGCGTCCTCCAACTCACCTCCCACACCGAGGACATGCAGGCCCAGGGACTCGAACCCGCCTCACGCATCCTGGACATGCGTCACATCGAGGCCGACGAGCAGCTGTCGCGCATGCTCGACATCGATGTCGGCGAGCTGGTGGTGCGTATCGAGCGGCTGCGGCTGGCCGGTGGCGAGCCCATGGCCATCGAGACCACCCACCTCTCCGCACGGCGCTTCCCCGACCTGCGCGAGGCGCTGGCCAGGTACAGATCCCTCTACACGGCCCTCGCCGAGGTGTACGGCATGCACCTGTCGGAGGCCGAGGAGGGCATCGAGACCAAGCTCGCGACCCCTTACGAGGCCAGGCTGCTCGCGACGGACGTGGGCCTTCCGATGATGCTGCTGTCCCGGCACTCGCACGACACCGAGGGCAGACCGGTGGAGTGGGTCCGCTCCGTGTACCGCGGCTCCCGCTACAAGTTCGTAGTGACCTTGATGCCCATGACGGACCGTACGGACGACTGAGTCCCCGTCCGGTTCCGACCGTTCCACCTCGTTCCTCGCGCCCCCCACGTTCACGGCGACCCTGCACGCTGCCGCCCGCTGATCGCGCGACCGGCCCCCGACGCGGCCCGCCCCGGTTTGCGGCGGCCGTGACCGCATGCAGCGCTGAGCCTCCAGGCCGGCCCCCACGACCGGGCCTCTGAGGACCAGTCCCGCCCCGCCAACCCTGGGAAAGTCGTGACACGACAGGGTGTTCTCACCAGCCGTACCGAAGCCGTCCCGACATCGGTCGAAGCCGACCGACCACCAGCCGCCGGCAATCCGGAAGGGGCACGCCCCCGGATCCCAGGCCACGCACCGGCTACCGCACGAACGTCGGCCGAGGTCGCCGACACGCCGGAGGACCGCGCCTGGATGCCCGGCCGTTCGCCCGCCGCCACCCCGCGAGCGGAGGCCCGACTGCCGTGAAACAGACATCGTTGCTGACGACACTCGCGGACGCCCTGGTCACCGCACGTGAGGCGGCCTGCCTGACCCAGGAGGACCTCGCGGAACGGTCCGGAGTGAGTGTGCGGGCCATCCGCAACCTCGAGACCGGCCACACCTCACGCCCCCGCAAGCAGTCGCTGCTGCTGATCGCCAAGGCCCTCGGGCTGCCCCCGGACGAGGTCGGGCGGCTGATGCGCAGACCCGGCGCCGCGGAGCAGCAGCCACCACCCGGCCTCGTACCCGCCGAACTCCCCGCAGCGCCCCGCCACAACCTCGTCGGCCGGACGACACACGTCGACTCGCTGCGGGCACACCTGTCCGCCACGGAGCACGGCGACACCGGACGGCCCGCGGTCGTCGTCGGACCGCCCGGCTCGGGGAAGACCGCGCTGGCCCTCGAAGCGGCGCACGGCGTACGCGACCGGTTCCCGGACGGACAGGTCTTCGTGGACCTGCACCCAGGAGTGTCCTCCACGCCACTGACGCCGGACGAGATCGTCCCCCGCGTACTGCGCTCCCTCGGTGCCGGGCCGACGGCGGGTCATCCGGAGGAAGCGGCTGCCCGGCTGCGGGACGCGCTGAGCAGGAGGCGCGTCCTCGTCGTCCTGGACAACGCCGACAGCGAGGCGCAGGTACGGCCGCTGCTGGTGGACGGCTCGCGCAGCGCCGTACTGGTGGCCGCGCGCCGCGAACTCCCCGCCCTCACCGTCCAGTTCCGTCGGCACATCGGCGTCCTCAGTGACGGGGACGCCCTCCAGGTGCTGGAGGACCTGCTCGGACCCGCGCGCACGGGCGCGGAGCGATCGGCCGCGTCACTTGTGCTGCGATTCTGCGGGCGGCTGCCACTGGCCCTGCACATCGCGGGGCTGTGGCTGTCGGCGCGACCGCACCGGTCGCTGCGTGATCTGGCGGACCGGCTGACGAACGAGCAGGACCGGCTCCGCTTCCTGCATATCGGCGATCTGTCGCTGGAGGCCAGCGTGGCAGCCTGCCACAGCTCGCTGCCCGCCCCCGTCAGGGGCGCGTTACAGCGGCTGAGGACGGTGAACGGCGACTTCGATGTCGACGACATGGTGACCCATGTGACACCGGCGCGGGGGCTGGCCGCTGATCTCCTCGACGAACTCATCGACCGTCAGATGGTGCACGCGGTCGGACCGACCGCCGACGGCCGACTCCTGTACCGGCTCCACGACGCGGTGCGCCAGTACGTGGCGTACGGCCCGGTCGGCTCCTGGCACCCGGATCGCGTGGCGGGCCAGATCTGGCTCCCGCGGCAGGCTGTGGACAGCGGCAGAAGGGAGGCGTGAGCCTTCCCGCCGCCGCCACCCTTGGCCACCCGCCGGAGCGGCGCCCGGACGCGACGCCGCGCCTGCGCCCGGGCCGAGTAACCCTGCACTCCCCTGCCATCGGCCGGCTGGCGGTTCCTCACCGCCGCTGTCCGACGCGTGGCGCTGTGAACGCCTTTTCCCTGATGACCTGTTCGCTGAAGCGAACGCTCATCGGGGTGCATCCACCGTGTCGCGGCCGGGAGTTGTTTCCCGTCGACACCTCGGTCGAGGCCCGTACCGAGGCGTGATCGACGCCGCCTGCACTTTGTCGGCGCGACGGCGCGCGCAGGCCCTCAGGGGCCCGCCGCCACCCCACCTCTCTTGGAGAACTCTGTGCGCACGAGACTGCCCGGACACAGACGTGTCCGCACGCTCCTCACAGCTATGGCATGCGCCATGGCCCTGGCGCTCCCCCTGAGCCCCGCCGCCGCGGCACCCGCCTCACCCGATCACGAAGCTCGCGCCGAGGCCACCGCCCGCTTCGCGTGAGCGGGTCACGTCGCTCGTCCGCAGGGCGCAGGAGGTGAGGAGCAGGAGGTTGTGGGCGTCGGAGACGGGGCCGTCCCGAAGGAGACGAAGGGCGAGTGTCATCTCCTCGTACGTGGGCGGCAGTTGCTCGACTCGCGCAGGGGAAGCATCCCGTTTCTCGGGATCCGCGCCGCTCGCCTCACGCCCCACGCGCACCACCGCTCTCCGTGGCCTTGCTGTGCCGATGGTAGCGAGCGGCCGACAGGCGCGGGCCGCTTTGAGCGGCATCACCGGCTGCCCGTGTACGGGGGTGCGCCGGTGGCCGACTGGTGATTTCACCGATACGTGAGGGGCGCTGTGCTTCCTACGGTGCTGGTGCCCTCGGTAAACGGATTCGTCACGAGCGCTCGTACCACTGCTCGAGAAAGAGGAACCTCATGCGCCGTCATGCGTCACGGCGTCGTCTCACTCTCGTGTCCCTCGCAGGGGTCGGCGTTCTCAGCGCGGCCGGCATTTACGTTCTGCCCACCATGACGTCTGCCGCCCCGTGCTCCGACGTCGAGGCCGTCTTCGCCCGTGGCACCGGAGAAACGCCGGGGCTCGGCATCGCGGGAACCCCGCTCGTGAGGGGCATCAAGGGTGCGCTGCCGGGCAAGACCGTCTCGTCGTATGCCGTCGACTATGCGGCGAACTTCTCGCAGACGAGTGCCGGGCCCGGCGCCACCGACATGAGGGACCGCGTCATGTCGGTGGCGGCCGACTGTCGCAGCACGTCCTTCGTGCTGGGCGGCTACTCCCAGGGCGGCAGCGTCACCGACATCGCCCTGGGGATCCCAACGCGACTGGGCACCGGCCGCACCATCCCCACGGAGCTCGCCGCCCGCGTCAAGGCGGTCGTCGTCTTCGGCAACCCTCTGCGTCTGTCGGGCCGCACCATCGCCTCGGCCAGTGACGTGTTCGGCTCCAAAGCCAAAGAGTTCTGCAACAACGGCGACCCGGTCTGCGGCAACGGCCGCAACAGCGCCGCGCACCTGACCTATCACCGCAACGAGAGCGTCGAGCAGGGGGCCCGATTCGCCGCCGCGCGGATCGGCCGAGGCTGAGCCCCAGGCCGGACGACCGGCTGGAGTCTTGTGACACAGCCCCGCGAGCGATCACGCATCATCACGCGCCGGTCGACTCCAGCCGCGAGGTGTCCGACGCGGCCTCGACGGGGGCTGCTGAACGCGGCACGTCGACGACCGCCAGGATCTCCGACGAAACGGCCGCACGGTCGGCGCAGTAGCGCTGCAACAGCGCATCTGCCGCGACCAGAGCCTCATCGAGGCTGCGGGAAGAGGTCATCACACAGAGCCTGTACGTGGCGTCCTCCAGAGCACGGCTCGTAGCACCAGTCGGGCGCACGTCGTGATCGATGCGCGCGGAAGCGAACCGGGCCAGCGCAGCGCGCAGCTCTCTCTCAGCCGGAAGGATCATGAGATTCCTCTTTCCCGAAGCGCAGCTCGTACCCCGGCAGGTGCGACCGCCAGGAACAGGCTGCAAGCAGAATTCCCACGCCGTTGCTGACTGCCGAACAACGACGAGCAGACCTCCAAGTGCCCCAGACTGCCTGGTCTACGCCTGCCAGCGGATGTGATCACCGGTGCGTGCCGGCGCGGGGAGAAGCCCTTTGACTGCCCTGCCGGCCGTTATCCCGCCACACCGTGGGGTTCCGGTCGCCGCGCGGCGAAACAGCCGGACGGGCGCGGTGGCGGTGGCGCGCGCAGACCGTCCGACCGGTCGAAGAGGCGGACGTCGGGTACCCGGCATCACCCATTTGCAGACCGTCGGTGTGCACGCGCCGCAGCCGGGGAACAGGTTCGGCCGGGTCGTGCGAGAGGACTACATGTGACAGCGGCGGCGTCAGCGGCGGGCGACCAAGCCCCCGATGGCCGGAAGGACGAGTACCAGCCGGATCCACGCCGGTGGCGGGCGCTCTGGGTCACTTTGGTCGCGGGCTTCATGAGCCTGCTCGACGTCACGATCGTGGCGGTCGCGCTACCCACAGTCCAAAACAGCCTGCACGCCTCCCCCGCACAGGTGCAGTGGATCGTGTCCGGCTACACCCTCACCTTCGCCCTCGCACTCGTAACCGCCGGACGGCTCGGCGATGCCCTGGACCGACGCCGCATCTTCCTGGTCGCACTGTGCGGTTTCGTCGTCTTCAGCGCAGCCTGTGGTGCCGCCCCCAACATCACCCTGCTCGTCGTGGCCCGCCTCGCGCAGGGACTGGCGGCCGGGTTCATGGCTCCGCAGAACTCCGCGTTCATCCAGCAGTTGTTCCGCGGCGCCGAACGCGGCCGGGCCTTCGGCTATTTCGGGGCGACGGTAGGCATCTCCTCCGCGTCCGGTCCCCTCCTCGGCGGCACGATCCTCGCCCTGGCCGACGGTCAGCAGGGGTGGCGCTGGATCTTCTACGTCAACGTCCCCATCGGCATCCTCGCCGTCCTACTCGGACGCCGACTGCTGCCCCAAAGTCAGCGGTCCGGCCGGAGGCACGTGGACGTACCCGGCGTGCTGCTTCTCGGACTCGGCGTTCTCGCCCTCATGTATCCGCTGGTCCAGGCGGAGTCCGGCGGGTTGGGTCGCCTGTGGTGGATGTTCCCCGTCGGCGCCTCGATCCTCACCGTCTTCGTCCGCTGGCAGTATCGTCTCGTCACCAAGGGGACCAAACCGTTGCTGGATCCACGCCTGTTCACCACGGTGCGCGGCTACGCAGTAGGGGCCGGCGTCGGCACGCTGTACTTCATCGGCTTCAGCGGCGTATGGCTCGTCTTCGCCCTCTTCTACCAGAACGGCCTGGCCTTCTCCCCCTTGCAGTCCGGTCTCGCCGTCACTCCGTTCGCCCTCGGCTCGGCGGGTGCCGCCGTGGTCGCTGGCCGACTGGTGGGCCGGTACGGACGCCTGCTCACCGTCTGCGGCCTCGCCGGGGTGATCTGTGGTCTGGGCGGAGCCGCGCTGCTCCTGCGCTTCGCGCCCCTGGGCATCGCTCCATGGATCGCCGCTCCTGTCCTGTTTCTCGGTGGCATCGGAGGGGGCTTCGTGGTCTCCCCGAACATCACCATGACCCTCCGGGACGTACCCGTGGGCATGGCCGGCGCGGCGGGGGGCGCGTTGCAGACGGGACAGCGGCTCGGCGCTGCGGTGGGCACCGCCGCCCTGCCCGGTCTCTTCTACATGGTCCTCGGCAGCGGCGACGACTATCAAGGCGCCCTCGCCATCGCACTTGGCACCGCCATCGCCGGGATGCTGACTTCCCTGGCCTTGGCTGCCTTCGACTGGCGACGCGACCGGCGCATACGCGGGATACACGGGAAGTGCCCGGAGGAGGTCGCCAACAGCCCGATGCATTCCCGGCAGAGCTGACTCCCAGTGCTGGGCCGAAGGCGTGCGCGAGGGCCGCGCAGCACCTTCTCTCCACCGGAGCGAACCGGGAGGACCTCGTTCGCCCGGTCGCGTTTCAGGCTCGCCAATTCCTAACGACTCAACTGACGACCGAGATCGCGAACGACGCGAATCCGTGAGCCCGGATCACGTGGGGCACGAACAGGACGGCCGCCTCGGTGGCCCGTGCGGTCTCCACCCCACCGAGGTCCGTGATCCAGGCTGGTCGATCTTCCGGGTCTCCTTCATGCGGCGTTCCAAGACGGCAGGAAGGCATGCCTATTCGGGCAGTTGACCTTGCTGTCGATGGCTGGATCTGAGCGAGATCGCCGCTGTGCAACAGCCTTTAGAAGCCGTATCTCAACCGAACGTGATCCCATGATTTCTGCTGGTCAGGCATGGTTTCGCTCGGGTGAGGGAGGCATATCGACGTCTCGTGTCCGCTTCTTGGTCGAGGGGTGCGCGGTGATGGTCGGCCAGGAACGCGAACACACTCCCGGCCGGGATCAGATCCCGGCAGGTCTCCCACACGTCCGGCCCGCCCATCTCGCCGACCCACTCGCCCATCGCTAATGACGAGTCTGGCCCTGCCGCTCACGCGGCAGGGCCTGAACCCAAGAAGTTCATCGACCTTCTAGGGGGCTCCTGATGGATCTGGGCGTCCCGGGACGCTCAGCCGCCGTACTCGATCGCGACGCCGCCGACGCCGCTGCTCAACGGGCCGCATCCGATACTGACAGTGGTGGTCCCGCCCGGCGTCACATATGCCCAATTCGAGTAAGCGTCGGGGGACCAGCCGCAGATGGCGTGTACGGAGAACGCATGCAGCTGCGTCCCGGGGTTGTAGCACTCGCCGTAGGCGCGATTGTCCGCGACCCAGGCGCTGCACCGCAGCACATTTCCCTCCGCGGCCGCCGCGGGTGAGGCGGTCACAAGACCGGCTCCGCCGGCGAGAGCGAGCCCCGCTGCTCCGGTGACGAGTGCGCGTTTCCAGAGGATCTTCATGTCCTGCCCTTCTCTTCCGCCCTGTGCCGGGCGACCTGCGCGAAAGGGTAGGAGACAGGCAGGCAGGCGGGATCCTGACAGATGTCAGGGCTCCCGAGCATGGGCACGGCGAGGCCCGGTGTGCTGCGCACGATGGTCACCTCAGTCCTTGATTAGAGGGCATCTGATCTGGGTAGTTGGTGTTCCGGGATGTCTCCATTGGTGAGTCTTCGGTAGCAGATATGGGTGCAGGCGATGCTGGTGAAGGCCAAAAAGTGCTCTGCTTTGCGCTCGTAGCGGCGGTGCAGGCGGCGGCATCCGGCGAGCCAGGACATCGTCCGCTCTACGGTCCAGCGGCGGCGGCCCAGACGGGTCGAGGACTCAATGCCATTGCGGGCAATACGGTGCCTGATGCCGTGACCGCGTAACCATCGCCGCAGGTGGTCGAAGTCATATCCCTTGTCGGCGTGGAGCTTTCCCGGCCTGCGCCGCCGACGCCCGCGCCGGGAGCGGATGGGCGGTATGCCCTTCACGAGTGGGATCAGCGCCTGGCTGTCGTGGACGTTCGCTCCCGAGATTCCGACGGACAGGGGCAGACCGGTCCGCTCGGTGATCCGCACATCTGGACTTCCTCGCCGACCACGAGGATGCCGCCTTGAACATCATCCTGCGCAGAGGCCGAAGCCACGGACCTCGCCTGGGAGACCTTCGAAGCGGTCCGATACGAGGGAAACAAGAGCATCTGCGCGTTGCTCGACCTCGACGCCGACGCCCCCGAACTGCGACTGCCTGTGCGGGGATTCAGCGCTGCCTGTGACGAAATGACCCGCCAGTGGCTGAGAGACGGCCGCCCGATACCGGTCGAAGCACTCGTCGAGAGCTTCATGGCTTTCCTGGCAGGCGCCATCCAAGCTGCCCACGGACTTGCGCAGGCACCCGCCCTACGCCAGGCGCTCGAGGTGCTCGAACACGGGGGCCCCTACCCGCGGAACACGCTGCAGGCTTGAACGTACAAGTACCGATTACCTGGCCGAGGCTGCGGGTCAGACCAAGAGCTGACGGCGCAGCCATGCCGCTCGGGCGGCGTTGGCGTCCTGCGAGATCACGGCATGAGGGACCACGACGTCGAACCCGTGGAACCCACCGGGCCAGACGTGCAGTTCGAGGCGGCCGCCCGCCTGCCATATGCGGCTTGCGTAGGCGACGTCCTCGTCCCGGAACGTTTCGGCCGACCCGACGTCGATGAACGTGGACGGCAGGCCAGAGAGGTCTGCCGCACGGGAAGGCGCAGCGTACGGGGACACGTCCGGTCCTCCGCGGACGCCGTCGCCGAGGAGCGCGTTCCATCCGGTCTCGTTCGAGGAGCTGTCCCAGATACCGACGCCGCGCATCTGCTGGGCAGAGGGCGAGTCGTTGCGGTCATCAGGCATCGGCGACAGGAGCAGCTGGGCCAGGATTGCCGGGCCGTTGCGGTCGCGTGCCATCAAGGTGACACCTGCCGCGAGGCCGCCGCCGGCGCTCGCACCGCCGATGACGATGCGTTCAGGGTCGATGTTGAGCTCGTGGGCTTGATCCGACACCCACACCAGGCCCGCGTAGCAATCCTCGACGGGACCCGGGTGGGGTGTCTCAGGTGCGAGCCGGTACTCGACCGAAACCACGGCCATGCCCATCGGCTCGGCCAGGTTCAACATCTCGACGAGGCCGAACCGGTTGTCTCCGACGATCATGCCGCCGCCGTGGATGTGGTAAAGCGCCGGGGTCGGGGTCGTCGCATGCTTCGGGAGACAGATCAGCAGCGAGATGTCCGGTTCCCCGTCCGGCCCTGGCACCGCCCGCTCCTCCACGCTGTAGGTGCCACCGCGCGAAAGGATCTCGTCGGTCGGGGTCGCCACCCCGGGGACGGGCTTGCGCATCTCAACGATGTTGTCCAAACGGTACGCGTCGGGGGAGCGCAGGCTGGTCAGGATCTCAAGGACGGGAGCGAGCTCCGGGTCGAGGGGCGGAGGCGGTCCGACCGGTTGGGGGGATGACAGGTCCGTGATTTGCGTGGTCATGTGTTCTCCTTGCGGTGGTCGACTGGGTGTCTGCCTGCCCCAGCTCACGGGGCAGCGGCACATGTCACGTGACCGATGCGGCCCGCCATCTGGTGGGGCAACCTGAGCGCTCGACACGTGAACTGGTGACGCGCAGCGTCTGGAGACGCGCGGCACGATCGCGACGACCAGGCGAGCGCCGGAAGCGCGACGACGGCGTCGTCGACGCGCTTGTCGGTGTTGCGGCAGCGTCTGAGAGTTCTCCGTGTGAAGGAGGGGGTTCCGCCGTCGGATCGAGCTGTTCGCGAGTGGCTACTCGGAGCCGGTGCCTGGCTCAGACGGTCCGGACAGTGCCGCCGTCAATGACGTACTCCGCGCCCACAATGGATGAGGATCGGTCCGAGACAAGGAAGCCGACCAGGTCCGCAACCTCTTCCGTCGTTGCGAACCTTCCGAGTGGAACCCCTCCGAGGGAAGCCATCAGGCTCTGCTTCGCCTCCTCGCGGGTCAGTCCGTTGCCCTCGGCGAGCTGGTCGATGAAGCCCTCATACGCTCCGGTCTGAATCCCCCCGGGGCTGACAGCGTTTACTCGCACTCCTCGTGGCGCCAGTTCGTTCGCAAGACCCTTGCTGTACGTACGCAACGCACCCTTCGCTGACGCGTACGGCAACGTCGCGTCGTGCAACGGCATCTGACGCTGGATCGACGTGACGTGGACAACTACTCCTGATCCGGCCTCCACCATTGCCGGCAGCAGCGCCCGATCCAGTCGGACAGCTCCCAAGAAGTTCAGGTTGAGTTCCGCCAGCCAGTGCTCCTCAGTCGCTGCCGCGAACCCGCCAGGTGGGGTTGACGACCCTCCGACAACGTGCACCAGGATGTCCAGCGCACCTCCCTCAGAGATCTTGGACACCACAACCTCTACACCACCCACCGTGGAAGTGTCCGCCTCGATGAATCGGTCGGGGCGCTCGTAGCCGCCGGGCATAGTGCGTGCCGTGGTCCACACGTCGGCACCCATCTCTCGCAGTCTCTCTACGACGGCCTTGCCCGAGCCCTTCGAACCGCCCGTGACCAGCGCCCGGCGACCGTCGAGACGATCGCGATCTGAACTAGACATTTTTCTCTCCAATGAAGATCGAGGTGGTGCGGGTTCGGTCAGGCTGGGTGGTTGGCGATGACGAGTTCGGCGATGAGGTCGTCCCGCAGCGCGAACCGGTAGTCGAGCTCGGCGACGCCCCCCGGGAAGGTGCCCTCGAGCCGCACGGCTACCACCCAGTGGGCGTCATCGACGCGGTGAGCGCCGATCTGCTCGGTCGTGTACTCGAACTCGGCCCCGGCATCCCGCAGGAACGCGTAGGTCTCCTCTCGGCCGCGGAAGGTCTCGTCCTGGTCGACGATCACCGCATCCTCGGCGAGGAACGACGAGGCGGTGTCGGCGTCGCGGGCGACGTGGGCGGCGAAGAACTCGCGCACGGTGGTCGGGAGCAGATCGGACGGAAGGTCGGTGTGCTGTGTCATGAGCCCACCGTGTGACCTCGCGGGGCGGGAGGGTCAAGCCGTGGACTCTCCCCCAGGGGGAGTGTTTAGAGTGACGGGATGCTGACCATCGGAGAGTTCTCGCGGCTGACCCACTTGAGCGTCCGGACCCTGCGCCGATATCACGAAGCGGCCCTGCTGGAACCCGCCGTGGTGGACGAGACCACCGGTTACCGCTACTACGGCGTCGACCAAATCCCGACCGCGCAGGTCATCCACCGGCTCCGCGAGCTCGACGTCCCCCTGAGCGATGTGCAGCAGATCCTGCGGACCCCCGACCCCGGTGTCCGCGCGGCCCTGGTCACGGATCACCTGCAACGCCTCGAGGACGCACTCGACCGCACCCGCGCCGCGGTCGTGTCGCTGCGCCGCCTCCTCCGGCCCGACCCTGCGCCGATCGACGTCGAGCTGCGTGCAGAGCCCGCCCGGACGGTCGCGGCCGTAGAGGCCGTAGTCGGGCATGGCGACATCGCGACCTGGTACGCAGGCGCGATGGCCGAATTGGAGGCGGCCGTCGGCGCCGCCGTGACCGGACCGCCGGGCGGCAGCTACGACAACGCCCTTTTCGAGCAGGAGCGCGGTCACGCGGTCGTCTACCTGCCGACCGATGCGCCACCTCGCACCGGACGCGTGCACCCCACGACTCTGCCGGCCGCGGAACTGGCCGTCACCACCCACGTCGGCGAGCACGACGGCATCGAGGTCACGTACGGCGAACTCGGGACCTGGGTCGTGGAGAACGCGATGTCGGTGGCCGGGCCTGTGCGGGAGCGCTACGTTGTCGGCCCCCGTGACACCAGCGATCCCGCCGCATGGCGCACCGAGATCGGCTGGCCGGTCTTTCGTGTCACCTGAAGCGGTCAGTGCGGTGCGGAGCCTTGGAACAACGGAGCGCACGCCTTAATAGTGAGCGTTTGATTCTGGTATTGGATTGTTCGTGGGGAATTTCAGGTGCCAGGTCGAGCCCTCAGTCAAGCGATTCACCGGAAACATCACTCTGCGGCAATCGACGGAGCTGTAATACGCCCGCTTCCACCCAAGGGCTCCCGTCTCATTTAGAAATCTACCGGTTCATCGGAGATCGAGAATGCACGCTCCGGTGCACCCGGCACCCCCGCACACGCCCTACTCAGGCCGGCCGCCGCCGCATACCCAGGCACCATGCAGCCCGCCCGGCCTACCCCAGCGACCTGTCCGACGCCCGCTGGGAACTCATCCGCCCCACCCTCGAAGCGTGGCGTCAGGCCCGCAACGGCATCCGCAAGCCCAGCTACGACCTGCGCGCCCGAAGGAAGGCTCTTCGACCAACTCAACGGCCTGCTGGGACGCCTGGTGCGCGAGGCAGAAGGCCGGGATGCCGAGCCGAGCGCCTGCGTGCTGGATGCCCAGAGCATCAAGACCTCCGCCAACGTGCCTGCGGCCGGCCAAGGTATCGATGCGGGCAAGAAAATCGCAGGTCGCAAGCGCCAAATCGGCGTCGATACCCTCGGCCTCCTGCTGGCCGTCTGGGTGACCGCCGCCAGCGTCTCGGACAACACCGGCGGCATCCACCTGCTCTCCCAGATTTCCGCCGCAACCCCTCGCGTGACCAAAGCGTGGGCCGACACCGGCTACCGCACCAAGGCCATCGACCACGGCGCCCGCCTCGGCATCGACGTCGAAGTCGTTCAACGCGACCCGGCATCAAAGGGTTCAAGGTGATCCCCCGACGTTGGGTTGTCGAGCGGACCTTCGGCTGGATGATGCACCACCGCCGTCTCGCCCGCGACTACGAAACCCACCCCCACCGCTCCGAAGCCATAATCCAGGTCGCGATGATCGACCTCATAAGCCGCAGACTCACCCGTGAATCCACCCCGAACTGGCGCGACACCTGTACCTCGAACCAAACACCCTCGCCGGGACGAAACGCTCTATTAGAAGGCGCTGTTGTTACAACCCATGGTCGAGCCCAGGTGCGTCTTCTGCGCACCTGCGTCGCCTTCGCCGTTGAGCGCGCTGCCCAGCAGCCCGTTGAGCAGGCCGACCTGGCCTAGGATGTCGAGGTTCAGGTCGTGGGACTTGCAGTTGCTGCTCTGCAGCACGCTGTAGCTGTTCCCGCCCTTGTCGCCGTGGCCGTCGAGGCCCTGGGCGGTGGCGGTGCCGGCGCTGAGGAGTCCGGCGCTGCCGAGGGCGACGACCGTGAGGGCAGCCTTGCGAAGCTTGTGCATGTCATCTCCGATGAGAACGAGGCGATCTCTGAGGGATCGGCTTCATACGATCACGGAGGATTAAAATAGGAATCCTCGAATTTCTCTCAGTGACACACCGAGGGTGTCGTTCTCGGGCAGGCGCTATCAGGCGAACGGCCGGTTTTTATTCCTTCGGGAACTGCCTTCCGGCATTGCCCTCTCAATCTCCGCCGGATCAGGCCTCGCGGACGGTGCCGGGCCACCACCAACATGCCACGATCCGAAGGACATGCCCTATCCCGCCGCCCTACCTGCGTGCGCGCGAGGCCGCCACGGCCGCCACGTCCCGTGCTGCCCGGAGTTGCTGATCAACTCGCACCTGCGGGCCCTGCACCAGACACTGGAGCAGGGGTGGAGCCCTTCGCGGCAGCTCGCCCGGACGTAGGTGTGCTGTACCGCCGGGAGCGTAGTGGCGAGAAGGGGCACGCTCTCATGACGCCATTGACGTACAGCACGCTCGTGCTGGACGGCATCCAGCGGGCCGGCGACCAGCGTATGCCCAGCGGTGACCCGCTGGTCTCCTCTCCCTTGACCAGCACCCTGATCATGGGGGAGGCCACGGCGGTCCTGGTGGACCCTCCCCTGACCCAGGAACAGACACGCAAGGTCGGGGACTGGATCAAGCATTCCGGTAAACAGCTGGCGCATATCTACATCACACATGGCCACGGCGATCACTGGTTCGGCACCGGCGATCTGCTGCGGCGCTTCCCCACCGCCCAAGCCTGGGCCCCGCCGGACGCGATCGCGATGATGCACTACCAGGCCACCACCGGCCGCGCCTTGCGATGGGACAAGGACTTTCCCGGCCTCATCGGTGACACCCCTGTCGTAGCCCGTCCCGTGCCCGAAGAGGGTCTCCTCCTCGAGGGCCACGTACTGAAACCCGTGCCCACCCACCACACCGACACCGACCACACCAGCGTGCTGCACGTTCCCGACCTTGGCCTCGTGGTGGCCGGCGATGCCGTCTACAACAACGTCCACCTCTACCTCTCGGAGGGCGCCAACGGTGGCTTCGCCGCGTGGCTACAGGCCCTGGACACGGTCGAAGGTCTGCGCCCGGTCGCGGTGGTCGCGGGCCACCAGGACCGCAGCCGACCCGACACACCGGAGACCATCGCGCACACCCGCGCCTACCTCAAGGACGTCGAGTACCTCCTCGCCCTGCGCCCGCCTCCGACGGCCTTCTACCAGGAGATGCTCGTTCGCCATCCGGGCCGGCTCAATCCGTCGCCGTTGTGGTACGGCGCGCAGACCCTTCTCGGCTGAACCGGGACGTGGTTTCAGGCCGGTCGAGGTGACAGACGCACAGCGGTAAGTTCGTCGTGGTGTTGCTTCGTGACCGCCGGTTTATGTGTGCGGATGGCTGCTGCTGCCCGCGCACGTCCTTCGCCTGGCAAGTCCCAGGTCTCGCCCGCCGGTTCGGGACAAGGACTCAGCGGCTGCGGGCGACTGGTCCCAGGCGACGCCGTGCTCGGCCCCAGCCGCAACGGCCCCCGACTCGTGACGAACCTGAGGTTGATCATCGCCGCGAGCTGTCGCCCAAAGAGCTCACAGCCCGTCCGATCTGACCGGCATCACGCTCTCGTCTTTCCCGTTAGCCGGGTCGGGCCCGCGTCCAGGCTGACGGCTAGTCCCGTGGCAGTGACGTCGAGTGTGGTGGCCTTCAGTCCCAGGGGGTAGTCCACACCGTTCCGGGTTGTCAGCGTGTCCTGGATTCGGTCCACCAGCCGGGGTGGCGCGGGACTTCCGAGGATCTCGACGTCGGCCAGGTGCAGGGTGACCCGTCCGTCCTGGAGACGGGGCTGGAGGGTGGCCTGCCCGAGCCCACCCTGGCCGAGGTCGAGGGTCACCGTGTCGGCCTGATCGTCCAGATGTACGGCGGTGACGGGGAGCCCGCCGTCGGACGTGCCGGCCATGTGTTGGAGTGAGGCGGCGGGCACCGTGACGTCGGCGTGGGTGCGGGCGACTGTGCCAGAACGGTCGGTGGTCAGCCGTAGGTCCTCCAGGCGGGCATGGACGGAGACGCCGGGAATGCGGCCGAGGGCTGCGTGATCGTTGGTGATGGTCACGGCGTCGATGTGCCGGTCGACCAGGGCGAGCAGCGCCGGACTGCCCTCGATGTCGACGGCGGTTCCCTTGCCGAGGGCTTGGTCGGCGACGGCGGCCATTCGGCTGTGCAGCAGGGTTCGGGCAACGAGTTCCGCGGTGGTGGCGGTGAGCAGGACTACCGCGAGGGCGGTGGACGTAAGCGCGGCGGCGCGGTGCCGCCTGAACGCGGAGCGGATCATCGGCGATCCCCCGATGCGGTCCGGGCAGGGGCCATCGCGTCCGCATCCTGGTGCGGGGGCAGGGCGGCAGTCGGGGTCGGGCCTTCGGGATCCAGGTGCGGCAGGAGCCTGTCCAACCACCGCGGCAGCCACCAGTTGGCCCGCCCCAGCAGGTACATGGTGGAGGGGACCAGGATGAGCCTGACGACGGTGGCGTCGATGACGACGCTGACGCCCAGGCCGAGGGCGAGCATCTTGATGACCACGTTGCTGGAGAGCAGGAACGCGAGGAAGACGCTGGTCATGATGAGGGCGGCGCAGGTGATCACACGGGCGGTGCCGGCCAGTCCGGTGGCCACGCTGAGGTGGTTGTCCTTCGTGTGCAGCCACGCCTCGCGGATGCGTGAGAGCAGGAAGACCTCGTAGTCCATGGACAGCCCGAAGACGATCGCGAACATCATCATCGGCACGTACGACTCCACCGGTACGGGTTCGTCGACGCCGAACAGGCCGCTTCCCCAGCCCCATTGGAAGACCGCGACGACGACGCCGTACGCAGCGGCGATGGACAGCAGGTTGAGCAGGGCCGCCTTGAGGGCGACAAGGAGGCTGCGGAAGACGGTGAGGAGGAGCAGGAAGGAGGCGGCGACGACCACCGTGACGATGACCGGCAGGCGGTCCACGACCACGTCCCTGAAGGCGAGTTGGGCGGCGGTGACGCCGGTGACATAGCCCTGCGCGCCCGAGTCGGAGAGTACGTCGGGGAGCGTGTCGTTCTCCAGGCGGTGCATGAGGTCCGAGGTGGCTTCCTCCTGGGGGCCGGTGTCGGGTGTCACGGTGGCGATGAGGAGGGCGCCGTCTTCGCTGGTGACGGGAGTGGTGACGTGAGCGATCCCGGGGGTCGCCGCCAGGGCGTCGTGCAGCGGTCCGGAGAGCTCGCCGGGGTCGGTGCGGGTGTCGGCGAGGTTTGCCACGACCGTGAACTGACCGTTGGTGCCGGGTCCGAAGGCGTCGGCGATCAGGTCGTGGGCGCGGCGGTCGGTGTAGTCCATGGGGTTGGCGCCGCTGTCGACGTGGCCCAGGCGCATGGAGGCGGCGGGGATGGCGAGCACCGCCAGGATCAGGGTGCCGACGGCGAGGAAGAGCCAAGGTCGGCGGCCTACCGTGGCGGCCCAGCGGTGCCAGGTGTCGGCTGTGTCGCTGGGCTCGTCGGCCGGGGGGCGTACCCGCCAGCGGTCGATGCGGCGGCCGGTGACGCCCAGGAGTGCTGGGGCCAGGGTGAGGGCGGCAGCGGCGGCGACCAGGACGGTCAGGCCCGCGGCGACGCCGAGGGTGCCGATGAATGTCACGCCGGATGCGTACAGCCCGCCCAGGGCGAGGGCGACCGTGGCCGCCGCGACGATCACCGCACGGCCGCTGGTGGCCATCGCCCGCCCCACGGCCTCGGCGGGGTCGTCGACGTCGTGCAGCAGTCGGCGGTGACGAGTGATCAGGAAGAGCGCGTAGTCGATACCGACGCCCAGACCCATCATCGTGGCCAGTGTCGGAGCCGCGTTGCCGAAGGTGAACGCCGCTGCCAGGAGACCGAGCAGCGCCATGCCTGCCAGAAGTCCGACAACGGCCGTCAGCAGCGGCAGCCCGGCGGCGGCAAGGCTGCCGAAGCCGGCCAGCAGCACGACCACGGCGGTCGCGAGCCCGATCACCTCCGACAGCCGGTCCTCGGCCTTCGGGCGGGCCAACTGGCCCAGAGGCCCTCCGTATTCGACGTCCACGCCGTCGGCTCGCAGGCCGTGCACGGCGTCGTCGACGCCGTCCAGGTAGGAGGTCTCGAAGCGGGCCGGGTTCTCGGCGAAGCGGACCGTCACGATGCCGGTGGTGCCGTCGGCGGAGACCCCGCCCAGCGTGCTCAGCGGATCGGCCACCGAGACCACCTCGGGGAGCTCCTTCAGCTCGGTCACCGCGGTGCCGACGGCGTCCCGGTGCGCGTCGAGGAAACCGGTGTCCGCGTGCAGCACGATCTGGGAGGCCGTGCCGCGCTCTTGGTCGCCTCCATGGGCGTCGAGCAGGTCGGCCCCGGTCTGCACAGCGGTTCCGGGAAGGGCGAAGTCGTCGTCGTAGGTGCCTCCCCAGGCACGGTCGGCGCCGAGGGCGGTCAGCAGGACCAGCAGCCAGGCGGTGATCACCCACCATGGCCGCCGGGCGCACCAGCGGCCGAGCCGGTGCAGCCGACCGACATCTGAGGGTGCTTCGCGGTGGTCGGGTTCCGGGGTCGTTTGCGGTGCGTCGGTCATTCCGTCGTTCCTGGTCAGGCCCTCGTCGGGCAGGCCGGGGTCGGTGATGCGGTGAGCAGGAGTCATGCGTGCCGGCACTCAGTCCTGCTGCCAGAAGTCGCCGCGCCGCTCCGCCCAGCGCTGCACCTGCCGGCCGTACTCGCCGGAGAGCGCCTTGTCGCGGATCTCCGTCCGCTGCTCGGTCCGCTCCGCCCCGCTGAACCCCCGCAGCTCCTTGATGTCGTCCTGGAGCTGTCCGGGCAGCGCCCGGAAACGCCGCTGTGCCTCCTCGGCCCGGAGCTGCACCCGGGTGCCGTAGTGGCCGTCCAGTGCGTCCTGCCAGATTTGCGCCGCCGCCTCCCGTCGTGGTGCGGGCTCCAGGTTGCGCAGTTTGCGCAGATCGGCGCGCAGTGCCTCGGGCAGGCGGCCGGGCGCTCGGAGATTCTCGGACAAGCGGCCGGGCAGGGGCCGCGGAACGTCGGCGACGAGGCGTTCGTCGGCGACCAGGCCGATGGTGTCGGCGTCCGCCAGGCCGACTGCCGAGGCGGTCGGTGCCGTCGGGGGTCCGGACGACGACGTCGTCCACACGAGTCCGGTCACGGTGGCGGCCGTGACGGCCAGTACCGCGGTCACGGCCCGGCCGGACACAGCGCTGCGGATGCGGTTCACAGGGTCCTCCCCTTGTTCGATCTCGGGCGTCAGCCTCGCCGCGGCATGCGAGCCGGAGGTTCGGCGAATGTTCGGGGCGTGTAAGGGCCGGTCGTGAAAGCGCTCGCGTGGGGCGGAGCTGGCTAGCATCGGGGACTGAGCTGCGAGAAGAGGGCACATGGCGGAGAGCAAAGGGCTCGTCCTGGTCGTGGAGGACGAGCGGAACATCGCCGACCTCCAGCGCCGATATCTGAGCCGCGAGGGTTTCGGTGTGCATGTCGAGACCACCGGTGACGCCGCCCTGGCTGCCGTCCGCCGCATGCGCCCGGCCACGATCGTGCTGGACATCGCGCTGCCCGGTATGGACGGCATGGAGGTCTGCCGTCGGCTGCGCGAGGACGGCGACTGGACTCCCGTGCTGTTCGTGACCGCGCGGGACGAGGTGACCGACCGTGTTCTGGGGCTGGAACTGGGCGGCGACGACTATCTGACGAAGCCGTTCTCCCCGCAGGAACTGGTCGCCCGGGTCAAGAGCCTGCTGCGACGCGCCGCCGGGCCGCGGCACGACCCGGTGCGCAAGGTCGGCCGCCTCACGCTCGACACCGGCCGCCGTACCCTGCACGTCGACGACCGGGAAGTGGAACTGACGACCACGGAGTTCAACCTGCTCGCCTTCCTGATGCACCATCCCGGCCAGGTGTTCACGCGCGACCAACTGCTGGCCCAGGTCTGGGGGTACGCCGGCTACCGAGACACGCGCGTGATGGACGTGTACGTCTCCCAGTTGCGCGCCAAGCTCGGTGACGCCAGCCCCCTGCGCACCGTCCGCGGGGTCGGCTACAGCATCTCCGACACCGGCCGATGAGCCCCGTGGACGGCCGCGGCTCGCTGACCAGGAGCATCGTCCTGCTCACCAGCGCCGTGGCCACGGTCGCCGTACTGCTGACCGGGCTGTTCGCCTGGCGGACGATCCGCACCAACGCGGAGGCGCAGGAACGTGACCAGCTCTCCCGGCAGGCAGAAGTCCTCGCCCGCACCCCTCCCCTGGCCTCCTGGATGCTCGAACGGCAGCAACGCATCGCGGGCCCCGAAGACATCAAGCTCGCCATCGTCCAGCCTTCCGGCAAGATCGACGGTCCGGCGGCCGGCGCCGTCGACGCCGGCGGCCGTGAAGCACTGCTCTCCGGGGACAGCGTGTCCACGACCGCTCGCCTCGACGGCGACCACGTACTGGTGGAGGGAGCACCGACCCTTACCGGCGGCGGCCTCGTGCTCACCCAGCCGATGAGCGCCGTCGACCAGGCCACCGACCGCATGCGCGGCAGCCTCGTACTGCCCCTGATCCTCGGCCTGACCGGCGCCGCCCTCGCTGGTGCTCTGCTGGCCCGGCGCCTGGCGCGCCCGCTCGTCACGGCCGCACGGACCGCACACCGGCTGTCCGAGGGCGCCCGCGGCGTGACGGTTCCCGCCGAAGGTCCTGCCGAGGTGGCGGAACTGGCCGGTGCACTCAACACCCTGGACACAGCGCTGACCCATAGCGAGAACCGTCAACGCGACTTCCTGCTCTCCGTCTCCCACGAGATCCGCACCCCGCTGACCACGGCACGCGGATACGCCGAGGCCCTTGCCGACGAAGTGATCACCGGCGAGGAGGTGCCCGAGGCCGGCCGCATCCTGCGCACCGAGATCGAGCGCCTCGAACACTTCGTCGGCGATCTGCTCGCTCTGGCGCGACTGGAGGCCGACGACTTCCGCCTCGACATCGTCGAGGTCGACCTCGACGCCCTGGTGGCGCAGACCGCGACCGCCTGGTCGGCGCGCTGTGCCCGGCACGATGTCGACTTCCGCGTCGAGCGCCCGGAACGCCCTGTGCTGATCACCACCGACGCCTTTCGCGTACGTCAACTCCTCGACGGCCTCGCCGAGAACGCCTTGCGCGTCACGCCGGCCGGACAACCCGTCGTCCTGGCCCTGCGAGCGGACGGCCCCGGCGCCCTGCTGGAAGTCCGTGACGGCGGCCCAGGACTCACTGACGACGACATCGAGGTCGCCTTCGTGCGCGGCGCCCTCACGGACCGCTATCGAGGCGTCCGCCCCGTCGGCAGCGGCCTCGGGCTGGCCATCGCCCACCGCCTGGCGGGCCGACTCGGCGGCACCATCACCGCGCGGGGAGGCGCGCCCGAGGGTGGCGCCTGGTTCACCGTCAAGCTGCCGCCTTACCCCGGTGCTCCTTACACGCCCCTGACAATCGCCTGACGGAGTCGTTGCCTCGCCCGGTCACGCTCCTGCCCGAAGCCGTGCGGAGGAGGAGCGGGATGAACTGGCTGTTCGGTAAAGGGCTACGACCTCGAGTCGCCACCGCCAGGGCACGAAGCATGCCGCAACACCTGCGCCAGGACCTCGACCAGGCGCTGGCGCTTAGGGACGACGCGGACCGGCGAGCGGCCGTCGACCGGGTCGTCCAAGGAATCACCAAGGGCACGTACGGGACGACCTTCCAACGGCAGTCGGAGAGCGCGACCATGCGCGGTCGTTCCTCGTCCTGACATCACCCATGGCACAGCCAACAGGTGGCAGGTCGTCTTTCTGGCGACCGCCGCTCTTCCTAGCGCAAGTTCTGGATAGACACCTCAGGCGCCTAACTCGTCAAGTCGTGTGCATGCCGCTTGCCTCGGCGTCGAACAGCGCGTCCAAGGTGTCTCCGATCCGGATGAGGTCTTCGGTGGAGAGATTGGGTGGAACCCAGTGCTGTGCGCGTGCGTGGTCGACGCACGCCTTGTCTAGCTGGACGTGGTAGGGCCCGACGTAGTGGGCGAGGTCTGAGTACCAGAACCACTCGCCGTCGGTAAGCAGCTCCAACGCGCCGATGAGTCCCTGCCGCTGCTCAGCACGTCGTGGACCCGTGCACCGGTGACTGCGAGCGCCGATCCTGAACGGAGGTAGCGCACGAGTTTCTCCCCGTCCGGGGAAGCTTGGTCACGGACGTTCGGTTTTCGGGTAGTGGTCCGCGTCGGTGCCCTTCGCCCACAGCGTCGGCGTGAGGGTGTTGACGGTGACGCCGCTGCCCGGGGACTCGGCGGGCATCTGGGGCGGGATGTTCACCGAGGAGATCTTCACCGCCGGGCCCGGTAGACCGGCGGAGGTAAAGCGGCTCACTCCGACATCGTCCATGGTCCACTGCACGGTGTACGTGGCCGGCGTGAGCGGGGCGATCTTCGCGTCCAAGATCACGCTCTCGCCGGGCGAGACCGCCTCCGGCATCGACGTCCACCGGATCTTCGAACTGTCCGTGATCTCCTTGCCGGAGGAGTCGAACAGGTTGTAGCGCAGCTTGTAGTCACCACTGGCGGGCCAGGTCTCCTGTCCCTGCTTGGTGACGATGACCTTTTCCACGCCCTCGGTGAGAGACCGCGCTCGCCGTGCCGTACTTCTCCGAGAGGTGGACCCACTGCGTTCCGGTCTGGAACTTGAAGGCGATCGCGTCGATCACCTCGCGGTGATCCCGCCAGCGGCCACCCGCTTCGGCGTCTGGTCCGGGAGTAACGGCTCGATCCGCGCCCACTGCGCATCTGTTAACGGCACACCCGCACCAACGACCGACTGATCCAAACGAAACTGCCTAGGACCGGTGGGCCCGGTAGGAGATTCCTCCCGCCGGGCCCACGGCTTTCTGCTAGGGCTTGGGAACGGTGCAGTTCACCGTCGCCTTGGTAGCGTCGCAGTGCCCGAACTGGGGGAAGTCCACCCAGTAGGGTCCTGATCCAGCAACCGGTACTTGCCGGAGAAGTCCGAGCTAAGCGCGCCGCCCCCGCCATCGAGTGCCCCAACGGATTCGTCGTCCGGGTGTGGCTATGGCCGCCGTGCTAGCAGCTCATCGCCTTCACCTGGTCGGCCAGGGAGTCAAGCAGCCTGCGCTCGCCGGCCTTGGTGTACTCCTTGTTGTCGAACGCCAGGAACGAGTTCCTGCCGAACTCAATGGCGCGGTTCTTCACCTCGAGCAAAAGGCTGAACCCGGACGGAACAACTCCGTTGTCGTTCTTCTTGTAGTGGGCGGCGACCCCGAGGTTGACGATCTTGTAGCTCGCGTTGCACTGCAGGGTCTTGCTCTCCACGGCCTTCAGGATCCTGTCCGCCGACTTGGTGACCGGGACGACATTGGCGCGGTGTCCGGCACCTTTGACGCCGGCGGGGATCATGCGCGCGCCCACGTGCCCGGGACGGCCCCACTCACCCACGGTGGTCTCGCACGCACCGGGCTTCGGGTCCCGATCCACCGCCCCGACCCGGATGGAGGCGTGGGCCGGCCTGCCCAGTTTGTCCGTCTTGTAGGTCTGCCAGGACGGGCCCGCGGGGTCCGTCCGGTAAGTGTGCTTCTTCTGGAGGTACTTGGCGCAGGGGATCTCCGCCGCCGCCTCCGAGGAGGCATTGGCCGATGAGCCGGCGCCCGCCATCACGGTGAGAGAGGCGGTGGCGGCCAGTACGGCCAGGACACGCCCCGTGGGCTGACGATCGCGCATTTCGCGTCCTTCCTGAGAAAAGAAGAGAAGAGGGGAATGAAGAGAAGGGGGCATCTTGTTACCGCGCAGCGCGGTAGGCGGCGCCCACCCGGTTGGCTTTCGCGCCGTTGTAGAGGCCGGTGCCGTGGCCGCGCTGCGTGGAAAGCGTGAACCACGCGTATCTCTTGACGTACGGCTGTTTCTCCAGCATTGCGGTCGACTTCTTCACGAAGGCGGCCTGCCGCGCCTTGGTCGGATACTTCGGCGTGCCGGTGGAGAAGTCGATCAGCGCGTACTCCGTCAGCCAGATGGGCTTCTTGTAGCGCTGGTACACGGCACGGAGGTAGTTCTTCAAGTGCTCGGTCGCGGCTTGGGGGTTGAAGTCCGAGCCGTACCAATGCAGGGGAATGAAGTCGACCCGGTAGCCGCGGGCGGCGGCGCCTTTCATGAAGCGGTCGAGCCAGCCGCCGGACAGTTCACCGCCGGTGGCAACCGCGGGTGCTCCGAGGCGCATTCCGGTCGACTGCAGTCGGGGCCACAGGTCGAGCGCCTCCTTCACGGACATCTTCGCCTGGTCCGCACGGTCGGGTTCGTTGAATCCGAGCAGGTTCTTGCCCTGGGCCTTGGCCCGTTTGAGATGAGCGTCGGTCACGAAGTCGCGGCCCCAGATCATGGGCACGAACTCGACGCCCGGCGGGGTCTTGATCTTCTGCTTGTCCGAGGCCCAGGTGTAGAACCAGCCGACCTTCGCGTCGGCCATGGCCCCGGTGACCCCGTTGAATTTCCAGGCGCTGATGCCCTTTTTCTTCACCGCGGCGGCGGATGCGCTCGCGTCGGCCTGGTTGCTCCCGGTGGAGGCGAGCATGGTCAGGACGGCCAGCAGCACCACGAGTAGGCGCAGCTTCCGCATGGCTTCCACGCTCCCGTGTCAGAACTTTGCGCCGAAGTCCTGCGTCCAGTAAGTCCCGTGTGTGGTGCCGGACTTCTTCACATAGCCGACGCCCAGGTGCTTGAGCGAGCAGTTGAGGATGTTGGCCCGATGCCCCGGGGACTTCATCCAGCTCTTGACGACCGCGGCGGCGCTGTTCTGACCCGCGGCGACGTTCTCCGCGAGGGAACTGAAGCCGGTGTAACCCGCCGCTCTGGCCCTGGTCACCATGGTGCTGCCATTGGAGCCGTCGTGGCCGACGAAGTTGTGCCTGGCCATGTCGGCGGAGTGCCGCTGGGCGGCCTTGGCGAGCGCGGAGTTGTTCTTCAGCTTGGGGCAACCGGCCTTGACCCGTTCGGCGTTCGTCAATTTGAGCACGCCGGCTCGCAGCGCTTCGGGGGACGGTGCCGCCGATGCGGAGGTGGCGGAGGTAGCCGACAACGCGGTGGTGGCCGCGGTGACCGTCAATACCGTCGCGAGATACCTGGATATGCGCATTCTTCCGTTCCCATCTGGTCGGAGTTTCGAGTGACGAGCAGCCCAAATGGTGCGCACCGAGCCGCTGATTCGACTCATTTGAGCTTTCCATTCCAGATGGAATGCGGTCAATTTAATCCGGCTCCGCTGGCCTTTAATTCGCGCGCAGGCCGCCCGACATCCTGACCGTCGCACCAAAGCCCTTTCCGTCGGAATGCGAAGGAGCCCTTCCGGGCTTCCGCATGAGTGACACGGCCCCGAGGGCGGCGGCGTGGTCGCCCAACTCCGCGGGCCGGACGAGCAACGACGGCCGCGAGCCGCACCGCACGACGTTCGCGAGCAGTTCGCGCCGCACCGACTCCATGAGGGTCGGACCGGCGGTGACGAGTTCACCGCCCACGACGACCATGCCGGGTTCGAGCGCGTTGACCAGACCAGCCAGCACCCTTCCCACGTGGGTGCCTGCCCGCCCTAGCACCGCATGGGCGGCCGGATCTCCGGAACCCAACGCGGCCACCAGGTCCGGTAAGTCCGCCCCGGGTCGGTACGCGTTCAGCATGGCCGTGGTCGACGCGACGGTCTGCAGACAGCCCTGGCCACCGCAGGGGCACTGCGCGCCTCCGGGCTCCGCGGTGATGTGCCCGAACCCCCCGGACCGGCCGTGCGCGCCACGATGCAGCACGCCACCGCTCACCAGCGCCCCACCGACAGGGTCCGACAGTTCCAGGTAGAGCACGTCCCGCTGTCCCTGGGCCGCGCCCCAGACCGTCTCGGCCAGTGCCGCGAGCCGTGCGGCGTTGTCGAACCGCACCCGTGTGCCGAAGCTGCGGCCCATCATCACCGCCATAACCCGCTGGTCGACCGCGGCGGGCGAGCTGGTTGCCGGGCCCGTCACCGCGACTCCCACCCCGTTCAGGGCGTCGAGTCGCAGTCGTCCACCGGTCAGGGTGCCGGCGAGCCTACGAGCGATGGCGATACGGTCCGGCCACCCGGCTGTGGGGGAATGCCCTTCACTCGCGGTAGCGATGGCGTCGTGCCCCAAGCCGTGGCACTCCAGGTCATGGCGCTCCAAGTGGTCCCGCCGCAGGTCGTCGTGGTCCCCCGCCATCGCGACCACGCGAACGGTCCGCCGCCCGAAGTCGATGCCGAGCACCCGGCCGGCGTCCGGGTTCAGAACCAGCTTCTCCGCCGGGCGCCCCCTCCTGCGCGGAGTGCTGTCCGGCACCGCGGCGATCACCTGGCCACTGTCCACGAGCCTGCTGACGACCTCGTACAGCGTGGTGCGCGACAGTCCGGACAGCTCCCCCAGCTCGCTCCGCGTCAGCGGGCCGAACTGGCGCAGCAAGCGCAGAATCTGGTCCCCGTACTGTCCCCGTGCCCCTGTGGCGTTGCGAGTCGCGTTCGGCACTTCTACCCCCTTCTCGCGGCAGACCCGGCCTGCCGCAAGCAGGAAAGTAGGGACCGTTCTTGTGGAATCTTTGTGACCGTGGCCGTTCAGGCCGGGCCGTTGTCCACCCGCAGAACGAATCCGACACCGCGCACGGTGTGCAGGATGCGGGGACGCCCGTCTGTCTCCGTCTTGCGCCTCAGATAGCTGACGAACGTGTCCACTGCGTCTGTACGGACGCGGGCGTCGTAGCCCCAGACGTGTTCGAGCAGCTGGTCGCGGGTCAGGACCAGGCCCGCGTTGCGGGCCAGCATCTCCAGAAGGTGGAACTCGCGGGGCGTCAGGTGCAGGAGCCGGCCGTCCAGCCATGCCTGGCGGGCGGACGGTTCCACGACCAGGCCGCCGACCCGGACCCGGTCCGTCGCGGCAGGAGGGCGGCGCCGCAGGAGGGCGTGCAGGCGCAGCGTCAGTTCCTGCAGCGCGAAGGGCTTGACCAGGTAGTCGTCGCCGCCGGCCTGCAACCCGGCGATCCTGTCGGCCACTTCGTCCAGTCCGGAGAGCATGAGAACGGGCACGTCGTCCCCGTTCTCGCGCAGTGTCCGGCACACGTCGATGCCGCTCAGGTCGGGCATGCAGACATCGAGGACCACGATGTCCGGACGGAGTCTGGTCATCGACTCCATCGCGCCACGGCCGTCACCGGCCAGCGTCACCTCGAAGCCCCCCAGCCGGAGTCCGCGCTCCAGCGAGCGCCGCGTGCTCACGTCGTCGTCGGCCACGAGAACTCGTCCGGCCCTGCCGGCCATGCGTCGCTCCTCTCACCTCACCGTCCCGCTCCAGCCCGCGGAGTGTCTGCGTGAGCATCTTCTCCCTCACGCCCTCCAGCTTCCTGCGCAGAGCCGTGGAGCGCTTGGCGCCGGATTCCGCCAGCTCCCCGACCACGAGCAAGGTCCACTTGTCTTCGATACGGTGCAGGACGTCGCGGGACGAGAGCCCCCGGCGTACGGGTCCCACTCGGTGCGCGATTCCTTCGTCATGCCCTCACCCGCCATGGCCTCACCCCTCATCGCCTGCACGTCCCGCTGCCGCGGTAAGCGTATCCAGGGGGAGGAACTCTCTGGAGCGACGGGCACTCTACGCCGGAGACCGCCTGGCCACGTGCGCCTCGGACCGCATCGCGCGGTACTGCGACGGTGTGCACCCCATGACCCGGCGGAAGCTCCGGGAGAAGTGCTCGGAGCCCGAGAAACCGCAGCGCTGGCCTATGGCCGCGATGGTCTCGGTGCCGTTCTCCAGATGCGTCCGCGCCGACGCGATCCTCAGCTCGGTGAGATACCGGTAGGGCGTGGCACCCGTTGCGTTCTTGAAGCAGCGCAGGAAGTGGAAGCGGCTGAAGGAGACCAGGGCGGCGAGATCGTCCAGCGTGATGGGGAGCGCGAAGTTGGCCCTCATGTACGAGGTGATGGTCTCCAGTTGCTCCTGGGTGAGACTGCCCCCCGGCTCCTTCGCTGCTGCGGCGTGCGACCACGGAATACGAAGGTGGGCGAGGATGAAACGCGCCGCCGAGTCCGCGTACACGTCGTCGGCACCGAGTTCGCCGGCGGCCACCACCGCCTTCACCATTTCGGCGAGCACCGGGTCGGAGGTGACCGCCGGACAGGGGTGCGGGGACTGGCGCTCCTCCATCCGGAATTCCTCTCCGAGGAGCCGGCGCACCGCGGCCTCGGGAATTGTGAGGGACGCGATCACGGCGGGCCTGTTCCCTCTCGGGGACACGACCAGCGGCCGGTTCGGCTCCGCGGGGGTGACGCAGACGTCCTCCGGCAGCAGGATCGTCTCCCGCGTGTCCCTGCGGCCCCCGTGGACGGCGAGGATACCGCTGACGTGCACACTCAGTCCGATTCCCGTCGACGGCGGCAGCGTAAGCGTGTGCACGCCCTTGCCCAGGGTCCGCTTCCGCACATGCAGCGCACGCCACCTCGTGTGGGCCACCGTGGTGGTTCCGTTCAACGTCGGCGTTCCTCTCCTTCTCGCTCCGGCAGCTCTCTCCGGAACCATTGCAAGGAGGAAGTGTCGTTCTCAAGGAATCCCAGCGGGAATAATCGAAGCCGGGCGGGATTAATTCGGCACAGGAATTCGAGCCAGCAGGGATCAGCCTCGGGCGGGATTTATTTCAGCTTCGGGCGGGATTTATTCCGGACGCCTCCGCCGCACCGCTCAGCCAGTCGCGGCGCAGCAACGGCAGTGTGTGCTCGAACTCCGGCACCCTGGTCAGCGGCAGCCGCACTTCGAAGCGTGTGCCGCGCTGCCCGTCCGGGCGGTCCGAGATCGAGACCTGCCCCTGGTGCAGGGCGACCTGCTGGGCGACGAGGGTGAGGCCCAGCCCGGAGCCGGGGCTGTCCGGACCGTGCCAGAACCGGTCGAAGATCGTCTCCCGGAGTTCGGGCGGGACTCCGGGGCCGTCGTCGTCCACGGTGAGGACCGCGATCCGCTCGCCCGGCCGGTCGGACTGCCGCAGGGTCACCGCAATAGTGGCGGCACGTTCACCGACCCTGCCGTGCACGCGGGCGTTGGTCAGCAGGTTGTCCACCGCCGAGCGGAGCCCCTCCGCCCAGCCGTGCGCGATCAGTCCCGACGCCGCTCGCACGGACACCTCGGTCCCGGGGTGGGCGCGGCGCAGTCCGGCGACGCAGGAGTGCACCAACTCCCCCAGGTCCAGCGGCGCGAACGCCTCCGCCTCGACCAGATCGCCCTGCGCCAGGGTCCGCAGCATCGTGAGCAGGCCGACCAGCCTCTCCTGCTCGGCCACCAACTCGGCCAGCACCTCCGCCCGTTCCGCCGGGTCGAGCTCGAAGGGGCCGGCCAGGATGTCCAGGTTGGCGCGGATGCTCGTCAGCGGCGAACGCAGCTCGTGGGATGCCGCCGCCGCGAACGACCGGGCCGTGGCCAACGCCTCCCCGGTACGTGCCACCTGCTCGTCGTAGCGGTTGAGCACGGTCTCCAGGGTGAGCGCGAGGTCGTCGACCTCGGCGATGTGGGTGGGGCGGTGCTCCAGCCGGGCGGAGCTGGTGCGCGGGTCGAGTCCGCTGGTACGGCGTTGCAGCCGGCGCAGCGGCAACACCGCCCGGTTGGCGATGGCCCATGCCGCCGCTCCCGCCAGTGGCAGGGCCAGCGCCGCCCCGGCGTACACCCGTCGGCGCACCAGCGCCAGCTCCTCCTCGACGGTGTCCGGTGAGAACAGCCAGAGGTTGGGCCGGTCGTGCTTCCGGTCGATCGCGACGGGCAACGACAGGATCAGCCAGTCCCGGCTTTGGACGGTCACCCGCAGCGGTTTCGGGGCGCTGTACGGCAGCTGCGCAGGCGGGAGTTGGGGACCGGCTCGCAGCGTGCCCGTCGGTCCGGTGACCGCAACGCCCATGCCGCTGGCGGACTTGATGAGCCGCTGCCGGCGAGCCTCCTCGATCACCGGCTGGCCGGTCCCGGCCGCGTCCAGATAGTTCTTGGTGTTCTTGGCCACGACGGTGGCACGGGCCTGCAGTTGGGCGTCCTGCTGGCGGTGAAGGTCATCGGTGATCAGACTGAGCAGCAGCCATCCGCAGGCCACGATCAGCACGGGTACGCCGCCGCCCACGGTGAGCGCGAGCCGAGTGGAGAGCTTCACCGGCCGCCACCGGTCGTCTGCTCACTGGCATCCGTACGCAGGATGAATCCTCCGTCGACCATCAGCTCTCGCCACCCGCACTCCGACGACCCGGCCCGTCCAGTGCGCGCGCGGACGGCCCCGCCAACATTACGCGGCGGGGCTTCCGCGGGAAAAGGATCTACGGGTTCCCGGCGCTCCAACAGCCGTCGCCGCGACAGTTCTTGAGTCGGGTCAGGGCGTCGTGCAGGTTCTCCAGCCGGGCCCGGCTGAGCTGCCCCACGGTGTTGTGCAGCTGGTAGGGGTCGGTGCGGAGGTCGTAGAACTCCCTCGCTCCGCTGCCGTACTCGACGTAGGTGTAGGAGTTGGTGCGCAGGGCGTGGTAGTTCGGCGGGCTGATGCTCTCCCCGCCGTCGTTGTCGGGGTCTCCCGGCGCCCTGTCGGCGTGGCGGTGCTCGATGAGGTTGGTCGTGCGCCAGTTGGCGTCGGAGCCGCCGTCCAGGAGCGGAAGCAGACTGTGCCCGTCCACTCGGGACGACACCGGGGCGCCGCCGATCCGCTGGAAGGTGGGCGCGAGGTCGATGTTCGACACCTGGGCGTCGCTCGTCCGGCCGGCCGCGACACCGGGTCCGGCGATCACCAGCGGAACCCGGACGTCGGTGTCGAATGCGGTCTGCTTGCCCGCCTTGAGGCGGTACTCGCCCAGGTGGAAGCCGTTGTCGGAGCCGAAGACGATGTAGGTGTTGTCGGCGACGCCGGCCCTGGTGAGGGCGTTGCGCAGGTTCCCGATCATCTCGTCGACCGACTGGAGCGCCTGGACGCGCTTGCGGAACTTCCGGTCGATTGTGTTCTTCTCGCGCTGGGTCAGCCGGTCCTGCCGGGCCAGCCACGGCGGGGCATCGGTCGGCAGCCTGTCGAACGCGGGGCTGCGCGGGGCTTCAAGGCCGGGGAAGGCGTTCTCGTGGCGGGGCGCCGGCGTGGAGGGGCCGTGCGGCGTGAAGAGCGCGATCTCCAGCAGGAACGGCTTGTTCGCCGCTGCGGACTTCCTGACGAACGCCGTGCCCTTCTTGCTCAGCACGTCGGTCAGATAGTCCTTGGGCTTGTCGCCGTGGGACTCGATCCTGTGGTTCTGGGCGAGCTTGTAGTTGTAGCCCTCGTAGCCGCCGCCGACGACGTCCCACTGGTTCCAGCCCGGCGGCACGTACGGCTTCTGGCCCGCGACGGTGTCGGTGGGGCTGTACCCGTTCAGGTATTTGCCCATCATGGCGGTGCGGTAGCCCTTGGCCTGAAGTGCCGTGGCGAAGGTGTCCCGCTCCTCCCCGCCGCGGTGGAAGGCATCGAATCCGCCGTTCGGGCCCTCGTTGCTGAGGACTCCGGTGTTGTGCGGGTACCGGCCGGTGAAGATGGACGCGCGGGACGGGCAGCAGAGCGAGTTGCTGACCACGAAGTCGCTGAACGTCATGCCCTGCGACTGGAGTTTCCGGACCTCCGGCATGTACGGCAGGAGGTTGGAGGACATGTCGTCGGTGAGGACATAGACAATGTTCGGCTTTTCCGCTGCGGCCGCGACCGGCTGTGTGGCGACGGCGGGATTGTTCGTTGTCCCGCCCATTCCACTCAGGGCCGCCAGGGCCATTGCCACTCCGCCGACTGTCAGGGCCAGCATTTGACGAGTATGAATCATATCTAAAGCGTGGCAGCCGAATTCAGCGCCGGTCAACACCCATAAGTGCCGAGGGATATATTCCGGGATTTTTTCCGGGCTCCATTCCGGCTCTGCGGCCAATTAGTCCGGCACGCAAAGCAGAACACCGGGCGCCGGCACGAAAACCCGTGACGGCGCCCGGTGTTCCCTGAAGCCCAGAGGTGGGGGAAGGGAGGGGACCGCCACCCCCGGGCCGGGAATCGGAAGGGATCAGGCTCTGCTCGCGGCCTTGTAGAGCTTGCGGGCGCGGTCGCCGAGACGTGGATGGTACTCACTGACGTCCGTACCGACGGCGATGTTGCCGACCAATACACCGACACCCTTGTCGGCCTTGAACTCGGCGAGGAAGGCTCCGCCGCTGGATCCGCCGGTCTGTACGCAGTCGATGCCCCACATGGTGGAGCCGGGGCGCCCGAGGTCGCGGTGTTCCTTGCCCTGGCAGTGGTTCAGCCGCTCGCCGTTGCCCTCGGCGCGCGAACCGCCGTAGCCGAAGGAATGGACGTAACGCCCGTTCGGGCCATTGAACTTGATGCCCTGCGCACCGCCCACGATCTTGGCCAGCGGGCGGCCGTCGCGTGCCCGCAGGGTGGCGAAGGCGACATCCCAGTTGGCGTTGCCCTGGCTGGACACGTACGACTTCAGGTGGAAGAGCTTCTTCGCGGTGAAGGTGCCGTGCGGGCGCTCGCCCTTGTGGTAGCCCGGGATGAAGATCCACTTTCGGAAGACCTCGCCGGTTCGGGCGTCCACCACACAGTGCCCGGCGGTGAGGACGACCGACTTGTTCCGGCTGTTGGCGACGGTGGCCGAGCAGGCGAACAGGTCACCGGCGGCGTTCTCGAAGAACACCTTGCCCGCGGTCCTGCTGATCAGCCCGCCCCGCTTCCAGGCCTTCGGCTTGGAAGCGAGCGTGGACACCGGCGTCTCGTCGGCGGCGGACGCGGTGGTCCTCGCGTCCGGGAAGACCACCGGCGGGACGGACAGCCCCGGACCGGCGTCATCGGTGAGGGACGACGTGGCGGCCGGTGGCTCCAGGGCGGCGGCGGGCGCGGCCATCTCCTTGGCGGCGTTGAGCCGGGCCTCGGTCCAGAACTCGAGGGCGGTGTCCTGCTCCCGGTCGGAGAAGGCGGTGGCGCGGGTCTCGCTGTCGGCGGGTGCGGGCCCCGCCTGCGCCGGCCCGACGGTGGCGCCCAGGGCGGCGAGGCTGAGGGCGCTGACCAGCAGCGCGGTACGACTCATGGATTCGGCTCCGAAGAGGGTTGGGGGGCTACGGCATGGGTGTGGCGTTGGGATGCCGGACGCCCGGGAGTTCACGGGCGTCCGGCACGGGGTCAAGGGCTCAGCGGGTCAGCGGGTCAGCGGGTCAGCGGGTCAGCGGGTCAGCGGGTCAGCAGCTGAGGTTCCTGCCCGGCTTGACGTCGAGGATCTTGGTGAACTTCTTGTACGTGTCCACGCGGCTCCGCACCTGGGCCGGGTTGCCGCCGTTGCACTCGATGGCGCCGTTGATGCTCCGGATCGTCTGGCCGAAGCCCTTGCCCTTGACCATGGCGTCGTGCGGGGTCATGGCGCCCGCGCCGGACTGGGTCATCCAGAACCACAGTCCCGTCTTCCACGCCACGACGGGGTTCTTCTGGACCAGCCCCGGCTTGTGGAGCAGGTCGATGCCGAGCGCGTCACCGGCGGCCTTGTAGTTGAAGTTCCAGCTGAGCTGGATCGGCCCGCGACCGTGGTACGCGGACTGCCCCGCAGGGCAGCCGTACGGCTGCGTGGTGTCGCAGTACGACGGCCAGTTGGCCTGGTTCTGCTCGACGATGTAGCGCCCGCCGCCGGTCTCGTGGTGGACGTTGGCGAGGAAGGCGGCCGCCTCACGCTTCTTGGTCTTGGCGTTGCCCTTGTCCGCGAAGGCCGGGTACTTCTTCATCGCCTTGACCAGGGCTTCGTAGTTGTAGAAGGGCTTGTGACGGGGGAACATCTTGTTGTACTCCGCCTTGCTGACGACGAAGTCACCTCGGGCGGCGGGCGCGGCAGCTTCGGCGGGCGCGGCGGAAGCGGTCGCCGCGGTGAGGCCGGCCCCGGTCGTCGCCAGTAGCACGGCGGTCAGAAGGGCATGAGCGGTACGCATCTTCGGCATGGTGGAAACTCTCGATTCAATGGGTTGGTCACCGACGGAATGAATCGGTGGGTCAGCGGACGAACTTCCACTTGACGTTGTGAATAACGCCCTTGGCGGGATTGGCCAGCTTCGCGAAAGCCGGCTGGCTGAGGTCGATGTGCTTCGGCCCGCATTCCATGCACTTGTCCCTGACCGGGACCGTGATGGTCTTGCCGCGGAAGGTCAGCCGGACCTTGACCTTGCAGAGCGGGTCGTTGTTGGGGTTGGCGGCCTTCCACCACTTCGGTGAGACCGCCACGAGCATCTGGTTCGAGGCGTCGAGCGGCTTTCCGCAGGCCCCGGTGCCGGCGTCGTTGTAGTAGGTCGCCTTGCCCTGGCGGACCTTGCCGATGGGGACGGCGGAGGCGGGCGACGCCTGGGCGACTCCGAGAACGGCCGCCGCCAGGGTGACGGCGAAAACCGACTGCGTACGACGGGAAACAGGCATGACAGATCGCCTTTCGTCGGAGGATCGAAAGAGGTCGGACCCGATCGGAAGAGATCCGAAGAGATCGGAAGAGATCGGAAGAGGAGAGCGGCCGTACCGGCCCGTCAGAACGGGGTCAGCGTCAGGTGCATGGTCTTCGGCTGGCGGTCCTCGATGTAGGGCGCCCAGTCGGCGACGTCGTCAAAGGCGAAGCCGTACGCCTTGCCGTTGCCCATCTGGGCGTGGACGGCCCGCGCGTAGTGGTTGGTGAGCTCCGGCTTGTAGAAGGTCGTCGCGCGGGTGGTGGGCTGCTTGGGATGGCTGAGCAGCGTGGAGCGGTTGAACGCGGCGCCCACGATCGCGGCGACGGGACCGAGGACCCCGTCGTTGGGGGCGGCGAGCGCGCCGTCGCAGAACAGCACGTCACGGGTGGAGGGCTTGGCGATGGAGACGGTCGCGGGGCCGTGGAAGACGAGCCTGCCGTTGTCGACCCGGCCGGTGAACGCGCCCGCGGTAGTGCGGACATGGAGCGGCTGCCGCCGGTAGGCCTGCCAGACCCTGTCGATGTACGGGTCGAAGTAGTGCTTGCCGAACCGGCCCGCGTCGAGTCCGTGACTCGGCGCGATGACCCGCCGTTCGCCGACGACCAGCCTGCCGAAGCCGGGGGTGTTCTCCATGGCCCGGAAGATCCGGGCCCGGCCGCCTTGCCGCATTCTGCCGGTGGTCTGGTCCCGGTTCCCGGACAGCCGGATCATCAGCGGCACGCTGAACATGTCGACCGTGGTGGTGTTGCAGAACATGCCGGACGCGTTGTGCGTGAACTCCACGAAGTCGTGCAGCACGGGGAAGTTGGGGTCAGACTCCACCCACCCCGCCGGGTGCTGGAGCGCGGGCCGCCCGGCCCCGTCCCGGACGACCTTCAGCTTGAGCTTGCCGCCCAGGGAGACATAGATCCGGCCGGACATGAGCGGCAGCCGGATACGCGTGGTGCCGCGGGTGTCGAGCGGGATGGCGTAGTCGGTGAAGCCGTTGTCCTTGTTGTCGGAGACCTTGACCGGCTCGACCGTGCCGCGGGGCGTGACCCGGACCTGACGGTCGCCCCGGCTGCCGACTATGTACAGGTGGACGTTGCGGTTGGCGAACTCACCACTGTTGTTGTGGATGACCAGAGGCAGGCCGCCGGCGCGCCCCTCCACGAAAGCCGGGCCGTCCTCGTCCGCGGCGAGGGCCGGACGCGTGCCCGCGGCGAGCGCGGCGCCGGCCACGGCGGCACCGGCCAGCGAGGTGAGCGCCCTTCGGCGGGAGAACACCGGTGAATCAAGCGACACCATGCGGGAATTCCCTTCCTTTACCACGGGGCATGTCCGTTTCCTTTCTCGAACACTGCTTGCGTGAACGCGGTCAAACCTAGCCAGCGGCGACGCGGGGCGGTCGTCAAAAGTTGCTGCGAGACGGACAGTTGTTGCGCGGACGGATATTGCCCGGACAGTTCTTGCGGCGACCATGAATGACGCAAGGGCTGTGCCTGCCCGACACTTTCGACGAAAGCGGCGGGCAGGCACAGCCGAGGGAAATGCGCGTGGAAAGGGTGGAGCGGGATTCAGCGCAGGGTCGCCTCGATGAACGAGAACGGCGTGGGGGTGGCGACTATGCGGTCCAGGGTGAATCCGGCCGCGTCGAGCAGCGCCTCGTACTCCTCTGCGGTGCGCTCCCGTCCGGTCAGCATGGCCAGCATGGTCAGATCGACGAACTTGGCGGGGTGCGGGCCGTCGCCTGGCGGGATCACGGACTCGACGAGCACGATCCGCGCGCCACGAGCGGCCGCCGCCTTGACCGTCCGCAGGATCCGCAGACAGGACCCGTCGTCCCAGTCGTGGAGGATGTAGGAAAGCACGTACACGTCCGCCTCGGGCACGGACTCGAAGAAGTCCCCGCCGGCGACGTCCACCCTGTCCGCGAGCCCGTGTTCGGCCAGCACCTTCCGCGCCGCGGGCACCACTTCGGGCCGGTCGAAGACGATGCCCCGCCGGTCCGGCTCACCGGCCAGGAACTGACAGATCATGGCCCCGTCAGCTCCTCCGACGTCGGCGACGACACCTCCTTCCGGCAGCGAATAGTCATCGAACATCCCGGCTCGCAGGCTCTTGGTGACACCGGCCATTGCACCGAAGGGCGCGTAGTGGGTCTCCATCCAGAACAGCGCCAGGTCACGGACCGAGCCGGGCTGTCACAGCGAACTGAACCACCAGGGAGGCGCACCCAACGCCCGGGCAGCTGCCCACGCCGCCATCGAGCAACTCGCCATCCCTGCCGCGGCGATCGCCGAAGCCATCGCGCTGGCCGTCGCCCAACCCCCGAGCGTGGGCGTCAACGAACTCATCGTGCGCCCCACCGCACAGCACTGACCCTCGCGCCTCGCCCACCACGCCCGCCCCGGCACCTCGGCCATCTCGCCATCCGCCAGGGCGCCCACGTCCGCTTCGCCAAGACCAGCCGTGTCCTTGCAGACCTCGCCGGCGGGTCACGCGGACCGCACCTGGAAGAAACCGCTCCGCGAACTAGTCCGCCCCGATGTCAGCATCCTCGACGACCTCGCAAGGCACCAGCTCAACGCGACCCCAGGCTGACGACCACTACGAGCTGGTCAGCGAGCGGCAGGGAAGGTCTGTGATCATCACCAGCAACCGGGCGCCCAGCGACTGGTGGACCCTTCTTCCCCAACCCCGTCGTCGCCGAGTCCCTTCTGGACCGGCTGATCAACGCCAGCCACCTGGTGATCAGGAACGGCCCCAGCCGTCCGAACAAGCGACCCAAGAACCTCACCGACAAACCCTCGATCAAATGACCCGGATCAGTCCCACCAGTTGAACATCAGCTCGCCAACCGTACTGGGACGCCAGTAGCGCACCTGTTCCAGTTCTGCTTCGGCGAGCTCGCTGGTGTCAGCTGCGGCCAACGGCATGCTCAGTTCTTCAACTTCCAGCAGCTGGAACCCGCCCAACTCAAATGCGTCCGCCCACGCCGGTGGGGATGTGAAGTCCGCCAGAGGCGCACCAGCCTGCGGAGGACTCGCCGCAAAGGCAACAACCGGGACTACCTCGTGGCACAAAACGGTCGACCGGACGCCTGGGCCGGTGATCAGAACCGTGTGGAAACTCGGCGTGACGCCGGCCGGAGTCACTTCGCCGACCGTCGCACGAATCGACCGGGCCACGATGTGGCAGGCAGTCTTGAAGGCTACGACGTCCACCTGCGACAACGGGTCATCACCATGCCCCCAGAAGCCGGTGGCTCCTCGCGCGACGCGGATCAACGCACGACTCACCTCTCATTCCGTCCGTCAGGTCTGACAAGGATGCCACGCAACCGAGCTGAGTGATCGCGCACCGACTTCGCCAGCCGACAAGGCCCCCTTCGGGGACCCCTCTCAGTCACGACGGTGGGGAATTACGACGCTTTCCAGCCTCAGTCCACGTCTGCCGTGCACGCCTTCGAAGACATCAGTTGCTCGTCCTCGGCGAGCCCCGTCTTCCACGCCCAACCTCGCCGTCCGGTCGGGCGGCTGGGCAGCACCCCTTCACGGCCCGCAGGATTCCCATCGCCTCCGACCGCTGCTACATCGCGTGCTCGAGGCCGCATACGAGAGACCGGCACCGAATCCCACCGCCTGGCCCTCACCCAGGCCCGGGCAGCAGCGCACAACGCCGCTGGCTGACGTCCCCCGGCCTATCGGAGCGCTTCCAGCTTGCCCCAGTCGCGAGAGTCTGGGCGGCATTCCGCTATTGCGGTGCGATGGTTTTGACCCAGTCCTCGACCGCGAGGACATCTGCCCACTGCGGGAACAACCTTTCGGTGAGCATCCGGTGCACCTCGGGGTCGGTGTCGAGGCAGGCATCCGCCAGGACGGTGAGGCCGAAGTCCAGGTCGATGGCGTGCCACAGGGTGGACAGCACTACAGCGCTGGTGGCGATGCCGGTGAGAACAAGGCTGTCGATATCGCGAGCCCTGAGTACCAACTCGAGGTCGCTGCCCGAGAACGCGCTCCCCCGCCTCTTGGTGACCACGACATCGCCCTGCTGGGGCGCGACGTCGTCATGAATCTCGGTGCCAGGCGCACCCTCGGTGAACAAGCCGGCCCGCACAGCGTTTGTCATCACCTTGTTGCGGGGGCTGACTTCTGGATCGCCCGGCCGTAACCCGAGCACCACGTAGATCACGGTGATACCCGCAGCCCGGGCACCCTCGATCGCCCTGCGCAAGCGCGGCAGATATCCGGAACCGTCATCGGCGATGGCCACGACGTCCCGTTGGACGTCCATCACCAGAAGTGCGCTGTTCGCCACGCTTGCCATCCCTTCTCCGTTGGGAAACAGGAGCAAGTCTGGTGGATCAACCGAGTTGCGGTGGAGGTTTCGCCAGATCCTCGCGGCGTCGCGCCGCCGCACGCCTACAACCGGTGTCAGTTCTCATCGACATTTTCTCGCCCTGTGATCATCAAGTGCTGTCCGAACTCAGTGGTAAGGGGTGTCGCCTGTCAGTTACGAAGCCATGCAGCGGAATCCCGGGGGTGAGATCGCCGTGCAGACGCTGCTGCTCGATCCAGGACAGAGCCTCGGCGGCTTTGTTGGAGTTATGCGCCGCCTTCCAGGACTCAACAGCAGCGCTGACCGCGCAGAAGACCGCCTCGGTGCTCTGGCGGGACCACTGCTGGAGTGTCGGTATTGGACAGTTGCGGTATTCGCCCGCAAAGCGAGCAACCCTCCAGATCAAGCTCAGTCGCCGTCGATGATCTGGTATAGGTAGATGATGTGGGACTCAGCGTCCGGCATCGTGTTCACGTCTGGCTCGCCGTCGATCCGGAATTAGAACTCGGGGGACTTGAGGCCACCGAGCTCGCCCTTGTCCTGCATCTTGGCAAGCTGCTTGACGAACGTGTCGGCGTCCGGTGTCTTGGTGTCCAGATCGCTGGCGAGCGTGTCGCCCACGACCACCTTGAGGTGGCTGTCGTCGAGAAGTACGTCCATCGCGGCCCCGGTCGCGCTGGCCGGCTGAAGACGGGGCCCTCGTCGCCGCACTCGTACTGGCCGAGGACGAGCCCGATCGTCGTGTTGGGGGCCTCGCCGCCGAAGTCGACGGACTCGATCACCCCGTAGGGACCCTGACCGCCGTTGTCGCAGACCGAGCCCTGGGGCGGGGCCTGCCGGTCCGCACACTCGTAACTGCCGCCCTCGCCGCCCCAACCGCCGGTGTTGGAGCTGCCCGTCTTCTCCGGATCGGGCATACCAGTCGTGCCGGGGTCGGTTTGCTCTCGCCGCCCGAAGCACCGGTGTTCGCGCCACCGGAATCGGCGTCCGGCTTGCTCGGGGCGCTCGTGGACGGGCTCGTCTTGCCGTCGGACTTTCCCCCGCGCTCGCTCGGCTCGCAGGCCGTGGTGGTCAGGGCCGCCGCGACGGCCGCTGCCAGGGCGTACAGCTTCATCGTCGTGCGGGTGGCGCGCATGTACGGTCCCCCGGGTCAGTGCGCACGTTGAGTGCGTCAATTCATCGGTGGCCGGGAAGTGTCCCTGTGGAACCGGGTGTTCCCCGCCGGCCGTCGCGCGTCTGTGGCCGGAGTACGGCATGGAGGTGCCGCGCTCCGGCCACAGACGGCATAGGTTCTAGCCGCAGGGGATTACGTAGCGGACGGGCATCCAGTCGCCGTGGCGGTCCTCGCTGTACGCCCGCGGCGTCTTGTAGATCATGTGGCCGCTGGGGTTGTACATCCGGGCCCGGCGGCTCTCCAGGTCGCGGGTCTGGTCGTTGATCCAGGAACCGCCCCTGCCCCAGGTGGACACGTAGTACTTCGTATTGCACCGGAACATATCGATCCGGGTCCCCTTGAAGTCATCTTTCCGGTAGGCACAGAAGTTCCCGGACACCCCCGGAGAAAGGCACGGGTCGGCGGCGGCGCGCATCCCGTTGCCCGAGGCGAAGTCGCGCGGGTGGTCCTCGCCCGGCAGGGCGACGAGGACCTCGCCCCTGCCGTTGAGGTCGATCTTGTTGAGCGCGACCTGGGTCCCGCCCATCTTCTTCAGGTAGCGGTCCACGTCCGCCTGCAGCGCCGTGGTCTGCTCACCGGTCAGGTGCGCGGACTCGGCCTGCTGGGCGAAGCGCGAGGCGGCCGGCGCCGCCGGTCCTGCCTCGGCCGCGCCCACGCCCGTGACGAGCATGATCAACCCGCCTGCCGCCGCGATACCGCTCTTGTGCATGTACCCCATATCTCTCCTCCGACTCACGGGCACGGCTTGTGCCCAAGGCCGCACGCCGCCGGATTACGGGGCGTGCCGTTCGGTTGGTTCGGCACCGAGTTCACCGGGCCAGGGGTTGTTGCTCAGCCGGGTCCCGGGCGTGAAACAAAGCAGGTCACAGGAACGGGTTGGCGAGATGGCGCCTTTCTCGGTGGTGGGGCGCGTGTTGGGATGAGACGCCGCTGCCGGTCAATAGGGCGGCACGGGGGAAGGAAGCGATATGGGGCGTCCGGAGACGGACCTCGATCCAGGACGGGGGCCGGCTCAGCGGTTTGCGTCCGAGTTGCGCAAGCTGCGTCAGAAAGCGGGCGGCATCACCTATCGCCAGATGGCCCGGCAGGTGGCCGTCTCGGTCTCCACCCTGTCGAGAGCGGCCAACGGAGAGCAACTGCCCTCCCTGCCGGTGGCCCTGGCCTACGTGCGGGCGTGCGGCGGCGATGAGCAGGACTGGGAGAAGCGCTGGCGCGAAGCGGTCACGGAGCAGGCCCGGGCTACCGACCTCATGGCGGACGAGAGCGTCCCTTCTCCCTACCGTGGCCTGGCCCGTTTCGACGTGGGCGATGCGGAGCTCTTCTTCGGCCGGGACGAAGTGACCGACGCGCTGGTCCGCACGGTGACGGAGCACCGCGTGTTCGCGGTCTTCGGACCGTCCGGCAGCGGCAAGTCATCCCTGCTGCGGGCGGGGCTGATTCCCCGCCTGCGCAGCCTCGACGGGCCGCACCGGCCGGCGGCGGTGCGGATCCTCACCCCGGGCGAGCACCCGCTGTGCACCCACCACACGGTGTGCGACCCAGCACCGGGCGAGGGCGACACCTGGCTGGTCGTGGACCAGTTCGAGGAGGTCTTCACCCTCTGCCGCGACACCGCAGAGCGGGCCGGCTTCCTCGCCCGCCTGCTCGCCGCCGCCGAGCCCGCCAGCCGACTGCGCGTCGTCCTCGGCGTACGCGCCGACTTCTACGGACGCTGCGCCGAGCACCGTGAACTCGCCGACGCCCTGTCCGAGGCCAACCTGCTGGTGGGACCGATGAGCCCGGCCGAACTGCGCGAGGCCGTCGTCAGACCCGCCCAGGCCGCCGGGCTGATCGTCGAGCGCGAGCTGACCGCCCGCCTCGTGGAGGAGACGGCCGGCGAGCCCGGCGGCCTGCCGCTGCTCTCCCACGCACTGCGGGAGACCTGGCGGCGCCGCCGCGGACGAGCGCTCACCATGGAGGCATACGAGGCCGCGGGCGGCGTGCACGGCGCCATCGCGCAGACCGCCGAGGACATCTACACCCGCCTCGCTGGCGACCACGCGGAGCTGGCCCGGCTGATCCTGTTGCGGCTGATCTCCCCCGGCGAGGGCTCCCAGGACACCCGGCGCCCCCTCGACCGGAGCGAACTCGACCTCGGCACCGCCTCCCAGGACGACATCGCCCTCGTCCTGGACCGACTGGCCCACGCCCGACTGCTCACCCTCGACGAGGACACCGTCGACCTCGCCCACGAGGCCCTGATCTCCGCCTGGCCCCGGCTGCGCGGGTGGATCGAGGAGGACCGCGAGCGGCTGCGGACCCATCGCCGCCTGACCGAGGCGGCCCGCGCCTGGGACGACCTCCGACGCGACCCCGGGGCCCTGTACCGCGGCACCAGGCTGGCCACCGCCGAGGAGGCGTTCGGCCCGCACGGACACAGCGCCGCCCTCACCGTGCTGGAGGCGGACTTCCTCACCGCGAGTGCCGCTGCACGCGATCAGGAGCGGCAGGCGGCGACCAGGGCCGCACGCCGGCTGCGCACGCTGGTCGGCTCACTGTCCGCTGTGGTGGTGCTCGCCCTCCTGGCGGGCATCGTCGCCTGGCAGCAGACTCAGTACAGCGACCAGCAGCGGGTTCTCGCCGCCGCCCGCAGGGCCGCCGCCGTGGCGAACGGGCTGCGCTCCTCCGACCCCCGGCTGGCGCTCCAACTCAGTGTTGCCGCCTGGGAACTGAGCCACACTCCGGAGACCAAGGCGGCACTGATGGGCGCCCTGCAGCAGCGGGAGCGCGCGAGGTTCGAGCCGCCGGCCTCCGACTACGACTACGCGCAGTTCCTGAGCGGCGGTGGCCGCACCTTCACCCGCATCGAGAACGACAAGAGGCGCATCACGGTGCGGGACGCGGAGACGGGCCGGGTGACCGGCACCTACCCCTCGGTGCCGGGTCACACGGACCCGGAGGCATTCGTCCCTCCTCAGCACAGCCCCGACGGCGCGACGCTCGCCGTTCCCACGGGCGCCGGCATGCAGGTGCGTTTGTGGGACATCCGCGCCGGGCGGTACCGAGGCCCCGCCTTCGGCCCCTCCCGTTCCGCCACCACGTTCTCCACAGGATTCAGCAGCAGCGGGCGGGCGATGTACTTCAGCACCGACGACCGCGGCACAGAGGTGTTCGACACGCGCACCGGGCGGCGCCTGCGCTGGGCCCCGGATGCTCCACACGCGGTGGCGGCGGACGTCAGCGCGGACGGCCGCCTGCTGGCTCACTGCACCGAGGACGATCACGTCGAGCTGTGGGACCTGCGCCAGGACCGCCCACCGGCTGCCGAGTGGACCACGAAAGTGCCTTGCTCGATCCTGCAGTACATACAGTTCCCGCCTGACGGAAACACCCTGGCGGTGGCGGACGAGCAGGGACTGCGGCGCTGGCGGCTCTCCTCCGGGAAGGAACTGCCCATGCTCCGCCAGACGGGCCCGGAGCAGTATGCCTTCAGCGACGACGGCAAGTTCGTGGCGGGCGCGAGCAGGAACGAGATCCTGCTCTGGCGCCTTGACCGGCCGCGGGCCCCCGTCTTCCGTCACACACTGACCGACGAGTACGGATACCCCGGCAGCATCGAACTCGACATGAGTTCCCGTGCGATCCGCTACCTCGGAAGCGGAACCGGCAACCGACCCGTGGTGCACACGCTCGATCTGGGCCGGTCCATCACCTCCTCCTGGCGTGCCCGTCCTGTCAACAACGCCAAGTTCAGCGCGGACGGCAGCACACTGTCCCTGGCCCACGCGGGCGCCCGCTCCGACCACTTCACCCTCCTGGACGCGCGCAGCGGCAAGACCGTCGCGAACGTCCCCGGGCTGGAGCGGTCTGCTCCGGCCGGGGAAAACGGCCCGTTCCTGCCGATGTCGCTGAGCGCCGACGGGGACCGCTTCGCTTACGGCCTCGACAACGCACCCATCCCGCACGGCGCAGACACGATCCGCGTGTGGAATACAAGAAGAAACCGTCAGGTCACGGCGCTCACCCCCGGTGATGCAGACTTCCAGTTCATGTCAGTCACCCTCAGCCCGGACGGCCGAGAGGTGATGACCACCGGAGCGGAAAACGGAATCAAGGTCTGGGACACCCGTAGCGGAAAACGGCTGCGCACCCTGCCCGAGCCCAACCGCGGCAACCACGACGAGGAGGCCCAGGGAGTCGGCGCGCTCAGCGCCGACGGCACCAGGCTCCTGACGGACACCGGTGCCCTGATCAGGGTGTCCGACGGCAAGACCCTGCCCGACGAACTCGGGGAATGCATGGACTGCGTGTTCGCGTTCAGCCCGGACGCGCGCCGGATCGCCGTGGCGGTGACGTACCAGGGAAAGGTGTCCCTGTGGGACGGCACCCTGCGTACGCCGCTGGGCACACTTTCCGGCACCCTCTCCCGCGCCACACACGGCGCACGCGAGGAACCGACCGCGATGGCCTTCTCCCCCGACGGCACCACCCTCGCCGTCGCCGGGGAACAGGGCACCCTGCGGCTGTGGGACGTGACCTCCCAGCAACCCCTCGGCCCCGCACTGCCCACCCCGGGCGACAGCATCCTGTCCCTGGCCTTCAGCCCCGACGGCGGCACCCTGTACGCCGCCGGTGAACACGTGCCGTGGCAGAAGTACGACATCGATCCCGACCGAGCCGTCGACACCGTCTGCGCACGCGCCGGAGCGCCCCTGTCCCCAGCCGCATGGAACAGGCTCCTCCCCGAAATCCCCCACCGGCAACTGTGTCGGCCCTGAACGCACACCTCCCCCACCACATCCACAAGACGCCCGACCCGAATCCGACCTCCACCCATGCGGACCTCCCCCGGGCGCTGCCCCGTCGGCACGCGTTCGGTCACCGGGGAGGTTCTCGCAGGTTGCCGCCGCGGTCGACGACCGCAGCAGTTGCGCGCACGTGGACCGGCGCGAAGCCGCCGCCGTCATCCACATGCGCGCCCCGCAGCGGGTGCGTGCACCATCGCTCTGTCGTGCTCCACCGCGCCGACCCGTGCGGTGCGGTGCGGGTGGTACGTATCCGGTGCGCACACCACGGGCCGGTGGTGTGCGCACCAGGTCCCGACGATGCCGCGCACCGCACCTGACGCGCACCGGATCAAGCGCTTCCCGCTACGTCGCCTGTCGGCCGTCAAGTTCCCGCCGGGCGGCGAGAGCCCTCGCCAGTACCTTGGCCCTGTACGGATTCGCGGCGCCGAGGGCCGTCGCCACCGCCACCGCCTCGTCCAAAAGGGCCAGCCGTTGCCCGGGCAGCTCCCGCACCAGCGGCGAGGCGCTGGCCTCCACCAGGACGTACGCCAGCTTCGACCCGTACACCTCCGGCTCGACCTGCGTCAGCACGCGGTAGATCCACAGCCCCTCAACACCGCGCACCACCCGCCGGTTGGCACGGAGCAGCCTGACCTTCGCTCGCAGAACCATGCCCTGATCCATCGATCCCCCATCGTTCGCTCACCCCCCGGCCCGCCCCGTCACGCGACGAGACAGCACAGCGAACGCGTCGGCAGCCGGGTACGGATGCCGACACGGACGTCGGAGAGTGGATGACGACGAGTCTGCGGGCGGACCACCACCTGCGACAAGCCCGAACGGACGTGCGCTCCGTCCTACCAAAACCGCCTCCGAACAGGCATGATGGATCTGACACTCGCTGAGGACCGACTCTGGGCGCGATCAGCGAAATCCGCGCATCGCACGTGGCGCCCAACGACGCCGAGGCCGACCGCGGGAAGCTCACTTCCCAGCTGGGCCCCGCCAGCCTGCACGTCCCTGCGCACCACCCAGTACAACGAGGCCAGCGGGGCACCTCGCCCTCAACCACCTTCAGATACCGGTGCAACGCCGCGACGTCCCCGCCCGCCTGCGCCACACGATGCCTACAGTCACCCCACCGACCCGGGTGCCCGCATGCACACGCACGGTGGTAGAGACTCCGGCCACACCGAACTCTCGCAGCCACGCCACCAGCAACCGCCTGCCCCCCGGTGCGTGCACTGCCGAGTGCTAGCCGGGCACCTGCGAGACGCGCTCCAAGTGGAGTTCGTTCACACGGTAGGCGGGCCAGTCGTATCCGTACTTGGCCCCGCGCAGGCGTGCCGCCCAGAGCTAGGCGGCCCGCCCACCCCGCCAGGTGCCCGGAGTTCGGCGGCGCCGAAGAGATGCCGGTCAGCCGGCTGTCGATCCCGGGGATGCATTTGGGTGATCCGTGCGTCTCCGTCTGCAATTAGGGGATGGGGGCCAAGTGGCCGACAATCCACAGCGGCGGGACCGGTTACGACTCGCGCGACAGCGGACGAGGCCGGATCAAGTCAGGGCTCGAATCCGTGATCGTGAACCGGGTTCACCAGGGGGTTGGTGGCGCCGTATCGCCTGGGCGCATTTGGGTGCTGTTCTGGGCGCCACCGCAGCCATCGGCGGTTTGGTGTTCACGGCCATCGCCACCTACTACAGCGCTGCAGTGTCTCAGGATCAACTGCAACAGTCGCGGGAGGAAGCGGAGCGCGAGCGGCGCAGCCAGGCGATGCGAGTGTCGCACCGACGGAAGACTCGGTCGCCAACGAAATGCATTTGCACATCATGAACAGTTCACCCGATCCGGTAACTGGCGTGTCTGTCAGCCTCTATGTGAACTCCACACGACAGCGGCGAGATCGGCGGCACTCTCGCGCCCGACCATCGAGGCCAGGGCCTCGGCGCTGAACTTTTCCTCGCAGGCGCGGAGTTCACGCACGGCCACGCCGGTCTTCAGGCGGTACGGGCGGGCACGGCGACAACTGGCCTTGCGTGCCGCCGCGCCCTGGAACGCGCTGGCATCGTCCCAGCCCACCACACCCCTCGAAACCCGGCCGTGGCCAGCTCCAACCCGACAGGAACGGGCAGGGACACGGTCAGCCGGGCTCGTGCCGGGCACTCCTGACGTAGACGCCGCCGGACGGCCCGGAATGAACCGTCACCTCGCCGCAGTCCGACAGCGGTCGCTCAGCGGGTAGATCTTCCGGTCATGGGCTTCCGTTCTTTCCCTGCGTGGGCTCTCGCGGTCCAAGGCGTAGGTGGGCGCCTTGGCGTAGGAGCGCGCGTTGGACGAGGTGGGGAGGCACCCCGCGGGGAGTTCGACCGAGGCGGACAGACAGTGCGGCGCAGACCCCGGCCGCTTGGCCGGTCGCCATAGCGATGGGCATGACGCGGTAGGACGAGTGCGCCACGTGCGAGCCGGAGATGCAGCGACCGGCGACAAGCAGGCGATCGGTGCCCTGGGGAAGCAGACAGCGCAGGGGAATGTCGTAGAAATGGCCACGGGGGACTCGTTTGAGGACGGTGCCTCTGCCGCGGGGATTGTGGATGTCAACCGGGTAGGCACCGTGGGCGACCACGTCCGGGAAGGAACGAGCCGCAAGAATGTCGTGGCCCGTCAGGTGGTAATCACCGAGGATGCGGCGTGTCTCGCGGACGCCGATCTGGACGCCGCTCTGCGCCACGTATGACGTCTCGAAGCCCGGAACACGTCCGCGCAGGAAGCGGTCGATCTGTGCCAGTTGTCGTCGCGCTCGGTACTCGGCCCTACTGAGGTCCCACACATCGATGCCGAGGGCTCTGGTGACCCGGGTGCTGTTGACGCTGACCTCTCGGGGGTGAGGGGTGGCGAAGAACAGGATGTCCTCGCGGGGCAGGCGCAGTTCGCCGGCCTCCGTGGCCTCCTGGACGAGGTCCCATAGTCCGTGCACCCCCCGCCACTGGTCGGGATGCTCGCTGACGTACGCCGAGAAGTCGGGCTGGAGGAAGTCCACGACGCGGAACATCAGCGTCATCGGCTGTACGAGCCCATCCTCGGGCCGCCCGATTTCGTACGGCGACCCGCAGGCGGCAGCGATGTCACCGTCGCCCGTGCCGTCAACGACAACTGCCGCGTCGATCACCACCGGGCCGGACTTGGTCTCGAAGACAACACGCCAGCCGTCATCGAGGGGCAGCGCGGTGGAGGCGAAAGAGTGGAAGAGCATGCGCACGCCCACCTCGTCGAGCAGCTCGGTGAGGACGAGTTTGTAGACCTCCGGGTCGAACGGCACCGTGTAGCCGGTGTCGAGAGCAGGCGGGATGCAGCCACCGCGCGCGATAAGCCGGTCCAGCAGAAGCCACAGGAAGCCGGCAACCACCGGTTCGCCCTCCCCGTGGTCGGTAGGTAGCAGCCGTCCGCCACGCCCGCCTTCTTCGAACACAGCCTGCTTCTGCTCGTTGTGGAACGACATCAGCGGCATCACCAGCGCCACGGTGGCGTTGCCGCCGAGGAATCCGTAGCGCTCCACAAGGACGACGTCCGCTCCGGCGTCGGCTGCCGCGTAGGCAGCGGCGGTGCCGGCCGGGCCGCCGCCGACGACCAGCACATCCGTACGACCGCCGTGCCGGGCAGCTCGCGGGGGCAGGGTGACGGTCCGCTCGTCGCGAGGTGGTTCAAGGATTGGCATCGCTTCTCCCGTCGACTCGGCCTCGGCTGCGGCGCGTGCCCCTCTTCCCTCAGGCCGGCGGCCTCGAGCCCGGCGACAGCATCAAGGCCGGGCCGGCTGACCGCCGGACATCGCGCGGTGCGTGACCATCGATGGAGTCAAGGATGGCTCCACAGCGGTCGCCGGTCTCCCGAGCCAGGGCCCTCAGCGCCTGCACCCGGGCCTTCAGGTCCGCCTGCCGCTGCGGGAACTCGTCCCAGAGCCGGTCCACCTCCGCGAGCAGGAGTCCCGCGTGCTCCCGCGCCACGCCCACCAGCGCCGGCGCCCCGGTCCGGCGAGCGAAGTCGAAGACTTTCCCGGAGTACGGCAGCGGCAGGACGGGCAGGCCGGACAGCGCGGCAAAGATCACGACGTGCAGCCTCATCCCGACGACCAGGTCCAGGTGGTTCATGAAGCCGAGGACCTCACCCGGGCTGTAGGAGTTGTGCAGGATACGGCCCAGGTCCGGGGCAGTCATCCGGGACAGCACTCCGTGCGCGTGCCGGACGTCCTGGCGTTCCATCGGCACGAAGACCACGTACGCGTCCAGGCGCCGCGCAAGGAACTCAGCGACGTCGGCGAGCAGCGCATGGTAGTCATCCTCGTCGAGCTTCTCCGCCGCCCGCCCGGGCTCGCGAACGGACATCCCGACCAGCCGGGTGTCGGTCGGCAGGCCCTCCTGCCGCATCATCTGCTCAGTGAAGGGTTCCGGCGTGAGCAGCAACGCCGGGTCGGCGGTGACGGCGAGCTCTCGGTCGACACCGACCTCCTCCAGGACAAGACGCGACTCCTCGTCGCGCACGACGATTTCGGTCATCTCCGCCAGCACGGTGCGCACGGCCTCCCGGTCATCCGCCTCACGCAGCGGCCCGGCGCCGACGGCATAGGCAAAGGTAGGGACGCCGCGCTCGTGAGCGGCCCTCACCAGCCGCAGATAGCGCCGCGCCTCACCGTCGTAGAGGATCCCACCGCCGCCGAGCACCAGCAGGTCAAGGCCGTCGAGGGCGTGGAGTACAGGTTTTTGCGGGACACCCTCCCAGTCGACCACCTCATCGGCCTCCGGCTGATGGCCGCGGGTGTGGGTGGCGTTCCGGCTGAAGACGACGAGTCGGGCCTGCGGCCGATGCACGCGCAGGCACCTCAGCACACACTTCAGAATCGCCTCGTCGCCGATGTTGCGCCCGCCGTAGGAGCCGAGCAGGCCGATCCGCAGATCTGGCGGGGGGTACGGATTGATCGTCATCCGGAACTCCCATTCGAGGGAAGTGGACGGACCCACGCGAGGTCTTCCATAGCCGACAACACGCGTTCGTGGCGTCGGCCTGAGGCAGCCCGGGTTTTTGGAGGGGATTTCGCCTTGGTTCCGGTAGAGGTGCCGGTCCGGCATGGTGCAAGGCACGGACGGACATGCGCCCACACGGCCCAGTACCAGTATGGGTCCTCCTGGCTGGCCCGCCCTGGCCGCCGCCGAACCTTGGAAGGGCCGCACATCATGCGGTCGGTATGCGTCGCCCGGCGCCTGACACGGGCGGCGAGGGCCTGCGCTGCCACGCCGATCAGGTCGTGCCCGTCGCTCACCGGAAGCCGACGTACTTTGTGCTCCGCCGTCGCGCAGCGCCGGAAGCGGCACTTTGCGAGTCTTTCCCCGCTAATCCTCATGAGGGCCGGGTTCCGCCCCGTGCCCGGCTACCGGGCCTCACCACCCCTTTCGAGCTTTCCATTGCGTTGAACCGGTGAGGTGGTCGGCAGCGACGTGGCTGCCCCGGTCTGCCGGGAGCTTCGATGGTTTCTGCAGGGCGCCGGGTCTGAGGAAGAGGGCTCTGGCCATCATTCGGGCACGGCGGGTGTCCAAGACCTCTTCTGCCTCCGCTGATGCCCGATGGGCATCAGCGTGGGTGCGTCCGGCCACTGACACATGTGTGATGCCTGGCGGGTATCAGAGGCGTCGAAAGAGGTCTTGGACGGAGTGCCGTCGCCGGACGGAGGCTGTGGGGGCAAGACAATGAGCCACTCACAGGAGCTAAGACCATGAGGGTTTTCCTCACCGGCGGATCCGGATACATCGGCAGGGCGACCATCGGCGCACTGATCCGGCAGGGACACACCGTGGCGGCCCTGGTCCGCAGCGACCGCGCCGCCGAGACCGTCCGTGCCCTCGGCGCGACACCGGTGCGGGGCGGGCTCGGGGACCTCGGCGTGCTGAACGCCGCGGCTGCCCGTGCGCAGGCCGTCGTCCACCTGGCGCAGGCCGAGACCGGTGCCGAGGATCTGGAGGCGGCCGGTGCCATGCAGGACGGCATCGGCAGCGGCCCCTACGTGCACACCGGCGGTACCTGGGTCTACGGCGACACCCAGGGCGTGGCCGACGAGAGCGCCCCGTGGAACCCGCCGGCCCTGGTCGCCTGGCGCAAGGCCGTGGAAGACGCCGTCCTCGAGCGCGCCCGGCGCGGTGGCCGCCCCGTCGTGGTACAGCCCGGCCTGTTGTACGGCGGCGAGAACCGTCTGATCGACGTCTTCTACACCACCCCGGGCAAGGAAGCCGGCGCCATCCCCTACATCGGCGACGGGACCAACCGCTGGGCGCTGGTGCACATCGACGACATCGCCGAGCTGTACGTCGCCGCACTCAAGGCCAAGCCGGGTTCGGTGTACGTCGGCGTCGGCGGCGTCAACCCCACCGCCAAGGAGTGCGCCCTGGCACTGAGCCGGGCCGCGGGCATCGAGGGCAAGGTCTCGTCGATCAGCCTGGAACAGGCCCGTGAACAGATGGGCCCGATCGCCGAGGCCTTCGCTCTCGACCAGCAGCTCACTCCGGCCCGGGCCGGGGAGGAACTGGGCTGGACTCCCGCCCACACCGACCCGCTGGCCGTTCTCGCCCGTGGCTGAGCACGCCTGCGCACCGCCGGCCGACAGCGTCTGCGGCGGCGCGCACGCGCCCGGTAGATTGGTGATCGACTGCCATGGCCGTGCCGGAGGAGGTCCGGGACGGCCGTGGTCCACAGCGGCCGACCGACCGGGTGCGCCGTGGCGACGGAGCAGGCGGTGATTCCGGGTGGATCTTGATCTGCGGAAGCTGCGCTATTTCGTGGCCGTGGCGGAGGAACTCCATTTCGGGCGGGCCGCGGAGCGGCTGCACATTGCCCAACCGGTGCTGTCCCGGCAGATCCGCAGTCTCGAGGACGATCTCGGAGCGGAGGTCTTCGACCGTGGCCGCCGCGGGACGCTGCTCACTCCGGCGGGAGAGCAGCTGCTGGAGGACGCCCTGCCCTTGCTCGCCTCTGCCCAGGCACTGATGAGGCGTGTGAGATCGGCGGACCAGGGCACACAGTCGCTGACCATCGGCTTCATGCCCGGCATCACGGTCACCCCGGCCCTGGTCGCCTTCACCGCGGACCATCCGGACGTGAATGTGCGCCTGTTGCGCACCACTTGGGACGACCAGGTGGAGGTGCTGCTGGACGGCCGGGCCGACGTCAGCATCGTGCGTCTGCCCATTGAAGGCAACGGTCTGCAGATGCGTCCGCTCTTCCGGGAGCCCCGCGTCGTCATGGTGCCGGCCGGGCACCCCTTGGCCGACAGGACGTCGGTGAGTATCAAGGACCTCGCCGCCGAGCACCTGCTGCAGGATCCCAACGCCGTTCCGGAGTGGCGCGACGTGGCACTGGAACTGCAGGGCGGGCGGCGCCCCGAGGTCCCGGTGATCCGCCAGGTGGAGGAGAAGCTTGAAATGGTGGCTGCCGGAGCGGGTGTCTGTCTGCTCCCGCTGTCGACCGCCACCTTCTACACCCGGCCGGACGTGATCCCGCTGCGCGTGGAGGACATCGGCCCCAACGAGGTGGCCCTGGCCTGGGTGGCGGCCCGCCGCTCCCGCCTCATCCACGACTTCGTCCAGGCCGCCGCCGACACCCTCGCCCGGCCCCACACCGAGGAACCGCAGCCGTCTTCGGACTGAGGCGATCTCCACGCGGACAGGGGCTGCTCGACTCCAGCCGCGGGCCGTGCGCTCGCCGGGCGAGGTCGTCGTCGCCCAGCGGCAGCCATGAGTCCGCCGGACCCATGTGGCCCAGCGGACCACGAGCCCTCACTCCCTACGCCGCAAGGGACGTCAGCGGCCTCCGGGAGCCCACCGTGTCCACCAGGGCCGCCAGATGCGGGGTACTCGTCCCGGACAACCAGCACAGGGCGAGCGTGGTGGGCGGCAGGTCGGTCACCGGTACGGCGCTCATCTCGCCCGGCAGACGGTCGGTCGCCGCCGATCCGACCACGGTGACGAGACGGCCGAGGGCGTCACGGTCCATGATCTCGTCGAACCCGGACTCGGGGCACTGGGCACGATAGGCCGGCTCGCCCTGGACATCGGCGACGGTGACTCCCGCCCGGCTGGCCAGCGGTGGTCCCTGGGCAGCAGTACGACCGGGAACTCCTCTCCCATCTCAACTCCCTGAAGGCCCGTCAGGTCGTCACTGCCGACACACACCAGGGCCGCGTCCGCGGTCCCCTCGCGCACCGCGTCCGCCCGCCAGTGGGTGAAGACCAACTCGGGCTCGGCCCCGGGGTAATTACACAGAAGCTGGGAGAACAGGCCGCTACCGGTTCCGGGACGGACAGCGATGACGAGGCGGGAGGTGCCGGCGGACCGCTGGGTGCGCCGTACCGCGCCGTCGAGCTGGCGCAGCAACGGCCGGCACTCGTCGCGGAAGGTGCGGCCCGCTTCCGTCAGCTGCGCACTCCGGCTCGTACGGTCCAGGAGCCGGACGCCCATGCGCCGCTCCAGGCGGGCGATGGCACGGGAGAGCACCGGCTGGCTGATGCCCAGGTTCTCCGCCGCGCGGCTGAAGTGAAGTTCGTCGGCCAAGGCCGCGAAGTACTCCAGTTCCCGGGTCTCCAAGCGATCCATGCTCTCAGGGCATAGCCGCATGTCCTCATGGTCATGGCCAAAGAGAAGTTTCCATCCTGACTTCCCAGGTCACCGGGCCGGTGTGTGGCTGCGGTGATGTACTCGCGCCGGTCGGGGGCGTGATCTTCTGCGGGAGATCGTCTGACACTTGTGGATTTCGGTGTTCGCGAGGACGAGCAGGGCGCGCAGGAGGGTGGTGGCGTGCCGGGCGTTCATGCGGATCTTGGTCAGGAAGCGCCAGGACTTCAGGTTCGCGAAGCCGTGCTCGACGGCGGCGCGTTCGCGATTGAGCAGGCGGTTCGCTTCCTTCTCCGCGTCGGTGAGGCGGTGGCTGCGGGTGGCCTTGCGGCCAGTGATGATCACCGGGTCGTCGGGATCGTCGTCCAGGCCGACGAAGCCGAGGTCGGCCAAGGCCCCGAGACCAGCCTCGTGCAGATGGCCGGTGATCTTGTTGTGGCGGGCCGCGGTGATCTCGCTGGACCGACCGGGCTTGGCCGCGGAGATCCAGATCAGGTTGCCCTTCTCGTCGGTCAGCGCGAGAAACAGCAGGCCATGGGCTTCGTGCTTGCCGGAGAAGTTCTTCCGGTTATCCGCCCCGGTGCGACGGCGAGTGCGCACGAGGGTGCCGTCCAACAGCACTACGACACCGCCGCGGCGGGCGATCTTCTTCAGCGCCCGGTCCAGTCGCGGGGCGCGGCCGGACAGCAGGGTGAGGACTTCCAGCGCCCAGCGGCGCACGGTGGAAGCGGAGACGTGGTTGCCGCCGGCCATGTCAGCCAGGCGCTGGTCGTGACGGAGCACGGCGAGCACGATGACCGCCTGGGCGCCCGGGGCGAGTTTGCGCCATCGAGTACCCAGCTGGTTGCGCCGGTGGCGTATCAGGCCGGCGACGAGATCGATGGTCCGCTTCGACAGCGGGAGGCGGACCTGGTAGACAACATCCTGAGGGCCTTCGGCGGACTGGTTTTTCGTCACAGATTCACCAACCACTGCCCGGGCCGTCTTGTTACGGCCGGAATCGGCCGGACCGCCACTGCCCTGACCGGTCAGCGCGTCAGATAGCGTCCCGCGCCGGTCCGCGAGATCCAGCCCCGTTCGGCGAGCTTGCGCAGCTGCCCGCGAACCGGCTCCGCCTTCGCCGGTGTCGTCTCCCTGCCCAGCGCGACCGCGACGTCCTTGGCCATCACCGGACCATCCGAACTGGCCACGATCTCCATGATCCGCCGGTACTCCGGGGTTAGGACCTCCACCCCCATGCCCTCGACACGGTCCGGCACCAGCCGCATCCCACCCGCACCCGGACCAGCCGCCACCGGCTCCGGCTCCGGCTCCGGCTCCGGCTCCGGCTCCGGCTCCGGCTCCGGCTCCGGCTCGATGATGCCGGACGGCAGCCGCCCGCCGTCGGTCGCCTCCGCCCACTGCCCGAAGACGACCTCGGCGGCCTCCAGCCGGGCCACCTCCACCTCGATCTCCGCTAGTTCCTTGCGCAGCAGTTCAGCCCGCTCGGCCAGGTACATCCGCCGCTCGATGGTCCACGTCAGCACGCCCACGATGACGATCCCTCCCGCGGCCGAAGCTACGCGGCAAGCCGAGACCCGCACCCGGGAACCGCGGATAACGCCCCTGACCGACGATCACGTGCTACTGATCTCCGCCCCGACCAGCACGAGAACCCCATCGAAACGGCACACCAGCACCGCTGACCAGCAGGAATCAGGATGACGGGTCCTCAGTGGTGCCCGTGGCTCGGCAGTTCGGGCCGTCGGCTACGGCTTCTTGAAGCCAATGTGCGCGGCGAACCAGACCGCGAAGGAGAACCAGATGATGGGAAGAGCTGCGGCGGAAGGCTCCGCTTCGGCGCCGCAGCGACCAACTGTTGATCGCCAATCAATGGTCACTACGGATCAGATGAGGGGGACGCGGGGCGCTGGTGCATCTCCAGGAGCTGGGCGTCGCGGACGTGCCGGAGTAGGTTCCTATGCACCAGGCGGGCCTCGTTGTTGTTCAGACCGGCGATGTCGTCGATACCTTGACGGATCGTGTTCATTGCGTCCGACGCACGCCCCCACCAGATGTAGACCATGCCGAGCTCGCCGCGTCTGAACGCCAGCAAAGGCCGCGGACAGTCAGCCCGCTGCAATGCCGTGATGTTGCGTTCCAGCAGCGGTATGCCCTCAGGCAACTCGGCATCGAGGTATGTCCAGGCCAACTGGTGACGCAGGTCGACGCTCTCAGGTGCGTCGGGCCCGTAGGTCCGCTCGCAGCTGGCCAGTGCATCCCGGTAGAGCCCGAAGGCATCCTGGATGCGTCCGGCGGACCAGTACGCACCAAACAGTTTCGACCTGCTGCGCACGGTTCGCCGGGCGGCCGTTCCGTGCGGGAGATCAGCGGCGAGCCTTTGCTCCAGCCGCGGGATCGCCTTCACCGGTTTGCCCTGCTCCTCGTAAGCGTCGGTGAGCAGGGCAAGTAGGTACCTGACCTGTGGGTGGTCGACGCCGAGTTGACGTCGGCGGCATTTCAGCGCGTCTTTCAACGACGGCTCTGCGCGGGCGGGCCTGGCCTCCAGCAGATACAGCAGACCCAGCCACTCCAGGCCTACAACCAGGTCCTCGGGGTAGTCAAAGAGGCGGAGCCCCCTCGCTTCCCACAAGGCGTGTTCGATGACGCGGATGCTCCCTCTCCTCGTGCTGGCTTGTAGTGCTTCCCGCGCCAAAGGCGACTTGTGTGCAGGATGCGGGTAATCAGGCATCGAGGTCTCCCCTTCCGAGTGACATCATGCCGAGAACTCGCCCAGTGCTGAAGCGATGGGCGAGGAGAGAGGGACATGTTGGCAGCGCAGGGCAGGCCACCCGCAGCCACCGCCTCACCGACGCGGAGAAGGAAGCGAACCGCCTACTCAATCGCGAACGCGCCGCCGTCGAGCACGGCTTCGCGAACCTGAAGTCCTGGCGCTTCCTGACCAAGATCCGCATGAACGCCCGGCACGCCACCACCCTCCTGCGCGCCCTGCTCGTCCTCGCGAACACCGAAATCCACAAGTGTCAGACGATCTCCCGCAGAAGATCACGCCCCCGACCGGCACGAGTACATCACCGCAGCCACACACCAGCCCGGTGACCTGGGAAGTCAGGATGAAAACTTCTCAAAGGCGACGCCCCTTTGGTCGACTGAAAGCACGTCGTCCCGCCCCATCGGGCGGCATGAACCACGATCACAGGGAGAGCTCAATGATGAGCGACGAGCGCGAGGTGCAGGAAGTGCTCGCCCGCTACGACCGCGCGACCGACGCGCGCGACGGCAAGGCCCAGGGCGCGCTGTTCACGGACGACGCGGCCGTGAACCTCATGGCGCCGCATCCCGAGGGAGGCTCCACATCACCTCGGACCACATCATCGAGGTCGACGGCGACCGCGCGCACTGCGGCGCTCAGTTCGTCGTGTTCCGCGTCCGGGCCGAGCGCCGTCCGAACGCCGGCCGGCCGGGGCGCCTTCGGTGCGCAGGGCACCGTGGAACCGCACGAGTCCGGTTACTACGAGACCGAGCTGCGCCGCGTCCACGGCGCATGGAAGATCGTGCGCCACGACATCCTGCTGGACATGCCGATGGCAGTGCCGGGGGTGCGATGTGAAGGCCGTGGTCTACCGCCGGTACGGCGGTCCCGAGGTGCTCGAATCCGTGGAGCTTCCCAGGCCCAGGACACACGTCGACTCCGTGCCGGTCCGGGTGCGGGCGGCCGCTCTCGATCCGGCCGACCTGGCACTGCATGGCGGCAGGCTGGACAGCGCGGTTCCCACATTCTTCCCGGGGGTCCCCGGCTGGGACATTTCCGGGGTGGTGGTCGGCGCCGGCCCCGGCGCTGCCGAGTTCGCTCCGGGTGACGAGGTCGTCGGCTACATCCGCAGTGACGTGCAGCATGCGCACGGCGGGCTGGCCGTGCGGACCGATGCCGGCGCCGGCGACGTGGCCATACTCGGGGTGCCCCCGGGGTTGTGGTGTCAGCCGGCCAGGTCGGCTTTGCCGAACAAGACGGCGTAGCCGGAGGGGAGCTGGCTGATGATCTGGTTCAGCTCTCCGCCGGAGACGGCGCCGCCCAGGGTGGTCAGGACCGCGCTGGCGTCCCACACCGCGGTGCGCGGCCGGGCGCCGGTGCGCTCGGCGACTCGGCGGTAGAACTCCTCGATTCCGAAACTCTCGGCCTGCGCCTGCTTGGCCTGGGCCAGTGCCTGTCCGAGCGGAGCGGGCAGCTGGGAGGCAAGGTCGTCGACCTCACCCGGGCTGATGCGCTGGGCGAGCACGCTCAGCACCGCGTTGGTGACCTTCGCGGCTTCGTCCTGGCTGGCGTATTCGCCGAGCTCGCGTACGCGAGCGAGGAACTCGTGGTGCTGCATGGTTCGTCACCTCCGCTTGCCTGTGATCTCAGGGCATCGAAAGCGATGCCCTCTTCCCCGGTACCCAGATGGGGCAAGCCTGTCAGTTCCGCATGACAGGCAACGGCGGCTTGTCTGGGTGGGCGGATGGCCCGCGTCCGCCGCACTCCGGCGCCGATGCGCTCCTCGCGGGCGGGGCCGGCCCGGTGACCTCCACAGTCGCCGGGCGCAGCAGGTTCTCGCCCAGCCGGTAGCCGGGACGCAGGACTGCCGAGCACACCAGGCGGTCCGCGGCGGCGCAGACGTGGTGGCTGAGGGCGTCGTGGCAGGCGGGATCGAACGGATCGCCCACCTCACCGAACGAGGTGACGCCCAGCGAGCCGAGCTGCTCATTGAGGCTGTCGGCGATGTCCTTGAGACCGGGCGTGAGCGGTTCGTTGGCGCACGCCCGGTCGACGGCGTCCAGCACCGGCAGCAGCGCCCTGAGCACGTTGGCTGCGGCGATCTCGCGCACGGCCAGGCGGTCCCGCCGCACCCGCTTGCGGTAGTTGTCGTACTCGGCCTTGACCCGCTGCAGGTCGGCGGTCCGCTCCTGAACCAGGCGCCGCAACTGGTCCAGCTCGGTGCTGTGCGGACCGCTCCTGGTCATCGTCAGCCAGCCTCCGCCTTGTCGTCATCAACGATCTCGGCGTCCACCACATCATCCTCGGCCGGACCACCGCTCCTGCCGTCCGTGGAGGCTCCGGTCGGCTGCTCGGCCTGGGACTGCTGATACAGGGCGGTGCCGATCTTCTGCGCGGCCTGGGCGGTGCGGTCAATGGCCTGCCGGATCGCGGCGGTGTCCTCGCCCTGCAGCTTCTCCTTCAGGTCGGCCAGCGCCGTCTCCGTCTCGCTCTTCGCGTCCGCCGGGATCTGCTCGGGGTTGTCCTTCAGGAGCTTCTCGGTGGAGTAGACGAGCTGTTCACCCTGGTTGCGGGTCTCGGCCGCCTCACGCCGCTTGCGGTCTTCCTCGGCGTGCTGCTCCGCTTCCCGGACCATGCGGTCGATGTCGTCCTTGGGCAGCGCGGAGCCACCGGTGACGGTCATCTTCTGCTCCTTGCCGGTGCCCAGGTCCTTGGCGGAGACATGCATGATGCCGTTGGCGTCGATGTCGAAGGTGACCTCGATCTGCGGCACGCCGCGCGGAGCGGGGGCGATGCCGGTCAGCTCGAACATGCCGAGCTTCTTGTTGTAGGCGGCGATCTCCCGTTCGCCCTGGTAGACCTGCACGGTCACCGAGGGCTGGTTGTCCTCGGCGGTGGTGAAGATCTCCGAACGCTTCGTCGGGATGGTGGTGTTGCGCTCGATGAGCTTGGTCATGATGCCGCCCTTGGTCTCGATGCCGAGGGACAGCGGGGTCACGTCGAGGAGCAGGACGTCCTTGACCTCACCCTTGAGCACACCGGCCTGCAGGGCGGCGCCGACGGCGACGACCTCGTCGGGGTTGACCCCCTTGTGCGGGTCCTTGCCGGTCAGTTCCTTCACCAGCTCTGTGACGGCCGGCATCCGGGTCGAGCCGCCCACCAGGACCACGTGGTCGATGTCGGACACCTTGATCCCGGCGTCCTTGATCGCGTTGTGGAACGGCGCCTTGCACCGCTCCAGCAGATCGGCGGTCAGCTGCTGGAACTGGGCGCGGGTCAGCTTCTCGTCCAGGTGCAGCGGGCCCTCCGAAGAGGCCGTGATGTAAGGCAGGTTGATGGTCGTCTCGGTGGACGACGACAGCTCGACCTTCGCCTTCTCAGCCGCCTCCCGCAGCCGCTGCACGGCCATCTTGTCCTTGGACAGGTCCACGCCGTAGTGGTTCTTGAACTGCGTGACCATGTGGTCGACGATCCGCTGATCCCAGTCGTCACCGCCCAGATGGGTGTCACCATTGGTGGCCTTGACCTCGATGACGCCCTCACCCATCTCCAGAAGCGACACGTCGAAGGTGCCGCCGCCCAGGTCGAAGACGAGGACCGTCTGGTCGTTCTCCTTGTCCAGGCCGTACGCCAGCGCCGCCGCCGTCGGCTCGTTGATGATCCGCAGGACGTTCAGGCCCGCGATCTCCCCGGCCTCCTTGGTCGCCTGCCGCTGGGCGTCGTCGAAGTACGCGGGCACGGTGATCACCGCGTCGGTGACGTCCTCACCCAGGTAGGACTCCGCGTCCCGCTTCAGCTTCTGCAGCACGCGCGCGGAGATCTCCTGCGCCGTGTACCGCTTGCCGTCGATTTCCCCGTGCTCCGGGAACCGCCAGGCGTGGTCGCCCATGTGCCGCTTGACCGAGCGCGCCGTGCGGTCCACATTCGTCACGGCCTGCCGCTTGGCCACCTCACCGACCAACACCTCACCGCCCTTGGCGAAGGCCACCACCGACGGGGTCGTCCGCGCGCCTTCGGTGTTGGTGATCACAGTGGGCTCGCCGCCCTCCAGGACCGAGACCACCGAGTTCGTCGTACCCAGGTCGATACCAACCGCCCGTGCCATCTGAGCTCTCCTCCTCGTCCTCACCTCGTTCTCCGTCTCACCGGCAGGGAATCCACCGGACCGGCCCCACACGTAGCGGCGGCTCGGGATGCACGTCCCCGAGCACCACTGCGTACCGCCGTACGGGCCGCGCCGGCAGGGTAGGGGCAGCACCTCGCTCGGGCGACGGCAGCATGCGCTCCAGGCGCTGGTCGTAGGCCGCCCGCAGGAGGGGATCACGCAGCGTCTCGTACGCCGCCCGCACCTGGCCGAACCGTGCGGTGGTCTCCGCGTCCACCTGGGTGTCGGGGCGCAGTTCCCGCACCCGGGCGCGGAAGGCCGACGTGATCGCCGCGGCCGTCGCCGAGGGCTGCACCCCCAGCACCGCGTACAGGTCCGATTCTGGCTTCGGCGCCTGCACCTCCGGCCACCTCCTCGTCCATGCTGAGCTGCTTTTCCCTACTCTCTTGCCTACCTTTATGAGATAAAACTTGAGTCTTGCCCTGTCAAGTCTGGGCGAGGTATAGGGGAGGTGGTGTCCGCTGTACTCCGCGACTGCGAAACGCTGAGCGGTGCAGTAGGCGAAGGAGTGGAAGCAGAGATCAGGACCCGCGGTTCGCGGGCGGCTGGGACAGGCACGGGGAAGCGGACAGTGGGGTGCGGACCATGGCACTGTCCTCGCGGCGCACGGGCGCAACGGCTGGGCCGTGATCGAGGTCAAATGCGCCCTGGACGGGGCCACCGCCCGGGAACCGCGCGCCTTCGCGGCCTCCGCCCACGTACAACACCGGCACCAGCATCTGATCCTTGACCTGTCCGACCTGACCGATGCCGAGGCCGACGGCCTCGACGCTCTGATGTCCGTGCGGACGCTGCTGGACCAGGACCAGGACCAGGGGGAACTACGCCTGGTATGCCCACACGGGCGGACAGAGAGGCTGCTGCGCGGCGGCGGCGCTGCTTCCGACCCGCCCGTGCATCCCTCTCTGACACGGCCCTGTCGGCACCCCGGACCGTTCCCGCACACCGGATGGGAGGTGCAGTGCAGTGATCACCGAACTCGCGGTCGAACGTGTGGAGTTCACCTGCGGCTCGTGCTGGCACCGATGGAGCGTCGACTACGACGTCCAGCGCTACCGAGACGCTCTCGACGCCGAGTGGGAGGTCTTCAACCGCGACAACACCGCCGTCGTCTCCCCGTACACGCCGCAGGGCGCACCACCCTGCGAACACTGCGGCCGCCGCTGGGTCGGACGCCTGGTGGCGCGCAGGCCCGTGCCGCTGCCCGGTGACGCCGAGGCGCCCCGCAGCCGTGTCCCGGCCGCGGGCGGCCATCGCTCCGAGCGGCACACCGCACCGATCCTGCACGCCGCCGGCCACCCGCAGCCGCAGCCCGGCGCACGAGCAGCCCAGCCGTCCACGAAGCCGTCCAAGTGATCCGGGCAGTGCGCGCCTGTTCCGTGACGGCGGGCGCGCACTGCTGTGGGCAGGGACCTCGTACGGCGATCCCTGGGCCCTGGCGGCGGACCCGAAGGGCGTGCACGATCGGCGCTCACGTGTGAGCTGCGGCATTGCCGGTCCACGCAGGCGGCCTCACGATGACCGGACCAGACGAGGTCAAGGAGGGCAGCTCCTCATGGGTGATCATGTGCACGTGCGGCTTGGCCAGAGGCTGAGCGTGTCGGCCGAGGGGGAACTGATCGAGCACTCCCGCTGCCGGTGCGGGGCCACCTTCACCAAGGTGTTCGACGCCGACGGCGGGAATCGGGAGGGCCCGGCCCCTTCCTGATGCGCTCCCGGCGCCGAACGCGAGAAGCCGGCAAGGGCTCTCCCGGCCTGAGCATTCGCGGCTTACCGGGGCGATCCGACACCGATGAGGGAAGCGAGCCATGAGGGACAAACGGTCGGCCGCGTGACGACGCGGTGGGGCGGGGGCGTTCTGGCTTTCTCGGTCGTCGTTCTGCGCGGGGCGGTACCGAGTCGGTGACCGCTCAGAGCGCGCTTGGCCTGCGTAGGCTCCTGTCGGGCCTTTTTCCTGCCGTTGCTCGGCGGCGCGGCCGTGGTGTTCGGTGTGTGGGCACTCGGGTCCCCACGACAGTCGCGGACGCGGCCCCCTTGGCGTCCTAGCCGTCGTCTGCCCGGCCCTTGGACTCCTCGCCGACTGGGGATGAATCCTTGCACTGGTCACTGGGCGTGTATCGAAAGTGCCTGGTGAGGATAGCGAGAGCCCATTTGTGATCCAGAATGATGGGATGGTCACGCTTGAGACTCCTCGTTTGATCCTGCGTCGCTGGCGTGAGGAAGACGTTGCGCCCATGGCTGCCGTCCATTCCGACCCCGAGGTCATGCGGTGGATCCGTGACGGCAGCGTCCTTGACGAACAGCAGACTCGCGGGCGGGTCCAGGCATGGGAGAGCGAGTGGGAGTCACAGGGCTTCGGCCTGTTCGCCGTGGAGATCCGGTCCACCGGCGAACTGGCCGGGTTCACCGGCCTTTCGGTGCCCAACTACTTGCCGGAGGTACTGCCGGCGGTTGAGGTCGGCTGGCGGCTGGGACGTTCCCACTGGGGGCAGGGCTTGGCCACGGAGGCCGCTGCGGCCGCTGTACGGTTCGGGTTCGAAGAGCGAGGGCTGAAGCGGATCGTCAGTATCACTCAAGTGGGCAACGACGCGTCCGAACGGATCATGACCAAACTGGGGATGCATCTGTTCCGTGAGACCGTCAATCCCACCGGTGGTCGGCGAGTACGGGTGTTCGAGTTGTCGTCGGACCAGTGCGTCACGACCACTCGCTGATGGCGGCAACGAGGACGGTGGCCTCGTAGCGGACCGCGACGGTTCCTGCGGGACGCGTACGCCTTGTCCGCCCCCACCTGTCGCGGGCGCACGCGGGGCCCTGCCGCATCCAGTCGAGGCACCCGGATGCGGCCCAGCACGACCTCGAACTGCCGCGCTGCCCGGCCGTGATCAGGATGGACAAGGGCTTCTGCCTCTGTTCGACGGCCAGCAGCTTGGCGGCAAGACCGCCGCGGGAGCCTCCTGACCCGTGGTCCTCCGGCTCGCAGGCCACACCGCCAGGCGGTTCCTGTTGGGACTCCCCTCTTCACCCGCACCGGCGCCGTGCTGGTGGGCCCGCACGATCGTGGAGTCCGGGTTGAGGTCCCAGGTGATCCGCTCGTTGGCATCCGCCCGGGCCTGCGACGCAGTGAAGATCCGATGCCAGTTGCCGTCCCGCTGCCATCGACGGAACAGGTCGTACACCCGACCCCAGGGTCCGTACTCGGCGGGCATGTCCCGCCACGGGACACCGGTGCGGATCCGGAACCGTATGCCGTCGATCAGCTGTCGCCGGGCCCACGTCAGCGGGCGGCCGGGGTTCTTGCCTCTCAGTAACAGCGGCTCCAGCACCGCCCCTTGGTCACCCGTCGGGTCTCCACCTGCCACGAACCAAGATCATCACACGTCTTACGACTTGGGGAGCGATTACCCGGTGACGGTTGGTTGGTCAGGGCCGCGGGACGTTGAGCAGCAGATCTCGGTGGAAGACGGCCATGGCCCGGCCTGGGCCGTTGTAGTCGTCGACGATCTTCGTGTCGAAGCCGAGGCTACGATGGAAGGCGATAGAGCCGGTGTTCTCGACTGACGTGATCGCCTTCAACTTCCGTGCACCGAGACGTTCCGCTGCTTCAGCGAACGCCGTGTACAGACGACGGCCGAGACCGGTACCACGGGCATCATCCCGCGTGGCGATCAGGTGCACGTACCCGGTGCCTTCTGGGGTGACGAACCCGAAGATGTACCCGCGGATTCCGTCCTCGGACCGGGCAACCAAGCAGGTGGAACCGAACTCCTGCACCAAGGCCAGAAGGTGCAGCGACCGAAGGTCGCGTTCGCCCCAATAACGGGAGTGATCAGTCAGGACCTGGTGGAAGTCAGCCACCGCGGCCGGTGCGATGTGTATCCCCATGATGACGATCATGGCAGGCGCCCTGGTCGTTAGCAGGCGAAGGTCTGCACGGATTGGGCAAGTTGCGACGCAAGCCTGGGCCCGTGGGGCCTGTTCCCACCCTCCCCTATCCGGGGTCTCCCGCATACATTCGACGGGTTGATCGAAGAACCCGATCCCAAGTGGCAGGCGGGCTGTTGGCACCGGCCCGAGCAACGCCAGGTCTTCGTTGATCGGCTCCTCGTCACGCTGGTGCACCTGCGGCTGGGGCTGCCGCACGCCGCTGCACCAGTCAACCAGCCGGGCCAATACGTCCCGAAATCAATCGCACCCAAAGTCGTAGGCTCCACTTTCGATACACGCCCTGGTGCCGTGGGGCCCACGGCGTTGGGCTTCGTGGTGCGGCCGGGCTACGGCACCGCCATGGGGTCTGTCACCTATCGGCGCCCTGCAGTCGCAGATGCGCGATGAGCCAGTGACGGCGTCAGGGCCTCGGACTGGTGCCCGAGGCCCTTGAAGAAAGGAGTTGCTGCGGCGTCAGCTGTACAGTTCCTTGCGGTCGCTGCCGCCGCTGATGGCGATCTTGCGGGGCTTGGCCTGCTCGGCGACCGGGATCCGCAGGCTCAGCACACCGGCCTCGTAGGTGGCTTCGATCTTGTCAGTGTCGAGGGTCTCGCCGAGGAAGAGCTGCCGGCTGAACGTCCCCGCGGGCCGCTCAGCGACCACCGTATCGGTGTTCTCGCCGTACGCCGGCTTGCGTTCGGCCTTCACGGTCAGGACGTTGCGCTCGACATCGAGATCGATCGACTCCGCGTCCACGCCCGGCAGGTCCAGCTGCACGAAGAACGTGTCACCCTCACGCCAGGCGTCCAGCGGCATGCCCGCCGGGTGCGCGGCCGTGCCCCAGACCCGCTCGACGAGCCGGTCAAGCTCGCGGAAGGGATCCGTACGCATCAGCATCTTTCATCCCTCCTTCACGTCGTTCCTGAGTCCAATCCGCTCTGCTTCTGATATAGCACCACGCCGGAAAGTTGACAACTATTGGCTCAACTTTTTGGTGATGTTCTGGACGGTGACCTGCCGCGGCCAGGCCGCGTCGCCCTCCGGGTCGGCGGTGGACACCGCTGGGCGGCTGCGCGGGGCGTCGGGAGAAGGTCGTCACCACGAGCACCGGGCCCCCGGCGCGCAGGGCGGCGAAGTCCCGGCGCCGGGGGTGCTCCAGTTCGCCCACGCACCAGCGCCCGGGACGGAAGCGGTAGCGGGGCCCGGGATGCGGGCGCACCGCGCGCCACGGGCGCGGCTCCCCGGACGTCGTCCACGGGCTCAAGACGCAGGCGCACGCTGCGGCGCCGCGCCACCAGCGCCCACCACCACGGCAGACGCACCACCAGGTCGCCGCCGTCGATGCGCAGCCGCGTCACGATGCTCGCCTGCCGTTCGGATGTCCAGGGCGCACCGCATGCCCCGCGCGCCTGCGGTGCGTCGCGCCTGAGTTACTCATGGGGAGCAGGTCAGTGGGCCACGCGGGCACCGGAGGCGGGCCCGGTCCAGGACCGCACACCGCGCCCGGGACGGGTCCGGTACTCGCGCCAGGCCGCAGCCAGCCACAGGCCGCCCGCGATCAGTGCGTAGAGGCCCAGCACCAGCGCGATGGCCACCGCGTCGGCGTCCGGGCGCAGCCACAGCTGCGCACCCGCCGCCGCCGACAGGCCGGCCGAGGCCCGCCACCACCACGCGTGCCGCAGCTCATGTCGCATCCGCGTGGCGACCCACAGCTCCAGGCAGCCCGTCACGATGGCCCAGGCGCCCGCCACGACCAACAGGGCCAGGGCCGTCAGACCCGGCCATACGCCCGTGATCAGTCCGGCCGCCACTCCGAGCGTGCCGGCCGCCGCACAAGTCACGGCCGACCGGCGCTCACGCCGGTGCCACCACGCCGCGCCCAGCAGCATCACACCGTCCACCAGGGCATACGCACCGAACACCCCGGCCAGAGCCAGCACCGTCAGCCGCGGCCAGAGCAGCGTCAGCACGCCGAAAACCACCGCCGCCGCGCCGCGGGCGGCCGGCAGCCAGACCGTCTTCATCCTTGCCGTCACCAGCGATCTCCCTTCCGGCCATCCTGTGCGCGGACAGCCGGACCACTCCGGTGGCGGCCGACGACATCGACGCGACCGAACACGTAGGCACGTATAGGAGGTTGAGTCAACTGCTGTCAACTTCATACAGTGGGCGCTTGTCAGAGAATCTCTTGTCGGGTTATACGAATAGGCGGGTACTCGATCGTCACGCCGCAGTCTTTGCGGCCTGCCTTCAGGAAGAGAGAGGTTGGATATGCTTGCGCGTACGGGTGTTCTGGGCGATCTCGACCGGCTCACGCAGCAGCTCGCGAACGGCTCTGCCTCGGTCGGCACCGTCATCCCGGCGGATGCCTGGCGCGATGAGGAAGCGCTCTACCTGCAGTTCGATCTGCCCGGCATGGACCGCTCCACCATCGAGCTGACCACAGAGCATCAGACGCTGACCCTGATCGCCGAGCGGCCCTCCCCGATCCCGGCCGACGCCCGTCCCGTGCTGACCGAACGGCCCGTCGGCCGCTTCACCCGCCGCCTGGCCCTGTCCGATGCCCTGGACGCCGCAGCCGCCGAGGCCGCCTACGACAACGGCGTCCTCACCCTGCGCATCCCGCTGGCCGCACACGCCAAGCCCCGCAAGATCGCCATCTCTGGCGACGCACCCAAGCAGCTGAGCGCCTGAGCTCCCTCAGCCCTTCCGTCCCAATCCATCGAAGGAGGTTCACACCATGGGCGCCCTGCTGTGGCTGCTCATCCCGCTCTTGGCCGGTCTCGCCGCCAGCATCTGGGCCTGGGACACCGGACGCCGCAACCCCAGCCTGCCCGACCACGACACCTGGGAAGACCTCGACCGCTACCAGCGACTGCGGAGCGTCCTGAGCACCGACGAACACACCACCACGGCATGAGTTGGGTGAGCGCGAAGCCGCGAGACACATGCTCAGCGCGGGCGAGGTTGCCGGGTGTCCCTTCACTCATCGCTGAGCACCGCGTTCGTGGCGGTGGCTGCGGGTTGCACGCAGGGTGCTGGGCGCGCCGAGTCGGTACCCGGCGTACCCCCCGCGCGGGCCTCCGAACGGCCCGGCGCAGCCAGAACGGAAGCCCACGAACTGCGCGTGGTCGTACCCGATGACGACCTACACGCACGGGCAGAGCGGACCATCGGGATGATCGGCGCGCTTCACCGGGCAGCAGGCCGCCAAGAACTACGGACGCGGTCGACCGAGGCACGGGCCTCCCCTAACGCTGGTGGGGGTGAAGCGTCGGCGGTGCGCCTTTGAGCTTGTCGCCCAGGTTGAGCCTTCTCACCGAACCCTGAGTGCCGGCTCCTGGTGCGGCCATCCCACGGCGGTATTGGTGGAAGGTGGGTCCGTTGCGCGCGTCCGTCAGCCGTGCTTGGCTCGCCCGATGAACTTTCTGTTGACGGCGAGTGGCCTGCGCAACGAGACGCTGCGGGATGCGCTGCGGGACATGCTGGGGAAGCCGTTCGGATCGGCGAACGTCGTGTTCGTTCCCACGGCTTCAGTCGCCGAGCGCGGGGACCACGGGTGGTTCGTCGCGGATATGAACCGGCTGCACGGCCTCGGCTGGCGGGAGTTCGACGTCCTGGAGCTGAACGGCCTGCCCCGGCAGACGGTGCTCGACCGGCTGCTCCACGCCGACGTCATCTATGTCGAGGGCGGCAATCACTACCACCTCGCGCGCAGCATCACCGGCAACGGCCTGGCCGACGGTTTCCTGGAGGCGCTGGCGAGCCGGGTCTATGTGGGGGTGAGCGCCGGATCAATGATCTTCAGCCGTAATCTCACCGGACACTCCGCCGACGTCATCGGGGACACCACGGACCTCCACGTGCTCGGCGCGACGACCGTGGAGCCGCCGTTCGGCCTCTTCGACTGGTATCTCAAGCCCCACCTGTACTCGCCGAGTTTCCCCGAGCGGGACGACGCCTGGGCTGATCGCATCGCTGCGCGGGCGGACTTCCCGATCTACTTCATCGACGACGAGACGGCCGTTCGCGTCAGGGACGGCAAGGTGGATGTCATCTCTGAAGGCCGGTGGCGTTTCCATCCGTGACCCAACACGTGGCGGGGAGCCCCGGACAGGGCAGTGCGGCGCCAAGGGCGCGCTGATGGGGGGTGCCGCTGTTCGACTCGGCGTTGTTCGTAGGCCGTCCGGCGCGTGGTGGCCTGAGCACCATTCCGGTGGACGTCCCAGGGAAGCTGTGAGGAGTGGACCACCACTCGCCCCCGCCCCCCATCAGATCTTGCTGCGCGCCCGCCGGCGCCGGCCTGGCGGCCGTCCAGACCGGCGGACCGGGCGACGTCACGCAGGGGCGCCGAGCGGCGGGTGCTCGAGTACGCGGGGCTTGTACTCGACCAGCTGGATGCGGCCGTCGAAGGTGCGGTGCTCGATCATCTCGAGGGCGACGTCCGGATAGCCGTCGTAGATGCGTTCCTCGCCCGTGGCCCCCGTGATCACCGGAAACATCACGACCCGGAAGCGGTCGACGAGTCCGGCTCGTAGCAGGGACCGGCACAGGCTGAGGCTGCCGATCGTGCTGAGGAGCCCCGAGCCACTCGACTTCATGGCGCGGACCGCCTCAACGGCGTCGTCGCGGACGAGCGTGGAGTTGGCCCACGTCAGTGGCTCCTCGAGTGAGGAGGAGAACACCACCTTGGACGCTTGCGTGAGCTGGTCGACGGACGCCTCTTCTTCGGGCCTGAACTCGTCTTGACCCTTCGGAACCTCACCTGCGGCGAATCCCGACATCAGGCGGTAGGTGTTCGCTCCCATCAGATAGGTGGCCTCGGGCTGCTCGCCGAGCCATGCGAGGTACTCCGGGCCCTCGAGGCCCCAGAACCCGGGCCATCCCTCTCCCGATGCGTAGCCGTCGAGGGAGGTGATGAAGTCGACCAGGAGCTCCGACATGACGGTGTCCTTTCCTAGGGTGTCCCGAGCTTGGACCGGCCGTGAGCCACAAACTCATCGGCCGCGCCGTGAACAGCGAGAAAACCCATGACCGGGGGGATGCGCCATGGCCGACGCCGCCCTGCACGCGCTCACGACATGTTCGTACCCGTCGATGTGACGGCGTGGCGCTGACTCCCTCGATCGAGCCGATGCTCGCCGAAGCCCGGCGGCAAATGCCCCCGGACGGGGCACTGCCGGGGCAATGGATCGCGGAGCCCAAACCGGACGGGTCGGCGTGCGCGGAGCGAAACGCGCGGCCGCGGACGCCTGCGTCGGCTACCTGACCGGCCACTTCGGCTACGCCACCTCCCCTGCGACGGGCCGGCCGATCGTCACCGGCGCACTCGAGGGAGCTTGCCGCCACCTGATCGGCAACCGCCTCGACATCAACGGCGCACGCGGGGCCTGACGGGCAAGCCGTCCTCAATTTCGCGCCCTGGACAAGAACGACGACTTCCCGATACTGCCGATGATGTCGAACGGGGTGCCGCTGTGCGGCCCGGCCGTCAGGAGCAATGACGCCGGCATGTCGGGGAAGGACCCGCCGTCGAGGGGCATCGAACCGGAGCCGGAGGACGACGGTCCGTCTTCCGCGAGGCTCCGCAACGCGCCCTTGCCGGCGAGCAGCAGGGACATGCCGTGCGCGGTCCCGGTGAGGCCGGCACCGAGCGCGGCCAGGCGCTTCCGGACGGTGCCGGAGGACAGGTCGAGGCGGCCCAGCGCCATGCCCGCGACCACGAACGACATCCACGGGAGCGCCGGGTAGAAGCTGGCGGCGGCGCCTTCGTCCTGCTCGACGCCTCCCTGGACGCGACCTACTGCAAGGCGCGGGTGAACCACCAGATCGTCTCCCAGGCCGTGGGAATCGCGACCGGCATCACCGAGGGCGGAGGGCGCGAGGTCCCCGGGCTGATGGTCGGCGCGAGAACGAGGCGTTCTGGAAGGAGTACCTGCGCTCCCTGCGTGAAACGGGGCCTTAGCGGGGTCCGTCTGGTCATCACCGACCAGCACTCCGGGCTGGTCGCCGCACTCCGCAAGGTGATGCTCGGCGCGGCCCGGCAGCGTGCAGGGTTGACTTCCTGCGCAATGTCTTCAACGTGATCGACAAGGAGTCCGGCGAGATGGTCGCCGCGATGATCCGCACGATCTTTACCCAGCCCACGTCTGACCTCGTGCGCGCTCAGCTGGCCACCGTCGCCGAGATGCTCGGGAACCAGATCCCCAAGATCAGAGCCATGTCGCTGGAGGCCAAGGAGGACCTGACCGCCCTCGCGGACTTCCCGCAGCGACACTGCAACATCCAGTCCACGAACCCGCTGGAGCGGATCAGCGGGGAGATCAAGCGCCGCGTCGACGTCGTCCAGGTCTTCCCCAACCCGCCCGCCTGGAACGGCTGGTGACCCCAGTGCTCTGCGAGATGCGCGACGAGTGGATCGCCTTCCCCGCCGCTACCTCCCCGAGGGCAGCATGGACGTGCTCCACCCCGAGCTCCCCGACGGCGCCCCGGCACTACCCAACACCACGACCACAACCGCCAGTTGATCCCCTACACCACGACTAGGACACCGTCCGTCCCGGCCGTCAGCAGCGTCAGCCGTTGAGGATCCCGCGAGGGCTGGTGAGGGTTCTCAAAGGGGCAGTTCGACCCACCGAGTAGCGCCCTGTTCGTGTGTGACAGTGCCGTGATGAGTGGCGAGGGCGGCAACGATCTGCATTCCACGGCCGTGCTCCTCCATCGGGTCGGTCCGTGGCGGCGTGCGGAGCTGCGGTCCACCGTCCGTCACTTCGATGCGAAGAGTGCTGCGGGGCGTACGGCAGAGCCGTAGGGCTGCCGGTGGGAGGGCGTGGGTCACAGCGTTGGTGACCAGTTCGGAGATGACGAGCAGTGCGTCCTCCCGTGTTGCCGACTGCACGGGCAGGCCCGCGAGGAAGTCGCGGGCGACACGGCGTATCCGGCTCACGTCTTCGACGCCGGCGCTCACCCGGGTGAGGCAGCTGTCTCCTGCGTCAGGGAAGCTGCCCTGCGGTCCGCTGGGATGGGGCTTAGGTGCTGTGGCCACAGCGCCGAGATCTGCCTCGAACAGACGCATCGGCTCGGTCGGTTCGGGGAGTACCTGAGCAGACATGGCAAACCTCGCGTCTTCCGGCGCACACGCCGAGGGGTTGTGCTGATCTTCAGGACCGCTGGTAATAACCAGTTATGACCACCTTGGCCTGCTGGGGTTGGTTTGTCAATGAACTCCGGACAGCTCTCTTGCGCTGTTCGCGCCTGTGGATCAGCTGTTCGTGTGCCGGTTCCTTGCCCGGAAGGCCCGGCGGTGCTCCTTTTGGATCTGCTGCAGGGGGTCGCCGTCGAGTTCCCAGGGCCAGCTGGTGGCGACCGCCGAGATCGCCTCGAAGACCGGCCATGCCTCGCGCGGGCGCGTGGCTTGCATCAGGACGTAGGCAAGGAGGTTGAGGTCGGCGCACGCTGCTGCGTGGGTGAGGAAGCCCGGCTGCGGCCAGGTTTCGAGGGCTTGGTCGACGAGTGCCAGCTCCTGCGGTTGGTTCCAGTGCCGGTGCGCGGTGATCGCCGGGATCCCGCCGGCCGCCAGGATCCGGCGGTACCGGTCGAGTGAGGAGGTGAGGCCGAGGGCCGTCACGGGGCTCCCTGAAGGCGCGGTGGTAATGACGGAGTCGAGGAATTGCAGGGTCAGGGCGTTGGAGCCGCATTCCTCCGGGGAGACGTAGTGCAGCATCTGCCAGTGTGCTTCCCGATTCCAGCGGTCGCGTGCCTGGACGGCCTCCCACACCGGCTGCACCGCTCTCCCCAGGGCTCGCTGCATCCGTTGGCAGTTGAGCAGGGCAATCCAGGGGGCAGGATCCGGGGGCGCGAGCTCCGCCGCGTGCCGGCACAGACTTACGGTGCCCTCGATGTCGATGGCCGCGCCGGTGGCGCGGGCCTGGTGGATGTCGGCGAACACCTGCAGAAGCACGGCGTCGGCGCTGGTGTGATCCCGGTTTCGCCATTGGCGGGCGAGGACGGGGGCTTCTGGCAGGGCGCTGAGCACGAGCAGGCGGTGCATGCGGCGGTCCCAGTCGTGGCCGGGGTCGCGCAGTGCCTGTTCGATGGGGTAGGTGAGGGCGCCACGGTCGTTGGCTTCGGCCAGGTTGTTGCCCTGGGCGGCGATCTGGGCCTCAAGCTGAGTCAGGGTGCGGGCGAGTTGGCTGTCGTCCAGTGCCGGGCACAGTCGGCGGGGTGGTCGTTGGCGTCCTCTTCGGGGCCACATGGTCACCTGGTCCTTCCGTCCGGGGCGGGTGGTGCGGCAGCGGGGGCGGCTTGCCGCTGCCGCACGGTGGCAGTCACGCTGTGCGTGGGGTCTGCGCCTGTCGGGGGGCGCTTCAGGAGGCTCAGCTCACCCGGGCCGGGGCCGCGCCGGTGACTGTCACGGCGTGCAGGGCCGCCCCGAGGAGCCCGGCGTCGGCACCGAGGGGGGAGATCTCCACGGCCGGTACGGCACGCCAGGCCAGTCCTCGTTGCAGGCTCCGTCGGACCGGGGCTGTGAGGCGTGGTCCGGCCGCGGTCATTCCGCCCGCCAGGACGATGCATTGGTGATCGAGCAGAAGGGTCGAGGTGACCAGTGCCCGGCCGAGGGCGTCTGTCGCCTCCGCCCAGATGTGGTCGGCGTCGGGATCAGTGTCCAGGCGCGCGCTGATGTCGGCGGCGGTCTCCGCGCTGTTGCCGGTGCGGCGGTAGCGGCGGACCACGGCATCGGCGGCGGCGTACGCCTCGACGCATCCACGCTGGCCGCAGGAGCACAGTTCTCCGTCGGCGTGCACCGGGATGTGGCCGAATTCCCCGGCGATGCCGGTCCCGCCTCGTATGAGACGGCCGTCGCTGACGATGCCTGCGGCCAGACCGGAGCCGAGCACGACCACGAGCAGGTCGCTCACGTCGATGCCGAGCCCGAGCTGCCGTTCGGCCAGGCAGGCAGCCCTCGCATCGTGCTCAAGCGTGACGGGCAAGCCCACGGCGTCGGCCACGGCTGCGGCGAGGGGCGTGTCGCGCAAGCCGAGGTTGGCCGCGTAGCGGATCACCCCGCCCTCGGTGTCGATCAGCCCGGCAGCGCACAGGCCGACGGCCCGCACGCCCGGGCGGGTGAGTGCCATGGCTGCCTGCACGACCGCGGCGACGACGGCATCCTGCCCTTTCGACGAAGGTGTGGGGAGGCGAAGGGTCTCCTCGGCGATCCCCTGGGGGCCGTAGCGGGCTGCCTTGATCGTTTGCCGCCGAGGTCGACGGCGACAACGTGTGCCGGGTGCGTCATCAGTACCTTTGGCCGACGGGCTTGTGACGGGCAATGCAGCGGTAGTAGGCCCGCTGCCGCAGCTGGGATGCGGCGAGTTCGTCCACCACGACGGTGACGTGGGCATGTAACTGGAGGATCGAGGCGGGGCAGGCCGCGGTGACGGGGCCTTCGACGGCGGCGGACACCGCGCGGGCCTTGTGCGGACCGGTGGCGATCAGCACCAGGTGGTCTGCCTCACCGATCGTGGCGAGCCCCTGGGTGATGACGTGGCGCGGTACATCCTCGATGCCGCCGAAGAAACGTGCGTTGTCCCGGCGGGTGCCCTCCGTGAGGGTCTTGAGCCGGGTACGCGAGGCCAGTGAGGAGCCCGGCTCGTTGAACCCGATGTGGCCGTTGACCCCGATGCCGAGCAGCTGCAGACCGACAGGACCGGCTTCGGTCAGGCACTGCTCGAAACGGCGTGCTTCCGCAGCGGGATCGAGTGCCGTCCCGGAAGGCACGTGGAGCCGTTCGGAATCGAGGTCGATGTGCGCGGTCAGCTCGCGCCGTATCACCTGTGCGAAGGCTTGCGGGCTCGAGGTCGGGAGGCCGATGTACTCGTCGAGCAGGAAGGCGTCGACGCCGCTGAAGCTGAGGCCCTCGTGGCGGTGGCGGCGGATCAGGTCGCGGTAGACCGCCAGGACCGAGGAGCCGGTGGCCAGTCCGAGCGTTGTCACACCGTCGGCGAGCGACTGCTGGACGATGCCGGCGGCCGTCCGGCCGACGTCATCGGCGTCGGGGCGGATCACCACCTCCATCTCTACCGTCCCTCCCGGTCATGGGCGGCGGCTGCGCGGAGCGTGTCGCTCATCTCCCGGGCGGTGGCGCGTGCTGCTGCGGGCGTGGGGGCATCGAGTGCGGCGTCCGCGAGGCTGCGGCACTGCTCGAGTGTGAGCTGGGCCAGCGTGTCGCGGACGGCGGCGACGGCCGGGGCGGCCATGGACAGGCTGCTTACTCCGAGGCCGACCAGGACGGGGGCGAGCAGCGGGTCAGCGGCCGCTTCGCCGCACACGCCCACCGGCCGCTCCAGCGCCGCGCCGGCGCGGCACACGCCGGCGACGAGGGTGAGCAGGGCGTGCCGCCAGGGGTCCAGGAGATGGCCCAGGACATGGGATGTGCGGTCGGCGGCCAGGGTGTACTGGGACAGGTCGTTGGTGCCGATGCTGGCGAAGTCGACGTGCTGGAGCAGGCGGTCGGCGTCGAGGGCAGCGGAGGGTACTTCGATCATGACCCCTACGGTCTGCAGGCCGAAGCTGCGGGCGAGGTCGGCGAACTGTGCGGCTTCCTCGGCGGTGGAGACCATCGGTGCCATGACCCTCATCTGTGCGCCGGTGCGGCGCTGGGCCGTGGCGAGGGCCTGAAGCTGGGTCACCAGGATGTCGGGGCATTGTGCGGCCGTGCGCAGTCCCCGGATTCCGAGGGCGGGGTTGTCCTCCCGGGGCAGGTGCAGGAAAGGCAGGGGTTTGTCGGAGCCGGCGTCCAGGGTGCGCACGGTCACCGCGCGCTCGTCGAAGGCGGTCAGGACTTGCGAGTACGCCTGGATCTGTTCCTCGAGCGTGGGGGGTTCGCGGCGGCTCAGGAAGAGGAATTCGGTGCGGAACAGCCCCACACCCTCGTTGTCGGCCTGCGCGGCGTGGGCGGCGTCCGAGAGGGTGCCGATGTTGGACAGGAGCGTTACGGCATGCTGGTCGGCGGTTCGGCCTGGCCCCCTGGTCTGCGGCTGCCTGCGCGCAAGGGCGGCTTCCAGGGCCTGCTGTCGGCGCTGAGCCGAGGGGTGCGGCTCGACGGTGCCGGCCCCTCCGTCGAGGAGGACGAGTGTGCCGTCCGGCAGGTCGGCTGCCTGCGGGCATCCGACCACTGCGGGCAGACCGAGGCTGCGGGCGAGGATCGCGGTGTGGCCGGTGGGGCCGCCCTGCTCGGTGAGCAGGCCCACCACGTCGCCTTCGGCCAGTTGCGCGGTGTCCGCCGGGGACAGGTCCTCGGCGGCGAGGACGAAGGGATGTCCGGGCCGGGGTATGCCGGGCATGGGCACCTTCATCAGCAGCGCCACGGCCCGGTTGCGTATGTCGCGCAGGTCGGCCGCGCGTTCGGCCATGTAGCCGCCGGCTTCCTCGAGTTGGGCGCAGAAGGCGTCGATCGCGAGGGAGAGGCTGTGGGCGGTGGGGGTGCCCCGGCCGATGTGGTCGGCGGCGGCGTGGACGAGAGCGGGGTCGCCGGCCATGGCGGCGCTTGCCTCCAGGATCGCTCCTGCGGTTCCGCCGTCCGCGACGGCGCGGAGTTGCGCGGCCACATCCGTGAGCGCTTGGCGGATCCGCTGCACTTCGTGGCCGGGGTCGGCCCCCGGTTCCTCCTCGGGGTCGGTGACCACCGGCGGCGTCATGCGGACCAGGGGTGCACACGCCAGGCCGGGGCTGACGCCGTAGCCGGCCATCGTGACGGAAGCAGAGTTCACGCGTCGAGCTCCTTGCTCAGCAGGTCCGCCAGCTCATCCAGGACGGCCTCGGCCTGCTCGCCTTCGGCGGTCAGCGTGACCCGGTCGCCGTGGCGGGCGGCGAGCGTCATCACCCCGAGCACGCTGTCGGCGGCCACCGGGGGCTTGCCCTCGATGGCGATCGTGACCGGCACGGATGCCTGGGAGGCCGCCTGGACGAAGGTGGCGACGGGCCGTGCGTGCAGGCCGCTGCGGGAGCCGATGGAGACGACGCGCTGCGCCATGAACGTTTCCTTTCGAAGGGTGGGTGGGTGTGCGGGGCCCTGTCAGGCCGCGGGCTGGGGCTGGCGTTCCTGCTCTGTGTCCGGGCTGTCTTCCTCTCGGCCGGGGGTGCGCAGGTTCCAGCGGCGGATGACGAAGCGGAACAGGACGTAGTAGAGGAGGGCGTAGCCCAGGCCGATGGGGATCAGCAGCAGCGGCTGGGTGGCCTTGCCCCAGTTGAGGACGTAGTCGATGAGCCCGGAGGAGAAGGTGAACCCGTGGTGGATGTCGAGTGCGTTGACCAGGGCGAGAGAGGTTCCGGTCAGCACCGCGTGGGCGAGGTACAGGGGCCAGGCGACGAAGAGGAAGGCGAACTCGATCGGCTCGGTGATGCCGGTGAGGAAGCTGGTGAGACCGGCGGAGAGCATGATCCCCCCGACCGCCTTGCGGTGTTCGGGGCGGGCCTCGCGCCAGATGGCCAGGGCGGCGGCGGGAAGGGCGAACATCATGATCGGGAAGAAGCCGGTCATGAAGATGCCTGCCTCGGGATCGCCGGCGAAGAACCGGTTCAGATCCCCGTGGGCGCCCTGGTAGTCGCCGATGATGAACCACACGACGGAGTTGAGGATGTGGTGCAGGCCGAGCGGGATGAGCAGCTTGTTCGCCGTTCCGTAGATGCCGCCGCCCACGATGCTGTTCTCGTCGACGGCCTCACCGACCGAGGTGAGGCCGCTGTTGAACAGGGGGTAGACCAAGCTCATCAGGACCCCCACCACCAGCGCGGTGAAGGCAGTCAGGATGGGTACGAGCCGACGGCCGCTGAAGAAGCCGAGGTAGGGCGGAAGCACGGTGCGGTAGAAGCGCTGCCAGAGCATTGCGGCGAGCAGACCGATGATGATGCCGCCGAGGACCCCGAAGTTGACGACGGCCTGTTCACCCGCGAGGTCCTTCTTTCCCTCGAGGACGACCGGGGACATCGCGGTGAAGACCCCGTCGAGGACGAGATATCCGACCACCGCGGCCAGTGCTGTGGAGCCGTCCGCCTTCTTGGCGAACCCGATGGCGATGCCGACGGCGAAGATCAGCGGCAGATGCGTGAACAAGGCTCCGCCGGCGGCGGAGATCACGTGCGCGGTGTCCTGCAGGGCGGAAAACCGGCCCAGGACATCGTCCTGCCCCAGCCGGAGCAGCAGACCCGCGGCGGGCAGCGTGGCGATCGGCAGCATCAGGCTGCGGCCGAGTTTCTGCAGGCCGGCCAGGCCCGGACGGCGGCCTGAAGATGTGGACGTGACGGTGCTCATGACGAACCTCGAAGGTGAGCGGAGGACGGGAGGCGCGGAGAGCCGGGCAGGAACGCAGCAGCGCGGAGCTGCTGGATGAGCCGAATCCCGCTGGTAACGTCTGGTCATGACCAGTTGCCCCTCAGAATGGCGCTGGGCTCCAAACGTGTCAATGCCTCGACGCAGCAAAACCCCAGCCCGTCACGGGAGACGTCGTGGCTCACCTCGAGCAGGCGCAGTCGTCACTGCGGCAATATCGCGGAGCCGCGTATGCTGCATACTGGTAGTAACCAGCGAGGGAGTGCGGCGGAGGCTCCCGGAAACCGAGAGAGGGGTCGCAGTGACCGCACAGCAGATCGCCGGCAAAGGCATCATGTCCAAGCACGCCCAGCTGCGCGCGATCCTGGTCGACATGTGCACCAACCAGCTCTCCCCCGGCGACGCGCTGCCGAGCGAGCGCCAGCTGTGCATCGACCACGGCGTCAGCCGGGTGACGGTACGCGAAGCCCTCAGCCAGCTCGTGGCGGAAGGCCTGGCCGTGCGGGTGCACGGGCGCGGCACCTTCGTCGCCGAGCGGACCCACCGCTCAGAACTCGGCCTGGCCTCCTTCCATGAAGACATGCGCCGACTCGGCCTGGAGCCGGGCACCGTAGTCCTCTCCATCGACAAGGAGCCCCCCACGCCGGCCGCCGCCGCGGCTCTGGGGATGACCGAGGAGCAGCAGGCGTGGCATGTCCGCCGCCTCCGGCTGGCCGACGGGACTCCCATCTCCGTCGAAGACGCCTGGTACGACGCGGAGCTCCTGCCCGAACTGGACTCGGTCGACTTCACGGCGTCGGTCTACGACACCCTCGAGTCCCGCTTCGGACACCCCGTCAACCGCGCGGAGCAGACCGTCGGAGCCGGCCCGGCCTCCACGGAGACAGCCGCACTCCTGGGCATCCGCAAGGGCACGCCCGTCATGACCTTCGACCGCATCGCCTACAGCGGCAAGCAGCCCGTCGAGCACGCATACTCCTGGTTCCGCGCCGACCGCTACCAACTGCACATGACCCTCTCCGACCGCTGACCTTCTCGCCCACTCCCCTCCGGGCCGAGTGCCCTTCGGCCTCCCCCAGCTCACGACCTCAGCATCCGTATCACCGGCCGCGGCGCAGTCGCCCTTCGCCGAGTGGGACGGAATCCTCCGAGCCCCGGCTCTGCGCTCGCACCACACCGACTGGCGGACGGATGCTGTTCGACGGCCTGCACGCCCTGATCAGCGGGGATTTCGTCACGCCGAAGAACGAAACACCCGCGGACCGGCTCGGACCATGGGCAGGCCTGTTGTCCGCAGGGGGCCTCGACCCGCGGTCGGTGCTGGTCGAGGTCACGTTTGTCGGACGCCAGCGCCTACCTCGCGGCCGGCATCGCATTCGCTGCCAGAGCACAGGGGGCATGGTGGGCGGTGCCCACCCTTGCCGTACTCGGTCTTTGGTATCTACGGTCCGGCGCCGTGGCCAACCTCGCGGTCGTCGCCCTTGTTCTCGCACCGGCGCTGCGATCACCCGCATGGTCGGACTTGAAGAAGGTCCGTAAAGCCCCCCAAGCCGGCCACCGGGGCGCCTGTTTCGCCGACCTCCTGCCGGCACTCCAGCGCGCCGACTTCACGACATCCGTCCACGAACGCTGACCACTCCCTTCGGGCGCCGCCCGGAGTCCACGGAACAAACAGCCGGGGCCGGTCCGGTACCCCCAGCAGTGGCGCACCGCAGCGGGTGACCGCCCGGCCGATCCCGACAAGCCGCTGCCGACCGCCGCAGCCTGCCCGGGTGACCCTTTCCCGAGGCCAGGCGATTGGCATGCCCATGGTTAATTTGCCACCGAACCCCCCAGCCGCTAATCTCTGGTCACTACTGGTAATTACCAGTGTGGGTTCGCGGCGCCTCACGAAGCGCCGTTCGGCACGCTCATCATCGAGGGGGCACATATGTCCAAAGCACAATCGATCGTCGAAGGGCTCGGCGGTGCCGGGAACATCACCGATATCGAGGCCTGCATCACCAGGCTCCGCACCGAGGTGAACGACACGGACGCCGTCGACGTCGGCGCTCTCAAGAAGGCAGGGGCTCTGGGAGTCCTCGTCTCAGCCGGTGTCGTACAGGTCGTCGTGGGCCCGGAGGCGGACTCCTTGGCCGAGGACATCAAGGAGCTGCTGTGAGGCTCGCGGTCTACGCCCCGCTGTCCGGGACCCTCGCTGCGCTCGGCAACGTCCCGGACCCCGTCTTCGCTGCTCAGATGGTGGGCTCCGGAATGGCGGTGGAGCCCGATGCCGACACGGGGCCCATCGACGTCGCGGCCCCCGTCGCCGGCCAGGTCGCCACGGTGCGCCCGCACGCGTTCGTCATCCGGACCGGAAGCGGGGCAGCCGTCCTGGTACATCTGGGCATCGACACCGTTCGGATGAACGGCGACGGATTCCGCACCCATGTCGCCGAAGGAGAACACGTCGAGGTCGGCCGGAATGTGATCACGTTCGATCCCGGCGCGGTTCGCGCCCGCGGTCTGTCCGCGATCTGCCCTGTCGTCGTCCTCGACAGCGCTCCCGGATCCGCTCAGGCACCGTCGGTCACCGGACCGGTTCGGGCCGGAGCCCTGATGTTCAGCTGGGCTGCGTCATGACGGCCGCCCGCCGTGGCATCCCGAAGCAGTGGGGCGCACTCGGCTCCGGCCCCCGGGACCAGTGCGAGGCAGTCCTGCTGGACCTGGACGGAACCCTCGTTCTCAGTGAAGAGGTCCACCGCCTCGCCTGGCAGGCCTTCTTCGACACCTGGGGCGTCACGGTGACCGAGGCCGACTACGAACAGCACTACATGGGACGGCGACCCAGCGACGTCATCGCCGCCGTTCCCGGGCCCTGGACCGACACCGACGCAGCAGCCGTGCTCTCCACCATGACCGCCTTCACGCTGGAACACGCCGGCAGCGTCCAGGTCGTGCCCGGCGCCGCCGCACTCATCCAGCAACTGCGCGTGAAGTACCCCGTCGCCGTCATCACCAGCGCCGGCGCCCCGTGGGCGCAGTACCTCCTCGACAAGGTCCTCGGCGTACGGCACCTGGTCGACGTGGTCATCACCGCCGAGAACACCACCGCGGGCAAGCCCTCCCCCGAGGGCTATCTGAGGGCCTGCGCCGCGCTGCGCGCCCGGCCCGAGCACTGCCTGGCCTTCGAGGACTCGCCGTCCGGGGTCCGCGCCCTGGTCGCCGCAGGGGTGCGGGACATCGTCGGCGTCACCACCACCGCCGCCGCGGCCGACCTCACCGACGCCGGAGCCCGCTGGACCGTTCCCGACCTCACCTCCGCCCGCGTGCGCGGCGTCCGCGGCGCTCTCCGGGCACGCAACGCGGCAGGACGAAGCAACGATGAGGAGAACCGAGCATGAGCAGACTCGATGTGGCTGTGATCGGGGCCGGGTTCATCGCCCGCACTCACGTGCCGGCCTGGATCGCCCTCGGGGCACGTATCCGCATCTTCTCCACCGACGGACAAGCCGCCCTGCTCGCCGAGGAGTTCGGCCTCACCGAGGCCGCCTCCCTGGAGGAAGCCCTGGACTGGGCGGCAGTCGCCGATATCTGCACCCCCACCACCACCCACCACGACATCGCCCTGGCCGCATTCGAGGCGGCAGCGGACGTCCTGTGCGAGAAGCCGCTCGCCCTGACGCCGCAGGACGCCCAGGAGATGGCCGACGCCGCGCACGAGGCGGGACGACTGCTCTACCCCGGACATGTCGTGCGGTTCTTCCCCGCCTACGTCCGCCTCCGTGACGCCGTCACCTCCGGGGAACTCGGACGCATAGCCGTGGCCCGCTTCACCCGCGCCGGCCGCTATCCCACATGGAGCAGCTGGTTTGCCGACCACGCCCTGTCCGGCGGCATCGTCACCGACCAGATGCTCCACGACATCGACATCGCACGATGGCTCTTCGGTGAAGTCGTCAGCATCCACGCCGTCCAGCGCGGAAACCCCACCGCCCCGGACGGCCCCGTGGCCACCGGAAGCGCCACCCTCACCCACGAATCCGGCGTAATCTCCCAGGTCCTGGGCGTATGGGGCCCGCCGGCCACCCCGTTCCGCTACACCTTCCACGTCGCCGGCCCCCACGGCACCCTCACCCACGACTCCCTCGCCCACCCCTCGCTGCGCGTCGTCGGCGACCCGGCCGCACAGGGCGACGGCGTACCGACAGGTGACTTCGGCGAAGACCCGTTCGCCACACAGATACGCGAGTTCGCAGCCGCGTTCCAGGGCGGCCCCCCGCCCCGGGTCAGCGCCCACGACGGCGTCGCAGCCGTCCGCATCGCCGCAGCAGCACGGCAATCCGCCGCCACCGGCCTGGCCGTCGCGGTCGACGCCACCTACCCGCACCCGCTCGTGGAGGAGAACCACCGATGAAAGTCGCCGTCCTGTCCCTGGCCCATGTCCACGCGGCGACGTACCTGCAACTGCTGCGCGAGCGCCCCGACATCGAACTCATCGCCGCCGACCCCGACGCCGACCCCGCGGACCCCACACGTGGCCAGGCCCTCGCCGACGAACTCGGCGTCTCCTACCGCCCCAGCTATGAAGCAGCCCTCGCCGAACAGCCCCGTGCCGTCATCATCACCAGTGAGAACACCCGGCACCGACACCTGGTCGAACAGGCGGCAGCCGCAGGCGCCCACGTCCTGTGCGAAAAGCCCCTGGCCACCACCGAGGCCGACGCTCTCGCCATGATCGAAGCCTGCGAAAAGGCCCGCGTCAGCCTCATGACCGCCTACCCCGTACGCTTCCACCCCGCCTTCGCCGCCCTGCGGCACAGCCTCACAGACGGCTCACTCGGCCGGCTTCTGAGCGTCCACGGCGTCAACAACTCTTCCCCGCCCGCCCTGGAACGCTCCTGGTTCGCCGACCCCGGACTCTCCGGAGGCGGCGCGGTCATGGACCACACCGTCCACATCGCAGACCTCCTCGACATGCTCCTCGAAGGCGAACAGCCCACCCACGTCTACGCCGTCGCCAACGACCGGCTCTCCCCCGCAGACGCAGACCCGGACCCGGAGTCAGCGGAAGGCGTCGAGACCGCCGGCCTGATCACCCTGACCTATCCCCGTGGCCTGGTCGCCACCATCGACTGCAGTTGGAGCCACCCCGCCACCCACCCCACCTGGGGCGGCCTCACCCTCACCTGCGTCACCGAACGCGCCCTGGCCGAGTTCGACGCCTTCCCGCCCCTCCTCACGGGCCACAACACCCCCCAGGCCACGCCCCGTTGGGAACCCGCCGCCACCGACCTCGACACCGCCATGCTCAACAGCTTCCTCACCGCCGCCCGCACCGGCCAACGCGCCCACCCCGACGGACAGGCGGGACTACGCACCCTGCGCATCGTCCTCGCCGCCTACGAATCCCTCATCACCGGCCAGCCCGCCACCGTCACAGCAGCTTGACCAGCCACCAAACCCGCCCCTCGTTGGCTGGGCCGCAGCACGCGGAGGCTTTGACCATCACGAGCAAGGCGTATGCCGCTCCCGGTCAGGCGGCGAAATCACGAAGCTGGATGCGGCCCGGCCAGGCTCCTACGGTGCAACTCAAGCCGCGTGAAACTACAACTCGGAGTCCCAGCTACCGACGAACTGTTCGATCTCACCGACGCGTTGCTGTGTGCGGACGGGCCCGTGAGGGCTCCGGTGGACCTGACGCTGGTGGCCACGCACCGGCGCGGGCACGGCGCCATGTATGACGCGCTGAACTGCGGGAAGGTGGACGTGCCGACGCTGCGCCAGGTGCAGGTCGGCCCGCCGATGCCGCGGGCCGCCGACGGCGGGCCTGGTCCTGGCGGTCGACGTCAGCAACTGGCTCCGCCCGGACGCGCCGACCAGCGCGGACCGCCTCTTCTGCCACGTCTACGGCCGCGGCGGCCGCTCCTCGGACCAGTTCGCTCCCGGCTGGCCCTACTCGTTTATCGCTGCTCCCGAATCGGGCCGGTACGAGGGCTGCTACGGGCAGCTGATCCTCGGCGCTGACGATCTTGCGGAGACGGGCCAGCTCAAGGATGTCCGGCGTGCCGCCAGGGAGGCAGGACGGCGTCTCGACCGGAAGGCAACCATGCACCTCGTCGGCGGGAGGCTCTTCGTCCTCGACGAGCGCGGGGTGCCCGAGAGGATCGAGCGGTTGGCTGGGGATGCGGCCGCTGCTGCGATGGACCGGTTCTGGGAGGAAAGCCGCCGGCCGTGCCTGACCTGATCAGACGGAGACGACACACATCAGGCGGCATCTTCCTCCAGGGTTGCGGCCGTCTCGGCGGCAGGCTTGTTTCCCGCGGTCTACGTCAATTGCTCGGCTCAGTACGCGGCGACGTCCTCTCGCCACCGTGGGCCTCGGCGAGTGGCTGCCAGACCCTCGCGCTCAGCGCCATGCCCCGGCCCTTGACGGCCCCATGCGCCCGGCATGGCCTCGGCGTCCTCGACGTTGGTTGCGTCCCCGAGACACCGGGATCATGAGACTCGGCCGGAGACGCGCCCGCGCCGGCTCGGTGAACAAGCACTCGAAGCTCCTGGCAGCGACGTGGCCATTGTCAACAGCCCGTTGCCGCCAGGAGCTTCACCTTCCGGTACCGCCTGCATCCACCAACGCCCCAACCACTTCAGGCTGGCCAGGCTGGCAGGGAGTCACCGACTGACGGTCGTTCGAAGGTCAGAGAGAGGCGCTGACGCCGACATGGTTGTACTGGCCAGCTGCGCCCAGAACCTCGTTCTTGACGGCGTCGAGCTGGGCCAGGGCATCCGCGCTGTTGACCGCCGTGGGGCCGACGATGAGGCTGGCGTGCGGGTTCAGGCCGCCGGAGACGTTGTCGAGCTCGGCGTCGGAGATGCCAACGGTCTGAACCTGGGGAGCGGAGTTCATGAGGAAACTTCCCTTCGTATGGATGATCCACAACGGGGGCGGCCCGCTGGGGACAGGTAGCGGGCCTCGGCCGCAGGCACGCGAAACCCGATTTCGGAGACTGTCGCGCGGCTCCCGCGGTGCAGAGGATCAAAGCACGGAGCACACCCGGCGACCAATCAACCGGAGCACGCATCCACGAAGTGGAACGAACACGCGGCGCATCCGTGCAGGCGTGCGCACGACTTGAGGGCTGCTTCTCTACATCCCGCACGGCAGGACGCGACTGATACTGCCGCGAACTGAACACTCCCCACCATCACGGCAGTTTCCGGCATGCGCTTGTACGGATACCTCGCGCTCCGTGACGCGGTTGCGCATCCGCTGTGCAGATTCATTGAAGTCCGAATTGGCGTCCGAACGCGGCGGCTCTCGCGGCTCCCTCGCCGATCAGCTCCACGGCCTGTGGGCGGAGAGCCGCTCGGTGCCGGAGGGCCCGGGTTTGGTGGTGAGCGCCGGAGCCGGGAACCAGGTGTCGAGCACCGTGCTGGCGGCGGCGACGGTAGCAAGCCCGGCGGCCAGGGCAACGTACCGGGGAGCGTGGGACGCATCTGCTGCTAAGGAAGGAGGTGGTCATCCATAAATCCGGCGAACACAACCGCCGGAAGATCGTGTAGGGCAGACGTCAAGCGTCACCCGACGCCGACCCGTCAACCATCAACTGAGACTCGACAGACTAGGCGCGTACCGTCCGCAGGCTACGTGCTCCGCCAGAAGTGTCCTGCGGCCCGGCGGGGGCCTCAAGTCATGGTGCGGGGAAGGGATCTTCCAACTCGGGCCCCTCCCAGAATTCGGGGCCGAGAGTATCTTTCAGCAGGGCATACATGCTCTTGCGGAAGTGGGCGGTCACGAGCCATGGGCGGGTGAAGATTCGGATCCCCCCGACCTCGCCCGCACCGTTGAGCGTAAAGATTTCGACCAGTTGCTGAACGTGACCGCCCTCCACGTATTCGTCGATCACCACCGCGAATCCCGACTGGCCCTCGATGTCGAGGACGGCACGTACCTTGAGGTCGCTGAAGCTCTGCGCCGCTGCTTTGAGGACGGGCCCGACGACGGCTTTCCCCGTCGGCTCTTCACGCAGGATCGGGGAGTACAGGGTGACGTCCTGCGCCAGCGGCGGGACGGCTGGGTGGTCAACCCAGACCGGTGTCGGCCCCTCCGGGGTGTACGGTCCGGATCCAAGGCTCGGGTCTGCCAGAGCGGGGTCTGTCTTCGCAATCACTTCGCGCAGAGCGGCCATGAATGGCCACGGCCGACCGTAGACGTCGATGGTGGCGATCAGGCCCGCAGCGTTGTGCCGGGCGAGCGCGACGATCTCTGTTTCCCGTCCGCCGGAGCTCGCGCTGTACACGACCCCCTCCAGCTCGTCTCCCTTGAGCCGGACTGTAGCCTCAGGCGCGGCAAGCGCCTGCTGGTACGTACGGAGAGCTGCCGAAGCAGCGTCGCGACCCGCGATGCGGGGTGCACTCAGCGGAGTCGCGAGAGAGACGTCCTCGGCAAGCGCCGTGGGGGCCTGTCCTGAAAGTGCGGCGTTCAACTGATCCGACATCGCGCGCTCCTCGTGGTCACGATCGAGGCGAGCCTGGGCTTCGGGGGATACTCGGGCGCGAGGTCTGCGGTCGCGCGCTTGGCGCCGGGGCCCCCTTCTGATGTATTGCGGCTCTACCCGGGCGGTGTCGCAGAATCCTTGCCCTCAGCCAGGTCCGTCGCCGCTCTTCCAGCATGCGCCTGGAGCACTGCCCAGCGCATGCTGAAGGATGCGGCCGCTCCTTTGCCTGGGAATCAGTGGCCTGGAGGGTTTGGGTGCCAGCCCGGCAGAGGGCACGGTGTCCCCTGGCTAGTAGCTAGTGCTCTGACCGCATACGTTCGCCGGGTTGGCGGCGTCGGTGCTCGGACCGGCTGGACTCGGTGTGGGAACAATGCGAACGGCCGCGGAGCCGATCAAACTAGGCTTCCAGCATGTCTGGTCCGCCGTTGGTGATCGAGTTGGCGGAGCCGCTCTCCCCGGCTGCGCTGCGGGAGTTCCGCGCGTTGATGGTGGGCTCTCCTCCCAATTCGACGAGAAGCGGCCCAGGTTCGTATCGACGTCAACGTGCCCGTAGACCGACTGGGCGCCGAGGACAGGCGAGAGAAGGACTGGCGAAAGCCGTTCCCGCTGCCACTCCTCGGCAGCACCTCCGCGGACGAGGAGCTCACAACCCTGGTGGGATGCAATCCGCAAGGCGAGGACTGGCGTCGGCCCTTCCTGGTCTACTTGATGGGGCCGGGCATCGGCGACGAGAGCACCTTCGAGGCTGAGCACGCGGACGAGCCCGAGGTGGAGGCCATCCTCGGCTTCAGACCGACCCTTGCCGTCAATGTCAGCGCCGGCTGCGATCACGAGATCGACCACGTGACCACGGCCCTGCTGACCGCCGCTGTCATGGACGTCATCGGGGACGCGGCCAATGTCGAGCTGCTGAATGGACAGGCGCCTCGATGAACATGACAAGCTGGCCCGCCCGAGAGCGTTTCGCCTGGCGGAGGATCGTCGGACAGCGGCTCGTACCTTCCCCCTCGCGGCACAGACACCTTGGTCAATGCGGCTCGCGTCGAGAAACGGGAAGAGCACGGTGACGTGCGCCGAAACACCGGCACACGTGGAGGGGTCAAGCCGGTCACGCCACGCTCGCACCAAAAGGCTCCGCCTCCGGAAACCTCACGATCAGCCCGGACTGTCCTGCCTGGAATCCCTGCGCGTCGCCATCCGCCATCACCTCTGCCTATCAGCGGGCCTCGACCGGCGGCGACCGGACACTCCCGCTCTGGAAGCAGGAGGAGGCGCCGCCCAAAAGGTCATCAATTGGTGGACTAGGGTCTCGGGCGGGTAGACGCGCGCGAGGTCTCGAGGGCGGGTGCTTGGAACGGAAGTCGCGCGGCGCGGCGCGCTAGGTAACGTCTCGTCGATCAGGTGTCGAGCCAGATGAGTGTGCTGGCCAGGGTGATAGCGGCGCGGAACGGTCTGGCTGTGGCGATGCCACACCATTGCTTGAGGCGGCGGAAGCAGCGTTCGACGACGTTGCGGTGCCGGTGGGCGGCTCTATCGAAGCCGCAGGGGCGTTCGCAGCGGCGACCCGGCCTGCAAGTTGGCCGACATGTTCGGGGACGGTCGCTTTGATTCCTCCTTCTGCGCCGGTAGGCGCGGAAGGAGCCGACCGAGCAGCCCTTGTCGGCCACGACCCGTTCGGCCGCCGGCGGGATCGTCCCGGTCCGAGCCGGGCGACCCGGATCGCGTCGGTGACGGCTTGGGCCTGGGTGCAGTCGTTGCGCGCGCCGGCCGTGACGGTGAAGGCCAACGGCCGGCCGCGTCTGTCGCAGATCAGGTGAACCTTGGTGGTCAGCGGGAGCGTCCAAGACCACGCTGTTCGCGCTCCCTTGGGCGGCGGCGTGCTGGTGAGCTCTGACGATCGTGGGGTCGAACGCGACCAGCCACCCCACCTCGGCCCGTGTCTCGGCCGCAGCCAGGAGCCGGTCGAGTGCCGTCGGCCGCCCAGCGGGCGAAGCGGCCGTGCACATCGGCGGCGCCGGGTCGGCGCAAGTCCCCGCCGCCACGTGGCCTCAGTCGAAGTCGAAGGTGGCCACCACCGGGGCGTGGTCGGACTCGGGATACTTGATGTCGGTGGCGAAGGCGATGGAGTCGTCGTGGAGGATCTCGTTGTGGATCTCCGAGCCGCGGTAGTGGGCGAGAAGGTTGCGGGTGACGAGCATGTGGTCGATCATCTGGCCCCGGCCGTGGTGGAAGAGGGTGTAGCGGGCCTCGTTGGGGATCGTGTGCTCGATGGGGACCAGGACCCGGCTGGCGAGGTCGCCGTTGTTGGTGTCCTCGACGTTGCCGCAGATGGCCAGGACCGGTACCTCTTCGGGCTCGGCGTTGAAGTCACCGGCGACGATGACGCGCGCCTCCGGGTCGTCGTCGAGGATCTGGTCGATGAGCCGTCTGACTTCCAGGGCCTGACTCATGCGCTTCATGGACGACAGGAAACTGCCCTCGGCCCAACTGTCGGCGCTGCTCCAGATATCCCCGTGGGGGCCGGTGAGTTGCCCGGGGATGTCGCTCGGGAGTTTGGACTTGAGATGCACGTTGATGATGTGCAGCACACGGCCGGGGGCCGCGTGGTCGATGTCGATCTGCGCGTGCAGGATCGGGCGCTCGATGCCGATCGCGACCGGTCCGGTGTCAGGGGGTTTCGCGGTGAGCCGTTGGTAGCGCGGCTCATTGACCAGGTCGTTCTTCAGCTGCTGGTGCTTGATGACCGGCAGGTGGGTGGCTATGACCAGGTTGCGCAGGTCGAAGACCGCGTCGTTCGCGGGCTTGGTGCTGGTCAGCGACGCGCCGTCGAGGTTGGTTCCGGCCAGCAGCTCTTTCAGTGCGAGCAGGTCACGGGGCTGGCCGGGACGTTCCTGACCGTGCACTTCCTGGAAACAGGCGATGTCCGCCCGCAGCCGGGTGATCTGAGGCTTCATCAGCGCGATCCGGTCGGCCAGCAACGGGAGCACGCCCGGGGCCGGCTCGTCGAAGTTCTCCAGGTTGAACGTCGCTATCCGTATCTGTGTCACAGGTTCCTCCCGTGTGTAGTGCCGTGGTCGAGACACACGGCGCGGTTCATGACCCACTGGTCCACAGCAGCGGGGTGGGGATCGGGGATGTGGACTGCGGGCGCCTCGGAGTTCTCATGGATGGGCCGGGCCGAAATCCGGGGGCGCGGCGAAGGTGATCTCGCTGATGTGCCGGGCCACGTCCCCGGGCAGGGCGTCGGCGTTGAGCGCCTCTGGTCGAGGGACACCCTCCGAAAGACCGAAGGTGACGTGGAACAGGGATCGCGGTCCGGTGAGTGCGAAGGAGATGCCTACTGCGTCACCGACCTCGAAGCCCCGTGCTGTGAACCAGCGACAGACTGTCCGGACGACGTCCGGGGAGGGGACGAGCCGGTGGACGCGGTCGGCGGTCAGCTCGCCAACGGCGGGCTTCTCTTCCCCTCCCGGACGAAGGATGACCAGCGCGGACAGGAGGTCCTGCTGTCGGCCCTCGGACACGGCGGATGCCGCTACTGCTGGCGGGCGGCGGTGACGGCAGCCTGCGCGTCGACAAGGCCCGTTCCGGTCGCCAGGTCGGGTCCCGGGACGGCGAAGTGCCCCATGCCTTCCCGGAGGAAGCAGCGGCCTGCGGCCACATCACGGGCCGTGCTGCGCAGGATGTCCCGGACCTGAGCCGGGTTCAGCTGGGGGGCGGCCTGCTTCACCAGTGCGCAGACACCGGCGATCTGGGGAGCGGCGGCGGAGGTCCCGCTGATGGCTGCCCAGCCGTCGTCGGCCAGGGTCTCGTCGCCGTGGGGATGGTTGTTCCCGGCGAGGTCGCGGTCGATGTCGTCGTTCGGCTGGACCGGAAGCATGATGTAGGCGGCCTTGGGCCGCATGCCGACGAGACCGCACAGGTCGGGCGAATTGCGGCCGAGGAAGATTTCACTGGCGAAGCCGCTGGAGTAGTCCGATGCTCTCAGGGCTCCCTCGGGCGACATGAAGACCCCACCTGCGGAGATGACGTCGGGGTGCTGGCCGGGAAAGCCGAATTGGCCGTTGCCCGCGGAGAAGACCACGGTGATGCCGCTGGCGACGGCCACGGCGATTGCGGCGGACAGCGCCAGGTCCGCCGCACTGAACTCACTGGCGAACCGCTTGTTCGAGCCCCAGCTGTTGCTGATCACGTGCGGGTTCAGCGCAACGGCCCTGTTGAAGGCCCCGATGGAGTTGAAGAAGCTCATCTTGACCATCGTGAAGTCCACGTCCGGCGCGACGGCGAAGATGTTGGCGGATTCGGCGGTGCCGTGCCCGCTCTCGTCGTCGGCCGGCGCGGTGGCGCCCGGCCCCAACTCCACGGGCCTCACCCGGTATCCGCGCGCCGAGAAGAACGGGTGCGCGAAGTGGCCCGAGTCGGTCATGACCACCTTGACGTTCTTGCCGGTGACGCCGCCGCGATGGGCCTGGTCGGCGTTGCAGCCCAGCGATACGTCGCCTGGGACGTCCAGGTGCCAGTAGTCCGCAGTCGGTGCCAGCGCGGTGGCGAAGAAGAATCGGGGCTCCTCGAGGGCGACCCCCTCCAGGACGTTGGAGAAGTCGGTGTCCGCCGTGTCGATGAACCCCGGCATGTCGGTCTGGGGGCATTCCACGAACGTGGCGAGATCTTCCCTCTGTTGCTCCTTGAGCACCGGTCGCTCCTCGGGCTGCAGCGAGCAGTGGAAGGCACGCTCGTAAAGGTCGGGAGGCCCGGATATGTTGAGTGTCGCCTCCGGCGCGAGTTCGGCCGGGCCGCCTCGGCCGCGCCCGGCCTCGCGGAACACCGTGAACCCGGCCGCACGCAGTTTCTGCGCCGCCTGCTCCACCAAGCGGACCTCCGACTGGACCGACTGCGCCGTACGCACGGTGGCGGCTCCGGCTTCGAAGAGCGAGGTCCCTCCGATCGAGCGGGGTGAGGCCTGGGCGTAGACGATGCTGGGCAGACCGTTGTCCAGCTTCGGCATCTTCGGCTTGCTGAGGAATCTCTGGGCTCCGTTCGGGCTTCCGTTCGGGCTTCCTTTCGGATACGACGCGTTCACATCTGTCACCTCGTTCCACCTGGGGATATGTGCTGCACAGCAGCCGGCGTCGTGTGAGTACCGTGTTCAGCCCTCGTTCGGGGCCGCGCGCTACACACGCCGCACGCCGAGAATCCGATTACCTCCACAAAACATCAATGTCGCACAAAAGCCAGTAGTTCACCTTTTAAGGTCTCCAGGGAGGCGGGCAGCGCCTCCCTGCCCGACAATGCGATCCGACAACGCCCGGCTCGCGAAGACGAAGTGCGCCGGGTGGGTTGGGTGTGGAGGCCCTGGCCACATACGTGTGCGGCACGTCGGCGCCGTGAGGTGGTGTGCCGAGAGGCTGAAGAGCGCTTCCCCGACGCGGGGCTCCCGTCACCAGGACGGCGCGGCCTAGTCCGGTTGCCCTACTACGCGTAGTGTCTCCTGGGTGCCTTGCGCTGCCCGGTAGGCGCTCCCCCATTCCCCCAGTCGTCGATCAGGTAGCCGAGCACCTTCGCGCAGTCCCCGTCCGCATAGTCGACTGCTTCCCGCGGATCGATGTCGGTGATCTCGCTGGCGGCCGTTACCGCTTGGCCGAAGTCACACCGCCACTCTGCTAGTCGCAATTCCGCGCTCTTCGTAGCTCCGAACGCGTCCATCAGTTCGACAAGGAACCGATCCTGCTCGTCGGCTGCGCGAAGCCCTTCACGGATGCCCCGCTCCATGCCGGGAGACAGGCGGACCACTTCGGCGATGAACCGGGACCAGCCACCGGCCGCGTGGTCGTATGCTCCCACCGCGGTCAGCCCGCCTACTACAACGGCGAGGTCGGCATGTCGCACTTCCTGAACCAATGGGGCGGCATCCAGGGCAAGTCACGGCCCCCGAGAGAGGAAACGGCCCGACGAGCCTCGGCTCCCGAACGCTGACTGGGATCCGAGGGGGACGTCACGCCGCCGCCCGGGTCCCGAGGGGCCTGAGCGGCGGCGCTGTTCCGTCGATGTGTCAGGGTCTCAGGGGATCAAGGGGTCAACGTCCAGCGGGCGATGTATCCGACGTCGATGGATGCCCGGTCCTGCACGCGCAGCTTCCACGTGCCGTTGAGCGGCTGGGCGGAGGCGTCGACCGTGAAGGTCTGGTCGACGTTGTCGGCGGAGCCGCCGCTGCGGTTGAGCAGGGAGTACACGGTGCCGTTCGGGCCGACGAGGTCAACGGTCAGGTCACCGCGGTAGGTGTGGATGATGTTGACGTGGACCGCGGTGGTGGCCGAGGCGTTGCCGTCGCGGCCGGTGATGGTCACCGGGGATTCGACGGCGGCCCCGTTGTCGGGGATGTCCACGCGGGTGGCGTTGGCGTAGACGTAGGCGATCTGCCAGCTGAAGGTGTCTGTAGCGGTGGCCCCGGTGCTGTCGGTGACCGTGATGGTGACGTCACTGGTGCCGAGGGTGGTCGGTGTGCCGCTGATCAGTCCGCTCGGGCTGACACTCAGGCCCTCCGGCAGCCCGGTGGCCTCGTAGGTGAGGGAGGCTCCGGAGTTGGTGGTGTAGGCGTCCAGTTGGAGATTGACCTCCTGGTTGACGCCGCTGATCTGGTCGGCGGTCGGGGCGAGGTTGACGCCGAGGGCGATGCGGTTGCCGACGTTGATGCCGGCCCAGGCGTCGGCGACGGCGAGGTAGGTCGGGCTGTAGGCACCGAACAGGTCCGCGGCGGCCGCCAGGGTGGCGGTGCGGGCGCCGGCGTAGTTGGTCGTGGAGGTCATGTATGTCGTCAGCGCGCGGTACCAGATCGCGGCGGCGTTCTGGATGCCGATGCCGGTGACGGGCTGTCCGTCGTACGTAGGGCTGTCGTAGGACACGCCGTTGACGGTCTTGGCGCCGCTGCCCTCGGAGAGCAGGTAGAAGAAGTGGTTCGCGGGGCCCGAGGAGTAGTGGACGTCGATGCTGCCCAGGGTGGAGCTCCAACTGTCGCGGGAGTTACCGTCCTTGGAGGGCTTGTCCATGTAGCGCAGTGGGGTGCCGTCACCGTTGATGTCGATCTTCTCGCCGACCAGGTAGTCCGCGGGGTCGGCGGGGAGGTCCTCGTAGAACTCCACGGCGGCGGCGAAGATGTCGGAGGTGGCCTCGTTGAGTCCGCCGGACTCGCCGGAGTACACCAGGCCCGCCGTGGCGGCGGTGACTCCGTGGCTCATCTCGTGGGCGGCCACGTCGAGTGCGGTCAGCGGGTGGGTGTTGCCCGAGCCGTCGCCGTACGTCATGCAGAAGCAGGAGTCCTGCCAGAAGGCGTTGACGTAGTTGTTTCCGTAGTGGGCGCGGCTGTAGGCGGCGACGCCGTCGTTGCGGATGCCGTTGCGGCCGTGGGCCTCCTTGTAGTAGTCCCAGGTGGCCGCGGCGCCGAAGGCCACGTCGACGCCGGCGGTCTGGCGGTTGGAGGGCTGGCCGTCACCCCAGACATCGTTGTCGTCCGTGAACAGCGTGCCCGTGCCCGAGGTGCCCTGGTTGAGGTCGTACGTCTTCTGCCCCGCGCGGTCGGGGTCGACGAGCTGGTACGTGGATCCGGACTGGCTGGTGCCGAGCGGGACCTCGCCGACGTACTGGCCCGTGCCGGAGCCGGTGTGGACCTTCTCGGCGGCCAGGAGCTGCTTGCCGGTGGCGGCGTCGGTGACCACCTGGAGTTCGCTGGGGGTGCCGTCCTCCTGGACGCCCTCGACGAGGGTCTCCCAGGCCAGTACGGGCTTGCCGCTGCCGGCCCACACCACGAGCCGAGGCGCCCGCTCCGTCTCGGAGCCCTTGACCTCGGACTTCTTCGACACGTCCAGTGCCTTGCCGCCGGCGTCGGCGGCCGTGATCCTTGGGGTGAGGGAGGACAGCGAGAGGTTGGCCCTGTTCGCCCAGGTGACGGTCGTACGACCGCTCTTGTCATGGACGACGAGGTCGCCGCCGAGGACGGGCAATCCGGCGTAGGTGCGTTCGTAACGGGTGTGCGTGGTGCCGTCGGCGTCCTTGATGACGTCCTTGACGACGAGCTTCTCGTTGCCCCCGAGCCCGATCCGCTCCGCCGTGCCGGCCGCCGCCGACTGGGCGGTCTTGATCAGGGCGGTGCGGCCGACGGGTGTCAGAGAGGTCTGGGCGGCGCCTGCACGGGGTTTCGCGGTGATCTTCGCGGGAGCCGGGTCGGCCGGCACCGCGGCAGCCAGACCGGGGGCGGCCAGGGCCAACAGGGCCCCTACGGAGGTGAGGGCGACAGCGGCGGCGCGTCTGCGCCGGTTGAGAGTGCGGTGTCGCAGGGACAACGGGTTCTCCTTCAGTACGGCGGTGGCCCGAGGTGGGGACCGTGGACGAGATGGAGCGGCGGGGTACGCCGGTCCGATGCGCTGCACGGCATGCGGGTGGAAGGAGGTGGGGGGTGGAGGGAACGCGGTGGCACCGTGTGGTGAACACGTCAAGAAGCAGTGAACTTCTGCAGAAGAGTGACACCGTGCCTGCCGAGTTGTCATGCGACTGCCAACTTGACGGCTCAAAATGACCATGCAAGTCAGGCAAACCGGCACGGAGAGCGAAGGTTTTCGGCCTCACCCGCACATGACAGACTTCCAGGACTGGGCGACTGGACTGGAACAGGCCCTTCCCCCGCCGGAGTTGGTGTCGACTCGAGAGAACCCGTACGAGCCCGCGGGTGGGCATCGACGCGTGAGAGACCCGTACGAGCCTGCCTTCGTGCGGCGCCTGTCCCGGCAGGAACAGCGCGCGTCCACACGGCCGCCCGTGTGCCCGCACTGGCTCGAGCCCGCTGGAGGCCCCTCCTGACGCTCCGGTCGGCGGCCCCGTCTCACCACCGACAGGCCGGCGGGCCGCATGGAATACTCGCCAGCCCACGAAGCCATCAACCAGTGGATGAAGACATGGGGCAAGCGGGGCAAGCTCTCGTACGTCTATGTCCAGAACGGCAACTCCACCGATCCGCGCGGGCCATGGCTCACCAGGACGACACCTCGGCAGGACGCCAAGTACGACGTCAAGCGCGAGTTCAAGAAGTGCTTCGCGCCCAGGAACACCGACTGGGAACTCGTGGACATGCCGTTTCGCGCATCAGCGCCAGGTGCCGACGACACCCGGCTGCGCACCCTGCGACTTCTCGCCGAACACCCGTGCGGCACGCAGGAGTTGGCCCCGCTCGTCGGCGTCAGCGAGGCCGCCTGCTCCACGCACCTGAGGGTGCTGGCGGACGCGGGCGCTTGCTGGAGCGCCGCCGCGAGGGCTATGACGTCCGGCACCGGCTTGCGCCCGGACAGGCGGCGGGCCTGACCCCCAGCCTGGAAAGCTTCCTGCACGGCGACGGCGATGCGACTGATTAGCTATCGGCCTAATAGGTGGATTCCGGCCCCCGACGGGATTCGACAGTGGCCGCACGTCACTGCTGAGGGACTGCAACTTCCTGCTTCTCTTCGCCGGCCAGGGGGTTGTCGACGGGTTCCAGGGTGCGGATGAGCCGCTTGCTCTTGCTCTCGGTGATGGCTCGGCGCAGGCACACCACTCGGGTCTCCCGGCCGCTCTGCGCCTCGGCATCCGGCTGGTCCAGGATCTCGGTGAACAGCAACCGCCGGTATGGGACGAACACGCGTCGGACGATTTCGACCGGCGGCATCGCGTTCCCCCTCGTTTTCGCCAGACAGGGGCGGCGTCCGGTCGCAAGCAGGCAGGTGCGGCCGTCTCGGGGCCAGTAAGGGGCAGACCAGGGCGGGCACGACCGGGATGCGCTGGGATGGCCCGACTCACCGCAACCTGCCAGTCAGTTGGGGCCGCCATGAACGACGCGATCACATCAGGGTCGACCGGCAGACGAGGACCTGCCGCGCAGGCCAGCCGCCGACGCGGCGCCACGAGCCGCGCGAGCACGCCCGGAACAGTCGAGGACCGGTTTCGGGGGCTGTTGGAAGCGGCCCCGGACGCGATGGTGATCGTGGACGACAGGGGAACCATCAAACTCGTCAACGCCCAGACCGAAGCCCTCTTCGGCTACCGGCGCGACGAACTCCTCGGCCACCCCGTCGAGGTCCTCATCCCCAGCCGATTCCACGCCCACCACGCCACCCATCGCGACGGATACGCCACCACCCGGCAGGTGCGCCCCATGGGAGCCGGGCTCGAACTGCACGGACTGCGCAAGGACGGCAGCGAGTTCCCCGTCGAGATCAGCCTCAGCCCCCTGGAGACGGCTGACGGGCTCCTCGTCTCCGCCGCCGTCCGCGACGTCAGCGAGCGCAAGGCCGCCGAGGAACGGTTCCGGGCACTGCTGGAGGCGGCCCCGGACGCGATGGTGATCGTGGACGACAGGGGAACCATCAAACTCGTCAACGCCCAGACCGAAGCCCTCTTCGGCTACCGGCGCGATGAACTCCTCGGCCGTCCAGTCGAGTTGCTGGTGCCCAAGCGGTTCCAGACCCACCACACCCGGCACCGGGACGGCTATGCCGCCACCCGGCAGGTGCGGCCGATGGGGGCCGGGCTCGAACTGCACGGACTGCGCAAGGACGGCAGCGAGTTCCCCGTCGAGATCAGCCTCAGCCCCCTGGAGACGGCTGACGGGCTCCTCGTCTCCGCCGCCGTCCGCGACGTCAGCGAACGCAAGGCCGCCGAGGCGCGTATCACCGAGCTCGCCGCCCTGGTCGAGTCCTCTCAGGATGCCATCCTCGCCAAGACGCTCGACGGGCGCATCACGTACTGGAACACCGCCGCCCAGAGGCTGTACGGCTACACATCCGAGGAAGCCGTCGGGCAGCACGTGTCCATGCTGGCCACGCCGGAGCGCAAGGACGAGATCGTCCAGCTGCTGGAGCGGCTTCAGCAGGACGAGAAGATCGAGCATTTCGAAACTCTACGGGTCACCAGCACCGGTGCCATGCTCGACGTCGACGTCACCCTGTGGCCGACCCGGGACGCCACCGGAACGGTCGTCGGTGCCTGCGCCATCGTCCGTGACATCAGCGACCGCAAGCGCGCCGAGGCCGAACTCACCGAGTTGTACAGGCAGCAGAAGCACATCGCCCTCACCCTCCAGCGCAGCCTCATGGGCACCCCGCCTGCCATCCCCGGCCTGGCCGCCGCCAGCCGCTACCGGCCCGCGACCCAGGGCGCCGGCGTGGGCGGCGACTGGTTCGATCTGATCCCGCTCGGCGCCGGCCGGGTCGGTGTACTCATCGGCGATGTGATGGGCCGAGGTCTGGAAGCGGCCTCCGTGATGGGCCAGTTGCGCTCCGCCGCCCATGCCCTGGCCAAGACCGGAATGCAGCCCCGTCAGCTCATGCAGGCTCTCGACGCGGTCGTCGCCGACCTCGATGTCCCCGACCAGTTGGTCACCTGCTGCTACCTGGTCATCGCCCCGGACGCCGGATCCGTCACCCTGTGCTCCGCCGGCCACCTGCCCACCCTCGTCGCCACCCCCGGCGGCGGCGTCAGCCGACTGTCCACGCCGGTGAACGCCCCTCTCGGCGTCGGCGACATCCTCTACCAGCAGTCCAGCGCGGCCATCCCACCCGGCGCCGCCCTCGTGCTGTACACCGACGGCCTGGTCGAAACCCCCGGCAGCGACATCGAGTACCAGATCGACAAGCTCACCACTGCCCTCGAGGACGCCTTCACACTCTCCAGCGGCCTTGAGGATGCCGCCGACCACGTACTCGCCGCGCTGCTGCCCGACGCCGAGGGCCACGACGACGACGTCACCCTCCTTCTGGCCCAGCTCCCCGCCGCCCCACTGGACATCGCCTTTACAGAACTACCGGCCACCGCTTCCGCGGTCTTCACGGGCCGCTCCTTCGCAGTCGAGACCCTCACCTCCTGGGGATGCGCCCACAAAGCCGAGGACGCGAGACTGCTGGTCTCCGAGGTCCTCACCAACGCCGTCCAGCACGCGGAAGGCCCTGTCGTCCTCCACCTGCGCCGCACCGCCACCGAACTCGCCGTCGAGATCAGCGACCTCAGCCCGCACCTGCCCCAGCCACGGCTGGCCGACCAGGACGAGGAATCCGGACGCGGCCTCATCCTCGTCGACACCATCGCCGACAACTGGGGCGTCCGCCCCGATGAGCAGGGGAAGACCACCTGGTTCGTCCTCCGGCTGTGACCGGCGAAACCCCAGCATCCCGCACATGTACGCGGTCCGGCAGACCATCCACGGTGGTCTGCAGCCCGGCGATACTGCAGCTGTACTGGGTCTCCCCGTTGGGCATGGCCGGCCTCGTGGCTGCGGTTGTGGCGCTACGCAAGCCGGTCGAGGGCGATGACGCCAAGCTTGCCCGTGGCTGGGAGGCGACGCTGGCCAAGCAGGTCGAGGCCGGGGAGAGCGCGGTATGGCGGCAGCTGCTGGGCGACGATAATCGGCGCATCAACCTCACCTACATCCTGAACCCCGGCGCGATCCGCCCGGCCACCGCGCCGGCCGTCGGGCGCCTGGGCGCGCGGTGGACCGGGCCCGGCGACGCTGCCGCGCATCGTCACCTACTACCGTTCAATCCAGCCGCTCGGCCTGGTCGTCACCGGCGCCGCCGGGGCGGGCAAGGCCGTCCTGGCCTTGGAACTCCTGCTGGCTCTCACCGATGGCCGCAACGAGGGCGACCCCGTATCGATCCGCATCCCGCTGTCCCTGTGGGACACCGAGCGCCAGCCCCTGTCCGAGCTGCTGCAGCAGCGGCTGACCGAGGCCTACGACTGGCCCGTGGAGCTGGCTGCCGGCCTTGTCCGCCACCACCTCGTCCTGCCGGTCCTGGACGGCCTGGACGAGATGGACCCCTGGCCCTCGACGGGCTCCCCCGACGCCGAGGCGACCCGCGCCATCGCCGTCGTGAGCGCCCTCAACGCCTACCAACAAAGCCGTGACGCTGGGCCCCTCATCCTGACCTGCCGCACCCGGCACTACGAGGCCCTAGCTGTGCTGTCCCTGGACGTTGGTGACACGCGTGCTGGGTGCTTGAACAGGTGAGGGTCTTCTGGGTTCGGTGTGGATTGCGACGTCTACGCCCGACCGCGGGAGGCCCTCATGCCCCACCGTAATGCCCCGCTGACCCCGACCGGCAGGCTGCGTGTAGCCCGGTGTGTCGTGGCCGACGGATGGCCGTTGCGGCGGGCTGCGGGACAATTCCAGGTCAGCCACACCACCGCCGCCCGCTGGGCAGACCGCTACCGCAAGCACGGGCCCGCCGGGATGCAGGACCGTTCCAGCCGCCCGCACCACCAGCCCTACCGCACCCCCGGACGCCCTTGACGAACGGGTCGCGCGATGCGCCGCGAACATCGCATCGGACCAGTGCGGCTCGCCGCCCGCACCGGCATCGCCGCCTCCACCGCCCATCGCATCCTTGTCCGGCACGGCCTGCCCGCACTGGCCGCCTGTGACCGCGCCCGGCGAACCGGTCCGCCGTTACGAACGCTCCCGGCCCGGCGACCTGGTCCACATCGACGTCGAGAAACTCGGCCACATCCCCGACGGCGGTGGCCACCAGGTCCTCGGCCGCGCGGCCGACCGGACAAACCACGACCGCCGTAATGATCTACGGCAGGTCGGTCTCTTCACCGGCGGATCCCGGCTCGCGCAGATGGTACGCAGCAGTGCGTCAACATGCAGTGCCGGCAGCAGGCAGTGCAGGCTACGCTGCGCCACCTCGGGATGAGCGGCGGCGCGGTCGGTGAGCGGTGACCAGGCAGCAGCTGCGGGGCGGGGAGAGGCGCTCAGGGCTTCCGCCCAGCCCGACTCATCCGTAGGACCTTCTGCGGAGCGGACTACGCACGGATTGCCCCACGGGCCGCGCCAGGCCGGCCAGCGCTGCCGCCCCCCCAGCCGGTGCAGGCAGCGGACCATAGAACACCGCGAGGGCAGCACCTCTGCCCGGGTCGAGGCGGACGGTCGACGAGACCGGGCCACTGACACAATCCGGTGCCGACCACACTGCTACCGCTGCGTCCTTTGGCCCCGGAAGTCCGTATCCCCGTCCCCTGGACATCGCTGACCAGCGTCTACGCCTCGTTCGTGGCTACGAACGGAAATACCCGCGCCGAAGAGTGCTCCTTTCCTGCGACGACTTGCCCCCTTTGAAGAAGGTCACGTCGTTGCAGGCCAAGAGCACTCTCGGCACGTATGATCACTTAACGGAGGGCCTGCCTCGGGTAGCGTGAGGCAGGTTTATCGCGGACCTTTACTTTTCCTTCAGAGAGACCCCTTACCCCGACCGACAGGCGAGGAAAACGAGCTGCCGCTGATTCCCGCCCAGAGCCGGGAGTAAGTAGGCCTCACCGTGCGCGGTTTTGAGAGAACCGCCGTCGGCTGTGCGTCAGTTGCAGAAGTTGAGAATGGGCAGGAGACCGTTGCCGCACTGGAAGTGCTCGCCGTCATCGCCACCACCGTAGGCTGGAGAGCCCTTGGTGGCGACGTGTGCAGCGGGTGTCGCTGCCACGGCGGAGGTGGCAGTTGCCACTCCTGCCGCGCACGCGATGCCCACGGCGGCGCCCACCGCGAGTACTCGCGGAATCCGAGAAACGACCTTTTTGGGGTGAGGTGTTGTGTTCATGGACTCACCATGCACACTCGCGCGTTGTGATGCTCATCGTGCGCATCCACGCGGGTGAGCCCGCCCGCAGGACCGGCCCAAGCCCCCGCTGTTGGGATACCAACCACGAGACATGCGGGTCACCCCTCTCCGCTTTGTGCTCACGATTGGGGTCCGTCTTCAAACGGATCTTTCCCAGAGGAGGAATGACGCGGGACTGACCGCTGCTTCGTAGGAGGTGGCGGTCTTGTGGTATCGGGTGGCGATGCCACGGAAGTCTTCGAGCCGGTTGAAGCAGCGTTCGGCGATGTTGCGTCGGCGGTGATCTGCCGGTCGAATACCGGTGGCCTGCCCCCGTGGCGGCCGCGGTTGTGGCGGTGTCGCTGCTGGTCGCCTTTCTCGGGGATGGTGCACGCGATTGCCGCGTTTGCGCAGGTAGGCGCGGAAGCCGCGGGAGCTGTAGGCCTTGTCGGCGACGACCTGGTCGGGTCGGCAGCGGAGGTGGCCGGGGCCGGTGCGTGGGACCCGGGTCCGTTCCAGGGGGGCGTGCGCAGATGCTGTCGTGGCGGTGGCCGGGTGTCAGCAGGATGGCGAGGGGGCGGCCGCGGCCGTCGCGGGCGAGGTGGACTTTGGTGGTCAGTCCGCCTCGGGATCGACCGAGGGCGTGATCGTCCGGTTCGTCCGGACGGTGGATCCCCCCTTTTCGCCCCGTCGCGGCGGCGTGCTGGTGGGCGCGGACGATGGTGGAGTCGATCTGCACGAGCCGGTCGATGTCGCCGACCGCGTGCGCGCGGGGCCTGGATCTGCTGGAGAGCCCGGGTGAACACGCCGTCCAGGGCGTAGCGGCGAAAGCGGGTGTAGACCGTCTGCCGTGGGCCGTAGCGTTCCGGCAGGTCGCGCCAGGAGATCCCGGTGCGGATCTTGTAGACCATCCCGTTGACGACCTGCCGGTCCCCCACGCGCAGGCGGCCTGTCGCGGCCCGCGGTATGAGGGGAGCGAGTAACTCCCACTCACGATCAGTGAGTTCATGGCGCCGTATCCCCCCACCATGATCCACCAGCCGATGATCTTTGAAGACGGACCCTAGTCCACAAAACCGAGCGCCGTGGCGTCGAAGTGCTCCCCCTCCCCCCCCCCCCCCCCCCCCCCCCCCCCCCGCGCGCCGGGGGCGGGGGGGGGGGGGGGGGGGGGGGGGGGGGGGGCCGGGCCACA
>NZ_JBIWJD010000014.1:0-5739 GCF_044764945.1 Streptomyces sp. NPDC093568 | reverse complement strand
CTTTTTATTTGATAACGGACCCGCGTCAACAAAACCGTGCGCCGTGGGGTCGAATTGCCCCCCCCCCCCCCCCCCCCCCCCCGAACGCCCCTATCGGTACGGTTAGTTGGGCAGGAGTCGGGGGGTGAGGATCGTGCCAAGATTCATCCGGTGGTTGCACACCAGGCGGGGCAAAGTGGAGCCACCGAAGAACCGCAGCTTCTTCTCTGCGGCGTCGAGGATCTCGCCCCAGCTCTCGACCCAGACCTCGTAGTCGTCCCATGCGTCGGCGAGGCCAGCGGGACGGTCCCATGTAATCAGGCGCCCGCGTGGACGTGTGCGGCCCACACCGATGGCAGGTTCGGATACTTCGTCCTGAGCTGTCTGACCGTGCGATGGACCGCCGCCGACGCGCACAACGCACCGGATCGATGCGCGATCAACTCGTCGTAGATCTGCTGACTGAAGGCTGGTGCCACGGCGTCGTCGACGCGCCAGAGCGTGCCGACTACCTGGGAGAACCCGGCTATCTGAAAAGCCGCCAACGGGTGGATCGCCTCGTCGGACAGGCGCGCGGTGGTGCGGGCCGTGTCACAGGCCGAGAGGAACGCGAACTCCGCGTTCCGCAGGCGCAGCCGGGAAAGGTCCAGCACCCGAAGCGGCGCGCGGTCGTGGTCGTGCAGCGCCAGGTGGCTGTCCGAAGGGTTGTCCGGGTCGCTGTACCCGTGGCAGGCGAAGTGTGCCCAACCACTGGCCGGCAAGGCGTCGAGAACGGCGTCACGAGTCGCGTCCGCGCCGACCAGAACCGTGGCGCCGGGAATGAGAGCGGCCAGGTGGTCGGCTTCTGCCTGTGCGCCAGGCAGGTCCGGGGCGTCCGGAGTGTGCGGCATGGCGACCACCAGCAGCCGCGGCTCGTTCCGGTCGTCGCGGCGGCCGGCGCGGGCGTGACCCAGAGCGCGGATCGTTGGCGTTGTTGAGGAGACGACGCGGTCGAAGAGCACGGGTCCGCCGTCGCGGTGGTGACCCGCCGCGTGCAGGGGGAGCAGGCTGAGCGAACCGACCGGGGCCCACCAGATCCTTGGCAACGGACCATCCGCAGCCGGTTTCGCCGTCAGCCCCAGTTCGCCGAGCACAGGGCCCGCGACGGTGTCCCACAGCCACTCGAGCGTGTCATGGATCGCCTGCTCGGCGGCCAGCCGCCCCTCCGTGAACGCGGTGTGCAGAGCGCGTACTCGGTGGCTCACTGTCTCTTCGCTCAGCCCGTCCAACGCGCGTGACCGGACCCCGTCCGGAGTGATGATCAGCGCGTCACACCGGTGCCGGCTGACGTTGACGTACACGATCGGGCCCTCGTGCGCCTGCGCGGTGAGGTCGGTGAGCAGCGGGGGCCGTAGGAACCGCCCCATCCCGGGCAGCGCGCGGATCCGGTCGGTCACCGCGTCGAGCTCGTCGGCGAGGATCACGCGGTCGCTCGTGGTGTCGGTTTCGAACTCCGCGGTGAGGGTCCGGAAGCGCTCGGCCAACTCGGGTGCCCGCTCGCGCAGTTCGGAAAGATCGCCGCGGCTGTCGAGTGCCTGGGCGGCGAGCACGCAGCGCCCGGATTCGAGCAGGGTGACCGCGCTCACCTCGTCGCCGGCGGCCAGCGCACACGCGGCGGCGTCGGCGGCGACCCCGGCGAATCGGCCGAGCCAGTACTGGGCGTCCTCGCGGCCCAGGCGGCGCCCGGCGAGCCGGGGCAGCAGCCGGACCGCGGTGGCGTACCCTTCGGCGGCCACATCGAACTGCCCGGCTTCGGCTGCCAGAACACCCCACCTGTCCGCCGCTTCCGCTCGTCTCTCCGCCGGCGATCCGGCAGACGCCGCGGCCTCCCGGTAGCAGCCGAGCGCCTCGGTCAGCGCGTCGGCGTCGCCGAGGTGCCGGAAGCCGAGCGCCAGCACGTTGGCGACGCGGGTCAGTAAACCCGCCCGGGAATAGGCGTCCTGCCCGGCCCTCCGCGCCGCACTTCGGGCCAGGCCGACCGCCTCGGCGAGGACCTGCGGATCCGGCGGCTCCCGCCGCGCGACGGCTGGCGCGACCGGGTTCGTGCACCAGTCCGCAAGCGCGGCGGCCAGGTTCGCGGTGTACCCGGGCCAGTGCGGGTTGTCCTCGGGAGTCGCGGCCACGGACGCGCGACGTGCTGCGACCGCGTCCCGCAAGGCGTTCCGGTCGCCGAACTTCTCGTACGCGATCCCCAGCACACCGCCGAGATTGGCCAGCCGTACTGCCCGGTCCGGGTCGTCGTCCGCCGTCACATCCGTGGCCGCGCGGTGCGCGTCGATCGCCTCGTCAAGCACACTTGCCTCGCCCGTCCTGCTGAACCAGTCGGACAGGATGGCGCCAAGATTGGAGAGCCGCTGTGCCTGCCCGGCGACCAGGCTCGCACCGAGGCGGACGGACTCCCGCGCGCGGTCGACCGCCTCCGACAGCACCTGCAGCTCGCCGGTCACCCGGAACCGGTTGTGCAGCACGACAGCGAGGATCCCGAGCGAACGCGGGTGGTCGCCCTGCCCGGCGGTGGCGTCGGCGGCACGGCGAGCGACGTCGATCGCTTCTATGACGTGGGCCAGGTCTCCGGTCGCGTGGAACAACGCGTTCAGGTTGACGGCGAGGTTGCCCATGAACTGGACCCGCAGCGGATGGCCCGTCGGCGTGCACGCGACCGCCTCCCGCCCGATGGTGACGGCCTCCGCGAGCGCGGCGTGGTCCCCGAACTCTTCACCGCGGGTGGCCAGCGCCGAGGCGAAGTGGTCCAGCCGCACACCGCGGTGGGGGTGCCCGGCGGGGGTCGCCGCGGCCACCGAGCGCCCGAGCTCGAGCGCCCGCTCGAGCAGGGCGGAGTCCCGGGTCTGCTTGAACTCGACGGCGTACCGGCCGCACGCCTCGGCTTCGGTGTCGGCGCGTTCCCAGCCGCCGGTCGATTTCGCGCGCTCACCGGTGAGCGCGGTCCAGGCTCGTTCCGTGGTTGTCAGGTCGCCGAGGTTCTGCGAGTGCTGGAGATCGGTAACCGGGGTATGTGCCACCAGCGTCTGCCGGACCCAGAGCAGTTCGGCCAGATCATCCCGCGCTCCGCGAGCCCGGTAGCGGTCGTCGAGAAGGGCCGCGAGGATCTTCAACCGGCCGAGCACGTCGGAAGATCCGGCCGGCGTGAGCTCCACCGCTCGCCGCGCGGCGTCGACGGCTTCCTCCATGACACCGGTCTCCCCGGTGTCCTGGACCCAGTCGCGCAGGACGACGGCGAGGAAGTGCAGGCTCCTCGCGGTGAGCGCGTCGTCGGGGGAGCATTCAACGGCGGCCCGTGCGTGCTCGACGGCTTCCGCCAGGCAGGCGAGGTCCTTCGTAACGGTGAACGCCGTCCGCAGCGCGACAATGAGGTTACCCAGGTAGAACGCCTTCTTCGTGGACGGTTCCTCGTCGACGGCCGCCCGGCTCCAGTCCAGCGCGTCGGCCAGGGTTTCGCGGTCCCGGTTCTGCTGGAACGCGGTGTGCAGCAGCATGCCCATGTTGTTGGCGTAGCTGGCCGAGTCCTCCGGGCTTTCGTACACCAGGAAGTAAGCCTCCGTGAGGTTACGGACGGCTTCCTGCAGGAACTCGAAGTCGCCGGTCTGGCGGTACCGGGTTTGCAGCAGGCCCCCGAGATTGGACAGCACCAAGTGGCGCTCGGCCACGTCCTCGGCGGCCAGCACGGCACGGCCGAGGTCTATCGCCTTCTCGACCGACGCGGGATCCGCGCTGTGCCGGGCCACGCGGAACGCCTCCCAGAACCGCTCGGCCAGGCCGTTCGCGGGCCCGCCACCCACGCGTCAGTCCTGGTTGCGGTTCGAGGTGCCGGCCGGGCCGCTGGGCGCCTCGTCCGGTTCGGCGACCGTACGTTTCGGGGTGTAGCCGCGATCCGCGGACTCCTGCAGCAGCGCCGCCTCTTCGGGTGACAGCTCGGGTTCGGGTGAGAGTTCGGGTTCGTGCGCCACTATTGCTCCTCCCCCGGCACGGTCGCCGGTTCTCCGGCTTCGACAAACTCCAGCACGTCGAAGTCTTCCGCCCGCAGTCGCAGGCCCGCCGTCCCGCGCACGCGCCCGCCGAACGCGCCGTCGGCACCCATCATGCGCGCCGATTCAAGGTACAGCTCGGCCGGGTGGGGGTACGAGGAGGCGTACGACCGGTCGCCGTACCAACCGCCCGCCCAGTTGCCGTCCTTGAGCCGCACGCGCACGAAGCACGGTTCGCGGTCGCGGAACGCGTGGTCCCAGGCGCTGGGCGTGCGCAGGAACCGAGCCTTGCGCCGCTGCCGATCCACCAGGGAAACGGTGACCGCCGCCACGGCCGGCACGACGAGGAGCAGCACCACGGAGACGAAGCCGACCACTCGCGGCCGTTCCACGAAGCCGTCCCAGCCGCCGCCGGCGCCCCGAGCCAGGCGAACCAGCGCCGGCCCCGCCACCACGGCGTACAGGGCGTCCAGCGCGATGGACGCGACGATCGCCCGCAGCACCCGCTCACCCAGATCACGCTCACCGGGCACCGGCCCGCGGCGCCGTTCCCGGACGAACTGATAGGTGATCCCAGGCAGCACCAGAAGGACGAGCAGAGCGAGCTGCCCGACTGTCGCAGGCGCCTGCACTCACCACCCCCATGTCTCACGGACTCCGTTGAATCAGGCTACTGGCTTGCGTCTCCGCGGTCGGCCGAGCACCCCTTTCCGCGGCTCTTGGGAGGCAGCGGCACAGCACTACAGGCGGCCTGCCTCGGCGGACGGTCATCGGGTGACACGACATCACACAAGTTTCAGGCTTCAACCGAAGTGGCCGATTCCGGACTTGTCCGTCCCATGCGTCCCGAACAACCCTGAAGTCAGATTGACCCCCTGGCATGCGAGGGGGCATCAGAATCGGGGGAACACACCATGCGCATACCCATACTCGCGGTCGTCACTGCGGCCGCCGCCCTCCTGTTCGGAACCGGGGCGACTGCTGCCGCCGCCGCGCCGGGCTCCGACGTCACGAGCGTCTCGGCCGCAAGAGCCGGAGGGCCCTTCGCGGACCAGGCCGCGAAGGCGCACTTGACGAAGGCCCAGACGGCATCGCTCCAGGCGAAGGTCGACCGATATGTGAAGCGGACCGGCGGGAAACAGGTCGCACTCAACGAGATCGACCTCGGCGGGGATGCCACTCTGCTGGTCGCCCTGCCCGGAGAGAAACACCCGAGGGACTTCACGTCCGGCGACAGCGCCCGGGCCGCGTTCGACCCATGCCTGCAAGGGCAGGTCCACAGTGGCTGGTTCTGCGCCTACAGCCAGGAGGGATTCAACGGCGACGCCCTGCGCTGGTACGAATGCGGAAAGCGTGGCATGCCGTGGGGAGGCTGGGGGTCGTGGATCAACGATCAGACCCCCGGTACGAGGGCGATCTTCTACGGTGCGGACGGATCCGCCTACGACGCCACCCCGGCACCGTACAGCTCCAACTCCCGCTACTACTGGACGCCCGTCTGGAGCATCAGGAACTGCTGACGGCGATTCCGGGCGCGGCCTGTGTGTACGGCGCTGGAGGCTTCGGCCATGGCTGGGATCCCCAGCGCCGTACCGTTTCTCAGGGTGACGGCGCGAGCCCGGAGACCGGGGCGTACATGCAGCACTAGGGTCCGTCTTCAAAGATCATCGGATGGTGGATCATGGTGAAGTGATACGTCGCCATGAACTCACCGATCAGGAGTGGGAGTTACTCGCTC
>NZ_JBIWJD010000013.1:0-161266 GCF_044764945.1 Streptomyces sp. NPDC093568 | reverse complement strand
GGGGGGGGGGGGGGCGACCCCGGGGCGGGGGGGGCGCGCGGGGGGGGGGGGCGCCCCCCCCCCCCGGCGCGGGGGGGGGGGGGGGCCCCGGGGGGGGGGGGGGGGGGCGGGGGCCCCGGCCCCCGGGCCGCTTCGCGATTGTCCGGGGTCAGGCCTTCAGCACCTGGTCGACCCAGCCCCGGGCGGCCGGCTCGAACTGCAGCGCCACGTGGGTGGAGATGGCGGTGACGTCCCGCCACAGCCGCTGCATGGGACCGGAGACCGCCTGCCCGCGGGTGCCGGACTGGCGGAACAGCCGGTCCACCGCGGTCACCGACAGATCGACGGCGAGGGCGCAGTCCCGCAGGTTGCGTGTGGTCTCCAGCGGGCTGGTGGCGGCACCCTCGTCGGCGAGCCGGGCGGCCCTCTCCAGCAGCAGCCGGGCCGCGTCCACCTCGCCGGCCGAGCGGGCCAGCGCCTGCTCGGCGGAGCCCCGCACGCCCTGCACTCCGGTGGTGCCGGGCAGTTGAGGGGCGTTGCCGACCTTCTCCGCGAAGTACGCCGAGAAGATGCGGACCATGCCGAGGGCGGCGCCGACCGCCGGCGCGGCGAACATCAGACCGTTGACCGCTTGGAGCGGGGCGCGGTGGCAGGCCGCCGCCACCCCGCCCCACGCCTCGCTGGTGCGCCCGGCGAACAGGTCGGCCCGGTCGAAGGAGAGGTGCTCGGGCACGAACACCTCGTCGAGGACCAGGGTGTTGCTGCCGGTGGCGGCCATGCCGACGCTGTGCCAGGTGTCCTCGATCCGGTACGCGGAGCGCGGCAGGGCGAACAGCCGGGCCTCGCTGCCCGTGCCGGACTCCACCAGACCGCACATCAGGGCCCAGTCCGAGTAGGCGACGCCGCTGATGTACGGCCAGCGGCCGGCGACGAGCCACCCGCCGGGGGCCGGCCGGGCGGTGCCGAACGGCGTCACCGACCCCACCAGCACCGCGTCGGGGCCGGCCGCCCAGATCGCCGCCTGGCCCCGCTCGGGCAGGAACGCCCCCGCCATCCGGGCGATGGAGGCGATCAGCGAGGCGCACCAGGAACTGGCCGGGCACTCCTCGGCGATCACCTCGACCGCCTCGACCAGCTCGGTGAAAGAACCGGCGTCGCCGCCGACCGCCGCGGGGGCGAAGTGCCGGGCGAATCCCGCCCGGACGAGCTCCCCCATCACGGCGGGGTCGACCTCGCGGACCCGTTCGGCGGCCTCGGCGCGGCGGCCCGCGGCCGGCGCGAGCACGGCCGCGGCGGTGGACAACCCGGCGGTGGGCATCTGTCTTCTCCTCAGCTCTCGGGTGTTCGGGAGGCGGCAGCTGTCGGTGTTCAGGAGGCGGCAGCTCTCGCTGTTCAGGGGGCGGCAGCCCTCGGTGTTCAGGAGGCGGCCGGCAGCCGGTGGAAGGTGTTGCGGAAGAAGGTCAGCGGCCCCTCCTCGCGCTGCACGGCCAGGTCGATCACCTCGCCGATGACGATCACGTGGTCGCCGGCGTCCACCTCGCGTTCGATCCGGCACTCCAGATACGCCAGCGCGTCGGAGAGCACCGGCACGCCGCTGATCCCCGGCCGGGTGTCGGCCTTGGCGGTGTGCCGGGTGTGCCGGCTGGCGAAGGACCGGCACAGCTCCTCCTGGTCGGCGGCCAGGATGTTCACCGCGAAGGCGCCGGTCCGCCGCAGGACAGGCAGTTCACCCGAGTCGTTGTGGATGCAGACCAGGATCAGCGCCGGATCGAGCGAGACCGAGGTGAAGGAGTTCACCGTCAGTCCCGTCGTGCGCTCGGTGCTGCCGCTGGTGATCACCGTGACGCCGGTGGCCCAGTTGGCGCAGACGCTGCGCAGCGCCTGCGGGTCCACCAGGGCCGGGTCCGGCTGCAGTACGCCCGTCGTGCCGCGCTCGCTCATGCCGCACCGTCGAGCAGCGGGTCGACGAAGAGGCCCTGGCTGCCCTCGGAGATCTCCTCCGCCTGGGCCAGCGTCAGCAGCACGGGCCCGGTGTACAGGCCGTCGGTCTGCCAGTTGTCGGGACGCAGGCTGATCGCGTACGGGTTGACCGGCGTCTCCGGGCTCAGGGTGACGCCGAGCTTGCGGGCCGCCCGGTGGAAGATGGCGACCGCGAGCGCCTCGGCGACCCGGACGTCGCGGGCGATCTCGGCGGCCAGCTCGTCGTCGCTGTAGTCGACCACGAGAGTGGCGTGGCTGTCCTTGATCGCCTTGGCCGGCACGTAGGCGTTGGCCGGGCCGTCGGTGACGACCTTCTCCAGCTCGTTCCAGTCGCGGAAGATCTGCTGGACGCGGTCGTTGACCGCGAACAGCTTCTCGATGTCGCCGCGCACCCGCTGCATGAACCCGTAGTCCAGGAAGCGGTTCTTGACGAAGATCAGCACGACGCCGACGTGGTTGAGCATGGCGTCCCAGCACAGCTTCGGCACCATCACCGCGGGGTTGCCGAAGGCCAGGTAGTGGTCCTCGACCTTGGAGACCACGAACCGGAAGGTCCGCAGGTGGAAGTCGTTGTAGAACTCCAGCCGCTCGGCGATGTCCTCGCCGGCGAAGTCGCGGGTGACCAGGTCCGTGGTGACGCTGTTGCCGTAGCCGATCATGTCCGAGCCCGGGGAGTAGAAGGCGTCCGCGAAGGCGCCGGCCTCACCGACCAGCATCCAGCGGTCGGGCGAGTACACCCGCTCGGTGCCGAAGGCGAAGTCCTTCAGGGTGATGAAGTCCGCGACGTCATCGGTGCGCCCGTCGACCACCTCGGCCAGCTGCGGCTCGTTGGCGCGCAGCCACTCCTGGACCTTCTCGAAGGTCTGGATCTCCTCGTACGGGTGGATCCGCGGGTCGGCGCAGACGCCGACCGAGATGTGGTCCGAGCCCAGCGGGATCAGCCACACCCAGTAGCCGTCGCCCATCAGGTGGTTGGTGGAGAACTTGCGGATGCCGGTACGGTTCATCCGCTCCATCCACCGCGGGTCGTCCTTGCCCCACTCCTCCAGGTCGATGCCGCCCGTGAGGCGGAACCAGGAGGCGTTGATGGTGTGCGCCTCCTCGCGGGACAGGCCCAGCTTGCGCTTGACGAAGTGGGCGCGGCCGGCCGCGTCGACCAGCCAGCGGGCGCTGATCGCACGCTCCTCGCCGCCCTGGGTGTAGGAAACCGTGTGGTCCTCGTCGCCCTCGCGGAGCTCGACGTCGGTGATCGAGGCGCCCTGACGCAGGTCCACGCCGGCGTCCAGGGCCATCCGGGTCAGCTCGTTCTCGAACCGGCCGCGGTCGATCTGGTAGTTGTCGTGCGCCGGGAACTCCCGCGGGCCGAGTTCGATCCGTTTGGTGAGTTCCTCGTTGCCGCCCGCGGGCTGGAAGAACCGCAGGCCGTTCTTCTTCAGGTGGAACTTCTCCAGATGTTCCTTCATCCCGATGATCTGGGCGAAGTAGTGCGCGCCCGCCGGCACCGTCGACTCGCCGACCTTGAACGCCGCCTCCGGCGCCAGGCCCTCCCGCTTGTCGAGGATCACCACGTCCGTCTCCGGACGGGCGTTCTTGAGCTGGACCGCGAGCGTGAGGCCCGCGAGGCCGCCGCCGAGGATCACCACATCGGTCGTAGCCTGATCCACCATCGCTCCTCCTGCTGGTAACAAGACGTCAAGAAGTCTGTGCGGGCGCTCTCGTGGCCCGCTCAAGCCCGCGTGGAAGCGGCCGCCCGAGGGTCAGAGCACCTCGGCGACCACCTCGAACAGGCCCGGATTGGCCGTGGCGTACGGCGGGTTGACGGCCTTCCTGGCCTGGAACTCCGGGTCGGCCTGCAGGGCCTTCCACGCCTCGACGCTGGTGTAGTGCGCGACGTTCACCAGCGGCAGGGAGGCGTCGCCGACCGCCTGGTGCATGCGGAAGTCGACGAAGCCCGGTGACTCACTGGCCCGCTGCGCCCGGGGGCGCCAGGCGTCCAGGAACTCCTCGACCCGCTCGTTCGGCAGCTCGAAGGCGTTGACCATGGTCACGCCCGCGCCGTCCGGCCGCTGCCCGGACGCGACCTCGCCGATCACCCGGTACACACCCCGGTGGACGGTCTTGGCGTACTTCTGCGCACCCGGGCCGCCCTGCTCGCCGGCCACCGCGGCGGCCAGGTCCGCGGCGGACGCCCAGTCGGCCACCGCGACCAGCTGGAAGCGGTGGTCCGCGCGCAACGCCCGGTGCAGGCGGGCACCGCGGAAGCCGGGCGCGGTGCGCATCGGTTCCAGGTGGGCGCGCCAGCCCGCGATGAACTCCTCGGTGTTCTCGACCGGCGCTTCGAGCACCGCGATCAGGGTGACCGGGCCGCTCTCGTTGCCCTTGCTCACGTGTCCGTCCTCTCTCCGTGGGATGTGTGGATGGTGGGAATCGCCCGGTCGTCATGCGTGGCAGGCGGGGAAGCCGCCGTGCAGCTCCGCCATGCCGCGGACCATCTCGTCGATGCCGGCGAAGTCCTCCGGGCGTCCGCCGCGCAGTTCGCCGTAGGCGCGGTACAGGTTGGGCACCACACGTTCGGTGTCCAGGTAGTCGGCGAACTCGCCGAGGTCGGCGGCACGGGCCGCCTCCAGCGGGTCAGCGCCCTGGGCGAGGCCGGCCTTGGCCACGTCCAGCAGCCAGGTCAGATAGCGCTCGGTGGTCTCCAGCAGCTCCGGGCCGCCGACCGGGCCGTGCCCGGGTACGACGGTGACCGCGCCCAGCGCCCGCAGCCGGGCCACGGCGTCGCGCAGGCCGCCGACCGAGCCGGTCAGCACGAACGGGGTCACCCCGTTCATCACCAGGTCGCCGGCGAACAGCACCCGGCTCTTCGGCAGCCACGCCACCGTGTCGCAGGAGCTGTGCGCCGGGCCGAAGGCACGCAGCCGCACCTCCCGCTCGCCGACGTGCAGCGTGAGTTCCTCGGCGAAGGTGACGTGGGGCGCGGCCGGCTGGACCGCGCCCCAGTCCACGTCGGGCCACAGGGTGGTCAGATGCAGCCCGGTGCGGACGGCCTCCTGCCGGGTCCGCTCGGCGGCCACCACCACCGCTTCCGGGAAGAGGTGGTTGCCGAAGGTGTGGTCACCGTGCGAGTGGGTGTTGACCAGCAGCCGCGGAAGCCGCGGCGCGGCGCCCGCGACCAGCTCGCGCAGCCGCCCGGCCCGGGCCTCGGTTGCGGCGGTGTCGATCAGCAGCGCGGTGCCGCCGTCGACCACCAGCCCCGCGTTGTTGAGGCACCATCCGCCGTCGGGCTGCAGGAAGGCGTGGATTCCTTCGGCTATCTCTTCGAGTCTTGGTGCACCGGTGAAAGCTGCCATGCGGCCACTGTCGTACGGGGCGCTCGACGGCTGCTCGAAGCGGCTCGCGGCATGTGTCCCGGCGGGATCGGAGCGGATTCCGCCCGGGTTCTCATGGCCTGCGTGCCCCGGCCGTCTCCTGGGTCTGGGCGGGGGATTCGGCCGGGTGCAAGGCGCCTCCGGAGGGCTGTGACAGCCGGTCGAGCCGGAGCAGACGTAGGAGCGGGTCCGTCGCGATGGTGGTCACGAGGGTCATCACCACCAGCACCGCGAACAGCCGGGAGTCGATCACCCCCAGCGAGAGGCCGACGTTGAGCACCACCAGCTCCGTCAGGCCGCGGCAGTTCATCATCACGCCGAGCCCCAGTGCCTCCCGGTTGCCCTCACCGGCCAGCCGGGCCGCGGCGAACGTCCCGCCGACCTTTCCGGCCACCGCCACCAGCAGGATGAGCGCCAGCACACCGAGCGCTGAGAGCGAGAACGCCGACTGCAGCCGGGTCTGCATGCCCACCGCCGCGAAGAAGAACGGCAGCAGCAACCAGAGCGCCAGGCCCTCGGTCCGGTGTGCGAAGTCCCTCACCGTCCGGGAGGAACGCGGCATCACCACGCCCGCCAGGAAGGCGCCGAAGATCGCGTGTACCCCGAACACATTGGTGATCACCGCGCAGATCAGCACGAAGGCCGTGATCAGCATGCCGATCGGCAGCACCCCGCCGCGCCGGCTCTCCAGGACCCGCAACACCTGCGCCAGCGCAGGGCGCACCACGAACCACAGCACCAGCGTGAAGGCCACCACCTCGGCCACGGCGACCAGTACACCCAGCGGCGAGTCGTTGCGCGCCTCGGCGACCACCACGCCCAGCGCACACCAGGCGGTGACGTCGCCGACGCCGGCCATCGCCAGCCCCATCGCGCCCAGCCGGGTGCCGATCAGCTCGCGGTCGGAGAGGATCCGGGCCAGCACCGGGAACGCGGTGACCGACACCGACAGCGCCACGAACAGCAGGAACGGCGTGGCTTCCACACCGTCCGGCTGGTAGTCGTCGCGCAGCCACAGGGCCGCGGCCATGCCCAGCAGGAACGGCACCGCGACCGCCGCGTGCCCGGCGGAGAGAACCTTGCCGCCGAGCCTGCGCAGCATGGTCAGCGGCATCTCCAGGCCGATCAGGAACATGAAGAAGACCACGCCGACCTGCGCCAGGGTGTTCATGGCCGGCGTGACCTCCGGTGGGAACACCTCCTTGGAGACACCGGGAGCCAGCGCCCCGAACACCGAAGGTCCGAGCAGCAGGCCGGCCAGGATCTCGCCGACCACCGGCGACTGGCCGACCGCGCGGGCCGCGAGGCCCATCAGCCCCGCCGCCGCGACCACCACGACCCCGGCCACCATCACCTGGCCGAACAGGTCGGCCGGTTCGCTCGGCTTCGTCGCGCCTGCGGTCTCCTTCACCGGGTGGGCGATGCCGTACTTCAGGAGCAGCAGCGCCAGCGCCAGCGGCACGAGGACCAGCAGCCCGTACGTGACCACCGCACGCGCCGTGCTGCGGGAGGGGGGCGGGTCGTCTTTCGCCTCGCCCGCCACGGAAAGGGATGGATCATGCGTCATTGCCAGGGTTCTCCTCACGGGACGATGACTGCGTCGCCGCCCCGCCTCCGGGGGCGCAGCGGGCAGCCGCGAGCCGGTCCGGGACGCAGCGATCGCTGCGTCCCGGACCTCTCGGGTGGGTGGGTGACGCCGGGTCAGCCGGTGCGCAGCAGGGCGCCGCTCACCGAGCCGCCGCGTACGCCGCTGAGCACCTCGGCCTGCAGCCGCTGGACCTCCGGGGCGGGCTCAAGGCCCAGCTCGGTCTTGAGCACCCGGCGTAGATCCTGGTACGCCCGCAGCGCCTCGGCGCGACAGCCGGTCGCGCGCAGCGAGTCGATCAGCTGGGCGTGCAGCCGCTCGTTGAGCCGGTGTTCGGCGACGAGCGAGCGCAGTTCGGGGATCAGATCCTGGTGCCGGCCGAGCCGGGCGTCCGCCTGGATGCGCAACTCCAGCATGCGCAGCCGCAGTTCGCACAGGTGCGCCTTGTGGATGGTCAGCTCCGGCCCCAGGTTGATGTCGGCCAGCGCGTGGCCGCGCCAGAGGCCGAGCGCCTGCCGCAGCCGCTCGGCGGCCTCCGCGACATGGCCCTGGCGCCACAAGCAGCGGCCCTGTTCGGACAGGGCCAGGAAGCGCTCGGCGTCGGTCCGCCCCGTGCGCAGTTCGTAGCCCGGCGCCCGGGTGACGATGTCGCAGCGCCGCTCACCCTGCGGAGCGGAGTCCAGGATCCGGCGCAGTTGGTAGACGTAGGTCTGCAGAGTGGTGGCCGCACTGCGCGGCGGCCGGTCGTCCCACAGTTCGGCGAAGAGGGTGTCGGTGCTGACCACCCGGTTCGCGTTGAGCGCCAGCAGCGCCAGCACCGCCTTCACCCGCGGTGCGGTCGGCGCCAGGTCGCGCCCGCCCGCGATGACCTCCAATTGTCCCAGCACATTGATCGTGACCACGATCTTTTCCCCCGTCCAGAGTTGCCCGTTCCCCTCGATGCGGAATCGATTCGCTTTCAACCAGTTTCCAACCGAGCCCGCGGGTGCAACAATGCCCTTTCAGTGGGCCGCACGCCACAATCTTCCAAGCCTCCCTCGAGCCGGGCTTGAGCCACCGGGAACGCCAAAAGACGTAGGCGAATACCTCTTTGGATACCGCGGCCGCGAAACTCCACCACAAACAAGTAAAATCAGGTTCGTCAATTGTGAATTCCTTGTTACTGATCAGTCGGTCAGACCCCTCGTCAGCCGTCGGCACGCGGTGCCGCTCCGGTGCTGCCTCTGGTGATGCCTCTTTCGAAGCAGCGCCCTGAGACGCCGCGCGTGCTCACCGGTCGCGGCGCGCCGCCGGGGGCTGGATGACCAGGGCGTTGATCGCCTTGTTGACCGCGTCGATGCGCGAGGTTGCGCCCAGCTTGGAGAAGATGTTGCGCAGGTGGCGCTTGACCGTGGCCTCGGTGATGTCCATCCGCGAGGCGACCTGACGGTTGGTCAGCGCCTCGGCCACCAGGGTCAGCACCACCAGCTCCCGCGCCGAGAGCAGATCGGAAGCCGGCATGTCCCGGGCCGGTTCCGCCGCCGGCTGCGGCACCACGGTCCCGGCCCGCGCGCAGCCCGACGGCACGGTGATGGTGACCGTCTGCTGTTTGGCGCCCGCGATGTCCCGGACGGTCGACAGCAGCAGGCCCTGACTGACGCTCTTGTGCAGGTAGGCGCACACGCCCAGGTCCAGCAGCCGCTGCATGAGCAGAAGGTCGCTCTGCGCGTGCAGCACGACGATCCCCACCGGGTGGCCGCAGTCCAGCAGTTCGCGCACCGCCGACGCCGGGTCCGGGCCGGGCGTCGCGATGTCCAGCAGGACGACGTCAGGCCGGCACTCGGTGACCGCTCGCACCGCGGACGGGCCGGAGTCGACGCCGTGCGCCTCCAGATCCGGCTCGGAGTCCAGGACATGGCAGAGCGCTTCACGTGGCAGGCGATGGTCGTCGACGACGACTATCCGCACAGGTTCCGGAGTCACCTAACCTCCGAAGACGTCCGATGCGAACCGGCGGGCATCCGAAATTCCGCATCCGCGCGGACCCTCGGAAAAACGGAAAGGAGAATTCCACCTCGCCGGGCGATTGGTCGCTGTGCCGCTCTTTTCCACATCTCCCCCTGGATCCCCGTAACCGCGTTTCGAAGTCTACTGCAGCGGCAGTTACGGGAGCCTGTGGCCAGGGCCACGGAAATGGCCGCGACGGGCGCGGAGCGGGTGCCGGTCCGTCGCCGGTCCCGGCCGAAGGGGAATGGTCACGTCCTGTTTCCCCGTCACCGCGTGGTTTTCTTCTCTCAGGTCCGCCGACGGCGTCAACCGGCGCCCAGCGGCTGACCGCCGTACGCGCCGCCCGCCGGGTCGAAGCGCAGAGCGATGTGGCTCGCCGCACAGTGCACGTCACGCCAGATCCGCTGGAGCGGGTCGTCCTGCGCCTGCGCGCCGCAGCCGGCCGAGCGGAACAGCCGTTCCACCGCGTCGACCAACTGGTCCGCGGCCAGCGCGCAGTCCCGTGGCGCGCGGGCCTGTTCGTCCTCGCCGCCCGGCCCGGCGTCGCCGCCCTGGGCCACGCGGCGCAGCAACAGGGCCGCGCTCTCGATCTCGCCCTCGGCCCGGGCGAGCACGCCCCGCACCAGTGGGTTGTCCATGGGCGCGAGCGACTCCCGCGCGGGCTTGCCGGCCAGTCGCCCCGTCCAGGCCCGCACGGCCGCGCGGGCCGCGCCGAGCACGGGGGCGGCGAACAACGTGCCGCTGATCGTGCGCAGTCGGGCGGTGTGGCAGGGCGCGTCGGAGCCGACGGCCCGGCCTCGCCGTACGTCGCCGCGCGCGACGGACCGGTGCCGGGGAACGAACACCTCATCCGCTACAAGGGTGTTGCTGCCCGTGGCGCGCATGCCGACGTTGAACCACGTGTCCACGACGCGGTAGTTGCGGCGCGGCACGGCGAAGACCCGGGCCACCGTCCGCTCGCCCCGGGGCACCAGCGCGCACACCAGCGTCCAGTCGGCGAAGTCCACGCCGCTGACCATCGGCCACTCCCCGGTGAGCCGCCAGCCACCGGTGTCGGGGACGGCATGCCCGCTGGGGTTGAGCGCTGCGGCGATCACGGTGTCAGCGCCGGCGGACCACAGTTCGTGCTGCCCTTCCTCCGGCAGGTACGCGCCCATCCGGGCTGCGCCGGCGACGACCGCGGCGATCCAGGCGGCGGAGGTGCAGCCCTCGCCCACCACGGAGACGGTGTCCAGGAGTTCCGCGAAGCCGCCCGCCCGCCCACCCCAGCGGACCGGCACGAAGTGCCGTGCGAAGCCCGCCGCGATCAGCGCGGCCACGACCTCGCCGGGCAGCCGGCCCACGTGGTCCGCGGCCGCGGCGTGCCGGGCGGCCAGTTCGGCGGCCTCCCGGACCTCGCTCGCCGTGTCGGTGGGGGTGAGTACGAAGCCGGACATGGGCGCTGCCTCCTCGCCGCGGGCCTTGTCCTGAGACCTCGACCTCGCCACAGGCGCCGGAGGAGGCCTGGGGAAATCTCGGGCCTGTCGCCCGCTCAAGCGGGTCGCTGCTCCGACAGTTGACGGTGGGTGAGGTCGAAGATGCTCCCGAGGAGGTCGGTCAAGGTGTATTCGCCCAGGTCCGGCCCGACGGCGGCCGGCGTCTCGCCCAGGCGGGCCTCGTCGTCCCGGGCGTCCGGTCCGCGCAGGTGCACACGGAGACGGCGACGGTCCAGGAGGAGCCCGCCGCCGGACCCACCCCGCTGGACATCTCCCGCGACTTGGAACAACGCCTCGACCGCCGTCACGTCCATGGGCAGGCCACCCCCCGCATCACCGCATCCGAATGCCGGGCCATCCCCGGCGTCTCCAGATACTCGTCCCGGGTGCTGGAGGGTGGCTGGACCTGCGGTCGACGTCGCCTTGCGGCCGGGCCGGGGCGGGCAGTGCCGACCTGGCCGGGCCGGTTCAGGACACGAGGCCGGCCGGGCAGTGTCGGCCTGACCGGGCCGGTCAGGACACGAGGCCGGCCTTCGTCAGCCACTCCTTCGCGACCGTGCCGGCGTCCTCCTTGTCGTTGACGAGCTTCTTCATCATCTCCAGCAGGTCTTCGGTGGTGAGCTTGGCCGAGACACCGTTCAGCGCTGCCTTGGCGGTGTCGTCGACCGCGGACTTGTGGACGAGGGGCGTGACGTTCTGCGAGGAGAAGAGGTTCTTCGGGTCCTCCAGCACCACCAGCTTGTCCTCCACGATGGCGGGATCGGTGGTGTAGATGTTGGCGGCCTGCACCTTGCCCGAGTTCAGCAGCTTCAGCAGGGTGCTCTGGGCACCCGCGTCGAGCGGCTGGAACTTCCCGAACTCGACGCCGTAGATCTTCTTCAGACCGATCCAGCCCTGCGTACGGGTCTTGAACTCCGAGCCGGCGCCGATCGTCCACTCCCCCGCGACCGGCTTGAGGTCGGCGAGGGTCTTGAGGTTGTACTTCTTGGCGGTGGCCGCGGTGACCGTGACCGAGTCCTTGTCCTCGGCCTCGGCGGAGTCGAGGATCTCCACCGACGACGGAAGCTTCTTCTTCAGTTCGGCGTTGATGTCGTCCGTACCGGTCGCGGTGCTGGTCTTGTCGACCGCCGTCGCCAGCAGGGCGCCGTTGTACTCCGGGAAGACCTGGATGCCGCCCTTGACCACCTGGTCGTAGTAGACCTCACGGGCCCCGATGTCGAACTTGCGGGTCACCTTCAGGCCCTTGGCCTCCAGGGCCTCGGCGTAGATCTCGGCGAGCAACTGGTTCTCCGGGAAGTTGGCCGAGCCGACGACGATGGACTTGCCGTCGCCGCTGCCACTGCCCCCGCCGCTGCCCGTCAGCGGGTTGTCGTCGCTGTCGCCGGAGCCGCCGCAGGCGGTCAGCGACAGGGCTGAGATCAGAACGAAGGCGGCGCCGCGGTGGATGGCTCGCATGGGTGTTTCCTTTCTCGGAGCCCGAAGGCTCGGAACAAACCTGGTGAAGAACTCAGGACTTGGACGCCGCGACTCTGAGGCCCGGCGAGACGATGACGCGCCGCAGCGCGGTGAACAGGATCTGGACGACGAGCGCCAGGACGACCACGACGGTGGAGCCGCCGATGACGAGTTCGTAGTCGTTGCGGGAGAGCCCGTCGACGATGAAGCGGCCCAGGCCGCCGAGACCGGGGTAGGCGGCGACGGTCGCGGTCGCCACGACCTGGATGGCGGCGACCCGCAGGCCGAGGAGGATCAGCGGCAGCGCCATCGGCACCTCCACCCGCACCAGGACCTCCCACTCGGTCATGCCGACCCCGCGCGCGGCATCCCTGGTCGCGGGATCCACGCCCCGGACTCCCTCGAAGGTGTTGATGAGGATCGGCGGGACCGCGAGCGCCACGAGGGCGACCAGTACGGGAGTGGTGCTGAGCCCGGCGAGCGTCACGACGAGGACCACCAGGCCGAAGGTGGGGATCGCCCGCGCGAGGTTGGCGACGCTGGCCACGGCGAACGCCCCGCGGCCGGTGTGCCCGACGAGCAGCCCGAGCGTCAGCCCGATCAGGGCGGCGAACAGCAGCGCCAGGCCGCTGTAGGTGAGGTGCTCCAGGAGCCGCTGCGGGATTCCCTCCGCCCCGTGCCACTGCTTCGAGGACGTCAACCAGTCCGCCACGAGTCCGAGTTGGTTCAGGAGATCGTTCATGTCGCCGTCACCTTGTTCCGGGACCAAGGGGTGAGCAGGCGCTGCGCCAGGACCAGCAGTGCGTCGGTGGCGAGCGCGAGCAGCATGATCAGCACGATCGCGGTGACGATCGGGGTCGTGAAGTCGAGCTGGAGGCCCCGGGTGATGTAGTAGCCGAGGCCGCCCTGCCCGATCAGCTGTCCCACGGCGACGAGGCTGATGGAGGAGACGGCGGCGACGCGTACGCCGGCGATGACGACGGGTACGGCGATCGGCAGTTCCACCTGGACGACTCGGCGTACCGGGCCGAAGCCGAGTGCGGTGGCCGCCTGGCGGACCGGTTCGGGGACCGAGGCCAGCCCGTCCACGACGTTGGGCACCAGGACCGACAGGGTGTAGAGCGTCAGCGGGATCATCACGGTGCGTTCCGTCAGCCCGGTGTACTTGACGAAGATCATGAACAGGGCCAGTGACGGGATCGAGTACAGGATGTTGACCACGGTCAGCACCGGCGGGTAGAGCCGGCGCCAGCGGTGGCAGAGGATGCCGACGGGCACCGAGATGATCAGCCCGAACAGCACCGGCAGCAGGCCGAGTCGCAGGTGGACCACGGTGTAGTCGGTCAGCTCGCCGATGTGGTCGCCGATCCAGTCCCACCGGACCAGCGGTTCACCGTCGCTCATCGCTCGCCACCGCCCGGGATGCCGGCTCCGGCTACGGGCGCCGCGGCCGCCGTCTCCGCCGCGGCCGCCGTCCCCGCATCGACCGCGGCCGCCACCGCGGACAGTTCGTGCGCGTCGACGACCCCGACGACCGCGCCGTCCGCGTCCACGCCCACCGCCAGCCGGGAGGGCGACAGGAGCGCCGAGTCGAGGGCGGCGCGCGCCGAGTCGTCGACGATGCTGAAGGTGTGGCCGAGCGGTGTGAGAGGCACGTCGGCGAGAGTGCCGCTCTGCGGCAGCCGCGTGACCGCGGCCCAGCCGAGCGGCCGCCCTTCGTCGTCGACGACGAGCACCCACGGCTCGTCCGCGGCCCTGGCCCGGGTCACGGGCGAGGTCAGCGGCAGCACCGCGCCGTCGCGCAGCGGCACCTCGGCCGCCTTGACGAAGGACAGCCGGCGAATGCCCCGGTCCTGCCCGACGAAGCCGGCCACGAAGTCGTCGGCGGGGTGAGCGAGGAGCCGCTCGGGGGTGTCGAACTGCGCGAGCCTGCCTCCGGTACGGAACACCGCGATGTTGTCGCCGAGTTTGATCGCCTCGTCGATGTCGTGGGTGACGAACACGATCGTCTTGTGCAGCTCCTTCTGCAGCCGGATGAACTCCGCCTGCAACTCCGCCCGCACGATCGGGTCGACCGCGCTGAACGGCTCGTCCATCAGCAGCACCGGCGGATCGGCGCCCAGCGCCCTGGCCACCCCGACGCGCTGCTGCTGGCCGCCGGAGAGCTGGCTGGGGTAGCGCCCCGCCAGCTGGGCCGGGAGGCCCACCAGCTCCAGCAGCTCCGCCGCCCGCGCCCGCGCCCTCTTCCGGCTCCAGCCGAGCAGCAGCGGCACCGTCGCGATGTTGTCGAGGACGGTCCGGTGCGGGAACAGCCCCGCGTGCTGGATCACGTACCCGATGCCCCGGCGCAGCTCGGGGGCGTTGACCTCCCGGATGTCCCGGCCACGCAGGCTCACCGTGCCGGCGGTCGGCTCCACCATGCGGTTGATCATGCGCAGGGTCGTGGTCTTGCCGCAGCCGGAGGGGCCGACCAGGACCGTGATGCCGCCCTCGGCCAACTCCAGGGACAGGTCGTCCACGGCCGTGGTCCCGTTTGGATAGTTCTTGCTCACCGCATCGAATTTGATCAAGGCTGCCCCTCACCTGACTGCATATGCGTATGCACAGTTCCGAGTGCGTGAATGGCAGTCAATGGCCAACCGTGAACGCACTGTTACGTTCGTGCGAAATCAGGCCAGGGGCACCCGAAATGCCCACGTTCCGCGACTGATGTGCCGCTCACAATTGGCCAGCTCAGACGCAAGGGAGACACCCCATGGATCCGGTCTGGTTCACCTTCCTGAACGGCTCGGACATCGAACAGCTCAAGCTGACCGACATCGAGATACTCGACGCCGTCGAGGACGGGCTGCGCGCCCAGGGCCTCGGGGAAACGGTCATCGAACCGCGCGTCCACCTCATGCCCGATCCCGCGTTCAACGGCCACTTCAACGTCCTGCGCGGCTACGTCGCCCCGCTCGCGCTGGCCGGGGTCAAGATCGTGGGCGACTACGTGGGCAACTACCGGCAGGGCCTGCCCTCCGAGATGGCGCTGCTCAACCTCTTCGACCCGCGCACCGGTATGCCGGTGGCCGTCATCGACGCCACCGCCCTCACCGAGATGCGCACCGGCGCCCTCACCGCGCTAGGGGCGCGGCATCTGGCCCGCCCGGACGCCAAGGTGCTCGGGCACATCGGCGCCCGCGCCACGTCGTACTGGAACGTCCGCCTGCTCGACCGGATCTTCGACCTCACCGAGATCCGTGTCCACTCGCGCCGCCCCGAGAGCCGGGAGGCCTTCGCCGAGCGGCTTCAGCGGGAGCTGGGCAAGCCCGTCGTCGTGACCGAGGACTGGAAGACCTGCGTGGAAGGCGCGGACATCGTGGTGGAGGCCTCCCGGCTGGAGCGCCCGGAGCCGCTGCTGAGGACCGAATGGATCGCCCCCGGCTCCCTGGTCGTGCCCTACGGAACGAACAGCGCCGTCGAACTCTCCCTCACCGACGTCATGGACAAGATCGTCGTCGACGACTGGGGCCAGGCGCACGCCGGACCGTTCGGCGCGCTGCGCGCCCACGTCGACAGCGGCAGACTCGACGAGAGCAATCTGCACGCCGAGTTGGGCGAGATCGTCGCCGGCCGCAAGCCCGGCCGGGAGAGCGCGGACGAGACGAACCTGTTCTGGCACCGCGGGCTCTCCCTCTCCGACATCGCGCTGGGTGCGGCCATGCTGAGGAAGGCCGAAGAGCGCGGCCTGGGCCAGAAGCTGCGGTTCTCATGACGCGGATCGTCATCGACGGGCGGACGCTGTCCTACGACGATGTCGTCGCCGTCGCCCACCACGGCGCCGGGGTCGTCCTGGCGGACGGGGTACTCCCGCGCCTCACCCTCGACCGGGCCGTCGTCGACGACGTCGTCGACCGCCAGGTGCCGACGTACGGGCTGACGACCGGGCTGGGCACCCGTGCGTCGTACGCACTGCCACGCGAGGAACTAGGGGAGTTCAGCGTCCGTACCGTCCGAGGGCGGGCCAACGCCGTCGGCGATCCGCTGCCCGTCCCCCTGGTGCGTGCCGCCGTCCTCGCCCGCGTCAACGGGATCGCCGGCGGAGGCAGCGGGGTGCGGCCGGAGATCGCGCGGCTGCTGGTGGACATGCTCAACGCGCGGGTGCATCCGGTGATCCCCGAGGTGGGATCGATCGGCGCCTCCGACCTGTGCCAGATGGCCCATGTCGGCCTGGTCGTCATCGGAGAGGGCAGCGCCGAATACGACGGTGCGGTGCTCGACGGCGGCACGGCACTGCGGCAGGCCGGGCTCACTCCCGCCGCACTCGGCCCGAAGGACGGCCATGTGCTGTGCAGCGCCAGCCCGCTCGCGGCCGGACCGGGCGCCCTCGCCCTGCACGAGGCGGCCGCCGTCCTCACCCTGGCCCAGGCGGTCACCGCTCTGACCTACGAGGGCTTCCGGGCCAACACGAGCCCGCTCGACGCCCGGGTACTGGGCCTGCGCCCCGCTCCCGGCCAGTCCCGCGCGGCCGGCGAGCTGCTCGCCCTGCTGGACGGCGGTGAGCTGGGCGATCCCCGGCACGCGCGCCGGGTCCAGGACCCCGTCAGCCTGCGCTGTGCCGCCCAGGTGCACGGGGCGCTGCACGCCGCGCTGGACTTCGCGGACTCAGCGCTGCGGCCGGAGCTCAACGGCTGCGGAGACAACCCGGTGGTCCTGCCCGACACGGGCGAGATTCTCTCCTCCGGCAATTTCCACACCCCGGCCCTGGCCCTCGCCTTCGACACCCTCGCGCTGGCCCTGACGCAGACCGCGTCGCTCTCCGCCGAGCGCATGCGGCGGCTGCTCGTCCCCGCCGTCAGCGGACTTCCCGCCAATCTCTCGCCGTACGGTCCGGAGCGCTCGGGCTTCGCGCCGCTGACGAAGACGGCTCAGGCGCTCGTCGCCGAGATCCGCATGCTGTCCGTTCCGGTGTGCACCGACCCCCGTCACGGCGCCGACGCCGTCGAGGACGACTCGACCAATGCGGCGCTGGGGGCACGGCGGCTGCTCACGATGCTCGTCCGGCTGCGGCAGCTGCTCGCCGTTGAGGCCGTCGTCGCCGCCCAGGCCGTGGACCTGGCCGCGCCGTCCGTCCTGGGACGCGGACCTCGGCTGCTGCACCGGGCGATCCGGGAGATCGTGCCCCGCCTGGACGACGACCGGCCCTGCGGGGTGGACGTGGAGGCGGTGCACCGTGACGTCCTGGGTGCGGACGGCATTCGTAGCGCCCTGCGGGATGCGGTGGGAGGACTGTCATGACGAACGTCGACGTGCACCAGCATCTGTGGAGTCCCTCACTGGTGGCGGCCCTGCGGTCCCGCGGTGAACCGCCGTTCCTGGACGGCTGGACGCTGATCCTGGACGGTGAGCCGCCGTACGGGATCGCGCCCGCCGACCACGACGTGACCCGACGCGCGGAGCTCGCGACCGCCGACGGCCTCGGCCGGGCACTCGTCTCGCTGTCCGCCCCGATCGGCGTGGAGTGGCTGCCCTCGGCCGAGTCCCGGCCCCTGCTCGACGCCTACCACGAGGGCGCGGCCGCGCTTCCCGAGCCGTTCGGCGCCTGGGCCGCCGCCTGTGTGCGGGACATCGACGCGCGGGCGACGGCCGAGGACCTCGACCGGGGGTTCGTCGGCCTCCAGCTCCCCGCGAACGCCCTTGCCGACGCCGCCGGTTACGCGCGGTGCGCCCCGCTGCTCGATCTGCTCGAAGAGCGCGACCTCCCGCTGTTCGTCCACCCGGGGCCCGCCGCCGGCCGGTCCGAAGGGCCCGGTTGGTGGCCCGCGATGGTCCCCTACGTCCAGCAGATGCACTCGGCCTGGTTCGCCTTCCGGGCCTTCGGCCGCGCGCGCCATCCGAGGCTGCGGGTGTGCTTCGCGCTGCTGGCCGGGCTCGCTCCGCTGCACGGGGAGCGCTTCGCCGCCCGGGGCGACGGCGGCGGCATCGGGGTGGGACCCGGATGTGTTCGTCGAGACGTCCTCGTACGGTCCGCGCGCCGTCGAGGCGATCGTCAGCGCTCTCGGTGTCGACGCCGTCGTCCAGGGCTCGGACCGGCCCTACGCGGAGCCGCCGCGCCACCCCGGCTTCGGTCTGGGCGAAGCCGCGGCGTCCGCCTTTCGCAGCGCCAATCCGCGTCGGCTGCTCACCGGGAGCAGCGACGACGGTCCCTTGCCCCTCCGGTGAGACACCCGCTCCGTACCGCACAAAGGACTGACCATGAACGCGACCGCCATCGACACCACCTCCCTCGCCGAACTCGGCGTGTCCGACCGCCCGTTCCTGCCCGAGGAATGCGCGGACCGGGCCCGCCGGGCGGCGGCCTTCGTCGACACCACCGCGCTGGACCGCTCCGGCCCCGGCTCGTATCTCCTGCTGTGGCGGAACGAGACTTCGGAGGCATGGCTGAACACCTGGTGGGAGTCGCGCGACACCGGCTACCACGACCACCAGGGATCCTGTGTCGGCGTGCACGTGCTCGAGGGCACCGCCTGGCAGGAGGGGCTGCCCGTGGGTGGTCCGCGCCGCGCCCGGCGGTACGGGCCGGGCGAGTCCTTCTCCTTCCCCGGCTCGGGCGTCCACCGGATGGACCACGACGCCGGCGCCGTCACGATCCACGTCTACTCGCCGCCCCTGCGGGCCATCGGGCACTACGAGCTCGTCGACGGCGAGCTCCACCGCACGCCGGGCCTGCCGGACGAGGGCTCACCGGCGAGCCCTCACCTGCTCGACGCCCTCAACGCGATCGGCCGATGAGCGGTCAGGCCGGACCACCCCACAGCACATGCAGGCTGGACGGCTTCCGGAAGACCAGGCCGTACGGAGTCGCGGGGAGGTCCGGGTCGAGGCGCAGGGCGGGGAGTCGTTCGAGCAGGTGCTGGAGGGCGATGCGGGTCTCCAGGCGGGCGAGGTGCGCGGCGATGCAGTGGTGGGGGCCGTGTGCGAACGCCAGTTGGAGCCGCGCGTTCTCCCGGCGGACGTCGAACCGATCGGGGTCGGGGAAGGCCGCCGGGTCGCGGTTGGCGCCCGCGAGGGAGACCGAGACCGCCTCGCCCCGGCGGATCGTGGCCGGGCCGAGGACGGTGTCCCGGGTGGCGTAGCGGTCCACCAGCGTCGCGCCGGGTTCCAGGCGCAGCGACTCCTCGATCGCGTTGTCGAGCAGATCGGCGTCGCCCCGGACGAGAGCGAGCTGGTCGGGGTGGCGCAGCAGTTGCAGCAGCGCGTTGGTGATCATCGCCTCGGTGGTCTCGATGCCTCCGAACATCAGGACCGCGGCATTGGGCGCCACCTCGGCCGGTTCCAGCTGCCCGGCGGCGGCCCTGAGGAGCGAGGCCGCTCCCCCGTCGGCGACCGTGGCTTCCACCGCCGCCCGGAGCCGCGCGTACGCCTCGGCCCCCGCGGGCCCCGCCGCGTGTCCGGCGGTGATGTCCGAGACCGACCGCACGATGGCGTCGTACCAGGACAGCACCGTGGCCGCGTCGACGCCCTCCAGCCCGAGTGCCTCGGCCACGACGGCGACGGCGAGCGGGCCGGCGAAGGCACCGCGCAGTTCGCCGGCGCCCGCCGGTTCCAGTGCGGCCAGGAGGCGGTCGGACTCCCGCTCGATGAAGGAGGCGAACCCCTCGCGCACGGCACGAGGGCGGAAGGGAGCGACGAAGGCCTGGCGGTGGCGCGTGTGCTGGTCGCCGTCCAGGGACAGCATGCTCGGCCCGACGACCTGCGCGGTGGAGAACCGGGGATCGTCGACGGTGAAGGTGGCCGCGTCCCGCATCACCCTCAGCGCGAGGTCACGGCGGGTCACCAGCCAGCCGCCCAGCTCGGGCAGCCAGGACACGGGCTCCTGGGCACGCAGGAGCGCGAGCCGCGGGTGCGGATCCCCGGCGAGTTCGGCGAGGGTGGTCGCGGCGCCGAGCGGGAAGGAGTCGGCACCGCTCGTGGCGCTGGGCGCGACGGGGTTCGGATCGTTCGGGTTCGTGTCCACGGGCCTTGACAGTTCCTCCTCGTGGCGGCGGATCCCGGCACACTACATCCGCCCGCCGACTTCTTGATCGCCCCCGCCGAGCGCCTGGACCGGGGATGTCGAACACGTCGGTGTCCCGCGCCGCCGCGTACACCTGACCGACAAGAACGCGTACACATGACTGACAAGAAGCTGTCACACACGCACCGGAATGCGGCTTCGGCCGAGGCCCGTTCTCACTGACATGACTGTTGGAGTAACGCTCAACGCTTCCGACGCCCCCAATCAGGTAGACGCCACGGTGCAGTTGGCCCGGGAGGCCGCGGCCGCCGGTCTGCGGTCCGCCTGGTTCGGCCAGACCTTCGGCGCGGACTCGCCCCAGCTCGCGGCGCTCGTCGGGCGTGAGGTGCCCGGTCTGCACGTGGGCACCTCCGCGATCCCCGTCTTCGGCCGCCACCCACTGCTCGTCTCCAGCCAGGCCCAGACCGCCCAGGCGGCGACCCACGGCCGCTACCACCTCGGCCTGGCCCTCGGTACGAAACTGCTGACGGAGACCGCCTTCGGCCTGCCCTTCGAACGCCCCATCGCCCGTCTGCGTGAGTTCCTCACCGCATTACGGCAACTGATACAGACCGGCACCGCCGGCTTCCACGGCGAGCTGCTCACCGCCACCACCCCGATGCCGGCGCGCGTAGCAGGTGCCGAGGGCGGCGTCCCCGTGCTGGTCGCCGCGATGGGGCCGCAAGCGCTGCGGGTCAGTGGTGAGCTCGCGGACGGGATCCTGCCCTACCTAGCCGGACCGCGCGCTCTGGCCGAGCACATCGTGCCCGCCCTGACCGCCGCGGCCGAGGCCGCCGGCCGTCCCGCGCCCAGGGTCGTGGCACTGGTGCCCGGCGTGGTCACGGACGACGTGGACGCCGCACGGGCGAAAGCCACCGAGAACCTCGCGTTCTTGGAACAGTTCCCGTCCTACGCACGGGTCATCGAACTGTCCGGCGGCCGACGGGCCGCCGACCTGGCCGTGATCGGCGACGAGAAGACGGTCGAAGCCGAGGTACGGCGCTACCGCGACGCCGGCGCCACCGAGGTCGTGTTCTCGGCCACCGAGATCGCGGGCGAAGCGGACCGCCGACGCACCTGGGCGCTCCTCGGCGAACTGGCCTCGCGCGAAGAAGAACTCACGACCAAGAAGAACTCATGACCGAAGAACCCATGACCAAGGAGGACTCATGACGACCGAGGCGACCACCACCGACCTCCATGCCTTCACCGAGGACTGGCAGGAGTGGCACCGTGCCCAAGAGGCCCGGCTGGCCGCCCCGCACGGGTTCCTGGCGATCACCGGTCTGCACTGGCTCGACGACCGGCCACAGCGCTTCCCCGACGCACCCGGCGCGTGGCACACCGGCCCCGACGGGGTCGTCGTGAACCTCGACGACGGCGAGGAACTGGTCGTCGACGGAACCCCGGTGCGCGGTGAACACCGCTTCGGAGTCCTTCCCGAGCGCGGCGGCGTCGACGCGGTCTGGGGAGACGCCGTCATCGAGGTCGCCAAGCGCGGCGGCAACGACATCCTGCGCCCCCGGCACCCGGACGCTCCGCTGCGCACGGCCTTCACCGGCACCCCCGCCTACGCCCCCGACCCGCGCTGGGCCGTGACGGGCCGGTACATCCCGTTCGACGAGCCGCGGCCGACCACGGTGGGCGCCGCGGTCGAGGGACTTGAGCACGTGTACGACGCTCCGGGCAGGATCGAGTTCGAGCTGGACGGGCGCCGGCTGTCCCTGACCGCGTTCCCCGGAAGCGGCGCCGGCCGGCTGACGGTGCTGTTCACCGACGCGACCTCCGGGGTGACCACCTACGCCGCCAACCGGGCCCTGACTGTCGAGCCGCCCACCGCCGACGGCACGGTCGTCCTGGACTTCAACCGCGCCACGAACCTGCCCTGCGCGTACACGGACCTGGCCACCTGCCCGCTGCCACCGCCCGAGAACCGGCTGCCGGTGGCGATCGAGGCGGGTCAGAAGATCCCCCGGGAGCGCGGCGGTTCGGCCACGGCGGAGGGCTGAGACGCGAACCCTCCGCGCGGGGCGTCGATCCCCCCCGGGGGCGTCACGCCGAGTGCTGGTACGCCGAGTAGGTGAGGTAGCCGTGGTCGCCGCCCTGGAAGTACGTGCTGTCGTCGGCGGGGGCGATCGGGAGACCGGTGCGCAGGCGCTCCACCAGGTCGGGGTTGGCGATGAAGGCGCGTCCGAAGCTGATGAGGTCGGCGCCCAGTCCGAGCCAGCGGTCCGCGTCGGCGCGGCCGGTCTGCTTGGCGCCCATCGGCAGCACCGGGTTCATGATGAGGGCGCCGGGCCAGGTCCGGCGCAGGTCGAGGAGGGTCTCCTCATCGACGGTGGCCTCCAGGTGGACGTAGGCCAGGCGGAGGCGGGACAGCTCGGTCAGGAGTGCGGTGTAGAGCTCGGCGACGTCGGTCTCCTCTATGCCCCAGAAGGTGCCGGCCGGGGAGAGCCGGATCCCGGTCCGCTCGGCGCCGACGGCCTCGACGGTCGCGGCGGCGGCTTCGACGGCGAAGCGGATCCGGTTGGTCACCGAGCCTCCGTAGCGGTCCGTGCGCAGGTTGGTGTTGGAGGAGAGGAACTGTGAGATGAGGTAGCCGTTGGCGCCGTGGAGTTCGACGCCGTCGAACCCGGCGTCGACGGCCCGCCGCGCTGCCTCCGCGTAGGACCGGGCGTGCTCGGGCACCTCGGCGGTGTCCAGGGCGCGCGGAGTCGGCGCGGGCTGCGGTCCGCTCGGGGTGAAGACCTCGCCGACGGCGGGGACGGCCGAGGGCCCGACGGGCCGCAGCCCGGTGGTGTCGGGGTGGGAGACGCGTCCGCCGTGCATGATCTGGGCGAAGATCCGGCCGCCGTTGGTGTGCACGGCATCGGTCACCGGGCGCCATGCGGCCACCTGCTCATCGGTGTACAGCCCCGGAGTGCCCGGGTTGGACTGACCGATCAGGCTGGGCTGCACACCCTCGGAGACGATCAGGCCGGCCGTGGCCCGCTGGGCGTAGTAGCGCGCCATCGACGGGGTCGCCAGACCGCCCTCGGCGGCCCGTACCCGCGACATCGGTGCCATCACCACGCGGTTGGGCAATGCCAGTGAGCCGAGCCGGTAGCCGGTGAAAAGGGTCGTCACGTCAGGTCTCCTTCGTGATCCGTGGTGCCCGCATCCCGGGCACGACGGTTACGCTAAAACCTGACATTGACGTCAGCGGCAAGGGTTGTGTCCCGGATCACAACAGGGAGGGCGGCATGCGGATCGGCGAACTCGCCGCACGGGCAGGAGTCAGCGTCAGGTCCCTGCGCTATTACGAGGAACAGGGCCTGCTCACCAGCGTCCGCAGCGCGAGCGGGCAGCGGCACTACGCGGAGTACCACGTCGAACGGGTCACGTTCCTGCAGCGGATGTACGCGGCGGGCCTGTCCAGCCGGACCATCGCCGAACTGCTGCCATGTGTCGACTCACCGAGCGAGGCCACGTCCGACGCCGCGCTGGAGCGGATGGCCGAGGAGCGGGACCGGCTCTCCGAGCACATCGAGGATCTGATCCGCACCCGGGAGGCTCTCGACCGGCTGATGGCCACGAACCGGGCCCACCGCGCGGCACTGAAGTCGTCCCTGACCGGCTGACCCGCACAGCGGCGACCGGCCCGGGCGGTGCGACCTGACGGGCGGTCATGCCGGCCCACGGCTCAATGGGCGGACCCCGGCTCCATGACACCGAGCCGGGGTCCACATGCCACAGGGGCAGGCTTGTCACTGCCCTTGCGGGCCTGGGAGTCAGTGGTGCTTCCTGTCGACCGCCCGGAAGCTGCCGACCAACGCCATCGGCACCGTGGCACCGTCCATAACCACTGTTCCGGGGATTGCGCTGCTGGAGTTTCCGGGCCCGATCGTGGCAATTGCGGCACCGTTGTCGCACGTAATCCCGTTGAAGAATTCGACCCGCCGGTCGGTCTCGTTCCGGACGTTGAAGGTGGTCGCCGGACTACTGATCACAGCGATGCACTCGCCCTCCCCGGGCGAATACGTCCGCTCGTTGACAAAGACCCGGCCGCGGTCGTCCGCCCCGCGGTCGAACCTCGACTGCCCGTAGCCCCCCGTCTGACCGTCCCCTCCCACCGGGGCGTCTCCTCCCTGAAGCGCGGAGGCGGCGGCCTTCTGGACCGACGCGGCGGATTCCGGTGCGGACCCGGAAGCCGAGGCATAGTCCACACTGGTCACCGCGACGACGGTGACGCCTACCGACAATGCGATCCCGACCACGGTGCGCGTACGCATTCCGCTTTTCCCTCTCACAGGCATGCCGTTTCTCCATCTCTCAGGGACGCCAGCTGACCCGGCCGACTAGAAATGAACCTACTCACGCCGAATTCTGTCGCCACTTCAGAAATTGATGAGGGGCACCAATAGGGGGCCGATCGGGCGTTCGAGAGCCCGGAATTGAATGTGTGACGGTTCGTCAAAAAAGTAAGAGCGGAGGCAACTTGGCTACGCAGTTGAGCCACCCGGGGGACAGACTGACCACCCGTCACACTTCCGCCAGCGTGTCGGGCATTGACAATGCTCCGCACGACGACTAGGCGCCACCGCGAACCTCGGGGTTTGCCCTGTTCAGCGCCTTGGAGGGGGAACGCTAGCGGGCCCGCCCGGCGGCAGCGGGCAGGCTTGCCGGGGCCGTCCCACGAAAGGACGCCTCGCGGGCGGCTGACTGTCACTCAGTCGGCGTGCACTCCTCGGCGTAGCGGGCCAGCCCTTCCGCCATGCCCTCCATGAACCTCTGGAGCGATCGAGGCCGACCGACCGTGTCGTGTCCACACTGTCCACCTTGGACCACAGCGGCCAGCTCGCGGCGTCGACCAGCAGCTTCCATACGATGTCCGGCGCGGCGCACCCGGCCGCCCGCCAGGGCAGAACGGATCAGCGGCCGGTCGTGCCGTCGACGAGTTCGCGGAGGATGTCCGCGTGGCCCGCGTGTCGGCCGGTCTCCTCGATCATGTGGGTGAGCGCCCAGCGAATGCTGGGAGCGGGACGGTCCCGCCGCGCTCGCGGTCGGGGGATCGGTGCGCCCAGATCGGTGCACCCGTCGAGAACGTCGTTCGCGCGCCTGACCGCGTCCCGGTAGCGGGCGACGACTTCGGCGACGCTGTCCTGCGGCGCGGCCTGGAACGACGCCCGCCAGTCGGTGACGTCGTCCCCGAGGAACATCGAGCGCTCGACGAGAGTCAGGTGGTTCAGAAGGCCGAGCAGGTTCGTGCCCGACGGCACCGCGGCTGTTCGCACCTGCGGTTCGGGAGCGCCGTCGACCTTCGCGGCGACGGAGGCCCGGAGGTAGTCGAGGAATCCGCGCAGGACCTCGATCTCGTCGCCGCCGGTCCGCGGCGGCGGGGTGTCGCGGCGGCGGTTGCGGCGCGTGGTGCTGGGCACCGTGGTCTCCCTTCGGTTGTCGCGGGTAAGGCCGGATGCCATGTCAGGGGGCGCGGCGGATGAGGAGGACGTGGTCGGGGCGCCGAGCCCGTGTGAGCGAGTGAGGGTGGCGAGCCGCGACCGCTTCGGTGGTGCTCATCAGGGCTCCTCGGGCCGGCATGCGCTCAGTCTCGCCGGGCACCCCACCACCCGACACGGAATCTTGCGGTTCCGGCAAGATGGGCTGATGGAGCGCAAGACCGACGACGAAGTGCTGGACGGCGTGGGACCGCGCCTTCGAGCGCTGCGTCGTGCCCGCGGCATCACCCTCGCCGGTCTCGCGGCGACGACCGGCGTGTCGGAGAGCACGCTGTCGCGGCTGGAGAGTGGGCAGCGCCGGCCGAGTCTGGAACTGCTGCTGCCGCTGGCTCGCACGTATGACGTTCCGTTGGACGATCTCGTCGGCGCCCCGCGCACCGGCGACCCCCGGATCCACCTCAAGCCGATCACGCGGTTCGGCATGACCTTCGTGCCACTGTCCCGGCGACCGGGCGGGGTGCACGCCTTCAAGATGATCATTCCCGCCCGGCCGGAGCCTCTCGAACCCACCCCCCAGACCCACGAGGGCATCGAGTGGCTCTACGTGCTCACCGGACGCCTGCGGCTCGTGATCGGTGAGCGCGACCTGACGCTGCCGCCCGGTGAGGCGGCCGAGTTCGACACGTCCTTGCCGCACTGGCTGGGCAGCGCCGACGGCGGCGCGGTCGAGCTTCTCATCCTGTTCGGCCTGCAAGGGGTACGGGCGCACGTACGCACCGACCCGCGTCCATCCGATCCGGGTGGGGCCTGACCCCACTCCCCCGCCGTTACGTCTGCGCCCAAGGGGTACCCGTGGGGTGCTGCCGGGTCGTGTCCCCGGCAGCACCCCCATCCCCCACGCCGGAGCAGCCGTGAAAGCACCCCTCGCCCACCGCACCCCATCCCTGTCCGCGCAGCCGCCGAAGGCACCGGCGTGACGGAGACGCCCATGACCTCCACGACCGCCGAATCGATCACCTCCGCCCCGCCGCGCTGCTGGATCCCCCGGGGTGTCTATCCGCCGCAGACCGACACCCGGCTCCTGCGGCGGGCGATGCGCCGGGAGACGATCACTGCACGCACGGACGTGCTGGATCTGGGCACGGGCAGCGGGCTGCTCGCGATCGAGGCCGCGCGGCTCGGCGGCCGGGTCACCGCGGTCGACATCTCCCGGTGGGCGCTCGCCGTGACCTGGTGCAACGCGCTGCTGAACGGACGGACGCTGCGCGTACGCCACGGAGACCTGGCGTCGGCGGTGCCCGGCCGCCGCTTCGACCTGGTGGTCGCCAATCCGCCCTACGTGCCCGCTCCGGGCCAGGCCCCGCCGCGGGGAATCGCCCGGGCCTGGGACGCCGGTCCGGACGGCCGCCGGCTGATCGACCGGATCTGCGACAGCGCTCCGAGGGTGCTGCGGCCGACGGGAACGCTGCTGATGGTGCACTCGCACCTGTGCGGCGTCGACGCCACGCTGACCCGCCTCGGGAACGCCGGTCTGCGCGCGGAGGTCGTCGAGCGCTTTCGGCTCCCGTACGGCCGCGTACTGCTCTCGCGGCTCGGCTGGCTGCGCGAACGGGGACTGACGGGCGACGTCACGACGGAGGAGCTGGTGGTGATCCGTGCCGAACACACCTGAGCGGCCCCGCCGGATCCGGGTCCAACGCGACGGGCCCCTGCTCATCGAGGGACCGGTCGAAGTCGTGGACGACAACGGTGAGGTGACGGTCTCCCGTCGGTTCGCCGTGGCCGTCTGCACCTGCCGCCGCAGCCGCACGTACCCCTGGTGCGACACCAGCCATCGCCGGCGCGACCGCCGATCCTGCGAAGGCGGACCCGCATGAGCCAGTCCCGCCCCCGACCGTTTTCACGGCGCCGGCCGCCTCCGCTGCCCGAGCCGCGCGGCCCGCTGTCCGCCGCCGTGACGGCCCTGCTGCGGGGGTCGGACCCGGGCAACCCCCCGCCCCCGGCGGGCTGTTCTCCGTACGGAGAGGATCTGCAACTCGCCCTCTACGTCCTGTACGAGCTGCACTACCAGGGCTTCGAGGGGGTTCCCGACGACCGTGAGTGGGACAGTGCGCTGCTGGCCCTTCGCGAGGCGATCGAGGGCCGCTTCCTGGGGGCGCTGCGCGAGGACGTGCCGGTCGACGGCACCGACTCGGCCGGGCGGGCGCTGGAGGAGCTCCAGGTCGAACCGGTGGACGGCTCCGGCAGCGTGTCGCATTTCCTCCGCGACCAGGGGAGCCTCGGTCACCTGCGCGACTACGCGGCCCTGCGCTCGCTCTACCACCTCAAGGAGGCGGATCCGCACGCCTGGGTCATCCCCCGGCTCCACGGGCGGGCCAAGGCGGCGATGGTAGCGGTGGAGTTCGACGAGTTCGGAGCGGGCCGCGCGGACGAGATCCACGCCGAGCTGTTCGCCGACCTCATGGCGGACCTGGGGCTGGACACGGCGTACGGGCACTATGTCGACGCCGCCCCGGCCGAGATGCTCGCCACCGTCAATCTGATGTCCCTGTTCGGCCTGCACCGGGCGCTGCGCGGTGCGCTCGTGGGGCATTTCGCCACCGTCGAGGTGACCTCCTCCCCCGCCTCCCGCCGCCTCGCCGAGGCGATGCGCCGGGCGGGCGCCGGGCCGGCGGCCGTACGGTTCTACACCGAGCACGTCGAGGCCGACGCCGTGCACGAACAGGTCGTACGCCATGACGTCGTCGGCGGTCTGCTGGCGGACGAACCGGGTCTGGAGGCCGACGTGGTCTTCGGGATCCGCACGACCACCCACCTGGAGGACCGCCTCGCGGCCCGGCTGCTGGGTGCCTGGCGGGCGGGCTCGCCGGCGCTCTCGCCCCGGCGGTGACGATTCGGGCCGCTGCCTGAATCGGGGTTTGCTGGGAACCCGGCTCGCATGGGTGTGAACCATGACGAGGCTCCGGTTCTCGAAGCGCTGGCCCGCTATCACGACGTCGACGAACTGGGGTTCACTCCCCCGGGTCACAAACAGGCGCGGGGCGCGGACCCACGTGCCCGCGCGGTCCTGGGCGACGCCGTGTTCTTCGGGGACGTCCTGGCCAACGGCGGACTGGACGACCGGCTCGCCCGGCACCGGGTCCTGGAGCGGGCCGAGGTCCTGATGGCGGACGCGGTGCACGCCGATCACACGTACTTCTCGACCTGTGGCAGCTCGCTGTCGGTGAAGGCCGCGATGCTGGCGGTGACCTGCCCGGGGCACCGGCTGCTCGTCGGACGGGACGCCCACAAGTCGGTGATCGCCGGGCTCATCCTGTCCGGGGTCGAACCGGTCTGGGTGGAGCCGCTTTGGGACACCGCCCGGCATCTGGCCCACCCGCCCTCCGCCGCCGCCTACGAGGAGGCGTTCGCGGAGCATCCGGACGCAGACGGAGCGCTCGTCACCAGCCCCACGCCCTACGGCGCCGCCGCCGACCTCGCGGGAATCGCCGAGGTCTGCCACCGCCGGGGGAAGCCGCTGATCGTGGACGAGGCGTGGGGAGCGCATCTGCCCTTCCACGAGGAGCTGCCGTCCTGGGCGATGGACGCGGGCGCCGACATCTGCGTGACCAGCATCCACAAGATGGGCAGCGGTCTGGAGCAGGGCTCGGTCTTCCACCTCCAGGGCGACCTCATCGACGCGGCCGAGCTGGCCTCACGGGCCGATCTCCTCGGCACGACCAGCCCCAACGTCCTGATCTACGCGGGCATCGACGCCTGGCGGCGCCAGATGGTGCAGCAAGGGCGCGAACTCATGAGCGGCGCGCTGGAACTGGCGGCACGCACCCGCAAGGCCATCGAGCAGATCGAGGGTTTCCACGTCAACGACGCGGACGACTTCTGCGGGCCCACTCTCGCGGCGGACTTCGACCCGCTGCCCGTCGTCATCGACATCTCCGAACTGGGCACCAGCGGCTACCGGGCGGCCGACTGGCTGCGGGCGAACCATCACCTCGACATCCACCTCGGCGACCACCGGCGCATCGGCGCCCAGCTCACCCACGCCGACGACGAGCAGACCTGCGCACGCCTCCTCACCGCGCTGCGCGATCTCGCCGCCCACGCCGACGACCTGCGGGACGCCCCCGCGGTGGCCGTCCCGCCTCCGCCCCTTCTCCGGCTGGAGCAGGCCCGCCTGCCCCGGGACGCCTACTTCGCACGGCACACGGACGTCCCCGTGGCACGGGCCGCAGGCCGGATCGCCGCCGAGATGATCACCCCCTATCCGCCCGGCATCCCAGTCGTCCTGCCCGGCGAACGCCTGACGAAGCCGGTGCTGGAGTACCTGACGACGGGCGTACGGGCCGGGATGTTCCTGCCGGACCCGGCCGACTCGGGGCTGGACACGGTGCGGGTCGTCGACGAGGAGTCCGCTTCGTGACCGCGGGTCCGCAGGCGGCGCACCGGCTCGTCGCTGACTGCGCCGGCTCACCTCACCTGCGATCCCCGACGTCCGGCTGTTCCAGGTGTGAGGCCAGTACGGCCGCCTGGACGCGGCGTTGGACGCCCAGCTTGGCCAGGAGCCGGGAGATGTGGTTCTTGACCGTCTTCTCCGACAGGTAGAGCTTCTTGCCGATCTCGCGGTTGGTCAGGCCCTCGCCGATCAGGGCGAGGATGTCCCGCTCCCGGGGCGACAGACCCGCCAGCTCGGGTGGGACGGCCGGTGTCTCGGCCGGGTCGGCGCGCAGGGAGCGCATCAGGCGGGCCGTGGTCGCGGGGTCCAGCATGGACTGGCCGGAGGCGACCGTGCGGACCGCCGAGACCAGGTCGGAGCCCCTGATCTGCTTGAGGACGTAGCCCGAGGCGCCGGCCATGATCGCGTCGAGCAGGGCGTCCTCGTCATCGAACGACGTCAGCATCAGGCACGCCAGCTCCGGCATCTGACTGCGCAGCTCGCGGCAGACCGTGATGCCGTCGCCGTCCGGGAGGCGTACGTCGAGCACGGCGACGTCGGGGCGCAGTGCGGGGCCACGGACGAGGGCGTGTTCGACGGTGTCCGCGTCGCCGACCACCGAGATGTCCGGCTCGGCGTCGAGCAGGTCGGTCAGGCCCCGTCGTACGACCTCGTGGTCGTCCAGCAGGAACACGCGGATGGGATGCCGCTCCGTGAAGGTGCCTGTCGCGGTGCCTGTCTCGGTCATGACGACCCCTTGTTCGCGGTGGCTCACGTCAGCGGGCCCGGCCTCGGACCACGGACTGCTTCTGATCACGATCATTGCTCGCCTGGGCCGGTCGCACCAGGGCCGACCGGCCCTACTCGGCGACGGAGACGACCGCGCCCCGGGGCCGGACCGTGGGTCAGGCCGGACGGGCCGTCGGGGCCGCCCACGCGACCATGTCGCGGCTCTCCAGGTCGAAGTCCACGTCCACCACTCCTTCTACGGCGCGCACGAGGCGTGCGGCCACCGGGATCAGGGACGTGTCCCGGACGCGTCCGGCCAGTTCGACCACGCCGTCGTGCACCTGGACCCGGAGCGCCGAGCCCGGCGTCGGGAAGAGGCGGGCGACGACCTCGCGGCGCACCTCCTCGGCGATCTCGTCGTCGCCGCGCAGGAAGACCTTGAGCAGGTCGGCCCGGCTGACGATGCCCTTCAGCATGCCGATCCGGTCGACCACCGGGAGGCGCTTGACCTTGGCGTGTGCCATGGTGCGGGCGGCCTGGGCGAGCGTCGCGTCGGGGTGGGTGGTGAGCGCCGGGGTGGTCATCAGGTCCTCCGCGGTGAGCGCGCCGGCCTTCGCCAGGTCGGCCAGCCGGCGGAGCTGGGTCCACCGGTCGGGGTCGCTGTCGCGGAACTCCTCCTTGGGCAGCAGGTCGGCCTCGGAGACGACGCCGACGACCCGGCCCTCGCCCTCCAGGACGGGCAGCGCACTGACCTTCCGGTCCTGCATCAGCCGCACGATCTCCTTGAAGGCGGCCCTGCGGCCGACGGCGACGACCGTGCGGGTCATGACGTCGCTGACGGTGTGCGGGGTGCCGTACATGGTGGCTCCTTCCTCGCTCGTGCGCGCGGGAACGTCAGACGCGGCTCCCGGCGCCGTAGGGGGCGTACAGGTCCAGCAGCCGGGTGCGGGCCGAGCGCAGGCGGTGGGCGAGTACGTCGCCGACCCACTGGATGACGGCGTGGCCCAGGTTCGGATCGGCCTGGCACAGCGAGCGGACGGCGTCGGCGTCGAACTCGTACGCCCGCACCGGGGTGGTCGCCTCGGCGCCCAGCTGCCGGACGTGCGGGGTGAACAGCCAGGACCAGCCGACGAGTTCGTTGTGCCGGAGGATCTCGATGACGGCCGCGCGGCGCCCCGGCACGTGCATGTCGAGTTCGACCGTGCCGGTCCGGATGATCCAGAACCGGTCCGCCCGGCTTCCCTCCTCGAACAGGCGGGTGCCTTGAGGGATCGACACCTCGCGGGCGACGCCCATGAGCGCCTGCCGGTGCTCGGCGGGCAGGGCGCGCATCACGCTGGGTGCGGGGCTGGTGATCATGGCTTGCCTCCCGGCGGCGTACGGGGACTTCCACTGCCAGCGTGTGCCGGTCCCGGGCGCCGGACCATGGGCCACCCGGCCCCTCGGAGGGACCTGCGGCCCCTGTCCCGGGCCGGGTCCGAGGGCCAGGCTCGAATCAGGACCACCGCTTCAGGAGATCGGACCACCGCTTCAGGAGGTTGAAGGTCATGACCCGCACCATCGCCCTCACCGTCACCGCCGGTCTCGACGGCTCGCGTGAGAGCCGCGCGGCGGCCGAGTGGGCAGCCCGCGAGGCGCAGTTGCTCGGGCTGCCGCTCAAGCTGGTCCACGTCCGGGAGCCCGTACCGGCGCCCCTGGCACAGGCTCCGCTCCTCGGTGTCGAGACCCGGCAGCAGTGGGACCAGGAGCAGGGGAAGATCCCACGTGACGCCGCCGAAGGGGTCCGAGCGCGCCACCCCGGCCTCGACGTGACCGTCGAGGAACTGCACGGCCGGCCCGCCGAGGCGCTGGCCGACGAGGCCCAGGACGCCGAACTGCTGGTGCTGGGCTCCCGCGGGCTGAGCGGGCTCGGGGGATTCCTGGTCGGGTCGGTCGGCCTGGCCGTCGTGGCCTGCGTCGAGCGGCCGGTCGTCCTCGTCAGGGCGGGTGAACAGGCCGCCGACGAGCACGAGAGCGACCCGGTCGGTATCCCGTCCGCCGCGACCGCGTTCCGGCCCGTCGTCCTCGGCCTCGACACCTACGGCCCGGCCGACGAAGTGATCGAGTTCGCGTTCGCCGCCGCCTCCCGCCGGGGCACCTCCCTGCGCGTCGTGCACGGCTGGAACCCCCCTCCGTACTACGCCTACGCCCTGCCCGCCAATCTCGAACTCCACGCGTCCCTGGGCGCGACCGAGACCGCCGCGCTGGCCGAGGTCATGCGGCCGTGGCGCAAGAAGTTCCCGGACGTCGAGGTCACCGAGGAGTCCCGCTACGGCACGGCCGGCAGCCACCTCGTGGCGGCCTCCCGCGAAGCCTCCCTGGTCGTGGTGGGCCGCCGGATCCGGCGCAGCCCGTTCGGCACCCACATCGGTCCTGTGACCCACGCCGTCCTGCACCACTCCACGGCCCCGGTGGCCGTGGTCCCGCACGACTGACCCGCCGGCCCGGCCGCCGGGGCCGACACCGCCCGGCGTGGCCGAGCAGCGGTCGGGTCGGCTCTGAGAGGAGGCGGACCACCATGACAGGCAAGGTGCTGGTCGCCTACGGAACGACCAACGGATCGACCGCACAGATCGCCGAAGCCGTCGCCGACGTCCTGCGCGAGAGCGGGCTCATGGCGGAGGCCCGGCCCGCCCGGAACGTGGCGAGCGTGTCCTCGTACGACGCCGTCGTCGTCGGCGGCGGACTGTACGCCGGACGCTGGCACAAGGACGCTCGCCGCTTCGTCCGGCGGCACGGCCGGGCCCTCGCCGAACGCCCGGTCTGGCTCTTCAGCAGCGGCCCCCTCGACCCCTCGGCCTCCGAACGGGACATCCCGCCCGTGCCCGGCGTGCGCAAGGCCATGGCGCGTCTGGACGCCAGGGAGCACGTCACCTTCGGGGGCTGCCTGAAGGAGGGCGCCAAAGGCTGGGTGGCCGGGATGATCCTGCGCTCCGGGAAGGGCGGGGACTTCCGGGACTTCACCGCGATCGGGGAGTGGGCCGGGCGAGTGGCCCGCGAGCTGACGGAGGACGGTGCCTGGCCTCTGATCGAAACCCGCCGATGACCGCCCGTCGGGCCGCGCGAGGGGTTCCGTCCGGCCCGTGCGGTCCGCGCGTGTGCGGGTCAAGCTGGACCTACGGGGCACATTCGACGCTGCGACGAGTGGGGAGAGGGACGTCATGAAGGGCTTCGTGTTCCACGGCACCGGACAGTCCGCCTGGGAAGAGGTCCCGGACCCGGCCGTCAAGGAACCGACGGACGCGATCGTGCGCGTCGGGGCCGTCACCATCTGCGGCACGGACCTGCACATCCTCAAGGGGGACGTGCCCGAGGTGCGCCCGGGCACCGTCCTCGGTCATGAGGCCGTCGGCGAGATCGTCGAGATCGGCGGTGACGTCCGGACCGTGCGGCCGGGCGACCGGGTCCTGGTCTCCTGCATCAGCGCGTGCGGGCGTTGCTCGTACTGCCGGCAGGGGACGTACGGCCAGTGCCGGGGCGGTGGCGGCTGGATCCTCGGGCATCTGATCGACGGCACGCAGGCCGAGTACGTCCGGGTGCCGTACGCGGATCTGTCCGTGCACCCGCTGCCGGGCGCGATGGACAGCGCGGAGGCCGTTCTGCTGGCCGACATCTTCCCGACCTCGTACGAGGTGGGCGTGCTCAACGGGCGGGTGCGGCCCGCGGACACCGTGGTCGTGGTCGGCGCCGGTCCCATCGGGCTGGCGGCCATCGCCACGGCCCGGCTGTTCTCCCCCGAGCGGATCGTCGCCGTCGACCTGGCCCCCGCCCGGCTGGAGGCCGCCCGGCGGCTCGGCGCCGACGCCGTGGTCGAGGCCGGGGAGACCCCGGAGGAACTGGTCGCGGACCTCACCGACGGGCTGGGCGCGGACGTCGCCATCGAGGCGGTCGGGGTGCCGGAGAGCTTCGAGCTGTGCACCCGCATGGTGCGGCCCGGCGGGCACGTCGCCAACGTCGGCGTGCACGGCGCTCCCGCGACGCTGCACCTGGAAGACCTCTGGATCAAGAACATCACCATCACCACGGGCCTGGTCGACACCTACTCCACCCCGGCCCTGCTGCGGATGACGGCCGCCGGCCGCCTGCCCACGTCGCAGCTGGTCACCCACACCTTCCCGCTGGAACGCATGGAGGAGGCGTACGACGTCTTCGCCCGGGCCGCCGACACCGCGGCCCTCAAGGTGGTGCTCGGCGGGGAGCAGCACGAGGTCGTCCCCGTGGGCGCGGCCTGACGAAGGGACGTGAGGACCATGGCCGAACGGGCAGAGACCGTACGGCCGCTTGGCGACCTGGGACGCCGCATCGCGGCACGCCGCGCGCAACTGGGCCTGAGCCGACGGGAGACGGCGGCGCGCGCGGGCATGGCGCCCAGCTACCTCAGGCATCTGGAGCATCCCGGCGCCGCACCGGACAGGAGTGTGCTCCTGAACCTGGCCGCGGCCCTGGAGACCACGGTGTCCGAGCTCACCGGCGGAACCACCGATCTGCCGCCCGGACTGGAACGGGCCGCCCGCGCTCCCGAGTTCACCGAGCTGAGCCCCGGCGAGTGCAGGTTCCTCCTCGGCACCCACGGCGTGGGGAGGATAGCGGCGCCCACCGTTTCGGGGCCCGTCGTCGTGCCGGTCAACTACAGCGTCGTGGACGGCGCGATCGTGTTCCGGACGGCGGCCGGCGCGACGCCGGCTCGGGCCGCCGGCCACTACGTCGCCTTCGAGGTCGACCGCATCGACGACGCCTTCAGCCGCGGCTGGAGCGTGCTCGTGCGCGGGCCCGCGCGGGCGGTGACGGAACCCGGCGAGGCCCGCCGGCTCGCGGCGATGTCCCACGGCGGGCCGTGGGCGGGCGGCGAACGCGACCTGTGGGTGCGGGTGGAGCCGCGGACGGTCACCGGGCGCCGGATCTCCGTGTGACCCGCCGTGGCCTCGGGCGTGGCTCAGGCCGCGCCCGAGCGGTCGTCCGCGGTGAGCAGGATGCCCGTGACCAGGTCGGGCCGGATCCGCACCACCTGGTCCATGGCCTGGTCCACCCACGGCCGCACCAGGGCCCGGCAGTGGGCCAGGTCATCGGGGTCGGTCACCAGCCGGGCGTACCCGGTCACCACCACGCTCCAGCCGAGGTGCGTCCGCGGGTCGATCGCGTCGGCCTCGTAGGCGACGACGACGCCCGGGGCACCGGCGTGCCGGGTGTGCGAGGTCAGGGCGGCGCCCTCATGGGTGCGGATGACGATGTCGCCGCCGTCGAGGGCGTGATTGACCGGGCGCACCGTCGGCAGGGCGTGTTGGGTGAAGACGATCCTTCCCAGGGGCACGCTGCCCAGCAGCCGCAGTGCCGAGATGTCGTCGAGCTCGACGCGGTGGCGTGGTGGCGAGGGAGCCGGCCGGCTGTCGTCGTGGATCATGAGGAGCCTTCGTCGAGGGCCTTCACTGTCTCGCGGACCTTGGCCCGCGCCGAGGGCCGAAGGGCCCCCGATGCGGGCCCGAACGTCCCTCCAGTCGGGCCGCCGCTTCGCACTGCGTGCCACCGGATCCGATGCCATACCGGCGGGCGCCGTGGCCCGGTACCGTGAGCCGTGTCCGGAGCGGCCGGTGCCCGCCCGCCCACGTGACCCGAGGAGACGCAGGTGGGAAGCCCCGAGGAGCCTTGGGAGGCCCGCGTACGGCTGCCGCAGCTGAGGCTGGACGAGCTGCTGGAGGAGCTCCAGGCACGCCTGGACGCGGCCCGCGGTACCCGTGACCGGGTGCACAGCCTGCTGGAGGCGGTGCTGGCCGTCGGCCGGGAGCTGGACCTGGAGCAGGCCCTGCGCGGCATCGTCGAGGCCGCCGCGGTGCTGGTGGACGCCGAGTACGCGGCCCTCGGTGTGATCGGCCCGGACGGTACCCGGCTGTCCGCCTTCCACACCGTCGGGGTCAGCGAGGAGCAGATCGGCCGGATCGGCCACTACCCGGAGGGCCACGGCATCCTCGGCGAGCTCATCCGCCGCCCCGAGCCGCTGCGCCTTGCCAAGATCTCCGAGCACCCGGCGTCGTACGGCTTCCCGCCCAACCATCCGCCGATGAACACCTTCCTCGGCGTTCCCATCCGGGTGCGGGACCAGGTCTTCGGCAATCTGTACCTGACCGAGAAGCGGGGCGGGGCGCAGTTCGACGAGGAGGACGAGTCGGTCCTGTCCACCCTGGCGGTGGCGGCCGGCGTCGCCATCGACAACGCCCGCCTGTACGAGGAGTCCCGGCTGCGGGAGCGCTGGCTGCGGGCGAACGCGGAGATCACCCACACGCTGATGTCCGGCGGCGAGCGCGGCGCGGTGCTCGGACTGATCGCCGACCGGGCCCGGGAGATCACGGGTGCGGCGCTCGCACTGGTCGCGATGCCGGTGCAGGACACCGACTCGTTCACGGTGGAACTCGCCGTCGGCACGGACGCGGACCCGCACCGGGGTCTGCTGATCCCCGGCGAGGGCAGCCTGATCGGTGAGGCGTTCGTCTCCGGCGCCCCCGTCACGAGCACGGACGTGTCCCACGACGAACGGATGTCGTCCGCGTCCACCCGTTTCGCCGGCCTCGGCCCGGCCGTCGCCGTCCCGATCGGCACGGACTCGGGCGGCTTCCGGGGTGTGGTGCTGCTGGTCCGGGAGACCGGCCGGACGGTGTTCTCCGGCAAGGAGATCGAACCGCTGAAGGGCTTCGCGGCGCAGGCCGCGGTGGCGATGGAGCTCGCGGAGCGCCGACAGGACGCCGAGGAGGTCGCCGTCCTCAAGGACCGGGACCGCATCGCCCGCGACCTGCACGACCTGGCGATCCAGCGGCTGTTCGCGACGGGCATGACTCTGCAGAGCGCGGGCCGCTTCATCGAGCATCCGGAGGCCTCCGAGCGCGTGGTGCGGGCGGTGGACGACCTGGACGAGACGATCAAGATCATCAGGTCGACGATCTTCGGCCTGCGCTCGCGCGAGGGCGGTGGCGGCTCCGGGCTGCGGGCGGGTGTGGTGCGGATCGCCGGTGAGTCGGCGCCGGTGCTGGGCTTCGCGCCGAGCGTGCGGATGGAGGGGCTGGTGGACACGCGGGTGCCGCGCGAGATCGCCGACCATGTGGTCGCCGTGCTCTCCGAGGCCCTCACCAACATCGCCCGCCACGCCCACGCCGACCGCGCCGACGTCGCCCTCACCACCGACTCCCGCCAGGTCCGTCTCACGGTCACCGACAACGGCGTCGGCATCCCGGCCGGGGGCCGCCGCAGCGGGCTGCGCAACATGGCGGAGCGGGCCCGGCAGCTGGCCGGCGAACTGGAGCTGAGCAGCCCGCCCGACGGCGGCACCACGCTGGTGTGGTGGGTGCCGCTGCCGGGCGAGAAAGCGAGTCACCGTGGCTGACGCCGCCGCTCGAGCACGGCAGCGGGTGGCGGCCGTGCGGAACGACACGGCTCAACGTCTCGCGCTGGCGCGGGATTTCTATCGCGCCGCGCCCGGCCACCTCTCTCGGTACGGACATGCCGAGCTGAGCTTCATGCGCTGGTCGGCCGCTCGTGGCGTGCTGGAGCCGGAGTCCTCGGATCCGGCCGGAAGTCCCTGGTGGCGGAAGGTCAACGAAGCGCTGCTCAGGGACAAGATCGAGGCCGGGATCCTGACCGACGGCGCCTCGGGGGAGGCCGGCAGCCACAGTGTCCGGTACTGGGTGGAGTTCCTCCGGAAGCCGTCGCCGGCACGCTGGTACCGGGCGCACAACGCCAGCATTGTCGCGGGGTATCTCCAGCACGAGGACCTGGCGGGTGAGGAACTCGAGGTAGAGCGGTTCATGATGAACGTCGCGCTGCTCCGGGTCCTCTACACGCACGCGATGCTGGCGAATCCGCGCCTCGCGCTGGGGTGGCTGGCGGTGGTGGGCCCCCGGCTGGTGGATCCGCGGCACCGAAGCGTCAAGTGGTTCCTCGACCTCGGCCGCTCGTTTCCGCGGGAGTACCCGGTGGCCGGATCCGTCGAGGAGGTCGTCCTCGCCGAGCACGCCCTCGCCCGCATGCTCGACTACGGTCTCATCGCTCCCCGGCTCACCGCGCTCTACGCGTACGCGGCCGAGGCGCTCGAGGAGCCGCGGCTGACGTCCCTCCTCGACGACGGCGTTCCGGCCTACGTGTGGCCGCACGCGGATCGTTCGGTCTGGTTCGTCGGGAACACCGGACCGCACCTGCGCGCCATCGCCCGTACGACCGGGGTCCGTCTGCTCTGGGACCCCTCTCCGTTCGGCCGGGGCAACCGCGTGACGCGGGGGTGAGGCTCCGCAGTCCTCGCTCTTCCACTGACGCGACGGACCGTGCGACCATGCGAACGGCCTGACCCGGCCGTCGTCGCCGGGTTCCGGGGCCCCGACGGATCCGCCGACCGGAGTCGTATAGTTGCGCCATGAGCAACTACCCGGCAGAGGGCGCAACAGCGGCGGTGGGCGGCGTGCAGTCCGTCGACCGTGCGGTCAGTGTCCTGGAGATCCTCGCCCGGCGTGGCGAGGCCGGCGTCAGCGAGGTCGCCGGCGAGATCGACGTCCACAAGTCGACCGCGTTCCGGCTGCTCGGAGCGCTGGAGGCGCGTGGGCTGGTCGAGCAGACGGCCGAGCGGGGCAAGTACCGGCTGGGCTTCGGGATCGTGCGGCTGGCCGGCGCGGTCACCGGCCGTCTCGACGTCACCCAGCAGGGCAGGCAGGTGTGCGAGCGGCTCAGCGAGGAGATCGGCGAGACCGTCAACATCGCTGTCCTGCAGGAGCACTTCGCCGTCAACCTCCACCAGGTGCGCGGCCCCGGCGCGGTCGGCACCCACAACTGGGTCGGCCAGCTCACCCCGGTGCACGCCACGTCGAGCGGCAAGATCCTGCTGGCCCACCTCCCGGCAGAGGAGCGTTCCAGGGTGCTCGCGGCGTCCGGGCTGCGGAAGCTGACGCCGCACACCCTCACCGACGGGGCGAAGCTGGAGAAGGACCTCGCCACGGCGCGGGAGCGGGGCTACGCCGTGACGCTGGAGGAACTCGAGATCGGACTGCACGCCGTGGCGGCCCCGATCCGGTCCCGCGGCGGCGAGGTCGTCGCCGCCCTCAGCGCCTCCGGCCCCGCCTACCGCTTCACCGAGGAGCGCATCCACGAGCTCGCCCCGCTGCTCGTCCAGGGCGCGCAGGAGATCAGCCACCGCATGGGCCACCTCGGCTGAGCGGCACCGGACGCCCACCGCCACGGCGCGCACCCGCCACCCCGATCAGGTCACCGGCACGTACTCCGTCGCCGCGTCGAGCAGCCAGTCCGTCAGATAGCCGGCGAACGACGAGCGGACCAGCACCCAGAAGCCGGCCCTGGGTTCGTCCCGGGCGACCAGGACGACCTGGGTGCGGCCGAGGTTCGTCTGGGCGCAGCGTCCGGGTCCGAAGGACCGCGGATGCAGGTCCAGCGCACAGCCGTGGGCCAGCAGGTCGTGGGCGCGGGCGCCCGAGACGAGGAGCGTGGTGCGCTGTGCCGAGACGTCGGTGACGGAGACGTGCTCCTCCCCCGCGGCCTCCCTGATCCGGCTCTCCAGGTCCCGTTCCGTGCCGGGCGGCCCCACCAGCAGCCATTCGTCGGGGCCGAGCCACAGGGCGGTCAGCGCCCCCGACCGTACGGCGGTGTTCGGCTGGAGGGGCAGCGGGAGATCCAGCGCCAGGCCGACGGCTTCGGCCGCCGCTCCCTTGGCGTCGAGGCGGACGTTGAGCTGGGCCAGGAAGGGCAGTTCGGCCAGCCGGATCGCGCCCCGGGAGGCGCGGGTCGCGGCAGCCAGGCGGTCCGCGACCGGCGCCAGAGGGCTGCGGAGTGGGGTGGTCAGGGCGTTGTCAGCCATCGCGGCGTGCTCCCTCGGGGTCGTAGAGGACGGGGCCGGCGACGGTCACCGGGACCAGTCGGTCGCCGACGGGGGCGTACAGCCGCTCGCCGATCCGGTCGCGGCCACCCTTGATCAGGGCGAGCGCGAAGGTCCGGCCGAGGGCCGCGCTGCGGTAGCTGGAGGTGACGTGGCCGAGCATCGGGACGGGCGGGGCCGGCAGCACGCCCTCGGCGATCAGGTGGGTGCCCTCCGGAAGGAAGGTGCCCGGGTCCTCGGGGAGGAGGCCGACGAGGTGCTTGCGGTCGGGGCGGACGGTGTCGGCGCGGGTGTAGGAGCGCTTGCCGATGAAGTCCCGCTTCTTCTTCGACACCACCCAGCTCATGCCGAGGTCCTGCGGGGTGACGGTGCCGTCCGTGTCCTGGCCGATGATCGGGTAGCCCTTCTCGGCCCGCAGGACGTGCATGGTCTCGGTGCCGTACGGGGTGATGCCGTGCGGGGCGCCGGCTTCGTGGACGGCCTCCCAGAGGGCGAGGGCCTGCCACGGTGACACGTTGATCTCATAGGCGAGTTCGCCGGAGAAGCTGATCCGGCAGACCCGGGCGCCGATGCCGGCGACCGTCGTGTCACGCCAGGCCATGAACGGGAAGTCGTCGTTGGCGACGGCCAGTTGGGGTGCGAGCATGCCGAGGACCTCGCGGGACTTCGGACCGACCAGGGCGACGGTGGCCCACTGCTCGGTCACGGAGGTGCAGTGGACCTTCAGCTCGGGCCACTCGGTCTGGAGCCACTCCTCCATCCAGTCGAGCACGGTGGCGGCGTTGCCGGTGGTCGTGGTGGCCAGGAAGCGGTCCTGGGCGAGCCGGATGACCGTGCCGTCGTCGAAGACCATGCCGTCCGGGCGGCACATGACGCCGTAGCGGATCATGCCGACCTTCAGGGTGCTCATCATGTTGGTGTAGAGCCGGTCGAGGAAGACGCCCGCGTCCGGGCCCTGGACGTCGATCTTGCCGAGGGTGGAGGCGTCCATGAAGGCGACGCCCTCGCGGGCGGCCGCGCACTCGCGCAGCACGGCCGCTTCCATGTCCTCGCCGGCCTGCGGGTAGTACCAGGGGCGCTTCCACTGGCCGACGTTCTCGAAGAGGGCGCCGTGTTCGACGTGCCACGCGTGCAGGGCCGTGGTGCGGACCGGGTCGCTCAGCGCGCCGCGGTCCCGGCCGGCCAGCGCCGCGAAGGAGACCGGGGTGTACGGCGGGCGGAACGTGGTGGTGCCGAGCGCCGAGATGTCCACGCCGAGCAGTTCCGCGACCACACCACTGGCCAGGACGCCGGAGGTCTTGCCCTGGTCGTTGGCGGTACCGGCCGTGGTGTAGCGCTTGGTGTGCTCGACCGAGCGCATCCCGGCGCCGGTCGCCCGCCTCAGGTCGTCGACGGTGACGTCGCGCTGGAGGTCGACGAAACGGGGGGCGCCTTCCCTGCCGGGGACGGTGAAGACCCGCATGGGCGGCGTCGGCCGCGGCTGGGCGGGCACCTGCGGCAGGTCGGGGGCCGCGGAGGTGTAGCCCTCGGCCTCGACCGCACGAGCGCCGGCCGCCGCGCCCTGCGCGAGGACGCCGGCCAGCTCGAACACACCGGCCGCGCTGCCCGCGACCTCGACGGCCTGGCGGCCGGTGTCGGGGAGGAAGGTGCCGAGGGCGTCGTCGTAGCGGAGCCTGCCGCCGGACTGGCTGAACAGGTGGGCCACCGGGTTCCAGCCGCCGGACACCAGCAGCAGGTCGGCCGCGAACTCCCGCTGTCCCACGGTCTCTCCGTACGGGGCGACGCTCACCGCCGTCAGCCGAGCCCCGCCCTCCGTGGCGGTGACGGCGTGCCCCGCCAGCACCTCGATACCGGCCGCGCGGGCACGCTGCGCCCACTCCCCCGGCTCCGGGCGGGTGTCGACGACCGCCACCACGTCCACGCCCGCGGAGGAGAGGTCCAGGGCGGCGGCGTAGGCGCTGTCGTTGGTGGTGAAGACGACCGCGTGACGGCCGGGCAGGACGCCGTGCCGGTTGACGTACGTCCGCGCCGAGGCCGCGAGCATCACGCCGGGGCGGTCGTTGTCCGCGAAGGCGAGCGAGCGCTCGTGGGCGCCGGTGGCGAGGACGACCCGGCGGGCGCGGATGCGGTGGACGCGTTCGCGGGAGACGTTCGCCGGGGCGGCGGCGCCGAGGTGGTTGGTGCGGCGTTCGACGGCGAGCAGGTGGTTGTCGTCGTAGTGGCCGAAGACGGTGGTGCGGCGCAGGACGCGGACGTCGGGGGCCGTGTCGAGCCGCTCGCCGATCTCGCTCACCCAGTCGAGGAGTTCGTTCGAACCGGGGAGGCTGCCGCCGAGTTCCGGCCTGTCGTCGGCGAGGATGACGCGGGCGCCGGTGTTCGCCGCCGCGGCGGCCGCGGCGAGGCCGGCCGGGCCGGCGCCGACGATCAGCACGTCGCAGTGGGTGTGTACGGCGTCGTAGCGGGCCGGGTCCGGTTCGGCGGCGAGGCGGCCCTGACCGGGGAGGCTGGTGGCGACCAGACCGTCGTAGAGCTCGACGGTGGTCGCCGGGAGCATCGGCTCGGGGAAGGGTTCCTCGATCTGGATGACGGCGTTGGGCTCCTCCGCGCCCGCCGAGAAGATGCCGCGCGGGCGGCCCAGCTTGATGCTGGTCCCTGTCGCGATGACGCCGTTCGCGAGCAGGGCGGAGGCGAGCGTGTCGCCCTCGCGGCCCTCGTACGCGGTGCCGTCGAAGGTGAAGGTGACGGGGCGGGTGCGGCGCCGTGCCGAGGGCTCTGCCCCCGGACGGGCCGGAGTCGCGGTACCGGGCTCGGCAGTGACCGCACTCGCGGCGGGGGCGGCCGGCCGGGGTTCCGGCGTCCGCGGACGCTCCTCCCCCGCCCGGTACACCGCCAGCACCTCGTTGGTCGCCGTGTCCCGTACCGCGTTGAACCAGCGGCGGCAGCCCGCGGAGTGGCTCCAGCGCTCGGCGAAGGGGCCCTTGGCGTTGTCGCGGAAGAAGAGGTACTTGGCCCACTCCTCGTCGGTGAGGGAGGCCGGGTCCTCCGGATACGGCACGTGCGCCTGGCCGCCGTAGTGGAACTCGGCCTCGTCGCGGGGCCCGCACCACGGGCAGGGGATGAGCAGCATGGTTCGGCTCCCAGGGTTTCCAGTGGTCCTAGTGGGCCACCGCGGCCGCGCCGTGCTCGTCGACGAGCGCGCCGGTGGTGAAACGGTCGAGCGAGAAGGGGGCGTTCAACGGATGCGGGGTGTCGTGGGCGATCGTGTGGGCGTAGACCCAGCCGACGCCCGGGGTGGCCTTGAAACCGCCCGTCCCCCAGCCGCAGTTGAGGTAGAGGTTGTCGACGGGGGTGAGCCCGATGATCGGGGAGGCGTCGGGGCTGACGTCGACGATGCCGCCCCAGGTGCGCAGCACGTGGGCGCGGGCGAAGACCGGGAAGAGCTCCAGGGCCGCCGACATCTGTTCCTCGATGATGTGGAAGGCGCCCCGCTGGGTGTAGGAGTTGTACGCGTCGATGCCCGCGCCCATCACCAGCTCGCCCTTGTGCGCCTGGCTGACGTACACATGGACCGCGTTGGACATGACGACGGTCGGGTGGACCGGCTCCAGCAGCTCCGACACCAGGGCCTGCAACGGGTGGCTCTGGAGCGGGAGTTCGATGCCGGCCATGGCGGCCAGGACCGAGGTGTGGCCCGCCGAGCACAGCGCCACCTTGCCGGCCGCGATGGGGCCCAGGTTCGTCCGGACTCCGACGACCCGGCCACCGACCACGTCCAGGCCGGTGACCTCGCAGTTCTGGATGATGTCGATGCCGGCCGCGTCGGCGGAGCGGGCCAGGCCCCAGGCCACGTGGTCGTGCTTGGCGATGCCGGCGCGCGGCTGGTACGTGGCGCCCAGGACCGGGTAGCGCACGTCCGGGGAGGTGTTGACGATCGGGCAGACCTCTTTGACGCCGTCCGCGTCGAGCCACTCCGCGTCCACGCCGTTGAGGCGGTTGGCCTCGACCCGGCGCACGCTGTCGCGGACGTCCTGGAGGCTGTGCGCCAGGTTCAGCACACCGCGCTGGGAGAAGAGGATCGGGTAGTCGAGCTCCTCCGCCAGCCCCTCCCACAGCTTGAGGGCGTGCTCGTAGATGCCGGCGCTCTCGTCCCACAGGTAGTTGGAGCGGATGATGGTGGTGTTGCGGGCCATGTTGCCGCCCGCCAGCCAGCCCTTCTCCAGCACGGCCACATTGGTGATGCCGTGGTTCCTCGCCAGGTAGTGGGCGGTGGCCAGGCCGTGTCCGCCGCCGCCGACGACCACCACGTCGTACGACCGCTTCGGCTCGGGTGTGCGCCACAGCCAGTCGGGGTGCTCGGGGAGTTCGGCGCCGGGGGTGCGGGGGCTCATCGGACGGCTCCGTCCTTGGGCAGGGGCAGGTTCATACGGTGCTCGTGTTCCTCTCGGCGGCCTCGACGACGTTGGCCAGCAACATGGCGCGGGTCATGGGGCCCACTCCGCCGGGCGTCGGCGCGAGCCATCCGGCGACCGTCGCGGCGTCCGGGTGCACGTCGCCGGCCAGGCCCTCTTCGGTGCGGGTGATGCCGACGTCCAGGACCGCCGCGCCGGGGCGCAGCATGTCCTTGGTGATCAGTCCGGGCGAGCCCGCGGCGGCGACGACGATGTCGGCCTCGCGCACATGCCAGGCCAGGCCCTTGGTGCCGGTGTGGCACAGGGTGACGGTGGCGTTCTCGGAGCGGCGGGTGAGGAGCAGGCCGATCGGGCGGCCCACCGTGATGCCGCGGCCGATCACGCAGACGCGCGCTCCGGCGATCGGCACGTCGTGGCGGCGGAGCAGTTCGACGATGCCGCGCGGTGTGCACGGGAGCGGGGCCTCGACACCGAGGGTGAGCCGGCCGAGGTTGACGGGGTGCAGTCCGTCGGCGTCCTTGGTCGGGTCCATGCGGTCCAGTACGACGCCCGCGTCCAGGTGGGGTGGCAGCGGGAGCTGGACGATGTAACCGGTGCAGTCCGGGTCGGCGTTGAGCTCGTCGATCGTCTCCTCGACCTGCCGCTGCGAGGCGTCGGCGGGCAGCTCCCGGCGCAGGGAGGCGATGCCGACCTGGGCGCAGTCGCGGTGCTTGCCGGCGACGTAGGCGCGACTGCCGGGGTCGTCGCCGACGAGGACGGTACCGAGTCCGGGCCGACGGCCGCCGCCGGCCGTCAACTTGGCTACGCGCTCGGCGAGTTCGCGACGGATGCCAGCCGCGGTCGCCTTGCCGTCAAGGGTTTGTGCGGTCACCGACGGCACTCCTTCCATGAGCCTCGACTGCGACGCCCTCCGGGGGCGCGGGGAACTGCGCGGCCGGCCGCGCTCAGCCACGAAGGCGGGTCATCGCCGGATCGAACAACGGCTCCTCCGCGACGACCGCCTCGACGCGCTGGTCGAAGTAGCCGATGTGCACCGTCCGGCCGGGGACGGCGAGTTCCGCCGGCAGCCACGCGTAGGCGATCCCCTTGCCGATCGTGTAGCCGTACGCGGCGCTCGTGACGTACCCGACCGCGCGCTCACCGTCGTACACCGGCTCCTTGCCGAGGACGACGGACGACGGGTCGTCGATGGTGAGGCAGGTCAGCTTGCGCCGGACGTCGGCCTTGCGGCGCTCCAGTGCCGCCTTGCCGATGAAGTCGTCCTTGTCGAGCTTGACGGCGAAGCCGACGCCGGCCTCGTAGGGGTCGTGCTCGTAGGTCATGTCGGTGCCGAAGGAGCGGTAGCCCTTCTCCAGGCGGAGGCTGTTGAAGGCGCCGCGGCCGGCGATGACGCCGCCGAGGGGCTCCGCGGCCCGCCACAGGGTGTCCCAGAGTTTCAGGCCCTGGTCGGCGGTGGTGTAGAGCTCCCAGCCCAGTTCGCCGACGTACGACAGCCGCATCGCGGTCACCGGGACGCTGCCGACGTAGGCGCGCTTGGCGCGGAAGTACTTCAGGCCGTCGTTGGTGAAGTCCTCGTCCGTCAGGGGCTGGAGGACCTTGCGGGCCAGCGGGCCCCACAGGCCGATGCAGCAGGTGCCCGGGGTGATGTCGCGGACCTGGACGGTGCCGGTGGCCGGGAGGTGGCGGGTGAACCAGTCCAGGTCGAGGTTGCCGTTGGCGCCGACCTGGAAGAGGTCGCGGCCGAGGCGGGCGACGGTGACGTCGCTGCGGATGCCGCCGTCGTGGTCCAGCAGGAGCGTGTACGTGACCGAGCCGACCGACTTGGCGACCTTGCCGGTGCACAGTCGTTCCAGGAACTCGGCGGAGCCGGGCCCGCTCACCTCCAGGCGCTTGAGGGCCGTCATGTCGTACAGGGCGACGGTCTCGCGGGTGACCTGGGCCTCGACGCCGACGACGGGCGACCAGAAGCGCGCGGCCCAGTCGTTGGGGGTCGGGATGTTGCGGCCGTCGACCAGCCGCGCGTTGGCCTCGTACCAGTGCGGGCGCTCCCAGCCGTTCGCCTCCAGGAAGAAGGCGCCGTGCTCCTGCTGGCGGGGGTGGAAGGGGCTGGTGCGGATCGGGCGGGGGTCGCCGGACGGCTGGAGGGGGTGGAGGATGTCGTAGACCTCGACGAAGTTCTGGCAGTCGCGGGCCAGGACGTACTCCGGGGAGAGCTGGTGCGGCTCGAAGCGGTTGACATCGCACTCGTGCAGGTCGAACGACGAGCAGTGGCCGTCGACCAGCCACTCGGCCATGGCCCGGCCGACGCCCGCGGAGTGGGTGACCCAGACGGCCTCGGCGACCCAGAAGCCCTTCACATCCGGGGACTCGCCGAGGAGCGGGAAGTTGTCGGTGGTGAAGGAGAACAGGCCGTTGATGCCCTCCTCCACCTTCGCCTCGCGCGTGGCGGGGAGCAGGGACTGGGTCTCGGTCCAGGCCGGTTCGAAGTCCTCCTCGGTGAACTTCAGGACGGACGGCATCGCGTCGGCCTCGTCCACGGAGAGGATGTCGTCGGCGGAGATCGGCATCGGGCGGTGGCCGTAGTAGCCGATGCCGATGCCGTCGAAGCGGTCGCGGTAGTAGAGGTCGGCGTCCTGGTGGCGCAGGATCGGGCGGACCGCCTCCTCGGTCTGGCCGGCGAGGGCCGGTACGGGGCCGGTCCAGGCGAGCTGGTGGGCGAGCGGCGTGAGCGGGAGGTTCAGGCCGGCCATGCGGGCGATCTTCGGGCCCCAGATGCCGGCGCAGCACACGACGATGTCGGCGGGGATCTCGCCCTGGTCGGTCAGGACGCCGGTCACCTCGCCGTCGGCCTTCAGCACGTCGAGGACCTCGTGGCGGGCGAGGAAGCGCACGCCGCGCTCGGTGGCCCGGCGGATCTGGGCTTCGACGGCGAGGACCGCCTTGGCGAGGCCGTCCGTGGGGACGAGGAGGCCGCCGAGGACCCGGTCGCGGTTGACCAGCGGGTGCTGCTCGACGCACTCGTCGGGGGTCAGCAGCCGGCCCTCGACGCCCCAGGCGGTGATCCAGCCGTGGCGGCGCCGCAGTTCGGTCAGCCGCTCCGGGGTGGTCGCCACTTCCAGGCCGCCGACCTGGAGGAAGCAGGGCTGTCCGTCGACGTCGAGGGAGCAGAACTTCTCGACGGTGTAGCGGGCCAGCTCGGTCATGGTCTTCGAGGAGTTCGTCTGGAAGACCAGGCCCGGTGCGTGCGAGCTGGAGCCGCCGGTGGCGGGGAGCGGGCCCTGGTCGACCACGGTCACCTCGGTCCAGCCTCGCGCGGAGACCTCGTCCGCGAGAGCCGCACCGACGACTCCCGCTCCGATGATGACCACTCGGGGTCCCGCCATCGCCGCACCTCCGGTTCGGTTGCTTTCTACGCAACATGACTCAGGTTGCGCAACTCAATGTGCCTGCCGCGCAAGTGGGTGTCAAGAGGCCGGGTGACGTCCGAAAAGGGCCCGGAAAACGGCAATGCCCGGTGGGCGGCGCGCGTCTTCGCGCACCGCCCACCGGGCATTCGTCCAGCGGCTACTTGAGCCAGGCGTCGACCTTCGCGCGGTTGGCCTCGACCCACTTCTTCGCCGCCGCCTCGGGCGTCATCTTGTCCACCGCGATGTACTTCGCCACGGTGTTCTGGTCGTCGTTCGTCCACGTGAAGTTCTTGACCAGGTCATAGGCCGGGCTGCCGGACTTGGCGAACTTCGCGCTGACGATCTTGTCCAGCTCGTACACGGGGTAGTCGCAGTTCACCTTCTCCGTGTCGGCGTCGCAACCGTCCTTGTACTCGGGCAGCTTGACCTTCACGAGCGGCACCTCGGACATGAACCACTGGGGCTCGTAGAAGTAGCCGATCACCCATTCCTTGTTCTTCTCCGCCTTGCGGAAGGCCTGGATGAGGGCGGTCTCGCTGCCCGCGTACACGACCTTGTAGTCCAGCTTCAGGTTCTTCACCAGCGCCTCGTCGTTGGTGACGAAGGACGGGTCGCCGTCGAGGAGCTGGCCCTTGCCGCCGGACTCGGAGGTCTTGAACTCGGCCGCGTACTTGTCGAGGTTGTTCCAGTCGGTGATGTCCGGGTGCGCCTTGGCCAGCCACGGCGGCACGTACCAGCCGATGAGGCCCTTGTTCCCGGTCAGGCCGGCGTCGACGGCGGTCTTCTGGTCGGTGATGTACTTCTTCTTCAGGTCGTCGTGGCCCCAGTTCTCCACGACGGCGTCGACCTCGCCCGTCCCGAAGCCCTGCCAGGCGATCTCCTCCTTCAGGTCCTTCTTGGTGACGTCACAGCCCAGGTCCTGCTCCGCCACGTACGCGATGACCGCCGCGTTGGCCTCGTAGCCCACCCACGGGTTGACCGCGAGGTTGAAGGCGCCGCACTTGCCGGAGTCGCCCGAGCCGCCGGAACCCGCGGTGTCGTCGCCGACCTTCGCACCGCCGCAGGCGGTGAGAGTGAGGCCGAGGACGGCCAGTCCGGCCGCGCCGGCTCTCCAGTGTCTTGCCATGGTGTGGTGCTCCTTATGCGCTGGTGCGGCGAGCCGCTGCCTGAGTGATCCGGTCGAACATGACGCCGAGAAGGACGATGGCGAGCCCCGCGGCGAGCCCCTTTCCGTACAGCTGTCCCTGCGAGAAGCCGGCCACGACGTCGTAACCGAGGGCGCCCGCGCCCACCAGGCCGCCCACCACGACCATGGACAGCACGTAGATGAGGCCCTGGTTGGTCGCCAGGGTCAGGGCGCCGCGTGCCATCGGCAGCTGGACCTTGGTGATGATCTGCCAGGTGTTGCACCCGGCGGCGGTGGCGGCCTCCACGGTGGTGGCGGGCACGTTGCGCACCCCGTCCGCGATGATCTTCATGGCGACGGGTGCCGCGTAGACGACGGCGGCCACGATCGCGGTGAAGCGGGTCGCGCCGAACAGCGCCAGGAACGGTACGAGATAGACGAACGGCGGCATGACCTGTGCCGCGTCCAGGGTGGGACGCAGGATCCGGTCGACGAGCGCGCTGCGTCCCATCCACACGCCGAACCCGATGCCGAGCACCATCACGAGCACCGTGGCGACGACGGTCGACGCCAGCGTCGTCATGCTGTCCGACCACACCCCGGTGGCGACCAGCAGGCCCACGCAGACCGCCGTGGTGGCGCCGGCGCGCAGGCCGCCGAGGACGACGCCGAGCGCGATCAGGGCCGCACCGACGAGCCACCAGGGGGAGTCGGTGAGGACGGTCTGGAACGGGTTGAGCAGACCGTTGGTGAGTGCGTCCCGGAAGGCGTTGGTGAGCCCGGACAGGTTGTCCTGCGCCCAGGTGGTCACGGTGTCCGCGCCCCTGGAGACGGCACTGCCGATGTCTCCCTCGCCGGGGAACTCGGCCGCCCAGACGTAGGTGTGCGAGAGGTAGATCAGGACGAGCGTGGCCGCGCCTCCCGCGCCCAGCAGGGGGCGCCGCCAGGTGACGAACCGGTTCTTCGTGCGCCGGGCGGCCTCCTCGCGTCCGCTGGCCGCGGTGGTGACCCGGTCCAGCACGATGGCCATGACGACGATGGCCAGGCCCGCGTTGAAGGCGGTGCCGACATCGAGCGACTGGAGGGCCTGGACGACGGTCTTGCCGAGTCCGGGCGCGTCGATCAGGGCGGCGATGGTCACCATGGCGAGGGCGGCCATGATGGTCTGGTTGACGCCCATCACCACGGTCCGCTTGGACATCGGCAGCAGCACCTTCGTCAGGCTCTGCCGGCGGGTGGCGCCGAGCGAGTCGGCCGCCTCGACGGTGGTCGTGGGCACGGTGCGGATGGCGTGCGCGGTGATGCGGATCGCGGGCGGCGCCGCGTAGATGAGCGTCGCGATGGTGGCGGAGGCCGGGCCGATGAGGAAGAACAGGGTCAGCGGGGCCAGGTAGACGAAGGTGGGCATCGTCTGCATGAAGTCCAGGAAGGGCGTCACGATCCGGTTGACCCGGTCGGACAGCCCCGCCCACACGCCCAGCGGGATCGCGAACAGCAGCGCCACGAAGACCGCGGAGACGGTCAGCGCCAGGGTGTCCATGCTCTCCTGCCACAGGCCCTGCAGCCCCAGGAAGGTGAAGCCGGCCACCGCCAGCAGCGCGACCCGCCAGTTGCCCACGGCCCAGGAGACGTACCCGGCGATGCCGACGACGCCCAGCCAGCCGATCTGCGGGAGGGGCCGGCCGGCGGAGGGCTGGGAGATCAGCTCCTGCACGAAGGTCACCAGGGAGTCGATGACCAGGCGGATCTCGTTGAAGAAGTACAGGAAGAGCGGGTTGGAGTTGCGGTTCGCGCCGATCGAGTCGTTGACGTCGTTGAACCAGCGGTGCAGATCGGTGAGGTCGGCCGCCGCCAGCGCCAGGGTCTGCCTGCCGCGCAGCACGGCGAACAGCACCAGCCACAGGACGAGGATCGCGGCGACGACCATGGACCGGCTGACCTTGAACGCGCCTTTGGCGGGGGCGGGTTCCTCGATGCTCCCGGTCTGCTCGGGTTTCTCGACGGCGACGGTCATCACGCGCCGCCTTCCTGCCCGGCGACGACGGCGAGGATCTCCTCGTCGCCGACGATGCCGAGCAGCTTGCCGTCCTGGACGACCTTCACCGGCTTGTCGGCCGCCAGCACGGCCCGGGTGGCTTCCCGCACCACGACGTCCGGGCCCAGTTCGGGGCCGTCCAGGGCGTCGCCGTCCGCCGGCGGGCGCATGATCCAGCGCAGGGTCAGCACGTCGCCGCGCGGCACGTCCTTGACGAACTCGCGGACGTAGTCGTCCGCCGGGGCGCCGACCAGTTCGTCGCCGGTGCCGCACTGCACCATCTTGCCGTCGCGCATGATGAGGATGCGGTCGCCCAGCTTGAGGGCCTCGGAGAGGTCGTGGGTGATGAACACCATCGTCTTGCCGACCTCGTGGTGCAGCCGGATGACCTCGTTCTGCATGTCGCGCCGGATCAGCGGGTCGAGGGCCGAGAACGGCTCGTCGAAGAAGAGGACGTCGGGGTCGCCGGCCAACGCGCGGGCGAGGCCGACGCGTTGCTGCATACCGCCGGACAGCTGGTCGGGGTAGGAGTTCTCGTAGCCGGCGAGGCCGACGAGCTCCACGACCTCCTGGGCCCGCTTGACCCGCTCGGCCCGGCCCGTACCGCGGATCTCCAGCCCGAACGCCACGTTGTCGACGACGCGGCGGTGGGGCAGCAGACCGAAGTGCTGGAAGACCATGGAGAACTTGCGCCGGCGCAGGTCGCGCAGCCGCCCGGCGTCGGCCTGGCGGATGTCCTCGCCCTCGAAGACGATCTCGCCGGCGGTGGGTTCGATCAGCCGGGTGAGACATCGCACCAGGGTGGACTTGCCGGAACCCGACAGGCCCATGACGACGAAGACCTCGCCGGGCGAGACGTCGAAGTGGACGTCGCGTACGGCGGCGGTGCATCCGGTGCGGTCCATGAGCTCGCGGCGGGTCAGCCCGCACAACTCCTCGGATTCCGGCACCTGGTCGGCCTTCGGCCCGAACACCTTCCACAGCCTGCGCACGGAGATGACCGGGGTGGAGCCCGAGTCCTGGGGCGTGCCGCGCCGCTGCGGCACCTCGGTCTGAGTGGTCACGTTCGACCTCATTTCGGCGTTCAGCCGCGGAACCAGTGCTGCGGCCGGGGTTGGATGTTCTGCCAGATGTGCTTGGGCTCTCGGTACTCGTTCAGGCCGGTCGGGCCCAGCTCCCGGCCCACGCCCGAGTGCCCGAAGCCACCCCATTCCGCCTGCGGCACATAGGGGTGGTAGTCGTTGATCCACACCGTGCCGTGCCGCAGCCGCCGGGCGACCCGCTGGGCCTTGCCGCCGTCCTGGGTCCACACGGCTCCGGCGAGTCCGTACTCGGTGTCGTTGGCGATACGTACGGCGTCGTCCTCGTCGGTGAAGCGCTCCACGGTGAGGACGGGTCCGAAGGACTCCTCGTGCACCACGCGCATGTCCTGCCGGCACTCGTCGAGGACGGTGGGCAGGTAGTAGTGGCCGTTCGCGAGCGCGGGGTCGTCGGGGCGCGCGCCGCCGCAGCGCAGTACGGCGCCCTCGGCGAGGCCGGAGGCGACGTACGCCTCGACCTTCTCGCGGTGCTGCGCGGAGATCAGGGCCCCGGTCTCGGCGTCGGGGTCGAAGGGGCCGCCGAGGCGGATCTGCCGGGCCCGGCGGACGACCTCGTCCACGAAGCGGTCGTGCAGACAGTCCTCGACGATCAGCCGGGCGCCGGCCGAGCAGACCTGTCCCGAGTGCAGGAAGACGGCGGTGAGGGCGAAGTCGACTGCGGTCTCGAAGTCGGCGTCTGCGAAGACGACGTTGGGGTTCTTGCCGCCGAGTTCGAGGGCGACCTTCTTCACGGTCGACGCGGCGGTGGCCATGATGCGCCTGCCGGTGTCGAGTCCGCCGGTGAAGGAGACCATGTCGACGCGGGGGTCCTCGGACAGGGGCGCGCCGGCCTCCGGGCCCGCGCCCAGGACGAGGTTGGCGACGCCCGCCGGGAGCCCGGCCTCCTCCAGCGCCCTCATCAGCAGGACGGAGGTGGAGGGGGTGAGCTCGCTGGGCTTGAGGACGATCGTGTTGCCGGCCAGGAGCGCCGGGGCGACCTTCCAACTGGCCTGGAGCAGCGGGTAGTTCCAGGGGGTGATCAGTCCGCACACCCCGACCGGCTCGTAGACCACGCGGCTCACCGCGTCGTCACGCCCGGTGTCGATCACCCGCCCGGCGTCGGTGCCGCCGATTCCGCCGTAGTGCCGCAGGCAGGAGACGACGTCGGCGATGTCGTACTCGCTCTCCACCAGCCGCTTGCCGGTGTCCAGGGACTCGGCGCGGGCGAAGTCCTTGGCGTCGCGTTCGAGGATGTCGGCGGTGCGCAGCAGCAGCGCGCCGCGCTCCCGCTCGGGAGTGTTCGCCCAGTGCCCCGCGTCGAAGGCGCGGCGGGCGGCGTCGATCGCGGCCTCGGTGTCGGGGCGGGTCGCCTCGGAGACGGTCGCCGTGAGCGAGCCGTCGGCGGGGCACCGGATCTCCCGCTGCCCGCCGGCCACCGGGTCCCGCCATTCGCCATCCACGTACAGGTCTGCCACGCGCCGAGCCTTTCAACCGAAATTCGTTGCGCATCGTGCACCCGATTGCTTGTGGTGGAACACCCTGGCGAATGTCCAGACAGACGTCAAGGGGTTGGCCGATGACGATTTGGCCAGGCGATCCCTTACCCGCCCCACCCTTGACCGAACGCGGCCCCACGCCGACCATGTTGCGTATCGCTCACCATGTTGTGCCATACGCACCGACGGAGGTCGCGCACATGTCCCCTCGACCCCAACCTGGCCGTGAGTTCGTGCTCACCCTGTCCTGCCCCGACAGCGCCGGACTGGTTCACGCCGTGAGCGGCTTTCTCGTCAGGAACTCCGGAAACATCCTGGAGAGCCAGCAGTTCGACAACCGGCTGCAGGGGCGTTTTTTCATGAGGGTTCACTTCGACGTTTCCGATCCGAACGTCGAGCTGGAAATTCTTCGTTACCGGTTCGGCCCGGTCGCCCAGGCCTACGGCATCTCCTGGACCCTGACCGACGCCTCCACGCCGACCCGGACGCTGATCATGGTGTCCCGGTTCGGCCACTGCCTGAACGACCTGCTCTTCCGCCGCTCCACGGGCGCGCTCAACATCGAGATCCCGGCGATCGTCTCCAACCACCGGGAGTTCGAGGGCCTCGCCCGCACGTACGGCATCCCCTTCCACCACGTCCCGGTGACCCGGGAGACCAAGCCCGAGGCGGAGGCACGGCTGCTGGAGCTGGTGCGCGAGCTGGACATCGACCTGGTGGTGCTGGCCCGCTACATGCAGATCCTCTCCGACGACCTGTGCAAGGAGCTGGAGGGCCGGGCCATCAACATCCACCACTCCTTCCTCCCGAGCTTCAAGGGCGCCCGCCCCTACGACCAGGCCTACGCGCGCGGGGTGAAGCTGGTGGGCGCGACGGCGCACTATGTGACGCCGGACCTGGACGAGGGGCAGATCATCGAGCAGGACGTGGTCCGGGTCGATCACTCCCTGGATCCCGGTGAGCTGGTCACGGTCGGCCGGGACGTCGAGGCACAGGTGCTCGCGCACGCCGTGAAGTGGCACAGCGAGAGCCGCGTGATGGTGGACGGCAACCGCACGGTGGTCTTCCGCTGAACGGGGGAACCGAAGGGGCGGGACCGGGATCTCCGGTCCCGCCCTCGTCGTATACGACTCCCGGTCACCCCTCCCGCCGGAGAAAGGCGACGAGCGCGGCCGTCAACTCCGCGGGGGCGTCCTCCTGGACGAGGTGCCCGGCGCCGGCGATCGGTTCGAACCGGGCCCCCGGGACGAGCCCGGCGAGCTCGCGCCCCTTCGCCACCGGGATCCAGGTGTCGTCCTCGCCCCAGCAGACGAGCGTGGGGATGCCGATCGTGCCGTAGCGGCCCTGGATCTCGTCGGTGTACCGCTGGTCGCTCTGGGCGATCTGCCGGTAGAAGGCCGCCTGGCCGGTGCCGTCCAGCCAGGGCGCGACGAGCCGGTCGAGGACCGCGGGGCGCAGCCCGGCGCTGCTGGCGGAGACGACGTACTCACGCACCAGAGCGCCGTGCAGGGCGGGCGGCAACCGCTCGAACACCTCGGCGTGTTCCCCGACCAGCCGGAAGAACGGGGAGCCCCACGGGGCCAGCGCGACCGGGTCGACCAGGGCGAGGGCGCGGTAGCGGGCGTCGTGCAGCAGATGTGCGCGCAGGGCGACGGCACCGCCGAAGTCATGGGCGACCACGAGCGGTTTGGCAAGGCCCCAGTGGCCGAGCAGCTCGCCGAAGACCCGGCCCTGGGCGGCCAGGGACACGTCCTGGCCGGGGCCCTTCTCCGAGGTGCCGTAGCCGGGCATGTCCCAGACGTACACCTCGTGGTCGCGGGCGAGTGAGCGGGCGACGGCCCGCCAGACATAGGAGGAGAACGGGGTGCCGTGCAGGAGGACGACCGGTGACGCGCCGGGCGGGCCCAGCCGGTCCCAGCGGACGTCACCGGATGCGCTGGTGAAGGTGCGGGTCAGGTGCCAGTCGGTGTCGGCTGCCATGCCTCTCCTGGTTCAGTCGCCGAGGCGGTCCAGCAGGGCGCGGCGCCAACTCTCCGTCTCGGCGATCTGGTTGAAGGTGAACAGATGCAGACCGGCCACGCCCGCCGAGGGTGCCGTAAGGGCCTCCTCGGTACGGGTCAGCAGCCTGTCGGGCGAGTATCCCCCGGGTGTGGCGAACCGCAGGAACCACGCGGGGTGTCGGGTCAGGAAGCGCGTCGACTCCCCCACCCCGATCTTCGTGGCCATGGCCAGCAGCTTCGCCCGCTGCACCGGCCCGGCCACCCCCACGTACAGGGGCAGGGCGATGTCCCGGCGCCGTATCCGGCCGATCCACTGCCGCAGCACCCGCGGGTCGAAGCAGAGGTTGCTCACGATGTACGTGGCGTGCTCGCGCTTGTCCCACATGGCCTGGACGGTGACGTCGTCGTGGATGAGGGGGTGGCTCTCGGGGTAGCCGGTGACCCCGACGCGCGCGAAGGGGCCGCCCAGCTCGCTCAGCCTGCGCAGCACCGGCAGCGCCCCGTCGTAGACCCCGGCGGGCGGGTCGGCGTCGCCGGCCGGGACGAAGACGTCGTCCACGCCGGCCTCGCGGAGCCGGCCGGTGACGTCCTTCAGGTGCAGGTCGTCCCGCAGCAGCCGGGCCGGCACGTGCGGGACCACCCGGTAGCCGTGGCGGGCCAGCCGGACGGCGAGTTCCAGGGTCGGTTCCAGGCCCTTGACCGGCGACGCCGTCACGGTGACGACGACGTCGCGCGGCACATGGGCGAGAACCTTGTCCTCGGTCGCCTTCGCGGGGAGCACCTCGTAGCGGACGCTGTCCAGCAGCGTCCTGAGCTCTGCGGCGCCCAACGTCTACTCCGCCTGCTGCCGAGCGTCGCGGTGGCGGTAGTACACGGCCTTCGACGGCGCGAGCGGCTCCTTGCCGAGGATCAGGTCGGCGGCCTTCTCGGCGATCATCATCACCGGTGCGTAGATGTTGCCGTTGGTGACGTAGGGCATGACGGAGGCGTCCACGACCCGCAGGCCCTCCAGACCGTGCACCCGCATGCTGGCGGGGTCGACGACCGCCATCTCGTCGGTGCCCATCTTGCAGGTGCAGGAGGGGTGCAGGGCCGTCTCGCCCTCCTTCGCGACCCAGGCGAGGATCTCCTCGTCGGTCGCCACCTTCGCGCCCGGCGAGACCTCCCCGCCGTTGTAGGGCGCGAGGGCGGGCTGGTTGAGGATCTCGCGGGCCACCCGGATCGCCTCGACCCATTCGCGGCGGTCCTGTTCGGTGGACAGGTAGTTGAAGCGCAGCGCCGGGTGCTCGCGCGGGTCCCTGCTCTTGATCTTCACCGAGCCGGTGGCGTCGGAGTACATGGGCCCGATGTGGACCTGGTAGCCGTGTCCGCCGGCCGGCGAGGAGCCGTCGTAGCGGACCGCGACGGGCAGGAAGTGGAACATCAGGTTGGGGTAGTCGACGTCCTCGTTGCTGCGGGCGAAGCCGCCGGCCTCGAAGTGGTTGGTGGCGGCCGGGCCCTTGCGGAACAGCCACTGCAACCCGATGAACGGGGCACGCCACTTCGCCATGTACGGCTGCATGGAGACGGGCTGCTTGCAGGCGTACTGGACGTAGACCTCAAGGTGGTCCTGCATGTTCTCGCCGACACCCGGCAGGTCGTGGACGACGTCGATGCCGAGGGCGCTCAGTTCGGCGGCGTTGCCGACGCCGGAGAGCTGGAGCAGCTGCGGGGAGTTGATCGCGCCGCCGCACAGGATGACCTCCCGGGCCCGCACCTGCTGGGGCGCGCCCCGGCCGCGCCGGTACTCCACGCCGACGGCCCGTTTGCCCTCGAACAGGACGCGGGTGACCAGGGCACGGGTGCGGACGGTGAGGTTCGGGCGCTTCATCACGGGCTTGAGGTACGCCTTCGAGGCCGACAGCCGGCGTCCGCGATGGACGTTGCGGTCGAACCTGGCGAAGCCCTCCTGCCGGTAGCCGTTGACGTCGTCGGTGGGGGCGTAGCCCGCTTCCTCGGTGGCCTTGAGGAAGGCGCCGAAGAGGGGGTTGGTGGCCGGGCCGCGTTCGAGCACGAGGGGGCCGTCCTTGCCGCGGAACTCGTCGTCGGGGTCGGCGGCGAGGCAGTTCTCCATCCGCCGGAAGTACGGCAGGCAGTGGGCGTAGTCCCAGGTCTCCATGCCCGGGTCGGCCGCCCAGCGCTCGTAGTCCATGGGGTTGCCGCGCTGGAAGATCATGCCGTTGATGCTGCTGGAGCCGCCCAGCACCTTCCCTCGCGCGTGGTAGACGCGCCGGCCGCCCATGTGGGGCTCGGGCTCCGACTCGTACTTCCAGTCGTAGAACCGGCTCCCGATGGGGTAGGTGAGCGCCGCGGGCATGTGGATGAAGACATCCCAGGGGTAGTCCGACCGGCCCGCCTCCAGGACCAGGACCCGGTTCGCGGGATCCGCCGAGAGCCGGTTCGCCAGTGCACTGCCGGCCGAACCGCCACCGACGATGACGAAGTCGTACTGCAGGGGAGCCATGGTGCCTCGTCTCGCTCGCGCCGTCGATACGCCAGGCATGCTAGACCGGTACCGCAATGCGCACCAGGTTGCGAGCGACGCAACTTCGTGGGGCTTTGCTACGGCCCGGTTACTTGCAAGGGTGTTGTTTACTGCGCGTATAGTTGCACTGTGAGCAACTACAGTCATGACTCAGAAACGCACGGTTCACAGGCGGGCGGCGTCCAGTCGGTGGACCGTGCCATCAGTGTCCTGGAGATCCTCGCGCAGCGCGGTGAGGCGGGTGTCAGCGAGGTTGCGGCCGAGATCGACGTCCACAAGTCCACCGCGTTCCGCCTGCTGGGCGCGCTGGAGTCGCGCGGACTGGTGGAGCAGGCCGGCGAGCGCGGCAAGTACCGGCTCGGCTTCGGCATCGTGCGGCTGGCGGGCGCGGTCACGGGCCGTATCGACATCACCCAGCAGGGCCGGCCGATCTGCGAGCGCCTCGCCGAGGAGCTCGGCGAGACCGTCAACATCGCCGTGATGCAGGAGCAGTACGCGATCAACCTGTACCAGGTGCGCGGCCCCGGAGCCATCACCGCGCACAACTGGGTCGGTCAGCTGACTCCGCTGCACGCCACGTCGAGCGGCAAGATCCTGCTGGCGTACATGCCCACCAAGGACCGTGCGGAGCTGCTGGCCGAGGCCGGCATGAAGAAGGTCACGCCGCGCACCATCACCGCGAAGACGAAGCTGGAGAAGAACCTCGCCGAGGCGCGGGAGCGGAACTACTCCATGACCCTGGAGGAACTGGAGATCGGCCTGCACGCGATGGCCGCGCCGGTTCGCAACCGGGACGGCGACGTCATCGCCGCACTCAGCGCCTCGGGCCCGGCCTACCGGCTCACCGAGCAGCGCATGCACGAGCTGTCCCCGGTGCTGCTCAAGGGCGCGGAGGAGATCAGCCACAGGATGGGCTACCTGGGCTGAGCCGCCCGGCCCGCCCGCCCGACTAGGCCAGGGGAGCGCCCAGGCGCTCGCTCACCCAGTCGTGGAAGGCGCCGATGTGGTGCTCGCTGGGCACCAGTACGCCGCCCTTGGCGTACATGCGGGAGCTCATACCGGGCTGGGTCCGTTCGCATGCCTCGAAGTCCTGGCGGTTGACCCGGTCGAAGAGCTCCACGGACCGGCTGACGTCCTTGCCGCTGTCGACGACGTGCGGAAGGTAGAGCCAGTCGCACTCCACGATCGTGCGGTCCACGGACACCGGGAACATCCGGTGGAAGATCACGTGGTCGGGGACGAGGTTGATGAACACCTGCGGCCTGACGGTGATCGCGTAGTAACGGCGGTCCTGCTCCTCGCCGACCCCGGGGATGCGGTCCAGGCCCTCGGAGCCGTCGACGGTGAAGCCCTGGACGTCCTCGCCGAACTCCGCACCATGGCCCACGTAGTACTGGGCCGCGTAGCCGTCCGCGAACTCGGGGAGCACCTCGGTGAGTTCGGGGTGGATGGTGGCGCAGTGGTAGCACTCCATGAAGTTCTCGATGATGAGCTTCCAGTTCGCCTTCACGTCGTAGACGATCCGTTTGCCGACGGAGAGGCTGTCGATGTCGTAGCGCTCGATCGACTCGACGTCGCCGAGGCGGGCGACGACCTCGCCGATGACGTCCTCCTCGAAGGACGGCGGGTTCTCCGCGAGGCAGACCCAGACGTAGCCGAGCCATTCGCGTACCGCCACGCTCACCAGGCCGTACTCGGTGCGGCCGACGTCGGGCATCTTGGTGAGGTTGGGGGCGGCGACGAGCTTGCCGCTGAGGTCGTAGGTCCAGGCGTGGTACGGGCACTGGAAGGCCCGCTTGACCTCGCCGGTCTCCTCCGTGCAGAGCTTGGCTCCGCGGTGCCGGCACACATTGAAGTAGGCCCGCACGGAGTTGTCGCGCGCCCGGGTGACGAGGATGCTCTCGCGGCCGACGTCGACGGTGCGGAAGGCGCCGGGCCTGGCCAGTTCGGAAGCGCGCGCGACGCAGAACCACATGGTCTCGAAGATGCGCTCCTGTTCCTGGGCGAAGATCCCGGGATCGGTGTAGGAGGAGCCGGGCAGGGTGGCGATCAGGCTGTCCGGCAGGCTGGTCGAGGTCACGGTGGACTCCTCGGGGAACGTCGTGGAGGGGCCATTCACGCGCCGGGAGGAACGACTCCGGACGGCGTTGTGTGTTCAGGACGTGGCGGCGGCGAGCTGCTTGCGCCAGCGCATGAACGAACGGGGCTGGTTCATGCCGAGCACGGCGACCGGGGTCCCGCCGCGCCGGTAGACGGCCAGGACGTTGCGCTCGTCCGGGGTGCCGTCCTCGATGCTCACGCTGTCGGCGCCGGCCGAATGCCCGGCGAACTGGATCTTCACGCCGTACTGGTCGGACCAGAAGTACGGCGGCCGGGGCACCCCCGGTTCCCGGGCGCCGCCCGCGAGCAGCGCGGCGACCGCGGCGTCGGGACGCTCGCGCGCACCGGTCCAGTGCTCGACGCGGCGATGCAGGCCGGCGCGCGGGTCGTACCAGTTGGCGCAGTCGCCGACCGCGATCACGCCGGCCAGGCTGGTGCGGCCGTCGGCGCCGCACTTGACGCCGTTGTCGAGTGCGATGCCGGAGTCCTCCAGCCACTCGACGCACGGGCGGGCGCCCACACCGACCACGACGATGTCGGCCGGCACGGTGCGACCGTCCTCGAGCTGGACCGCGTCGACCCTCCCCCGGACTCCGTCCGGGGGGACCCCCATCTCGCTTCGCTCGTCACCGCTCAGACCCTTGACGCCCACGCCGCACAACAGCCGTACCCCGTGGTCCGCGTGGAGGGCGGAGACGAGCGCGCCCATGGTCTGGCCGAGCGGTCCGGCGAGCGGTGTGGGCGCCGCCTCCACGACCGTCACCTCCAGCCCGAGGGCGTACGCGGTGGAGGCGACCTCGGCGCCGATGAACCCGCCGCCGATCACCACCAGCCGTCCGCCGCGGGCCAGTTCGTCCCGCAGGGCGCGGGCGTCGTCCAGGGTGCGCAGGGTGTGCACCCCGGCCAGGCCCTCGGAGCCGGCGAGGGTGCGGGCCGCGGCGCCGGTCGCGATGACGACGCCGTCGGCGCGCACCTCGCGTCCGTCGGCGAGCCGGACGGCACGCTCGGTGCGGTCGAGGCCGACCGCGCGGGTGCCGAGCAGCCACTCGGCCCCCAGGTCCTCGTCGTCCGTCTCCAGCGCCAGCTCGGTCTCGCCGAGGGTGCCGGCCAGGAACTCCTTGGACAACGGGGGCCGGTCGTAGGGGCGGTGGAGCTCGTCCCCGATGACGACCAGCCGCCCGTCGTAGCCCTGCTTACGGAGCGAGCGCGCCGCCGACAGGCCGGCCAGTGAGGCGCCGACCACGGCGACGCTTCTCACGCGGGACCTCCGGCGAGCCGCGCGGCGATGCAGGGCGGCAGGTTGGGCGCGTCCGTGGAGAGCCGGACGTAGATCATGCCGTCCTCGACGAGGATCTCGTGCGTCCGGACCGGCAGCTTCGCCGGCGGGGCGTCGACCGCTCCGGTCCTCAGGTCGAACTTCGAGGCATGCAGCGGGCATTCCACCTCGCAGCCCTCCAGCCAGCCGTCGGCGAGCGACGCGTCCTGGTGGGTGCAGGTGTCGTCGATGGCGAAGAGCTCGCCATCCTCGGTGTGGAACACCGAGACCGGCGGATCGATGTCGAGCCGGTGGGCCTCGCCTCGCGGGAGATCCGCGAGACGGCACGCGGGAATCATCATGACACCTCGGTGCGTATAGCGAAACGGATTGCGGTAAGCGCAACGTCAGTCTGCGGGCCGCCCAGAAGCGTTGTCAAGGCGTCAAAAGGCCTCGTTCGGACGGGCCCGCCGTCCGGTTTCCGGACAGCCCGAAGCGCCCGAACCACCTGCGGAAACAGGCGGAACGGGCGCCACGGCGAGCCCCCTCGCGAGAGCCTCAGAAGCCGCGGTCGATCCACTCCTGGAGATGGGGCGCCTCGGCGGCGACCGTGGTCGTGTCCCCATGGCCGGTGTGCACGACGGTCGCCCCCGGCAGCGTCAGCAGCCGGTCGCGGATCGACTCGACGATGGTCGGGAAATGGCTGTACGACCGTCCCGTCGCCCCCGGTCCGCCGGAGAACAGCGTGTCGCCGCTGAACAGCGCCGCCAGGGCCGGTGCGTACAGGCAGACCGCGCCGGGGGCATGGCCGGGCGTGTGCAGCACGGTGAGCTCGACGCCGGCCACCGCCAGAAGCTGCCCGTCGGCCAGTTCGGCGTCGGGCGCCCGCTCGGGGTGGGTCTGCTTCCACAGCGGCAGGTCGTCCGGATGGAGCAGGACCGGGGCGCCGGTGCGGTCGGCGAGGGCGGGTGCGGCGTCGATGTGGTCGTTGTGCGCGTGGGTGCACACGATCGCCGTCAGGCGCCGGTCGCCCACCGCCTCGAGAATGGCGTCGGCGTCGTGTGCGGCGTCGATGACGATCGCCTCGTGGTCGTCGCCGACGATCCACACGTTGTTGTCGACGTCCCAGGTGCCCCCGTCGAGGCTGAACTGCCCCGAGGTCACGAGGCGTTCGATGCGGGCGGCCATCACAGCATCACCACCGAGCGCAGGACGTCGCCGTGGTGCATCCGCTCGAAGGCCTTCTCCACGTCGTCCAGCGCGATGGTCTCGGTGACGAAGGCGTCCAGGTCCAGCCGTCCCTGCAGATGCAGGTCGATCAGCATCGGGAAGTCCCGGCTCGGCAGGCAGTCGCCGTACCAGGAGGACTTCAGCGCGCCGCCCCGGCCGAAGACGTCGAGGAGCGGCAGTTCGAGCTTCATCTCCGGGGTCGGAACGCCGACCAGGACGACCGTGCCGGCGAGGTCACGAGCGTAGAAGGCCTGCTTGTACGTCTCCGGGCGGCCGACCGCCTCGATGACGACGTCCGCACCGAACCCGCCCGTCAGCTCACGGATCGCCTCGACGGCGTCGGCATCCCTGGAGTTGACCGTGTGCGTCGCGCCCAGCTTCCTCGCGGTGTCCAGCTTGCGGTCGTCGATGTCGACGGCGATGATCTTCGCCGCGCCCGCCAGGTTCGACCCGGCGATGGCCGCCGCCCCGACCCCGCCACAGCCGATGACCGCGACGGAATCCCCGCGGCCCACATTGCCGGTGTTGATCGCCGCCCCGATGCCCGCCATCACCCCGCAGCCCAGCAGTCCGGCCACCGCCGGAGAAACCGACGGGTCGACCTTCGTACACTGCCCGGCCGCGACCAGCGTCTTCTCCGCGAACGCGCCGATGCCCAGCGCAGGCGACAGCTCGGTGCCGTCCAGCAAGGTCATCTTCTGCTTCGCGTTGTGCGTGTTGAAGCAGTACCACGGGCGCCCGCGCAGACAGGCCCGGCACTGCCCGCACACCGCACGCCAGTTGAGGATCACGAAGTCACCCGGCTCGACATCCGTGACCCCCTCCCCTACGGACTCCACGACGCCCGCGGCCTCGTGGCCCAGCAGGAAGGGAAAGTCGTCGTTGATGCCGCCCTCGCGATAGTGCAGGTCGGTGTGGCAGACCCCGCAGGCCTCGATCTTCACCAGCGCCTCACCCGGACCCGGGTCCGGCACGGTGATCGTCTCCAGGCTGACGGGGGCGCCCTTGCCCCGCGCGACGACAGCACGGACCTGGTGCGTCATGGCCACTCCTCGACTGCTCGAGACCGGAATCTGATGTTGCTCATTACGGCACGCATTTCATGAGCCGCAACACAGCATCAGGGAGGGCGGACCGGCGGTCAAGCGGTTCGACGCGAGCGCGATGGCGACCACCTCGCGCACACCCCTTTCGCCTCGAGGATGTGCGTGTCATGCTCACGCGAACGCACATCTGAACATCGTTCATATACATGACCAAGATCACCACATGGAAGGGCGGACATGATGGCAAGTTCCCGACTCGGCGTCCTGTTGGTGGCCCTGGCCGCGTTCGCGACCGGAGCCACCGGTGCGGAGGCACACCACGCTCCCCGTGTCCCGCACACCACCGTCCTCGACGGCGCCCGTCTCCAGCAGACGAAGCTCCGCCTCGACCGCGGCGACCCCCGACTGCGGCGGGCGGCCGCGGCGTTGAAGGCGCGCGCGGACAACTGGCTGAACCAGGGCCCGTGGACGGTCGTCGACAAGCCGCGCCCCGCCCCCGGCGGCGACGTCCACGACTACCTCAGCCAGGCGCCGTACTGGTGGCCCACCAAGGCCCCGACTCCGGACAACCCGTGGGGCTGCCCGTACGTCCAGCGGGACGGCGAGCGCAACCCCGAGGTCGACTCCGGCACCGACCGGCAGGACGTCGAGAAGACCTTCGACTCCGCTTACGACCTCTCCCTCGCCTGGTACTACACCGGCGAGCGGCGGTACGCCGAGAAGGCCGGGCAGGTACTGCGCTCCTGGTTCCTGGATCCGGCCACGAGGATGAACCCGAACCTGAACCACGCGCAATTCATCCCGTGCAAGTACGACGGCCGGGCCATCGGCATCATCGACTTCTCCCAGTCGTACACCGGCGTGCTGGACGCGATCGCCCTCCTGGAGACCGGGGCCCCCGGCTGGACGGTGAAGGACCGCACCGCCATGGCGAAGTGGAACACCGACTTCCTCGGCTGGCTCAGGAACAGCGACTTCGGCAAGCAGGAGGCCGCCGCCACCAACAACCACGGCACCTTCTACGACATGCAGCTCGCCGGCCTGGCCCACGCGACCGGCGACAGGGAACTCGCCCGCCGCACGGTCCTTCAGGCCCGCGCCAAGCGCATCGCACCGCAGATCGCGGCCGACGGCAGCCAGCCCCAGGAGCTGGCCCGGACCAGGAGCTGGCACTACTCGACGTTCGACCTGGTGGCCTACACCCGGCTCGCGGACATCGGCCGGCACGTCGGCGTGGACCTGTGGGCGTACCGCGGCCCGGACGGGCAGAGCCTGTTCAAGGCGGTGGACTATCTCCTGCCGGCCGCGACGGGAGCCGCCGCCTGGCCGCATCCGGAACTGGAGTTCCGCCGGTACGCGGCGACCGACGTCGTCCACGCGGCCGCCGACGCCGGGGACAGGAAGGCGCAGCGGGCGGTACCGCTGCTGGAGGAGCCGCCGGGCGGCGACCTGTGGGCACTGCGCCCGGCGGCGGAACAGCTGGACTCGATAGCGGGCTGAGCGACGGCGTCCGGGCGGTCAGACGGTGGACAGGTCGATCGCCCGGTCGACGTCCTGCGGCTGGAGCACCCGCAGGATGCCCTCCAGCAGGTAGTAGTCGGCGTACGGAAGGGAGATCTCGACCCCGTCCTCGCTCGGCCGGTTGCGGGTGCAGCGGGCCACGACGGCGTCGGCACGGGCCGAGTTCCTCGTCAGACAGGTCTCCGCGAGCGCGGTGAGCAGCCGCAGGGCGACGTCCCGGTAGGCCTGTCCGCCGGTGGCCACCGACAGGTCGAGCAGCCCGCACGCCATGACCGCACCGGCGGACGCGTCCTTGATGTCGTACGGCTGCTGCGGCGCGAGGTAGTCCCAGACGGGCACGTGGTCCGGGGTCAGCGCGCCGATCGCGAAGTCGGCGAGTCTGCGGGCGGTGGTCAGGAACTCCCGGTTCCCGGTGCGCCGGTACATGGTGGTGAACCCGTACAGCCCCCACGCCTGACCGCGCGACCAGCAGGACGTCGGGCTGTACCCCTGCACGGTGTTGGGGCCGATCGGGGCGCCGCTCGCCGGGTCGAAGTCGTACACGTGCGGGGTCGAGCCGTCGGGGCGGAGGAAGACCCGCTGGGCGGTTCTCGCGTGCTCCACGGCGATGTCCAGGTACTTCGCGTCGCCGGTTCGGTCGCTCGCGAACGCCAGCAGGTCGAGGTTCATCATCGTGTCGATGATGACCCGGCCGGCGTTGCGCTCGTCGCCCAGCGCGCCCCACGCCCTGATGAAGCGTCCGCGCGGGTTGTACCGCTGGATCAGGGAGTCGGCCGCCCGGAGGGCGCCCGTGCGCCAGGCGTCGTCGCCGGTCAGCCGCCAGGCGGTGACCCAGGACGGGTAGAAGAGGAAGCCGAGGTCGTGCGTGCCGGTGTCGTACTGGCGGGGGGCGAGCTTCTGCGCCGACGCCAGGGCCCAGGTGCGGAAGGCGTCGTCCTTGCTGTAGAGCCAGGCCATCCAGAGCGTGCCGGGCCAGAACCCGCCGACCCAGTCGCCGTTCTGCGAGTAGGTCCACTTCTCGAACTTGGTGCCGACGGGGAAGGCGGTCACGTTCGGGGCGACCGCGTGGAGCTTGTCGACGGCGTAGTCGGCAGCCGCGCGGAGCTTGCGCAGGGTCGGTGCCGGTACCCGGCCGGCGGGCCCGTCCGCGGCCACGGCCGGTGCCGCGGACGCTCCTAGCGCCGCGGCACCGGCCGCCGTAGCCAGCACAGTACGCCGGGAAACACTCATGCCGGTCCCTCCAACTGGTCAGCGTCAGAACGAAGTTGACCGAGCCTTGCACGAGAGGCTCCAGGCTGTACACCCACGTGAGCGATGTTCATCAGTGTGAACGAGCTAGGGGCGGTGGCAGGTGGTGATTCCAGGACGCCAAAGGCAGGCGATACCGGCGAAGCCGCCGCCCGCGACGACGTCCACTCTCAGCGTGTCGCCGCCCCTCAGCACCTGCCGGTCGCGGACCAGTCCGCCGGTGCCGTCCTCGACCGTCTCCACCAGCCACCGTCCCGGCCCGACGGCCAGCGGCACCTCGGCCGTGCGGGCGGCACCGGCGTACACCCCGCCCAGGAACCAGCGGTCCCCGCCGCGCCGGGCGAGCACGGCCTCGCGACCGGGCCGGCCGGCGAGCAGCCTGGTGTCGTCCCAGGCCGCCGGGACCTGGTCGAAGTAGGCGCGGGCGAGCGGCCGTTCGTCGTACGACGCGGGGGTGCCGGCGAACATCTGCAGGCCCGACTCGGCGACGACGCTGAGCCCGACCTCGGCGGCGTCGGAGTTGGGTCGCAGACCGACGCGCTGGAAGGCGCCGGGGGTGAAGTCCATGGAGCCGATGACGTTGCGGGTGAAGGGCAGGGTGGTCAGGTGGGCGGCGGTGTTGGTGCGCTTCTCCTCTCCGGCGACGCCCTCCAGGGTCATGACCTGCGGCCAGGTGCGCTGGATGCCCTTGGGGATCGTCGAGCCGTGGAAGTCGACCATGAGGTGGTGCGCGGCGGTCTCCGCGAGGATGGCGTCGTACCACTGGAGCATGGGCTGCGCCTCGGAGTTCATGAAGTCGATCTTGACGCCCTTGACGCCCCAGCGCTCCAGGGTGGGCAGCCACCGGGCGCGTTCCTCGGCGGTGTCGAGGTCGCGCTGGTGGATCCAGACGATGATGCCGACGCCCTTGGCCCGTGCGTGGTCGACGAGTTCGGGCATCCAGCTGTCGGTCTGCCAGTCCGGGTCGGTGGTGTCCCACTCGTCGGCCTTGAAGTACCAGCCCGCGTCGACGGCCTCGTACGGCCATCCCCGCTCGGCGGCGTAGTCGACGTAGGCCTTCTGCGCCGACAGGCTCCGGCCCGCCTCCCTGCCTCCCGCGAGCCAGGTCCACAGCACGGTTCCGGGCTTGATCCAGGAGGTGTCGCGGACCTTGGAGGCGGGCGCGAGGTCGTCGGTGAAGGTGGACCGGGTGACGGTGGCCAGGTCGCCGGTGACCATCGCGCGCCAGGGGGTGGCCAGGGGGCCGTCGGTGCGGACGCGGTCGTCGGCGAGCCTGACGCGGTAGGTGCCGGCGCCCTGGTCGTGGGCGAGCCGCGCGCCGGAGTAGTCGCCGGTGAGGTCGGACTCGGCGAGCAGGGTGTAGCCGCCGTCGGTCTCGAACAGCGCCTGGTCCGAGTACTCGCCGGTCGGAGCCGTCGCGGCGGTGTACTCGACGAACTGGCCCTCGTTGTCGACCCGGTAGGCGCCGAGCCACGCGCTCGCGTCCGGCGGCAGGTTGAACGCCGAGGTCTCGCCGAGGACGTCGCCGTAGCCGGCGGGCAGGACGTACCGGTAGGCGACGCCGTCGGCGGCGGCGCGGACGACGAGGTCGAGCCGGGCCCCCGCGGGCGTGGCGAACGACAGGCGCGTCTCGTTCATACGCAACCGGCGGTCCAGTCGCTTGCCGGACCTCGCCCGGTAGCGCTCGTCGACCAGCCGGTCCTCGCGGTGCAGGAAGCGCAGGTCCCTGGAGAGGTCGGCCCGTTCGGTGACGATGCCGACGGGCGACGGCTCGATGACCGTACGGCCGCCTCTGGTCACGGAGATACTGGCGGTGCCGGTGGTCTCGTCCAGCTGTATGCGCGCTGTCGGTTCCCGCGTGGCCGGGCCGGCCACCTTCCAGACGTGCTCACGTTGGTCGGCCGAAGCGGGCGCGTTCGTGAGAAGTGCGGCCACCAGCCCGGCGCAGAGCGCGGCGACCGCGGTTCTGAGGGGAATTGCCATGAAACCCTCCCTGTGGTGCGTAGGCCGGACGACGGTTACGGCAGCCCCCAGGCCGGACCCGGTTCGCTGACGGCGACGGGCGCGATGACGAGGTCGGGGCGGGACCCGGAGTGGACGAGGACCTCGCGGTCCTTGGGCAGATCGATGGCGAGGACGCCGTCGCCGAGGTCGCGGGTGCGGGCCGGGGTGCCGTCGTCGAGGAGGACCGTGAGCGTGCCGGTCAGGCCGTGCCGCAGGTGCAGCGGCTCACCGGCCAGGCTCCTGATCCGGATGAACCTGGTGGCTCCGTCCCGGCGGACGGCGCTGACGAGGAAGGCGCCCTGGGCGCGGAAGTCGTGCAGGGTGACGTCGGCCCAGTCGCCGGGGACCGCCGGGAAGACGCGGATCACGCCGCCCCAGCTCTGGCAGAACATGTCGTGCAGGGACTGCGAGGCGGACAGCGGCGTCTCGATGACCGGACCGGCCTCGGTGTAGTGGGTGTTGGCCTGGCAGGGGTAGCGGGTGGTCGGGTCGAAGAACTTCCGCAGGTAGCCGATCGCGGTGTCCCCGTCGCCGGTCATCGCGTACATCGAGGCGGCCCCGGTGTAGCTGTATCCGCGATGGGCGCCGGTGAGCGCGTGCCAGTGCTCGATCGACCTGGTGATGAGCTCGCGGTTCTCGGGCTGGTCCCAGTTGACGAGGTACAGCGGGTACACCATCAGCAGGTGGGAGTAGTGCCGGTGGGACTGGGCGTACGGGGTGGCGGCGCCGATCATGTAGCCGTTGTCGTCGACCGGGTAGGGCGTGAGCCTGGCCAGCACCTCCTGCCAGCGCGGGATCAACTCGTCGTCGATGCCGAGGAGTTCGGCGGACTCGATGAGCGTCCGGCAGCCCCAGCGGATCAGGGCGAGGTCGTAGTTGGTGTCCTGCGGGGGCACGACGGGGTATTCGGGCGAGAGGGTGCTGGGCAGGTGCAGCTTGCCGTCGCTGCCCGGGGTGAGGAAGTGCAGGTAGTAGTTGATCGCCCGGCGGAGCACTGGGAAGACCGTGTCGCGCAGCAGGGACCTGTCCATCGAGTGGCGGTAGGACAGCCAGACGTTGTGCAGCGCCCAGGTGAGGTCGCCGGTCTCCGCGCCCGAACCCGGCTGTCCCACAGCGCGGTTGGCGAACATGTCGGAGCTGCGCCCGACTCCGGAGCTGTCGGCACGGTAGGCGTCGGGCACGTTGGCGACGAGCTGCTCCTGGTTCTGGCGCAGGGTGGTGGCGAGCGCGTCGAGTTCCAGGTGGTTGGAGCCGTGGATGAGCCAGTACTCCAGCTGGACGTTGAGGTTCCACCAGACCGCGGGCCACGGCGTGGGTTCCAGCCAGGGCCCCGAGGTGGCCATGACGGGGCCGCCGGCGCGGCTGGCGGAGGCGACCTTGTAGAGCTGGATCCAGTGGAAGCTCTGCAGCCGCTGGTCGGGGAACGAGAGGAAGCTCTTCCGGTAGAAGGCGTGCCACCAGCGGGTGTGCCGTCGCCTCAGGCTGCCGTACGAGGCCGCGCGCCGCAGGTTGCGCAGCGAGTCGGCCTCGGCTGCGGTGTCGGAGGGGAAGCTGTGGCCGACGCTGAGCAGCAGTTCGCCGTCGGTGCGGCGGTAGGCGGTGGCGGTCCGGCCGCCTCCGGTGAGCGGTTGGAGGACCTGCTCGGTTCCGTCGGGGGCGGTCCGCGTGGTCCAGGGCGGGTTGGCGGTGTAGCCGCTGGGCGGGGCCTCGCTGATCTTGCGGGGGCTGACGGCCTCCTCCGGGTGGAAGGTCCAGGCGACGCGCTCGCCGCCGTCGGCCGTCGCGCGCAGGGCCAGGACCTCGTCGTGGATGAGGGCCGAGAGGGTGAGGGTGCCGGCGGTGGTGGTGACGGTGCCGGTGAGTTCGGCGTTCCACAGGCTCAGCCGCCAGTTCACGGCGGTGATGTTGCCGACGGGGTCGAGGGTGAGGTGTCCGACGGGCAGACGGCAGGTGCCCCAGCCGCTGCCGAACCGAGGCCGATGGTCTTGAACCCGGCCGTGCTGGACAGTGAAGCGGATCCGGTTGGCGCCGGGCTCCTGGTAGACCATGCTGCCGAGCAGCCCGTCCCCGAGGAACGGGCCCTCGTACCAGCGGGTGGGCAGCCTGCTCCACAGCAGATCCTGCCCGCGCAGGAAGCTCGACCAGGCGCCGTCGGTGCTCATGGTGTCGCGCAGCCGCCAGGGACGCCGGCCGCTCGCCGCGTCGCCGGTGGGCACCTCCGCGGGTGAGGCCGCCTCGGCCTGGGCCGCCCCGGGCAGGGCCACCGCCGCCGCGCCACCGAAGGCCGTGCCGAGCACAACTCTTCGCGCCACCTCCGATCGTCGCTCCGGGCGGTCCGGGTGGTCCGGCTGTGAGGTCATCCGTGTCCTCCAGATCTGATGGATCCGCGATACATCGGGTGTATCGCGGAACCTAGCAGTCTGGGTACACCTGTCAATCACCTCAACAGCAACAGATCCAGGCGGAGTTCGGACACGGCATCCGCCTCTACCTGCTCTGTCACGTCAACGAACCGTGTCCATTCTCTTGACTCCTCCGATGTATTCGAGAAGGCGGAGAGGACGTCGGCAGTCCGGCGTCCCTCCGCGTAGGGTCACCGGCGTGGACCTCAACGCCGTACGCACCCTGGTCGCCGTCGCGGAGAGCGGCCAGTTCCAGAAGGCCGCCGTCGACCTCTCGCTGACCCAGCAGGCCGTCTCCAAGCGCATCGCCGCGCTGGAGCGGGAGTTGGGGGTACGGCTGCTGACGCGCACGCCGCGCGGCGCGGAACTCACCGTCGACGGGCAGGCGTTCCTCGCCCACGCCCGCACCCTGCTCCAGGCGGAGGAACGGGCGAGGGCCTCGGTGCGCCCCGGCAGCCGCGCCCTGCGGGTGGACGTGGTCGGCCGGCGGATGTCGCTCGCCGGTGTGCTGCGCGACTTCCACCGCGCCCACCCCGGGATCGACCTCGACGTCGTGACCCTCCCCGGCGCGCAGGAGGCCGTCGCCGCCGTCTTGGACGGCACCATCGACGCCACGTTCCGCGCGGTGACCATGCCCGGTCAGCTGATCCCGGACGGCATCGAGATCACCCCGGTCCACGACGAGCCGATCCAGTTGTTCACCGGCCCCGCGCACGCCTTCGCCGGCGCCGGCGCGGTGAGCCCCGCCCAACTGGCCGGGCACCGGATCTGGATGCCGGGCAACGTCCCCGGCACGGAATGGACCGCGTACTACGACGCGCTGGCCGCCGACTTCGGACTGACCGTCGAGTCGACCGGCCCCAACTTCGGCGTCGAGGCCCTCATCGACACCATCGCGGCCTCCACGACGCTGGCGACCTTCCTCGGCACCCAGACGCCGCTGGTCTGGCCGGCCGGCTACGACATGCGGCTCATCCCGCTGCGCGACCCGGCTCCGGTCTACCCGCACTCACTTCTCTGGCGCGCCGACAACCCGCACCCGGCGCTCACCACCCTCCGCGCACATCTCGCCTCCGTGCGGTACGACCGTCCGGCCGGGGAGACCTGGACGCCGGCGTGGGCCCGGCGCCCCGCCGGCGTCGACAACGCTCGTGATCAATACACCCAGCCGCCGAGCGCTCCGAGGAGGGCGACGCCGCCGAACAGTCCGGCCAGGCCCAGGGCCGTGCCGAGGGCTGCCGTCCACATGCGGCCGATGCCCTGGCGGGCGTAGTGCATGCCCGTCGCTCCGAAGGTGACGGCGAGGCCCGCGGCGATCCAGGCGATCGGGAAGAGGACGAACGCCCCGAGGGTGGAGATGAGGCCGAGGACCAGAGCGACGGGGCCCAACGCGGTGGCGGGCGAGTCCGTGTGAGCCGCCGTCGCTGTGTGATCACGCATGATGCGCTTCCCCCTTTTTGAACCTGTTCAAGTTGAACCTGTTCAAGTATGACTCGCCAGCGCCCGAAGATCCAGCCCGCGAAGGACCTTGGGCAAGGAGTCGTCACGACCTCCTGATGTCGTCCGTCCGCTCGCCCTCCGCCTGGGACGGCTCCGTCCTGGGGACGTCCGGGTGCTGCTGCACGGCCGAGCGGCCGGCCGGCTCGTCGCGCTCACCCTCGGCCTGAGAGGGGGTGTGAGAGTACAGCCAGCGGTCGTAGTCCGATGCTTCGGTCTTCATGGCTGACCTCCGTCGTTCGTTCCTCTCCCATGCTGCGCCCGGCGCGGCGTGCGGACCAGCCCGCCTCAGCCGGTGAGGCCGATCCGGTCGCAGGCGGCGCGCAGTTTCGGGGTGCAGATCTGAGCCACGGTGTACACGCCGTCGCGGACGACGGTCCCCTTGATGTCGGCGGCAGTCACCGGGCGCGGCGTGAGCAGGACGGACGGGATGTCATTGGTGGTACGGCTGTCGATCGTCGTCGTGGCGACGTCTCCGGCCTTCTCGCCCCGGCCGAGGGCGACGGCCATCGCGGCGGCCGCGGCGGCCTCCGTGCCGAACGGTTTGTACACCGTCATGTACTGCTCGCCCTTGACGATGCGCTGCACGGCGTCGAGGTCGGCGTCCTGCCCGGTGATGGGCGGGAAGTCCCGGACCCCGGCGCTCTTGAGGGCGGCGACGACGCCGGAGGCGATGGAGTCGTTGGCCGCCACGACCCCGCCGATCCCGTCCGGCCCCAGCGCGGCGATGGCGGCGGCCATGTTGGCGTGGGCGCTCTCCGGGCTCCAGCCCCGGGTGTCGTACGACTTGCCGATCCGCACCTTGCCGGCGAGCACCGACAGCGCGCCGGAGCGGAACCAGGCCGCGTTGGGGCTGCTCGGGTCGCCGTTCATCATCACCACGGCCCCGCGCTCGCCCTCCTCCTTCATGGCCTTGAGCAGCGCCTGGCCCTGGAGTCTGCCGACCTCCGCGCCGTCGAAGCTGACGTAGCCGGAGATCGGGCCCTCGGCGAGCCGGTCGTAGGCCACGACGGGGACGCCCGCCGTGCGTGCCTGCTGGATCGAGGAGCGCATGGCTTTCGCGTCGGCGCTGTCGAGGATCAGGACCTCGACCCCTTTGGTGATCATGGATTCCATCTGCTGCCGCTGCCGCGCGACGTCGTTCTCGGCGTTGGCGTACATGACGGAGCAGCCGGAGCACAGGTCCTTCAGGTGCTGTTCGATCAGGGGCTTGTCCCAGCGCTCCCAGCGGGGGGTCGCCTTGTTCGGGAGCAGCAGGCCGACGGTGAAGCCGTCCGTGCCGCCCGTGCCCGCCCCGTCCCCGTCCTCGCCGCAGCTGGCCAGGGACACGGTCATCAGCGCGGCGACGAGCGCCGCGACGGCGTGCCACGTACGGGTCTTCACCGCAGACCTCCTAGCTCCGTCCGGGACTCTCGTCCGCGGGACCGGGCCCGTCCCGCGGCACCGTGATCTCGCTCCACACCTGCTTGCCGCCGGCCACCGGCACCGTGCCGACGGCGTCGGACACCGCCTCGACCAGCAGCAGGCCCCGGCCACCGGTCGACTCCCAGTCCACGATCACCGGCTTGGCGGGCGCGCGCGGCGAGGAGTCGCTCACGCTGACCCGGACCCGGTTCCCGCGCAGCACCAGGTCGAGGCGGACCGACCCCTGGGTGTGCACCAGCGCGTTGGTGACCAGCTCGGACACGACGAGCAGTACGGCGTCGGCGGCTTCCTGGACGTGCCAGCGGCGCAGGGTGCGCGCGGTGAAGCGGCGGGCGTGCATGACGGCGTCGGGCAGCCGCCACACCACCCAGCCGGCCCGGATCGGCTTGGTCTTCATGCCGTCGTAGCGCAGCAGCAGCAGCGCCACGTCGTCCTCGCGGCGGCCGCCGTCGCCGAGGAGCGCGTCGGCCATCCGCGCCGGGTCGGCCGGGTCGGCGGCGGCGAGCGCGGTGCGGGTGCGTTCCATGCCGACGTCCAGGGGCAGGTCGGCGGCCTCGACCAGGCCGTCGGTGATCAGGGCGAGCACCGCACCGGGGGTGAGCGCGGCGGCGGTCAGCGGGAACTCCGCCTCCGCGAGGATGCCCAGCGGGGGCCCGCCCTCGACCTGGACCTCCTCGGTGGTGCCGTCGGGCTGGCGCAGCAGTGGGGAGAGGTGGCCCGCCCGGACGAACAGGGTGGTGCCCTCCTCCAGGTCCAGTTCGACGTAGCAGCAGGTGGCGAACAGGTCGGTCTCCATGCCGACGAGGAGGCGGTTGGCGTGCGCCACGACCACGTCGGGCGGGTGGCCCTCCACCGCGTAGGCCCTGACCGCGGTGCGCATCTGGCCCATGATCGTCGCGGCGGCGGCGCTGTGCCCCTGCACGTCGCCGATGACCAGCGCGACCCGGTCCTCGGACAGGGCGATGACGTCGTACCAGTCGCCGCCCACCTGAAGGCCGTGCCGGGCGGGCAGATAGCGGGCGACGGCCGTGCCGCCGGGCAGTTCGGGCAGGCGCCGGGGCAGCAGGCTGCGCTGGAGCAGGGTGGCGAGCTCCTGCTCGGCGTCGTGGGCGTGCGCCCGTTTGAGGGCCTGCCCGACCAGGGCCGCGGTGGCGGTGAGCAGGGACCGCTCCTCGGGGATGAACTCGTGCGGCTGGTCCCAGCCGACCAGGCACACCCCCGCGACGCTGCCCTTGGCGGGGAGCGGCAGCACCGCGAGGCCGCCGCGGCCGACGCCGGCGAGTCCCGGTTCCAGGGCCGTGCCGGCGGGCCACAGATCCATACGGCCGTCCCGCAGGGCCATCTGGAGGGTGGGCAGGGCGCTGATGGGCGCGTCGGGCCACTCCGTGCGCCACTGCGCGCGCCACAGCTCGGGCCAGGCGTCCTTCTCCGGCGGGTCGAGCAGGGTGACCACGAGCCGTTCGTCGCGGACGTCGGCGAGCGCCACCCGGTCGGCGCCGAGGGGCTCGCGCAGCGCGGTGGCCGCGACGCGGGCGACGTCTCCGACCGTCGCGGCGTCGTCGAGCGCGGCGGTCAGCCACTGGATCCTGGACACGTCGTCGACGCCGCGGCTCCTGACCTGCGTCGCCGTCACCACGCCCAGCACCCGCTCCGGTTCGTCGTCCGAGCCCGCCGGCATCCGGCAGGTGAGGCTGAGCCAGCGCACCTCGCCGGTGGGGCGGCGTACGCGGAACTCCAGCTCCCGTCGGCCGAGCGTGTGCAGGGACGGTTCCGTGACCGACATCAGCGCGGGCAGGTCCTCCGGGAGGGCGTGCGCGAGCAGGGTGTCGACCTTGCCGTCGAAGTCGTCGGGTGTGATGCCGACGAGTTCGAGGAGCGCCTCGTCCGCCTCGATGAGTCCGGTGTCGGGCACCAGGACGAACGATCCGACGCGCAGCCGGCGCAGCGCCAGGTTGAGCGGGGACACCGCCGCGGTCCCGTCCGCTCCGGCGCGCAGGACGCGGGCGACGGCGTCGGCGTACCGCTCCAGGAACCGCTGCTGCCCGGCGTCGAAGCCGTCCGCGGCGGCGCCCACGACGACGAGGCAGCCCAGCCGCTCGCCCTCCGCGCCGAGCGGCAGCGCGCCGAGCGAGGCGGTCCGCGCGCGCGGCGGGGTGGGGGCGCCCTCGGGATAGGAGGCGAGGGCCGCGGCGTCGAGCCACAGGGGGCGGTCGGTGCGGAAGGCGTGGGCCGCGGCCGAGCCGCCGGACAGCGCCAGGCGCTTGGGCAGCCGGTATTCGGGGGCGCCGCCGCCGGCCGTCTCCAGCAGTTCGAGGTCGCCGTCGCCGGGCAGGTACAGCGCGGTCAGCGCCGCTCCGGCGAAGGTCAGGGCGCGATCACTCGTGGCGGCCTCCGGCCCCGTAGGGGGTGTACCGATGTCCGCGGTGCCGGCCTCGAATGCCCCCGGCGCCGAAACTCCGGTTCGGGCACGGCCGTCGTGAGGCATGTCCGCAACCTTCCTCCCGTCCCTGCCGGAGGTGCCGAAGGAGATCGGGGCACCCTCGCTCCCATCGCTTGCGGGCGCCCGAACACCAGAATCGCATATATGGATGACCCGGACATATCTGCTTTGCACCCACCGTGTGCGGGCACCCTTACTGCGTTCGCAGATCACCATGGCCGGTGTCACACTGACCAAGTGGTCGACATGTGAGAAGGCCAGGTGTCGCCATGCTCACCAGTGAGATCTCTCGTTCGAAGGCGTCGCTACGGAACGTGGCCCTCACCATGATCGCGATCTCCACCGCCCTCGGGCTCGCGGCCTGCGGGACGGACGGCGGCGGCGCCGCCACCGCGGAGGAGAGCGGGCCGCAGATCGGCGTACTGCTGCCGGACGCGACGACGGCCCGCTGGGAGACCCAGGACCGGCGGCTGCTGGAGACGAAGATCAAGGACCTGTGCGCGGCGTGCACGATCGAGCACGCCAACGCCAAGGGCGATGTCGCGACCCAGCAGCAGCAGATGAACTCGCTGATCGCGCAGGGCGTCGACGCCATCCTGCTCGTCGCGGTGGACGCCAGGTCGCTGGCCGGCACGGTCAGCAAGGCGGACGAGGCCGGCATCCCGGTCATCGCCTACGACCGCCTCGCCGAGGGCCCGATCGCGGGCCATGTCTCCTTCGACGGCCAGGAGGTCGGCAGACTGCAGGGCCGCGCGCTGCTGAAGGCCATGGGCGACGAGGTGCCCGGCGCCCAGATCGTCATGATGAACGGCGATCCGAGCGATCCCAACGCGGTGCTGTTCCAGGAGGGCGCGCTGTCCGTGCTGACGGGCAAGGTGAAGATCGGCAAGTCGTACGAGACCCTCCAGTGGCGGCCCGAGAGCGCCAACATGAACATGTCCGGTGCCATCTCCGCGCTCGGCGTCGACAACATCCACGGGGTCTACGCCGCCAACGACGGCCTGGCCGCCGGCAGCATCTCCGCGCTCCGGGCGAACAAGGTCAGCCCGCTGCCCCCGGTCACCGGGCAGGACGCCGAACTCGCCGCCGTGCGGCGCATCGTCGCCGGCTCCCAGTACATGACCGTCTACAAGCCCTTCGAGCCCGAGGCCGCCGCGGGCGCCGCCATGGTCGTGGCCGCCGCCCGCGGCGAGAACCTCACCCGGGTGGCCAAGGACGAGGTGGAGACGAGCAGTGGAAAGACGATTCCCGCGGTCATGCTCACCCCGATCTCCGTGACCGCCGACAACATCGAGGACACGTTGGTGAAGGACGGTGTGTACACGGTCCGGCAGATCTGCACCCCCGAGATCGCCGCCGCCTGTGACACGGCCGGGCTGACCTGACCTTCGGCCGGCCCGGTCCGGGCCACGGGAAGGAGATGGTGTTCCGTGTCTGCCGCCCCCCTGCTGGCACTGCACGGCGTGTGCAAGCGCTACGGCGCCGTCGAGGTCCTCGTGGACATCGAGCTGGAGGTCCACGCCGGCCAGGTCGTCGCGCTCATGGGTGACAACGGGGCCGGCAAGTCCACGCTGGTCAAGGTGATCTCCGGCGTCACCCCCGCCGACCGGGGCGTCATCGAGTGGGAGGGCCGCCCCGTGCACATCCGGCGCCCCAACGACGCCCGTGACCTCGGCATCGCGACCGTCTTCCAGGACCTGGCGCTGTGCGGGAACCTCGACATCGTCGGCAACCTGTTCCTGGGCCGCGAGATCCGCAGGTACGGCTTCCTCGACGAGATGGAGATGGAGCGCCGCACCCTCGCGCTGCTGGAGCGCCTGACCAGGGGTGTCCCGGAGCTGCGCGCCCCGGTGGTGTCGCTGTCCACCGGTCAGCGGCAGACCGTCGCCATCGCCCGTTCGCTCCTCGGCGAGCCGCGGCTCTTGCTGCTGGACGAGCCGACCGCCGCGCTGGGCCTGCAGCAGACCAACGAGGTGCTCGACCTGGTGGACGAGCTGCGGGACCGGGGCCTGGGTGTCCTGCTGATCAGCCACAGCATGGGGGACGTCAAGGCGCTCGCCGACCGGGCGGCCGTACTGCGGCTCGGTCGCAACAACGGCTTCTTCGACGTGAACACCGCCTCCCAGGAACAGCTCATCTCCTCCATCACCGGCGCGACGGAGAACGCGCCCCGGCGGCAGACCCATCAGGAGGCGGCGTGGTGAAAGGGACGCGCGACATGGCGGACAGCCCCCGGGCCGAACCCGCGGCGCCCGCCGCCGAGGACCGCGGGTCGCCCCGCGGATCGGCCGTGGCCCGCACCCTGGAGAGCTGGGTCGCCTTCGCACGGCGCAGGCTGATGGCCGGCGAGGTGGGTTCGCTCCCCGTCGTCCTCGTCCTCGCCGTCGTCTGGATCACCTTCCAGTCCCTCAACGACAACTTCCTCTCGCCGCGCAACCTGTCCAATCTCAGCGTGGACATCGTGGGTACGGGGCTGATCGCGGTCGGCATCGTCTTCGTCCTGCTGCTCGGTGAGCTCGATCTGTCGGTCGGCTCGATCAGCGGGCTCGCGGCGGCCGTGTTCGCGGTGCTGAACGTGAACCAGGGGGTGCCCGAGTGGCTGGCACTGATCATCGCGGTGTTCGCGGGCACGGCGGCGGGAACCGTGCAGGGCTATTCGTTCGCCCGGACCCGGGTGCCGGCGTTCGTCGTCACCCTCGCGGGGCTGCTCACCTGGAACGGCCTGATGCTGTACATCCTGGGCACCAGCGGCACCATCAACCTCGACGAGAACGGCCTGATCGCCAAGCTGACCAGCTACTACTTCACCGACGACGCCGTCGCCTACGGACTGGCCGCCCTCGCCGCCGGGATGGTCTTCCTCGTCTCCTACCTCGACCGGCGGCGCCGGATGGCCTCGGGCATGCCGCACCGCTCGCTCCAGCTCATCGCACTGCGCGCGGGCGGACTCGCGGTGATCGCGTTCGCCGCCGCGTATCTGCTCAACCGGTTCCAGGGCCTGCCGCTCGCGCTGCTGATCTTCCTCGTCGTGGTGGCCGGCCTCGACATCGTGCTGCGCCGCACGCACTACGGCCGCCAGGTGTACGCCCTCGGCGGCGGCGTCGAGGCGGCCCGGCGCGCCAGCCTGCACGTGACACGGGTGCAGACGGCGGTGCTCGCGGTCTCGGGCACGATGGCCGCGATCGGCGGACTGTTCCTGGCCTCGCGCATCACCTCGGTGAGCCAGACCTCGGGCTCGGGCGTGCTGCTCCTCAACGCCATCGCGGCGGCCGTGATCGGCGGGACCAGCCTGTTCGGCGGGCGCGGTTCGACCTGGACCGCGGTGCTCGGGATGCTCGTCATCCAGTCGATCGCCTCGGGCATGGCGATCACGGACACGCCGGCCGCGGTCCAGTTCATGATCACGGGCGGGGTGCTGTTCGCCGCCGTGGTCATCGACGCGGTGTCCCGACGCTCGCAGGAAGTGCACGGCCGGGCCTGACGGCGGGCTCCTACCGGTGGGACAGGCGCCCGCGACGCATCCACGGGATGCTGGGGGAAGGGCGGGCGCCGAGGGCGCCGGGAGGTGAGGGCCGGTGATCGCCGTCAACCCGATGGACAGCGACTCGGTGCTGGCCGCGTTCGGGGCCATCGGCGTCCTCGTGGTGATCTTCGCGGAGTCCGGCCTGCTCGTGGTCGGCTTCTTCCTGCCCGGCGACACCCTGCTGTTCCCGGCCGGTGTGCTCTGCGCGGCGAGCGCCGACCAGGCGGCCCGGCTGGTCCTGTGGCAGGTGCTGCTGTGCGCGGCCGTCGGCGCGCTGGTGGGCGCCCAGGTCGGCTTCCTGATCGGACGGCACGGCGGCCGGGCCCTGCTCGCCCGCACCTCGAGACCCCGCGTGCGTGACACGGCGGCCCGCGCGGAGAAGCTCCTGGCCCGCTACGGCTACGGCAAGGCCCTCGTGATCGGCCGTTTCGTCCCGATGGTACGCACCGTCCTGCACCCGGCGGCCGGGGCCCTCGGCGTCCCCACGCGCACCTTCACGATCTGGCAGATCGTCGGCGGCCTGCTCTGGACACAGGGTCTCGTCCTGGCCGGATTCGCGCTCGGCGAGTCCGTGCCCGACATCGACGACTATCTGCTGCCGCTGGTCGGGCTCGTGGTGCTGGTCTCGCTGCTGCCGCTGCTCCCCCTGCTGACCGAGGCACGCCGGGCGAAGCGGGACCGCTGACCGGGCGCCGCCCCGGTCAACTCCCGTACCGGCGACGGGTTCTCCCGCATCGGAGGGGCCCGGAAAAGTTCTCGTTCGGCCAGTCGGACATCGTTCGAAAACTCTTGACGCTGTGCCACGCCCCGATTGACACTCTCGCAACACGACGTCACACAGCCGAAACGGCAGGGTGCCCACGGCCGCGGCCCCGCCATGCCTCAGCAGGGAACTCGACATGCCGTACATCGCACGTGCCCGTGTCCGCGCGAGACGCCTGGCGGCCCGACTCGCCGGGCTGACCGCCGCGTCGCTGTTACTCGGACTCACCGCCCCCGCCCTTCCGGCACAGGCCGCGACGACCGAGATCACCGACGGTCTCGCCCTCTGGTACAAGCTCGACGCCTCCTCCGGCAGCACCGCCGCCGACGCCTCGGGCCACGGTCTGGACGCCACGGTGAACGGCACCGCCGACTGGTCGGGCACCGGTCAGGGCCTCGCCTTCAACGGCTCCGACACCTACCTCAAGGTGCCGGACGACGTGATGAAGGGCATGGACTCGATCTCCGTCTCGCTGGACGTGATGGTCGACTCCGCCCAGACCACGCCGTACTTCATCTACGGCTTCGGCAACTCCAGCGGCACCAGCGGCGACGGTTACCTCTTCACCACCGGCAACTCCCTGCGGACGTCCATCGCCTCGGGCAACTGGTCGACCGAGCAGACCACCAAGCCCGCCGACTCCCACAACCTGACCCGCTCGGTCTGGAAGCACCTCACCTACACCCAGACCGGCGGCACGGGTGTCCTGTACGAGGACGGCGTGGAGGTCGGCCGCAACACCTCGGTCGGCGTCACCCCCGGCTCGATCGGCTCCGGCACCACCACCGCCAACCACATCGGCAGGTCGGTCTACTCCGGCGACAAGCTCTTCAAGGGCCGCATCCGTGACTTCCGCGTCTACGACCGCGCCCTCGCCGCCTCCGAGGTCGGGCAGCTCGCCCTGCCCGTCGCCACCCAGGGCGTCGCCGACGACAAGGCCGCGCTGAGCCTCGGTGACACCGGTGCGGTCGTGGCAGACCTGGATCTGCCGAGGACCGGCACGGCCGGCGGCTCCACGATCAGCTGGGCCAGCGACAACCCCGCGGCCGTCTCCGACTCCGGCAAGGTGACCCGCCCCGCCGCCGGTCAGCCCGACGCCCACGCCACGCTCACGGCGACCCTGAGGAAGGGCAACGTGACCGACACCAGGACCTTCGACGTCACCGTGCTCCCCGACCTCGACGACGCGACCGCCACCGAGGAGGCCGCGGCGGCTCTCACGGTGCACAACCTCGACGACGTCCGCGGCAACCTCACCCTCCCGGCGACCGGCGCCTACGGCACCCACGTCACCTGGACCTCCGCGACCCCGGACGTCATCGCGTCCGACGGCGTGGTGCACCGCCCCGCCCACGGCACCGGCGCCACCACCGTCGAACTGACCGCCACCGTCACCAAGGGCGAGGCGAGCACGACCCGCGCCTTCACCGCCAAGGTGCCCGAACTGCCGGAGCAAGAGGCCCTCAAGGGCTATATGTTCAGCTACTTCACCGGCGAGGGCACGGCCGACGGTGAACAGCTCTACGCCGCGCTAAGCAAGGGCAACGACCCGTTGAAGTGGCGGGAGTTGAACGACGGCAAGCCCGTCCTGACCTCCACGCTGGGCGAGAAGGGTCTGCGCGACCCGTTCATCATCCGCTCCCCCGAGGGCGACAAGTTCTACCAGATCGCCACCGACCTCAGGATCTACGGCAACGGCGACTGGGACGCCGCACAGCGCACCGGGAGCAAGTCGATCATGGTCTGGGAGTCCACCGACCTGGTCCACTGGACGAACCAGCGCCTGGTCAAGGTCTCCCCCGACAGCGCGGGCAACACCTGGGCGCCGGAGGCGTTCTACGACGCGCGGCGCGGTGAGTACGTCGTCTTCTGGGCGTCGAAGCTGTACGACAACGAGGCGCACTCGGGCGACACGTACAACCGGATGATGTACGCGACCACCCGCGACTTCCACACCTTCAGCGAGCCCAAGGTCTGGATCGACCGCGGCTACTCGGTCATCGACTCCACGGTGATCCGGCACGACGGGACGTACTTCCGCCTCTCCAAGGACGAGCGCAACAACAGCTCCTCCACCCCCAACAGCAAGTTCGTCTTCGAGGAGAAGAGCGACTCTCTCCTGAACCTCTCCTGGGAGGCCGTCGCCGAGGGCATCGGCAAGGGCGCGATGAGCGCCGCCGAGGGGCCACTGGTGTTCAAGTCGAACACCGGGGACAAGTGGTACGCGTTCCTCGACGAGTTCGGCGGGCGTGGCTACATCCCCTTCGAGACGACCGACCTCGCCTCCGGCACCTGGACCCCCTCCACCGGCTACGACCTCCCCGCCAGGCCCCGCCACGGCACGGTGCTCCCGGTCACCCAGGCCGAGTACGACCGTCTGCTGCGCGCCTACCAGCCGGACCAGCTGGTGGAGGGCGTCGAGGACGTCTCCGTGCGGACCGGTGTCGGACAGGCCCCCGTCCTGCCCGCCACGGTGATCGCCACGTACGCCGACGGGGTCAAGCGTCCGGTCGCGGTGACCTGGGAGGACGTCCCGGAGTCGAAGTACGCGCAGCCCGGCACCTTCAACGTGACCGGCAGCCTGCCCGACGGCGCCGCGCTCCCGGTCCGCGCCGAGGTCACCGTGTCGCGGGACGGCCCGGACGTCCCCGCCGGCCTGCTCCTGCACTACGCCTTCGACGAGACGGGCGGCGGCATCGCCCGCGACTCCAGCGGCCACGGCCGGCACGGCACCTACGTCCGTACGCCCGACTTCGGCACCGGGGTCGAGGGCGCCTCGTTCAGGATGTCCGGCGAATCGGACTCGCCCTATGTGAAGATCCCGAACGGCGTGCTGAAGGACGCCGACAGCGTGACCGTGTCCACGTACGCCAAGTGGAAGGGCGGCGCAGCCTTCCAGTGGCTGTTCGGGCTCGGGCCCGACAGCGACAAGTACCTCTTCGCCACGCCCTCCAACGGCAGCTCCAGCCTCTACTCGGCCATCACGAAGGCCAGTTGGTCGGCGGAGTCGAAGCTGACCGCCGGTTCACAGCTCACCCCCGGTGAGTGGCGGCACGTCACGGTCACCCTCGACGGCTCGACCGGCGCGATGGTCCTCTACGTCGACGGTGTGGCCGCGGCCCGGACGACGACCACGATCAAGCCGTCCGAGCTGTACGACGCGGGCAAGGATCACAGCGGCTACATCGGCAGGTCCCTGTACGCGGCCGACCCGTACTTCGGCGGCGAGGTCGACGACTTCCGCGTCTACGACCGGGCCCTCTCGGCCGCCGAGGTCATGGAGCTCAGCGGCAACACCGCGGGCATCGCGAAGGCGGCGCATCCGGCGCTGAAGGTCGACGCGCTCATCGACAACGCGCACAGCCGGATCACGCTCCCGATGAAGGAGGGCACCGATCTCACCGCCCTCGCCCCGGAGTTCACCCTCGCCCACGGCGCGGCGATCAGCCCCGCCTCCGGCACCGTGCGGGACTTCAGCGAGCCGGTGACGTACGAGGTGACCGGCTCCGACGGCAAGAAGCGCACCTGGACGGTCTCGGCGCCGGTCATGCGCAGCCCTGTCCTGCCGGGGCTCAACGCCGACCCGAACATCGTCCGCTTCGGCGACACCTACTACCTGTACCCGACGACCGACGGCTTCGACGGCTGGAGCGGCACGCGGTTCAAGGCGTACTCCTCCACCGACCTGGTCCACTGGAAGGACCACGGCGTCATCCTCGACCTCGGTCCCGACGTGTCGTGGGCGGACAGCAGGGCCTGGGCGCCGACGATGGCCGAGAAGGACGGGAAGTACTACTTCTACTTCTGCGCCGAGGCCAACATCGGCGTCGCGGTGTCCGACTCGCCGACGGGCCCGTTCAAGGACGCGATCGGCCGGCCGCTGCTCAAGGCAGGGCAGTACAGCGGCCAGATGATCGACCCGGCGGTGTTCACGGACGACGACGGCCGGTCGTATCTGTACTGGGGCAACGGGCGCGCCTACGTGGCGCCCCTGAACGCCGACATGACGTCCGTCGACACCTCGAAGGTCACGGACATCACCCCGAGCGGCTACAACGAGGGCTCCTTCGTCGTCAAGCGCGGCGGCACCTACTACTTCATGTGGTCGGAGAACGACACCCGCGACGAGAACTACCGCGTCGCCTACGCCACCGGCCCGTCGCCCACCGGCCCCTGGACCAAGCACGGCGTGATCCTGGAGAAGGACCTCTCGCTCGGCATCAAGGGCCCCGGCCACCACTCGGTGGTGCACGTCCCGAAGACCGGCGAGTGGTACATCGCCTACCACCGGTTCGCGATCCCCGGTGGCGACGGCACCCACCGCGAGACGACCCTCGACAAGCTGCGGTTCGGCGCCGACGGTCTGATCGAGAAGGTCGTGCCGACGCTGACCGGCATCGACCCGGTCGTCAACCGCGCTCCGGCGATCGTGTCGGCGAGCGGCCCGGCGTCCCCCGTCCCGGCCGGTCACCGCACCACCGTCAGCGCCGCGTTCCGGGACGCCGACATCGGTGACACCCACACCTGCCGGGTCGACTGGAAGGACGGCACCGAGCCGACGGCGGGCACGGTCGAGGGCACCACCTGCCGGGCCGGGCACAGCTATGGCGGGGCGGGCATCCACCGCCCGGTCCTCACCGTCACCGACTCCGACGGGGGCTCGGACAGCACCACCCTGCCCGAGCTGATCGTCTACGACCGCGCCGCCGGGCCGGCGCTGGGAACGGGCGTGATCACCTCACCTGCCGGGGCCTTCCCCGCCAGGCCCGGCCTGACCGGGAAGGCGGCCTTCTCCTTCGCCGCCACCTACCCGAAGGGAGCCGCAGTCCCGAGCGGAAAGGCCGACTTCGACTTCGCGCGGGCCGGGCTGAGGTTCCGCTCCACCGGCTCCGACTGGCTCGTGGTGAGCGGGTCCCGGGCGGTCCTCGAGGGCACCGGCACGGTGAACGGCACCGCCGGGTACGGCTTCCGTGTCACCGCCACCGACGGCCCGGACACCTTCCGGATCAGGATCTGGAAGAAGTCCACCGGTGACGTCGTCTACGACAACGTCACCGGGGCGCGGGCCACCGGCTTCGTCACCGTCGGCGGGGGCCGCCGCTAGCGGGCGGCCCGTGCAACCCCCTCGCAACGTTGCCCGTGCTGCCCTTGCCGTCATGTATGAGGAGACCCCGCGCGTCGAGCTCACCCCCGCGGCCGCCGACCTGCTGCGCCGTCTGCGCGCGGCGCACGGTCCGCTGATGTTCCATCAGTCCGGCGGCTGCTGCGACGGCAGCGCCCCGATGTGCTACCCGGAGGGCGAGTTCCGTACCGGCGACTCGGACGTGCTGCTCGCCGAGCTTCAGGTCGAGGGCGTGGCGGAGCCGGTGACGTTCTGGATGTCGCGCAACCAGTACGAGGTGTGGAGCCACACCCGGCTGATAGTCGACGTGGTCGAGGGGCGGGGCAGCGGTTTCTCGCTGGAGGCACCCGAGGGGGTGCGTTTCCTCATCCGTTCGCGCGTCGTCGGCGCCTAGAAACCCGGACGGCCATCGCCGTCTGGTGCACTTCCCCTGAGTCCTGGGACATTTGACGAGACCTCAGGGGGCGTTCGTGACGCTTCGTCAGAAACGTTTCGTATCAGCGAGAGCGGCTCTCACGCTGCTCACGGCACTCGGCGCGCTGGCCGGTACCGCCCTGACGGGGGCGGCACCGGCCGGCGCCGCGCAGGGCACTCCGGTCGCGCCGGGTGTCACCTACGACGAGTTCGACATCCCGGCGGCGAGGGGCACGGCGCACGCCCACGTCCTCACCGTCGATCTGCGCGATCCGCGCGTACACCTCGATCTGCTCTACCCGGGAGCGGCCGCGGCGCGGGCCACCGTCTCCCGGCAGGCGACCGCACAGGGCGCGGTGGCCGGTGTGAACGGCGACTTCTTCAACATCAGCGAGGCCCAGCATCCCGGTGTCGAGGCGACCGGGGCGAGCGTGGGACCGGTGATCGCGGACGGCCGGGCGCTGAAGGCGGCGGTCCCCGACGGCCAGCGCTTCGGGCCGGCGCTGCCGCCGGGCAGGAGCACCAAGGACGTGTTCGGTGTGGGCATCGACCGCCGGGCCCGCCTTGACGGCCTGAGCCTGGACGGCTCGATCCGCACGCCCGAGGGCAGTCTGCCGCTGGGCGGACTCAACCAGTACGCACTGCCGGTGGGCTCCATCGGGGCGTTCACGTCCCAGTGGGGCAGCGTGTCCCGGGTGCGCCCGACGTGCGGCACGGACACGGACCGGGCGGCTCCGTGCAGCACCGACACCTTCGAGGTGACGGTCCGGGGCGGCAAGGTCGTGTCGACCGCCGACACCCCCGGCAGCGGCCCGATCGCCCCGGACACCACCGTCCTGGTGGGCCGCGAGGCAGGCGCCCAGCAGCTGCGGAAGTTCTTCGAGGGCGAGGCGGTGTCGGTCCGGCACCGGCTGGTGGCGTCGTCGTCACGGATCCCGTACCGCTTCGCGCTCGGCGGCTACCCGGTGCTCGACGACGGCCTGCCGCTGCCGGGACTGGACGACCGGACCTCGGCCGTGCGCACCGCCGTCGGCATCGCGGCCGGCGGCCGGCGCCTGCTGTTGCTCGCGCTGGACGGCGCCCCCGCGTACCGGACGGGTCTGACCATCGCGGAAGTGGCCTCGGTCATGCGTGACCTGGGTTCGGCCGACGCCTTCAGCCTGGACGGCGGCGGCTCGTCGACGCTGGTCGCCAAGGCGCCGGGAGCGACGGCGGTATCCGTACGGAACCACCCGACCGAGGGGCGCGAACGCCCCGTCCCCAACGGGATCGGCGTCTTCTCGACCGGCTGAGCGTCACGCGCGCCGCCCCGGCTGACGGTCACGGTCTCAGGCTGCTCACGATGTCCGCCGTGGCCGTCAGCCCACTGCTGATGGTGGGCGCCATGCTGGTGCTGGCCAGATAGAAGCCGAGCAGCAGGCACACCAGCGCATGGGTGATCTTCAGCCCGCCGTTGCGCACGAAGATCACCGCCAGCACGAACAGCAGCAGCACCACCGAGATGGAAATGGCCATCGTCACCCTCCTCCGCCACGCCGCCTTGCCCGGTTCACGGCGTTCGGCCGCAAGTGTGGCGTAGCGGAGGGTTCGTCCGGGCGGCTGACCTGTCCTCCGAACGTGTGGTGTCCCGCGTGCTCTCGCTAGTCCGTTCGGCGGGCGTCGAGGAAGGCCTCCAGACCGGCGAGGTCATCGGTGTTGAGGAAGTCCACGTCGGCGGCGAGCAGCTCGCCCCACAGGGCGTCCCGGGCGGGTCCGGCGACGTCGGGCGTGGCCCAGAACCTCACCCGCTGCCCACGGGAGTGCGCCGCGTCGACGATGCCGCGCAGCTTGCGCCGCTCGGCGTCCGGGAAGGCGCCGACGCCCAGCCAGGTGAAGTTGCGGGTCCAGTTGTCGCTGATCAGCGGGACGAAGGAGGCGGGCGCGGAGGTGCCGAGGTCGCTGAGGCGGCCGTCGTAGAAGGCGCGACGGACGGTCTGCGCCTCCATCGGCGTGCGCGCGGCACGGTCGCCGGAGATCACGGCGGTGACCGGACCCGGGAGGACCCGGCCGTGGGCGTACGTCGTGAACAGGCGCTTGTAGCGGGCGAGGTGCTTGTCGAGTTCGAGGTACGTCGAGGAGCCCTCGGTCTTGATGTCGATGAGCAGCTGGATCGGCCGGCGGTAACCCCGGTAGACCGAGCCGTGGTTGGCCTTGACTCGCGCGGCCAGCGGGTCGAGGTAGAGGGACTCCAGGGTGCGGGCGGGGTCGAGGTCCTCGGGGTCGTGGGCGACCAGGAGCTGGTCGCCGACCAGGTAGATGTCGGCTTCGAGGCTGCCGAAGCGGTGGTCGAGGGCGTCGAGGAGGGGGCGCGGGTGCTCGTAGTCGTTGTGGGCGTGCGCCCGCCACAACGGACGCGGGCGGCGCTTCCGTTCGCCCGCCAGCGCGCCGGTGGCGGGCAGGGCGACCGCGCCCGTGAGGGCGGCGCCGAGGGTGGTGAGGGCTCTGCGACGGGTGGTGAGGGCCATGCTCTGCCTCCCTGGCAGGGACGGATCGGGGTGTGGGGACCGCTGTGAGTATGCGATCGGGTACGCCCCAAACAGCAGAGCTGAGCGGTGAGTTGGCCGGACCGCCGCCCCCTGTTCACTTCGCCGGTGCAGCGCACACGAAAAAGCCCGCCCCAGGTGGGGCGGGCTTTTCGCCGGGTTGGCTCAGGTGTACGTCAGGGGGCGCGGAGGTCGACGAGTTCGGCCAGTGCCTCACGGTGGGCGCCCGCGGTGCCGTAGGCGATCGAGTCGGCCTTGGCGCGCTTCAGATACAGATGGACCGGGTGCTCCCAGGTCATCCCGATACCGGCGTGCAGTTGCAGCGCCTCCTCGGCGGCGTGCACGGCGACGGGCGCCGCGTAGGCCTGGGCGACCGCGACCGCCACGTCGACGTCCTCGCCCGTGGCGAGCGCGTCGGCGGCGGCGCGGGCCGCCGCCCGCAGGTTGACGACCTCCAGCCACAGCTGGGCGAGCCGGTGCTTGAGCGCCTGGAAGCCGCCGACCGGACGGTTGAACTGCTTGCGGTCCTTCAGGTAGCGGACCGTCTCGGTCAACGACCAGTCGGCGAGCCCGAGTTGCTCGGAGGCGAGCAGCCCGGCACCGGCGCGCAGAGCGCGTCGTACGGCGGGTTCGGCGTCCCCGAGGAGCCGGCCCGGCGCCCCGTCCAGGGTGACCGTGGCCAGCGGCCGGGTCAGGTCGAGAGACGGCTGCGGGGTGACGGTGACGGCGTCGGCGTCCACCGCGTACAGACCGCCGTCGTCCGCGGGAACGAGCAGCACATCGGCGACGGCCGCGTCCGCGATGCCGGTCAGCTCGCCGTGCAGGGTGCCGCCCTCATGCCGTACGACCTTGTAGGCGCCGCCGGGTAGGACGTTCAGCGCGACGGCGAGGGCGCCGATCTTCCGCCCGGACGCCAGCTCGGCGAGCAGACCCCCGTCGCTCTCGCAGCCGAGCAGCGCCTCGGTGGCCACGACGGCACTGGTCAGATAGGGCACGGGAGCGACCGCGCGCCCCAACTCCTCCAGCACGACGGCGACTTCGCGGTGCGTGGCACCCTGGCCGCCCCGGTCCTCCGGGACCAGGAGCCCGGCCAGGCCCATGCCGTCGGCCAGCGCCTTCCAGGCCTGAAGGGCGTACGGCGTGTCCGACTCGGCGCGCGCGATGACACCGGCCGCGTCGCAGTGATCGGCGAGCAGGTCCCGTACGGCGGCCCGCAGCGCCTCTTCCTCCTCCGAGTACAACAGGTCGCGCTGTGTTGTCATCGGGCCAGGTCCTTCCATGCGACGTCCTTGTCGGTGCGCGGCTCGGACGGCAGGCCCAGGACGCGCTCGGCGACGATGTTCAGCAGGACCTCGCTGGTCCCGCCCTCGATGCTGTTCCCCTTGGAGCGGAGGTAGCGGTAGCCGGCGTCGCGGCCGACGAAGTCCACCAGCTCCGGACGCCGCATGGTCCAGTCGTCGTACAACAGGCCCTCCTCGCCCCGGAGTTCGACCTCAAGGCCGCTGATCTCCTGATTGAGGCGGGCGAAGGCGAGCTTCATGCCGGCGCCCTCGGGGCCGGGCTGGCCTGCGACGAGCTGCTGGCGCAGCCGCTCGGCGGTGAGGCGGGAGACCTCGCTGTCCACCCACAGCTTCAGCAGCCGCTGGTGCAGGTCGTGGGTGCGCAGTTCGGGGCGCTCGCGCCAGGTCTTCGCGACCGGGCCGATCATGCCGCCCTCGCGGGGCAGCCGCATGCCGCCGATGGCGACGCGCTCGTTGTTCAGCGTGGTCTGCGCGACCTTCCAGCCGTCGCCGATCTCGCCGAGGCGCCGGGCGTCCGGGATGCGGACGTCGGTCAGGAACACCTCGTTGAACTCGGCCTCGCCGGTGATCTGGCGCAGCGGCCGGACCTCGACGCCGGGGTCGGTCATGTCGCACAGGAAGTAGGTGATGCCGGCGTGCTTGGGCACGTCCGGGTCGGTGCGGGCGATGAGGATGGCCCAGCGGGCGATGTGGGCGCTGGAGGTCCACACCTTCTGCCCGTTGACGACCCAGTCGTCCCCTTCCCGCACGGCGCGGGTGCCGAGCGCCGCGAGGTCGGATCCGGCGCCGGGCTCGCTGAAGAGCTGGCACCAGACCTCCTCGCCGGTCCACAGGGGCCGCAGAAAGCGCTGCTTCTGCTCCTCGGTGCCGTACTTGAGGATCGTCGGCGCGGCCATGCCGAGGCCGATGCCGATGCGCCGCGGCTCGTTGTCGGGGGCGCCGGCGGCCTCCAGCTCGGCGTCCACGACGGCCTGGAGCGAGCGGGGCGCGCCGAGTCCGCCGAGGCCCTCGGGGTAGTGCACCCACGCCAGCCCCGCGTCGAAGCGGGCGCGCAGGAAGTCCAGGCGGTCGGTCGTGGCCGGCGGATGCGCGGCCAGCAATTCGGCCGTGCGTCGGCGCAGTTCGGCGGCGTCGGTCATGCCGCTCCTCCTTCGGTGAGACCCGGGATCACCGCGACGCGCCCCGTGGTGACGCCGTCGGCGACCCGCTGCACGGCGGCCGCCGCCCCGCCCATGGGCACGCGCTCGCTCACCAGCGGCTTGATGGCGCCCCGGGCGGCCAGCTCGGTGAGCTGCTCGTGGCAGTGCTGGATCAGCTTCGGGTTCTTGGTGTTGTACAGGCCCCAGTGCAGGCCGAGGATCGAGTAGTTCTTCACCAGGGCGTGGTTCAGCGCGGGGCTGGGGATCTGGCCGCTCGCGAAGCCGACGACCACGATCCGGCCCTCGAAGGCGACGACCTTGGCGGACTGGGCGTAGGCCTCGCCGCCCACGGGGTCGTAGATCACGTCGGCGCCCCGGCCGCCGGTGGCCTCCTTGACGGCGCCGATGACGTCCTCGGAGCGGCGGTCGACGACGACGTCGCAGCCCAGGTCCCGCGCCACGGCCGCCTTGTCGGCGCCGCCCACGAAACCGATGACCCGCGCCCCGGCCGCCTTGCCGAGCTGCACGGCCGCGCTGCCGACCCCTCCTGCGGCAGCGTGGACGAGCAGCGTCTCGCCGGCCTCCAGGCCGGCCCGGCGGTGCAGGCCGAACCAGCCGGTCTGGTAGCCGATGTGCAGGGCGGCGGCCTCGGCGTCGTCCAGCGCCTCGGGCGCGGGCAGGACGGCGGCGGCGTCCGCGACGGCGTACTCGGCGAAACCGCCGAAGGGCAGCGCCGGGTTGGCGATGACGCGGCGCCCGTCCTCGGTCTCGCCGCAGATCTCCACGCCGGGCGTGAACGGCAGCGGCGGCCGGACCTGGTACTGCCCCCGGCACAGCAGCGCGTCCGGGAAGTTGATGTTCGCGGCGCGCACCTTCAGCAGGACCTGGCCGTCGCCGGGCGCGGGCGCCTCGACGTCCGCGAGGCGCATCACCTCGCTCGGCTCGCCGTTCTCGTGCACTTGCCATGCCTGCATGCGGGGCCTCCACGGGACTGCTTCGTCTGACCGGGGTCGGTTCGCATACTAAGCGGTCGCTTGCCGTGAGGGAACAGCTGACGTCAGTCGTCTTCGGCACTCCGCTTCGGCCGCGCTCGCACATGCATCCGCTCCCCCTGCGGTCCGAACAGGCTGAGGAACTCCACCGGCCCCTCCCCCGTCGACCCGAACCAGTGCGGCACCCGCGTGTCGAACTCGGCGGCCTCCCCGGCACCGAGCACCACGTCGTGCTCCCCCAGCACGAGCCGCAGCCGGCCCGAGAGGACGTACAGCCACTCGTAGCCCTCGTGCGTACGCGGTTCCGGCTGGAGCGAGCGCTGCGGTTCGAGCACCTTGAAGGCCTGGAGGCCGCCGGGCTGGCGGGTGAGCGGCCAGTGCTTGCGGCCGTGGCGCTCGATCGGCTCGGCGGCGCGCACCCTCGGATCACCGACGGCAGGGTTGCCGACCAGCTCGTCCAGCGGCACCTGGTGGGCCCGCGCGATCGGCAGCAGCAGTTCGAGGCTGGGCTTGCGCAGGCCGGACTCCAGCCGGGAGAGGGTGCTCACCGAGATGCCGGTCACCTCGGACAGCGAGGTGAGCGTCACCTCCCGCTCCTTGCGCATCTGCCGCAGCCTCGGGCCCACACCCGCCAGGACGTCGTCGGTACTCATACTGCCATTGCAGTTTCGGCAAACTTGTTTGTCAATGCCGTACCGCGCGCGGCACGGTCGTGGTGGAGGTGGTCACCTTGACCGGAACGTATGAAGTGATCGTCGTCGGCGGCGGCGCGGCGGGGCTGTCCGCCGCCCTGGTCCTGGGCCGCGCCCGGCGCCGCACACTGGTCGTCGACGCGGGCGAACCGCGCAACGCGCCCGCCGCCCACATGCAGGGCTATCTGTCCCGGGACGGCATGCCGCCCGCCGAGTTCCTGGCCGTCGGGCGGGAGGAGATCGCGCGCTACGGCGTCGAACTGGTCCGGGACCGCGCGGTCGACGTCACCCGGGACGGCGACTTCACGGTGGCGCTGGCGAGCGGCCGCAGCGTCCGGGCGCGGCGGCTGATCGTCGCCACCGGCCTCAGGGACGAGCTGCCCGACGTCCCCGGCGTCGCCGAGCGCTTCGGCAACGACGTGCTGCACTGCCCGTACTGCCACGGCTGGGAGGTCCGCGACCAGGCCTTCGGCGTGCTGGCGACCACCGCGCTGAGCGTGCACCAGGCGCTCATGGTGTCGCAGTGGTCGAAGGACGTGACCTTCTTCCTGCACGAGGTCGCCGAGGCGGACCTCTCGGACGAGGACCGGCGCAGGCTGGCGGCGGCCGGGGTGAAGGTGGTCCCGGGTGCGGTCGCCGGGCTGGTGGTCGAGGACGACAGGCTCACGGGCGTGCGGCTGGCGGACGGGACGGTGTATGCGCGTGAGGCACTGTTCGTCGCGCCCCGTGCGGTACCGCAGAACGGTCTGCTGGAGCAGCTCGGCGCCGAGTTCCAGGAAACCCCCTTCGGCGCGTACCCGGTGGTCGACCCCACCGGGCTCACCTCGGTACCCGGCGTCTGGGCCGTCGGCAACGTGATGGGCTTCTCCGAGCAGGTCATCAACTCGGCGGCAGGCGGCTACCGGGCAGGCGCCACGATCAACGGGGAGCTGCTCATGGCAGACCTCGACGCAACCCCCTAGGGGCGCGGGGAACTGCGCGACGAGCCCCAACGGCGCCGCAGACGAAAAGCAACCCTTTCGTCGACGTGTAATCCGGCGGAGCCCGTCGCACCATGGGCTGCATGCTGCTGACCCGGCTCGCCCACGTGTCCCAGGAGGTCGCCGCGACCTCGGCCCGCTCCCGCAAGATCGCCCTGCTGGCGGAACTGTTCCGGGACGCCGAGCCGGACGACGTACCGATCGTCATCCCGTACCTGGCGGGCCGCCTCCCGCAGGGACGGCTCGGCATCGGCTGGAAGGTGCTGAGCCGCCCGGTCCCACCGGCCGCCGAACCGGCCCTCACCGTCCGCGAGGTGGACGCCCGGCTCACCGAACTGGGCAAGGTCTCCGGCGCCGGATCACAGGCCGAACGCGCCCGGCTGGTGGAAGAGTTGATGGGCGCGGCGACCGATGACGAGCAGCGTTTCCTCTTCGGGCTGATCACCGGCGAGGTACGGCAGGGCGCCCTGGACGCCGTGGCCGTGGAGGGCCTGGCCCAGGCGACGCAGGCACCGCCGGCCGACGTACGGCGGGCGGTGATGCTCGCCGGGTCCCTCCAGAACGTCGCCCAGGCGCTCCTCGCGGAAGGACCCGAGTCGCTGGCCCGCTTCCGGCTCACCGTCGGCCGCCCGGTCCTGCCGATGCTGGCGCACACCGCGTCCTCGGTGTCCGAGGCGGTCGGGAAGCTGGGCGCCTGCGCGGTCGAGGAGAAGCTCGACGGCATCCGCGTCCAGGTCCACCGCGAGGGCGACACGGTACGGCTCTACACCCGCACCCTCGACGACATCACCGACCGGCTGCCCGAACTGACCGCTGCCGCACTGGAGTTGAGAGGGGAGCGCTTCATCCTGGACGGCGAGGTGATCGCCTTCGACGACACGGGCCGCCCCCGTTCCTTCCAGGAGACCGCGGGCCGCGTCGGCTCCCGCGCGGACGTGACGACGGCCGCCAGGGAGGTCCCCGTCTCCCCGGTCTTCTTCGACGCCCTGTCCGTCGACGGCCACGACCTGCTCGACCTGCCCTTCACCGAACGGCACGCGGAACTGGCCCGGCTGGTCCCCGAGCCGATGCGGGTGCGCCGCGCCCTGGTGTCCGGGCCCGAGGACCTCCCCCGCGCCGAGGACTTCCTCGCCCAGACCCTGGAACGCGGCCACGAGGGCGTCGTCGTCAAGGCCCTCGACGCCCCCTACAGCGCGGGCCGGCGCGGCGCCTCCTGGCTGAAGGTCAAGCCCGTCCACACTCTCGACCTGGTGGTCCTGGCCGCCGAATGGGGCCACGGCCGCCGGACCGGCAAGCTCTCCAACCTGCACCTCGGGGCGCGTACGGCGGACGGCGGTTTCGCGATGCTCGGCAAGACGTTCAAGGGCATGACCGACGCGATGCTGACCTGGCAGACCGAGCGGCTCCAGCAGCTCGCCGTGGACAGCGGCGACAGCGGCGACTGGGTGGTGACCGTGCGCCCCGAGCTGGTCGTGGAGATCGCCTACGACGGTCTGCAGCGCTCCACCCGCTACCCGGCCGGCGTAACCCTCCGCTTCGCCCGGGTGGTCCGCTACCGCGAGGACAAGCGACCCGAGGAGGCCGACACCGTCGAGACCCTGCTCGCCGCCCATCCGGAGGTCAGGCCGTGACCCCGGCCCGCGAGCGGCGCAGCGCGGGCCTGCTGCTCTTCCGCCGCACCGATGACGGCCTGGAGGTGCTGCTCGGCCATATGGGCGGCCCGTTCTTCGCCAAGCGCGACGCGGGGGCGTGGACGGTCCCCAAGGGCGAGTACGAGCCGGACGAGCCCGCGTGGGACGCGGCCCGCCGCGAGTTCCAGGAGGAGCTGGGCCTGCCGCCGCCCGACGGGGAGGCCGTACCGCTCGGCGAGGTCCGGCAGAGCGGCGGCAAGATCGTCACGGTGTGGGCCGTCGAGGCCGACCTCGACCCGGCGACGGTGGTCCCCGGCACCTTCGTCATGGAGTGGCCGCCGCGCTCGGGCCGGACCCAGGAGTTCCCCGAGCTGGACCGGGTGCGATGGCTGGATCTCCACCGGGCGCGCGAGGTCGTGGTCAAGGCCCAGGCGGCGTTTCTCGACCGGCTGGCGGAGCACTCGGCCTGAGCAGGTGTACACGCGTTGCGGGAGCCACCGCCGCGCGGGAAGGTCGAAGCAACAGTCCGCTCCCAGGAGGTCGGTCATGCCCATCGCGACGGTGAACCCGGCGAACGGCGAGACGCTCAAGACGTACGAGGCCATGGGCGACGAGGAGATCGAGCGCAGGCTTCAACTCGCCGAGGCGACGTTCCGCACCTACCGGACGACGAGCTTCGTCGACCGCTCGCGCCTGCTGCTGCAGGCGGCGAATCTCCTGGACGGGGACGCCGAGGACATCGCCCGGGTGATGACCACCGAGATGGGCAAGCCGATCAAGCAGGCCCGCGCGGAGGCCGCCAAGTGCGCCAAGGCGATGCGCTGGTACGCCGAGCGCGCCGAGGGGCTGCTGGCCGACGAGGAGCCGGCCGACTCCGACGTGAAGGACTCGGGCGCCTCGCGCGTGCGGGTGCGCTATCGCCCGCTGGGGCCGGTCCTCGCGGTGATGCCGTGGAACTTCCCGCTCTGGCAGGTGATCCGCTTCGCCGCCCCGGCCCTGATGGCGGGCAACGTGGGCCTGCTCAAGCACGCCTCGAACGTCCCCCAGACCGCCCTCTACCTGGAGGACCTGTTCCATCGCGCGGGCTACCCCGAGGGCTGCTTCCAGACCCTGCTGATCGGCTCCGGGCAGGTCGACGAGATCCTGCGCGACGAGCGCGTCAAGGCGGCGACGCTGACCGGCAGCGAGCCCGCGGGCCGCGCGGTCGCCGCCACCTCCGGCGAGATGATCAAGAAGACGGTGCTGGAGCTGGGCGGCAGCGACCCGTACGTCGTCATGCCGTCGGCCGACATCGACCGCGCCGCGCGGATCGCGGTGACCGCCCGGGTGCAGAACAACGGGCAGTCCTGCATCGCCGCCAAGCGGTTCATCGTGCACACGGACGTCTACGACGCCTTCGCCGAGCGGTTCGTCGAAGGCATGAAGGCGCTGGTGGTGGGCGACCCGATGCAGGAGGAGACGGAGGTCGGCCCGCTGTCGAGCGAGCAGGGCCGGGCGGACCTGGAGGAACTCGTCGACGACGCCAGGCGCAGCGGGGCGGCGGTGCTGTGCGGCGGCCACCGGCTGCGGCGCCCGGAGCTGCCCGGCTGGTACTACCCGCCCACGGTCCTCGCCGAGATCACCCGCGAGATGCGGATCCACCGGGAGGAGGCGTTCGGCCCGGTCGCCACGTTGTACCGGGCGGCCGACCTCGACGAGGCGGTGCTGATCGCCAATGACTCCCTGTTCGGTCTGAGTTCAAATGTGTGGACCCGTGACGATGCCGAGGTGGACCGTTTCGTGCGGGATCTGGAGGCTGGCAGCGTGTACGTCAACGGGATGACGGCGTCCCATCCGGCGTTCCCGTTCGGCGGAGTGAAGCGGTCCGGATTCGGCCGTGAGCTGTCGGGGCACGGAATCCGCGAGTTCTGCAACATCACTACGGTTTGGCAGGGTGCGTGAGCGCCGCGCGGTTACGATCCCGGGTGTGAACCGCGAAGTTACTCTGCCGCTGATCGTCGATGACCGCGGGACCTTGCAGGTGGCTGCGTCCGATGTGAGCAAGCTGCTGCGCACGGTGGGTGGTCGGTGGCTGCACCTTGTCGAGGCCGGGGAGGACGGGCTCGACGAGGACACCGTGGCCGCGCTGACGATCGAGCTCGCGAAACTCGCCGACCGGATCGACGTGGCGTGCATCGCGCACAGCAGCGGGACGCCGTAGGGGCGGGTGACCAGCGCAACCCGGTGGCGTCCGGGGAGGAAATCCGGAAGGCTCGCGCGCATGGTCTCGGTATTGCAGAACGTGGCGATCGACTGTGCGGATGCCTATGAGCTGGCCCTGTTCTGGAGCGGGGTGACCGGCCGGCCGCTGCACCCGGAGGACAAGCCGGGTGATCCGGAGATCCAGGTGCTGCTGGCCGAGGGCCCGGTACTGCACTTCAACCAGGTGCCCGAGGCCAAGACGGTCAAGAACCGGATCCATCTGTGCCTGCGCCCGGAGACCTCGCGCGAGCAGGAGGTGGAACGGCTGCTGGGCCTCGGCGCCACCCTTGTCGCCGATCGCCGCAATCCCGACGGCTCCGGCTGGGCGGTCCTCGCCGATCCCGAAGGCAACGAATTCTGCGTGCTGCGCAGCGAGTCCGACCGAGCGGCCATGACTTCCTGACGGCGCGGCGCATCACCCACCGCCGCGATGCGGCCCCGCGCTTCCGCGGACCGCATCGCGCGGGCATCCCTGCGGCGCCTACCGAATCGGCATCCCCGACAAGGTCCGGGCGATCACCAGCCGCTGGATCTCGCTCGTCCCCTCGAAGATCGTGTAGATCGCGCTGTCCCGGTGCATGCGCTCCACCGGGTACTCCCGCGTGTAGCCGTTGCCGCCCAGGATCTGTATGGCCTGCGCCGTCACCTTCTTCGCCGTCTCACTCGCGAACAGCTTCGACATCGACCCCTCGGCCGCCGTGAACGGCTTGCCGTTGACGGCCATCCAGGACGCCCGCCACACCAGCAGCCGCGCCGCGTCGATCTGCGTCGCCATCTCGGCCAGCTGGAAGGCCACACCCTGGTTGTCGATGATCGGCCGTCCGAACTGCTCACGGGTCATCGCGTAGTCGAGGGCGACCTCGTAGGCGGCACGGGCCGTGCCGACGGCCATCGCGCCGACCGCCGGCCGGGAGGCCTCGAACGTGGCCATCGCGGCGTTCTTCACGCGCTCGCCGCCCGCCTTGGCCCGCTCACGGGCCCGCGCCAGCCGCTCGTCCAGCTTCTGCTTGCCGCCCAGCAGGCAGGAGCCCGGCACCCGCACGTTGTCCAGGATGACCTCGGCGGTGTGCGAGGCACGGATGCCGTGCTTCTTGAACTTCTGGCCCTGCGCCAGACCCGGCGTGTTCGGCGGGATGATGAAGGACGCGTGCCCCTTGGAGCCCAGCTCCGCGTCGACGACCGCGACGACCACGTGGACGTTGGCGATGCCGCCGTTGGTCGCCCAGGTCTTCGTGCCGTTGATCACCCACTCGTCCTTGGCCTCGTCGTACACGGCACGCGTACGCATCGAGGCGACGTCGGACCCGGCGTCGGGCTCGGAGGAGCAGAAGGCGGCCAGCTTGACATCGTTGGCGTCGCCGTACATCTGGGGCACCCAGGTACCGATCTGCTCCTCGGTGCCGTTGGCGAGGACGCCGACGGCGGCGAGGCCGGTGCCGACGATCGACAGGGCGATGCCGGCGTCACCCCAGAAGAGCTCCTCCATGGCCATCGGGATGCCGAGCCCGGTCTGGTCGAAGTACTGCTGGGCGTAGAAGTCGAGCGAGTAGATACCGACCTTCGCGGCCTCCTGGATGACCGGCCAGGGAGTTTCCTCACGCTCGTCCCATTCGGCGGCCGCGGGGCGGATCACATCGGCGGCGAAGCCGTGGAGCCAGTCGCGTACCTCCTTCTGTTCGTCGTTGAGCTCCATGGTGAACTCGGCCATGTCCCCTCCAGCGGCGGTACGTGCGTGTTACTAGCGGTAACCCTAGTTTGTTACTGGCTAGTAGGTAAAGTCAACTCCCGATGACCCATCGAGAGCCCATTCGATGGATGCAGCATGTTGAGTGTTAGTTTGCGCAGGCGTCATCGATTGAGCACGGGTGGGGAGAGCGAATGGACACCACGCAGCGGACCGATCAGCAACGATCCGCCGACCGCCGTCGGCGCGAGCTGCTGGAGGCCGCCGACCGGGTGGTCCTGCGCGACGGACCACAGGCCTCGATGAACGCCATCGCCGCGGAGGCGGGTATCACCAAGCCGATTCTGTACCGGCACTTCGGCGACAAAGGCGGACTTTACGCGGCGTTGGCCAAGCGGCACACGGATGCGCTGCTGGACTCGTTGCGGGCCGCGCTGGACGCCCCCGCGGACCGGCGTGAGCGGGTCGAGTCCACGCTGGACACGTACCTCGCGGCGATCGAGGCCCGGCCTCAGGTGTACCGGTTCCTGATGCATCCGACCGAGGGCGCCCAGACGGCGGACCAGGGGTTCGACGTCGGCAAGCACTCGATGCCGTTGCTCCGCACCATGGGCGAGGAGCTGGCCAAGGTGATCGAGGAGCGGCTGGATCTCGGCCCCGGGAGCCAGCAGCTGGCCCGGGTCTGGGGGCACGGGATCGTCGGGATGATGCATGCCGCCGGGGACTGGTGGCTGGGCGAACGGCCCTGTACGCGGGCGGAGTTGGTGCGGAGCCTGGCCGACCTTCTGTGGGGGCGGCTCGCCGCGGCGGGGGACAAGGTGGGCGGTCCCGGGTTCTGATCAGTAGCAGTGCGTCCACCCGCCGGTGGGGGCCGGTCGCGCAGTTCCCCGCGCCCCTGGGTGGGTCACCCGAACCGGTGCCAAGGGGCTCGGGTCGCCTGGCGCATCAAGCGTCTGTGGCGCCAGCCCGTTACGCGGTCCGCGTACACCCTGCCGTCCAAGTGGTCGCACTCATGCTGGAGGCACCGTGCGAAGAAACCCGTGCCGTGGATCGTGACCGGCTCCCCCGTCACCGTGAATCCCTCGACCACGGCGTGGTCGTACCGCTCCGTCCCCGCCTCCAGACCCGGCAGGGACAGACACCCCTCCGGGCCCCGGAGCACCACGCCGTCCGCCGTCACGAGCCGCGGGTTCACCACATGGCCGAGGTGTCGTACGTCCTCGTCGTCGGGGCAGTCGTAGACGAAGACCCGCAGCGGCTCCCCCACCTGGTTCGCGGCCAGCCCCACCCCCTGCGCGGCGTACATCGTGGCGAACAAGTCGTCCACGAGCCTCGCCAGTTCGGGACCGAAGTCGGTGACCTCCTCGCAGGGCGTGTGCAGCACGGGGCTTCCGAGCAGGGTGAGAGGCCGAACACGCCCGTGTGTGCCCGGAATGGAGCCGTTTCGCATGGCCGCAAGGGTACGGCGATTCGGGAGTGCGAATGGATCTCGATAGGCTGACCACCACCACGTTGCCGTAGGGCTTCAGGCGCGGCGCGTACGCAAGGAGGATCGAGAACTGATGGCAGGCAACTCGGACCCGCTCACGCCGCGGGCCAAGATCGCCGTGACCGCGGGCAAGGCGGTCGCGGCGGCATCGCGCGCCGCAGGGCGCGGCAGCGGTTCGGTGATCGGCGGCCGGGTGGCGCTCAAACTCGACCCCGACCTCCTCGCCCGGCTCGCCCAGAACCTGGACGTGGTCCTGGTCTCGGCGACGAACGGCAAGACCACGACGACCCGGCTCATCGCGGAGGCCCTGCGCGCCGCGGGAGCGGTCGTCTCCAACGCGCTGGGCGCCAACATGCCCGCGGGCATCACCTCGGCGCTCGCCGGCGGCTCGGAGGCGCGCTACGGCGTCATCGAGGTCGACGAGAAGTACCTCGCCGGCGTCGCCCGGGACACGGACCCGAAGTGCATCGCGCTGCTCAACCTCTCCCGCGACCAGCTGGACCGCGCCGCCGAGACCCGGATGCTCGCGGAGAACTGGCGCGAGGGGCTGACGGGTTCGAAGGCCGTGATCGTGGCCAACGCGGACGACCCGCTGGTCGTGTGGGCCGCCTCGTCGTCCCCCAACGTCATCTGGGTCGCCGCCGGGCAGATGTGGAAGGACGACGCCTGGTCCTGTCCGTCCTGCGGCGGTGTGATGCAGCGGCCGGGGGACGACTGGTTCTGCGGCGAGTGCGGTTTCCGGCGTCCCACGCCGAGCTGGGCGCTCTCGGGCGACCACGTCCTCGACCCGCACGGCTCGGCCTGGCCCATCCATCTGCAGCTGCCCGGCCGCGCGAACAAGGCCAACGCCACGTCCTCGGCCGCCGTCGCCGCCGTGTTCGGGGTGCCCCCGCAGGTCGCCCTGGAGCGCATGTACCAGGTGCAGGCCGTCGCCGGCCGGTACGACGTCGTGCAGTTCCAGGGACGGGATCTGCGGCTGCTGCTCGCCAAGAACCCGGCCGGCTGGCTGGAGACGTTCTCCCTGATCGACCAGCCGCCGACCCCGGTCATCCTCTCCGTGAACGCCCGCGGCGCCGACGGCACCGACACCTCCTGGCTGTGGGACGTCGACTACACCCGGCTCACCGGGCACCCGATCTGTGTCATCGGCGACCGCAAGCTCGACCTCGCGGTGCGCCTGGAGGTCGCGAACCAGCAGTTCCAGGTCTGCGAGAACCTCGACCAGGCCGTGCAGCTGTGCCCGCCGGGCCGGATCGAGGTCATCGCCAACTACACGGCGTTCCAGGACCTGCGCCGCCGCGTCGGCAACTGATCACAAGATTTCAGGGGACTTAAGTGAGCGACAACCAACTGCGGGTCGTCTGGATCTACCCGGACCTGCTCAGCACCTACGGCGACCAGGGCAACGTCCTCGTCGTGGAGCGCCGCGCCCGGCAGCGCGGTCTGGACGTGGCCCGGCTCGACGTGCGCAGCGACCAGCCGATCCCGACCTCCGGCGACATCTACCTGATCGGCGGCGGCGAGGACCGCCCGCAGCGGCTGGCGGCCGAGCGGCTGCGCCGGGACGGCGGCCTGCACCGGGCCGTGGAGAACGGCGCCATCGTGTTCTCGGTGTGCGCCGGGTACCAGATCCTCGGCCACGAGTTCATCAACGACCTCGGGCAGCGCGAGCCGGGCCTCGGTCTGATCGACGTGGTGTCCGTGCGCGGCGAGGGCGAGCGGTGCGTCGGTGACGTGCTCGGCGACATCGACCCGCGCCTGGGCCTGCCCCCGCTGACCGGCTTCGAGAACCACCAGGGCGTCACCCACCTCGGCCCGACCGCCCGCCCCTTCGCCCAGGTCCGCCTCGGCAACGGCAACGGCACGGGTGACGGCACGGAGGGCGCGTACAACGAGACCGTCTTCGGTACGTACATGCACGGACCGGTGCTGGCCCGGAACCCGCTGATCGCGGACCTGCTGCTGAAGCTGGCGCTCGACGTGAACGCGCTGCCGCCGACCGACGACCGGTGGTACGAGGCGCTGCGCAACGAGCGCATCGCGGCCGCGCAGCAGCCCGCGTGAAAAGGGTCGTTCGGCAGCCCGTCTGACGGTACGTCCGCACAGGTGAGCGGGGCCGTCCAGCAGGCGGACGCGCGGTTCGGCCCCGCCCCCCGATGCCGCTAGGGTGGCGGGGATTCGAGCCGGACAGCGTGGTCCGGTCCCGGCCCACGTCGATAAGGTTTTCGGGCTATGCGCATTGGTGTCCTCACGTCCGGCGGCGACTGCCCCGGCCTGAACGCCGTCATCCGGTCCGTCGTGCACCGCGCCGTCGTCGACCACGGCGACGAGGTCATCGGCTTCCGGGACGGCTGGAAGGGCCTCCTGGAGTGCGACTACCTCAAGCTCGACCTCGACGCGGTGGGCGGCATCCTCGCCCGCGGCGGCACGATCCTCGGTTCCTCCCGGGTCCAGCCCTCCCATCTGCGGGACGGCGTGGAACGGGCCAAGGGCCATGTCGAGGAACTCGGCCTCGACGCGATCATCCCCATCGGCGGTGAGGGCACGCTCAAGGCGGCCCGGCTGATGTCGGACAGCGGCCTGCCCGTGGTGGGTGTGCCCAAGACCATCGACAACGACATCGCCGTCACCGACGTCACCTTCGGCTTCGACACGGCCGTGACCGTGGCCACCGAGGCCCTGGACCGGCTCAAGACCACCGCCGAGTCCCACCAGCGGGTCCTGGTGGTCGAGGTCATGGGCCGGCACACCGGCTGGATCGCCCTGCACTCCGGGATGGCGGCCGGCGCGCACGCCGTCGTCGTACCGGAACGGCCCTTCGACATCGAGGAGTTGACCCGGGTCGTCGGAGAGCGGTTCGAGGCGGGCAAGCGCTTCGCGATCGTCGTGGCGGCGGAGGGCGCCAAGCCCCGGCCCGGCACGATGCGGTTCGACGAGGGCGGCAAGGACATCTACGGGCACGAGCGGTTCGCCGGGATCGCCCGTCAGCTGTCCATCGAGCTGGAGGAGCGGCTCGGGAAGGAAGCGCGGCCGGTGATCCTCGGGCATGTGCAGCGGGGCGGGACGCCGACGGCGTACGACCGGGTGCTCGCCACCCGGTTCGGATGGCATGCGGTGGAGGCCGTGCACCGCGGGGAGTTCGGTCACATGACGGCTCTGCGGGGGACGGACATCGTGATGGTGCCGTTGGCCGAGGCCGTGGAGACGCTGAAGACGGTTCCCGAGGACCGTTACGAAGAGGCCGAGTGTGTCCTTTAGGACTTCGCCGTAGCCGCCCCCGGTCGATGACTCGGCCGGGGGCGGTTCTAGTCTGTGGGGGACAGACAGCGCACAACCCCCACGAAACAGGAGCCGCCGGATGGATCACAGCGGGCACGGCATGATGATGGATCTGCCGCCGTTCACGCTGGAGCGGGGGCTTGCGTGGTCCACGGACCCGTTCTTCCTGGTCGCCTGTCTGGTGGGGCTCGCGCTGTACGCGTGGGGGGTCGTGCGGCTGCGGCGGCGTGGTGACACGTGGCCGGTGGGGCGGACGGTCTCGTACGTCGTCGGGGTCCTCACCATCGTGCTCGTCATGTGCACCGGGCTGAACGACTACGGAATGGTCATGTTCAGCGTGCACATGGTGCAGCACATGGTGATCAGCATGCTCTCGCCGATCCTGATCCTGCTCGGTGCGCCCGTCACGCTGGCGCTGCGCGCGATGCCGCCCGCCGGGCGGGGGCGCAAGGGTCCGCGCGAATGGCTGCTGGCTCTGCTGCACAGCCGGTACATGCGGATCATCACGCATCCGGCGTTCACCATTCCGCTGTTCATCGCCAGCCTCTACGCCCTGTACTTCACGCCGCTCTTCGACTTCCTGATGGGCTCCAAGACGGGGCACATCGCGATGATGGTGCACTTCCTCGCGGTGGGCGTGGTGTTCTTCTGGCCGATCATCGGCGTGGATCCCGGTCCGCAGCGGCCGGGCTATCTGATGCGGATGCTGGAGCTGTTCGCCGGTATGCCGTTCCACGCGTTCTTCGGTATCGCCTTGATGATGGCGTCCTCGCCGATGGTGGAGACGTTCAAGAACCCGCCCCCGTCGCTCGGCATCGACGCGCTCTCCGACCAGAACGCCGCCGGGGGTATCGCCTGGGCGTTCAGTGAGATTCCGTCCGTGCTGGTGCTGATCGCGCTGCTGTTCCAGTGGTACGGCTCGGAGCAGCGGCAGGCCAAGCGCAAGGACCGGGCCGCCGATCGCGACGGTGACAAGGAACTCGAGGCGTACAACGCCTATTTGGCCTCATTGAACGCACGCGGGAACTGAGGAAACCGAAAGGCTGCGCCTTTCAGTAGCATGAAGCGCGTCGGGGGAACCGCCGGGGGGAGCGGTAATGGCGTTCCATGTTTTCGTACACAGGTCCGGGAAATCGGTGATTCGGAGGATCGCCGTCCTGTTGGCCCTCGTTCTGGCACTCGGCGCGTGCGACCGCGACGCGCCTTTGTTCGTGGTGAAGGCAGTCGCCGCGGGAGTTCCGTCGCTCGCGCCCTTCTTCGACGAGAACCAGGGGCTCGGGCGGGACGCGCAGGTCACGGCACAGACGGCGCACGGCGGGCTGCAACAGGGCGATACGCCGGGTCTGTACGGGGGCTCCAAACAGCCGACGATCTGCGATGTCGGACGGCTCAAGGAGTTTCTCACCGATCCCGCCAATGACCGCAAGGCACAGGCGTGGGCCGCCGCGCTCTCCATGACCACGGACGAGATTCCCGCTTATCTCGATCGCCTCACACCTGTTCTCCTGCGTCACGACACTCTCGTACTGAATCACGACTACAAGAAGGAAAAGGCCGTCCCCTTCAACGCCTTGCTGCAGGCGGGAATCGCGATTCTCGTCGATGAGGGCGGGCTTCCCGCCGTGAAGTGCTCGTGCGGAAATCCGCTGCGGCCCTTCGACGGTGACACGACTCGGATAAAGGTCGAGTTCGACGACCGCAACGAGGAGTGGAAGGGATACGAGAAGGCGTCGGTGGTGGCCGTACGGCCCGCCCCGCGCAAAGTGGAGCGGCTCGCCCTCGTCGACGTCGACGAACCCGACCGGGGCATCAACCGTCCCGTCGGCACCACGGGCGAGCGGGACACCACGTTCGACACCCGCGAGCGGCGTGCGGTGCCCGACCTCGCCGGGGCGACGTTCGGGCAGGCGAGCCGGCGACTGGCCGACAAGGGGCTGGCGGTCGCCTTCGACGGCGGAGGGCTGCCGCCGGACGACGCCCGGGTCACGGCCTCGGATCCGCCGGCCGGGACCGAGCTGCGGTTCGGGGAGTACGTGATGCTGAGCGTGGCCGGGGGGACTTCGGAGGGCTCGTCCGACGGGACGACGACCACTCCCCCGGGTCCGGGGCCGTCGTCGCCGACGACGCAGGGTCCGTCGTCCTCGACGCCGTCGACCTCCGGTCCCGGCAGCTCCGGACCGGGCAGCTCCGGACCAGGAAGTTCGGGACCCGGCAGCTCCGGGCCCGGTAGCTCTGATCCCTCCACCCCCGGCCCCACGAGCGGACCCCCGTCCTCCACTCCCGCGTCCCCCGTGGCGCCCTCCTCGGACCCGCCGCCGTCCACCAAGACCCCTACGAGCAGCTCACCGCCCCCACCCGTGACCAGCGCGCCACCGGAGACCACGAGTGCGCCGCCACCGAGCAGCGCCCCGGTCACCAGCAGCGCGCCGCCGCCCGTCACCACCGTGCCCGCCACGACCCCACCGGCGACCGGCACATCGCCCGCCGACGGGCCCGCCGCGAGCACGTCCGCCTAGGACCACGCACCCAGCGCACCCGCAGAGACCCGGGAGTCACCGGATGCCTTCAGGATCACCGACGTCGGGAGTGGGCCGGGTCATCGCCGGCCGTTACCTGCTGCTGAACCGCCTCGGCAGCGGCGGTATGGGCCATGTCTGGCTCGCCCACGACCGCAGACTCGCCTGCGAGGTCGCGCTGAAGGAGATCGTGTTCCGGGATCCGGCCGAGGCGGACGAGCGGGAGGCCCGGGTGGCCCGGGCCCGCGCCGAGGCCCGGCACGCGGCGGGGCTGCGCGGGCATCCGCATGTGGTGACCGTGCACGACGTGCTGGAGCACGACGGGCTGCCGTGGATCGTCATGGAGTACGTGGAGGGCGCCGTCAACCTGCGTGACCTGGTCGATCAGCACGGCCCGCCGTCCCCCGCCGAATGCGCCCGCATCGGGCTCGCCGTGCTCGACGCGCTGACTGGCGGGCACCGGCGGGGCGTCATGCACCGGGACGTGAAGCCGGCGAACATCCTGCTGGCGCCGGACCGCACGGGGGCGCCGTACGGGCGGGTGCTGCTCACCGACTACGGCATCTCGGTGCAGCCGGACGGCGGTGAGACGCGCTACACGCTGGCGTCGGTGCTGGTCGGTACGGCGGGCTATCTGGCGCCCGAGCGGGTCACGGGCGGGGCGCCCACGCCCGCCGCGGACCTCTTCTCACTGGGCTGCACGCTGTACTACGCCGTCGAGGGCCGGGGGCCCTTCGACCGGGAGTCCCATCTGGCGGAGCTCACCGCCGTGGTCATGGAGGAGCCGACGCCCGCCGGGCGGGCCGGGGCGCTGGGGCCCGTCCTGCGGGCTCTGCTGGAGAAGGATCCGGCGCTCCGGATGACGGCCGCGGAGGCGGAGGCGGCGCTCTCGCGGATCGTCACTCCGCAGGTCGACGCGTACGCGCGGACGCAGACCGACCTCGGTTCGCAGCCGCACTGGGGCGGCGCGCCTCCGGGGCCGGTGCCCGACGCGGGCGGGTTCGGCTCCCTGCCCGCGTACGGGCGGCCGGGCGGCACACCCGGCTTCGGTCCGCCGCCCCCGGACCCGTTCGGCACATCGGGCGCGGGCCCGGCGGGCGGCCGGCCCGGCGGTCTGCTCCCGGAGCCGCCCCTCGGGCCGCGGGACGGTGGGCGGCGCCCGGACCGTCCCCGCGTCCGCCACGCGGTCCTCGCCGGACTGCTCGGGCTGGCGCTGGCGGGGGCCGGTGTCTGGTACGCCGTGTCCCAGGAGAGGACGCGGGGCGGCGGGACGGAGCTGCCGTACGGCGAGGCCGTCGGGCTCGCCGCTCCGCTGAAGGGCGGCGACTGTGTGCTCGCCGACTGGCCCGGCGGGACCGCCTTCCAGGGCGTGCCCCGGCTGAGTCTGGATCCCAGTTGCGGGGAGAAGGCGCCCGACGGTCAGGTGATGGCGTTCGTCGCGGCCGCGTCCGTCGCGGAGGCGCAGGAGAAGGGGCCCGAGGCGTGCGAGGAGCGTACGGCGGGGCTCCGGGAGGGGCTGGCGGACGTGCGCGGCTTCGCCGTCGTGCCGAGCGAGGCGGGGTTCGAGGCGGCCGGGCGGCGCACCGCGTGTCTGGTGCTGGGCGCGCACGGGCCGGTGTACGGGCCGCTGGGCGGGCATCGCGAGACGGGGACACCCTTCGCGGACACGGCGACCATGCAGCGGCGGGACTGTCTGGACGTCCGCTCGCGCCGGGACGCCCGGCTCGTGTCCTGCTCGGGGCCGCACGACGAGCAGGTGCTCGGGTTCGCGCGGCTGGGCGCCGATGTCACGCTGAGTGAGGCGCGTACCGAGTCGGACACGGCGTGTGCCCGCGAGGTGCCGCCGCGCGACTACGGATTCGATCCTTCCGTCTACACGGCGGGCTCCTGGACGAGCGAAGGGGCCTGGAAGAGCGGCACTCATTTCGTCGTGTGCACCGTGCGGAAGCAGAACGGGGGCACCATGGAGGGAGACGAACCTTAGGAGGGTGTTGCGATGCCCGGATCCACGGACGGTTCTACGAAGGCGATGGGGGTGCTCACCGTTGGCGGCCTCGTCGTGGTGACGGCCTACACGGTGGCGCTCGGGAGCAATGGCTGGCTGTGGTTCGGGTGGGTGGTGCTGGGCCTGATCACGCTGGGGATGGTCGTCAGCCGCCCCACGTGAGTCTCACTCGCGGGTGAGCCGCCCGGCGGAGTGCACGCCCGGCTGGTACTTCGGCAGCCGGGCGGTCACCTTCATGCCCGCGCCCAGGGCGGTCTCGATGACGAGGCCGTAGTCGTCGCCGTACACCTGCCGCAGCCGGTCGTCGACGTTCGACAGTCCGATGCCTCCCGACGGGCTGACCTCGCCGGCGAGGATGCGGCGCAGCAGGACGGGGTCCATTCCGGCGCCGTCGTCCTCGATCACGACGAGGGCCTCGGCGCCGGCGTCCTGTGCGGTGATCTGGATACGGCAGGTGGCGGCCGCGCCCTCCAGGCCGTGCTTGACGGCGTTCTCGACGAGCGGCTGCAGGCACAGGAAGGGCAGGGCGACCGGCAGGACCTCCGGGGCGATCTGGAGGGTGACGGAGAGGCGGTCGCCGAAGCGTGCCCGCACCAGCGCCAGGTAGTGGTCGATGGCGTGGAGTTCGTCGGCGAGGGTGGTGAAGTCGCCGTGCCTGCGGAAGGAGTAGCGGGTGAAGTCGGCGAACTCCAGGAGCAGTTCGCGGGCACGCTCGGGGTCGGTGCGCACGAAGCTGGCGATCACCGCGAGCGAGTTGAAGATGAAGTGCGGGGATATCTGGGCCCTCAGCGCCTTGATCTCGGCCTCGATCAGGCGGGTGCGGGACTGGTCGAGGTCGGCCAGCTCCAGCTGTACGGAGACCCAGCGGGCGACCTCGCCTGCCGCGCGCACGAGCACCGCCGACTCGCGGGGCGCGCAGGCGACGAGGGCGCCGTGGACCCGGTCGTCGACGGTGAGCGGGGCGACCACCGCCCAGCGCACCGGGCAGTCGGGGGTGTCGCAGGTGAGCGGGAAGGCCTCGCCGCGGCCCGACTCCAGAGGGCCGGCGAGGAGTTCCATGATCTGCGTACGGTGATGGCCGCCGACCCCGTCCCACACCAGGACGTCCTTCTGGTCGGTCAGGCAGAGCGCGTCGGTGCCGAGGAGTGAACGGAGCCTGCGGGCCGACTTGCGGGCGGTCTCCTCGGTGAGGCCGGCGCGCAGCGGGGGCGCGGCGAGGGACGCCGTGTGCAGGGTCTCGAAGGTGGCGTGCTCGACGGGGGTGCCGAGGCCGCCCAGGTTCTCGGGGCGGGCGGTGCGCCGGCCGAGCCAGAAGCCCGCGGCGAGCAGCGGGAGGATCGCCACGCACAGCCCCGCGAGGAATCCGCTCATGCCTTCGCCTCCGTCCGCAGCTCCTCCGGCAGATGGAACCGTGCCAGGATCGCCGCCGTCCCGGGCGGCACCCGGCCCGGGGTGGCCAGGGACACCACGATCATGGTGAGGAAGGCCAGCGGCACCGACCAGAGCGCCGGCCAGGCGAGCAGCGCGTGCAGCGCGCCCGAGCCCGGGAAGCCCGCCATGGTCGCGGCGACGGCGAGCAGCGCGGAGCCGCCGCCCACCAGCATCCCGGCCGCCGCGCCGGGCGGGGTGAGCCGACGCCACCAGATGCCGAGCACGAGCAGCGGGCAGAACGACGACGCCGAGACGGCGAAGGCGAGGCCCACCGCGTCGGCCACCGGCAGCCCGCCGACCAGGACGCTCGCGGCGAGCGGTACGGCCATGGCGAGGACGGTGCCGAGCCGGAAGTGCCGTACGCCGCGGGCCGGGAGGACGTCCTGGGTGAGCACGCCGGCGACGGCCATGGTCAGGCCCGACGCCGTGGACAGGAACGCGGCGAACGCGCCGCCCGCGACGAGCGCGCCGAGCAGGTCGCCGCCGAGGCCGCCGATCATGCGGTCGGGCAGGAGGAGGGCGGCCGCGTCCGCGTCGCCGGTGAGGGTGAGTTCGGGGGCGTAGATGCGGCCGAGGGCGCCGTAGACCGGGGGCAGCAGGTAGAAGGCGCCGATCAGGCCGAGGACGGCGACGGTGGTGCGCCGGGCGGCGACACCGTGCGGGCTGGTGTAGAAGCGCACGACGACGTGCGGCAGGCCCATGGTGCCGAGGAAGGTGGCGAGGATCAGTCCGTACGTGGCGTACAGCGGGCGTTCGCCGCGGCTCTCGGCCTGCGACGGGGACAGGCCGCCGCCGGCGCTGCGGTCGCGTTCGGGGACCTCGGCGCCCTTGGCGAAGGTCAGGCTGGTGCCGGCCTCGATGCGGTGGGTGCCGGCGGGGAGCTCGAGCTTCTGCTCCTCGTGGTCGCGGCCGTCGATCGTGCCGCTGACGGTGACGGCGAGCGGGCGGTCGAGCTTCAGCTTGATGCTGTCGTCGACGCGGACGACGCTCTGTTCGCGAAAGGTCGCTGGTTCGTCGAAGGCGTGCCGGGGGGCGCCGTCGCCCTGCCAGGCGAGGATCAGGAAGAGGGCGGGGACGAGCAGCGCGGTCAGTTTCAGCCAGTACTGGAAGGCCTGCACGAAGGTGATGCTGCGCATGCCGCCGGCGGCGACGATGGCGACCACGACGACGGCGACGATCAGCCCGCCGAGCGAGTCGGGGGCACCCGTCAGCACGGTCAGTGTCAGTCCGGCGCCCTGGAGTTGGGGCAGCAGATACAGCCAGCCGGTGCCGACCACGAAGGCGCCCGCGAGCCGGCGTACGGCCTGGGAGGACAGCCGGGCCTCGGCGAAGTCGGGCAGGGTGTAGGCGCCCGAGCGGCGCAGCGGGGCGGCGACGAACAGCAGCAGGACCAGGTACCCGGCGGTGTAGCCGACCGGGTACCAGAGCATGTCGGGACCCTGGACGAGCAGGAGGCCCGCGATCCCGAGGAAGGAGGCGGCGGAGAGGTACTCGCCGCTGATCGCGGCCGCGTTGAGGCGGGGGCCGACGGTCCGGGAGGCGACGTAGAAGTCGGAGGTGGTGCGGGATATGCGCAGCCCGAAGGCGCCGACGAGGATCGTCGCGAGGACGACGAGGGCGACGGCGGGGACGGCGTAGCCGGAGTTCACGGCCGCACCTCGGGCTCAGCGGTCGGGCAGTCCGAGCACGTCGGGCAAGTTCGCGGCGGTCGGGCAGCGCCCGGAAGGGCGCGGGGCCGTGTTGACATGCGGCTCCGCCGCGTGGGTGGGACCAGCCACGACGGCGCGGCAGACGATCGGCGGGACATCGCGGCACCTCCGGCGGAGCGCTCAGCGGTCTTCGACGAGGCGCACGAAGTCGCGTTCGTTGCGTTCGGCGCGACGGACGTACCAGCGGGCGAGGAGGACCATGGGGGCGTACAGGCAGAAGCCGAGGACCAGCCACTCCGGGCCGCGGGCGTCCGGCATGGCCGCGAAGAGCAGCGGCAGGGGGCCGATGAGCAGGCCGAGGACCGCGAACACGGCGAGGCCCGCGCGCAGTTGGGTGCGCATCAGGGAGCGGACGTAGGTGTGGCCGAGGGTGGTCTGCTCGTCGATCTCGGTGCGGGGCCGGTAGTAGCCGGAGACCCGGCGGACCCGGCGGGGCGGGCCGGTGACGACCACGCGGCGTTCGGTGGGGCTCTGCGGCATCGTCACGGCCTCCTCATGAGCAGGTCACGCAGCTCGCGCGCGTGCCGGCGGCTGACCTGGAGTTCCTCGGCGCCGACCATGACGCTGACGGTGCCCGCGTCCAGGCGGAGTTCGCCGATGTGGCGCAGGGCGACGAGGTGGCGGCGGTGGATGCGGACGAAGCCGCGTGAGTGCCAGCGCTCCTCCAGTGTGGACAGGGGAATGCGTACGAGGTGGCTGCCCTTGTCGGTGTGCAGGCGGGCGTAGTCGCCCTGGGCCTCGACGTGGGTGATGTCCTCGACGGCGACGAAGCGGGTGACCCCGCCCAGCTCGACCGGGATGTGGTCGGGGTCGGGTTCGCTCACGGGTATTCGGGGGGCGGCGTCGCGGAGCTCGGCGGCGCGGCGGACGGCCTCCGCGAGGCGCTCCTTGCGCACCGGCTTGAGCACGTAGTCGACGGCCTTGAGGTCGAAGGCCTGGACGGCGAAGTCCTCGTGGGCGGTGACGAACACGACCAGGGGCGGCTTGGCGAGGCCGGTGAGCAGCCGGGCGAGGTCCAGGCCGTCGAGGCCGGGCATGTTGATGTCGAGGAAGACGACGTCGATCGCCTCGGGGCCGTGGGGTCCCGACTCCAGGGCGCGGTTGATCCGCCGCAGCGCCTCGGTCGCGTCGCCCGCGCCCTCCGCGCTGCCGACGCGCGGGTCCGCGTTCAGGAGGTAGAGCAGCTCCTCCAGCGAGGGGCGTTCGTCGTCGACAGCCAGGGCGCGCAGCATGAACGGGAGTGTAAGAGCAATGAGCGCCCCTGGACATGTGGTCCGCGTGGACGTCTGCGCTGGGTGTCGTGCCGCTTACAGTGCCCTCATGAACAGCGGCGCGACCCCTTTCGACGAACTCGACCGGAAGATCATCACGGCTCTGATGGCGAACGCGCGGACCAGTTTCGCCGAGATCGGCACGAGCGTCGGGCTGTCGGCGACGGCGGTGAAGCGGCGGGTGGACCGGCTGCGGGAGACAGGCGTGATCACCGGGTTCACCGCCACGGTCAAGCCGTCGGCGCTGGGCTGGCGCACGGAGGCGTACGTCGAGGTGTACTGCGAGGGCGCGGCCCCGCCGCGGCGGCTGGCGGAGGTGGTCCGCAACCACCCGGAGATCACCGCGGCGATGACGGTGACCGGGGGCGCGGACGCGCTGCTGCATGTGCGGGCGCGGGACGTGGAGCACTTCGAGGAGGTGCTGGAGCGCATTCGCGTCGAGCCGTTCATCAGGAAGACGATCAGCGTCATGGTGCTGTCCCATCTCATCCCGGAGAGTCCCGAGGCGGGCGCCAGCCAGCCCGCGCCGAGCGACGCAGCAGACGTGCGCTGAGCCGCCGAAAGACGCAGCATTCCTGCGTGGACACGCACTTCTCGTTGCTTGTCGCGCGTCGGCGTCCGTTTCTACCTTGGTGTCAATCCTCATCGACACCGCAGGAAGCGGAGGGACCCCTCTGTGCCCGAGACCCGTGTGCCGAGCCGGCGGCGCTTTCTCGTCTGCGAACCCAGACACTTCGCCGTGCAGTACGCGATCAACCCCTGGATGCAACCCGACGTCCGGGTCGACGTCGATCTGGCCCATGAGCAGTGGCGGTCGCTGATCAGCGCCTACCGCTCCCACGGCCACGCGGTCGACACGCTGGAGCCGGTCGCCGGGCTCCCCGACATGGTCTTCGCCGCGAACTCCGCGGTCGTGGTCGGCGGCCGTGTCTTCGGCTCGCTGTTCCACGCCCCCGAGCGGCGCCCCGAGTCCACGCACTACGACACGTGGTTCAAGACGGCGGGCTTCGACGTGTACCGGCCCGAGTCCGTGTGCGAGGGCGAGGGCGACCTGGTGTGGACGGGCCGCTATGTGCTGGCCGGCACCGGGTTCCGCACCACCCGTGAGGCCCACCGGGAGGTGCAGGAGTTCTTCGGCCACCCGGTGATCAGCCTGACGCTGGTGGACCCGTACTTCTACCACCTGGACACGGCGCTGTTCGTGCTCGACGACGACAACATCGCCTACTACCCGGAGGCCTTCTCGGCGGGCAGCCGCGAGGTGCTGGCCCGGCTGTACCCGGACGCGGTGCTCGCGACCCGCGACGACGCGGACGCCTTCGGCCTGAACTCCGTGTCCGACGGCCGCAATGTCTTCATCGCGCCGCAGGCCGAGACGCTCGCCGCCCGGCTGGACGAGCGCGGCTATGTCCCCGTCCCCGTCGACCTGTCGGAGTTCCGCAAGGCCGGCGGCGGCATCAAGTGCTGCACCCAGGAGATCCGCTCATGACCGCGCCCGCGCAGACCCGTTCGTCCGCCGATCTGATCCGCGCCGAGGAACCGGTTCTGGCGCACAACTACCATCCGCTGCCGGTGGTCGTCTCCCGTGCCGAGGGCACCTGGGTGGAGGACGTGGAGGGCCGCCGCTACCTCGACCTGCTGGCGGGCTACTCGGCGCTGAACTTCGGCCATCGCCATCCGGCGCTGATCGAGGCGGCGCACAGCCAGCTGGACCGTCTGACCCTGACGTCCCGGGCGTTCCACAACGACCGGCTCGCCGAGTTCGCCGAGCGGCTGGCGGCGCTGACCGGCCTGGACATGGTGCTGCCGATGAACACGGGCGCCGAGGCCGTGGAGAGCGGCATCAAGGTGGCCCGCAAGTGGGCGTACGAGGTGAAGGGCGTCCCGGCCGATCAGGCGACGATCGTGGTGGCGGCCGACAACTTCCACGGCCGTACGACGACGATCGTGTCGTTCTCCACGGACGAGACCGCGCGGCAGGGCTTCGGCCCGTTCACGCCGGGCTTCCGGATCGTGCCGTACAACGACCTGCCGGCGCTGGAGGCGGCGGTCGACGAGACGACGGCGGCGGTGCTGCTTGAGCCCATCCAGGGCGAGGCGGGCGTGCTCATCCCGGACCAGGGCTATCTGGCCGGCGTGCGCGAGCTGACCAGCCGCAAGGGGTGCCTCTTCATCGCGGACGAGATCCAGTCGGGCCTCGGCCGCACGGGCCGTACGCTCGCCGTCGAGCACGAGTCGGTCGTGCCGGACGTGCTGCTGCTCGGCAAGGCGCTGGGCGGCGGCATCGTGCCGGTGTCGGCGGTGGTGGCCCGCCGTGAGGTGCTCGGCGTGCTGCGGCCGGGCGAGCACGGCTCGACGTTCGGCGGCAACCCGCTGGCCGCCGCGGTCGGCACGGCGGTGGTCGAGCTGCTGGAGTCGGGCGACTTCCAGCGCCGGGCCGCCGAGCTGGGCGTGGTCCTGCGGGGCGGCCTGGCGGCCCTGCTCGGCAAGGGCGTGGTGAACTTCCGGGCGCGGGGCCTGTGGGCGGGCGTCGACATCGACCCGGCGTTCGGCACGGGCCGCGAGATCGGCGAACGCCTGCTGCGCGAGGGAGTCCTGGTCAAGGACACCCACGGCTCCACGATCCGCCTGGCCCCACCGCTGACGATCACCGCGGAGGAACTGACACAGGCGCTCGGGGCCCTGGAGAAGGTCCTGACATAGCCGAGCGCGGGTCGGCCTGACCGACAGCCCGGTTCCCGACGTAGGGGGCCGGGCTGTCGGCTCCGGCCGTCGCCGTCAGCCCCAGGACTCATGACGTGCCGCACACGCCTGGCCCTCGCCAGGGGGCAGTGGCGTGTCGACATCGCCCCGCCCTTCCGCACGACCCACGAGATCGACCATCCACCCCCCTCCTCGTTGGCCCCCGAAGCCCCGACAACCCGCACACGCCCGGCCCCCGCAAAGAGGCAGTGGTGAGCGGAAGGGTGAAGATGGGGACAAGAGGTGGTAGACCGCTCTCAGCGACAGAGAGGTCGGCCGTGGGCACATACGAGGAGCAGCAGGAGGGCGTCGCCCGCCAGTGGTTCGACGTGGCGGACGCCGCGGCTGTGCTGCTCGACGCGCGGGGGCGGGTCACGGGCTGGACCAGGGAGGCGCGGCGGCTGCTGGCGTACTCGCCGGAGGAGGTCGTCGGCGAGCCGGTGGGCACGCTGCTGACCGCCGAGGACGCCCTGCGGGTGCCCGACATCGGCCGCCGGTGCCGTAGGGACGGCGGCTGGTCGGGGCTGCTGACCGCGGTACGCAGGGGCGGGCGGCCGGTGAAGGTGATGGTGCGGGTCACCTCGGCCGAGGAGCCGCCCGGCCCGTCGTGCTGGCTGGCGCTGCTGTCGGACCTGGCGGGCGCCCCCGGCTGGGACATGAGCCGGCCCGTGCTGGAGCAGATGGTCGCCGGGTCCCCGGTCGGGATCGCGATCGTGGACAGCGACCTGCGGTACGTGTGGTCGAACGCGGCTCTGCAACAGTTCGGCGGCGGCCCGGCGCACAACCGGCTCGGACTGCGGCTCGCCGACATCCAGCCGGGTCTGGACGCGGAGGCGATCGAGGCGCAGATGCGGCACGTGCTGGAGACCGGCGAGCCGGTGGTGGGGTACGAGCACGTGGGTCTGCTGCGGTCCGCACCGCACCGGGAGACGGCACACATGATGTCGTTCACCCGGCTCGACGACGAGCAGGGCAACCCGATGGGCGTGTACTACACGGTCGTCGACATCAGCGAGCGGCACCGCGCCCGTCAGCGCCTCGCGCTGCTCGACCGGGCCGGCGAGCACATCGGCCGCAGCCTGGACATCATGCAGACCGCGCAGGAGCTGGCCGACGTGGCGGTTCCGGCGTTCGCCGACTTCGTCGCCGTGGACCTGCTGGAACCGGTCCTCGCGGGCGCCGAGCTCACCCCCGGGCCGGACGCCACGCCGGACGTGCCGCTGCGCCGCGCCGGGCACCAGTCGGTGAACCGGGACGTCCCGGAGGCCGTCGTCGCCCCGGGTGACGTGAGCACCTATCTCGCCGGTTCCCCGCCGATCCGTGTGCTGACGACGGGCCTGCCCTGGCGCCAGGACCGGCTCGACCCGCTCGCGCGGGAGTGGACCACGGACATACCCGGCGGCCGGGAGGCGACCTTCCTGGAGCTGGGTCTGCACAGCGTGATGATCGTGCCGATCCGCGCGCGGGGCGTCACCCTCGGCCTGACCACGTTCTTCCGGCGCCGCCGCCAGGAGCCCTTCGACGAGGACGACCTGGCCCTGGCCGAGGACCTCGTGTCCCGCGCGGCCGTCTGTGTGGACAACGCCCGCCGCTACACCCGCGAGCGCGACGCCGCGCTGGTCCTCCAGCGCAGTCTGCTCCCGCACCGGCTGCCCGACCAGGACGCCGTGGAGGTCGCCGCCTGCTACCGGCCGGCCGACGAGCTGACCGGCCTGGGCGGTGACTGGTACGACCTGATCACGCTGTCCGGCGGCCGGGTCGCCCTGGTGGTGGGCGAGGTGCCCGGCCACGGCATCGACGCCGCCGCGGCGATGGGGCGGCTGCGGGCGGCCGTACGGACCCTCGCGGCGTTGGATCTGCCGCCCGAGGAGGTGCTGGCGCACCTCGACGACCTGGTCGCGCGGTCGGCCCGCGAGGAGGGCCTGGAGGCCGGGACGGACGAGGCCGCCGCCGCCCAGTCCGTGGGCGCGGGGTGCCTGTACGTCGTCTACGACCCGGTCGACGGCCAGTGCACGATGGCCGCCGCGGGCCATCCGGCGCCAGCCGTGGTCCTGCCCGACGGCGAGGTCACCTTCGTCGACCTGCCGCAGGGAGCGTCGCTGGGCGTGGGCGGTCCCCCGTACGAGTCGGTGGAGCTGGCCCTGGCCGCGGGCAGCACGATCGCCCTGCACACCGACGGACTGCTGGCCCGCGAGGACGGCGTCTGGTGCGTGGACACCGACCGGGAGCGGCTGCGGCGGGCCCTGGAGGAGCGCGCGGGTTCGCTGGACGCCTGCTGCCGGACGGTGGTCGACGCGCTGGTTCCGGCCCGCCCGCACGACGATGTGGCCCTGCTGATGGCACGCACCCGGCTGCTGGGCGCCGAGCAGGTCGCCGACTGGGACCTGCCCGCCGACCCGGCGGCGGTCGCCGACGCCCGCAAGACGGCCTCCCGGCTGCTGGCGGAGTGGGGCCTTCAGGAGCTGTCCTTCACCACGGAGCTGGTGGTCAGCGAGCTGGTCACCAACGCGATCCGGTACGCCGAGGGCCCCATCCGGCTGCGCCTGATCAGGGATCGCGCGCTGGTCTGCGAGGTGTTCGACGGCGGCGCCACCGCCCCGCATCTACGGCATCCGCGGACCACGGACGAGGGGGGCCGCGGGCTGCTGCTGGTCTCCCAGTTCACCCAGCGCTGGGGCACGCGTTTCGTCCCCGAGGGGAAGATCATCTGGGCTGAGCAGCCGCTGACGGATCCCTCTCCCTGACCTGACGAATCGGAGTGGATGTAGTACATCGGTACATACAGCGCATGACATGGAAAACTGGTCAGATCCCGGTGGTGAGGCGGGAGCCATGAACGACAAGGCGATCGACTACGAGGCGGTCTTCCAGGCCCTGCCCGGCATGGTCGCGCTGCTGACCCCGGATCTGGTCTACGCCGACGCCAACGAGGACTTCCAGCACCTGTCCGGACGCAGCCGGGAAGAGTTGGTGGGCCGGTACATCTTCGACGTCTTCCCCGAGAACCCCAACGATCCGACGGCGACCGGCATGCGCGATGTCCGGGCGTCGATGCTGCGCGTGGCAGCGACCGGCGAGCGCGACACGATGGCGCTGCAACGCTACGACGTCGAGGACGCGAACCGCCCCGGTCACTGGGAGGAGCGCTACTGGAGCCCGATCAACGCGCCCGTCCCCGGCCCCGACGGACAGGTGGCCTTCGTCCTGCACCGGGTGGAGGAGGTCACCGAACTCATTCACCTGCGCGGCGGCGCGGGCAGTGACAGCCGGACCCGGGTCCTGGAGGCCGAGCTGTACACCCGGGCCCGCGAGCTCCAGGAGCTCAACGAGCGGCTGCGGCAGGCCCACGCCCGTGATCGCGAGGTGGCTCTCGCCCTGCAGGAGGCGATGCTGCCCGCCCGGCGGCAGGTGGGCAACCACCGGACCGCGGTGCGATACCGGCCCGCGGTCGGCGCGCTGAACGTGTGCGGCGACTGGTACGACCTGATCGACCTGGTGGGCGGCAACCGTATCGGCGTGTCCGTGGGCGACGTGGTCGGCCACGGCCTCGTGGCGGCCGGCGTCATGGGCCAGCTGCGCAGCGCGCTGAGCGCCACGTCCCGTGTGGCCGAGGGCCCGGCCCAGGCGCTCGACGTCCTGGGCCGCTACGCCCATGTCGTCGACGGCGCCGAATCGGCCACCGCGGTCACGACGTTCATCGACTTCGAGGCCCGCACCATCACCTACAGCAGCGCGGGCCATCCGCCGCCGGTGCTGGTCCACGCCGACGGCCGCGTGGAGTTCCTCGACCAGGCCACCGATCCGCCGCTGGACGCCCGGCCAGACCCGATGCCCAGACCGCAGGCCGTCGCCACGTACGCGGACGGCGCCACGCTCGCGCTGTACACCGACGGCCTGATCGAGCGCCGCCGCGAGGACATCGACACCGGGCTGGCCCGTCTCGCGGACGCCCTGGTGCGCCATCGCACGGCCGACCCCGAGCCCCTCGCCGACGCCGTCCTGCTGGAGCTGCTGCCGCAGGGCGGCGCGACGGACGACACGGCGCTGATCATCGTGCGGCTGTGATGGACGAGCAGCCGCTCCGGCTCCCCGCAAGGGCGGGCCGGCCGCCACCCGGCGATCACGATCACGCCAAACCGCGCCACCGGGTTGCCGCGCACCGGAGCCAAGGACCAGGCTGGTCCGGCGGTCCTCCCCACCCGCGAACGACGCCCGCCCACCCCTTTCCTGACACCCGGTCAGGCAAATCCGGATGGGTCGGTATCCGTCCGTCCCGACCCGGTTCCGGCCGCAGACCCCTGCGCCTACACTGGCAGCCCCACGGCACGCTGGTTGACCTGCCAGAACATGGCGGCCCGAGCTGATCCCCCCGAGTGAGGAGCGCCCCCCTTGTTCTACTACGTCCTGAAATACGTGTTGTTGGGACCTCTGCTGAGACTGGTGTTCCGCCCTCGAATAGAGGGCCTTGAGCACGTACCGGCCACGGGCGCGGCCATCGTCGCCGGCAACCACCTGTCGTTCTCGGACCACTTCCTGATGCCGGCGATCCTCAAGCGGCGGATCACCTTCCTCGCGAAGAAGGAGTACTTCACCGGCCCCGGCATCAAGGGCCGCCTGACCGCGGCGTTCTTCCGCAGCGCCGGTCAGATCCCGGTCGACCGCACCGGCAAGGAGGCGGGCCAGGCCGCGATCCGCGAGGGCCTGGGGGTGCTGAGGAAGGACGAGCTCCTCGGCATCTACCCCGAGGGCACCCGCTCGCACGACGGCCGCCTCTACAAGGGCAAGGTCGGCGTCGCCGTGATGGCCCTGAAGGCGCAGGTCCCGGTCATCCCGTGCGCGATGATCGGCACCTTCGAGGCGCAGCCGCCGGGCAAGGTCATCCCCAACATCCACCCCGTGAAGATCCGCTTCGGCGAGCCCCTCGACTTCTCCCGCTACGCCGGCATGGAGAACGAGAAGGCCATCCTGCGCGCCATCACCGACGAGATCATGTACGCGATCCTGTCCCTGTCCGAGCAGGAGTACGTCGACCAGTACGCGGCCGTCGTCAAGGCCGAGGAGGCCGCCGCCAAGGCCGAGGCGGACAAGGAGCGCAGGTTCCTGCGGCTGCCCATCCGCTGACGCGGGTGCCGTCGGCCGGGTCGGGCGGCGGCACTCAGCCCAAGGCCGCGAGGGCCTCGTCCAGCAGTCCGCGCAGCCGCAGCGCGTCGGACGCGACGGCGCTCACCAGGACGGCGGGCCCGGCGAGCGGCATGACGGCGGCCCCCTCCCCCACCACCCCGGCCGCCACCGGAGTGTGCGCGAACTCCGGTCGTACGACGACGAGTTGACCGACCGCACGGCATCCCCCGAGCCCGGCGGGACCGTCCCAGCCGCCCGGCGCGCCGGGCCCGCAGGCCAGCTCCTGGTCGAGGACCACCCGTCCGGCGACACTCACCCGGATCCGGCTGCCGAGTCGCCCGGGCTCCTCCCCCGCCCGGCCCAGCACCTGCTCCTCACGCAGGACGAGCCGCCCCGCCGCGCCGACGTCGGCCCGGGTGGTGACGTGCAGGTCACTGCCCCGGGCGGAGATCAACTGCTCGGGCAGCCAGTGCAGTTCGCCCCCGTCGGCCACGGACAGCCGTACGTCGTAGCGGGCCTCGTCCTTGCCCTGGCCCGGCAGTGCGATGGTGGCCGCCGCCGAGCCGACGCGCAGCCGGGCGCCCGCCTCCGCCTCGGCCTCGACGGTGAGGTGGTCTCCGCCGAGCGGCCCGCTCATCGCGCCGACGAGCACGACCCGCGCCTCGGCGCCGCTCCCCCGGGTCCGTCTGAGCGCCAGCGGCCCTTCGCCGTCGAGCACGGGCAGGGAGGTGCCGCCCCGCCCGTCGTCGCGGGCGACGATCCGCGCGAGCGCCCGTACGCCGCCGGCCACGGTTCTCATGCCGTCCACGCCAGGAGCTGCGCGCGCACCCACCCGGCGACCTCGCTCACGCCGGGCTCGCCGCGCAACGACTGGAAGACGACCGGCAGTTCGGCGCGCTGCGCCTTGGCGTCCGCCGCCATCCGCGCCAGGTCGGAGCCGACGTGCGGCGCGAGGTCGGTCTTGTTGACGACGAGCAGATCGGCCGTGGTGACGCCGGGCCCGCCCTTGCGCGGGATGTCGTCCCCGCCGGCCACGTCGATCACGAAGATCTGCGCGTCGACCAGGCCCTTGGAGAAGGTGGCGGTGAGGTTGTCCCCACCGGACTCGACGAGGATGAGATCGAGCGGGCCGACCTCGTCCTCCAGGTCCTCGACGGCTTCGAGGTTGGCGGAGATGTCGTCCCGGATCGCGGTGTGCGGGCAGGCGCCGGTCTCCACGGCCGTGATCCGCTCCGGCGGCAGCACCGCCTCCCGCAGCAGGAACTCGGCGTCCTCGCGCGTGTAGATGTCGTTGGTGACGACGGCCAGGGACAGCTCTTCGCGCAGCGCACGGCACAGGGCGGCGACCGTGGCGGTCTTGCCGGACCCGACGGGCCCCCCGAGACCGATGCGCAGGGCGCGGCGGGATCCGTCGGGGCGGTGGGCGTCGGCGCTGACGGCGGAGGTGCCGTCGTGGGAGTGGTCGAGGTGCATGGGCGGCTCCTTCGGTGGGGGGATGGTCGGGTGGTGGGCTAGGAGGCGAACAGCCGGACGGGCCAGGCGGCGTGGGCCTGCGCGCCGATCTCCAGCAACGGGGCGGAGGCGGCGGGGAGTTCGTCGAGGCCGGCGCCGGCCGCACGCCGTCCCGCGTCGACCGCCCGGTCGACGACCTGGTCCGTCTCCGGCGCCAGCCGGGCCAGCACGGCGGTCGCGTCGAACGGGTCGAGGCTCAGCAACCGCACGGTCGCGGTCGCCGGCCCGCTCACACTCTCGTAGGCGGCGCAGTACGCCGCCTCGACGGCCCCCAGCCCCGCCGCCCGAGCGGCGAGTCCGAGCACGACCGGCTGGTGGGCGCCCTTGGGAAACCGCCGGGCCAGCTCGTCGAGTTCGGCCGAAGGCCAGGTCCACCGGACGGCACGCATCAGCTGGCGGCCGAGCCTCCGCGCGGCCGTGCGCAGCGCGGGCGAGGGCGTACGGGCGTCGGCCGCCGCGTCCAGGGCCACCGCGTCGGCACCGAGGGCAGCCGCCGCGGCGAGGGATGCGGCGACCAGGCCCGCCGTGTGCAGCCGCCCCCGGCAGAAGTCCTCCAGGCTCGCGGCATCGGTGACGCGTCCCGCCTTGACGGCCTCCTCCGCCCCGCCGGAGTGGGCGTGCCCTCCGGCGGGGAAGCGGCCGTCGGCCAGGACAAGAAGTGCTGCTCGTGTCATCTCGGGCCGGCCGTCAGAACAGGAAGTAACGCTGGGCCATGGGCAGTTCGGCGGCGGGCGTGGCCTCCACCAGCTCCCCGTCGATGTGCACGGCGAAGCTGTCGGGGTCGATCCGCACGTCGGGGCGCGCGTCGTTCTCCCGCATGTCGGCCTTGGTGACCCCGCGCGTCGACTCGATGGCCACGAACCGCTTCCCGAGCTGGAGCCGCTCCGGCAGCCCGTCCTCGATGGCGAGCGGGGCCACGAAGTTGACCGAGTTCGAGGCCGGGGCCCGCCCGATCGCGCCGAACATCGGCCGGGGCAGGATCGGCTGCGGGGTGGGGATGGACGCGTTGGCGTCGCCCATCTGCGCGTAGGCGATCTGCCCGCCCTTGATGACGAGCTGCGGCTTGACGCCGAAGAACGCCGGTTCCCACAGCACCAGGTCGGCGAGCTTGCCGGTCTCCACGGAGCCGATCTCACGGGCGAGGCCCTGCGCGAGCGCGGGGTTGATCGTGTACTTGGCCACGTACCGCCGCACCCGGTGGTTGTCGGCCCGTCCGTCCCCGGGCAGCGCACCGCGCCGTCCCTTCATCACATGGGCGGTCTGCCAGGTCCGCATGACGACCTCGCCCACACGTCCCATGGCCTGCGAGTCCGAGGAGATGATCGAGATCGCGCCGAGGTCGTGCAGTATGTCCTCCGCCCCGATGGTCGAGGGCCGGATCCGGGACTCGGCGAAGGCGAGGTCCTCGGGCACGGCCGCGTTCAGGTGGTGGCACACCATCAGCATGTCGAGGTGTTCCTCGGCGGTGTTGACGGTGAACGGCCGGGTCGGGTTGGTGGAGCTGGGCAGCACGTGCGGCTCGGAGACGACGCTCATGATGTCCGGTGCGTGCCCGCCGCCCGCGCCCTCGGTGTGGTACGCGTGGATGCCCCGGCCGGCGATGGCGGCGAGCGTGTCGCCGACGAAGCCGGCCTCGTTCAGGGTGTCCGTGTGGATGGCGACCTGGATGCCGGTCTGGTCGGCGACGGTCAGCGAGGCGTCGATGACGGCCGGGGTGGAGCCCCAGTCCTCGTGCAGCTTGAGGCCGAGCGCGCCGCCGCGGATCTGGGACAGCATCGCCTCGTGCGAGACGGTGTTGCCCTTGCCCAGCAGGCCGAAGTTGACGGGGTGTTGCTCCATCGCCTCCAGCATCCGGGCCAGATGCCAGGGACCGGGCGTGACCGTGGTCGCCTTGGAGCCCTCGGCGGGTCCGGTGCCGCCGCCGACGAGCGTGGTGATGCCGGAGGCGAGGGCCTCGTCCGCGATCTGGGGGCAGATGAAGTGGACGTGGGCGTCGATGGCGCCGGCGGTGAGGATCCGTCCGTTGCCCGCGATGATCTCGGTCTCCGGGCCGATGACGAGGTCCGGGTGCACGCCGTCCATCGTGTCGGGGTTGCCCGCCTTGCCGATGCCGGTGATCCGGCCGTCACGGATGCCGACGTCGGCCTTGACGATGCCCCAGTGGTCGATGATCACGACGCCGGTGACGACCGTGTCCGGGGTGCCGTCGGCGCGGGTGGCGCGCGACTGGCCCATGGACTCGCGGATCACCTTGCCGCCGCCGAACACGGCCTCGTCACCGGCGAGTCCGGGGCCGCCGGAGCGGTCCTCCTCGATCTCGACCAGCAGGTCGGTGTCGGCGAGCCGGATGCGGTCACCGGTCGTCGGGCCGAACAGGTCGGCGTACGAGGCGCGGGAGATCTCAGGCATCGAGGGCACCTCCGGTCTCGCCGCGCAGGCCGGGCACCACGCGGGCGCCGGCGAGCGGGACGAGCTCGACGTCGACGGGGATTCCGGGCTCGAAGCGCACGGCGGTGCCGGCGGCGACGTTCAGCCGCTTGCCGCGGGCGGCGTCCCGGTCGAAGTCCAGACCGGGGTTCGCCTCGGCGAAGTGGTAGTGGGAGCCGACCTGGACGGGCCGGTCGGCGGCGTTGAGGACGGTGAGCCGGGTGACCTCACGGCCCTGGTTGTAGGCAATCGGTCCGTCGGCGAACAGGATCTCTCCGGGAATCATCGGGGCCCCCTTCAGACGATCGGGTCGTGGACGGTGACGAGCTTGGTGCCGTCCGGGAAGGTCGCCTCGACCTGGACGTCGTGGATCATCTCGGGGATGCCCTCCATGACGTCGTCGCGGGTGAGGATCTTGCGTCCGGAGGACATGAGCTCGGCGACCGTACGGCCGTCCCGGGCGCCCTCGAGGATGTGCGACGTGATGAGGGCGACCGCCTCGGGGTGGTTGAGCTTCAGCCCGCGGGCCCGGCGCTTCTCGGCGACGTCGGCCGCCACATGGATGAGCAGCCGCTCTTGCTCGTGCGGGGTCAGTTGCACGTCCCACCTCACAGTCCTCGCTCCGGACCGTGCGGGGTCCGGTTGCCGCCGTCGCCACGGGGCAAAGTGCCAGGTGGCGTGGATCGGCAGGCTAGTTGGACGGAGTTTCAGGCACGTTAACCAAGCTGTGATCCGCTAGGCGTCCCGCTGCGGGGCCCGCATGCCCGTCAGGGCCCGCAGACCGTCCTGCAGCACCTCGACCGGCGCCCCGCCGAAGAGGGCCTGCTGGGCGATGAACCCCTGCACCGTGGCGATCATGGTGCGCGCCACGTGGTCCGCGGGGATGTCCGAGGGCATCATCCCGGCGTCCTGGTACGCCTCGACGGCCCGGCCCCAGGCCTCCCGCAGGGTCGCGTACACATCCGCCAGAACGGCCGCCAGCTCCTTGTTGCGCACGGTCTCCGCCCAGACCTGCATGATCAGCAACGGGAAGACCGACTCCCCGTCCTCGGTGAGGGAGGAGTAGACGCGCAGGGTGCGACTCAGGACCGCTCCCACCAGGAGGTCCGGCGGCGGGGGCGGGCTCTGCCGGACGACCTCCTCGAACGAGGCGCGGATCTCGCCCAGGACGTCCTTGACGATCGCGGCGATCAGCTCGTCCTTGCCGCTGAAGTAGCGGTACACCGCTCCGGCCGAGAGGTCGACCTCCTTCAGCACGTCCTGCATGGACGTGGCGTGGAAGCCGTTGCGGGCGAAGAGACGGGCGGCGCCGTCGAGGATCTGCCGACGGCGGGCGTCGAGGTGTTCCTGGGATACGCGGGCCATGGCCACAAAGTAAAACGAACATTCCTTCTTGACAAGGAGCGGCATCAGCAGGACGGTGGGGGCGCCAACAAAAACGAACGATCCTTCTTTTTACCGGGAGACCCCCATGTCCACCCCGTCCGCTACACCGCGCGGGTCCGCCGCACGCCGGCACCTGATCGCGGTCGTCCTCCTCGTCCCCGCCCTCGCGGCGCTCGCCCTGTGGGCCTTCGCGTGGCCCGCCGCCCGCACCGCCCCGCGCGACCTGCCGCTCGGCGTCGCCGGACCGGCGTCGGCCGCGGCCCAGGTGGAGCGGCAGCTGGACCGGCACGAGGGCGCGTTCGAGATCCACCGCTACGCCGACGAGGCCGCCGCCCGGGAGGCCGTCGAGGACCGGACCGTGTACGGCGCCGTGGTCGTGACCCCCAAGGGCCCCGAACTGCTGACCGCCTCGGCCGCGAGTCCGATGGTGGCCCAGCTGCTTCAGCAGGCGGTGACCGAGCAGGCCGCAGCCGAAGGCACCCAGGTCAGGACCGTCGACGTCGTGTCCGCACCGGCGAGCGACCCGCGCGGCGCGGCCCTCGGCGCGAGCGTCCTGCCGCTCGCCCTGGCCGGCATGGCGGCCGGCGCCGCGGTGACCCTGCTCCGGCTGCGCGGCATCCGTGCCGTGAGCGCGCTGGCCGGGGCCGCGGCGGTGATCGGCGTGGTCGCCGCCGCGCTCGCGCACAGCTGGCTGGGGATCCTCACCGGCGACTGGTGGGCGGAGGCCGGGGTGTTCGCGCTGACGACTCTGGCCGTGAGCGCGGCGGTCGCCGGACTCGCCGCGCTGATCGGCCCGGCGGGCATCGGCATCGTGTCGTTCGTGGTGATGTTCCTCGGCAACCCGTTCTCCGGGGCCTCCTCGGCACCACAGATGCTGCCCGAGCCGGTCGGCACCACGGGCCAGTGGCTGCCGCCGGGCGCGGGCGCGAGCCTGCTGCGCTCGGTGTCGTACTTCGACGGCGCCGCGGCGACCGGCCCCGCTCTCACGCTCGCCTGGTGGGCCGCGCTGGGCCTGGGCGCCGTCCTGCTCGGCAGCGCCCTGAAGTCCCGCAGGCCGAGCACCGAGTCCGCGTCCGAGCGGGAGCTCGCCCCCGTCGGCTGACCTGCCGCCGGCCGCACCGAACCGACCGTGCGCCCCCGCTGTAGCGGACGGGGGTGCACGGTCCTTTCGTGCGTGAGGCGGCGCCGGCCGGCGCTAGGAGGGGCCGGACCCGCGGTGCTCGGCGGCGATGCCGAAGCGCTGCCGTTCGCGGGCAGCGGAAGCGACCTCGCGGACGCTGGAGACCGCGCTGATCACCTGGTCCTCGACGGGGGCGTCCAAGGCGTCGAGTCGCTCCAGGTCAGCGGCGGAGACAAGGGCGACCAAGGGCTTTCCGTGCCGCGTCACGACGACGCGCTCACCGCCGTACACCACGCGGTTGATGAGGTCGGCGAGCTCAGCCCTGGCTTGCGTCACCGGAATCTCGTAGGCCATGCTCCCCACATTACGTCATGTACGTCCTGTACATTTTTTACAGGCACCCCGGCAAGGGAGCGTGAGCCATGACCCGACCGTCCGCCCGCTACGTACTGCCCGAGTTCACCGAACGCACGAGTTCAGGCCTCAGGACGCAGGATCCGTACTCGAAGCTGCTGGAGGAGCGGATCGTCTTCCTCGGCACCCCGGTCGACGACACCTCGGCGAACGACGTGATGGCGCAGTTCATGTACCTGGAGCACAAGGACCCCGACCAGGACATCTCGCTGTACATCAACTCGCCCGGCGGATCGTTCAGCGCCATGTCGGCGATCTACGACACCCTGCGGTACGTCGCCTGTGACGTGGAGACGATCTGCCTCGGCCAGGCCGGTTCGGCCGCCGCCGTGCTGCTGGCCGCGGGCACGCCGGGCAAGCGCTTCGCGCTCCCGGGGGCCCGGGTGGTGATCCATCAGCCGGCGCTGCCCGAGCCGGTCGAGGGCCAGGCGAGCGATCTGGCGATCCAGGCCGAGGAACTGACGCGGGTTCGGGTGCGCCTGGAGGAGATGCTCGCCGAGCACACCGGGCGCAGCCGCGCCCAGGTGGCCGAGGACATCGAGCGGGACAAGATCCTCACCGCCGAAGAGGCGCTGGAGTACGGGCTGGTGGACCGCATCATCCCCAGCCGCCGGGCCACGCTCGCGCCGCCCACGGGGCGGTGATCGGCCGGTGCTGCCACCCGAGCTGCCGCCGCTGCCCGCGCTGACGCGCGCGGAGGGCGAGTTGATCGACCGTTACCTCGACGTGGTGGACCTGCTCGGCCGGATCAACCCGGCACAGCACGGCGACACCTACCGCGGACTGCGTGCCGCCCAGGCGCTCGTGAGCAAGGCGGCCGAGCTCCGGGACGCGCTGGCGCTGATGCACCAGCGGGGCGAGACGGAGCTGCACGCCCCCACGCTCGCGCGCGCGTTGCGCGTGCTGGACGGAGAGCGCCGCACGGCTCGCGTCACGGTTCCGCCGCGCTCCGACAGTTGACGACGCGACCAGCCGGATTCCGGACGCCCCGACCCACGGACGAGGTGTCCGGAGCCGAGCCGAAACGGACCAAATGACGTACCCCCGGTTGGCGTAGACGGCTCTCCTTTTGCGCGGCCGTCAGGGTTGCGCTCAGGACATGACCCCAAGGCGGAATGAGGCGTTCCCTCCCTGGTCCGGGACTCCTTGGGCATCTGGACACCCCCCGGACACCCGGCTACCCACCCGAACGGGTGAGTGGTGAGTAACCCCACAAATCCCCGATTCCGTTGGGTATTTCGTTCATTCGTGCGTCAAGATCCCTGACTGACGACAAGCCCCCGCCACAGCGGCGGGGCGATCCGGGCGGACGCCGAGTCCTGCCGCCGCCCGGATGACCGGTCGACAGGAGTGGATCGGCAGGAGTGGAGGACCCGAGCAAGACGGGTCGCCGGAGCGGACGTTCGTTCGAGCCGAGCAACCCTTGGGGTGAAGCCGTGGCAACGCGGCCGGGCAACTTCGCCAGCCCGAATCCGACAGGTCATCCTTCTCAGGCGGCTGACGAAGGGTTGCGCATGACTGCGCTCAATCGTGTCCCGTCGCTCATGGTCCGGGCCGGAACGGCCTCGGCACTCACCATCGCCGCCGTGGGCGGCTCGATCGTGGCGCCCGGCTTCACCTCCGAGGCTGCGGCCGCCACACCGGCGTCGAAGGCACTGCAGGTCGCGGCCTCCAAGAAGGGCTCCCCGTACAAGTGGGGCGCCACCGGACCGCACCGGTTCGACTGCTCGGGGCTCACGCTGTACTCGTACAAGAAGGCGGGCAAGAAACTGCCCCGTACGGCGGCCCAGCAGTACAACAAGACCCGCCACATCTCCGCCGGTAACCGCAAGGCCGGGGACCTGGTGTTCTTCCACTCGGGGTCGAACGTCTACCACGTCGGCATCTACGCCGGGAAGGGAAAGATCTGGCACTCCCCCAAGTCCGGGGACGTCGTGAAGCTGCAGAAGATCTGGACCAGGAGCGTCTGGTACGGCCGGGTCAAGTGACCCACCCGGTGGCGGTGGCGGCGGCCTGACACGCCGTCACCGCCCCCGGGGCCTCACAGGGCCGACAGCGGCGGGACGAGGAGCGCCACGCCGAAGGCGGTCAGCGCCACGCCGGTGACGAGCGTGACCGCCCGGGCGGCCCGCGGCCGGCGCAGCCACCTGCCGAGCCGGTCCACGAGCAGGGCGACCACCTGGAACCACACCAGCGCGATCGCGAGCACGATCAGCGCGAGCAGCAGCGTCCGGGGCAGCGCCGGGGAGCCGGCGGGCACGAACTGCGGCAGCACGCTGAGGAAGGTCAGCGACGCCTTCGGGTTGAGGGCGTTGGTGACGAAGCCCTGCCGGAGCGGGCGCGCCGTGGATTCCTCGCGCTCGTCCGCCACCTCGGTGTGCCGCTGCCGCAGGGTCTGGACGCCGAGATACAGCACATAGAGGCCGCCGACCACTTGGAGCGCCCGGAAGAGCGCCGGTACGGCGGCCAGGACCGCGGCGACGCCCACCACCGCCAGCGTCACATGGACCAGCAACCCGGCCCCGATCCCGAGCACGCAGGCGATGCCGGCCCGGCGGGAGACGAGGGCGTTGCGTACGACGACCGTGAAGTCGGCCCCGGGCATGGCGACCAGGCCGGCCGAGACCCCGGTGAAGGCGATGAGCTGAGCGTCCATGGACTCCAGGCTGCCGCGCGGGAGCCTTCAGCAGGTATTTCGAATATCCTGGGAGCACCTAAAGCATTGCTTAACGCGAGCATTGCTTAGTGCTGACCCGCCGTGCGAACGAGATCGGGGACCCTCATGTACGACCCGACGCGGCTCGCCGCCCTGGTGGCGGTCGCGGAGGCGGGTTCGATCACCCGGGCGGCAGAGCGGCTCGGCTACACCACGCCGGCGCTCTCCCAGCAGCTGGCCAAGCTGGAGCGCGAGGCGGGCACCGCCCTGCTGGTACGGCACCACCGGGGGGCGCGGCTGACGGGTGCGGGCGAGCTGCTGGTGGCGCGGGCGCGGCGCGTGCTGGACGAGCTGGAGCGGGCCCGGCACGAACTGGCCCGGCTGACCGGCCTGACGGGCGGCACGCTGCGGCTGGGCACCTTCCAGACCGCGGGCATCCATCTGCTGCCCCCGGCGCTCAGCGCCTTTCGCCGGGCGCATCCGGACGTGGAGCTGACGGTCGCCGACTACGAACCCTCGGCCGGTGTCGCCGCGGTGGCTTCGGGCGAGGTGGACCTGGCGCTCACCCACGCGTACGAACCGGGGGACGCGACGCCGCTGCCCGCGTCCGTCGGCATCGAGCCGATCCTGGTCGAGGAACTGGTCCTGGTGTCCGCTCCGGGCCATGTCCTCACCAGTGGCGCCGCACGCCTGCCCCTGGCCGAGCTGGCCGGGCAGCCCCTGATCAGCATGGCGCCGGACGCTCCGGCCCGGCGGGGTGTGGAGGCGGCGCTGGCCCGGGCCGGGGCGACGCCGTCGGTTCTGGTCCCGACGCCGGGATACCTGCTGGTGTGCGCGCTGGCGAGCGCGGGGCTGGGGGTGGCCGTGGTACCGGAGATGGTGGCGCGCACGTCGGTCACGCCGGTCGGGGTGCGCGCGTTGGAAGGCGGGGGGCTGCGCCGTACGGTCTCGGTCGCTTTCCGCGCCGAGGAGGCGACACCGGCCGCGACCGCGTTCCGGGCCCTGTTGCGCGGCACGTTCGGCCGGTCCTCCGGCCAGCCGCAGCAGAGCTGAGGGGCTACGGCTCCTGCGGTCCCGCGGCGCCGACCGGTGCGGCGGGCACCGTCCAGGGCAGTTCGATGGAGACCGTCTTGCCGCCCTCGCGGGTGGGGCGCACTCTCATCTTGCCGCCGCATTCCGCCGTGAGCCAGCGGATGATGACCATGCCGCGTCCGTTGTCCTGCTGGACGGCGGCCGGCAGTCGCTTGGGGAAGCGCGGATGGCTGTCGGTCACACCGATGCGCAGGTGTTCGTCACGGTCGAGCGCGAGGTCCACCGTGAAGGTGGGTGACTGGCCGAGGGTGTGCTGTACGGCGTTGGTGGTGAGTTCGGAGACGATCAGGCGGATGGTGTCGGCCACTTCCGTATCAGGTGGCAGCCCCCATTCCGCGAGGGTGGTGAGCACATAGCCCCGGGCCGCGGCGACCGAGGCGGGATCGCTCGGCAGAGTGACGGATGCTTCCAGGTGATCTGCCATGGCGACGTCGTCCCTTTCCCACGGGACCGCAGTCCGACACGGAGCGGATGGTTCGAGTACGGTCCCGGACTGGTGCTTCGTCGCCAGACTGCCATTACCGCGCCCGTCACGGGTGGCGATCCACCAAGATGTGCATATATCTGTCGCTCGAAGCGGTGAACTCTGCGACGGCAGACCGTATTTGGGCGGCTCGGTTGGAGTAAGGAGGAGCCCATGCAGCACGGTCCCGCGGTGCGCCGCCGAAAACTGGGCGCGGAATTGCGTGCGTTGCGCACCGGGGCGGGGCTCACCAGCGGTGAGGCGGCCCGGCTGGCGGGCTGGCACCAGTCCAAGGTGAGCCGGATCGAGACCGGCGCCAGCGGGGTGAAACCGGCCGATGTGCGGTTACTGCTCGACGTCTACGGCGTGGAGGACAGCCAACTGCGCGAGCTGCTGCTGGTGTTGGCGGGGTCCGACGAGGGAGGCGGCCGACATCACTGGTGGCACGCCTACCGCGGAGTGCTGCCGCCGACGTACCGGGATTTCATCAGCCTGGAGTCGCAGGCGCGTGCGATGCGCACGCTGGAGACGTCGGTGGTGCCGGGGCTGCTCCAGACGCCGGAGTACGCCCGTGCGGTGACCCGGGCCGCGGTGGGCGGGCTCGGCCCCGACGCCGAGGACCGCCTCGACGCGCTGGTCGCGGTGCGTCTGGCCAGGCAGGACGTGCTGCGGGCCGATCCGCCGCTGGAGCTGAGCGCGGTGCTGGACGAGGCGGTGCTGCGCCGGGAGATCGGCGGGCCGGAGGTGATGGCGCGGCAGCTGAGCCGGCTGATGGAGGCGGCGCGGCTGCCCCAAGTCAGGCTCCAGGTCCTGCCGTTCAGGGCCGGTGAGCATGTCGGCATCACCGGGCCTTTCGTTATCTTCTCATTTTCGAGCACTTCTGATCTGGATGTGGTTGTTCTCGACCACTTGACGAGTAGCCTCTATCTCGAACGGAAAGAAGACCTCCGGGCTTACACGGAGGCCTTCAACGCCCTTCGGATCCACGCCCTTTCGCCCGAGGAATCGCTGGATTACATCGCCGCGCTAGGTGGCGGCGCGTAAGGAGGCACCATGACCGCACTGCCTCGGAACATGCCCTCAAGTGCAGAACTGCCCGGTGTGCGATGGCTGCGCAGCAGCTACAGCACGGGCGCGAACAACTGTGTCGAGACAGCACGGCCGTACACCGGTCCCTGGACCGGACTGCTCGCCGTGCGTGACTCCAAGGACCCGGCCGGACCCGCGCTGCTCTTCTCCCCCGAGAGCTGGGCGGGCTTCACTGCCGCGTTCCAGTCCTGACCGATCAGCACTCCGATCACACCTGATCGATTCCGATCGGTTCCGCCAGGGGCGGGAACAGGGCCGTGTCACGCCGACTCATGGTCGTGTCTCGCCGATCACCCGTACAGCGCGTTCGATCTGCCCCTCGGAGAGGTCCGCGCGGGCGGTCAGCCTCAGCCGTGAGATGCCGTCGGGCACGGAGGGAGGACGGAAGCAGCCCACGGCGAGGCCGGCCGCCCGGCAGTCGGCCGCCCAGCGCACGGCCCCCTCCGGGGACGGCGCGCGAACGGAGACGACCGCCGCGTCGGGTCGTACCGCTTCCAGCCCCTCGGCGGTCAGCCGAGCGTGGAGTTCGCGCGCCACCGCGCGCGCCCGCGCCGCCCGCTCCGGCTCCCGGCGCAGCAGCCGCAGCGCCGCCAGCGCCGCACCCGCCGACGCCGGGGCGAGACCGGTGTCGAAGATGAACGTCCGGGCCGCGTTGACCAGGTGCTCGATCACCCGGGCGGGGCCGAGGACGGCGCCGCCCTGACTGCCGAGCGACTTGGACAGGGTGACCGTCACGACGACGTCGTCGGCGCCCGCGAGCCCGGCCGCGTGCGGGGCGCCGCGGCCGCCGTCGCCGAGTACGCCCAGACCGTGCGCGTCGTCGACCACCAGCCCGGCCCCGTGCTCGCGGCACACCTGCGCGAACCCGGCCAGCGGGGCTGCGTCGCCGTCGACCGAGAAGACCGTGTCGGAGACGACGACGGCGGATCCCTCGTGCGTCTGCAGGGCCTTGCGCACGGCGTCCGGGTCGGCGTGCGCGACGACCTGTGTCGTGCCGCGCGCCAGCCGGCAGCCGTCGATCAGGGAGGCATGGTTGCCCGCGTCCGACACGATCAGCGAGCCGTGCGGCGCCAGCGCGGTGACCGCGCCGAGGTTGGCCGCGTAGCCGGAGGAGAAGACGAGGGCCGCCTCGAAGCCGCAGAAGTCGGCCAGCTCGCGCTCCAGCTCGCCGTGCAGCTCGGTCGTACCGGTGACGAGCCGGGAGCCGGTGGAGCCGCCGCCCCACACTCGCGCGGCGCGCGCCGCGCCCTCGACGACCTCGGAGTGCCGGGCGAGGCCCAGGTAGTCGTTGCTGGCGAGATCCAGCAGGGGCGAGTCGGCGGGGCGGGGGCGCAGTGTCCGTACGAGTCCGGCGCGGCGGCGCGCCTGCGCCTGCTCGTCGATCCAGCCGAACGCCATGGCCCCTCCGGTGAATTTGTAGGCAGTGCACAGACACTAGTCGTAAGATCCGCGGCCCAGGATGTGGCAATACCCACACGTCGAATCGTCTCTGTTGTACGAACTCTCCTTGGCCCGGGGTGGCTCCGTAGGACAGGATCGGCTCTCATGGACCTGCTGAACACGCTGGTGGACAAGGGGCTTCGGCGCGAGCTGCCGACCCGCGAGGAAGCACTCGCCGTCCTCGCCACTTCCGACGACGACCTGCTCGATGTGGTGGCCGCGGCCGGCAAGGTACGCCGCCACTGGTTCGGCCGACGGGTGAAACTCAACTATCTCGTCAACCTCAAGTCGGGCCTGTGCCCGGAGGACTGCTCCTACTGTTCCCAGCGACTCGGCTCGAAGGCCGAGATCCTGAAGTACACGTGGCTCAAGCCGGACGAGGCCTCTCAGGCCGCCGCCGCCGGACTCGCCGGGGGCGCCAAGCGGGTCTGTCTGGTGGCCAGCGGACGCGGCCCGACGGACCGGGACGTGGACCGGGTCTCGGAGACCATCAAGGCGATCAAGGACGGGAACGAGGGCGTCGAGGTGTGCGCCTGCCTCGGTCTGCTCTCCGACGGTCAGGCCGAGCGGCTGCGTGCGGCCGGCGCGGATGCGTACAACCACAACCTCAACACCTCCGAGGGGACGTACGCGGACATCACGACCACGCACACCTACGCCGACCGCGTCGACACCGTGAACAAGGCGCACTCGGCGGGTCTGTCGGCCTGCTCGGGACTGATCGCGGGCATGGGCGAGAGCGACGAGGACCTGGTCGACGTCGTCTTCTCGCTGCGTGAGCTGGACCCGGACTCGGTGCCGGTGAACTTCCTGATCCCGTTCGAGGGCACCCCGCTGGCCAAGGAGTGGAACCTCACCCCGCAGCGCTGCCTGCGCATCCTGGCCATGGTCCGTTTCGTCTGCCCGGACGTGGAGGTGCGCATCGCCGGCGGCCGTGAGGTGCATCTGCGCACGATGCAGCCGCTGGCCCTGAACCTGGCCAACTCGATCTTCCTCGGCGACTACCTCACCAGTGAGGGCCAGGCGGGCAAGGCCGACCTGGAGATGATCGCGGACGCCGGGTTCGAGGTCGAGGGCGCGGGCGAGGTGACGCTTCCGGAGCACCGGGCGACGGCCGGCGGCGGTGGGTGCGGGTCGCAGGCCGAGGCGGGCTGCGGATCTCACGCGGACGCGGGCCGCGGATCTCACGCGGACGCGGGCTGCGGTTCGCATCAGGGCGGCGGTGTTTGCGGTTCGGCTGCCGCTCCGCAGGTGAACGAGCCCCGTCCGGACCTGGTCGCCGTACGCCGCCGGGGCGCCGGCACGGATCTCGCGCCCAATGCCTGAGCTGTCCGTGCCCGAGTTGCTCGAGCTCGACCGGCGGCATGTCTGGCATCCGTACGGACCGATGCCGGGCCGTGTCGACCCGCTCGTCGTCGAGTCGGCGAGCGGGGTGCGGCTGAAGCTCGCGGACGGTTCGGGCGAGCTGGTCGACGGCATGTCGTCCTGGTGGTCGGCCATCCACGGCTACAACCACCCGGTGCTCAACGAGGCGGCGCGGGAGCAGCTCGCGCGGATGAGCCACGTCATGTTCGGCGGGCTCACGCACGAGCCCGCCGTACGCCTGGCGAAGCTCCTTGTCGACATGTCGCCCGACGGTCTGGAGCACGTGTTCCTCGCCGACTCCGGGTCGGTGTCGGTCGAGGTCGCGGTCAAGATGTGCCTGCAGTACTGGCGTTCGCTGGGCCGCCCCGGCAAGCAGCGGCTGCTGACCTGGCGCGGCGGCTACCACGGCGACACCTGGCAGCCGATGTCCGTGTGCGACCCCGAGGGCGGGATGCACGAGCTGTGGACCGGCGTCCTCCAGCGACAGGTGTTCGCGGACCCGCCGCCGGCCGAGTACGACGAGTCGTACGCGGAGCAACTGCGCTCGCTCATCGAGCGGCACGCCGACGAACTGGCGGCGGTGATCGTCGAGCCGGTGGTGCAGGGCGCGGGCGGGATGCGGTTCCACTCCCCCGCGTATCTGCGGGTACTGCGGGAGGCGTGCGACGCGCACGACGTGCTGCTGGTGTTCGACGAGATCGCGACCGGGTTCGGGCGTACGGGCGCCATGTTCGCGGCGGAGCACGCGGCGGTGTCGCCGGACGTGATGTGTGTGGGCAAGGCGCTGACCGGCGGCTACATGACGATGGCCGCGACGCTGTGCACCGCGCGCGTGGCCGACGGCATCTCGCGGGGCGAGGTGCCGGTGCTGGCCCACGGGCCGACGTTCATGGGCAATCCGCTGGCCGCCGCGGTCGCCTGCGCCTCGATCGAGTTGCTGCGGGGCCAGGACTGGCTTGCCGAGGTCAAGCGGATCGAGGCGGGGCTGCGGGACGGCCTGGCCCCGGCGCTGGACCTTCCGGGCGTGCGGGACGTGCGCGTCCTGGGCGCGATCGGCGTGGTGCAGCTGGACCACGCCGTGGACATGCGGGCGGCGACCGAGGCCGCCGTGCGCGAGGGCGTGTGGCTGCGGCCGTTCCGCGACCTCGTCTACACGATGCCGCCGTACGTCACGGGCGACACGGACGTGGCAAGGATCGCCCGCGCGGTGTGCGCGGCCGCACGGGAGGGCTGACATGCCGGTACTGGTGATCACGGGCACGGGCACGGAGGTCGGCAAGACGGTCACGACCGCCGCGGTCGCCGCGGCGGCGCTGGGCGCGGGCCGGTCGGTGGCGGTGCTGAAGGCCGCGCAGACGGGCGTACGGCCGGACGAGAGCGGGGACGCCCAGGAGGTCGCGCGGCTCGCGGGCACGGTGACGACCGCCGAACTCGCCCGCTACCCGGACCCGTTGGCCCCGGCCACGGCGGCGCGACGGGCCGGCCGGCCGCCGGTCCGCCCGCACGAGATCGCCGACGCCGCCGCCAAGCTGGCCGCCGAACACGACCTCGTGCTGGTGGAGGGCGCGGGCGGCCTGCTCGTCCGCTTCGACGAGGCGGGCGCCACCCTGGCGGACGCGGCCGAGCTGATGGCGGCGCCGGTGCTGGTGGTGGCTTCGGCGGGTCTGGGCACCCTGAACACGACCGAGCTGACGGCACGCGAACTGCGCGGCCGCCGGCTGGACCTGCTCGGCGTGGTGATCGGCAGCTGGCCCGAGACACCGGACCTGGCGTCACGCTGCAACGTCGCGGACCTGCCGGAGGTGGCGGGGGCACCGCTCCTGGGCGCGGTACCGGCGGGAGCCGGGGCGCTGGCGCCCGCCGACTTCCGTGTCGCGGCGCCGGGCTGGCTGGCGCCGCGGTTGTTCGGGGCGTGGGACGCGGAGCGGTTCCGGGGGCGGGTGGCGGACTGAGGCGACGGGTCTTCGCTGTCCGAGGGCCGGCGGGTTCCCGTCAGCCTCGCTCTCCGAGTGCTAGCGGACACCGTTCGCGTCGCTCTCCGCGATGAGGCGCACCAGTTCGATGCGGGAGCGGATGCCGAGGCGGGTGAAGACTCCTCGCAGGTGGTGGTCGATCGTGCGCGGGCTGAGGGCCAGGCGGGTCGCGATCTCGCGGTTGGTGGCGCCGTCGGCGGCCATGCGGGCGACCAGGAGCTGCTGGGCCGTGAGGCGGGCGGTGGGGGTGTCCGGGCCGGCCGGTGCGGGGGCGGTCAGGGTGCCCAGGGCGCGGAGTTCGGTGCGTGCCTGGGCCGCGCAGTGCGGGGCGCCGAAGGAATCGAAGGCCTCCAAGGCGCTGTGCAGACGGTCGCGTGCCTCCGTACGGCGGCGCAGCCGGCGCAGGGCGCTGCCGAACAGCAGCTCCGTGCGGGCGCGTTCGAAGTCACGGGTGCCGTGGGAGTGCAGGTCGAGCGCCGCGCGGTAGTGGTCTACCGCCTCGGCACCGGGGGCGAGCAGGGCGCGGCAGCGGGCGCTGAGGGCCAGGTCGTCGGGGCTGCGCACGGTGCGGGCCCAGCGGTCGTAGTCGGCGTGTGCCACGCGCGCGACCCTGGTGTCGCCGGTGCGGACGGCGGCCTCCACGTAGTGCGGGGTGGCCAGGTGGCGGATGGCTCGATGGCCGTGGCCGGGGCCGAACCCGGCGAGGGCCCGCAGCCGGGCCGCCGCGGCGGCGAAACGGCCGCTGCTCAGGTCGAGGAACGCGAGCGCCCACTGGGCGAGTGCGGCGGGCAGGCCCAGGCCGTGGGTCAGGGCGTACGACCGTGCGGTCGCGGCCCGTTCCCGGCAGGCGTCGGTGTCTCCGGTGAGCGCCGCGAACATGGCGAGGGCCGCTCGCAGATGGCAGGCGCCGTTGTCCTGCCCGGTCGCGTGGGCCTGCCACAGCGCGTCCGTCGCGGCGGCCTCGCCAGCCCGGGGGCGCCCTGTCCAGAAGTCGGCGTAGGCCCGGAACTCCATCGCCTGCGGCACGGTCACCGGGGTGCCGCGCTCCCGTGCGGCGGCGACGGCGCGGACGGTCGCGGTGGCCGCGCGGGTGTGGTCGCCCAGGAGCAGGGCGGCGATGGCGGCGTGGATCAGGACGGTGGGGTCCCCGCCCGGACCGCACCGCCCGGCGGCGGCCTTCAGCAGTTCCCGCGCGTCCTCGTACCGCCCGTCGAACGCGGCCACGAGCCCGCTCAGCGTCCCGGGCTGCGCGACCCCGAGCCGGTCCGCTACCCGTGCCGCCTCACGCAGACGCCGCACGTCGCCGGTGTAGATGGCGGCTTCGGTGGCCCGGGCGAGGAGAGGGCCGGCGGGGTCCGAGGTCACGACCCCGGCTGACCCGCCGCCCGGTCGAACACGCCCTGCCATGCTCCGCACCTCTTCGGTGGCCGGGGCAAGGAGAGGGCCGGCGGGATCGGAGGTCACGACCCCGGCTGACCCGCTCCCCGGTCGAACACTCCCGGCCATGCTCCGCACCTCCTCGGTGGCCGGGGCAAGGAGAGGGCCGGCGGGGTCGGAGGTCACCACTCCGGCTGACCCGCCGCCCGGTCGAGCACTCCCGGCCATGCTCCGCACCACCCCCGTCACCAACGCGTCGAAAGCCTCCGAGGCGTTCCCCGCCCGCAGCGCCAGCACCCCGCTCAGCGCGTCGTCCGCCACGGCGGCCGCCAGCCTGCGCGCCCGGTCCCCGTCGCCCGAGCGCCAGGCGTACTCGGCGGCCCGGGACAGGAGGCGAGCCTGTCCGGGCCCGTCCGGGCACAGGGCGGCGGCCCGTTCCGCCAGGGCCCGTGCCGTCGACAGGCGTCCCGCGGCTCCCGCCCGGTCCGCCGCGGTGCCCAGTTCCGCGGCCAGCCGTGCGCTGGGGCCGATCGCGCCCGCACCCCGGTGCCAGGAGCGCGACGGCGACTCGCCCACCCCGCTCAGCACTCGGGCCAGCAGACGGTGCACGTCTCGGCGGTCGGCCGGGGAGCCGGTCTCGTAGGCGGCGATCCGCGTCCACGCGTCGCGGAACACCACCCCGCCCGCTCCGGCGTGCGCGATCCCGGCCGCCTCGGCGGCGTCCAGCGACCGGGTGTCGAGGCGGGCGGCCATGACCGCGCGCAGGAACGCGTCGGTCGCGACCGGGTACTGGTCGGCCGCCGCGAGGAGCAGCAGCAGGCGGGTGTCGTCCGGCAACGCCCTTGTCTCCGCCCGGATTTCACGCAGCAGGGACGGGGCCAGTTCGTCCGGTTCCGAGGGGAGGGGATCGATGCCCGCGGCCTGACGGTCGGTGAGGCGCGTGAGGAGTTCGGCGGCGGCGCGCGGATCGCCGTACACCGCACGCAGCACGCGGACCCGGACGCCCGCCGCGAGGGCGGAGGCCGGCGGTGACGAAGTGCGGTCGAGGGGTAGGGGGTTCACCGGAGTCACCACACAAATGACGTTACTGGCGGGTTACTTGAATCGTAAAGACCGGCGATTTCACCGATGCGGCGCGCGTAGACCCGGCTCGACACTCCTGACAACCCCACACGTTTCAGGAGGCATCATGCAGCGCACCACGCGTCGCATCACCACGGCCGTCCCGGCCCTGGCGACCTCGCTCCTTCTGTCACTGTCCCTCTCCCCCACACCCGCCCACGCCGCGACCCACGACCCGGTCGTCTTCGTGCACGGCCTCAGCAGCTCGGCGAGCAGCTGGGACGACTGGATCGGCTACTTCGAGGCCGACGGCTACAGCGCCTCCGAGCTGGACGCCTGGTCGTACGACTGGACCCAGTCGAACGCCACCACCGCCCAGCAACTGGCGACCGAGATCAGAAACGTGCTCGCCCGCACCGGCGCCTCGAAGGTCGACGTGGTCGTGCACTCCATGGGCGCGCTCAGCTCCCGCTATTACCTGAAGAACCTCGGCGGGACGTCGTACGTGGACGACTTCGTCTCCACGGCCGGCGTGAACCACGGCACCTCCACCGCCTCGTGGTGCGCGTGGCTGTACACCTCCTGCGCGCAGATGAACACCGGTAGTTCGTTCCTGACCTCCCTGAACTCCGGGGACGAGACCCCGGGCAGCGTGTCGTACGCCAGCTACTGGTCGAACTGCGACGACGCGCTCAACCCCGACACCACCGCGATCCTGAACGGCGCGACGAACGTCGAGGTCGGCTGTGTCTCGCACACCGACATGAACAACGACCACGGCGTGTACGAGCGGGTCCGCGACTTCATCGGCTGAGCGACCGCGACGGCGACAGCGGGGGTGCGCGGGGCATGCACGGGGGAGAATCAGGGTGAGTCCCGTCCTGCCCGGGAGGTTCCCATGGCCCTGCGTACCGCCGGCTCCGGCAAGGTGTCACGGGATGCCGTGCACCATCCGCTGTTCGCCCGGTTCTACGCCCGGATCAGTGTCAACGCCGAGACGAAGATGGGCATGGCCGGCGTCCGCGACCGGATGCTGGCCGGGCTCTCCGGCCGGGTGATCGAGATCGGCGCGGGCAACGGTCTGAACTTCGCCCACTATCCGAGCGCGGTCTCCGAGGTCGTCGCCATCGAACCGGAGCGCCTGCTGAGGACGTTGGCGGTGGAGTCCGCGCTGCGCGCCGAGGTGCCCGTCGACGTGGTGCCGGGTGCGGCGGAGGCCCTGCCGGTCAAGAGCGAGGCCTTCGACGCCGTGGTGCTGTCGCTGGTGCTGTGCAGCGTGCGGGACGTGCCGCGGGCGCTCGGCGAGGTACGGCGAGTGCTGCGGCCCGGCGGTGTCGTGCGGTTCTTCGAGCACGGCCGGGGCGGCGGGCGCGCGATGCTCCTCACCCAGCGCGCGCTGGACCGGACGGTGTGGCCGCTGGTGAGCGGCGGCTGCCATGTCGCGCGCGACCCGCTCGGCTCGCTGCGAACGGCCGGCTTCGAACTCGGCCCCGTACGACGGGTGATGATGCCGGAGAACGGTCCGGCGCTCCCGTCGTCGTACTGCGTCCTGGGCACGGCGTGGCGCCCGCAATAGAGTGAGACGGTGACCTCTTCGCAGAAGGATCCGTTGTCACGGCTCGGCGAGGACGACCGCGAGGGGGCGGTGCGGCGCCTGCAAGAGGCATACGCCGATCAGCGCATCTCGCACGAGGAGATGGACGAGCGGCTCGACCTGGCGCTCACCGCCACGACGTACGGCCGGCTCGCGTCGGCGCTGGACGCGCTTCCGGAGGAGCACCCGGGCACCCCGTCGACGATCGGCGCCGCCGGCGGACGGATCCATCGGCGAGGCCGCTGGCGGGTGCCTCGGATGCTCAAGGTGGAGTCCGCCTACGGAAGGGTGCGCCTGGATCTGTCCCGGGCGATCATCGAAGATCCGGTCGTCGACATAGAGCTGCGGCTCGGAACCGGCGGGGCCAGGATCACCGTGCCCCGCGACGCGGTCGTCGACGTCGAGGGGCTGCGCACCGGGTGGAAGGACCTGCGCTACAAGGCCCCGCGGCGATCGCGCCCCGGCGGGCCGACGGTGCGAATCTCCGGGAGCACGGGATTCGGCCGCTTGAGAATCCGCCACGCCCTGCGTTGAAGACCGCTCGAGAATCCGCCACACCTTGCGTTGAAGACCGCACGAGAATCCGCGCCCGGCAGTGAAGCCCGATCCGTTCCTCACAGGCTCCACTGCCGCAGTTCCCGCGCGATGTCGTGCACCGTGGCCTCGCCGCTCTTGACGAGCCGGGCCAGATCTCGCACCTGTTCCGGTGAGGTGACGACCTTCAGGCCGCTGGCGACCAGGTAGGCGTAGGCGACGGCGGAGGCGAACAGGGCGTTGGAGCGCTCCAGCGCGGGGACGTGGACGAGCAGTTGGAGCAGGGCGGCGGCTCGGGTCTGCGGGCTGTCGTAGACGGGGACGTCGAAAATCTCGGCCTCGTGGCGTGCGACGGCGGCGACGAGGGCTCCCCAGTCGGTGACCTGGGGGTCCCCCGGCGTCCTCTTCTCGGCGAGCATCAGCAGCCAGGAGAGGTCGATGTTCAGATGGCTCAACGGATCAGTGGCGACCTTCGCGCGTGCCTTCACGGTCTGCGCCGAACTCCTCGGCGAACACCGACTCGTACTGCTTCATGAAATCGGCGGCGGCCTCCACGAACGTATGGCCGACCTCCCCGGTGTCCTGCTTGACCAGTTCCTCGATGTAGCGGTTGACGCTCATCCCCCGGGCCAGGGCGCGCTCGCGGGCGGCGCGGGCCGTGCCCTCGTCCACTCTCACGTTCAGCTGGGTCTTCGCCATACTTCGAAGCTAGCGCGGGAGTGCTAGCACCGGCAAGGGCGCCGGCCGAAGTCGGCGGCTCTCCGGGGAAGTGATGGTGCCCCTTACACCGATATCAGGGGCCCGACCTGGGGTGGAGAGCGACCAGGACCTCGGGGGGATACATCTGTGCGATGGATCACATTACGCTCGGCGGGGACGAGAGTCGTGACGTCCCTGAGGAGGCGGTCTTGTCCACAGCAGCTGCCCAGTTCGTCCCGGGCCCCGCCTCGGCGGACGGGATCGCGGCCCGCGCCCGAGGGCTGACCAAGGCGTACGGCTCGGGCGAGACGACCGTGCTGGCCCTCGACGCGGTGGACGTGGACATCGCCCGCGGCCGCTTCACGGCGGTCATGGGGCCGTCGGGCTCGGGGAAGTCCACGCTGATGCACTGCCTCGCCGGCCTCGACAACGTATCGGCGGGGCAGGTCTGGCTGGGCGACACCGAGATCACCGGACTGAAGGACCGCGAGCTGACCCGGCTGCGGCGGGACCGGATCGGGTTCATGTTCCAGTCGTTCAACCTCATCCCGACCCTGAACGCGGCCGAGAACATCACCCTGCCCATGGACATCGCCGGCAAGAAGCCCGACGAGAAGTGGCTGGAGCAGGTCATCGACACCCTCGGGCTGCGGGACCGGCTGCGGCACCGCCCGTCACAGCTCTCCGGCGGCCAGCAGCAGCGCGTCGCCTGCGCCCGGGCCCTCGCCTCCCGGCCGGAGCTGATCTTCGCGGACGAACCGACCGGCAACCTCGACTCGCGGGCCGGCCTGGAGGTGCTCGGCTTCCTGCGCGAGGCCGTCGACCAGCTGGGGCAGACCGTCGTCATGGTCACCCACGACCCGGGCGCCGCCGCCCACTCCGACCTGGTGCTCTTCCTGGGCGACGGGCGGATCGTGGACGAGATGCAACGGCCGACCGCCGAGGCCGTGCTGGAGCGGATGCGCCTGTTCGCCGGGGGCGGCGGCTCGGCCGTGCCGTCCGAGGAGAGCTGACCCCGTGCTGAAGGCGACGCTCAGGAGCTTCCTCGCCCACAAGGGGCGGCTGCTGCTGTCCGCACTGGCGGTGATCCTGTCCGTGGCGTTCGTCGCGGGCAGCCTGATCTTCTCGGACACCGTCAGCCGCACCTTCGACCGGCTCTTCGCGTCGACCGCCGCCGACGTGACGGTGACCCCGAAGGAGACCTTCGACGAGACGATCCCCTCGGGACAGACACTGACCCTGCCGGCCTCGCTCGCCGACCGGCTGGCCCGCGTCGACGGAGTCGCGTCGGCCCGGCCGGACGTGGACGTCGAGGGCATCACCGTCGCGGACGAGGACCGCGAGTCGGTGGGCCCGACCACGGGCGCTCCCACGATCGGCACCGCCTGGAACCCGACCGAGCGCAGCCCCGTGGAGCTCACCTCCGGGCACGCCCCGAAGGGCGACGGCCAGGTCATGATCGACGCGGACACCGCCGACGACAAGGACGTAAGCATCGGCGACCGCCTCACGGTCATCGGACAGCAGGGCTCCTTCCGGGTCGAGGTCGTCGGCGTCGTCACCTTCACCACCACCAACCCCGGCGCCGCGCTGGTCTTCTTCGACACCCCGACCGCGCAGACGAAGCTGCTGGGCGACCCGAAGGGCGCGACCAGCATCTCCCTGGACGCGGCCGAGGGCGTCAGCGACCCGCAGCTCAAGCAGCGCGTTGCCGACGCGCTCGGCGACGACGGCGGCGCCTACGAGCTGCGCACCGCCGGCGAACAGGCCGAGTCGGACGTCGAGCAGCTCGGCGGATTCCTCGACATCATCAAGTACGTCATGCTCGGCTTCGCCGGGGTCGCGGTCCTCGTCGGCGTCTTCCTGATCGTCAACACCTTCTCCATGCTGATCGCCCAGCGCACCCGCGAGCTGGGCCTGCTGCGGGCGCTCGGCGCGGACCGGCGCCAGGTGCGGCGCTCGGTGCTCACCGAGGCGCTGCTGCTCGGCCTGGTCGGCTCGACGGCCGGCCTCGCGGCCGGGATCGGCCTGGCCGTCGGGCTCATCGAGCTGATGGGTCTGCTGGGCATGAACATCAGGGCGTCGGAAATGGTCGTCGGCTGGGGGACGCCGGTCGTGGCGTACGTAGTCGGCCTGGGCGTCACCTTCGTCGCGGCGTACCTCCCGGCTCGCCGGGCGGCCGGCGTCTCGCCGATGGCCGCCCTCGCGGACGCCGAGATCGCCGAGATCGGGCGGCCGCTGCGGCTGCGCGCGATCCTGGGCACGCTGGTCGGCGCGGCCGGCGCGGCGGCCCTCGTGGGCTGTGCCGTGGCGTCGAAGACCTCCTCGGCGGCGTCCCTGCTGGGCCTCGGCGTCCTGCTGACCCTCATCGCGACCGTGATCGCCGGACCGCTGCTCGTACGCCCCCTCATCCGGGTCCTCGGCGGCGGCTTCCCGGCGCTGTTCGGCTCGATCGGCCGGATGAGCCAGCGCAACGCCCTGCGCAACCCGCGCCGCACCGGTGCCACCGCGGCCGCCCTGATGGTGGGCCTCGCGCTGGTGGGCGGGATGTCGGTGGCGAGCGCCTCGATGACCAAGTCGTTCGACCAGCAGATCGACAAGACGCTGGGCGCCGACTTCGTGGTCCAGAACGGCAACTTCGTGCCCTTCCCACGGGAGATCACCGAACGCATCCGCGCCACCGAGGGCGTGGGGCTCGTCGTGCGCTCGCAGTTCACCACGATCGCGGTACGCCTCCCGGACGGCGACCGGGTGAAGACGACCGCCGCCGGCTACGAACCCGAGCTCGACAAGGTCGCCAACATCACCTACGCGCGGGGCGACTCGGCCGCCGCGCTCGCGGCCGGGCACCTGGCCATGGACAAGGACTTCGCCGAGGACCACGGCGTACGCGTCGGCGGCACCGTCCCCGTCGAGTTCCAGGGCGGCCGGCAGGCCGAGCTGACCGTGAGCGCCCTCACCGACCAGGAGTCCGCCGACGGGTTCGGCAGCCAGGGCGGGATCTACTTCGGCCTGGCCACGCTGGAGAAGTACGCGCCGGGCGGGCAGGACGCGGCCGTGTACGTCAACGCCGCCTCCGGCACGAGCGCGGACGACCTGCGGGCCGGACTGGAGAAGACCCTCGACCCCTACCCCCAGGTGCAGGTCCGCGACATCGCCGACTACAAGGACCTGGTGCACGACCAGATCGCCGTACTGCTCTATCTCGTGTACGCCCTGCTCGGCCTCGCGATCATCATCGCGGTGCTCGGCGTGGTCAACACCCTTGCCCTGTCGGTGGTGGAGCGCACCCGGGAGATCGGGCTGCTGCGGGCCATCGGGCTGGCCCGGCGGCAGTTGCGCCGGATGATCCGGCTGGAGTCGGTGGTGATCGCCGTGTTCGGCGCGGTGCTGGGCCTCGCGCTGGGGCTGGTGTGGGGCGTGTGCACCCAGCAGGTGCTGGCCCTCCAGGGCATGACCGCGCTGGCGATCCCCTGGGGCACGATCGTCGCGGTGGTCATCGGCTCGGCGGTCGTCGGCGTCGTGGCGGCGCTGCTGCCGGCGTTGCGTGCATCGCGCATGAATGTGCTGGCGGCGATCGCGCACGAGTGATGGAATCGCGGCGGATGCTCAAGTCCCGTGCAGGTGAGGAGAGTTCATGTCGCAGCCGGTGAGTCCGCGTCCGTTCCGCTTCGGCGTCAACCTCATGACCTCGGCCCCGGCCGACGAGTGGCGGGCCAAGTGCCGCCGTGCCGAGGAGCTCGGCTACGACGTGATCCTGGTCCCCGACCATCTGGGCATGCCCGCGCCCTTCCCGGCCCTGGTCGCGGCGGCCGAGGCGACCGAGCGGCCCCGGCTGGGCACGTTCGTGCTCAACGCGGGCCTGTGGAACCCGGCGCTGCTCGCCCGGGAGGTGGCGACGACCGACGCGCTGACGGGCGGGCGGCTCGAACTCGGGCTGGGGGCCGGCTACGTACAGGCGGAGCACGACGCGGCGGGGCTGCCGTTCGGCACTCCCCGCGAGCGCGTGGACCATCTGCGGCGCACGGTGGAGGAGCTCGACCGGCTGCTCGGGTCGGAGTCGTACCGGCCCGAGCCCGTCCAGAGGCCGCGTGTGCCGCTGCTGATCGGCGGCAACGGCGACCGCGTCCTGCGGCTGACCGCGCGGCACGCCGACATCGCGGCCTTCGGCGGCGCGTACCCGGATCCGGCGAGCACGACCGGCCGGCTCGTCCCCGTCACGGCCGACCGGCTCGACGAACGGGTCGCCCGCTACCGGAAGTTCGCGGCCGACCGCGCCGAGCCCGCCGAACTGAACCTGTTGCTGCAGATGGTGACCGTGACCGAGGACCGCGCGGCCGTGGTGCAGCCGCTCCTCGACCGGGTGCCGGAGCTGACCGCGGAGGAGGCCCTGGCCCTGCCCATCCTCCTGATCGGCACCCTGGAGCAGATCACCGCGCAGGTGCTGGCCCAGCGGGAACGGTACGGGTTCTCGTACCTGACCGTCCTGGAGCCGTACATGGAGGCGTTCGGTCCGGTGATCGAGGCGTTGCGCGGCAAGTAGCCGTCCGGATTGCGAAATTCCGCGTCCCGTCCGGATGGCGGAATTCCGCGTACCGACCGGCCGCAGGTGATGGGATCACGGCATGACTGATCTGCGGATACGGGCCGCGACGACCGCCGACCTCGACGCCGTCCTGGCCTTCTGGAAGACGGCCGCCGAGGGCACGAGCATCAGCGACGACCGCGACGGCGTGGAGCGGCTCGTCGCCCGCGACCCCGAGGCGCTCATCCTGGCGGACCTGGACGGCGAGCTGGTCGGCACGGTGATCGCCGGCTTCGACGGCTGGCGCTGCCATCTGTACCGACTGGCGGTGCACCCCGAGCGCCGCCGCCGGGGCATCGGCGCGGCACTGCTCGCCGCGGCCGAGGAGCGGTTCGTAGGGCTCGGCGGCCGGCGCGGCGACGCGATGGTGCTCCAGCGCAACGAGAACGCCCATCATGCCTGGCGCGCCGCTGGGTACACGCCCGAGGAACAGTGGCGGCGATGGGTGAAGCGCCTCACGGACTGAGCCCATCGAACCGCTTTGCCGATCCTTTACTATTGGGGAACCCGCTTCGGTTCTCCGGTGAAAGGTGTGAGCGTCCGCCCATGGGCGAGCCTCCCAGTAGCAGACATCGCGCGATCCTCCCCGCCCTGTCCGACCATGGGACGGAGGTGACCCGATGACCGAAGTGCTCCTCCTTCTGGTGGCGATCCTGCTGTCGCTCGCCTGCGGTGCCTTCGTCGCGGCCGAGTTCTCGCTGACCACGGTCGAGCGCGGCGAGCTCGAGCGGGCCGCGGAGCGCGGCGAGCGGGGTGCCGCCGGGGCCCTCAAGGCCGTCCGGAACCTGACCTTCCAGCTTTCCGGCGCCCAGCTCGGCATCACGGTCACCAACCTGGTCGTCGGCATGCTCGCCGAGCCCTCGATCGCCGCGCTCATCGCGGGCCCGCTGGAGTCGATCGGCATCTCCCGCTCCACGGCGAGCTCGATCGCGCTGGTGATCGGCACCGCGCTGTCGACGGTCGTGCTGATGGTCGTCGGCGAGCTGGTCCCCAAGAACTGGGCGATCTCCTCACCGCTGGCGGTGGCCAAGCGGGTCGGGAACGCCCAGCGCTGGTTCAGCGCCGTCTTCCGCCCCTTCATCACCCACCTGAACAACACGGCGAACCGCATCGTGCGCCGCTTCGGCGTGGAACCCACCGAGGAGCTCGCCGCCGCGCGCGGCCCCCAGGAGCTGGCCGCCCTCGCCCGGCACTCCGCCCGCGAGGGTGCCCTGGAGGCGGACACCGCCGAGCTCTTCGTACGGACGCTGAACCTGGCCGACCTCACCGCCGAGAACGTCATGACGCCGCGCGTCCAGGTCGTCGCCCTCGACGCCCAGGCGACCTGCGAGGACGTGGCCAACGCGACCCGGGCGACCGGGCTGTCCCGGTTCCCCGTCTACCGCGGCAGCCTCGACGCGGTCGTGGGCACCGCGCACATCAAGGACATCCTGGCGGTCCCCGCCGAGCGCAGGCCCCGTGTCTCCGTCGCCGAGCTGATGCGCGAGCCGCTCCTGGTCCCGGAGACGCTCACCGTCGACCGGCTCCTCGACCGGCTCTCCGGCAAGCGCACCATGGCCGTGGTCATCGACGAGTACGGCGGCACCGCGGGCGTGGCCACGCTGGAGGACATCGTCGAGGAGGTCGTCGGCGAGGTGCGCGACGAGCACGACCCGCACGAGACCCCCGACATCGCGCCCGCCGGCAGCGACGACGAGGGCCGGGCGCTGTACTCGGCCGACGGTTCGGCGCGGGTGGACCAGCTCGCGCGGGTCGGCCTGCGGGTGCCCGAGGGGCCGTACGAGACGCTGGCCGGTCTGGTCGCGGCCGAGCTCGGCCGCATCCCGGCCGTCGGTGACCGCGTCGAGGTCGCCGGCTGGCGGCTCGACGTGGTGGACGCCTCGGGGCGCCGGGCCGCGCGGGTGCTGCTGCACTCGCCGCTCGACGACGCGCCGGAGCAGGAGCAGGAGAAGGAGGACGGACGATGACCGCCGTACAGCTCTTCATCGGATTTCTGACGCTCGTCGTCAACGCCTTCTTCGTGGGTGCCGAATTCGCGCTGATCTCCGTGCGCCGCTCCCAGATCGAGCCGTACGCCGACCAGGGCGACCGGCGCGCCAAGAGCGTGCTGTGGGGTCTGCAGCACGTGTCCGCGCTGCTGGCCGCCGCGCAGCTCGGCATCACGCTGTGCACGCTGGTGCTCGGTGTGGTCGCCGAGCCGGCCATCGAGCACCTGCTGGAGCCGGTGTTCCACGCGGTGGGCGTGCCGGAGGGCGCCGGGCACGCGGTCTCCTTCGTGATCGCGCTGGCCCTGGCCACCTACCTGCACATGCTGCTCGGCGAGATGGTGCCGAAGAACATCGCGCTGGCCGAGCCGGTGCGCAGCGCCCTGATGCTCGGTCCGCCGCTGGTCACGCTGGCGCGGGCGCTGCGGCCGGTGATCTTCACGATCAACGCGTTCGCCAACGCGCTCCTGAAGCTGCTGCGCGTCGAGACGAAGGACGAGGTCACCGCGACCTTCTCGGATGCCGAACTGGCCCGGCTGGTGCGGGACTCCGGCGAGGCCGGCTTGATCGACGACCGCGCCCGGGAGCGGCTGCACGACGCCCTGGAGCTGGGCCGCCGGCCGGTGCGCGACGTGGTGCTGCCGCTGGAGCGGGTCGTCTACGCGCGCGTGGGCGTCACGCCCGAGGAGCTGGAGCGGCTGTCGGCCGAGTCGGGCTTCTCCCGCTTCCCGGTGGTCGACGAGGGCCGTCACATCGTCGGCTACCTGCATGTGAAGGACGCGCTGGACGCCTCCCCGCGGGACGTGCCGTTCCAAGTGGCGGACATGCGGCCCATCGCCCGCGTCCGGGAGACCACGCCGCTGGACGACGTGCTCACGGCGATGCGGGGCAGCCGTACGCATCTGGCGGCCGCGCTGGGCAGTGACGGCCGGCTGGCCGGGCTGGTGACCATGGAGGACGTGCTGCGAGAGCTGTTCGGGCAGCGCGCCTGACGGCCTCACGGAAGTGGTGCCCGACCCGACCGACCGACGGGTATGGAGATCGGGCTACCATTTCTGTCGCCATGCAGACGAATCCCACATACAGCAGCCTCGTCGCGGTCGGCGACTCCTTCACCGAGGGCATGTCGGACCTGCTCCCGGACGGCTCCTACCGGGGCTGGGCCGACCTGCTCGCCGGGCGGATGGCCGCCCGCACCCCCGGTTTCCGGTACGCCAACCTCGCGGTGCGCGGAAAGCTGATCCGGCAGATCGTCGACGAGCAGGTCGACGTGGCCGCCGCGATGAACGCCGACGTGATCACGCTCGTCGGCGGGCTCAACGACACACTGCGGCCCAAGTGCGACATGGGGCGGGTGCGCGGCCTGCTGGAGGAGGCGGTCGAGAAGCTCGCCCCGTCCTGCAGGCAGCTGGTGCTGATGCGCAGCCCGGGCCGCCAGGGGCCGGTCCTGGAGCGGTTCCGGCCGCGTATGGAGGAGCTGTTCGCCTGCGTCGACGAGCTGGCCGAGCGGCACGGCGCGATCGTCGTCGACCTGTACGGGGCGCCGTCGCTCTCCGACCCGCGTCTGTGGGACGTGGACCGGCTGCATCTGACGGCCGAGGGCCACCGCCGGGTCGCCGAGGCCGTGTGGCAGACGCTCGGCTACGACGGTGAGGACACCGAGTGGCGTACGCCGATGCCCGCCACGGTGCCGCCGGGGTGGGTGACGCGGCGGGTCGCCGACGCGCGGTTCGCGCGTCAGCATCTGCTGCCGTGGATCGGACGGCGGCTGACGGGCAGGTCGTCCGGGGACGGCATGCCGGCGAAGCGGCCGGATCTGCTGCCGTACGAGGGGCCGACGGGGCCGGCGGCGTAGGCCCGCTCGGACCCGGGCCTACGCCTGCCCGCCGCCGGACCGCCCCGGCGCCCTGCGCGCTACCGACGGGACGCGGCCCGGCTCCGCCGGTACATCACGGTTCCGGCGATCAGCAGCGCCCCGCTCGCGGCGATGCCGCCGATGATGCTCTCGGCGCCGGTCTCGGGCATGTGCGGCTTCCCGGGCGGCGTCTTGGTCGGAGCCGGGGTGGGCTCGTGGGTGGGCGGCTCGGTCCTGGTCGGGCCGGGAGTGGGCTCGCAGCCGTAGCCGCAGTCGTAACCGTTCTCTTCCTCGTGCCCGTAGCCGTAGCCGTAGCCGTGGGCGGTGGGCTCTTCGGGGCCGTAGCCATAGCCATAGCCATGCTCCGTCGGCTTCTCCGAGCCGTAGCCGTGGTCATCGGGCTCGTCCGAGCCGTAGCCGTAGCCGTGGTCGCGCGGCTTGTCCGAGCCGTAGCCGTCGTCGGCCGGCTTGTCCGAGCCGTAGCCCTCATCGGTCGGCTTCTCCGAGCCGTAACCGTGGCCTCGGTCGGTCGGCTTCTCCGAGCCATAGCCGTCTCCCCGGTCGGCCGGCTTCTCGGAACCGTAGCCCTGGCTGCTCGGCTCGTCGGTGCCGTAACCGGAGTCGCCATACCCCGAGGTGGTTTTTTCCGAAGGGCTCGGCGGATCCCACTTGCTGAGCTGGTCGTTCACCTCCTGGAATTTCTCGTGCGCCTCGCCGATCCTTTCGTGCATCTTGCCGAGCTTCTCGTCCAGCTCGGCCAGCCCGTCCGAGTCCCAGGGATCCGTACGGCCCGTCAGCGCGGCGGCGGAGTTCACCGTGGCCCCTTGCAGGCCAGGGGCCGCGGACGCGCAGGTGCCATAGAGGGACAGGGCGCTTGTCGCGGCGGCGGCCACGATCAATCCCCTGGTCAGAGCCTGTCGCATTCTTGTTGTCTCTCTCTCGGACGAAATGGGGAAGCCGACGTCGGTCATTGACGCGTTGTCGTCGATTGCCGGGATTCGCGAGGTCGTCGCAGGAGTCGGGATTCCGCTCGGCCAAACTCGCCACGACTTGCAGACTATGAACGAAATGTGGAGGCCCCGGGAAACGTGGACGCGTCGACGACCGGTGAATTCACCCGATCGCCCGCCGATATCGTCCGACTCAAGGACCGGCGACTTCACGGCCCGGCGAGCACCTCTGACCTGGGGTGCTCGCCCGGCGTCGGCGGCGGGCGCCCCGGGGACGGCGGGTAAACTCCCTACACGTGACTTCTGCGCCCGCCAAGCCCCGCATCCCGAACGTCCTCGCCGGACGCTACGCCTCCACCGAGCTCGCCACGCTCTGGTCCCCCGAGCAGAAGGTGAAGCTGGAGCGCCGGCTCTGGCTCGCCGTGCTGCGGGCCCAGAAGGACCTCGGCATCGAGGTGCCGGACGAGGCGATCTCCGACTACGAGCGCGTCCTGGACACCGTCGACCTGGCCTCCATCGCCGAGCGTGAGAAGGTCACGCGGCACGATGTGAAGGCGCGGATCGAGGAGTTCAACGACCTCGCCGGGCACGAGCACGTGCACAAGGGCATGACGTCCCGCGACCTGACGGAGAACGTCGAGCAGCTTCAGATCCGGCTCTCGCTGGAGCTGATGCGCGACCGCACGGTGGCCATCCTGGCGCGCCTGGGCAAGCTGGCCGGCGAGTACGGCGAGCTGGTCATGGCCGGCCGCTCGCACAACGTCGCCGCACAGGCCACGACCCTGGGGAAGCGGTTCGCGACCGGAGCCGACGAGTTGCTCGTCGCCTACGGCCGCCTCGAGGAGCTGCTGGGCCGCTACCCGCTGCGCGGCATCAAGGGCCCGGTGGGCACGGCGCAGGACATGCTGGACCTGCTCGGCGGGGACGCGTTGAAGCTGGCCGAGCTGGAGGACCGGATCGCCGCACACCTCGGCTTCTCGCAGGCGTTCACCTCGGTCGGCCAGGTCTACCCGCGCTCGCTGGACTACGAGGTCGTCACCGCGCTGGTGCAGCTGGCGGCGGCGCCGTCCTCGCTGGCCAAGACGATCCGGCTGATGGCCGGGCACGAGCTGGTGACGGAGGGCTTCAAGCCGGGCCAGGTCGGCTCCTCCGCGATGCCGCACAAGATGAACACCCGCTCCTGCGAGCGCGTGAACGGCCTGATGGTCATCCTGCGCGGCTACGCCTCGATGACCGGCGAGCTGGCGGGCGACCAGTGGAACGAGGGCGACGTGTCCTGCTCGGTGGTGCGCCGGGTCGCGCTGCCGGACGCGTTCTTCGCGCTCGACGGTCTGCTGGAGACCTTCCTGACGGTGCTCGACGAGTTCGGCGCGTTCCCGGCGGTCGTCGCCCGCGAGCTGGACCGCTACCTGCCCTTCCTCGCCACCACCAAGGTGCTGATGGGCGCGGTGCGCGCCGGTGTCGGCCGTGAGGTGGCGCACGAGGCGATCAAGGAGAACGCCGTCGCCTCCGCGCTGGCGATGCGCGAGCAGGGAGCCGAGCGCAACGAACTGCTCGACAAGCTGGCCGCCGACGAGCGCATCCCGCTCGACCGCGGCGCGCTGGACGCGCTGATGGCCGACAAGCTGTCCTTCACGGGCGCCGCGGCCGCCCAGGTCGGCGTCGTCGTCGGCCGGATCGAGGAGATCGTGAAGCAGCGCCCGGAGGCCGCCGGTTACACGCCCGGGGCGATCCTCTGAGGTCCCGCACGGGATGACGCGCTTCACCGCCGAGCAGTTGGAGGCCGCCCGCGACCGTCTGGTGCCGGACGTCGTCGCGGACGGTCTCCATGTGCTGTTCTGCGGCATCAACCCCGGGCTGATGACAGCCGCGACCGGCCATCACTTCGCCCGCCCCGGCAACCGTTTCTGGCCGGTCCTGCACCTGTCCGGGTTCACGCCGAGGCTCTTGAAGCCGTCGGAGCAGGGTGAGTTGCCGTCCTACGGGCTGGGCATCACGAACGTCGTCGCGCGGGCGACCGCGCGGGCCGACGAGCTGAGCGCCGAGGAGTACCGCGAGGGCGGGCGGCTGCTGACGGCCAAGGTGGCGCGGCTGCGGCCGCGCTGGCTGGCCGTCGTCGGGGTCACCGCCTATCGCGCGGCGTTCGACGACCGCAAGGCGCGGGTGGGTCCGCAGGAGCGGATGATCGGGGACACGCCGGTGTGGGTGCTGCCGAACCCGAGCGGGCTGAACGCGCATTGGACGGCGGCGACGATGGCGGAGGAGTTCGGACGGTTGCGCAGGGCGGCCGGCGAGGTCTGACGGGTCGGGATGCTTCGGGCCGTCCATGTGATCCAGTATTGCGGCCGCCTCTGACAATGGGTGTCGGCTGAGGCGTCGTCGCCCGGGGGTCAGGCATCCCGGCGTCGCACGCTCCACGCTCCCGCCAGCAGCGCCGCCGCCGTCCACAGCGCGGTGACCGCGAGGCCCGACCACGGCCCGAGCGTTCCGTCGTAGCTCTGGTGAAGGGCGATCTGTCCTGCCTTGTCGGGCATGAAGTCCGCCACGGTGCCGGCGGCGTCGCCGACGACGAAGGACACCACGAGGACGAACGGGATCAGGATGGACAGGGTGGCCACTCCGCTGCGGAGCAGGGCGGTGAGGCCGGCCGCGAACAGGGCGATGAGCATGAGGTAGATCCCGCAGCCCAGGACGCCACGGACCTGCTGGGTCGTCGTGAGTCCGCTCGCCGCCGAACCGAGTGCCGCGCGTCCCACGAGGAACGCCGTGACCGCGGTGACCAGTCCGACCAGCAGCGTAGGCACGGCGATGGCCGTCATCTTGGCCGCGAACCAACGCCCGCGCCGCGGCACCGAGGCGAGGGACAGCCTCAGCGCGCCGCCGTGGTACTCCGAGGACACGGCCAACGTGCCGAAGGTGATGGCGGCGATCTGGCCGGGCAGGACACCGGACAGCGCGGTGAAGAGCGGGTCGAACCCCGGGTCCGAGCTCCCGTCGGAGCCGGCCGGCGCGGAGAACGCCGTGGTCACGGCGAACAGCGCGAACAGCGCTCCGGGCAGCGAGCGCAGCGTACGGATCTTGAGCCATTCCGCGTGGAGTACGGGCGCGAATGCCATGGTCAGACCTCCTGGGGCTGGGCGGTGAACTCGGCCTCGGCCGCGGTCAGATCGAGGTAGGCCTGTTCCAAGGTTCCTTCCTCCGCGGCGAGTTCGAGGAGGGGGACGCCCGCTTCCGAGGCAAGCCGGCCGATCTCGTCCACGCGCGCGTGGCGCACGGTCCAGTGCCCGTCCTCGTGGTGGACGGCGTCGTGCCCGTGCCGGGCGAGCGCGCCCTCGAGTGCCGCGGCGTCCGTGGTGCGGACGCGGACGCGGGGTTCCACGCGCGCGTGGATGAACTCCCGCATCGGGGTGTCGGCCAGCAGTCGTCCCCGGCCGAGGACGACGAGGTGGTCGGCGAAGGACGCGGTCTCGGTCATGAGGTGACTGGAGACAAGGACCGTGCGCCCCTGCCCCGCGAGCCGGCGCAGCAGCTCGCGGATCCAGATGATGCCCTCCGGGTCGAGTCCGTTGGACGGCTCGTCGAGCAGGACGACCTCGGGGTCGCCGAGGAGGGCCGCCGCGATGCCGAGCCGCTGGCGCATGCCGAGGGAGTACGTCCGCACCCGGCGCCGCGCGACCGAGGCGAGCCCCGTCTCCTCCAGCACCTCCTCGACCCGCCGGCCCGCGATGCGGTTGCTCGCGGCCAGGACGCGCAGGTGGTCGCGGCCGGTGCGGGAGCCGTGCGCGGCCTGGGCGTCGAGCAACGCGCCCACGTGGCGCAGGGGTTCGCGCAGGTCGGCATAGGCGCGGCCGCCGATCGTGGCGGCTCCGGACGTCGGCCGGTCGAGGCCTAGGACGAGCCGCATGGTGGTGGACTTTCCGGCGCCGTTGGGGCCGAGGAAGCCGGTGACACGGCCCGGGAGGACAGAGAAGGTGAGGTCGTCCACGGCTCGTCGGGTGCCGTACTCCTTGATGAGGGCCTGGACTTCGATGCTGGTCATGGCAGCAGCCTGGCCGCACGGTGCGGCCCGGCTCCTCCCCCGCCGGTGGAGATCGTCTCCCCCGTGCGGGGGAGGTCCGTTGTCAGTGGCGGCTGGCACGATGACGAAATGGTCCGCTTGCTGCGCCCGTTCGGCCGGGCGGTGACGTACACACGACTGCTGCACCTGTTCATCGGCGTCGTGTGGCCGAGCATGTGGCTGTTCGTCCAGGAGGTGTGGTGGATCTGGCTGGTGGCCGCCGTGGCGCTCGCCCCCGCCGCGCTGGTGCCCGCGATGCGGACCGCGGAGGGCCTCCAGGCGAGACTGCTGCTGACCGGTCACCGGCACGACGAGGCGAGCACCGACATCGTCGTGGCGCCGTCGGCCTCCTGGGGCGACCGGGGACGGCTCGTCGTCTGGCTGGAGGCGCGGCTGCTGCTCGGCTACGTGACCACGACGGTCTGTGCCCGACTGGTCTTCGTCGTGGTGGACTTGCTGTCGGCGCCGTTCGAGCGTGACGTCGCGGAGGCCGGGCCGCTCCTCCTCGACGGCCACCATTGGTGGCACGTCCTGCTCGTGCCGCTGCCGCTGGCCCTCCTGGCGGCGACCGTGCTGGGCGCGGGCGGGCTCATCACCGCGCTCGCGCTCCGTCTGCTGGGCCCCTCCCCCGCCGAGCGCGTCGCCGCCCTGGAGGAGCGCACCGAGCAACTCCTGGAGCGCACCCGGATCGCCCGTGAGCTCCACGACTCCATCGGCCACGCCCTGACCGTGGCCGTCGTGCAGGCGGGCGCGGCCCGGGCGGCCGGTGATCCCGCCTTCACCGACCGGGCGTTGGCCGCCATCGAGGAGACCGGCCGGGCCGCCCTGGAGGACCTGGAGCGCGTCCTCGGCGTTCTGCGCGAGTCCGGGCGGCCGGTCGGCGGCCGGCCCACTCTCGCGGACGCGGACCGGCTGCTGGAGTCCGCGCGGGCGTCGGGCGCGAAGGTCGACGTCGAGACGACGGGACCACTGGACTCCGTGCCCGGCCCGGTCTCCCGGGAGGGCTACCGCATCCTGCAGGAGTCGCTGACCAATGTGCTGCGGCACGCGGGTTCGGTCCCGGCCCTGGTCCGCATCGCCGTGACGGGCGGCACGCTCACGCTGGAAGTCCGCAATCCGCTCACCGCCGGCATACCCGGGCCCGGCAGGGGCAGCGGGCTGCGCGGCATCCGCGAGCGCGCCGCCCTGCTGGGCGGACAGGCGCGCACCGGGCCCGACCGAGGTGACTGGCAGGTGCATGTGGAGCTGCCGGTGAGTTGATCTAGGCTGGCCGGATGCCGGTGACCGTTCTCCTCGTCGACGACGAACCCCTCGTACGGGCGGGTCTGCGAGCCGTGCTGGAGGCGCAGCCCGACATCGAGGTCGTCGGGGAGGCGGCCGACGGGGCCGCCGTGATTCCGCTGGTGCGGCAGCTGCGGCCGGACGTGGTCGCCATGGACGTACGGATGCCGCTGCTGGACGGGATCGAGGCCACGCGCGCGGTGCTGCGCACCGTCGACGAGCCGCCGAAGATCCTCGTCGTCACGACCTTCGAGAACGACGAGTACGTGTACGAGGCGCTGCGGGCCGGTGCCGACGGCTTCCTGCTGAAGCGGGCGCGGCCGGCCGAGATCGTGCACGCGGTGCGGCTGGTCGCCGAGGGCGAGTCGCTGCTGTTCCCCGCGTCGGTGCGGCAGCTGGCCGCGCAGTACGGCGACGACGGCGGGAACCGGGCGGCGCGCGCGGTCCTGGAGCGGGCCCGGCTGACCGAGCGGGAGGCCGAGGTGCTGCGGCTGATGGCGCGCGGGCTGTCGAACGCGGAGATCGCCGTCCGGCTGGTGGTCGGGACGGAGACGGTGAAGTCCCATGTGAGTTCCGTGCTGGCGAAGTTGGGGGCGCGGGACCGTACTCAGGCGGTGATCACGGCGTACGAGTCGGGGTTCGTGGCGCCGGGGTGAGTGCTGTCGGGGGCGGACCGCTGCCGGGCGGCGGGGAGGTCCGCGACGCCCACCACTCGCCGGGGTCGGTCCCGGCGAGTAGCATCCGCCCAACATGCGCACGAGCTGGGAGGACGGACGTTGGGGCAGCTGACCGGCGGGGATCCCTCGCTGCTGCGAAGGATCAACTCCGCGGTGGTGCTGCACGCGCTGCGTGCCACGGACGCCGCCACGCTGACGGAGATCACCCGCGTGACCGGACTGTCCCGGCCGACCGTCGAGGGCGTCGTCGAGGGGCTCATCGAGGTGGGGTACGTCGTCGAGAAGGCGGCGGACGAGAGTGTCGTGCGGCGCCAGGGCCGGCCCGCGCGCCGGTTCCGGTTCCGGGCCGAGGCGGGGCATCTGCTGGGCGTGGACGTGGGCGCGCATCGCATCGCCGCGCTCCTGGCGGACCTGGACGGCCGGATCCTCGGTGCGATCAGCAAGGACGTCGACGAGGCGGCTCCGGCCGACGAACGACTGGAGCGGGTGCGTACGGCGGTGGCGGAGCTGCTGCGCCGGGCCGGCGTGGCACGCGGCTCGCTGCGGGCCGTGGGGGTGGCGACGCCGGGCATCGTGGAGGCGGACGGCACGGTGCGGCTGGGCGCCGCGCTGCCGGAGTGGACGGGGCTGCGGCTCGGCGAGCGGCTGAGCCGGTCCTTCAAGTGCCCGGTCCTGGTGGAGAACGACGCCAACGCGGCGGCGGTCGCCGAGCACTGGAAGGGTTCGGCCCGGGAGACCGACGACGTGGTGTTCGTGCTGGCCGGGCTGAGTCCGGGCGCGGGTTCGCTGATCGGCGGGCGGTTGCACCGGGGGTTCGGCGGGGCGGCCGGCGAGATCGGCGCCCTGCATCTGCTGGGCCGCGAGGCGACTCCGGAGACCCTGCTGTCCACCACCGACGAGCCGCTGCGTCCCCTCGACGAGCACGCCGTCGCCGAGGTGTTCGCCAAGGCCCGCGAGGGCGACCAGCGGGCCCGTGAGGCCGTCGACCGCTTCATCCAGCGCCTGGTCCACGACGTGGCCGCGCTCGTCCTGGCCCTCGACCCCGAGCTGGTGGTGATCGGCGGCTGGGCGGCCGGCCTGGACGGCGTGCTGGAGCCGCTGCGCCGCGAACTGGCCCGCTACTGCCTGCGCCCGCCGAACGTCGCCCTGTCCCTGCTCGGCGAGGCGGCTGTCGCGACGGGTGCGCTGCGGCTGGCCCTCGACCATGTCGAAGAGCAGTTGTTCGCGGTGGAGGGGACGGTCACGGCGCGCCGCTGACGGGCACCTGACCGGCCGACGGCGTGCCGGCCCCGGGGCCGCGCACTCCCGGCACTCGCGCTCCTGGCACTTGTACTCCCGGCACGAGATGCCTCGCGCCCCGGGCGGATGGCCCAGGGCGCGAGGCGTGTCCGGTACGGCGGTCAGGACGCTCGGCGTTCGGGGTCCTCGTGGATCTCCACGCGGCCCGAGTCGCCGAAGGTCAGCCGGCAGGTGTCGGCACGGTAGGTGGCGACGGAGAGCGCGGCGATGCGGCCCTCGGCGAGGTAGCGGGTGGTCACGACGAGGACGGGCGCCCCGGGGAGGCGGTCAAGCTCCTTGGCGTCGTCCGCGCGGGCCGAGCCCAGCTCCACGGCGCTCTCCTGCCCCTCCAGCCCCAGGCGGTGCAGCTCGCGCAGCACGGCACGCGCGCGTGCCGGTCCGGAGGGGGCGTCTATGCCGGAGAGGTCGGGCACCGACAACTGCGGGATGTAGAGCAGTTCGGCGGCGACGGGCTGGCCGTGCGTCACGCGCGAGCGGCGCACGATGTGCACGGCCTCGTCCCGGTCGCGCTCGAGGATGTCGGCGACGGACGCGGGAGCGGCCGCCAGGGTGCAGTCGGCGGCCTGCCAGACGTCGTCGGCGGCACCCGGCCAGGCGTGCTGCTCGGTGCCGACGGCCACGCCCACGCGCGGCGGGGCGACGGTCGTACCGACACCGCGGCGGCGCTGCAGCCTGCCTTCCAGTTCGAGCTGTTCGAGGGCCTGGCGGAGGGTGGCCCGGGCGACGCCGAAGCGGGCGGCCAGGTCACGTTCGTTGGGCAGGATCTCGCCCACGGAGAACTCCGAGTCCAGTGCCTCACTGAGCACGGTCCTCAAATGCCAGTACTTCGGTTCCGGCACCGATTCCAGTTGCGTGGTCCCCACCCTGTCCTCCGCAATCGCCGTGTCCCGGCGGCGTTTTAGCGCCCTTGTTTATTAAAGGTTGTTGCACTTATCAGCGACGATAGGGCGGCCCTCACCCTTGGTCAATACCAATCCTCCATCCCTTGGCCACGCGCGGGCGCGCCGCCCGGGAACGTTCACGGCACGTTCGTACAGAACGGTCTTTGTTACGTGACGGCAAAGCCCCCGTCGCATCGAGGGGGCTTTCCGGGCGGACCGCGCGGCGGGCCCTAGGTGTATTGACCCGCAGCGTTGTTCACGCGGCTGATGGGTGGCTGGCCTGCGAGTGCGGTGTGGCAGCGGTGGTGGTTGTAGGTGTGCAGGA
>NZ_JBIWJD010000012.1:0-187718 GCF_044764945.1 Streptomyces sp. NPDC093568 | reverse complement strand
TTTCCCTTTCCGGCGGTTCCGACTTTAGCAGATCCTTTCGGGCCTGATCCCCAGTCAGCGGGGCTTGTCTTCCCGGCCGTTGGGCCGTTCCGACGAGTGAGACTTTAGCGGATTCCTCGCTCCCGAGCTAATCAGGGGCTGCGCTCTCTCGAGCGCGGATTCCTCATTCCGTAATTACGCATGCCAATGAGACGACGGCAGACAGATCGACTGTCGTCGAATAGTGGCTGGTACTTGCGGAGTGGCTGTCCGGGGACCGACCGGAGTCGGCGCTCACGTCGGACAACTCGGAGAACACTACGGACCGGGCTGGGGCGTGTCAACTTCACTCCGTGTGGCACCCCGGGGGCGTAGTCTGGGACGCATGACGACGCGTACGTACACCCAGCTGTGGTGGGCCGCCTGACGGCGGCCGTTCCTTACGTATGCACTCAACGGCCGCCGCCTCGGCGGCCGTTTTCGTTTCTCCCTCCCGAGCTCCGGAGGGTCGGCCGGCCGGGACGGCGGCCTCGACCAGGAGGTGGAGCAGGGATGACGCGGGTCTTCAGTGGGGTCAAGCCGACCGGGCATCTGACGCTGGGGAACTACCTGGGCGCGATGCGGCGGTGGGCCGCCGTGGATCAGCACGGGGCCGACGCGCTGTTCTGCATCGTCGACCTGCACGCGCTGACGGTGGACCACGATCCGGCGCGGGTGCGCAGGCTCAGTCGGCAGGCGGCGACGTTGTTGTTGGCGTCGGGGCTGGATCCTGAGCTGTGCACCGTCTTCGTGCAGAGTCATGTGGATGAGCACGCGCGGCTGTCGTATGTGCTGGAGTGCGTGGCCACCGACGGCGAGATGCGGCGGATGATCCAGTACAAGGAGAAGGCCGCGCGGGAGCGGGAGCGGGGCGGGAGTGTGCGGCTGTCGCTGCTGACCTATCCCGTGCTCATGGCGGCGGACATCCTGGCGTACGCGACCGACGAGGTGCCGGTCGGGGACGATCAGACGCAGCACGTGGAGCTGGCGCGGGATCTCGCGGTGCGGTTCAACCAGCGGTACGGGCATACGTTCGTGGTGCCTCGGGCCACGCATCCGCAGGTCGCGGCTCGGGTGATGAATCTGCAGGATCCGGCGTCGAAGATGGGCAAGAGCGACGACTCCGGGCCGGGGATCGTCTACCTGCTCGATGAGCCGGACGTGGTGCGGAAGAAGGTCATGCGGGCCGTGACCGACAGCGGGCGGGAGGTCCTGTACGACCGGGACGCGCAGCCGGGGGTGGCGAATCTGCTGGAGATTCTGGCCGCCTGTACGGGTGGGAACCCATTGGAGCTGAGCGGTGTATATGAGTCGTACGGCGCTTTGAAGTCAGCCACTGCGGAGGCCGTGGTCGAGGTCCTCAGGCCCGTACAGGAGAGGCACAGGGAGCTGTGCGCGGATCCTGGCTATGTGGAGGGGGTGCTGCGGGATGGTGCGGAGCGGGCTCGGGCGATGGCGCGGCCGACCGTTGATGCCGCGTATCGGGGGATCGGGTTGCTGCCGGCGGCTGCGACTGCCGCTGCGGATATCGGGGTGACCGTGTAGGGGGCGCCTTGGACCGCCCCCGAAGCAGGGGCGGTCGGGCGTCACTTGGTGTTGCCGGAGGCCAGCTCGCGGCTGCGGTCGCGGGCGGCTTCGAGGGCGGCGATGAGGGCGGCTCGTACGCCGTGGTTCTCGAGTTCGCGGATGGCGTTGATGGTGGTGCCGGCCGGGGACGTCACGTTCTCGCGGAGTTTGACGGGGTGTTCCCCGCTGTCGCGGAGCATCGTCGCGGCGCCGATCGCGGACTGGACGATCAGGTCGTGCGCCTTGTCGCGGGGCAGCCCGAGGAGGATGCCGGCGTCGGTCATGGCTTCGACCAGGTAGAAGAAGTACGCCGGGCCGGAGCCGGAGAGGGCGGTGCAGGCGTCCTGCTGGGACTCGGGGACGCGGAGCGTCTTGCCCACGGCCCCGAAGATCTCCTCGGCGTGGGCGAGGTCGGCTTCGCTCGCGTGGCTGCCGGCGGAGATGACGGACATGGCCTCGTCGACGAGGGCGGGCGTGTTCGTCATGACGCGGACGACAGGGGTGCCTGCGGCGAGGCGCTCCTCGAAGAAGGAGGTGGGGATACCCGCGGCTCCGCTGATGACCAGGCGGTCCGTGGGGATGTGCGGGGCGAGCTCGTCGAGGAGGGTGCCCATGTCCTGCGGCTTGACCGTGAGGATCAGGGTGTCGGCGGTCTTGGCGGCCTCCGCGTTGGTGACCGGCGTGACTCCGTAGCGGGTGCGGAGTTCGTCGGCTCGTTCGGCGCGGCGGGCCGTCACCAGGAGGTCGGCCGGGGCCCAGCCACCGCGGATCATTCCGCTGAGCAGGGCTTCGCCGATCTTGCCGGTGCCGAGGACTGCGACTTTCTGGGTCATGGCTGAGGTGCCCTCCGGGGGTTGCGTCGTCCGCGTTCATCCTCCCACCGAGGGGCTGTCGGCGAGGTGGTGTGTCCGGTGGGCGGACGGGCGGGCGCGCGCCGGGCCCGCCCCCGGGACGGTCAGGCGGTCCGGCGCCGCAGGGTCGCCGCACCCAGCCCCAGGACCAGCAGGGCGCAGCCCGCCACGATCAGGGCGTCGCGGACGAAGGCGGTGGTCGTGTCGGTGTGCTTGAGGACCTCGTTCATGCCGTCGACCGCATAGGACATGGGGAGGACGTTGGAGATGGCCTCCAGAGCGGGGTGCATGTTGTCGCGGGGGGTGAACAGGCCGCAGAGGAGGAGCTGGGGGAAGATCACGGCCGGCATGAACTGGACGGCCTGGAACTCGGAGGCCGCGAAGGCCGAGACGAACAGACCGAGCGCGGTGCCGAGCAGGGCGTCGAGCAGTGCCACGAGCAGGAGCAGCCAGGGGCTGCCGGTGACGTCGAGGCCGAGGAACCACAGGGCGAGTCCTGTCGCCAACGCCGACTGGATGATCGCGAGGGTGCCGAAGGCGAGGGCGTAGCCGGCGATCAGGTCGCCCTTGCCGAGGGGCATGGCGAGGAGGCGTTCGAGGGTGCCCGAGGTGCGTTCGCGCAGGGTGGCGATGGAGGTGACCAGGAACATCGTGATCAGCGGGAAGATCCCGAGGAGGGAGGCGCCGATGTTGTCGAAGGTGCGCGGGCTGCCGTCGAAGACATAACGCAGCAGGAACAGCATCACGCAGGGCACGAGCAGCATCAGTGCGATGGTGCGCGGATCGTGGCAGAGCTGGCGCAGGACCCGGGTGGCTGTGGCTGTGGTCCGGGCGAGGTTCAGCGAGCCGGTGGGGGCGGGCCGGTCTGTGGTGGTCGGGCTCGTCGTGGTGGTCATCGCGTGGTCTCCTTCGCGCGGGCGGCCGCGACCGCCTCGTCGACCAGGTGCAGGAAGGCCGCCTCGACGGTCTCGGAGTTGGTGCGGGTGCGGAGGGCGTCGGGAGTGTCGTCGGCGAGGATCTGGCCCTCGCGCATGAGGAGGAGGCGGTGGCAGCGCTCGGCCTCGTCCATGACGTGGGAGGAGATGAGGAGGGTGGCGCCGCGGGTGGCGGCGATGTCGTGGAAGAGGTTCCACAGGTCTCGGCGCAGGACCGGGTCCAGGCCGACGGTCGGCTCGTCGAGGACGAGGAGTTCGGGGGTGCCGAGGAGGGCGACGGCCAGGGAGACGCGGCTGCGCTGGCCGCCGGAGAGGTTGCCGGCCAGGGAGTCGGCGTGGCTGGTGAGGTCGACGTCGGCGATGGCGCGGGTGACGTTCTCGTGGCGCCGGTCGGTGGCGGCGCGGCCCGGGTCGAGGATCGCGGCGAAGTAGGCGAGGTTCTGGCGGATGGTCAGGTCGTCGTAGACGGAGGGGGCTTGGGTGACGTAACCGATGCGGGTGCGCAGGGTGGGGTGGCCGGCGGGGCGGCCGAGGACGTCAAGGGTGCCGGTGACCTTGGCCTGGGTGCCGACGATCGACCTCATCAACGTCGTCTTGCCGCAGCCTGAGGGGCCGAGCAGACCGGTGATCTGGCCGCGCGGGACGGTGAAGTCGAGGTCGCGGAGTACCTGGCGGGGACCGCGTTCGACGTTCAGGGCCTCGGCTCGGATGGCCGGAGTGTCGGGAGGGTCGGAGCGAACGGACGAATAATTCATCATGCGATGAATAGTGCTCCGGTCGGGCTGTGCCGTCAAGCGCCGAGGCGGGGAGGCGGTCTGGGCTGCGCCGGGTGTGAGGTGCCGGGTGTGAGGTGCCGGGTTCGCGCCCGGATATGGCTCGCCCGCCCTCACCGGGTGGCGGGGCGGGCGGATGTGGGGGGATCGGCGTTGCGGTGGAGTGCGGAGAGGGATGGGGGGGTGGGTTCACGAAGGGGTGGCCAGGGCTACCAGGAGGTCCACGTCGTAGGTCTCTTCGATGATTCCGTCCGGGAAGGCGTCGAGGAGGAACTGCCTCTCCTCGGTGAGGAAGGTGGTGCTGGCCTCCGTGCCGTGGACGAGGAAGATCGAGTGGCTGCCGATGTTGGCGAGGTGCGTGTCCAGGGGGACGCGGCGGCTCCAGCGGACCTTGCGGCGGGTGAAGTGCAGTGTGCCGGTGGGGTCGGTCAGGGCGTTCTGGGCGCCGCTGCCGTTCTGCTCGACGACGGGGTGGACGCCGAAGCGGCGGCCGATCCGGGCTGCCTGGGCGGCGTGCCACGGGATGTCGAGCGGGGTGGTGTTCCACCACAGGGCCAGCGCCCCGCCGGGACGCAGCACGCGTAGCGCCTCCGGCGCCGAGCGGGCGGGGTCGGTCCAGTGCCAGGCCTGGGCGTACGTGATGAAGTCGGCGGAGGCGGTGGCGAGGGGGAGGGCGTCGCCGTTGCCGCGGACGATCGGCAGGTCGGGGTGGACGCTGCGGAACTGGGCCGCCATGCCCGCGCCGGGCTCCACGGCCAGTACGTCGGCGCCGCGGCGGCGCAGCAGGGCGGTGGCGATGCCCGTGCCGGCACCCACGTCGACTACGCGCGCGCCGGTGAGGGGGCGGCCGGCGAGCTCCTCGATCGCGTCGAAGAGGGCGGGCGGGTAGGAGGGACGGTTCGCCGCGTACTGGGCTGCGGCGGCGTTGAAGGCGTGGGCCCGGTCGGCGTGGGAGGGGGCGCTCATACGGCCATGGTGGCGCCGGACGGTGGGGTGTGCACCGAGTTTGCCGAGAGGTGAGTCGACGGCGTCGCGGACGGCGTCGGGTTTACCGAGAAGTGAGACGACGGAGTCGCGGACGGCGTCGGGTTTACCGAGAAGTGAGACGACGGAGTCGCGGACGGCGTCGGGTTTGCCGAGAAGTGAGTGGACGGCGTCGCGGACGGCGGGTGGGGCGCTGTTGGCGGGGCCGACAGGTGAGTCGCGGCCGTCCTGGTCGGCGGGTGGGCCGTCGCAGTCCTCGCCTGCACTATGAGCGCTTCCGTGCCTGCCTGCACCAGGAGTGCTTCCGTCTCCGCCGGGGGTGGGATGAGGCTCGGCTGGAGGGGCTCGCCCGTAACGGGTGCGGGGCTAGGGCCGGCGCCGCTTCTTCGACGGGTTGCCCGTGCGGCGGGTCGTGCGGTTCTCGTGGTCTTTGCGGGCCTTCTCGTATTCCTCGCGGTGGAGCTTCTCGCCGGGGGCCTCGGAGAGGGAGCGGAGGAAGTAGGCGAGGAGGGAGCCGACGAAGCCGATGGCCAGGAGGCCGCGGAGGGAGGCCTGGCGGTGGGGGTCGGGGCGCTTGCTGAAGCCCTCCCAGGTGTGGCGGAAGGCGAGTGCGCTGCACACGGCGAACATCACGACGACCAGGACGGTGACGAAGTCGCCGATGGCCGCGATCTGGAGCCCCTGGAAGGCGAAGCGCAGGACGAGGCAGGAGACGGCCGCGCAGGCGAGGGAACCGACGGACACGGCGATGCGACGGGCGGTGTAGCCGTGATCGTGGTCGACCCAGGTCGTGCCGAAGAAGTGCAGGGGCTCGGGGCGGGGGCCCGTGGAGCCCGCGGGGGTGGCCGGGGTGCCGTTCTTCTCGCTCACATGTCGATTATGGCTCCGGCGTGGCCGCGGGCTCCTACGGGCTCAGCCGCAGCGGGGACGGACGTAGCCGTCGCTTCCCGTCTGCACATAGGCGTCCGCGACGTACTCGCCGTCGTCGATGTTGTCCCAGATGTTCGACGTGCCGTAGGGGCCGCTGACGTTCGTGCCCGGCGTCTGGCAGTAGATCGGCACCATGGCGCCCTCGGGCAGGACGCGGACGATGGAGTACTGGGTGCCCGGCCCCCTGCGGACGTTCAGGCGGACGCCCGGCGCGACCGGGTAGTAGCGCACCCCCGTGGCCGTGGCGGCCAGGGTGGCGACGGCCTCGCCCGCGGTCCCCTGGGCCTCGTCGGCTCTCTCGACCTCTTCAACTCGGTCAGTGGACATGATCGAACCTCCCCCGTTGATCCCCATGACTGCCATGGGGTCCCGTTGATTCCCCTAAATCACGCCACGCACACATGTGCGTGTTGGGAACACGGAGGCTAGCAAGCCGCCTCTGTCTCGTACGAGTCATCGACTAGGCTCCGTGCGTCGCGCGCGCGGACGAACAGCACGGGGGTGGTCCCATGGCGCCGCAGCAGGACGCCGGAGCGGGCGCGGAAGCGGAACTTCCCGAGTACGCCGGTCACTACCGTCTGGAGTCACGTCTGGGCTCCGGTGGCATGGGCGTCGTCCATCTCGCCCGCAGCACCTCGGGGATGCAGCTCGCGGTGAAGGTCGTGCATGCGGAATTCGCCAGGGATCCCGAGTTCAGGGGGCGGTTCCGGCAGGAGGTGGGGGCGGCTCGCCGGGTCAGCGGGGCCTTCACCGCGCCCGTCGTGGACGCCGATCCGGAGGCCGAACGGCCCTGGATGGCCACGCTGTTCATCCCCGGCCCGACCCTCGCCGAACATGTGAAGCGGAACGGCCCGATGGACCCGGCGCAGCTCCGCCGACTGATGGCCGGGCTCGCCGAGGCGCTGCGGGACATACACCGGGTCGGCGTGGTGCACCGGGATCTGAAGCCCAGCAACGTGCTGCTCGCCGAGGACGGCCCGAAGGTCATCGACTTCGGTATATCTCGGCCAAAGGACAGTGAACTGCGGACCGAGACGGGGAAGTTGATCGGTACGCCGCCGTTCATGGCCCCGGAGCAGTTCCGGCGGCCGCGGGAGGTCGGGCCGGCCGCCGACATCTTCGCGCTCGGGTCGGTGCTGGTGCACGCGGCGACGGGGCGGGGGCCGTTCGACTCGGACAGTCCGTACGTCGTCGCCTACCAGGTCGTCCATGACGAGCCGGACCTGACGGGTCTGCCCGTCAATCTCGCGCCGCTCGTGCTGCGCTGCCTGGCGAAGGAGCCCGAGGACCGGCCCACGCCGGACGAGTTGATGCGGGAACTGCGGTCGGTGGCGGCGTCGTACGACACCCAGGCGTTCATTCCGGCGCAGCGGGCCGGCGAGAAGCCGTCCCAGCCGGAGCCGAAGCCGAAGCCGCGCGTCGAGGAGAAGAAGGGCGAGGTCTCCGAACGGCCTCCCCGGCGGCGACGCAAGCTCATGGCGACGGCCGGCGTCGGCGTCGCCGCGCTCGTCGCGCTGGTCTCGGTGCAGCTGCTCGCCGGCGGGGAGCCGTCGCCGTCGCGGGAGGGCCGGGAGACCGCCTCCGCCGGTTTCGACGCGTGGGCAAAGGCGCCGGCGCCCCGGAAGGGCACGCCCCACTGTTCGTACGGGGCGGGGAAGTTGTTGTGTGCGCAGTCCGGGCTCGTCTACGCGCTCGACCCGTTGGACGGCCGGTCACTGTGGCGGCATCCCGTCGGCATGTCGCACGTGAGCGGGCCGCCGGTCGTGGCGGGCGGGCTCGTGCACCCGGCGACGGAGCCGGAGAGCGGGCTGCAGGGCCTCGACCCGGCCACGGGCAAGGCGCGTTGGCAGCGGAGCGCGCCCGCTTCCGGCACCGTCGTCGGCGGCATGCTGTTGCTCACCGGCACCGACGGCACGGTCACCGGTGTGGACGGCGCTTCGGGCGACACCAAGTGGAGGCGGGCCGTTCCGGGCCACAAGGAGCCGTACTTCGTCTCCTTCGCCGGGGATCCGCTGGCGTACACCACGCTCACCTCCGACGACGGGTCGAGCACTCGGGTCACCGCGCTGGACCCGGCCACGGGTGACGTGCGCTGGGACGCGCGGCTGAAAGGGACGCTGGAACTCCTTGACTCGTCGGACGGGTCGGTCTTCCTCGCCGTCGTGGACGGCATCTACAGCGACACCAGGACCGTCATCCGCTACTCCCCCGCCGACCGGGCGACGCGGCGCGTGACACTTCCCCTGCCGGTCATGCAGGCCCGCGGCACCGCGCACGGGAACGTCGTCTATCTGGTGGGCGACGGCGGCTCGCTGGTCGCCGTCGACATGGCGGCGGGCAAGCGGCTGTGGAGCCTGCCGACATCGGTGCTGCGCACGTCCTCGCCCGTCACCGACGGCCGGAACGTGTATCTCAGCGCTCCCGACGGCCGGCTGCTGGCCGTGGACGCCCGCAGCGGCCGGCTCGTGGGCGAGACACCGGTCCGGCTCGGCACGGACCCGGACCACGTGACACCCGACCTGCCGGAGCCGGTGCTCGCGGACGGCCACGTCTACGCGAGCGCACCCGACGGCACCGTCTTCGCCGTCGACGGCCGGGACCCCGCCGACTGGTAGGCCGTACTCCCCCACCGCCCTCGTGCACGTGACATGGCCGCCCCCCACCGACAGTCGACGCGGACCCGGATCATCTGACACGCGACCTGCCGCAGAGCCACTCGCGGACGGCCACGTCTACGCAAGCGCACCCGACGGCACCGTCTTCACCGTCGACGGCCGGAACCCCGCCGACTGGTAGGCCGTACGGCCCCACCGCCGCACACGCGAAGGGCCCCACCCTCCCCCGCACACACGAAAGGGCCGCCCCCGCACCAGCAGGAGGCGGCCCCGCGCCTATAAGTCCAGGCCCCTCAGCCCAGCTTGCTCACGTCCCGCACCGCGCCCTTGTCCGCGCTGGTCGCCATGGCCGCGTAGGCCCGCAGGGCGGCCGACACCTTGCGGTCGCGGTTCTTCGGGGCGTACGTCCCGTTCAACGCCTGCTCACGGCGGGCGAGTTCCGCATCGTCGACCAGCAACTCGATCGAGCGATTCGGGATGTCGATCCGGATCCGGTCGCCGTCCTCTACGAGGGCGATCGTGCCGCCGGACGCGGCCTCCGGGGAGGCGTGGCCGATGGACAGGCCCGAGGTGCCGCCGGAGAAGCGGCCGTCGGTGATCAGGGCGCAGGTCTTGCCGAGCCCGCGGCCCTTGAGGAAGGACGTCGGGTAGAGCATCTCCTGCATGCCGGGGCCGCCCTTGGGACCCTCGTAGCGGATGACGACGACATCGCCGTCGGTCACCTGCTTGTTGAGGATCTTCTCGACGGCCTCCTCCTGCGACTCGCAGACGACCGCCGGGCCCTCGAAGGTCCAGATGGACTCGTCCACGCCCGCGGTCTTCACCACGCAGCCGTCGACGGCGAGGTTGCCCTTCAGGACCGCCAGGCCGCCGTCCTTGGAGTACGCGTGCTCGGCGCTGCGGATGCAGCCGCCCTCGGCGTCCTCGTCGAGCGCCTCCCAGCGCTCGGACTGGGAGAAGGCCTCGGCGGAGCGGACGCAGCCGGGGGCGGCGTGCCACAGCTCGACGGCCTTCGGCGACGGGGATCCGCCGCGCACGTCCCAGGTCTTCAGCCAGTCCGACAGGGACGGGCTGTGGACGGCGTGCACGTCCTCGTTCAGCAGGCCGGCGCGGTGCAGCTCGCCGAGCAGGGCCGGGATGCCGCCGGCGCGGTGCACGTCCTCCATGTAGTACGTGCGGTCCTTGGCGACGTTCGGCGCGACCTTCGCCAGGCAGGGAACCCGGCGGCTGACCTCGTTGATCTGCTCAAGGCCGAACGGAACGCCCGCCTCCTGGGCGGCGGCCAGCAGGTGCAGGATCGTGTTGGTCGAGCCGCCCATCGCGATGTCGAGGGCCATGGCGTTCTCGAAGGCCGCGAAGGTGGCGACGTTGCGCGGCAGGACCGTCTCGTCGTCCTGCTCGTAGTAGCGGCGGGTGATGTCCATGACCGTGCGGGCCGCGTCCTCGTACAGGGCCTTACGGGCCGTGTGCGTGGCGAGGACCGAGCCGTTGCCGGGCAGGGACAGGCCGATGGCCTCGGTCAGGCAGTTCATCGAGTTGGCGGTGAACATGCCGGAACAGGAGCCGCAGGTCGGACAGGCGTTCTCCTCGATACGGAGGATGTCCTCGTCCGAGATCTTGTCGTTCACGGCGTCGGAGATCGCGTCGACCAGGTCGAGCGTGCGGACCGTGCCGTCGACCAGCGTCGCGCGGCCGGACTCCATCGGGCCGCCGGAGACGAACACCGTCGGGATGTTCAGGCGCAGGGCCGCGTTCAGCATGCCCGGGGTGATCTTGTCGCAGTTGGAGATGCAGATCAGGGCGTCGGCGCAGTGGGCCTCGACCATGTACTCCACGCTGTCGGCGATCAGGTCGCGGGAGGGGAGGCTGTACAGCATGCCGCCGTGGCCCATCGCGATGCCGTCGTCGACGGCGATCGTGTTGAACTCGCGCGGGATGCCGCCGGCCTCCCTGATCGCCTCGCTGACGATCCGGCCGACGGGCTGGAGGTGGGTGTGGCCGGGCACGAACTCGGTGAAGGAGTTCGCCACCGCGATGATCGGCTTCCGGCCGATGTCCGCACCGGGTACACCGGAGGCGCGCATAAGGGCGCGGGCGCCCGCCATGTTGCGACCGTGGGTGACTGTGCGGGACCTCAGCTCGGGCATCGTCGCTCGCTCCTTCAAGGACTGCTGGGACTGCTGGGACTGCGATCAAGACTGCTGGGACTGCGATCAGAGACTTCTGACTGCTAACGAGCGTACGCCCGACATCCAGAGGGCGGGACGAGGTGTCCGGAATACGGGACGCATGTCTCGCGAAATCGCGCTCGCGTCGGCGACGCATGCCTTGCGGTACCGGCGATCCGGTCCGTCACGGGCCGGTCAGGTGCCCCTGCACCACGGGCGCCACGCGCGCGATGATCTGCTCCGGATCCGCCGACGCGATCGGCTCGATCTTGATGACGTACCGCATCATCGCGACGCCCACCAGCTGGGCGGCGGCCAGCTCGGCGCGCAGTTCGGCGTCCGGTGCGTCGATCTCGCCGGCGATCCGGCGCAGCAGCTGGGCCGAGACGAGCCGCCGGAACACCGTGGCGGCGGCCTCGTTATTGACCGCCGAGCGGACGATGGCGAGCAGCGGCTTGCGGGTGGCGGGGTTCTCCCAGAGCCCGAAGAGGAAGCGGGTCATGCGTTCGCCGACGGCGTCGAGGGGCGCCGACAGCACGGCGTCGCGCACCTTGAGGGCGGGCACGAGGGCGACCTCCACCGACGCCTCGAAGACCTGCTCCTTGGTGCCGAAGTAGTGGTGCACGAGGGCGGAGTCCACGCCGGCCGCCTTGGCGATGCCGCGCACGGACGTCTTCTCGTAGCCCCGCTCGGCGAACTCCTCGCGGGCCGCGTCGAGGATGCGGTCGCGGGTGCCGGCGGATTCCGTACGAGGGGGGCGGCCCCGGCGTCTGGCGCCCACTCCGCGAGTGGTGTCGCTCATGGCCGGGGCACCCGCACCGCCGAGGCCAGGTGCAGCCGCGTGAAGGCGAGGGCCTCGGCGAGGTCGGCCTCGCGTTCGGCGCCGGACATGGCGCGGCGGGTGTTGACCTCGATGACGACGTGCCCGTCGAAGCCACTGAGCGCGAGGCGCTCCAGCACCTCGGCGCAGGGCTGGGTGCCGCGGCCCGGGACGAGGTGCTCGTCCTTGGCCGATCCGCGGCCGTCCGCGAGATGGACGTGCCCGAGGCGGTCCCCCATCCGGTCGATCATCTGCACGGCGTCCGTCCGGGCGGTCGCCGTATGGCTGAGATCGATGGTGAAGTTCCGGTAGTCGTCCTTCGTCACGTCCCAGTCTGGGGCGTAGGCGAGCATCTCGCGGTCGCGGTAGCGCCAGGGGTACATGTTCTCGACGGCGAACCGCACATCCGTCTCGTTCGCCATGCGCCAGATGCCGGCGACGAAGTCCCGGGCGTACTGGCGCTGCCAACGGAACGGCGGGTGCACGACGACCGTGGAGGCCCCGAGCTTCTCGGCGGCCGCCTGGGCGCGCTGGAGCTTGGTCCACGGGTCGGTGGACCAGACCCGCTGGGTGATCAGCAGGCAGGGGGCGTGGATGGCGAGGATCGGGATCTGGTGGTAGTCGCTGAGCCGGCGCAGCGCCTCCATGTCCTGGCTGACGGGGTCGGTCCACACCATGACCTCGACGCCGTCGTACCCGAGGCGCGCGGCGATCTCGAAGGCCGTCGCCGTCGACTCCGGATAGACGGAGGCCGTCGACAGGGCGACCTTCGCATCCGGGATGCGCACCACTGGTTCTGCCACGGGGACAGCGTACGGGGCGGCACCGGAGGCCGGGGAACCGATGACCACACGCTCGCGTGGAGGCTCCACAATCGGCCACGTGCGCGAACTGGGCGGATGCCCGGTCGGCGGGGGCGGGGTGTGTGGCGGGCTTCACGTGGGTCGCGGTGCCGTCCCCCGGCGCTCGCGCCGCACCGTGCGCCGCGCCGTGCGCCAAGCAGTGCGCCGCCGGGTGCGTCTCCGCAGGGGGCGGGCGTGAGCCCACCCACAACCGCCGGGGGCGTCCCCTCCGAGGCGGGCGTCAGCCCACCGACAACAACCGCGGGCGTCTCCGCAGGGGGCGGGCGTCAGCCCATCCACAACCACCGGGGCACGACCCCGCCGAGACGGTCATCAGCCCACCGACAACCACCGGGGCGCGACCCCGCCGAGGGCGGGCGTCAGCCCACCGACAGGTGATCCAGCTTCCGCAGGATCACGCCCTCCCGCAGCGCCCAGGGGCAGACCTCCAGCGTCTCCACCCCGAACAGGTCCATCGCCCCCTCGGCCACCAGCGCCCCCGCCAGCAGCTGCCCGGCGCGCCCCTCCGAGACGCCCGGCAGCTCCGCGCGCTGTGCCGTCGTCATCCCGGCCAGCCGCGGCACCCACGCCTCCAGGGACTCCCGCTTCAGCTCGCGCTGCGTGTAGAGCCCTTCCGCCGAGCGGGCGGCGCCGGCGATCCGGGCCAGCTGCTTGAAGGTCTTGGACGTGGCGACCACGTGCTCGGGCGCCCCGAAGCGGCTGAATTCGCCCACCGTGCGTGCGATCTGCGCCCGCACATGCCGGCGCAGCGCCCGTATGTCGTCCGCCTCCGGCGGATCACCGGGCAGCCACGCGGCCGTCAGCCGGCCCGCGCCCAGCGGGAGCGACACGGCGGCGTCCGGCTCCTCGTCAATGCCGTACGCGATCTCCAGGGACCCGCCCCCGATGTCGAGCACGAGCAGCTTCCCGGCCGACCAGCCGAACCAGCGCCGCGCCGCGAGGAAGGTCAGCCGGGCCTCCTCCGCGCCGGTGAGAACCTGCAGCTCGACCCCGGTCTCGGCCTTCACCCGCGCGAGCACGTCATCGGCGTTGGTCGCCTCCCGCACCGCGGACGTCGCGAACGGGAGAACTTCCTCGACACCCTTGTCCTCGGCGGCCTGGAGCGCCTCGTGCACGACGCCGATCAGCCGGTCGACACCGTGGGGGCCGATGGCCCCGCCGCCGTCGAGGAGTTGCGCAAGGCGCAATTCCGCCTTGTGCGAGTGGGCCGGCAACGGCCGCGCGCCAGGGTGTGCATCCACCACCAGCAGATGCACCGTGTTAGATCCCACGTCGAGGACACCGAGTCTCATGTACGGAACGCTACTGCCACCAGGGCGATCCTCCGTCCTCGAAGTCGCAGGTACGGACGCCGTACCCTGGACCCGTGCCAAAGACGAAAAAGGCGAAGGACGACAAGACGGCCAAACCCGGCAAGGGTTCTTCGCCGGCGAAGGCGGCCATGACGTCGAAGAAGTCCAAGAAGGGCTCCCGGGAACCGGACGAGAAGGGCCTCGACTTCGCGCGCGCATGGGTGGAGTTCCCTGATCCGGCGGACGACGAGCAGGTCTTCCGCTGTGATCTGACATGGCTGACCTCCCGTTGGAACTGCATCTTCGGCAGCGGCTGCCAGGGCATCCAGGCGGGCCGCGCGGACGACGGCTGCTGCACGCTGGGGGCGCATTTCTCGGACGAGGACGACGAGAAGCGCGTCGCCGAGCATGTGGCGAGACTCACGCCGGAGATCTGGCAGCACCACGACGAGGGCATGGAGCACGGCTGGGTCTCGGAGGACGAGGACGGCGACCGCCAGACCCGCCCCTTCCAGGGCTCCTGCATCTTCCAGAACCGCCCCGGCTTCGAGGGCGGCGCGGGCTGCTCGCTGCACATCCTCGCCCTGAAGGAGGGCCGCGAGCCGCTGGAGACCAAGCCGGACGTCTGCTGGCAGCTGCCGGTGCGGCGGACGTACGAGTGGATCGACCGGCCCGACGACACCCGGGTGCTCCAGGTGTCGATCGGCGAGTACGACCGCCGCGGCTGGGGCCCGGGCGGCCACGACCTGCACTGGTGGTGCACGTCGGCGACCTCCGCGCACGGCGCGGGCGACCCGGTGTACGTGTCCTACCGGCCGGAGCTGATCGAGCTGATGGGCAAGGCAGGCTACGACCGTCTGGTCGAACTCTGCGAGGAGCGCCTGGCGTCGCAGCTGCCGCTGCTGGCGCCGCATCCGGCGGATCCCGCCGGCTAGCCGGCCCGCTCCGGAACCGGCGCACTACGAGTCCGACGGGCTCGGCTCCCCGCTCCCACCGGGCGGCGGTGCCGAGCTCACCGGGTCCGAAGGCCCTTCGGGCGAGGGCTCGGGCGAGGAGGGCGGCGGATCGCCGGTCGGCGGGTCGCTCGGCGTGGGGTCACCGGGGGTCGGATCGGACGGAGGCGGGCTCGTCGGCGTCGGATCCGGCCCGGACGACGAGGGCGGCGGGTCGCCGGGCGTCCCGGGGTGGGTCGGATCGCTCGGACGGGGGTCGGGTCCGGGGTCGTGGCCGCCCGGGTCGGAGGGGGTCGGGGCGCTGCCGTAACCCTCGATGGAGACGAGGGCGCCGGCGGGTGAGATCGCCACCCGCGCGCTCCAGTACCCGGACGGCTCGCGCAGCTGGTCGACGTGCACCTTGATCGTCAACGACTCGCCGGGCGCCAGCGTTCCCGCCGACTGGCTCAGATACAGCCAGTGCGCTCCCGTGCTCGCCGACCAGCGCACCGGCCCGCGGCCCGTCGCCGTGAGGGTGACGAGCGTGGTGTCTCCGCTGTTGTCGGCCGACACCCGAAGCTGCCCGGCGCGCGCGCCGCTGACGCTGACGACCTCGACCAGGACGTCCGGACCGGGACGCTCGCCGAAGCGGCCGCCGGGCCGGGTGCTGGCGTTGCCGGCGTTCTCGTAGCCGGCGCCCGCCGCGTCGCCGTCGAGCGCGCCGGGGCCGTGCGCCTCGCTCGCGCTGGCCGAGCCGCCGTCGACGCCGTCGGCGGTCGGGGTGCCCCGGTAGGCGGCCCACAGGGCGATGACCGGGGCGGCGACGACGGTGGCGACGACGGTCGTCGTGACGGCACGCGCGCGGAACCGGTCCCTGCGGGCGGCACGGTCCTTCGGGTCCATCGGAAAGCCGCTCCGGTCGAAGCGCGGCACGGCGCCACCCCGCGCGCGCGGGTGGTGCGCGAGGGCCATGTGCAGGGCCGCGCGGGGCGCCTGGAGCACGGGCAGTTCGGCGGGGGTGACGGTCGCGCCGGGCCAGCGGCCGGGGATCGCGCGCTCGGCGGTGCGGCGGCAGCGCGGGCAGTCGTCGACGTGCCGGACCAGTTCGCGGCGCAGGGCCGTGCCGAGCACGACCTGGTGGTCACCGGTCAGCCGGGCGACGCCCGGGCAGGCGCCGGTCTCGACGACGGCGAGGGCCGCGCGGGTGCGCTCGACCTCGCAGGCGGCAGCGGCGAGCAGTTCGCGGGCCGCGGCCGGGTCCATACCGAGGACGGCGGCGACCTCGTGGGCGGCGAGGTGGTGGCGCACGGCGAGTTCGAGCGCCTCGCGCTGCTCCGGCGTGGTGCCGGCGGCCTCCGGCCAGGCGAGCAGGGCGAGTTCGCCGCGCCGCTGCTCCTGGACCTCCTCGGAGACGGGCGGACCGGCGGCCCGCTCCCCGGTCGTCCGGTGCGCGCCGTGCCGGCCCGCCGCATGGCTGCCCTGACGTTTCTGCTTGGCCTCGGCCAGCTTGCGCAGACACGCCCAGCGGGCCAGCGCGTACAGCCAGGGCCGCCGGTCCGCCGGGGCCTGCGGCACCCGCTGCCCGCGCCGCTCGGCGAGCGCGAGGGCGTCGCCGAGGGCCGCGGTCGCGGCGTCGTGGTCGCACAGGACGGACAGGCAGTAGGTGAACAGCCCGTCCAGATAGGGCTCGTAGCGCGCGGGCGGCCGCTGCGCCAACGTACGCGCCGCCGCGCGATCGCGCGCCTCCCGGTGCGCCCGATGCGCGCCGGGAGTGCGGGTCGGGGTCTCCGGAGTGCTGCTCATCATTGAGGGACCGTAGGCGGCTCCAGGTGGCCCCTTCTGCCTGCTTGAGCAGTTTTAATCCATACGGGTGAAACGATCCCTCAATGGGGTACAGGAATGCCTAATTCCGTGGCCTGTGCATGACCAGTCGCCCTCTGCGGCAGCCCGGAACAGCGGCGCGCACACGGCCGTACGGCGATGTCAGTGGGCTCGGATACGGTTCATCGCATGGCTGCCCGTACCAAGACCACGAAGGACCGACCGTCCTACCGCTGCACCGAGTGCGGCTGGCAGACGGCCAAGTGGCTCGGCCGCTGCCCCGAGTGCCAGGCGTGGGGGACGGTCGAGGAGTACGGCGCGCCCGCGGTCCGCACGACGGCGCCGGGGCGGGTGACGAGTTCCGCGCTGCCCATCGGGCAGATCGACGGGCGGCAGGCGACCGCGCGCTCCACCGGCGTGCCCGAGTTGGACCGGGTCCTCGGCGGCGGTCTGGTGCCCGGCGCGGTCGTGCTCCTCGCGGGCGAGCCCGGCGTCGGCAAGTCCACCCTGCTGCTGGACGTGGCGGCCAAGTCCGCGAGCGACGAGCACCGCACGCTCTATGTCACCGGTGAGGAGTCGGCGAGCCAGGTGCGGCTGCGCGCGGACCGCATCGGCGCTCTCGACGACCATCTGTACCTCGCGGCCGAGACCGATCTGGCCGCCGTGCTCGGGCACTTGGACGCGGTGAAGCCGTCGCTGCTGATCCTCGACTCCGTGCAGACCGTGGCCTCGCCGGAGATCGACGGCGCGCCCGGCGGCATGGCCCAGGTCCGGGAGGTGGCCGGTGCGCTCATCCGCGCCTCCAAGGAACGCGGGATGTCCACCCTCCTCGTGGGACACGTCACGAAGGACGGCGCCATCGCCGGCCCCCGCCTCCTGGAGCACCTCGTGGACGTGGTGCTCCACTTCGAGGGCGACCGGCACGCGCGCCTGCGGCTCGTGCGGGGCGTCAAGAACCGCTACGGCGCGACGGACGAGGTGGGCTGCTTCGAGCTGCACGACGAGGGCATCACCGGCCTCGCCGACCCGAGCGGACTCTTCCTGACCCGTCGCGCCGAGCCGGTCCCCGGCACCTGCCTGACGGTCACCCTGGAGGGCCGTCGCCCCCTGGTGGCCGAGGTCCAGGCGCTCACCGTCGACTCGCAGATCCCCTCGCCCCGCCGCACGACGTCCGGTCTGGAGACCTCGCGGGTGTCGATGATGCTGGCCGTCCTGGAGCAGCGCGGCCGGATCAGCGCGCTCGGCAAGCGGGACATCTACTCCGCGACGGTGGGCGGAGTGAAGCTCTCGGAGCCCGCCGCGGACCTCGCCGTCGCCCTCGCCCTGGCCTCGGCCGCGAGTGACACACCTCTCCCCAAGAACCTCGTCGCGATCGGCGAGGTGGGCCTCGCGGGCGAGGTCAGACGGGTCACGGGCGTGCAGCGCAGGCTGGCCGAGGCACACCGTCTGGGCTTCACGCACGCCCTCGTACCGGGCGACCCGGGCAAGGTCCCCACGGGCATGAAGGTGCTGGAAGTGGCCGACATAGGGGACGCGCTGCGGGTCCTTCCGCGCTCGCGTCGGCGAGAGGCCCCACGGGACGACGAGGACCGCCGGTAGACTTTGCCCTGGTCTCGCCCGTCCGTACGAACCGAATGTGCGAAACGGGAGCGCCTGAAGAACCTGCGACCGGAGGAGTGCAGTGGCAGCCAACGACCGGGCGGCAGCTCCCGGAAAGTCCGGCGGGAGTTCCGGTGCCGATGGCCTGATGCGCGCCTCCCTGAGCGCGGTGGCACCGGGCACGACCCTGCGGGACGGACTGGAGCGGGTACTCCGCGGCAACACCGGCGGGCTCATCGTCCTCGGCTTCGACAAGACCGTCGAGTCGATGAGCACGGGCGGTTTTGTCCTGGATGTCGAGTTCACGGCGACACGACTGCGGGAGCTGTGCAAGCTCGACGGCGGCATCGTGCTGTCGTCCGACCTGTCGAAGATCCTCAGAGCGGGCGTGCAGTTCGTGCCCGACGCGACGATCCCCACGGAGGAGACCGGCACCCGGCACCGCACGGCGGACCGGGTCAGCAAGCAGGTCGGCTTCCCGGTCGTCTCGGTCTCCCAGTCGATGCGGCTGATCGCCCTCTACGTCGAGGGCCAGCGCCGCGTCCTGGAGGACTCGGCGGCGATCCTCTCCCGCGCCAACCAGGCGCTCGCGACCCTGGAGCGCTACAAGCTCCGCCTGGACGAGGTCGCGGGAACGTTGTCAGCGCTGGAGATCGAGGACCTGGTGACGGTCCGCGACGTCTCCGCGGTCGCCCAGCGCCTGGAGATGGTCCGGCGCATCGCGACCGAGATCGCCGAGTACGTGGTGGAGCTGGGCACCGACGGACGCCTGCTCGCCCTCCAGCTGGACGAGTTGATCGCGGGCGTCGAGCCCGAGCGCGAGCTGGTCGTGCGCGACTACGTCCCCGAGCCGACGGCCAAGCGCTCCCGCACGGTCGACGAGGCGCTGTACGAGCTGGACGCGCTCACCCACGCCGAGCTGCTCGAACTGCCCACGGTGGCACGGGCGCTGGGCTACACCGGCTCACCGGAGGCGCTGGACTCGGCGGTCTCCCCGCGCGGCTTCCGCCTGCTGGCCAAGGTGCCGAGGCTGCCCGGCGCCATCATCGACCGCCTGGTGGAGCACTTCGGCGGCCTGCAGAAGCTGCTCGCCGCGAGCGTCGACGACCTCCAGACGGTGGACGGCGTCGGCGAGGCCCGCGCGCGCAGCGTGCGGGAGGGTCTGTCCCGGCTGGCGGAGAGCTCGATCCTGGAGCGCTACGTCTAGCGGAGCTCTCGCGGACTCTCCCGGAGCTCCGGCGCAGCGCTCAGTCGTTCTCCAGCACGAACGACGTCTGCGTCGTCCCGAACCCGGGCGCCGTCGCCTCCACCAGATACGTGCCCGGCCCGGCCGACCCGGCGGCGGGCGTCGCGCACTGCGGGGCGCTGGGCTTGCGGTCCCACTTCACGGTGTACGTGATGCTGTCGCCGGCCGGTACGCGAAAGCGCAGGCCGGCGGGGTTCGCTGGGCAGTCGGCGGAGGACCACAGGGACTCCTCGGAGCCCGCCTGAGTGACCGTCACCACCGCGTTCTTCGGGCCGAGATCGACCTTGCAGTCGTAGGTGGAGGAGTTCGTCGCGGTCAGCAGCAGGGCGGGCGTCTCGCCGGGCTCGTACGCGTTGTGCCGGCTGCGCACCGTCAGCTTCATCTGGCCGGAGACGCAGTCGGGCAGTGAGGAGCCGTCGGCGACCGTGTCGTCCGCGCCGACACCGCTGCCCGAGCCGCCGCCGGCCGAACCGCTGCCGCCCGACCCGCCGGACGAACCCTCCACCGAACCACCGCCGCCCCCGGAGCCGTCCCCCGAGTCCGAGCCCGAGCCGTCGGAGTCCCCGCCGGCGGTCGACTCGTCGCGCCCGCCCGGCGCTTGGCTGATCGCCGGCCCGGAGCCCGAGGGCCCCGGTGTGATCGTCGAGGGCGCGGGGTTCTTGCCGTCGGCCCCGCCCGCGCCGTTCCTGCCGCCTCCGCCGCCCGAGACCAGCACCCAGGTGGTCAGCAGCGCCAACAGGGCGACCACGGACAGCAGTACGGCCCTCCGTCGCCAGTAGATGGAGGAGGGAAGCGGCCCGACCGGATTGCGCAGAGATCCCACGGCGCAAACTGTACGAGAGATCGGCGCGCTAGCTTGCTCCACCCGCCGCCTCGGATGACAACTTTTCCGGATCATCATTCCGGCGCGCGCCCCCCGCGGTCCGTGTCACCCCCTGTCTTCCGTCAGGGGCGGCACCTGTCGATCGCGGGGTGTGACCGGATCGGCCCGCCGCCTACGGTCCGTGACCATGGACTTCGAGGACGCCGAGCTCTACCGCGACATCACCGGCTTCGCCCACGGCACCCCAACGTGGGTACGGCACGTCGCCGAGACATGGACGGAGGCCGGACTGCTGCTGTTCGGCGCGCTGTTCGCCGTCACCTGGTGGCGGGCCAGACGCGACACGACCCGGGCGTTCGCGATAGCGGTCCTTGCACCTCTGGCCACGGCTGTGGCGTACGTGTGCAGTGAGCTGCTCAAGTCCGGCTTCACGCAGGAGCGTCCGTGCCGGGCGGTGGCCGACGCCACCGCACCGCTCAGCGCCTGCCCGCCGCCGGGCGACTGGTCCTTCCCCAGCAACCACGCCACCATCGCGGGCGCCGCCACCGTCGCCCTCGCCCTGACGGGCCGCGCGCTGCTGTGGCTGACGGCCCCGGCGGCCCTGCTGATGGCGTTCTCCCGGGTCTTCGTCGGGGTGCACTATCCGCACGACGTGGCGGCGGGGCTCGTGCTCGGCGCGGTCGTGGCGGTGACGGCCGTACGGCTCGGCACCGGTCCGGCGATCCGGCTCGCCGAGGCGATGCGGGGCGCGCCGGCGCCGGCCGTGCGGTGGTTCACCGGGCCGGGGCCGGACCGCGCCCCGTCGTACCACCCGGGCGCCGGGCGCTGAGCCTCACGTCTCCACCAGCCCCGCCTCGTACGCCACGATCGCGGCCTGAACCCGGTTGCGCACGCCCAACCGGTCCAGGGCGGCGCTCACATACGCCTTCACCGTGCCCTCGACGAGATGCAGCCGGGCGGCGATCTCCGGGTTGGACAGGCCCGCGCCGACCAGGGCGAGCACCTCGCGCTCGCGCGGGCTGAGTCGGGCCACGCGGGTGCGGGCGGCGGCCTCGCGGCCGAGGCGGCCGTCGCTGCCGCCCAGGCCGTCGATGACGTACCGGGCGACCTTCGGCGAGAGGAAGGCGGCGCCGCCGGCCACCGCCCTGACGCCCGCGACGAGTTCGTAGGGATCCCCGGACTTCAGCAGGAAGCCGGTGGCGCCGCCGCCGAGGGCGCGGGCCACGTAAGCCTGTTCGGAGAAGGTCGTGAGCATCGCGACGGCCGTGCCGGGAACGGTCCGTACGATCTCCTCCGCGGCGGCGAGCCCGTCCAGGCGAGGCATCCGGATGTCCAGCAGGGCGACGTCCGGCCGGTGCGCCCGGGTCAGCTCCACGGCCGCGCGGCCGTCGCCCGCCTCCGCGACGACCTCGGTCCCGTCGTCGCTCGCCAGGATGGCGCGGACCCCGGCCCGCACCATCGCCTCGTCGTCGGCCAGCAGTACGCGGATCACCGTATGAACTCCTCATCAGTGGAGGGGCGTTGAGAGAGACCGGCCCGGGGGATCACGTCCTTGGCCACCAGCCGTCCCGCGTCGTCGAAGCAGAGCCTGAAGTGGTCGACGGAGACGAGGAGTTCGCCGCTCGCCCGGTAGTAGCGGCACTCGCTGTTCCGCGGGGGCGGTGTGGGCGCCCGCTCCACCGGGGCGTCGCGCACGGTGCGGTCCGGAAGGACCCGGCCGACGTCCTCGGCCGGTGCGCCCAGGCGCAGTTCGGCGTACGCGGCGGGCGGCAGCACCGAGTGGGTCTCGGTGTAGGCGTACCAGGCGAACCCCCCGCCGACCAGCACGACGCCCGCGCCGGCCGCTGCCGCGAGGGCGAGGACGATGCGGCGGCGGGCCTGGGTGAAGGGGGCGTGTGCGGCGGGGCCGGGCGTCGGGGCGGGTCCGCCGGCGGACTGTTCGGGGACGTGGGCGCGGACGCGGAAGCCGTCTCCGTGCGGGCCGGCCTCGAAGGCGCCGCCGACCGCGGTGACCGCGGCGCGAAGCGCGGGGAGTCCGGTGCCGCCGGAGGCCGGGGGCGGCGGGGCCGGGACCGTCGCGCTGTCGGGCACCGCCGCCCTCACCCCCGGTCCGCTGCTCACCGTGACCGTCGTCCCCGCACGCTCCCCGGCCGCCGCGACGACGACCGGCGCCCCGGGCGCGTGCCGGGCCGCGTTGGTCAGGGCCTCGCGGACCACTCGGTACAGGACGCGCTCGGTGACCCCGCCCGGCGTGGGCGAGGCGAGGCGTTGGCCGGGTGCGGCCGGCTCCCATCGCACCGGCAGCCCCGACTCGGCGGCGCGTGCGACGAGTTGCTCGACGGTCTCCCCGGCCGGTGTCAGGGACGCCGGCACCGGCTCGTCCTCCTCGCGCAGGACGCCGATGATCAGGTGCAGCCGTTCGGTGGCGTCGGCGGCGGCCGCGCGCAGGTCGGCGACGGCGGCGCGGTGGTGGTCCGGAAGGTCGCCGGCGACCTGGAGGGCGCCGGCGCGCAGGGCGATCAGGCTCAGCTCGTGGCCCAGGGAGTCGTGCATGTCCTGCGCGATCCGGGCCCGCTCGCGCAGCCGGGCACGCTCCTCGGCGACACGCTGTTCGCCCTCCAGGCGTGCGGCCCGGCTCCAGCCGGCCTCGGACAGCTGCCGGGACTGCCGCCAGTAACGGCCGCCGAGCCACGGGAAGACACAGCCGAACAGCAGGGTGCCGGTCAGCACCACCCACTCCGGCGCCGGATCCACCCCGAACAGCGCGATCCGCGCCGTGCCGAGGCAGCCGACACCGCCGAGGACGGCCAACGCCGGCCGTACCCGCCGCGCGCGCAGCCCGAGCAGCAGCGCGAAGACGCCGAGCGCGGGACCGTAGGAGACGCTGAACAGAGCGGGGGCGGCGGCCAGGCTCAGTACGGCGGTCAGCGCGAAGGCCGCCAACGGCCGCCGCCGGGCCAGGGCGACCGCGGCGGCGACGACGACAAGCCCGGCCGACTGCTGCCACAGGGCCCGCGGCTCGTTCATTCCCAGCCGGTCGGCCGTCAGCGCGGGGAACCCGAGAGCGGCCCAGAGCAGGCAGGCCCGCCAGGTGCGAGGACGTTCCATCCGCACGACGCTACAAGCGGGGGACGGGGTGACACTGCTGCCGATCGTCAGGTGCGACGTACTCCTCGCGCGGGTCCCCGCACACCGCGACCCGCAGCCGCCAACGCACCGGCGCCGCCGCCTACCCACCCCGCCGCCCCCAGCATGGCAGGATCGGAAGGCCATGACTGCGCCCACGAAACCCCCGCACAGCCACCCAGCCGACGCCGGCTCACCGGACCCCCTCGGTCAGCCGCTGCACAGCCCTGTCATCGACTGGTTCGGCGAGAACGCCCGCGACCTCCCCTGGCGGCGCCCCGAGGCCGGCCCCTGGGGAGTGATGGTCAGTGAGTTCATGCTCCAGCAGACGCCGGTGAGCCGCGTCCTGCCCGTCTACGAGCAGTGGCTGACCCGCTGGCCCCGTCCCGCCGACCTGGCCAAGGAGGCGCCCGGCGAGGCCGTCCGCGCCTGGGGCCGGCTCGGCTACCCGCGCCGCGCGCTGCGGCTGCACGGCGCCGCCGTCGCCATAGCGGAACGGCATGGCGGGGACGTACCCACCGACCACGCCCAGCTCCTCGCCCTGCCCGGCATCGGCGAGTACACGGCGGCCGCCGTGGCGTCGTTCGCGTACGGCCAGCGGCACCCCGTGCTGGACACCAACGTCCGGCGCGTGATCGCCCGTGCCGTCACCGGCGTGCAGTACCCGCCGAACGCCACCACCGCCGCCGAACGCAAGCTCGCCCGCTCGCTGCTCCCCGACGACGAGGGCACCGCCGCCCGCTGGGCCGCGGCCTCCATGGAGCTCGGCGCGCTGGTGTGCACGGCGAAGAACGAGTCGTGTCACCGCTGCCCGATCGCCGCGCAGTGCGCCTGGCGGCTCGCGGGCAAGCCGGAGCACGAGGGCCCGCCGCGGCGCGGTCAGACGTACGCCGGGACCGACCGCCAGGTGCGCGGCAAGCTGCTCGCCGTACTGCGCGAGGCCCATGTGCCCGTGCCGCAGGCCGCGCTCGACCGGGTGTGGCACGAACCGGTGCAGCGCGCCCGCGCCCTGGACGGTCTGGTCTCGGACGGGCTGGTGGAGCCGCTGCCGGGCGGGATGTACCGGCTGCCGCTGAGCTGACGCTCAGTCAGATCACAGCGGGAGGGCCTTCGCAACATCCGATACACAGCCCTCCCATGGCCGCGATTCGAACAAATCACCCCATAGCACTCCCAACTCCCCAGCCGTTTTGTCCGTTTCCTGATTCCGTTACACAACCGACGGACAGCCGAGCGCTGGCCGCAGGCTGCTTCGGACAGCCCCGTGACAACGCCTCCGTAGCTTCATTTCCGTACCCGACAGGCGGGGACGACTACGAACCACAGGCAGTGAGCCCGACGGCCGACAGGCCGGTCGGGGACGGGGAATCGGGAGGCGGTCAACATGGCGCAGGGCGAGGTGCTCGAGTTCGAGGAGTACGTCCGCACCCGGCAGGACGCGCTGCTGCGCAGCGCCCGCCGGCTGGTCCCGGACCCGGTCGACGCGCAGGACCTGCTCCAGACGGCGCTGGTGCGGACGTACCACCGCTGGGACGGCATAGCGGACAAGCGGCTCGCGGACGCCTACCTGCGCCGCGTGATGATCAACACGCGGACCGAGTGGTGGCGGGCGCGCAAGCTGGAGGAGGTGCCGACCGAGCAGCTTCCGGACGCCTCCGTCGACGACGCCACCGAGCAGCACGCGGACCGCGCCCTGCTGATGGACATCATGAAGGTTCTCGCTCCGAAGCAACGCAGCGTCGTCGTGCTGCGACACTGGGAGCAGATGTCCACGGAGGAGACGGCCGCCGCCCTCGGCATGTCGGCCGGAACGGTCAAGAGCACGCTGCACCGGGCGCTCGCCCGGCTCCGCGAGGAGTTGGAGAGCCGCGATCTGGACGCACGCGCGCTGGAGCGTGAGGAGCGGGAGCGTTGCGCGGCCTAGGCACGACGACGGGCGGCACCGGAAACACAGAAGGGGAGGCCGACGACATCGGCTCCGCGCAACCCGGGCCCCCAGCGGCCCGGGGGACCTTCCAGGCGGCGTTCACGGCGATGGCCGTGTTCGTCGCCCTCGCCCTTTGCCTCTCCGGCTGCGCCACCGGCGGCACCGGCGCCCGCGACGAGGGGCCCGCGCACGCCGACATGGCGCGCAGCAAAGCCGTCTCGTCCGCCTCGCCCTCGCCCTCGCCGGTCCCGGACCGCACGGAGGCCGTCCGGCTGGTCAAGGCGGACCCCGCGGTCTCGACGGAGGTCAAGCGCGAGCTGAAGCCGTGCGTCTCCGACGACTACCCGATCGACGTGTCGTACGGCGACCTGACCGGCGCCCCCTCGGACGACATCGTGGTCAACGTGCTGTCCTGCGGCGACTCCGTCGGCGTCGCCTCGTACGTGTACCGCGAGCAGGGCGGCGCGTACCGCAATGTGTTCAAGTCCGAGGAACCCCCGGTCTACGCCGAGATCGACCGCGGCTACCTTGTGGTGACCAAGCAGGTGTACGCCAAGGACGACGCGCTCTCGAACCCCTCCAGCGAGGACGTGATCTCCTACCGGTGGATCTCGGACCGCTTCGTCCGCAAGTACAGCACCCGCACCGACTACGGCTCCCTCGGCGACGAGGAGACGGCGGCGCCGGAGGGCTGACGGCGTGAACGCATCGCCCGCTCCGCGCGTCCCACTTATGGACACGCCCGACACAGCCGCAGCAGCACACGAGGACTGAGAGCACCCGGATGGCAGACCAGACCCACGTTCTGTTCGTCGAGGACGACGACGTCATCCGCGAGGCCACCCAGCTCGCCCTGGAGCGGGACGGCTTCGCGGTCACCGCCATGCCCGACGGGCTGTCGGGCCTGGACGCGTTCCGGACGAACCGCCCCGACATCGCGTTGCTCGACGTGATGGTCCCGGGTCTGGACGGGGTCAGTCTGTGCCGCCGGATCCGCGACGAGTCGACCGTGCCGGTGATCATGCTGTCGGCGCGCGCCGACTCGATCGACGTGGTGCTCGGCCTGGAGGCGGGGGCCGACGACTACGTGACCAAGCCGTTCGACGGGGCCGTACTGGTCGCGCGGATCCGGGCCGTGCTGCGCCGCTTCGGGCACGCGAGCGGCCCCGACCGGGCGGACGAGGCGGACTCCTCGGCCGTCGGCGGCCCGCTGTCCTTCGGCGACCTGGAGGTCGACACCGAGGGCATGGAGGTGCGCCGGGGCGGCGAGCCGGTCGCGCTCACGCCGACCGAGATGCGGCTGCTGCTGGAGTTCTCCTCGGCGCCGGGCACCGTGCTGTCGCGGGACAAGCTGCTGGAGCGGGTGTGGGACTACGGCTGGGGCGGGGACACCCGCGTCGTCGACGTCCATGTGCAGCGGCTGCGGCAGAAGATCGGCCAGGACCGTATCGAGACGGTCCGTGGCTTCGGCTACAAGCTGAAGGCCTGAGCGGGGCGGCATGCGGGGGATGTTCAGACGTCCGGCGGCGTCCGGAGCGGGAAGAGTCGGCCTCACCGATCCGGCGGAGGTCGCGGGTCAGGGGTCGGGTGTGCGGGTGCCTTCGCTCGCCGGCCGGCGTGCGGGCAGGCGCGTGGGCGGCGGCCGTATCGCCATACGCACGGGCCTGCGCTGGAAGCTGAGCGCGGCGATCGCGCTGGTCGGCGCGCTCGTGGCGATCGTGCTGAGCCTGGTCGTGCACAACCAGGCCCGGGTCTCGATGCTGGACAGCGCGCGCGACCTCGCGGACGAGCGCATCCAGATCGCCCAGCGCAGCTATGAGCAGTCCAAGCGGCTGAACTTCCCCAACCTCACGATCGACGACCCGGAGCTGCCGGCGGCGCTGCGGGACCGGGTCGAGGAGGGCCGGCGGGCGACCTATGTGACCGACTCGCCGAGCGGCGCGCCCGACATCTGGGCGGCCGTGCCGCTCAACAACGGGCATGTCCTGTCGTTGCGGACGGGCTTCACCGACCGCAGCGAGCGCATCCTCAACCGCCTCGACCAGGCCATGTTCATCGGGTCCATCGCGGTGGTGCTCGGCGGCAGCGCCCTCGGTGTGCTCATCGGCGGCCAGCTCTCGCGCCGGCTGCGCCAGGCGGCGGCCGCGGCGAACCAGGTCGCGAGCGGGGAGCCGGACGTCAGGGTGCGGGACGCCATCGGGGGTGTCGTCCGGGACGAGACCGACGATCTCGCGAGCGCGGTGGACGCCATGGCGGACGCGCTGCAGCAGCGGCTGGAGGCGGAGCGCCGGGTCACCGCGGACATCGCGCACGAGCTGCGCACGCCGGTGACCGGGCTGCTGACTGCGGCCGAGCTGCTGCCTCCGGGGCGGCCCACGGAACTGGTCCTGGACCGGGCGAAGGCCATGCGCACGCTGGTCGAGGACGTCCTGGAGGTGGCCCGGCTGGACAGCGCCTCCGAGCGGGCCGAGCTGCAGGACATCCTGCTCGGCGAGTTCGTCAGCCGGCGGGTCGCGGCCAAGGATCCCGCCATCGAGGTGCGGGTCGTCCACGAGTCGGAGGTCACGACCGACCCGCGGCGCCTGGAGCGGGTGCTGTTCAACCTGCTGGCCAACGCGGCACGGCACGGCAGGCCGCCGATCCAGGTCACGGTCGAGGGCCGGGTCATCCGGGTGCGCGACCACGGACCCGGGTTCCCGGAGGACCTGCTCGCCGACGGCCCGAGCCGCTTCCGCACCGGCAGCAGCGACCGCTCCGGCCACGGGCACGGCCTCGGCCTGACCATCGCCGCAGGTCAGGCGCGGGTCCTCGGTGCCCGGCTGACCTTCCGCAACATCCGCCCGGCGGGTGCCCCGGAGCATGTCGCGGCGGAGGGAGCGGTCGCGGTCCTGTGGCTGCCGGAACACGCGCCGACGAACACGGGGAGCTACCCGATGCTGCCGTAGCGCCCGGTGGCGTACGGCTCAGGGTCCGCGGCACGTGGTTTACGGCTCGTGGCTCACGGTCTACGGCACGTGGCTTACGGTCCACGGCTCACGGCTCGTGGCTCACGGTCCACGGCACGTGGCTCACGGTCCACGGCTCACTCGTGAGTTACGGCTCGTGGCTCAGGGCTCACTAGAACGACTTGCTGAAGTCGAGTTCCTCGCTGCGCTCGGTCAGCGAGTACCAGTTGCCGTTGTCGTCGCGGAAGATCGCCTCGATGCCGTACGGCCGCTCCTGCGGCTCCTGGATGAACTCGACCCCGCGTGCCTTGAAGGTCTCGTAGTCGCCCCGGCAGTCGTCGGTGTGGAACGCCCCGGCTCCGATGACGCCCTTGCCGACGAGGGTCTTCAGCGCGGCCGAGGACTCCGGGTCGAGGCCGGGTCCGTCCAGGCTCATCAGGGCCAGCTCGACGTCCGGCTGGTCCTTCGCGCCCACGGTGACCCACCTCATGTCCCCCATGGACAGGTCGTTGCGCACCTCGAAGCCGATCTTCTCGGTGAAGAACGCCTTGGTGCGCTGCTGGTCGAACGTCCAAACGGTGGTGATGCCCAGGCCCTTGATCATGGCTGCTCTCCCGTGCTGCGGCTTGCGGTTACTGCCGTCACGTTAGGCAGAGGCGGGGTCACGGCGCTTCTTCAGAATTGCCCTCCTCCCGCTGCCGGAAGCCGCCGGCCCACAGCATCGCGTAGCACCCCGGTATCAGCGCGGCCCCGCGCCCGACGTGCTTCTCGCGGTACTCGCTCGGGGACAGCCCGGTGCGCGCCTTGAACTTCGCCGAGAAGGTCCCGAGGCTGCTGAACCCGACCAGATGGCAGATCTCGGTGACCGTCAGATTGGCCGCCCGCAGATACTCCTCGGCCCGCTCGATCCGCCGGTGCGTCAGGTACTGCCCCGGTGTCTCGCCGTACACCGCCTTGAAGGCCCGCACGAAGTGATACCGCGAGTACCCGGCATGCGCGGCCACCGCGTCCAGGTCGAGACCGGGATCGGCCCAGTCCCGGTCCATGGCGTCCTTCGCCAGCCGCAGCTGCCGCACCTTGTCCATGCAGCCGATGGTGACACGCCCCACTGACAGGACCCCCGGACGGCGATCCGCCCGGGGGTCCGGCACCTGCCGGGACGTCCTACGCCTGCGGTCCCGCTCCCTTGAGCGGCACTTCCTTGACGAACACGGCCGCCGCCAGGGACAGCACGGCGATCACCGCTCCCAGCAGGAACGCGGAGTGCGTGCCGGCCGACACCGCGTGCTGGTACGCCTCCCGGACCGCGTCGGGCAGCTTGGCGAGGCTCGCCGCGTCCAGCTGCGCCGACTGCTCGGTCACCTTCGACCCCAGCGCCCCGCCCCGCTCGGCCATGACGTCCTGCACCCGGTTGTTGAACAGGGCGCCCATGATCGCGACGCCGAAGGAGGAGCCGAGCGTCCGGAAGAGCGTGGTGGAGGAGGACGCGACGCCCATGTCCTTCATCTCGACGCTGTTCTGCGCGACCAGCATGGTGATCTGCATCAGACAGCCCATGCCCAGGCCGACCACGGCCATGAACACACCGGACATGAAGCGGCTGGTGCCGGTGTCCATCGTCGAGAGCAGGTACAGCCCGACGACCATCGCCACGCTGCCGACGATCGGGAAGACCTTGTAACGCCCGGTGTTCGTGGTCACCCGGCCGGCGACCATCGACGTGACCAGCATCGCGCCGAGCATCGGCAGCAGCAGAAGCCCCGAGTTGGTGGCGGAGGCACCCTGCACCGACTGCTGGTAGAGCGGCAGGAACAGCGTCGCTCCGAACATCACGAACCCGGTGATGAAGCCGATCAGGGACATCAGCGTGAAGTTCCGGCTGCGGAAGATGTGCAGCGGCACCACCGGCTCGGCCGCCTTGGTCTGCCAGAACACGAACCCGACGAGCGCGGCGACGCCGATGCCGATCAGCTCCATGATCCGCGCGGACGTCCAGGCGTACTCCGTACCGCCCCAGGTGGTCACCAGCACGATCGCGGTGATCCCCACGGTGAGCAGACCGGCGCCCAGGTAGTCGATCCGCGCCTGCGCCCGCTTCTTCGGCAGATGCAGTACGGCGCTGATCGCGGCGAGCGCCACGACACCGAGCGGCAGGTTGATGTAGAAGGCCCAGCGCCAGCCCCAGTTGTCGGTGATGGTGCCGCCGACCAGCGGTCCGCCGATCATCGCGAGCGCCATGACGCCGGCCATCATGCCCTGGTACTTGCCGCGCTCCCGCGGCGGGATGAGGTCACCGATGATCGCCATGACGCCGACCATCAGACCGCCGGCGCCGAGGCCCTGCACGGCCCGGAAGGCGATCAGCTGCCCCATGTCCTGGGCCATGCCGCTGAGCGCGGACCCGACCAGGAACAGCACGATCGACGACATGAAGACGCCCTTGCGGCCGTACATGTCGCCGAGCTTGCCCCACAGCGGAGTCGAGGCCGCGGTGGCCAGGGTGTAGGCCGTGACGACCCACGCCAGATGCTCCAGGCCGCCGAGCTCACCGACGATCGTCGGCATCGCGGTGCCCACGATCATGTTGTCGAGCATCGCGAGCATCATCGTGATCATCAGCGCCAGCAGGACGACCCGTACGCTCCTCGGCTTCTCGGCCGGATCCGTCTGATCCGCCGGCCCCTTGTCCACTGCCAGTGTGTCCGCCATGGTTCCCTCTCCCCCAGCTACTTACTTGCCGCCCGGCTAGTTGCCTACACTGAAGGAAGGTAGGGGCGTAACTAGCCGGTCGTCAAGTAAGTTTTCTGGAAAGCCGAGGAGTAAGAGGATGGGTGGCACCATGGACGGCACCAAGCAGCGGCGCCGCGGGGACACCCGCCAGCGCATCCAGGACGTGGCCCTCGAACTCTTCGCCGAGCAGGGCTACGAGAAGACCTCCCTGCGCGAGATCGCCGAGCGCCTGGAGGTCACGAAGGCGGCCCTGTACTACCACTTCAAGACCAAGGAAGAGATCATCGTCAGTCTCTTCGAGGACCTGACGCGGCCGATCGAGGAACTGATCGAGTGGGGCCGGCGCCAGCCGCACACGCTGGAGACGAAGCAGGAGATCGTACGCCGCTACAGCCAGGTCCTTACGGACGCGGCCCCCCTGTTCCGCTTCATGCAGGAGAACCAGGCCACGGTCCGCGAGCTGAGCATCGGCGAGATGTTCAAGAACCGCATGCTCGGCATGCGGGACATCATCATCGACCCGGACGCCGACCTCGTCGACCAGGTCCGCTGCGTCAGCGCCCTCTTCACGATGCACGCCGGCATGTTCGTGCTGAGAGACCTCGAAGGCGACCCCGAGGAGAAGCGCAAGGCCATCCTCGAGGTCGCCACAGACCTGGTCACCCAGGCGCACAAGGGCGCCTGAATCACTGGGTGACTCAGATCGCGAGACCCTTGGCCCGCAGGAAGGCCACGGGGTCGATCGCGGTGCCGTAGTTGGCGGTCTTGCGGATCTCGAAGTGCAGGTGCGGACCGCTGGAGTTACCGGTGTTACCGGACTTGGCTATCTTCTGGCCGGTCTTGACGACCTGGCCGATCTTCACGTCGATGCGCGACAGGTGGGCGTACTGGGAGAAGGTCCCGTTGCCGTGCTTGATGACGATGGCGTTGCCGTACGCGGGACCGTCACCGGCGCCGTTGCCACCGGCCTTGACGACGGTGCCGCCGTGCGCGGCCACGACCTGGGTGCCGGTCGGGACGGCGAAGTCCTGCCCGCTGTGAGTGGACTGCCACATGCCGCCGGCCTGCGCGAAGCTGGCCGACTTCGTGTACTTCTTCACCGGCTTGACCCAGGAGACGGCGGCCTTCTTGGCGGGCGCCTTCTTGGCGGCGGCCTGGACGGCGGTGGAGACACCGGTGGCGGAGGTCATCTCAGAAGCGACCGCGCCTCCGGCGCCCAGCACGACCGAGGCTCCCAGTCCGGCGGCCAGCACAGCAGCACGGGTGCGGAACGCGGACGTACGGGACGAACGGAAGTTAAAGCGCGGGGACATTCGAAACCTCACGAGGTGGGCGACAGGGAAAACCACCCGACGCACAAGGCGCTCGCCGGATGGCCATCCCTTGGTAACCCCCTTCGCCCCGAACCCCCAAACCCCCCTATCTACGACAGTGGCTAGTACTCCGCCTCATAAATCCCCGCATCTTGACAGACCACTTAATACGGACGAACCAGCACTGACGCCAAAACCATCAGCCCTTTTTGTGGATTTAGATCCGTTTTGCCCACCGGGCCCGTTTCCACTATTCCCGCTAGTAACGGACAAATCGCCTGTGCGGCATGTCACCGCCGAGCGCAATCAGAAGACCCCGGAATGTGACGGGCGCTACGCCGCGCCCCCGCCACGGCCAACTCCGGCTGAACGGCCGCGAAGGCGGAATCTCTCGCCTTCATGTGACGCACGCCTCTAGCGACTTACCGTCCAGTAACCTTAACGTTCCCCTCACGCCACCCCCACCCACGAACATGCACGCGACAACAACACAGCGCACGTGACGTGAGAGGACCCCCACACATGACGCTTCGCCGCCCCTGGGTGCGCCGGATAGCCGTCTCCAGCGTCTCCGCGGCCGCCCTCGTGGCCCTCGCGGTTCCCGCCGAAGCCGCGACGACCGCCACCGCGACGAGCACCTCCACCACGGCGACGGCCGCCGCGGCGTCCTCGGCGGATGTCGGCTACGACACCTGGCAGAAGGACTGCACGGCGGTCATGAACCAGGCGCTTCCCTACCTGAAGCAGCGGATCGCCGCCACCAAGCCGGGTGAGAAGCAGGCGATCGTCTTCGACATCGACAACACCACCCTGGAGACGGACTTCGGCTTCAGCTACCCCCAGCCGGCCAACAAGCCGGTCCAGGAGGTCGCCAAGTACGCCCAGGAGCACGGCGTCGCCCTGTTCTTCGTCACCGCCCGCCCCGGCATCATCTACACGGTGACCGACTACAACCTGAAGTACGTCGGCTACAAGGTCTCCGGCCTGTACGTGCGCGGCTTCTTCGACCTGTTCAAGAACGTCGCCGACTACAAGACCGCCCAGCGTGTCGACATCGAGAACAAGGGCTACACGATCATCGCGAACATCGGCAACAGCGCCACCGACCTGTCGGGCGGCCACGCCGAGAAGACGTACAAGCTGCCGGACTACGACGGCCAGCTTTCCTGACCCCGGCCTCCAACTCCCGGTAGTCTCACCCCCGTTCGCGCGATCACGGGGGTGAGGCGGATGGAGCCCGCGGTACTGGGCAGCCGGCTGGCGTCCGCACTGGTCGGTCCACTGGTGCGCAAGCTGTTCGCCCCGGACGCCCCGGGCGCCGGCCTGGTCGACAAGCCCGTACGCCTGTCGCACCTCGTGTCCTTCCGGGGCGAGAAGCGCACCCTCAAGGAGAAGGACGTCCGCCGACTCGCCGCCGAACTGGTGGCGCAGGCCGTGACCTCGCCCGGCGAACGGCCCTTCCCGCCCGACGAGGAAGCGGCCGTCACCGACACCCTCGCGCGGCGGCTGCTCGCCCTCGGCGACCTGGACATGGACGACGTCCAGGCCGTACGGCTGGGCAGCCACGAACTCGCCCAGCAGCTGCGTCGCCGGGCCGCGCCCCCCGACGGCCTGTCCGGCGACGCCTGCGTCTTCCTCGACTCGGCGACGCAGTGGGCGTGCCTGCACATCCTGGAGTTCTTCACCCGCCGCTCCTCCTTCGTGGCCCGGACCCTGGTGGAACACAGCCGCGCCCAGTCCGAACTCATCGCCCGTGTCGACGAGTTGATCACCCGGACCCCGCGCCCCGACGCCCGGGACACCGCCTTCGAGCGCCGCTATCTGCCGTACGTCGTCGACCAGCACAACCACATCACCATCTACGGCATCGACCTGCGCGACTCCCCCGACCGCTGGCCCCTCGAAGTGGCTTACCTGAGCCTGGAGGCGACCGGGGACGAGGAGCGCGCGGCCTCCGGGTTCCGCGCCGAGAGCAGCTTCAGCGTTCACCTTCCCGCCGAGGGCGCCCTCCTGGACCACGACTGTGTGCTGCTGCGCGGCGACGCCGGCTCGGGCAAGACGACCCTGGTGCAGTGGCTGGCGGTGACCGCTGCCCGCAACGGGGACCGCGTCCCCTACGTCCTGCCGCTGCGCACCCTGGTCCGCGCGGGCACGCTGCCGACGCCCGAGCGCTTCCTCGCCGCGGTGAGCTGCCCCCTGTCGCCCCCGGCGGGGTGGGCCGAGCGGGTACTGAACGCCAGACGCGCCCTCGTCCTGGTCGACGGCCTGGACGAGATTCCCGACGCGGACCGGCACCGGACCCGGGCCTGGCTCCTCGGGCTGATCCACGCCTTTCCCGGCAACCAGTGGCTGCTGACCTCGCGCCCCACGGCCGTCCGCCCCGACTGGCTCACGGCCGAAGGGTTCCGCGAGCTGCTCCTCGCTCCGATGCGCCGCGGCGAGGTGACGACCTTCGTGCGCCGGTGGCACGCGGCCGCACAGGCCCCCGAGTACCTGGCACCGCTGCTGGACGCGCTGCGCACCAAGCGGGACCTGGCGCGGCTCGCCACCAACCCGCTGATGTGCGGCCTGATCTGCGCCCTGCACCGGGAGCGCCGCGGCTTTCTGCCCCTCAGCCGCCAGGAGTTGTACGAGGCCGCCCTGTCGATGCTGCTGGCCCGCCGGGACCGGGAACGCGGCATGGGGGCACCCGACGGCGTCGACCTCGGTCAGGCGGCCCGCTCGGAACTGCTGCGGCGCATCGCCTACGCGCTGATCCTGAGCAGCCGCACCGAAATGGAGCAGGACACGGCCGAGGCGGTGGTGGAGCGCGCCCTGCCCAGCATCGTGCCGTCCGGGCAGCACGACGCGCCCGCGGTCTTCCGGCACCTCCTGCTGCGCAGTGGCCTGCTGCGTGAACCGGCGCCGAACATCGTGGACTTCGTGCACCGCACCTTCCAGGACTACCTGGGAGCGCTGGCCGCGGTGGAGGAGGGCCATGTGGATGTGCTGGTCAGCCGTGCCCACGACCCTCAGTGGGAGGACGTGATCCGCATGGCGGTGGCCCACGCGCGGCCGCACGAACGGGCCGGCATCCTGCGCAAGCTGCTGTCCCTCGCCCACACGCGCACCGACCTGCTGGCCCTGGCCTGCCTGGAGCACGCGACGTCCCTGGACCCGCAGGTGCGCACGGAGGTCGAGACACGGGCGGCGCAGCTGATCCCGCCCCAGACCAAGGCGGAGTCCCGGGTGCTCGCGGAAGCCGGCGGTCCACTGATCCTGGAGCTGTTACCCGGTCCGGACGGCCTCTCCACGACGGAGGCCGCCGAGGTGTCGCGGACGGCGGCGCTGGTGGGAACCGACGGGGCGCTGCCCGTCCTGAAGAGGTTCCGCGCCCACCCCGAGCTCGCGGTGCGCGCGCAACTCGTCGCGGCGTGGAGCCAGTTCGACGCCGAGGAGTACGCCGACGAGGTCCTCGCCCACGTCGACGCCGCCGACCTCTTCCTCACGGTGCGCGAGGACGCCCAGCTGCGTGCCCTTCCCCGGCTGGGCCCGAGGCCCCGGGTCCGCTTCAACGGGCCGCACGACCCCGTACCGCTTCTCTCCGCGCTCGACAGGGAAGCCCTGAGTCACCTGGTCGTCTACGACAACGCCCGCCTGACCGACCTCACGCCCCTCTGCTCGCTTCCCGGGCTGAGCTATCTGCATCTGCACCGCTGTCCCGGCATCAACGACCTCTCGCCGCTCGCCACCGCCTCGCTCAGCGAACTGCACCTGTGCTGGGACCGGCGCGGCGCACCCATGGTCGGCCTGGACCGCTGCACGCAGCTGCGCGAACTGGGCCTCGACGGAGAACTCCCCTGGGGCGTCACCCTCTCCGACTTCCTGCCCATCGCGGCACCGCTGGAGTTCCTGTTCCTGTCCCAGGGGACGGTGGAGAGCCGGGGGCTGCGGGACATCGGCCACTGGCCGACGCTGCGCACCTTGAGCCTGGGGCCGTACCCGGGCCGTCTGTGGCGGAAGGACTGGGAGGCGATCGCGGAGCTGCCCCGGCTGAGCCACCTGTTCCTGCACACCTCGGTGCTGGACTGGATCGATCACGCCCCGCAGATGCCGGGCGTCGAAGTACTGCGGGTGACCCAGCTGACGGGCAGGGAGCAGCTGGACAGGCTCGCCCTGTGCTTCCCGGGCCTGCGTCAGGTGGCCCTGGCGGCCGCGCCGGACCGGTTCCTCGATGCCGAGTGGTACGCGGATGTCTTCCCGGACACGGAGATCATCGTGGAGCCGGGCTCCTGAGGCCGGGCGGGTGAGGGGCGGGGCAGCGCCAAGGCGCAGGGCAACGCAAAGGGGCCGGGCAACGCAAAAGGGCCGGGCAGCGGGCCGGGCAGCGCAAAGGGGCCGGTGCCCGAAAGCACCGGCCCCTCAAGGCATCGCCCGAAGGCTTACGCCTCCTTGCTCAGGTTCGGCCCGGTTCCGCCGGCCGCCTGCTCGATCGGCGGGACGTCCGGCAGGGCCGACTTCTCCTCGCCGCGGAAGGTGAAGGTCTTGGTCTCGCCCTCGCCCTCCGTGTCGACGACCACGATGTGACCGGGGCGCAGCTCGCCGAAGAGGATCTTCTCCGACAGGGTGTCCTCGATCTCGCGCTGGATCGTGCGGCGCAGCGGCCGGGCACCCAGCACGGGGTCGTAGCCCTTCTTGGACAGCAGCTCCTTGGCGGACTGGGAGAGCTCGATGCCCATGTCCCGGTCCTTCAGGCGCTCGTCCACCTTGCTGATCATCAGGTCGACGATCGCGAGGATGTCGTCCTGGGTCAGCTGCGGGAAGACGACCACGTCGTCGACGCGGTTGAGGAACTCGGGCCGGAAGTGCTGCTTGAGCTCGTCCTGGACCTTGTTCTTCATGCGCTCGTAGTTGGTCTTCGTGTCACCCGAGGCCGCGAAGCCCAGGTTGAAGCCCTTGGAGATGTCCCGGGTGCCGAGGTTGGTCGTCATGATGATGACCGTGTTCTTGAAGTCCACCACCCGGCCCTGGGAGTCGGTCAGGCGACCGTCCTCCAGGATCTGCAGCAGCGAGTTGAAGATGTCCGGGTGGGCCTTCTCGACCTCGTCGAAGAGGACCACCGAGAACGGCTTGCGCCGCACCTTCTCCGTCAGCTGGCCGCCCTCTTCGTAGCCCACGTAGCCGGGGGGCGAACCGAAGAGCCGCGAGACCGTGTGCTTCTCGCTGAACTCCGACATGTCGAGGGAGATCAGCGCGTCCTCGTCACCGAAGAGGAACTCGGCGAGGGCCTTGGAAAGCTCGGTCTTACCGACACCGGACGGGCCGGCGAAGATGAACGAGCCACCGGGGCGCTTCGGGTCCTTCAGACCGGCACGCGTACGGCGGATCGCCTTCGACAGCGCCTTGACGGCGTCGACCTGGCCGATGACCCGCTTGTGGAGCTCGTCCTCCATGCGCAGCAGACGCGAGGACTCCTCCTCGGTCAGCTTGAAGACCGGGATGCCGGTGGCCGTGGCGAGGACCTCGGCGATCAGCTCGCCGTCGACCTCGGCGACGACGTCCATGTCGCCGGCCTTCCACTCCTTCTCCCGCTTGGCCTTGGCGGCCAGGAGCTGCTTCTCCTTGTCGCGGAGGGAGGCGGCCTTCTCGAAGTCCTGCGAGTCGATCGCGGACTCCTTGTCCCGGCGGACACCGGCGATCTTCTCGTCGAACTCGCGCAGGTCCGGCGGCGCGGTCATCCGGCGGATGCGCATCCGGGAGCCGGCCTCGTCGATCAGGTCGATCGCCTTGTCCGGCAGGAAGCGGTCCGAGATGTACCGGTCGGCCAGGGTCGCGGCCTGGACGAGGGCCTCGTCCGTGATCGAGACACGGTGGTGGGCCTCGTACCGGTCGCGCAGACCCTTGAGGATCTCGATGGTGTGCGGGAGCGAGGGCTCGGCGACCTGGATGGGCTGGAAGCGGCGCTCGAGGGCCGCGTCCTTCTCCAGGTGCTTGCGGTACTCGTCCAGCGTGGTGGCACCGATGGTCTGCAGCTCACCGCGGGCCAGCATCGGCTTCAGGATGGAAGCCGCGTCGATGGCGCCCTCGGCGGCACCCGCACCGACCAGCGTGTGGAGCTCGTCGATGAACAGGATGATGTCGCCGCGGGTGCGGATCTCCTTGAGCACCTTCTTCAGGCGCTCCTCGAAGTCACCGCGGTAGCGGGAGCCGGCGACCAGCGCGCCGAGGTCCAGGGTGTAGAGGTGCTTGTCCTTGAGGGTCTCGGGCACCTCGCCCTTGACGATGGCCTGGGCGAGGCCCTCGACGACGGCGGTCTTGCCGACGCCGGGCTCACCGATCAGGACCGGGTTGTTCTTGGTACGGCGGGACAGCACCTGCATTACCCGCTCGATCTCCTTCTCGCGCCCGATGACCGGGTCGAGCTTGGACTCACGAGCGGCCTGGGTGAGGTTCCGGCCGAACTGGTCGAGGACCAGGGACGTCGAGGGGGTGCCCTCGGCAGGCCCGCCGGCGGTGGCGGTCTCCTTGCCCTGGTAACCGGAGAGCAGCTGGATGACCTGCTGCCGCACCCGGTTCAGATCTGCGCCCAGCTTGACCAGGACCTGGGCGGCGACGCCCTCGCCCTCACGGATCAGGCCGAGCAGGATGTGCTCCGTGCCGATGTAGTTGTGGCCCAGCTGAAGGGCCTCGCGGAGCGACAGCTCCAGGACCTTCTTGGCACGGGGGGTGAAGGGGATGTGCCCGGACGGGGCCTGCTGCCCCTGCCCGATGATCTCCTCCACCTGCTGGCGGACCGCCTCGAGCGAAATCCCGAGGCTCTCAAGGGCCTTGGCGGCGACACCCTCACCCTCATGGATCAGGCCCAGGAGGATGTGCTCGGTGCCGATGTAGTTGTGGTTGAGCATCCGGGCTTCTTCCTGAGCCAGGACGACAACCCGCCGCGCGCGGTCGGTGAACCTCTCGAACATCGTTAATCGCTCCTCAGAGCGGTCAGGCAGTGGGGGGAACTTCCCCTCCCTGTCCTTCCGCAGCTTAGTCCCGCAAGCGGGGACCGCTCATTCCAACTGCCGACACCGTCGATGGCCTCCTGACCCCGAACGCCGACATCTGCTCCAACCCGATGGTGCGAGACGATGTTCCCGCAGGCCAGGTGGTTACCCTCACCATCAGTACGCCGATGGCGAACGTGAGACTCACTGTCCTGCGTGTCGCCCCCTCCCACTAGGGATGTCTTACCCGCTGGGACGGACACTCCATGCCGCGCCCCCCGGTTCCCTCCGCTACGGGCGAACAACCTTGCGCCTCCCCGCACCCCCCGCACGCCCCCTTTTCGGCACTCTGCGCATCCACTAGTGCACCCAGCGTAACCCGCATGCTCTTTCGGCGGTTGCACTTGGCATGGTCGGCACCCGTCCTTCGCTCGCCACGGAATTCGCCACGATCCCCTTCCCCCGTCGGCCGCTCGATCCGAGCGATCAGGTCCGCCGGTGGTACGAGAACGAACTGGGCTGGCCGGTGGTGCCCGCGACGGCCACGACCCCGCCGAGCCTGCGGGTGGGCCATCGCTTCGACGTCCTGGACGTGCCTGTCGAGGCCGGCCGCGGTGCCCTGCGCCATCTGAGGCCGCACTCTCCGGTGGCCCTCCAGGGCGAGCGGATGCTGCTGCTCCTGGCCGCGGGCAGCGCTCAGGAGGTGCCGGGGGTGCTGCTCTGGCTGGAGTGGGGCTCCCTGCCCCTGGACCTGCGAACCCTCACCGAGGGCGATCTCATGGCGGCGCCGACGCCGCCGGATCACGGGCCGGTCATGGACGTACGGCCACCCGCGGCCGACGGAGCGAGGGGAGCCGTACGGCGTCCCGGTCGCTCGGGGCCCGGTGAGGTGGGGCCGCTTCCCCTGGGCCGCTCGGGTGCAGTGCAGGGGGCCGCGGTGTGGTTGCGGCCCCCCGAGTCTGGGGGCGAGGTCGAGGCCTCGCTGCCGACGCTGTCGGCGCTCGGGGGCGGTGGGGGCGCCCCCGATCTCGTACGGGTTCTGGACACGGTGGCCTCGCGGTGCCACCGCCTGCGGCTGCGCCGCGGGTGCGTCCAGCCGTCGGCCTGTCCATAGGGCAGGCGCCGGCCTTGAATCAGGCGTTGGCCTTCTCGTATGCCTCGCGAATGGACGCGGGAACGCGGCCGCGGTCGTTGACCTCGTAACCGTTCTCCTTGGCCCACGCACGAATCTGCGCGGTGTCCTGGCTGCCACCGGAAGCGGCGCGCGTCTTTCCGCGTCCACCCGAAGCGCGGCCTCCGGTACGACGACCGCCCTTCACGTAAGGATCGAGAAGGCCACGGAGCTTGTCCGCATTGGCAGTCGTGAGATCGATCTCGTACGTCTTGCCGTCCAGCGCGAACGTCACGGTCTCGTCCGCCTCGCCGCCGTCGAGGTCGTCGACAAGAAGGACCTGAACCTTCTGTGCCACCGGATTTCCTTTCATCGAAACTTGAGGGCTGGGGGTCTGCGGCGTCCGCCGTTTCGCCGTCCCCTGTTATATGCAGTACTGCAGTACGTCGGAAAGCAAACCGCTTTTGCTGGAAAAACACAAACCCCCGGGAGAGACCCTCAGGCAACCCGCAGTCCGGAAACATGCGCGTTTCGGACATAGGGCACCTGGGCACGGGCTGTCGCACGGAATACCCGTTGTGGATCCCTGGTGGATGCCGGGTGATCACAGATGCAGAAGCATCCGGCTGTTGCCCAAGGTGTTCGGTTTCACTCGTTCGAGACCGAGGAACTCCGCCACGCCCTCGTCATAGGAACGCAGCAGCTCCGCGTAGACATCGGTGTCGACCGGCGTCTCACCGATCTCGACGAAGCCGTGCTTGCCGAAGAAGTCCACTTCGAAGGTCAGACAGAAAACTCGCCGAACGCCGAGCCAGCGTGCGGTGTGGAGCAACTTCTCCAGCAACTGGTGACCGACACCGGCGCCCTTCAGACCGGGCTTCACGGCGAGAGTGCGCACTTCCGCCAGGTCTTCCCACATCACGTGCAGTGCGCCGGCGCCGACGACCTCACCGTTGTCGTCCCGTTCCGCGACCCAGAACTCCTGGATGTCCTCGTAAAGCGTCACCGTGGCTTTGTCGAGCAGGATGCGACGGCGGACGTACTCGTCAAGGAGACGACGCACCGCCGGGACATCGGCGGTACGGGCCCGCCGGACGGTGATGGCTTTTGCGGTGACTTCTGGGCTCTCCGCCGAGGGAGTCTCGGCCGAGTGACTCTCTGCTGACATGAGCGGACGCTATCGCCCGTCGGGCCCCTGTGCGGAGCCGGGGTTCTCGGCGGCGGTATCGGCGCCGGTCGTATTGGGGGTGTCGCTATCGGTGCTGGTATCGCTGCTGCGGGTATCCGTATCCGTATCCGCGGGTTCGGAGGTTTCCGGGCCTTGGACGATGCGTACGGCGTCACGCAGGGCCTGGCGCTGTTCGTCGCTCATCATGCCGAAGAAGGCGACGAGCGCGGCGGCCGGGTTGTCGCTCTGCGACCAGGCGTCGTTCATCAGGGCGGCGGCGTAGGCGGCTCGGGTGGAGACCGCCTCATATCGATAGGCGCGGCCTTCCGCCTCGCGGCGCACCCAGCCCTTCTGATGGAGATTGTCCAAAACGGTCATCACCGTGGTGTACGCGATGGACCGTTCCTGCTGAAGATCTTCCAGGACTTCCCGAACGGTCACCGGGCGGTTCCACTTCCACACCCGCGTCATGACCGAGTCTTCGAGTTCTCCCAATGGGCGAGGCACAGTTCAGCACAATAGTAGGAGTTCTCCACAAATGGGAACAAAAAGGGCGTACGACTCGGAAAACGCGTGGTGTGCGCTTGGAGTCGTACGCCGTTGAGTGCGTCGGATCCGGCGGTGGGTGGGCCGGACGGTCGCTCAGGCGTCCGGGGCGGCGGAGGACTGGCGGGCGCCCTCCGCGCGCGCGAGGGCGGCGTCGACGGCCGCGTCCTCCTTGGCCTTGTTGGCTCCGCCCTGGGTCTTCACGATCACCCTGATCACGCCGATGAAGAAGACGGCCATGACGGCCGGCGGGAGGAGTGCGGAGACGTAGTCCATGCGTCCAGGGTAGCCAGGGGGGTGAGGCGGGCAGGCGCTGGCCCCGCGGAGGGACCGCCGTCAGCCCGCGGCGAGCTGCTGGGGTGGGTTCGGAGGTGGCTGGGTCGGCGGTTTGCGACGGGGGAAGACCTCGCCGGGCGTGGGGATGGGACGGGTCGGCTTCGGGGCGTCGGGGGTTGGCGCGGGGCCGGGGGCGGGTTTCGGGGCGGCCGGTTTCTCGGCGGGCTTCTTCCGGGGCGGCTTGCCGGGTTCCTGGGCGACGGCCGCCTGGGCGGGGAGGTCGACCGGGGTGCCGGGGGTGCCGTTGGAGAGGCCGCCGGGGAGGGCGTGGAGGTGGGTGCGGGACGCGGGGATGGCCGGGTGGACGAGGGGGCGGCAGCGGTCGAGGAGGGCCGCCGCGGCGGGGTTGCCGCGCAGGGTCCGCAGGGCCGTGAGGTCGTCGGCGGTCGGGACGTAGCCGGCGCCGAGGGCCTCGTCGAGGAGGGTGAGGTAGCCGGCTGCGGTGCCGGGGAGGGCGGCGCGGTAGCGGGCGAGGTCGGCCACCAGGAAGGCCCGCATCCGGGCACCCTCGCGCATCGCCTCGTCTAGCGACTCGGTGAGGCGTAGACAGTCCTGGACGTCTTCGGCCGAGGCGGGACTGGGGTTCACGGCAAGGGTGAGGGCGCGGCGGAGCACACGCAGCTCCTCCACGCCGAACGCCATGCCGCCGCGGGATCCGTATGGCGTGGGCATGCGCCGACGATACGCGCTAATCAGACAAACGCGGCATATGGGGCGGGGTGTGGCGTGGGGTGACACCCGGGTGGGCGGGGGTGCGGGGCCGCGGGCCTCGGACCCCCGCCGGCCGGGTCACATGCGGGAGACGTTGCGTTCGTAGACCAGGCGCAGGCCGATCAGGGTCAGCCACGGTTCGTGCTCGTCGATGACCGAGGACTCGCCGAGGACCATGGGGGCCAGGCCGCCGGTCGCGATGACCGTGACGTCGTCGGGGTCCTCCGCCAGTTCGCGGGCCATGCGGTTGACGACGCCGTCGACCTGGCCGGCGAAGCCGTAGACGATGCCCGACTGCATCGCCTCGACGGTGTTCTTGCCGATCACGTTCCTCGGCCGGGCCACCTCGATCTTCCGCAGCTGCGCGGCCTTGACGCCGAGGGCCTCCACCGAGATCTCGATGCCGGGGGCGATGACTCCGCCGACGTACTCCCCGCGCGCGGAGACCGCGTCGAAGGTGGTCGCCGTACCGAAGTCGACGACGATCGCCGGCCCGCCGTACAGCTCGTTCGCCGCGACCGCGTTGATGATGCGGTCGGCGCCGACCTCCTTGGGGTTGTCGAACTGGATCGGCACGCCCGTCTTCACGCCGGGCTCGACCAGGACGGCGGGTACGTCGCCGTAGTAGCGCCGGGTGACCTCGCGCAGCTCGTGCAGCACCGAGGGCACCGTCGCGCAGATGGCGATCCCGTCGATGCCGTCGCCCAGCTCGTCGCCGAGCAGCGGGTGCATGCCCATCAGGCCCTGGAGGAGGACCGCCAGCTCGTCGGCGGTGCGGCGGGCGTCCGTGGAGATGCGCCAGTGCTCGACGATGTCCTCGCCGTCGAACAGGCCGAGGACGGTGTGCGTGTTGCCTACGTCGATCGTGAGGAGCATGCCCGTCCCTACTCCGCCGCTCGCAGGTCCAGGCCGATGTCCAGGATCGGCGAGGAGTGGGTGAGGGCACCGACCGCCAGGTAGTCGACGCCCGTCTCGGCGTACGCCCTGGCGTTGTCGAGGGTCAGCCGGCCGGACGCCTCGAGCGCCGCGCGGCCGGTCACGATCGCGACCGCCTCCTCGCACTCGATCGGCGTGAAGTTGTCCAGGAGGATCAGGTCCGCGCCCGCGTCCACGACCTCGCGCAGCTGGTGGAGGGTGTCCACCTCCACCTCGACGGCAAGGTCGGGGAAGGCCTCGCGGACGGCCTTGAAGGCCTGTGCGACGCCGCCGGCCGCCACCACGTGGTTGTCCTTCACCAGGGCCGCGTCCGAGAGCGACATGCGGTGGTTCACACCGCCGCCGCAGCGCACCGCGTACTTCTCCAGCGCGCGCAGGCCCGGGGTCGTCTTGCGGGTGTCGCGGACCCGCGCCTTCGTGCCGTCCAGGACGTCCGCCCACGCGCGCGTGGCCGTCGCGATGCCCGACAGGCGGCAGAGGATGTTCAGCGCGCTGCGTTCGGCGGTCAGCAGGTCCCGGGTGCGGGTGGTGATGGAGAGCAGCTTCTGGCCCTGCTCGACGCGGTCGCCGTCCTCCACGTGGCGCTCCACCTCGAACTCGTCCTCGCAGACGATCGAGACCACCGCCTCGGCGACCCTGAGGCCCGCCGCGACGCCCGCCTCGCGCGCCACGAAGTCGGCCGTGGCCACCGCCTCTTCGGGGATCGTCGCGACCGTCGTCACGTCCACGCCGTGGGCCAGGTCCTCCTGGATCGCCACGTTGGCGATGTCCTCGACCTCGACCGGGTCGAGGCCCGCGTCGGCCAGGAGCTGGGCGAGCGCGGGGTCGAGACCGCACTCCATGTACTCCTCTTCGGCACCGCAGGCACAGTCGTCGCCGCAGCCGCCGTTCGAGGCGAGGGGAAGGTCGGGGGTGGTCACTGCTGTCACTGCTCCTGGGGCCGGGTCGGGGGGAAGTCCGCGGTGTCTGTGGTGTGCACGGCCAGTGTGCGGTCGGGGTTCAGGCGTACGACGATGTGGCGGCGCCATGTCGTGTCGTCGCGGTCCGGCTCGTCCTCGCGCCAGTGGCAGCCGCGCGTCTCCTCGCGCAGGCGGGCGGCCGCGACCAGGACGCGGGCCACGCACAGGAGGTTCGTGGCCTCCCAGGTGTCCACGCCGGGCTCGGCCGTCTTGCCGTTCTCGGTGAGGGCGTCGCGGGCCTCGGTGCGCAGCTGCTGGAGCTGGTCGGCGGCCTTCGCGAGGGAGTCGGCGGAGCGCAGGACGCCGGCGCCGTCCGTCATGATCCGCTGGATCGTGAAGCGGGCCTCGGGCGCGAGCAGGGGGTGCTCGGGGGTCTCCGGGTACGGCACCGGCTGCGGCACGCGCGCGTGGAGGCCGTCGGCCGCGCGGGCGGCCGCGATGTCCTCCACGATGCGCTCGGCGTAGACCAGTCCTTCTAGGAGGGAGTTCGAGGCCAGGCGGTTGGCGCCGTGCACGCCCGTGCAGGCGACCTCGCCGCACGCGTACAGGCCGGGGACGGTCGTACGGCCCTGGGAGTCGGTGCGGACGCCGCCGGAGGCGTAGTGGGCGGCCGGGGCGATCGGGATGGGCTCGTGGACCGGGTCGATGCCGTGGGCGCGGCAGGCCGCGAGGATCGTCGGGAAGCGGTGTTCCCACATGTCGGCGCCGAAGTGCCGCGCGTCGAGGAACATGTGCTCGGCGTCCTGCTCCTGCATGCGCCGCATGATGCCCTTGGCGACGATGTCCCGGGGGGCGAGTTCGGCGAGTTCGTGCTGTCCGACCATGAAGCGCACGCCGTCGGCGTCGACCAGGTGGGCGCCCTCACCGCGTACGGCCTCGGAGACCAGGGGCTGCTGGCCCTCCGCCTCCGGGCCGAGGAACAGGACGGTGGGGTGGAACTGGACGAACTCCAGGTCGCTGACCTCGGCGCCCGCGCGCAGGGCGAGGGCCACTCCGTCGCCCGTCGACACGGACGGGTTCGTGGTCGCCGAGAAGACCTGGCCCATGCCGCCGGTCGCGAGGACCACCGCGGGGGCGTGGACGGCCCCCACGCCGTCGTGCTGGCCCTCGCCCATGACGTGCAGGGTTACGCCCGCCGTGCGGCCGTCGGCGTCCGTGAGGAGGTCGAGGACGAGCGCGTTCTCGACCGTGCGCAGTCCCGCCCGTCGCCCACCACCGCCCTTGCCCGAGAGCGCTTCGCGCTCGCCCCTCCTGACTGCGCGTACCGCCTCGACGAGGGCGCGGGAGATCTCCGCGCCGGTCGCGTCTCCGCCCGCGTGGGCGATGCGGCGGCGGTGGTGGCCGCCCTCGCGGGTGAGCGCGAGCTCTCCTTCGGAGGACTCGTCGAAGTGGGCGCCGGTCTCGATCAGCCGCCGTACGGCGTCGGGGCCCTCGGTGACGAGGATGCGGACCGCTTCCTCGTCGCACAGACCGGCGCCCGCGACCAGGGTGTCGTCCAGGTGCTGTTCGGGGGTGTCGCCCTCACCGAGGGCCGCGGCGATGCCGCCCTGGGCCCAGCGGGTGGAGCCGTCGTCGAGGCGGGCCTTGGTGACCACGACCGTCGTCAGGCCGGCGGCCTCGCAGCGCAGGGCGGCGGTGAGGCCCGCGACGCCGGAGCCGACGACCACGACGTCCGCGGTCAGGGACCACCCGGGCGCGGGCGCGTGCAGTCGTATGCCTGTGCTGGTCACGAGGCGGCTCCGAAGGTGAGGGGGATGTTGTCGATCAGCCGGGTCGTCCCGACCCGGGCGGCGACGGCGAGGACGGCCTCGCCGGTGAAGTCGTCCTCGATCTCGGTGAAGTCGGAGGGGTCGATCAGGGCCAGGTAGTCCAGTTCGAGCGGCGGGTCGAGGCGGGCGGCCTCGTCCAGGACCAGGCGGGCGGCGGCGCGGATGGCCGCGGCGGCGCCGGGTACGGCCTTGGCGACGGCGTGCGCGTCGGCCGCGGCGCGGGACTCGCCTATGGCGCTGAGCGCCTCGGCACGCGCGCGCGTGGCCGGCACTTCGCGGGCCCGCGCGCGCAGCGCCTCCTGGGCCGCGTGCCGGTCACGGCCGGCGAAGAGCGCCTGGGACAGCGCGAGGGCCGTGCGGCGCTCCTTGGGCGAGAGGTAGCGGTTGCGGCTGGAGAGGGCGAGGCCGTCCTCCTCGCGCACGGTCGGGACGCCGACGATCTCCACGCCGAAGTTCAGGTCCCGGGCCATCCGGCGGATCAGGGCGAGCTGCTGGGCGTCCTTCTGGCCGTACAGGGCGACGTCGGGGCGGGTGAGGTGCAGCAGCTTGGCGACGACGGTGAGCACACCGTCGAAGTGGCCGGGGCGGGAGGCCCCCTCCAGGCGCTCGCCCATGGGGCCGGCGCTGACGCGGACCTGGGGCTCGCCGCCGGGGTAGACCTCGTCGACGGCCGGGGCGAACACGGCGTCCGCGCCCGCCTCTTCGGCGATCTTGACGTCGGCGTCCAGGGTGCGCGGGTAGCGGTCGAGGTCCTCGCCCTGGCCGAACTGCAAGGGATTGACGAAGACCGTGACGACGACCTCGCCGTCGGGTCCGGCGATCCCGCGCGCGGTGCGGATCAAGGTGGCGTGCCCCTCGTGCAGGGCACCCATGGTCATCACTACGGCGCGGCGGCCGGCACGCGTGCGTGCGTGCAGTTCGTCGGCGGTGCGCAGCAGGGTCGTCATCGGGCGTCTCCCTCGGCGCCGTCGGTCCTGTCGGTCCCGCCTGCGAGTACCCCGAGGAGGTCTTCGGCGAGCTCCGGCTTGAGCAGTCCGTGGGCGAGCGCCCGGTCGGCCGTCGCGCGGGCCATCGCGAGATAGCCGGCGACGGCCTGCGGGGCGTGCCGCCGCAGTTCGGTGACGTGCGCGGCGACGGTGCCCGCGTCCCCGCGCGCGACGGGGCCGGTCAGGGCGGCGTCGCCGGAGCGCAGGGCGTTGTCCAGGGCGGCGCCGAGCAACGGGCCGAGCATCCGGTCGGGGGCGGCGACGCCCGCCTCGCGCAGCAGCTCCATGGACTGGGCGACGAGGGTCACCAGGTGGTTGGCGCCGAGCGCGAGGGCCGCGTGGTAGAGCGGGCGCATGTCCTCGGCGACCCACTCGGGTTCGCCGCCCATCTCGATGACGAGGGCCTCGGCGGCCAGCCGCAGCTCGTCGGGCGCGGTGACGCCGAAGGAGCAGCCCGCCAGGCGCTGGACGTCCACGGGGGTGCCGGTGAAGGTCATCGCCGGGTGCAGGGCCAGCGGCAGCGCGCCCGCGCGCAGGGCGGGGTCCAGGACCTTGGCGCCGTACCGCCCGGACGTGTGCATCAGCAGTTGGCCGGGCTTGACGGCACCGGTCTCGGCGAGGCCCTCGACCAGGCCGGGCAGGACGTCGTCCGGGACGGTCAGCAGCACCAGTTCGGCGCGCGCGAGCACTTCGGCGGGCGGCACCATCGGCACGTCGGGGAGCATGCGCTCGGCCCGTCGCCGGGAGGCGTCGGAGACTCCGGAGACGGCCACGGGACGGTGTCCGGCGAGCTGGAGGGACGCGGCGAGTGCGGGGCCCACGCGGCCGGCGCCGACGACACCGACGGTGAGCCGCGCGGGGCGGTCCTTGGGATCTGGCTGTTGGCTTGTACTCACGCGAAGGCGGCCTTCCCGTTCCAGTCCGCTCTGGGTACCGGACGATTTCTCGTCATGTTAACGCGATTGGTTCGAGCGGCGTTCGGTTGTCCACAGGCTGTGGGTTTCGCCACGCCCCCGCACGCGGGCGCCGAAGGGGAGCCGCAGGGGGAAATGCAGGTGCCCGCCGAGTCGGGCGCGCGGGATGATCCGCGGCATGAGCGATACGGCGGAACAGAGCGGGCAGCAATTGTCGGACGAGCAGCTGTCGGACGACGAGCGGCGCAAGCGGCGCCGTGAACGGCGCAATGCCGCTTATCGCGGCGCGCGGCGCGTGCTCGCGCGCCCCGGCTTTCTGGGCACCCTCCGCGAGCGCCTGGCGCTCCTGGACGAGGCGCGTGCGCTGGACCTGCACGACCTCGACGCGCCGTCCGACGTCTACGGCGACGGCATCGTCGAGGTCCTGGAGGAGCAGACCGCCGCTCTGCTCGGCAAGGAGGCCGCGGCTTTCTTCCCGACGGGGACGATGGCCCAGCAGGTGGCCCTGCGCTGCTGGGCGGGCCGTACCGGCGACAGCACCGTCGCGCTGCATGCGCTGGCCCACCCCGAGGTGCATGAGCGGAATGCGTTCAGCCAGGTCAGCGGCCTGCGCCCGGTCCGGGTGACGAGCGAGCCGCGACTGCCGACCGCCGCCGAGGTACGGGACTTCGACGAGCCCTTCGGGGCGCTGATGCTCGAACTGCCCCTCCGCGACGCCGGTTTCGTGCTGCCCACCTGGGAGGAGCTCACGGAGGTCGTGGAGGCGGCGCGGGAGCGCGACGCGGTGGTGCACTTCGACGGCGCGCGCCTGTGGGAGTCCACCGTCCACTTCGGCCGCTCCCTTCCGGAGATCGCGGACCTTGCGGACAGCGTGTACGTGTCGTTCTACAAGTCCCTCGACGGCTTCGGCGGGGCCGCCGTCGCCGGTCCGAAGACGCTGATCGACGAGGCGAAGGCCTGGCGGCACCGCTACGGCGGAACGATCTTCCAGCAGTTCCCGACCGCCCTGTCGGCGCTGGCCGGACTGCGGCGTGAGCTGCCCCGGCTGCCCGAGTACGTCGCCCACGCGCGCGTGGTGGCCGCCGCGCTGCGCGAGGGCCTCACGGCGGCCGGGGTGCCGTGGACACGGGTCCACCCCGAGCCGCCGCACACGAACGAGTTCCAGGTCTGGCTGCCGTACGACGCCGACACCCTCGCGGAGGCCGCGATCCGGCAGGCGGAGGAGACGAGGACCGTCCTTTTCGCCAACGGCTGGGAGACCAAGGGGCCGCAACTGGCCGGCACCGAGGTCTACGTACGGGCCGCCGGGCTGGAGTGGACGGCCGACGACGTACGGGAGGCCGCCGCCGGCTTCGTGGAGCGGCTGACCGACGTCAGCAGCGTGAACAACGCTGCGGGTCAATACAGCTAGAGCGCGGCCTCGGACGCAGCCACCGCCCCAGGGCGTGCCGTAGCCGCCCGTGCGCCGGGCGCCCGGCGACGACGGCCCTGAACTGCCGGTAGTCGCGAAACTCGCGCACGACCTGCCAGTCGTGGCGGCCGGGTGCCGGCGGGGCCGCCTCGCCGAGCCGGCGGGCGCGGTAGGTGTCGAGGAGGTACTGCTGGGTGATGCTCATGGCCGATCGCCTTCTCGGGACGTAGGAGACATGGAGGCGTGCAGTGGCTGGTGCGTGAATCGGCTGGTGCGTGAAGTGGCTGGTGATCGGGCTCCGCGGCTGCCCCGGTGATCCCAGGCTCGCCCCCGCCCGGCCGCCCCGTCGCGTCGATTGACGGCGGCCGTCAATCGAGGGCCGCGTTGTCAGTGGCGGGGTGCACCATGAAATGCATGAGCGTGACCATCGACATCGCGGGGCTGCGGCCGGAGAGGCTCGCCGTGGTGCCCTCGCCCCTGGCCGAGCTCGGCATGGCGCTGCACGCGCTGTCGGAGCCGGGGCACCACCCGGGCCTGCAGGGCTGGGTGACGGGCGTGACGGCCCGGCTGGACTCACACCTGGCCGACCGGATGTGTGAGGCCGACTTCCTGTGGCGGACGACGTTCTCGGACCTGTTCCTGCCCTTCGCCGGCATCCCGGGCGGATGCACGCTCCCGGGTGCCACCCTCGCCGAGGACCTGGACCTGCTCGACAAGCTCACGGACGAGCAGTTCGTGGACGCCGCCCTGGAGTTCACCTGCGCGCTCCCGTACGCCACCCAGGGGCCCCATGTCCTGGACGACCCCGAGCTGCGCCGACGTGCCCTGGAGCTGGCCACCGCGCGCGGGCCGCAGCAGCTGCGGTTCAGCCGGCGGCTGCTGGAGGACCCGCCGCGCATCCGGGCCTGGCTGCGGCAGTTCCTGGAGGACTGCGACGAGATCTTCTTCGCGGACGCCTGGCCCCGCCTGCACCACCAGCTCGCGGCGGACGCCCGCCACAAGACCGACCTTCTGCGGCACAAGGGGCTGTCCGAGGCGCTGACGGCCGTGTCCCCGGCGGTGAGCGTCGACGAGGCCGCCGGACGGATCTCCATCGACAAACTGCGCCAGGGCCACACCGTCATCAGGGAAAGCAGCCTGCTGCTCGTGCCGACGAGCCTGGGCTGGCCCCATCTGATGGTGCTGCACCGGCACGGCTGGCAGCCGGTGCTGCACTACCCGATCGGCTCCCCCGGACTCGCCGCGCCCCCTTCGGTCGACCAGCTGACCCTGCGGATGACCGCCCTGTCCCACCCGGTGCGGATGCAGCTGTGCCGCAACCTCGCCCGCAGCACGTACACCACGAGCGAGCTCGTGCGGATCCACGGCATGACCGCCCCCGAGATATCCCGGCACTTGAGCGTGCTCAAGAAGGCGGGCCTGATCACCACCCGCCGGCGAGGGCGGTACGTCCTCTACCAGTTGGACGTCACATCGGTGGCGCGGCTCGGCAGCGACTTCCTCGAAGCGCTCCTGAGGTGAGCGTCAGTCGAACCGGATGTGCCTGACCCCGACCCCCGCCTGCCGCAGCCGCGTGCGCAGCGCGCCCTCGTGGTTGGGCCGCAGCCGCAGCCCGGCCAGGACGGCGATCCGGTCGGCCGTCTTCGGCACGGTCGAGTGGTCCGTCCACAGGTGCTCGGCGAACTCCGGCTCGCGCAACCGCTCCAGGCAGTGGTCGAGCTGCTGGACGGCCCAGCTCTCCCGCCGCAGCCCCGAGTTCTTCCCGCCGACGTACCGCAGGAGATGCCCGAAGCCGCGCTCCCGGAGCCGTTTCAGGACCGTCTCCCGTTCGGCGAGGAGGGTGAAGTGCCGTACGTCGTGGCCGAGTTCACCCAGCCGTCCGACCGTCTCGGCGAAATGGCCGGAGTGCGTGACGGTCATGGGGGCGATCACCACGCCGTCGTCTTCGTCAGGGCGAGGTCGAGCACCTCGACGACGCCCTGCCGCCAGGACGCCAGATCCTGGAAGTCGCCGCGCAGTTCGGGCGGGAGCATGCGCCGCAGACCGAACCCGGGGTGCTCCGGGTCGCAGATGACGCTGCCGGGCAGGCGGCGCAGGATCTCGTGTGCGGTCTGTGTCTTGCCGCCCCCGAAGGGGCCGTTGATCCACAGGAGCATGCGCAGACCCTAGTGCCCCCGGGCCACCCGCGCGCGAGGTCCTCGGCCTCCGGCCTCAGCCGTGCCCGCCCGCCCGTACCAGCCCCGTCTCGTAGGCGAGGACCACCACCTGCACCCGGTCCCGGAGCCCCAGCTTGGTCAGGATGCGGCCGACGTGGGTCTTCACGGTCGCCTCGGACAGCACCAGCCGGGCGGCGATCTCCCCGTTGGACAGCCCCTGGGCGACCAGCACCATGACCTCGCGCTCGCGGTCGGTGAGCCGCTCCAGCTCCTTGTGCTGGGGCTCCTTGCCGGCGGACGGCAGCATCGGCGCGAACCGGTCGAGCAGGCGCCGGGTCGTCGAGGGGGCGACCACCGCGTCACCGCTGTGCACCGCGCGGATGGCGCCGAGGAGCTCGGCCGGCGGCACGTCCTTGAGCATGAAGCCGGAGGCGCCCGCCTTCAGCCCGGAGAAGGCGTACTCGTCGAGGTCGAAGGTGGTCAGGATCAGCACCTTGGGCGGCTCGGGCTCCGAGCAGATGCGGCGGGTGGTCTCCACACCGTCCAGCTTCGGCATGCGCACGTCCATCAGCACCACGTCGACGGCGGTCGCGCGCAGCACCTGGAGGGCCTCGACGCCGTCGCCCGCCTCCGCGACGACCTCCATGTCCGGCTGGGCGGCGAGCACCATCCGGAACCCGGTGCGCAGCAGCACCTGGTCGTCGACGAGCATCACGCGGATCGTCATCGGGTCCTCTTCCGTGTCTTCCGGGTCCGTCTAAAGGGGCGTTCTACAGGCATTACAGGTGTCAACAAGGTGCACGACCCAGAGGTCAGTGTGCTGGTTTGAGCGGCAGCAGCGCACTGATGCGGAATCCTCCGCCCGGGCGCGGGCCCGCGTCCAGGGTGCCGCCGACCATGCCGACGCGTTCGCGCATCCCGATCAGGCCGTGCCCCCGGCCGTCGGCGCCGCCGTCCTCGTACAACTCGTGCGGGGCGCCCTTGCCGTCGTCCTCCACGAGCAGGCCGAGCCCGTCGTCGAAGTAGACCAGGCGCACGCTGGCGCCCGCGTTCGGCCCGCCGTGCTTGCGCGTGTTGGTCAGCGCCTCCTGCACGATGCGGTACGCGGTCAGCTCGACGCCGCTGGGCAGCGGACGCGGGTTGCCCTCGACCTTGAAGTCGACCGGCAGACCGGATGTGCGGCACTGCTGGATGAGGTCGTCGATCTGCTCGACGTCGGGCTGCGGGACGTACTCGCCGGTCTCCTGGTGCTCGCCGGTGCGCAGCACGCCCAGCAGGCGGCGCATCTCGGCGAGGGCCTGGCGGCCGGTGGAGGAGATGGTCTCCAGGGCCTTCTTGGCCTGGTCGGGGGCGGAGTCGAGGACGTAGGCGGCGCCGTCGGCCTGCACCACCATCACGGAGACGTTGTGCGCGACCACGTCGTGCAGCTCGCGGGCGATCCGGGCGCGTTCGGCGGCGACCGCGACCTTGGACTGCGCCTCGCGCTCCTTTTCGAGCCGGGTCGCGCGCTCCTCCAGCTGTTCGTAGTAGGCGCGCCGGGTGCGGATCGAGTCGCCGAGCACCCAGGCGAGCGCGAACGGCACCGTCATGAAGATCACCAGGGCCACGTTGCCCAGGACGCTGGATTCCTCCTCCGGCCAGCGCAGCTGCGCCAGGGGCGCCGCGCACAGGCCCACGCCGAGCGCGAGCCGGGAGGCCCAGCGGGCGCCGGTCGCGGCCACCGTGTAGGTGATCACCAGGAAGGCGAAGTTGGCGGGTGTCGTCGCCACGTTCAGCACCAGCTGCGCGATTCCCACCCCGATGGCCAGCAGCAGCATCTTCTCCGGCATGCGCCGCCGCAGCGCGATCACCAGGCACAGCAGGACGACCACCACGACGATGGCCGCCTCTGAGTCCGAGCCCGGAGAGTTCTGCCCGCCCTCGTCCCGGACGGTCACGGCGACCACAGAGATCCCGAGCAGGAAGACGGCCCAGAAGCCGTCGACCCATGTCGGGTGCCTGCGGATGAAGTCATAGAGGCGCTGCACGTAACCCAGCGTAGGGAAGTGAGATGCGTGCAAGGGTCAACCGGAGGACCGATCCGCACCTCGCGCGCGTACTCCGCAAGGTGGAGGCTGCGTTCCCCTGTACGCATAGCCTGGGCCGGTGACAGCAGAGGCGACGGACGAGTGGCACGGATGGCGCGCGGCGGCGGCGGCCGCTCTCTACGGGCCTGACGGCTTCTACCGGCGTCCCGAGGGGCCGGCCGGCCACTTCCGTACGTCCGTCCACGCCTCGCCGCTCTTCGCGCGCGCCGTGGCCACGCTGCTGTGCCGGGTGGACGAGGCCCTGGGCCGGCCCGCACGGCTCGACTTCGTCGACATGGCGGCGGGCCGCGGTGAGCTGGTCGCGGGTGTGCTGGCCGCCCTGCCCGCCGAGGTGGCGGCACGCACGCGTGCGTACGCCGTCGAGGTCGCCGACCGTCCGGGGTCCCTCGACCACCGGATCGAGTGGCTGCCCGAGCCGCCGGCGCGGACGACGGGCCTGCTGTTCGCGAACGAATGGCTGGACAACGTCCCCGTGGAGATCGCGGAGGTGGACTCCTCGGGCGTACCCCGTCAGGTCCTGGTACGCCGCGACGGCACCGAGCGCCTCGGGGAGCAGGTCGCGGGCGCGCAGGCGGAATGGCTCGCGCGGTGGTGGCCGCTGACGGGCGCCGCGGAGGGCACGCGGGCCGAGATCGGCCTGCCACGGGACGAGGCCTGGGCCGCGGCGGCCGGCACCCTGGAGCGGGGCCTCGCGGTCGCCGTGGACTACGCGCACTCGGCGCCGTCACGACCGCCCTTCGGCACCCTCACCGGCTTCAGGGACGGCCGCGAGACGGCCCCCGTGCCGGACGGCTCGTGCGACATCACGGCCCATGTGGCACTGGACGCCTGCGCCCTGCCCGGGGCGGTCCTGCTGACCCAGCGCGCCGCCCTGCACGCCCTGGGCCTCTCGGGCGCACGCCCCCCGCTGGAGCTGGCCTCCACGCGCCCGGCGGAATACGTACGAGCCCTCGCGGGCGCGGGTGAGGCGGCCGAGCTGACGGCGGCAGGCGGCCTCGGCGACTTCGGCTGGCTCATGCAGCCCGTCGGCATTCCGGACGTGCTGACGCAGGCGCAGGGCACCCCGGCGGACTGACGGCCGCCTACTTGTCGATGTCCCCCACCACGAAGAACATCGACCCCAGGATCGCCACCATGTCCGCGACCAGCGTGCCCGGCAGCAGCTCGACCAGGGCCTGGATGTTGTTGTACGACGCCGAGCGCAGCTTCAACCGGTACGGGGTCTTCTCGCCCTTGCTCACGAGGTAGTAGCCGTTGATGCCGAGCGGATTCTCGGTCCACGCGTAGGTGTGGCCCTCGGGGGCCTTCAGCACCTTGGGCAGCCGCTGGTTGATCGGCCCCGGCGGCAGCTCGGCGAGCCGGTCGAGGCAGGCGTCGGCGAGATCGAGGGCGTTGTGCGTCTGCTCCAGCAGGCACTCGAACCGGGCGAGGCAGTCACCCTCCTCGCGGGTCACCACCCGCAGCACGTCGCTCAGCTCGCCGTAGGCGAGATACGGCTCGTCGCGGCGCAGGTCGAAGTCCACGCCCGAGGCGCGCGCGATCGGCCCGCTCACGCCGTACGCGTGCACGGCCTCCGGCGTGAGGGCGCCCACGCCCCGCGTGCGCCCCCGGAAGATCTCGTTGCCGAGGACGAGGTCGTCGAACCGGTCCATGCGGGAGCGCACGTCGGCGACGGCGGTCCGCGCGCGCGTGGTCCAGCCGGACGGCAGGTCCTCCTTCAGGCCGCCGACCCGGTTGAACATGTAGTGCATCCGCCCGCCGGAGACCTCCTCCATCACGTGCTGGAGTTCCTCGCGCTCGGTGAAGGCGTAGAAGATCGGCGTGATCCCGCCCAGCTCCAGCGGATACGACCCCAGGAACATCAGGTGGTTGAGCACCCGGTTGAGCTCCGCGAGCAGGGTCCGCGTCCACACGGCCCGCTCGGGCACCTCCATGCCGAGCATGCGCTCGACGGCGAGGACGACGCCCAGCTCGTTGGAGAAGGCCGACAGCCAGTCGTGGCGGTTGGCGAGCATGATGATCTGGCGGTAGTCGCGGGCCTCGAAGAGCTTCTCCGCGCCCCGGTGCATATAGCCGATCACGGGCTCCGCGCGCGTGATGCGCTCGCCGTCGAGGACGAGCTTCAGACGCAGCACGCCATGCGTCGACGGGTGCTGGGGCCCGATGTTGAGCACCATGTCGGTGCTCTCCGCGGCGCCGCCGATGCCGACCATGGTCTCCGTCGTAGGAGTCATGGACACAGTCTCTCCTACGTACGCTGGCCTCATGGAGACGGGGAGCCCGGAGAACACGGGTACGGCGGGGGACCAGCGGGCGGGGGACGGACCGGAGTGGACCGGGCTGCCACCGGGTCTGCTCCGCATGCGCCGACTGTTGCTGGTGGTGTGGCTGGGCCTGCTGACGATCGGCCTGGCCCTGCTGCTGGGCCTGCTCGCCGGACCCACCTGGACGGCCTTCGCGCTCCTGCCCCCGGCGGTGATGGCGTGGGGCTGGGTGATGCTCGGCCGTAACTGGGCCTCGTGGCGCTACGCCGAGCGCGCCGACGACCTGCTGATCAGCCGGGGCGTGCTGTGGCGCGAGGAGACGGTGGTGCCCTACGGCCGCATGCAGCTGGTCGAGGTCACCTCCGGGCCCGTGGAGCGGCACTTCGGCCTGGCCAGCGTGCAGCTGCACACGGCGGCCGCCGCGACCGACGCCACCATCCCGGGCCTGGACCCGGCCGAGGCGGAACGGCTGCGCGACCGGCTCACCGAGCTCGGCGAGGCCCGATCGGCGGGCCTGTGACCACTCCGGGCGTCGACGACGCCGTACGCGAGCTGCGCCCCGTGACCGAACGCCGCCTGCACCCCGTCACCCCGCTCAGGCGGGCCTGGGCACCGGTGGCCGTGCTGATCGGCTGGGCGGTGCACGACCCGGACCAGGCGCAGCGCCAGCTCACCCGGCTGACCACGACCACCCTCCTCATCGCCCTCGCCGTACTGCTCCCCGCGGCCGCCCTGTACGGCTTTCTCACCTGGTGGTTCACGCACTTCGCGGTGACGGACAGCGAACTGCGCATCCGTACGGGCCTGTTGTTCCGCCGCACGGCGCACATCCGGCTGGAGCGCATCCAGGCCATCGACGTCACCCAGCCGCTGCTCGCGCGCGTGGCCGGGGTGGCGAAGCTCAAACTGGACGTCGTCGGCACGGACAAGAAGGACGAACTGGCCTTCCTGGGCGCGGAGGAGGCCCGCACACTGCGCGCCGAACTCCTCGCCCGCGCCGCCGGTTTCGCCCCCGAGACGGCCCACGAGATAGGCGAGGCCCCCTCCCAGCAGCTCCTGAGCGTGCCCCCGGCGGTCCTGGCCACCTCCCTCGTGCTCACCGGCGCGACCTGGGGAACCCTGGCCGCCGCCGTCGCCGTACCGACGATCCTCTGGCTGGTCACCCAGAGCGCGTGGACGGTGCTGGCCACCGCGATTCCCCTGGTCGGCGCGGCGGGGGCGAGCACTGTGGGGCGTTTCGTCACCGAGTACGACTGGACGGTGGGCGAGTCCCAGGACGGCCTGCGCATCGACCACGGCCTGCTCGACCGCGCCCACGAGACGGTGCCGCCGGGCCGGGTGCAGACGGTGCGGATCGTCGAACCGCTCCTGTGGCGGCGGCGCGGCTGGGTGCGGGTGGAGCTGGACGTGGCCGGCTCGTCCAACTCCCTGCTGCTCCCGGTCGCCCCGCGCGAGGTCGCCGAGTCGGTCATAGCCCGCGTGCTGCCCGGGGTGACCGTCCCGAGCCGGTCGTCCCTGTCCCGCCCGCCGCGCCGAGCGGCTCGCTGTGTGCCCCTGTGGTGGCGCGGTTACGGCCTCACCGTCACGGACGCGGTGTTCGCCGCCCGGATCGGCCTCTTCCGTCGCAGCCTGGCCCTCGTCCCGCACGCGAAGGTCCAGAGTGTACGGCTTGCTCAGGGCCCCTGGAAGCGCCTGTGGCGCGTCGCCGACGTCCACGTGGACACGGGGGCCAACAAGACCGTCACGGCCCGTCTGAGGGACGCAGAGGAGGCGGCGGAGCTGCTGCGGGCGCAGGCGGAGCGGTCGCGGACGGGACGCCGGGACGCGCTCCCGGACCGCTGGATGGCGTGACCGTACGCGGCGCCCGGCACGGGCGCCGGGCGGCCTCGCGGGCCTCCGTCAGGAAACCGCGCTCCGCAGCCCCTGCACGTCGATCTGTTCCGTCTCGTCGTGCGCCGTCAGGTCGATGACCTGACCGACGCCCCGGGACTCCTCGTCCGCCGGCTTGAACTGGGCCTCGGACTCCGCCTTGTGCAGGGCGAGGGCCTCCTGGCCGACGACGTCGGCGAGGTCCTCGTTCTGGACGGCCTCCAACGCGGAGGGCGCCGCCCCCTGCTTGGTGCCGAAGAAGTCGAAGCCGCCCTCGACGGCCGGGCGCCGCACGGGCGCGGCCGGCGCGACGGCCACCGCGGTCGGGGCGATGAAGTGACCCGCGGGCCGCTGGGCCGGAGGCAGGGCGGGCCGCGCCGTGGCGACCGCGCCGGCCGGGGTGACGGCGGCCGCGCGCTCATGCCCGTCGGCCGCCTCGGACTTCCCCTGCGGGTCGTCCTCCAGGGTGGTGCCGGTCTCGGACGCGCCGGTTCCCTCCGCCTCGGCGGCATCGGAAGGGTCCTTCACCGGCTCACCGCCGGAGGGTCCGTCGCCCTTCGGGGGCTGGTTGTTGGGCGGCTCGTCTTTTGGGGCTTCGCTCTTCGGGGCGTCGCTCGCGGAGGGTTCGCTCTTCGGGGCGTCGCTCGCGGAGGGTTCGCTCGTCGAGACGTCGCTCTTCGGAGCCTCGTTCTTCAGCGCGTCGGCGCCCTTGAGGGACGCGTCCTTCGCCGCCTCGTCCTTGACCGCGCCGCCCTCGACCGCCTCGCCCTCGGCCGGTTCACCGTCCTCGTCGAACCGCGCCAACGCCGCCTGCGCCCGCAGGAACAGCCGGGAACCCTCGGGCGAGAAGACCCCCGTGGTCTCCTCGGCGCCCTCGACGGCAGCCGTCTCCACGGCCTCCGCTTCCGCCTCGGCCTCGTCCCCGGCGACTTCCGCCACGGCCGGGGCAGCCACAGCCCCCGCCTCCTCGTCGGCCGCGCTCTCGACCGCCCCCGGCGGCAACGCGCGCGCGGGCGTGGTCGCCTCTATCTCCAGGACCCGGCGCTCCTCCAGGACGCTCGCCCGCTCGGTCTCCGCCGTGGCGTACCGCCGCAGCAGCGACGCGTGCTCGTTGCGCAGCCCCGCGAGCTCCGCCCGCTTGCCCCGCAGCCGCTGCTCCAGCTTCATCCGCAGCTCGCGCGACTCCTCGAGGTCGGTCTCCAGTTCGGCGACCCGCTCCTCGTGCCGCCACTCGTCGCTCGCCCGCGCGCGCGTGAGGTCGGCGACCTGCTTGCCGGCCTGCGTGTCCCAGCGGCGCATGACGACCGCGCCGATGACCGCCGTCGCCGCGGCGGCCGCGGCGAGGCCGCGCAACGCCATGGGCTCGGTGAACACCCAGGGGGCGAGCGCACAGACGACGGACACGCCAGCGATCGCCGACGGCGGCAGCATCCTGTGCAAGGGCGGGGAATGGCGGTGACGTCCACGTGGCATGGCCAGAAACTTACCGCGCGTAGGCGAATCTTGGAGCCCCGCCCCGTAAAAAGACAGCCATCCCCGGCCGTTCACATGGCAACAGCAATCAGAACCGCCACCGAATTGCGCGAGAACCAAGATCACAAAGCCTCTCCCGCAGGCCGGCCCCCACCCCGGTTCGCGCTCCGCCCCCGCTCAGCCCCCGCTCAGGCGGCCACTCAACCGCCCGCTCATCCACTCCAGCGTCGCCGGAATCTCGCGCCGCCAGGTGTTGAAGTTGTGCCCTCCGCTTTCGAGGATGATCGAGGAGATCCGCGTCGCCCCGTTCGCCTTCACGCGCGCAATGAACTTCAACGTGTCCTTGTAGTTGGATTCTCCAACTTTGCTGCTGCTGACGAGCAGTGAAGTGTCCGGAGCGGGCATGTGCTTGAGGTACCACCACAGGTTCGCGCGATTGCGCAGTTCCTCGTCGCCCTGGAAGAGATCACCGGTCGTGGCGTCGATCGGCGCCTTGTAGTACGCGGAAAGCCCCGCCCCGGCGGCGTACACCCCGGGGTGGTGCAGGGCGAGCTTCAACGCGCAGTAGCCGCCGGTCGAGTCGCCGATGACGCCCCAGCCGCCGGCCCCGCCGCGCACCCTGTAGTGGCCGCTCACGGCGTCGGGCAGGTCGGACGCGAAGAACGTCTCGGTCTGCGGGCCCCGGGGGATGTCCACGCACTCCGTGTCCCGCGGCGGCGCCACGGTCGGCCGCATCATCACCAGGATCATCGGCTCCATACGGCCCTCGGCGGCGAGCCTCGCGGCCGTACGCGGATAGTCGAGCTTGTCCACCAGTGCCTGGGCCGTACCCGGGTAGCCCGTCAGGACCACGGCCGCGGGGAACGTACGCGTGCGGTACCGCGGCTGAAAGTATTCGGGCGGCAGATAGACGTACGCGGGTGTCGCGATGTGCGACTTACGGCCCACGAGCCGGATCTTCTGTACCTGCCCGCCCACCTGGGGCCGGGCGCTCGCGGCCCCCGGCACCCGCCGGCTGTCGACGACCTTCAGGGGCCCGTCACCGGGCGTGTGGTCCACGACGACTCCCTGGTCGTCCTCCTGCCCGAACAGGTCGGCCCAGCTGGCGTAGAACCCGAAGGCCTGGTTGGCGAGCAGGCCGACCGCCGCGAAGAGCGTCAACTGCGTGGCGAGCAGCAGCCCGACGCGCCCGGCGACGGCCCGCGGCCCCCGCCGGGCCAGCCGTGGCCACAGCCACACCGTGCCGACGAACAGCCCGACCGCGGCCGCGACCGCCAGCGTCAGCACCTTGTCGCTCGTGAGACCCATCGATGGTTACCTGCCCGCGCTTTCCGTCCGGACCGCGCGGGCACCCGCCCCCGCGTTCTCCCCTGCACCTTCGCGAGGGCTTGCCCCGGACTTTCCTTGGCCTTTGAAACGGTTTTGGAGAGCTGAGTGAACCTCTCCCCTCAAGACACCGTCCTAGAGGGCGCAATGTCGCCGGATGCCCGAATCGGCACCGGATCCAAGGTCTCTCGCAGAACTAATGGGATGCGATGTCTGTCAGGACAGATGTGGAAATGTCGGGCAAGGTTCCTCAACGATCGACCCAGGTGGGGCATCTGTCGAGCCGCGTGCGGTACGTGCTGCGCGGGCCGCGTCCCGAGGCCGTTCCCGTCCTCCTCGGCAGAGCCTGCGCCCTGGTCGGCCTGCTGGACGTCGCCGCCGGCGTCTTCCCGCGCTTCCGGCACAGCCGTATGCACGCCATCGCCGAGGTACTGCCGGGCGCGATGAGCCCGTTCGCGGCGGCGCTCTCGCTCAGCGCCGGCATGCTGTTGCTGCTGCTCGCGCACGGCCTCAAGCGCGGCAAGCGCAGGGCCTGGCGCGCGGCGGTCGTCCTGCTGCCGGCCGGAGCGGTGGCGCAGTTCACCTACCGCCACTCCGTCATCGGCGTCCTCATCTCCCTCGCGCTGCTCGCACCCCTGCTGCGCCACCGCGACCAGTTCGCGGCCCTGCCCGACCCGCGCAGCCGCTGGCGCGCGCTGGCCAACTTCGTCCTCATGGGCGCCGGTTCGCTCGCCCTCGGACTGGTCATCGTCAGCGCCCACCCGAAGACCCTGGTCGGCGACCCGAGCCTGGCCGACCGCATCACCCACGTCCTGTACGGCCTGTTCGGCTTCGAGGGCCCGGTCGACTACCAGGGCAACACCTCCTGGACGGTCGCCTTCTCCCTCGGCGCCCTCGGCCTGCTCACCGCCGTCACCACCATCTACCTGGCCTTCCGCCCCGAACACCCCGCCGCGGCCCTGACCGAGGACGACGAGGCCCGGCTGCGCGCCCTGCTGGACAAGCACGGCGGCCGCGACTCCCTCGGCCACTTCGCGCTGCGCCGCGACAAGGCGGTCGTCTTCTCCCCCAGCGGCAAGGCCGCCGTCACCTACCGCGTCGTCTCCGGCGTGATGCTCGCCAGCGGCGACCCCATCGGCGACGTCGAGGCCTGGCCCGGCGCCATCGAGCGCTTCATGGACGAGGCCAAGGCCCACTCCTGGACCCCCGCCGTCATGGGCTGCTCCGAGACCGGCGCCGAGGTGTGGACCCGCGAGACCGGCCTCGACGCCCTCGAACTGGGCGACGAGGCGGTGGTGGACGTCCCGGATTTCTCCCTCACCGGCCGCGCGATGCGCAATGTGCGACAGATGGTCAAGCGCATCGAGCGCGCCGGTTACGAGACCCGGGTACGGCGCGTCCGTGACCTCGGCGAGTTGGAACTGGAGCGCATCCGGCAGGCCGCCGAGGACTGGCGCGGCACCGACACCGAGCGCGGCTTCTCCATGGCGCTCGGCCGCGTCGGCGACCCCGCCGACGGCGACTGTCTGATCGCCACCGCCCACAAGGCCGACGACGAACCGGGTCCGTACGGCGACCTCAAGGCGATCCTCCACTTCGTGCCCTGGGGCACCGACGGGGTCTCCCTCGACCTGATGCGCCGCGACCGCGCGGCCGACCCCGGCATGAACGAACTGCTGATCGTGGCCGCCCTCCAGGCCGCCCCGAAGTTCGACATCGCGCGCGTGTCCCTCAACTTCGCGATGTTCCGCTCGGCGCTGGCCCGCGGCGAGAAGATCGGCGCCGGACCGGTGCTGCGCGCGTGGCGGGGCCTGCTGGTGTTCCTCTCCCGCTGGTTCCAGATCGAGTCCCTGTACAAGTTCAACGCCAAGTTCCAGCCCCGCTGGGAGCCCCGCTTCGTGGTCTACCGCGCCTCCGCCGACCTGCCCCGCCTCGGCATCGCCGCCATGCAGGCGGAGGGCTTCGTGAACCTGGCCCTGCCCCTGCCGCGCTTCCTGCGCCGCCGCACGGCCACCCCGCGCCCCTGCGCGCACCGGGTGGTGGAGCGCGACGTCCAGGCGGCGTGAGGCCGCCGCCCCAGACCGGCCCGAGCGGCAGCCCACCCACCCCCCTGGGCTGCCGCTCGGGCCGCGGCACGTCCCGGCCCCTGCTTGGGCCTAGGCTGAACGTATGAGCAAGCAGAGCGGACGCGGGCGTGTCGCGGGCCTTCCGGGGTGGGACCGGTGCGCGGTCATGGGAGTCGTGAACGTGACCCCCGACTCCTTCTCTGACGGCGGCCGCTGGTTCGACACCACATCCGCCGTCAAGCACGGCCTCGCCCTCGTCGAGGAGGGCGCCGACCTCGTCGACGTCGGCGGCGAGTCCACCCGCCCCGGCGCCTCGCGGGTCGACGAGGACGAGGAGCTGCGCCGCGTCGTCCCCGTCGTGCGCGGCCTCGCCTCCGAGGGCGTCACGGTCTCCGTCGACACCATGCGCGCCACCGTCGCCGAGCAGGCCCTCGCCGCCGGCGCCGCCCTCGTCAACGACGTCAGCGGCGGCCTCGCCGACCCCGCGATGATCCCGGTCGTCGCCGACGCCGGCGCGCCCTTCGTCGTCATGCACTGGCGCGGCTTCCTGGAGGGCGCGAACGTCAAGGGCGTGTACGACGACGTCGTCACCGAGGTCGTCGACGAACTCCGCGCGCGCGTGGAGGCCGTACTGGAGGGCGGCATCGCCCCCGACCGCGTCGTCGTCGACCCCGGCCTCGGCTTCTCCAAGGACGCCGAGCACGATCTCGTGCTGCTCGCCCACCTCGACCGACTGCTCACCCTCGGCCACCCGCTCCTCGTCGCCGCCTCCCGCAAGCGGTTCCTCGGCCGGGTCCTCGCCGGCCCCGAGGGCGCGCCGCCGCCCGCCCGGGAGCGCGACGCCGCCACGGCCGCCGTCTCCGCGCTCGCGGCGCACGCCGGCGCGTGGGCGGTGCGCGTGCACGAGGTGCGCGCCACGGCGGACGCGGTGCGCGTCGCACGCGCCGTCGAAGGAGCCCGGTGAGCGCCCCCCACACCGACGTCGAACAGGTGGAGGCGGCCAACACCGCCTTCTACGAGGCCGTGGAGCGCGGCGACTTCGAAACGGTGTCCTCGCTCTGGCTCACCCCGTCCGACCTCGGCGTCGACGAGACCTACCACGACCCGGCCGACGCCGGCGTGATCTCCTGTGTGCACCCCGGCTGGCCGGTACTCACCGGACGCGGCGAGGTCCTGCGGTCGTACGCCCTGATCATGGCGAACACCGACTACATCCAGTTCTTCCTCACCGACGTACACGTCTCCGTCACCGGCGACACCGCCCTGGTGACCTGCACCGAGAACATCCTCAGCGGCGGCCCGGCGCCCGACGCCGGCGAGGAGCTCGGCCCGCTCGTGGGCCAGCTCGTGGTCGCCACGAACGTGTTCCGGCGCACACCCGAGGGCTGGAAGATGTGGTCGCACCACGCCTCGCCGGTTCTGGCCGAAAACGACGAGGACGACAACGACGAGACCCCGTCCTGAGTGGGTAGGCGCTCCATAGGGACCAACAAGTGGTTGGAATCACCTGGGTGCGGGTAGGGGCGGCTACCAACCCGTGAGCCGCCGGATTCCCCAGGGGAAACACACGATGAATCCTGCCGGCCCAGGGCCGGGCCACGCCCCCGTGACCCGGCCCTGTCCGTGCCCGCAGGTAGATTCGTTCGAGGCCGGTGTGCCGCCCGCACACGGCACCGACCGGCCGTCACCGACGATTGCAGGAGTGATTCGCGTGGATCGTGTCGCGCTGCGCGGCCTGAAGGCCCGCGGGTACCACGGTGTGTTCCCCGAGGAACGCAGGGAGGGCCAGACCTTCGTCGTGGACCTCGTCCTGGGCCTGGACACCCGGCCTGCCGCCGCCGACGACGACCTGGCGAAGACCGTGCACTACGGCATCGTGGCGGAGGAGGTCGTGGCCGTCGTCGAGGGCGAACCGGTCAACCTCATCGAGACCCTCGCCGAGCGCGTCGCCCAGGCCTGTCTGAAGCACGAAGGGGTCCAGGAGGTCGAGGTCACCGTCCACAAACCGGACGCGCCCATCACCGTCCCCTTCGACGACGTGACCGTCACCATCACCCGGAGCCGAGTATGACTGCACCCTTCATCAAGGGTCCCAGCGACCCGACCGTACAGCCGGTACCCGCCTCCGTCGTCGACCAGGTCGACGCCGCCGACACCACCCTCCACAACCCCAAACGCGCCGTCATCTCCCTCGGCGCCAACCTCGGCAACCGCCTGGAGACCCTCCAGGGCGCCATCGACGCGCTGGAGGACACCCCGGGCGTGCGCATCAAGGCGGTCTCCCCCGTCTACGAGACCGAGCCGTGGGGCGTCGAGCCGGGCAGCCAGCCCACCTACTTCAACGCGATCGTGGTCCTCAAGACCACGCTCCCCCCGTCCTCCCTCCTGGAGCGGGCACACGCCGTCGAGGAGGCCTTCCACCGGATCCGCGACGAACGCTGGGGCGCGCGCACCCTCGACGTCGACATCGTCGCCTACGCCGATGTCGTCTCCGACGACCCGCAGCTCACCCTCCCCCACCCGCGCGCCCACGAGCGGGCCTTCGTCCTCGCCCCCTGGCACGACCTGGAGCCCGAGGCCCAGTTGCCGGGCCGCGGCGCGGTCGCCGACCTGCTCGGCACGGTCACCCGGGAGGGCGTGGCGCCGCGCGCCGACCTGGAACTCCAGCTGCCCGAATAGTCGTTAAGGTCAAGACGACCACCATCCGCGGGCACCCGGGGGAGCTGAAAGAACACCGTGAGAGAGCTGCGCATCAGGACACTGGCAGGCGTGTTCATCGTGGCCGGAGTCCTGTCGTGGGCGGGCGCCCGCCTCTGGAACTCCATCGGGACCCTGCCCAGCGTCCCCCTGGCCGCCCCGATCGTCCTGGCGGTCATCGCCGTGGTCCTGCTGGCCACGGCGCTCTCCATCCGCGCCCGCCTCAAGGCCCAGCGCGAGCGCCGCCCCGAGGCCAAGGGCGTCGACCCGCTGATGGCCGCCCGCGCGGTGGTCTTCGGCCAGGCCAGCGCACTGGTAGCCGCCCTGGTCGCCGGCATGTACGGCGGCACGGGCGTCTTCCTCCTGGAGTCCCTCGACATCCCCGCCCGCCGCGACCAGGCCATCTACGCCGGCTTCTCGGTCCTGGCCGCCCTCGGCGTGATAGCGGCGGCCATCTTCCTGGAGCGCGTGTGCAAGCTCCCGGAGGACGACGAACACAATGGCGCGGGGGCGGCGCCTACGGTGTGACAGCGCCGGGTCACCAGGGCAGGCGGGCAAGGTGTCCGTTGACCAGGAAGCCCCGGTGCGGGTCCAGGCGGTAGCTGTAGAGGGTGAACGGGAGTGCTGCCCGTGGAGTGACCCTCGCGCCCACCACTTGCGCCAGCTCCGAAAGGAACGGCGCGTTGCCGCTGACCAGCAGACGTCCGGACCACGTCTTGGGACGGAATCCATCTCCGTCCGTGTAGCCGTCCAGAAAGCCTTCGAACGTTTCCCTGTCCCGAAGGACAACCCGCGGAAATCGCTGCCGCATGTGGTGCGCGTCTCCGCCCACGTACTGCCTCATCAAGTCGGCCAGATACGACGACACCACACGTACACGAAAGCCCGGAGCATCCCGCTGGAGGTAACCGGAAGGCCGCGTCACCGCCTCCAGCCGGGCCGGCAGCCCGGTGGCGGCGGTGAGACAGGCCGCAAAGCGCGCGGCGAACACCTCGTCGTTGACCACCAGGGACACGTAGTTCTTGCCGACCGTCCCGTCCGCGCAGTTGGCCCCGATCAGGTAGCCCAGCTCATAGCCCGGCTTGATGATCAACCGTGTGCGACACAACTTCCGCGCCGGCGTCCACGCGAGCACCGTGCCCGTGGCATCCCTCGCGTGAACCCACCCGTCGGGCGTGCCGAGCATCTGGTCGGGTGCCACCGTGAACGTCACATGATCGGTCACGACGTCGACCACCTCGCACACCCGGACGGTGGCGACCGCCACGACCGTGGTCTGGATCGTGCGCTCCCCATCCAGCGTCCAGAGTCGGCAGCCCACTGGGACATTCCGCGCCTGCAGGCGGCCGTCAACCGCGTTCACCGTCTGCTTGCTGGGCAGCCCGTACCCCACCGCAATCCCCCTTGATCAGCGATCGGCCCACTGATCAAAGACGGTATCGGGCACCACCGACAATCAGGTCAACGCGCCAGTATCAGGCTCATTGCCTCGGCGCGGGTCGTAGAGTCACGAAGCTGGCCGCGCACCGCCGACGTCGTGGTCTTGGCGCCGGGCTTACGAATACCGCGCACCGACATGCACATGTGCTCGGCCTCAATGACGACGATCACGCCCCGGGCCTCGAGGATCTTCATGAGGGAGTCGGCAACCTGCGTCGTAAGTCGTTCCTGCACCTGCAGCCGACGGGCGAAAACCTCGACAAGCCGCGCGAGCTTCGACAGGCCCGTAATCTTGCCGCTTTCTGCCGGAATATACCCAATGTGGGCTACGCCGTGGAATGGCAGCATGTGATGCTCGCACAAGGATACGATTTCAATGTCCTTCACCAGGACCATCTCGTCGTGCCCGATGTCGAACGTGGTCGTCAGAACATCCTCAGGCTGCTGCGTGTGTCCCGCCAAGAGCTCTCGATACGCCCGCGCCACCCGCCCCGGCGTCTCCCTGAGCCCTTCGCGGTCCGGGTCCTCCCCGACCGCGATCAGCAGTTCGCGTACGGCGTTCTCGGCGCGCTTCTCGTCGAACTCGCCGATGCTGCCCTCGCCGTCCAGCGTCACGGGGTCGGTCATGTGGTGCCTCGTTCCTTTGCGGGTGGCGCGTGTGGGTCACGCGTCTGAACTGCGGGCATACGAAAGCGCCGCGCCCCCCAGGCTAAAACCAGGGGGGCACGGCATCCATTCCGGGCCCGGTGCGAACCGCACCGGGTGGAGCGAGGTCAGCTCTCGGGGCGCTCCTCGGGAGCCGGCTCGGCCGCCGGGGCCGGCTCCGTCACCGTCGACTTGGCGGTGCTGATCGCCGGCGTCGCGCCGTTGGCGCCGTTCGTCAGTGCGAGCTCCTTCGGGGAGAGCACCGGCGGACGGGTGGACGGCGTACGGCGGGAGGACCCGGTCCAGGCGGGCCGGGGCGGGCGCTTGACGATGGGGGCGAAGATCTCGGCGATCTCCTCCTTGCCCAGCGTCTCCCGCTCCAGCAGCTGAAGCACCAGGTTGTCGAGGACGTCGCGGTTCTCGACCAGGATCTCCCAGGCCTCGTTGTGCGCGTTCTCGATGAGCTTCTTGACTTCCTCGTCCACCAGCGCGGCGACCTCTTCCGAGTAGTCGCGCTGGTGAGCCATCTCACGTCCGAGGAACGGCTCGGTGTTGTCGCCGCCGAACTTGATGGCGCCGAGACGCTCGGTCATGCCGTACTGCGTGACCATCGCGCGGGCCGTGGTGGTGGCCTTCTCGATGTCGTTCGCGGCACCCGTGGTCGGGTCGTGGAAGACGAGTTCCTCGGCCGCACGGCCGCCCAGCATGTAGGCCAGCTGGTCCAGCATCTCGTTGCGGGTGGTGGAGTACTTGTCCTCGTCCGGCAGGACCATCGTGTAGCCGAGGGCGCGGCCTCTGGACAGGATCGTGATCTTGTGGACCGGGTCGGAGTTAGGGGAGGCCGCCGCGACCAGGGCGTGTCCGCCCTCGTGGTACGCGGTGATCTTCTTCTCCTTGTCCGACATGATCCGGGTCCGCTTCTGCGGGCCCGCCACGACGCGGTCGATCGCCTCGTCCAGCATCTGGTTGTCGATGAGCTTCTTGTCCGAGCGGGCCGTCAGCAGCGCCGCCTCGTTCAGCACGTTCGACAGGTCCGCGCCCGTGAAGCCGGGCGTACGGCGGGCGACCGCCGACAGGTCGACGTCCGGGGCGACCGGCTTGCCCTTCTGGTGGACCTTGAGGATCTCCAGGCGGCCCTGCATGTCCGGGCGGTCGACCGCGATCTGGCGGTCGAAGCGGCCGGGGCGCAGGAGGGCCGGGTCGAGGATGTCGGGCCGGTTCGTCGCGGCGATGAGGATCACGCCGCCCTTGACGTCGAAGCCGTCCATCTCGACGAGGAGCTGGTTCAGGGTCTGCTCGCGCTCGTCGTGACCGCCGCCGAGGCCGGCGCCGCGGTGGCGGCCGACCGCGTCGATCTCGTCGACGAAGACGATCGCGGGGGCGTTGGCCTTGGCCTGCTCGAACAGGTCCCGGACTCGGGAGGCACCGACACCGACGAACATCTCGACGAAGTCGGAACCGGAGATCGAGTAGAAGGGGACACCGGCCTCGCCGGCGACGGCGCGCGCAAGGAGCGTCTTACCGGTACCAGGAGGCCCGTAGAGCAGGACGCCCTTGGGGATCTTGGCCCCGACGGCCTGGAACTTGGCCGGCTCCTGGAGGAACTCCTTGATCTCCTGGAGCTCCTCGACGGCCTCGTCCGAGCCGGCGACGTCCGAGAACGTCGTCTTCGGGGTGTCCTTGGTGATGAGCTTCGCCTTGGACTTGCCGAAGTTCATGACCCGGGAGCCGCCGCCCTGCATCTGATTCATCAGGAACAGGAAGACGACCACGATGAGGACGAAGGGAAGCAGGGAGAGCAGGATCCCGACGAAGGGGTTCTGCTTGGACGGCGAAACGGTGTAGCCGTCCGGGATCTGCTTGTCCTGGTACTTGTTCTGCAGCGTGTTGGCGATGGTCACGCCTTGGTCGCCGATGTAGCTCGCCTGGATCTTGTCGGCGTCCTCGACCTTGACGCCGTCCTTGAGCTGGACCTTGATGATCTGCTCGTCGCCGGTGGTGAGCTTGGCCGACTCGACCTTGTTGTCATTGATCGCCTGGACGACCTGGCCGGTGTCCACCGTCTTGTAGCCGCCGGACGAGCCGACGACCTGCATCAACACGACCACGGCAAGGACGGCCAGCACGATCCACATGACCGGCCCACGGAAGTATCGCTTCACGTCCATCCATACGGAGCGGTGCCGCCCCGTCCCTCCTGCCATAGTGAGTTTGATAAGACAGTTCTTCTGACGGTACCCCAGCTTTGTCGCGCGTAGCCGCACGGGACGGCTGGCAAGCCCGTCTGCATGCTCCAACGGCGCGAGGCCCGCCGGGGTTCCCGATCGTCCTACAAAGACGGCTCTTGTGGCTCAGCCGCCGTAGACGTGGGGCGCGAGCGTACCGACGAACGGGAGGTTGCGGTACTTCTCGGCGTAGTCGAGGCCGTAGCCGACGACGAACTCGTTGGGGATGTCGAAGCCGACCCACTCGACGTCGATGGCGACCTTGGCGGCGTCCGGCTTGCGAAGCAGGGTGCACACCTTCAGCGACTCGGGCTCGCGCGAGCCGAGGTTGGACAGCAGCCACGACAGGGTCAGGCCCGAGTCGATGATGTCCTCGACGATCAGGACGTGCCTGCCCTTGATGTCGGTGTCGAGGTCCTTGAGGATCCGCACCACGCCGGAGGACTGGGTGCCCGCGCCGTACGACGACACGGCCATCCAGTCCATGGTGACGGGGGTGGACAGCGCCCGGGCGAGGTCGGCCATGACCATCACCGCGCCCTTGAGGACGCCGACGATGAGCAGGTCCTTGCCCTCGTACTCCGCGTCGATCTTCGCGGCCAGCTCGGCCAGCTTCGCGTCGATCTCTTCCTTGGTGATGAGCACCTGCTGGAGGTCGGCACCCATGTCTTTCGCGTCCACCCGCATCACTTTCGGTCGGTCGTCCCGCATATTCGGCTCACCGGCCCCTCCGCGGCGTGCATGCGAGGGGCCGGGATTCAGTCCTGCCGAATCACCAGTCTGCCACCCTGGCGCTGGGCGACGACTTTGCCCGGGAGATTGATGGCTCCCTGGCCGCGCCAGCCGGTGATCAGACGGTCGACTTCCTCGATGTGGCGGGCGAACAGCGAGCCGGCGGGCGCCCCGGCCTCGATGGCGGCGCGGCGCAGGATCCGGCGGCGGACGGCGGGCGGCAGCGCGTACAGCTTGGCGCACTCCAGCAGGCCGGTGGCGTCGCGTACGGCGGCCTCGGCCTGGCTGGCCCAGGCGTCGAGGGCGTCGGCGTCGTCGCGGGAGAGCTGGGCCGTGCGGGCGAGGGCCTCGACGACGCCCTTGCCGAGCGCCTTCTCCAGGGCGGGCAGGCCTTCCTGGCGCAGGCGGGAGCGGGTGTACGCGGGATCGGAGTTGTGGGGGTCGTCCCAGACCGGCAGGGACTGGACCATGCAGGCCTTGCGGGCGGTCTGCCGGTCCAGTTGGAGGAAGGGGCGGCGGTAGCGGCCGCCGGCCCCCGAGACCGCGGCCATTCCGGACAGGGAGCGGATGCCGGAGCCGCGGGCGAGGCCGAGCAGGACGGTCTCGGCCTGGTCGTCGCGGGTGTGGCCGAGCAGGACGGCGGCGGCGCCGTGCCGTTCGGCGGCGTCGTCGAGCGCGGCGTAGCGGGCGTCGCGGGCGGCGGCCTCGGGTCCGCCGAGGCGGCCGACGTTCACGGCGATGGACTCGACCGGGTCCAGGCCGAGTTCGCGCAGGCGCTGGGCGACTTCCTCGGCGCGCAGGTCGGAGCCGGGCTGGAGGCCGTGGTCGACGGTGACGCCGCCGGCGCGCAGGCCGAGCTTGCGGGCCTCGAACGCGAGGGCGGAGGCGAGGGCCATGGAGTCGGCGCCGCCGGAGCACGCCACGAGCACGAGCGGGGAGGGGGGCCGCTCGTGCGGGGCAGCGCGCGGGGGCTCCTGCGCGGTCGGGCCGGGGAGCTCGTACGACGGTGCGAGCGCCGTGTCGTGGGCGGCGCGGGGGGCGCCGGCCCAGGGCAGGGGCGGCGTCAGGAGCGCGGTCGCGCGCGGGCCGCTCGGCGCGGGGACGTCGGTGGTGCGGCTGTGTTCGGTGAGGAGGTCGTGGAGGACGCGGCGAACCGCCAGGCGTATCGCCGCGACCGCAGGATGGGGACCCATGTCCGGTTCCCTTCATGAAGTTTTCGGGGGGTGAACCCGAGCTCGGTCACTCAGAGTGTGTAGATGGTGACAGAACCGGGCCGTTCCCCGAGCATTGCACGCCTACCCATGGCTCACGGTCCCTCGGACGGGTGATTGCGGGGGCGTTCGCCTGCCGTCGGCCGGATTCGGTTCACGACCTTCGTATGAGATGCACGACTCGGCGCGTGTTTCACGACTCCGCCTTGCGATGCACCCGTGCGATCCAGTCCGCCGGTTTGGCGATCTCCGACTTGGTGGGGAGGGTGTTCGGGGACGTCCAGACGCGGTTGAAGCCGTCCATGCCGACCTGGTCCACGACCGACCGGACGAACCGCTCGCCGTCGCGGTACTGCCTGAGTTTGGCGTCGAGGCCCAGCAGTTTGCGCAGGGCCATGTCCAGCCGGGAGGCGCCCTTGGCGCGCCGCTGCTGGAACTTCTCGCGGATCTCGGCGACGGAGGGCACGACGGCCGGGCCGACGCCGTCCATCACGAAGTCGGCGTGGCCCTCCAGCAGGGACATCACCGCGGTGAGGCGGCCGAGGATCTCGCGCTGGGCGGGGGTCTGCACCAGCTCGACGAAGGATCGCCCGCCGTCGTCCTCCTCGGCCTCGGGCCGGCCGCCCGAGAGGGACTGGGCCGCTTCGCGGATGCGCTCCAGGACGGTCATGGGGTCGACGTCGGTCTCTCCCAAGAAAGACTGGATTTCGCCCTCGAGGTGGTCGCGCAGCCAGGGCACCGCGCTGAACTGGGTGCGGTGCGTCTCCTCGTGCAGGCACACCCACAGGCGGAAGTCGTGGGGCTGTACGTCGAGTTCGCGCTCCACGTGCACGATGTTCGGGGCGACGAGCAGGAGGCGGCCGCCGCCGTTCTCGCCCGCCGGGAGTTCGCGGGTGGCGGGGGCGAAGGTCTCGTACTGGCCGAGGACGCGGGAGGCGAGGAAGGACAGCAGCATTCCCAGTTCGACGCCGGTGACCTTGCCGCCGACGGCGCCGAGGACCGCGCCGCCGGGGCTGCCGGTGCGCCGCTCCTGCATCTTGTCGAGCAGGGGCTTGAGGATCTCGCGGAAGCCGGCGACGTTCGCGCGGACCCAGCCGGGGCGGTCGACGACGAGGACGGGGGTGTCGTGGATGTCGTCCGTGCCCATACGGGTGAAGCCCCGGACGTGTTCCTCCGAGGCCTTGGCGTGTCGGCGCAGCTCGGCGACGACGGACCTGGCCTCGTCGCGGCTCACCTCGGGGCCCGGGCGTACGAGCCGGGTCGCGGTCGCCACCGCGAGATTCCAGTCGACCATCTCGGCACCACCGATGCTCGTCATGTGTCAACCGTACGTGAGCGTTCCCACTTGGGGCAGGCCGTGGCGGTTCGCGATGCCCGGGGTCAGCCGCAGCCGCATGCCGCGAGTGCGGTCGCCGTTCGGTCCAGGGCCGACTGGACCGACCCCGGATCCGCCGTACTCGTGCTCAGGAACGCGAAGGCGAGGAGCCGGCCGTCCTGGTCGACGACCGTGCCGGCCAGGGCGTTCACGCCCGTGAGGGTGCCGGTCTTGGCTCGTACGATGCCGGCCGCGCCGTCGGTGTAGCGGGTGCTCAGGGTGCCGGTGAAGCCGGCCACCGGCAGGCCGGTCAGGGTCGCGCGCAGTTCGGGGTGGGCGGGGTCGGCGGCCTTGGCGAGGAGGGCGGTGAGCAGGTCGGCCGTGAGCTTGTCCTCGCGGTTGAGGCCGCTGCCGTCCTTGAAGGTCACGCCGGACACCGGCAGTCCGAGCTTCTTCAGCCGGGCCTTGATCGCCTCGCCCGCGCCGTCGAAGTCGGCGCGCGCGCCGCTCGCCACGGCGGTCTGGCGGGCGAGGTGCTCGGCGATGTCGTTGTCGCTGTTGGTGAGCATGCGCTCGACGAGGGCGGAGAGCGGCGGTGAGGAGACCTGGGCGAGCGACTCGGCCCGGTTGGTCGCCTTCGACGGGCCGGGCGCGGTCGTCTTGATGCCGTGGTCGGCGAGGAGGTCGGCGAACTGGGCCGCCGCGTCCTTGGCCGGGTCCTCCTTCCGCTTCACCGGTCCGCTGGTGGAGTCGTTCGTGCGGGCCTCGTCGACCGTGAGGGCGCTGACCGCGGCGAGGTTGGGGTTCTTCCCGATGGGGTGCAGTTCGGGTCCGGCGTAGAGCGTCTTGTCGTACGAAAGGGTGACCTCGCGTACGCCTCGCTCGGCCAGTGCCTCGGCCGTGCGGTCCGCGAGTTCGCGCAGGCCGGCCCAGCCTTCGGTGTCCTTGCGGGCCGTGAGCGTGGGGTCGCCGCCGCCGACGAGGACGAGTTCGTTCGTGTCGGGTTCGAGGGCGGTGCGGGTGATGAGGCGGTGGTCGGGGCCCAGGGCCGCGAGGGCGGCCGCGGCGGTGGCGATCTTCGTGGTGGAGGCGGGGGTGAGGGCCTGGCCGGCGCCGTCGCCGTACAGGCGCTTGCCGCTGGCCACGTCCACGATCGCCGCCGACTTGGCGCCGAGCACCGGGTCGGCCAGGAGCGGGCCGACGAGGTCGGCGACGGCCTTGCCGTTCGGGGCCGCGTTCACGGCGCCGGTGCCGCCGCCCAGGCCGGTCAGGACGGAGGCGGCGCTGGGGGCGGGGCGGGGCCCGCCGGCGGCCGCGTCCGCGGAATCGGACGTATCGGTATCACGGCCGTGATCTGCGCCACCCGTGACCTCCAGGGCAACCGCCCGGTCGCGCTCGGCCGTACGCTGACCGGTGGAGTCCCAGGGGCCGGCGACGGTCACCACTCCGGCGGCCAGCGCCAGTCCGGCGGTGGCGGCGCCCGCGGTGTACTGCCAGGTCTTCGGCTTGCGTGTCCGCGCGGCCTGCGGTGAGACGGCTCGCGAGAGCCGCGCGACCCGTGGTTTCGCGGCCGTCACGACGCGGGCGAGACGTGGGCGTACGGCCTCCGCGGCCCGTGCCAGACGCGGTCGAACGGCGCCCGCGACCCGCGTCACATGCGGTCTCGCGGCTCGCCACGGCCTCAGCTCCGGCACTACCACCAGCCCCTTTCGCGATCACACACCTGCGTGAGGGACACTTAACCACCAGAACTATGTGTTGATCATGGAGGAGCCACCGGTGGAGTTCGACGTCACGATCGAGATCCCGAAGGGTTCGCGGAACAAGTACGAGGTGGACCACGAGACCGGTCGGATCCGCCTGGACCGTCGACTCTTCACCTCGACCAGCTACCCGGCCGACTACGGCTTCGTCGAGAACACCCTCGGCGAGGACGGCGACCCGCTGGACGCGCTGGTCATCCTGGAGGAGCCGACCTTCCCGGGCTGCCTCATCAAGTGCCGCGCCATCGGCATGTTCCGGATGACGGACGAGGCCGGCGGCGACGACAAGCTGCTGTGCGTCCCGGCGTCCGACCCGCGCGTGGAGCACCTGCGCGACATCCACCACGTGTCGGAGTTCGACCGCCTGGAGATCCAGCACTTCTTCGAGGTCTACAAGGACCTGGAGCCCGGCAAGTCCGTCGAGGGCGCCGACTGGGTGGGCCGTACCGAGGCCGAGGCCGAGATCGAGCGGTCCTACAAGCGCTTCAAGGACCAGGGCGGCCACTGAGCATCCCCTGGCTTGTGCCAAGTGAACGGGCTGTACGCATGCGCGTGCAGCCCGTTCGCGTGTCTGTGCGCATACTGAGTGCGGCAGGAGGTGTCGTACAAGGAGTGCTACGCAGGTGACGGAAGCGGAGGACCGCAAGCCGCAGTCGGACGAGGCGAGGATGGCTTTCACCCCGCCCGCCGGGATCGAGGTCGGGGACAGCGAGTCGGAGACCACGTCGGAGTTCGCCCTCCCCACGGGGCTGGATGCGCCGCATCCGCCGACCGCGGAACCGGAGGGCTCGGCGTTCAGCACGCCCAGCCTGTACGGCGGCCCGGACGCCCTGGCGTTCACGCCCCCCAACGGCATACCGCAGGTCAGCCTCACCAAGGACCTGCCCTGGCAGGACCGGATGCGCACGATGCTGCGCATGCCGGTGGCCGAGCGGCCCGCTCCGGAGCGGATGCCCCGGGCGGAGGAGGAGGGTCCGGCCGTCCCGCGCGTGCTCGACCTGACCCTGCGTATCGGCGAGCTGCTGCTGGCGGGCGGTGAGGGCGCGGAGGACGTCGAGGCGGCGATGTTCGCGGTGTGCCGGTCCTACGGCCTGGACCGCTGCGAGCCGAACGTCACCTTCACGCTGCTGTCGATCTCGTACCAGCCCTCGCTGGTGGACGACCCGGTCTCGGCGGCGCGCACGGTGCGGCGGCGCGGCACCGACTACACGCGCCTGGCCGCCGTGTACCGGCTCGTCGACGACCTGAGCGACCCGGAGAGCCACATCTCCCTGGAGGAGGCCTACGGGCGGCTCGCGGAGATCCGCCGCAACCGGCACCCCTACCCGACCTGGGTGCTGACCGGCGCGAGCGGACTGCTGGCGGGCGCGGCCTCCGTGCTGGTCGGTGGTGACGTGATCGTCTTCGTCGCGGCGATGGTGGGCGCGATGCTCGGCGACCGGCTGGCGTGGCTGTGCGCGGGGCGCGGGCTGCCGGAGTTCTACCAGTTCACGGTGGCCGCGATGCCGCCGGCCGCGATAGGGGTCGCGCTGACGCTGGCGCACGTCGATGTGAAGGCGTCCGCGGTCATCACCGGTGGGCTGTTCGCGCTGCTGCCCGGACGGGCGCTGGTGGCGGGCGTGCAGGACGGGCTGACCGGCTTCTACATCACCGCGTCCGCGCGGCTGCTGGAGGTCCTGTACTTCTTCGTCGGCATCGTGGTCGGTGTGCTGGTGATCCTGTACTTCGGGGTCAACCTCGGCGCCAAGCTCAGCCCGGACGCGGTATTGAACGTCTCCGAGCGGCCGTACTGGCAGATCGCCGCGTCGATGCTGCTGTCGCTGACCTTCGCGGTGCTGCTCCAGCAGGAACGATCCACCGTGCTCGCCGTGACCCTCAACGGGGGTGTCGCGTGGGTCGTGTACGGCGCCATGCACTACGCCGGAGAGTTCTCGCCGGTCGCCTCCACGGCTGTCGCGGCGGGGCTGGTGGGCTTGTTCGGGCAGCTGATGGCGCGCTATCGGTTCGCGTCGGCGTTGCCGTACACCACCGCGGCGATCGGACCCCTGTTGCCCGGTTCCGCCACCTACTTCGGGCTGTTGTCGATCGCGCAGAACAACGTCGACAAGGGCCTGGTGTCGCTGGCCACGGCCGCCTCACTCGCCATGGCCATCGCCATCGGGGTGAACCTGGGGTCCGAGATCTCGCGCCTGTTCCTGCGCATCGGCTCCGCCGAGAAGCGCCGAGCGGCGAAGCGGACACGGGGCTTCTGAGCGCTCGGCGGTTCTCATATCGGCCGGGGTGGCCGTCAACGCAACCGGCGTCTCAGTAGCCCTGGTTCGGCGGGTACTGCTGGTTCTGCTGGTCGTAGCCCTGCGGGTACTGCTGGGCGTACGGCTGCTGCGGGGGCTGCTGGCCGTAGTACTGCTGGTCGTAGCCGTACTGCTGGCCGCCCTGGTCGCCGTACTGGTTGCCGTAACTCTGCCGGCCGCCCTGGTCGCCGTACTGATTGCCGTACGGCTGCTGGGGCTGGTCGTCGGACGGGATGCGGCGGAGCTGGGTCGTCGCGTCGTCCATGGGCGGGGCCTGCTGGTGCCGTACCGCGGCCGGGGCCTCGGCAGCCGCCCGCTTCTTCTTGGCGCGCTCCCGCAGGAACTCGATGATGATCGGGACCACGGAGATGAAGACGATCAGGATGAGGATCGCCTCGACGTTGGTCTTGATGAAGTCGATCTGGCCGAGCCAGTAGCCGGCAAGGGTGACGCCGGTGCCCCAGGCGATACCGCCGATGACGTTGTAGGTGAGGAACGTGGCGTACTTCATACGGCCGGCGCCCGCCACGATGGGGGCGAAGGTGCGCACGATCGGCACGAAACGGGCGAGGACGATCGCCTTCGGGCCGTACTTCTCCATGAACTCGTGCGCCTTCTCCAGGTTCTCCTGTTTGAAGAGCTTGGAGTTGGGCCGGTTGAAGAGCTTCGGGCCGAAGAACTTGCCGATCATGTAGCCGACCTGGTCGCCGATGACGGCGGCCAGCACGATGAGCGTGCAGACCAGCCACAGGGGCTGGCTGATGTAGTTCCCCTCCGCCACGAACAGACCCGCCGTGAACAGCAGGGAGTCCCCCGGCAGGAACGCGAAGAGACCGGACTCGGCGAAGACGATCAGCAGGATTCCGGGGAGGCTGAAGGTCTCGATCAGATAGTCCGGGCTGAGCCACTCGGGGCCGAGCGCAAGCGTGGTCACGTGACTGTGGCTCCTGCGGGGAAGGGGCGGGCGGGCTGTGACTGGCGGGTCCAAAATATCAACGCCGCAGTGGCCGCCCAGGTTCCATGGACGCGTTCAGGATGCACTGTGCCCCGGCTGGGACAAAGCTGTGAGCCATGGGCATCGAAGAGTACGGCGGCGGGCAGGGCCCCCGGCCGGACGTTCTGGTGGTGACGACGAACGACGTTCCCGGACACCGGGTCACGGAGGTCGTCGGCGAGGTCTTCGGGCTGACCGTGCGCTCCCGGCACGTCGGCAGTCAGATCGGCGCCGGGCTGAAGTCACTGGTCGGCGGTGAGCTCAAGGGGCTCACCAAGACGCTCGTGGAGACCCGCAACCAGGCCATGGAGCGGCTCGTCGAGCAGGCACGCGCGCGTGGCGCGAACGGCGTGCTGGCGTTCCGCTTCGACGTGACCGAGGCGGCGGACGTGGGCACCGAGGTGTGCGCCTACGGAACCGCGGTGGTCCTGGCCCGGGAGTGACCCGGACGGCCCCTCGCGGGCCAGGAACTCACGAGGTGTGACGGGCGGCGTTCGCCAGGATGGCGTCGCGCAGGTACACGGCGAGGCCGGGGCGGATGCCGTCGTACATCGCGGTGAACCGCGGGTCGGCTACGTACATCTCGCCCAGCCGGGTGTGCATGTCGTGCGAACAGTCGTAGTACGTGCCGTTGATGAAGCGGCGGTGGTCCTCCGCCGTGTCCATCGCCGCCTCGGAGGCGGCCGGTGTGCCGCCGGTCATCAGGTCGGCCATGCGCTGATGGATCGCCTCCATCTCCTCGGTGACGCGCTTCCAGTCCTCCTTGGTGTACGCGGCCGTGCGCTGCTGTGACTGCCGGTAGGCGTCGGTGTCGCCCCAGCGCTCCCGCACCTCGTCCGCGTACTGGTCCGGGTCGTGGTCCCCGAACACCTCGAACTTCTCCTCGGGCGTGAGGTCGAGTCCCATCTTGCGTGCCTCCATGGCCTGTTCCACGGCCGTCGCCATCTTCTGGAGCTTCTCGATCCGGGCGGTCAGCAGTTCGTGCTGCCGGCGCAGGTGCGCGCGCGGGTCCGCGTCCGGGTCGTCGAGCAGGGCGGCGACCTCCTCGAGCGGGAAGCCGAGCTCGCGGTAGAACAGGATCTGCTGCAGCCGGTCGAGGTCGGCGTCGCTGTAGCGCCGGTGGCCCGCGTGGCTGCGCTCGCTGGGCACGAGCAGGCCGATGTCGTCGTAGTGGTGCAGGGTGCGCACCGTCACACCGGCGAAACCGGCGACCTGTCCCACCAAGTAGCTCACTTCCGCTCCCTTCTCGGTACGCCCTCCACGGTGCGTCCTCACGTGGCGTGAGGTGCAAGCCGGGCACCGCCCCCGACTCGGCCCACTCCAGATGAAGCGTCCGTTTTGCCCGCTTATCGTGAGCCCGTGGCCCAGGAAACCGCGCAGCAGCCGCCCCATCCTCCGGCGACCCCGGCGCGCGCGCTGCTGCCGTCGATCCTGCCCGCCGTGGTGATCGGCGTGATGGCGAGCCTGCTGCTCCTGGGCGTGAGCGAGGCGGCGGAGGCGCTCCAGGACGTGCTGTGGGGCGATCTGCCGGACGCCCTGGGGGTGGGGCGCTACTCGGTGCTGTGGATGCTGGTGATGCTCACCGCCACCGGGATCGCGGTGGGCCTGGTGGTGTGGAAGGTGCCGGGGCACGCCGGGCCGGATCCGGCCACCGTCGGCCTGGACGCGCCCGTGCTGCCGGTCTCGGTGCTGCCCGGGCTGGTGCTGGCGACGGGGCTGATGCTGGCGGGCGGGCCGAGTCTGGGCCCGGAGAACCCGATCATCGCGGTGAACGTGGGGCTGGCGTTCTGGCTGGGCCACCGGCTGGCGCCCCGGGCGCCGGGACAGCTGTGGCCGATGCTGGCGGAGGCGGCGACGATCGGCGCGCTGTTCGGGACGCCGGTCGCGGCGGCGCTGCTGCTGTCGGAGGCGCTGGCGACGCGTCAGACCCGGGGCGCGCTGTGGGACAACGTGTTCGCGCCGCTGGTGGCCGCCGCGGCCGGGGCGCTCACCGTCGACCTGGTGTCCGAGCCGTCCTTCGACCTGGGCCTGCCGCCGTTCGGGCACCCCGGCTGGGCGGATCTGCTGGCGGTGGTCGTGGTCGCCTCGGCCGCCGCGGTGCTCGGCATGGCCGCCGTGTACGTCTTCCCGTACGTCCACGGCGTCTTCCGGCGGCTGCGGCACCCGATGGTGGCGCTGCCCGTCGGCGGGTTCCTGCTGGGGCTCCTGGGGGCGCTGGGCGGCCATCTGACGCTCTTCAAGGGGCTGGAGGAGGTCGGGGAGCTGGCGGCCGACCCGGACGGCTGGAGCGCCGGGGAGTTCGCCACGATGACGGTCGTCAAGCTGGCCGCGCTGGTGGTCGCGGCGGCGTGCGGGTTCCGGGGCGGGCGGATCTTCCCGGCCGTCTTCGTCGGTTCCGCGTTCGGCCTGGCCGCGCACGCCCTGGTGCCGGAGGTGCACCCGGCCGTGGGGGTGGCCGCCGGGGTGCTGGGCATGCTGCTGGCGATCACCCGGCAGGGCTGGGTGAGCCTGTTCACCGCCGCCGTCCTGGTCGCCTCGCCCTCGATCATCGCCCTGTTGTGCATCGCCTCGCTGCCGGCCTGGCTGCTGGTGACGGGGCGCCCCCAGATGCAGTTGCGCCCCGACGGAACCTCGGTCCGATGAAACCCGTTCGTGAAGTCAGGAGGCAGGCCCATGTCCTTGCACAAAGGTCCCGGCGACCCCGAAGAGCGTCACCTGTCCGTGAACCCCTTCTACGGCGAGGCCAATCCGGTCGGCGGCATGACCCAGGCCCCGCCCACGCATCGGCTGCCCGAGGCGCCGATGTCGCCGTCGACGGCGTATCAGCTGGTCCACGACGAGCTGATGCTGGACGGCAACTCCCGGCTCAACCTGGCCACCTTCGTCACCACGTGGATGGAGCCGCAGGCCGATGTGCTGATGGTGGAGTGCCGTGACAAGAACATGATCGACAAGGACGAGTACCCGCGCACGGCCGAGTTGGAGCGCCGCTGCGTGGCGATGCTGGCCGATCTGTGGAACGCGCCGGATCCCTCGACGGCCGTGGGCTGCTCCACCACCGGCTCCAGCGAGGCGTGCATGCTCGCGGGGATGGCGCTCAAGCGGCGCTGGGCGCGGCGCAACACCGACCGGTATCCAGGGGCGCGCCCCAACCTCGTGATGGGTGTCAACGTCCAGGTGTGCTGGGACAAGTTCTGCAACTTCTGGGAGGTCGAGCCCCGGCTGGTCCCTATGGAGGGCGAGCGGTTCCATCTCGATCCGCAGGCGGCGGCCGAGATGTGCGACGAGAACACCATCGGGGTCGTCGGGATCCTCGGCTCCACCTTCGACGGCTCCTACGAGCCGATCGCGGACCTGTGCGCCGCCCTGGACGCCCTCCAGGAGCGCACGGGCCACGACATCCCGGTGCACGTCGACGGCGCGTCCGGGGCCATGGTGGCGCCCTTCCTCGACGAGGACCTGGTGTGGGACTTCCGGCTGCCGAGGGTCGCCTCGATCAACACCTCGGGGCACAAGTACGGGCTCGTCTACCCCGGCGTCGGCTGGGCGCTGTGGCGGGACGCCGAGGCGCTGCCGGAGGAGCTGGTCTTCCGCGTCAACTACCTGGGCGGCGACATGCCGACCTTCGCGCTGAACTTCTCCCGGCCGGGCGCACAGGTCGTGGCCCAGTACTACTCGTTCCTGCGGCTGGGCCGGCAGGGCTACCGGGCCGTGCAGCAGACCGCGCGGGACGTGGCCGGCAAGCTCGCCCAGGCGGTGGAGAAGCTCGGCGACTTCCGGCTGCTGACCCGCGGCGACCAGCTGCCGGTGTTCGCCTTCACCACGGCCCCGGACGTCAGGGCGTACGACGTCTTCGACGTCTCCCGGCGGATGCGCGAGAGCGGCTGGCTGGTCCCCGCGTACACCTTCCCGCCCCACCGCGAGGACCTGTCGGTGCTGAGGGTCGTCTGCCGCAACGGCTTCTCCGCCGATCTCGCCGAGCTCTTCGTGGAGGACCTGAGCCGCTCCCTGCCGGAGCTGCGCCGGCAGCCGCACCCCTTCACCCGCGACAAGGGGGCGGCCACCGGCTTTCATCACTAGGGCCCGGCGTTCGGATCAGCTCGGCGTCGCGGGCACCGGGGTGGCCGCTAGCGGCTCAGTCGCGCGAACCGCCGTACCGCCAGCGGGAAGAACACCGCCAGCAGGGCCAGCGGCCAGACGGTCGCCGCCACGACGTGCTCGGTGCCCGTGCCGGCGAACAGGTTCCGTACGGCCGTCGCCGTGTGGGACATCGGGTTCCACTCGACGACCGTGCCCAGCCAGCCGGGCATCGAGCCGGGCAGGGCGAGGGCGTTGGACAGGAAGCCGATCGGCCAGACCAGGATCTGCACGGCCTGCACCATCTCGGGCCGGCCGGCCACCAGGGCCAGCTGGATGCCGACCCACAGCATGGCGAAGCGGAAGAGGAGGAGCAGCCCGAGGGCGCCCAGGAAGCCCCCGGGGGAGCCGTCCGCGCGCCAGCCCAGCGCGAATCCGACGCCCATCAGGACGAGCAGAGCCAGCGCCGACTGGAGCATGTCGGCGGCCGAACGGCCCACCAGGACCGCCCCGTTGGCCATCGGCATGGAGCGGAAGCGGTCGATCACGCCCTTGTTGATGTCCTGGGTGACCGCGATCATCGTGCCCTCCAGCCCGAAGGCCATGGTGAGCGCGAGCATCCCGGGGAGGAGATAGTCGATGTAGGAGCCGTGGACGCCCCGGCCGCCGCCGATGAGGTAGCCGAACATCAGCAGCAGCATCACGGGGAAGACCAGGTTGACCACGACCTGCACGGGCTGGCGCGCCCAGTGGGCGAGTTCGCGGCGGGTCATGGTCCAGGAGTCGGTCAGGGCGTAGGCGTGCGTGCTCACGCGGCCTCCTTCACTCGGTCGTCGCTCCCGGTGAGGTGCAGGAACACCTCGTCCAGCGTCGGCCGCCGCAGCACGACGTCCTCGGCCTCGATCCCGGCCTCCTCCAGGGCCCGTACGACCCCGGAGAGCGCCGCCATCCGGTCGCTGACGGGGGCGCTGAGCAGCCGGCGGTCGGTGTCGACGGAGACGGTGTCCTTCGGCACGGGCAGCAGGGCGACCGCGGCACCCAGCTGACCGGCGTCGCGCAGGACGACATCGACGCGGTCGCCGCCGGTCAGCGCCTTGAGCTGGTCCGCCGTGCCGTCGGCGACGACCCGGCCGGCGTCCACGACCGAGATGCGGTCGGCGAGCTGATCGGCCTCCTCCAGGTACTGGGTCGTGAGCAGCACCGTGGTGCCGCCGCCGACCAGGGAGCGGACGGCGGACCAGACCTCGGCGCGGCCGCGCGGGTCGAGGCCGGTGGTGGGTTCGTCGAGGAAGAGCACCTCCGGGTCGGTGATGAGTGAGGCCGCCAGGTCCAGCCGTCGCCGCATGCCGCCGCTGTACTGCTTCACCGGCTTGCGGCCGGTGTCGGCCAGGCCGAAGCGCTCCAGGAGCTCGTCGGCGCGCACGCGCGCGTGGCGGGCGCCGAGGTGGTAGAGGCGGCCGAACATCTCCAGGTTCTGATGGCCGCCCAACTCCTCGTCCAGGGCCGCGTGCTGGCCGAGCAGCCCGATGCGCAGGCGCACCTCGTACGCCCGGCGCACCACGTCGTGCCCGGCCACCTCCACGCGGCCGCTGTCCGGCCGCAGCAGGGTGGACAGGATCCGGACCAGGGTCGTCTTGCCCGCGCCGTTCGGGCCGAGCACTGCGTGCACGGTGCCGCGCGTGACCGTGAGGTCGAGCCCGTCCAGCGCGTGCCTGCCCGCTTTTCCGCCGTACTTCTTGCGTGCCCCTTCGACGATGATCGCCGTGTCGGCCACTGCTTCTCCCTCGCTAGTCAAACTTGACTACAAGCTCGAAGGTAGGCCACCTCTCAGAGTTAGTCAAACTTGATTAGCGCGCATCTCCGGGGTGGGTCTCCCCCGTCGCGTACGGGTTCTCCTGGTCATCGGCCAGGATGCCGACGAACGGATCGCCCTCTCCGGAGAACGTGTAGGCGCCCGCTTCGAGCCGCTCGATCAGCCCGCTGGTCCACTCGCCCTCGGAGTCCGCGGTGTGCACCCACATGTTCATGATCTCGCCGATGTGGCCGAGCTGCTCGGGCCCTTCCTCGGGCACGTAGTGGGCCACGACGGAGGCACGCCACTCGTCGATCCGGCGGACCCGCTCCTTCAGGAGGGTCACCGCCTCGGCCCGCGGCAGGTCGACCATGAAGCCGAGGGCCGCCGTCTTCACGTCTCCCCGCTGGTCGTAGGTGACCAGCGCGTCGCGCAGCAGCGCGAAGTACTCCTCGGTGCCCGCGTCCGTCAGCTCGTACTCCACCCGGGGCGGGCCCCCCGCCGTGGACGGCGCGATCTCGTGCGCGTGCAACAGGCCCTGCTTCGCCATCTGCTTGAGCGCGTGGTAGATCGAGCCGGGCTTGGCGTTGGACCACTCGTGCGCGCCCCAGTACTCCAGGTCGTTGCGCACCTGGTAGCCGTGGGCCCGGCCGTGCATACGGACGGCGCCGAGCACGAGGAGACGGATCGCTGACATGCGGTCCAGGTTAGAGCCGCGGTGTGCCCGGGGCCGAGGTCAGCCCCGGGCGCGAGGCCCCTCGGACGCTGCGCTCAGAACGGGAACCCGCTTCGCCCGTGCTGCACCGAGATCCACTTCGTCGTCGTGAACGCGTCCAGCATCGTCTCGCCGTTCAGGCGGCCGAGGCCGGAGTGCTTCTCGCCGCCGAAGGGGACGATCGGCTCGTCGTGGACGGTGCCGTCGTTCACGTGGAACATGCCCGTGTCGATCCGCTTGGCGAAGGCGACACCGCGCTCGATGTCCGCCGTGTGGACGGCGCCGCTCAGGCCGTACGGGGAGTCGTTGACCAGGCGTACGGCCTCCTCCTCGCCGTCGAAGGTGAGGAGGAAGGCGACCGGGCCGAAGACCTCCTGCTTCAGCAGGGCCGAGTCGGCGGGCAGATTCGTCAGGACCGACGGCTCGACGAGGTTGTCCGTCGTCGTGCCGTGCACCAGAGCGGTAGCGCCCTCGGCGATGGCCTGCTCGACGGTGCCCGAAATGGCGTCCGCCTGGGAGGAGTTGATGACCGGACCGATGACGGTCTCCGGGTCGCGCGGGTCGCCGGCCTTGAGGGTCTTCACCTTGGCGACGAACTTCTCGGTGAACTCGTCCGCGACCGAGCGGTCCACGAGGACGCGGTTCGCGGCCATGCAGACCTGGCCCTGGTGGACGTACCGGCTGAAGACCGCCGCGTCGACCGCGTAGTCGATGTCGGCGTCGTCGAGGACGACGATCGCGCTGTTGCCGCCGAGTTCGAGGACCGAGCGCTTGAAGTGCGAGGCGCAGACGGTGGCGACGTGGCGGCCGACCTTGTCGGAGCCGGTGAAGGAGATGACCTTCGGGACCGGGTGCTCGATGAAGGCGTCGCCGATCTCGGCGATGTCGGTGATGACGACGTTGAGCAGGCCGGCGGGCAGGCCCGCGTCCTCGAAGATCTTCGCGACCAGGGAGCCACCGCAGATCGGGGTGTTCTGGTGGGGCTTGAGGACCACGGCGTTGCCGAGCGCGAGGGCCGGGGCGACCGACTTGATCGACAGCAGGAAGGGGAAGTTGAAGGGGCTGATCACACCCACGACACCGACCGGCACGCGGTAGACGCGGTTCTCCTTGCCGTCCACCGGCGACGGGACGATCTTGCCCTCGGGGCGCAGCGCCAGGTGGACCGCCTCGCGCAGGAACTCCTTGGCGAGGTGCAGCTCGAAGGCCGCCTTCAGCCGGGTGCCGCCGAGCTCGGCGATGATCACCTCGGCGATCTCCTGCTCGCGGTCCTCTATCAGGCGCAGCGCCTTCTCGAACACCGAGCGGCGGGCGTACGGATTGGTCGCCGCCCACTGCTTCTGGGCGCGCGCGGCGGCCTGGTAGGCGTCGTCGACCTCGTCGACCGTGGCTATGGTGATCGACGCGAGCTTCTCACCGTCGTACGGGTTGAAGTCGATGATGTCCCAGGAGCCTGTGCCCGGACGCCATTCACCGTCGATGTACTGCTGAGCCAGGTCGGTGAAGTAGGACGACATGTGATCCCTCAATCCCTAGCAGACACCCGATCGGCATGGACGCCATCGCGATCGCCTTCACGGTCTGATCACACGTCATCGTACTTGTGTCTCAGGAGAGTTGAAGGAGTCCCCGCAGAAGATCCCGGCTCTCGTCCGGCCCCGGACTGTCCTGCTGGAGCTCCTTGAGCGCCTTCTCGTACTGGGCGACGTCCTCGTGCTTGTCGAGGTACAGGGCGCTGGTGAGCTGCTCCAGGTAGACGACGTCCGAGAGGTCGGACTCGGGGAAGCTGAGGATGGTGAAGGCGCCGGACTCACCGGAGTGGCCGCCGAAGCCGAACGGCATGACCTGCAGGCGTACGTTGGACCGCTCGGAGATCTCGATGAGGTGCTGGAGCTGGCCGCGCATCACCTCACGGTCGCCGTACGGCCGGCGCAGAGCGGCCTCGTCGAGGACGATGTGGAACTCCGGGGCGTTCTCGGCGACGAGGTACTTCTGCCGCTCCAGGCGCAGCGCCACACGCTTTTCGACGTCGGCCGCGCTCGCGCCCTTCATACCGCGCCGGACGACCGCGCGGGCGTACTCCTCGGTCTGCAACAGGCCGTGCACGAACTGCACTTCGTAGGCGCGGATGAGGCTGGCGGCGCCCTCCAGGCCGACGTAGGTGGGGAACCAGCTCGGCAGGACGTCGGAGTAACTGTGCCACCATCCCGCGACATTGGCCTCACGGGCGAGGGAGAGCAGTGAGGCGCGCTCCTGCTCGTCCGAGATGCCGTACAGCGTCAGCAGGTCTTCGACGTCCCTCGTCTTGAAGCTCACCCGGCCCAGCTCCATCCGGCTGATCTTCGACTCGGAGGCGCGGATCGAGTAACCCGCCGCCTCGCGCGTGATCCCGCGCGCCTCCCGCAGTCGCCTCAGTTGCGAGCCGAGCAGCATGCGCCGCACCACCGATCCGGGCTCTCCCGCGCTCACGTTCGCCAGCCTCCCCAACCGTCTTCAGGGCCCGCAGTCTGCCACTAAATCACTTCGAGCAGTACTCGTCCGATTACAGAGACGGAAAGAAGACAAGGATTCCTCCCAGGAAGGAGTCAGCGGAACACAAGGAGAGGGGCCGAAGTTGGCGGAAAAAATGGCCAACAAGCGGTACGGGAGCGTCCAATTCGGTCACGTGCACGTGCATCTGCCCTTGCATCTGCCTGGCGCATCCGAAACCATGGTCCCGCGCAACCGCTGCATCGCAACGACCGCGAACTCTCGGGAGTGCCTCGCATGGGGACGAATGGATCGACCATGCTCGAGCCGTTACGGCAGGGCCTTCCGCCGCTGGATCCCACCGCCGTCTCCAATGCCGCGTCCTGCGCTCTGCCCGCCCGTTACGAAGCGGTGCGCGAGGCCCGGAAGTTCACCCGGCGCACCATGGACCAGTGGGAGCTGGGCTACCGCTTCGACGACGTGTGTCTCGTGGTGTCCGAGCTGGTGACGAACGCGCTGCGGCACGCGCTGCCCGCCGGCGCGCAGCGGATGCCCGAGCAGACGCCGCCCGTGCGGCTGCATCTCATGCGGTGGACCGAGCGACTGGTGTGCGCGGTGCGCGATCCCAGCCACGACAGCCCGGTCGCGCGCGATACCGACGACTTCTCCGCGGAATCCGGGCGGGGACTGTTCCTTGTCGACTCCTTCAGTGACGGCTGGGGATGGCATCCGCTGGCGGGAACACTCAGCGGCAAGGTGGTCTGGGCGCTGTTCCGGCTGCAGCCGGCGACGGGGAGCTCGGCCGAGGGATGAACCGCGGCGCACGACGGCGCCGCGGTTCTACGCGCGTTACCCAGCGATACGGACCGATTGCCCTGAGTTGCACGGCCGTTCGAGGAGGCGCCTGCTCAGCCCGCGACCAGGTGGTCGAACTCGCCGTCCTTGATGCCCAGGAGCATGGCCTCGATCTCGGCACGGGTATAGACGAGGGCCGGGCCGTCCGGGAAGCGGGAGTTGCGCACGGCCACCTCTCCGCCCGGGAGCCGGGCGAACTCCACGCAGGAGCCCTGGGAGTTGCTGTGCCTGCTCTTCTGCCAGGCCACCCCGTTCAGATCCGTGGCTGCCATGCCGTTGTACACGTCGTGGTCCACAGGTCGCTCCCCGGTGGTGCGGTGGCTCGAGGCCATTGAGGCATGAGGTGGTGCAGTGGTGCGGCAGTCAACTGCTTCCGGATCATAGCTCTGTTCACGTGCAACTGCATGAGCAGATGCACGTGCACGCGGGGTGTTCCTGTGGTTACTCCTGTGACGTACGCGGCCCTGTTTGCGTTCCAGCGCATGCCCCGCGGATCGCGTCACACACCGACCCTCGCATCCTAGGAAGAGACGCATTCCGTGGCCGTCTTGTTCCAAACGCGAAGCGACAGTCCGCTTCCTGGACGCACAAGGTCCCGGCACCCACCGGGTGGGCGCCGGGACCTGCGCATACGCGTTCGCGTCGGCCGCGGTTGTGGCTGGGGTTCAGCGGGTTGTGTACGGAAGGAGTGCCATTTCGCGAGCGTTCTTGATGGCCTTTGACAGCTGGCGTTGCTGCTGGACCGTCACCCGGGTGACCCGACGGCTGCGGATCTTGCCCCGGTCGGAGATGAACTTCCGCAAAAGGTCGGTGTCCTTGTAGTCGATGTAGGTGATCCCGGCCTGGTCGAGGGGGTTGGGGCGGGACTTGGCCGGCTTGCGGGCGGGGATGCGGGGCATCGGTCAGACCTCCAGGAGGGTGTCGAAGGCGGGCGGGAGCCGCTTCCAGGCGTCGCGGCCGGCGGCGTACTCGGCGTCGGTGAGCAGGCAGGACTCCAGGAGCCGGCACAGGCCGTCCCGGTCCAGGCCGGGGGACGTGAAGACCAGGTGCTGGCAGCAGTCGCCGTGCTCGGGGTGCCAGTCCAGCGCGGCGGCCGCCCGGCGCACCGGCGGCACCATGTCCCAGGCCGCGTCGGGCAGGGAGGCCATCCACGGGCCCGCGCTCTCCACGCACAGGGCCCCGCCCGCCGCGTCCCAGTGCAGCAGCACGTCGGGCTTGTCGGCGAGCCAGAAGCGGCCCCGGCTGCGGGCCGCCGCACAGGTGATGTCCTCCAGTGCCTCGTACAGCCGCTCCGGATGGAAGGGGCGGCGGCGGTGCCAGACCAGGGTGGCGACGCCGTGCGCGTCGGCCTCGGCGGGGAGCAGGGCACACGCCGGGTGCTGGGCCGCGGCGGCCGACTCCACGTCGAAGCCCGCGAGGGCCGCCTCGGCGAGCGGGCCGACGAGGCGGCGGCGGGGAGTCGGCACCGTCAGGTCGTCGGCGGGCCCGATCGGGACCTGGCGGGCCGTCGGGTGCAGCTGGGCCAGCAGTTCGCGGTCCTCGTCGTCGGCCTCCGGGGAGTCGGCCACGGCGAGGACGGGGGCGTACTCCAGCTGGCGCGCGAAGGTGTCGGCGACCGTGCGCTGGTCGGTCGCGGCGGCCGCGAGGTCGCGCTCGGCCAGGTCGTCGCCGTCGCCCAGGTACGGCAGGACCAGGGCGGGGTCGACCGCGGTGATCACGCCGGTGACCGTGAGCCCGCCGGCCGCGACCACCTCGGCCATCGCCTTGGGTTCGACGGAGTCCCAGAGCTCGACGACGGCCATCCGGGTGCCGCCCGCGTCCCGGATCCGCAGCAGTTCCGGCACCAGGTCCTCGCGCAGGGCACAGCAGGCGCAGTCGTTGACCAGCGGCGCCTCGCCGGCGCTGACGAGGCCGGCCGCGTCGCGGATCGTGCGGACGACCGTGCCGGCCGCGGCCGTCGCCAGGTCGTGGTGGAGTACGACGCTGCCGGGGACGTCGGCGAGCAGCCGTGCCACGGCCGCCTTGCGGGCGTCGGCGTGCAGCCCGCCGACGATCACGACGGAGAGCATCAGCCCTTCTTTCCGTACCGGCGCTCGAAGCGCTCGACGCGGCCGGCGGTGTCCAGGACACGGGCCGTGCCGGTGTAGAAGGGGTGGCTGACGTTCGAGATCTCGACGTCGACGACCGGGTAGGTGTTGCCGTCCTCCCACTCGATCGTCTTCGTACTGGTCATCGTCGAGCGGGTCAGGAACGCGTGGTTCGCGGCGCGGTCCCGGAAGACGACCGGGCCGTAGGGCGGGTGGATTCCGTTGCGCATGGCGGTGCTCAGCGCTCCTCTCGGAAATCGACGTGCCGGCCGGCGACCGGGTCGTACTTGCGCAGGGTCATCCGGTCGGGGTCGTTGCGGCGGTTCTTGCGGGTCACGTAGGTGAAGCCGGTGCCGGCGGTGGACCGGAGCTTGATGACCGGGCGGAGTTCGTTGCGAGCCATGCTGCTATCTTACTGAAAATGAATTCCATTAACAGCTTCGAGCGAGGAGAGGTGCGTCACCCGTGTCCGCCCACTGCATGCTGACCGGCGCCCGGCCCGGCTTCGGCAACACCGTTTCCCACTCCCATCGGCGTTCCTCCCGCCGCTTCGACCCCAACATCCAGACCAAGCGCTACTGGCTGCCCGGCGAGGGCCGGCACGTGCGGCTGCGGCTGAGCGCCAAGGGGATCAAGACCGTCGACACCATCGGCGTCGAGGCGGCAGTCGCCCGGATCCGCGCGCGGGGGGTGAAGGTCTGATGGCCAAGAAGAGCAAGATCGCCAAGAACGATCGCCGGCAGGAGATCGTGGCCCGGTACGCCGCCCGGCGGGCCGAACTGAAGGAGATCATCCGGCGGCCGTCGTCCAGCGACGCCGAACGGCTCGCCGCCCAGCGTGAGTTGCGCCGCCAGCCCCGGGACGCCAGCGCGACGCGCGTACGCAACCGCGACCAGGTGGACGGGCGGCCGCGCGGCTACCTGCGCGCCTTCGGCCTGTCCCGGGTGAGTCTGCGCGAGCAGGCGCACGCGGGGTATCTGCCGGGGGTGCGCAAGGCGTCCTGGTAGGCCGGGCTGGGCCTGGCCGGGCTGGACCTGGCCGGGCTGGGCCTGGCCGGGCTGGGCCTGGCCGGGCTGGGCCTGGCCGGGCCTGACCTGGGTACCAAGGACCGGGAGGGACCTGGGTACCGAGGGCCGGAGGGACCTGGGTACCGAGGGCCGGAGGGACCTGGGGTACCGAGGGCCGGAGGGACCTGGGGTACCGAGGGCCGGGAGGGACCTGGGCACCGAGGACCGGGACGGACCCGGGGTACCGAGGACCGGGACGGACCTGGGGTACGGACCGGACTCCCTGGTAACTTGCTGCGGTCGTTTCGGCCACGTCGGCCGAATCGGCCGTATGCCGACCGCTACAGCTTGGGAGCTTCCAGTGACCTCGGCGACTTTCTCGCGTACGCGCACGATGTCGGGCCGTCGGATGCGGGCCGCCGCCATGGCGGCGACGCTGGCGGGCGCGCTCGCGCTGACCGCGTGCAGCGGTGACGGCGGCTCCGATTCCGACGCCGCCCCCAGCCCGAGCGGCTCCGCCACCGCGAGTGCCGACACGGGTGGCGGTACGGGCGGTGGCACGGGTGGCGGATCGGAGTCCTCGGCCGGTGAACTGGGCGGCAGCTGGCTCGCCACGACCGACGGCAAGGCCGTGGTGCTCATGATCAACGGCAAGGAGGCCGGGCTCTTCGCGACCGGCGGCACCGTGTGCAGCGGGACCTCGGGCGAGGAGGACGGGATGCGGATGATCCGCCTCAAGTGCACCGACGGCAGCAAGGACCGCGCGGTCGGGATGGTCGACTCGGTCGCCAAGTCCTCGCTGAAGGTGACCTGGGAGGGCGGCCTCGGCTCCGAGACGTACACCAAGTCTGAGGGCGGCAAGCTCCCGACGGGCCTGCCGACGGCCGGTCTGGGATCGTGATGTTTGATTCGCTCACTGCCCGCGATCACTGACGTCCCAGCCAGAGGAACCCATGCGCGCCACCTCCCTCACCGTCGCCGCCCTCGCCGCGGCCCTCCTCCTGACCGCCTGCGACGACGGCGGGGACACCACCGGCCAGGACGCCAAGGCCGGTTCCGGCTGCGTCGACGAGCTGGCCGTGGAGTTCGGGCCGGCCAACGCCGCGCCCGCCGCCGGTGACACCGGCAACGTGCCGGTCACCGTCACCAACCGCGGCGAGGCCAAGTGCGCCCTGGACGGGCTGCCCACGCTCGAGTTCGACGCGGGCGGCAAGACGGTCACGGTCGCGCCCGACCAGGCCGTCACGGCGGGCAAGACGACCCTCGTGAAGGACGCCACCACGTCCTTCACGCTCACCTACGTCCGGGGCGAGGAGGGCGGCGGCAAGAGCCTCGCCGTGAAGACCGCGAAGGTCCGGCTGCCCGGGTCCACCGAGACGCACAACTTCAAGTGGTCGTACGGCGCCGTCGCGCTCAAGAGCGACGGGAAGACTCCGGACGCGTCGGTGAGCGGGTTCCAGCGGTCCGGCGACTGAGGCCGTCGGGCGAGTTCAGCGGTCCGGCGACTGAGTCCGACCGGCGAGGCCAGCGCTCCGACGACTGACGCCGACCAGCGAGGCCAGCGCTCCGACGACTGACGCCGACCAGCGAGGCCAGCGCTCCGACGACTGACGCCGACCAGCGAGGCCGGCGGTCCGGCTGCTGACGTTCAGCGCAGCGGCCGACGGGGTGCCACCTGGGCCCGGTCGGCCGCCTCGGCGCCCTCCACCCAGCCCGCCTCGTCGCTGACACCGCGCAGCCGGGTCGTGGTGGTCTGCGGGAACATGTGGTCCAGGCGTGCGGTGACCGCGACCTCGCGCGAGGCGAGGACCGGAAGCAGGTCGTCGGACACCTGCGTCCGCGCCGCCTCGTCCAGCCGGCCGCCGATGCGGTGGGCGTAGGCCGCCAGGAACGACTGCCGGAAGGTCTTGGTGCGCTTGCGACCGCCCGCGCGCTGCGCCGCCTCCGCCTTCGTCATCGCCGTCTGCGCCTGCACGAGCAGCGAGGTGTAGAGCAGCTCGACCACCTCCAGGTCGGCCTCGAAGCCGACGACCGTGGAGAACCCGAACGGTTCGTTCCACACGGCACGGCAGTGGTTGGCGCCTGCCACCGCGTCCAGCAGGACCGCCTTCGCCTGCTCGTACGGCGGCTCCACCCCGATCCTGCAGGCGCCGGGCGCGTCCTTCGCGGCGGGCGTGCGGGAGGCGAGCAGGGCCTCGTCGATGCTGTGCCGGGCCATCAGCTCCTGCGCCTTGGCGCTGAGCGCCTCCGCCTCCTGCGGGAACCCGGTCGCCTCCGCCTTCGCCAGCAGCGCGCGGATCCGCGTGAGCATGCGCGACTCGGGCCGGGAGCCCTTGGCCGCCGGCTCCTCCAGGGGTTCCAGGGCGGGCAGGCGCAGCAGGAGGCGGTACAGCTCCAGGACGGCGGTGGCGTGCGAGAAGCGGTCGGCGCGGGGCGGCGCCCCGGTGGGCAGGTCGTCGAGCTGCGCCTGCCAGCGGGGGCCGCGGGGGCGGTCGTTCGGCGTCTGCGCGCGGATCAGCGCCGAGAGCAGTCGTACGTGTACGTCGTCCAGGTCGCGCCGCACCAGCCGTACGACATCCGCCGGCTGCCAGCCGCGCCGCCAGGCCGCCGCCACGAACTCCTCGCCGCGCCGGGAGAGTTCGGCGTCCGCGCCTGGGTCGGCGGCGAGCAGGGAGGCGCCGGTGTCGAGCGCGGTGTGCTCGGTGTCGTAGAGGGCGGCCTCGAAGGCGCGGTCGACGGTGCTCGGCGTGGTCACCCAGGGATCGTAGATCGGTGTCGAACATCGCCGCAGAATGTCAACCTCGGGTTGACACTCCCATGACTGTCAACCTACGGTTGACACATGTCGACGAACCCGACCATCACGTCATCCGTACGTCTCGACGAACTCATCGCGGCCATCAAGAAGGTCCACGACGAACCCCTCGACCAGCTCCAGGACGCGGTGATCGCCGGCGATCACCTCGGCGAAGTGGCCGACCACCTGATCGGTCACTTCGTGGACCAGGCCCGGCGATCGGGCGCCTCCTGGACCGACATCGGCAAGAGCATGGGCGTCACCCGGCAGGCCGCGCAGAAGCGGTTCGTGCCGAAGGAGTCCATCGACCTCGACCCCCAGCAGGGCTTCGGCCGCTACACGCCACGCGCCCGGGGCGCGGTGGTGGCCGCCCACAACGAGTCCATCGCGGCCCGCAACTCCGAGGGCCGGCCGGAGCACCTGGTCCTCGGCCTGCTCGCCGACCCCGACGGCCTGGCCGCGAAGGCGATCACGGCCCAGGGCGTACTCCTGGACTCCGTACGCCAGGCCGCCACCGCGGCGCTGCCGCCCGCCGTCGACGAGGTGCCCGAACTCGTCCCCTACGGCTCCGACGCCAAGAAGGTGCTGGAGCTGACCTTCCGCGAGGCCCTGCGCCTCGGCCACAACTACATCGGCACCGAGCACATCCTGCTGGCCCTGCTGGAGTTCGAGAACGGCACCGGCGTCCTGTCCGGCCTCGGCCTCACCAAGCAGGCGGTGGAGGACTACGTCGTCGAACTGCTCTCGCAGTTCCTGCAGAGCGGTGAGCGGACCAGCAAGGAGTCCCGCGAGCAGAACAAGGCGGGCGAGGCGCGGGGCTGAGCCCGTTGTCAGACCCGGGTGCCACACTCGCAGCATGACCGACCGGTGGGCGCTCGCCCCGGCCGAGGACGGTGGCGTGGAGATCGCCCCCCTCGGCCCGGACGGGCTGCTCGCCGGGCCGGTGCGCCGGGAGCCGGACGCCGCCGAGGCCGTGCGGAGGCGGCCGGAGGTCGCGCGCTGGGTGTGGCGGTCCACCGCCGAGATCTATCCGCGACTGCTCGCCACGGGGGTGCGAGTGGAGCGGTGCTACGACATCGAGGACGCCGAGACCCTCCTGCTCGGCCACGAGGGGCGGTCCGGCGAGCCCAGGTCGGCCGCCGCCGCCCTCGCCCGGCTGCGCGGCGGCGCCGTGCCGCCCGACCCGCCGCAGCGCTCGGCCGAACCGGGCTCGCAGTCCTCGCTGTTCGAGCCACAGGCACTCCATGTCCCGCTCACCGACCTGGTCGAGGTGTACACCGAGCAGCAGCGCCGGCACGACCGGACCGCGCACCCGGAGCGGATGCGGCTGCTGACGGCGGCCGAGTCGGCGGGGATGCTCGTCGCCGCCGAGATGAACCGGTCCGGGCTGCCCTGGAGCGCCGAGGTCCACCGCCGGGTGCTGCACGAACTGCTGGGCGAGCGGTACGCCGGCGGCGGGGAGCCGCGGCGGCTGGCCGACGAGGTGTCCGCGGCCTTCGGCCGCCGGGTGCGGCCCGATCTGCCCGCGGACGTCATCAAGGCCTTCGCGCAGGCCGGGATCAAGATCAGATCGACCCGTCGCTGGGAGATCGAGTCCCTCGACCACCCGGCCGTGAAACCGCTGGTCGAGTACAAGAAGCTCTACCGGATCTGGGTGGCCCACGGCTGGTCCTGGCTCCAGGACTGGGTGCGGGAGGGCCGGTTCAGACCCGAGTTCATCGCGGGCGGGACCGTCACCGGGCGCTGGGTGACCAACGGCGGGGGCGGGCTGCAGATCCCGAAGGTCATCCGGCGTGCCGTGGTCGCCGACCCCGGCTGGCGGCTGGTGGTGGCCGACGCCGACCAGATGGAGCCGCGCGTGCTCGCCGCGATCTCGCGCGACCCCGGGCTGATGGAGGTGGCCGGACGGGAGACCGACCTGTACCAGTCCGTCTCCGACCGGGCCTTCTCCGGGGATCGCGCCCAGGCCAAGCTCGCGGTGCTGGGTGCCGTCTACGGCCAGACCTCCGGCGACGGACTCAAGAACCTCGCCGCGCTCAGACGCCGGTTCCCCAAGGCGGTGGCCTACGTCGACGAGGCGGCGCGGGCGGGCGAGGAGGGGCGGCTGGTGCGGACGTGGCTGGGGCGGACCTGTCCGCCGGCCGCCGGAGCGACGGACGACATCGCCGAGGAGGCCGGAATCCCGGTCGCGGACACCGGGGACGAGCCGGCCGAGGGCGCCGGTGCCCAGGAATGGGGCCGCGGTTACGCCTCCACCAACGCCCGTGCGCGGGGCCGCTTCGCCCGTAACTTCGTCGTGCAGGGCAGCGCCGCCGACTGGGCACTGCTGCTGCTCGCCGCGCTGCGGCAGACCTGCGCGGGGATGTCGGCCGAGCTGGTCTTCTTCCAGCACGACGAGGTCATCGTGCACTGTCCGCTGGAGGAGGCCGAAGCGGTGGTGACGGCGATCCGGGAGGCGGCGGAACTGGCGGGACGGCTGACGTTCGGTCAGACACCGGTGAGATTCCCGTTCACCACGGCGGTGGTGGAGTGCTATGCGGACGCGAAGTGATCGACGCGTGTATCGACGCGGGTATCGGCCCGCGTAGCGACGCGTGGATCGAACCGCGTAGCGACGCGTGGATCGACCCGCGTAGCGACGCGTGGATCGACCCGTGTATCGACGCGTGTCGCGAAACACATTTGGCCAGATGTTGGCGTTCTCTTGGCATGGCTTAATCTGATCAGCACATCGGATCCGGCCCGACGGCGCGCGCGTGGAACGCGCAGCTCGGGGGAGCGTCGCCGCCGCGGCCGGATCCGGGGACGCATGGGTCCCGGTCGGCGGAGGTGAACGACCGGGACCCGCGTCCCGCTCCGCCCCACCGGTCAGACCACCGGCGGCCGCCCCAGCCGGCACAGCCGCAACACCGTGCGCCAGCGCATCGGCCGCCGCTCACCGGCCGGTTCCCGCAGCCCCTCCCTGAAGCCGCCGAACCAGGCACGCAGACCGCCGAACGACCGGGTCCGGGCGAGGGTGAGCAGCACCCAGATGCCCAGATGGACCGGGATCAGCGGCAACGGCAGCCGACGGCGGGTCAGCCAGACGCGGTTGCGGGCGTTGACCCGGAAGTAGATGGCGTGCCGGGCGGGCGAGGTCTTCGGGTGCTGGAGGAGCAGTTCGGGCGCGTAGAGAATGCGCCAGCCCGCGTCGATCGCCCGCCACGCGAGGTCCGTCTCCTCGTGTGCGAAGAAGAACTTGGCGGGCCAGTCCCCGGTCTCGGCCAGCATCGCCGTCCGCAGCGCGTGCCCGCCGCCGAGGAAGCCGGTGACGTAACCGCCCTTGAACGGATCGGACTTGCCGACCCGCGGCACGTGCCGCTGCTGGGTCTCGCCGTGCTCGTCGGCGATGCGGAAACCGACGATGCCGAGCCGGTCGTCGGCGGCGTACAGGTCCCGTACCCGGCGCAGCACATCGGCGTCGACGAGCAACCCGTCGTCGTCCAACTCGACCACGACGTCGATGTCCCCGAACTCACGCAGCCGCTCCAGAGCCACATTGCGTCCACCCGGACAGCCCAGGTTCTCGTCCATCTCGATCGGCGTGAACTCGCCGGGCAGCCCCAGCCGCTCCGCGAACTCGGGCAGCGGGCAGCCGTTGCCGACGACGACGATCCGGTCGGGGGCGAGGTCCTGCTTTGCCACGGACTCCAGCAGCGCGTCGACCTCGGCGGGACGGTTGCCCATGGTCACCACGGCGACGGCGATCCTCAGCTCCGTCATACCCGCCCCCTCACCTCGTCCCGGCTGCGATTACCGGCGAGATGCTAGTCGTTCACGGGTACGACGTCTAAAGTTCGCCAATCTGCGGGGCGTTCGGTGGGGCTGGTGTGGGGGTTCGGTGGGCGGGCCGGGGGCTGCGGACTGAGGGTGGCGGATTGCGTACGGCGGGCTGTCTGCTGAGGGCGACGGACTTCGTACGGCGGGCTGCCTGCAACGTACGGGCGAACCTACCTACGGCGGTGCTCCCGACGCCGTACGAACTTCAGCCCCGACCAGTCCTCCCCCAGCGCCGCCACCTTCACGTCGACGACCCCGAGGGGGAGGAAGAGGTCGCGCAGGGCGTTCTCGGTGATGTCGCTGGTGTGGCCGGCGGCGCGTCGGGGCCAGGCGATCCACAGCATGGCGTCGTCGGCGAGGTCGCCGACCAGCCCTGGCCCTTCGGCGACGAGATCCCCGTACGCCCGATAGAACGCGACGGCGACGTCTGCCCCGCGCGGCCCCCCTTCGGCCACCTCGCATCCCGTCGGCAGCCCAGGGATGTCCCACTGATCCGGCGCATGAAGGAGCCGCAGCCGATGGCCCGGCTTGATGCCGATCTTCTGGGCGAGCGGCGTACCGGAGTCACTCATCACGGCCGCCTCCGTACACGGAAATCCAACGCATCCGCTCCCGATTGTCCCGCGGAGCGCACGCGGGACTACCCTCGCCGCGCCGCAACCACAACCACGCAGACGAGGGCGCCGCCGGACTCCGCGCCCGTCAGGCGCGCAGCGGGTTGTGACGCGCGGCCGCCATCAGGTACCAGGCGGTCGCCCCCACATGCCGGTACGGGTAGTACCCGAACCCGAACCCGGTGTCGAGAGGACTGCTCGCGGACACGACCCCCACCCCCTCGGGCAGCGCCCGCCCACCGACGGTCTGCCCGCCGCCGAGCCGCTCCTGGGCCCGTTCGAGGGAGTCCATCAGCCGCCGGGCCCGCGCCTCGTCAGCGCGGCCGCCCCGCTCCCGCAGCGCGAGCGCGAGATGCGCGGTCCCCTCGAACCACACGCCGTTCCTGTCAGGCTTGGGCTGGGAGTCGGCGATCGGTGCGTCCTCGTTCGCGAGGAGACTGGCGGAACTGAAGGTGACACCTTCGTACGACTGCCCCGCCGGAACCGTGCTGTTGCGCCGCCCGGCGTGGTCGAGCACGGCCAGCTCTCGCGCGGCCCAGTCGAGCGAACGGGCATGGGCGCGGGAGTCGAGGGCGAGGTGGGTCCAGGTCTGGGTGTCCTCGGGGATGGGCGACTTGTTGACGGTCACGCCGTCGTTGGTGCCGGTGTAGAAGAACCCGCCGTCCGCCTCCCACATCCGCAGCACGAAGTCCCGCGCACGGACACGCCGTTGCGTCCACACCCCGTCCCGCGTGAGCCGGGCGAGCCGCCCGAAGAGACAGACGAGGTCGGTGTTGTGCTCGGTGGAGGTGAAGGGCAGCCGCTGGTTGCCCCCGTCGACGCCGAACTTGTAGCCCCCGAGGGGTTCGTCCGTACGCCCGTTCCGCTCGATCCACTCCCCGATCCGCACAGCGCCACGGAGAAACCGCCGCTCCCCCGTCCGCCGCGCCAGCGCAGTGAGCGCGATCCCGGCCCAGGCCATGTCCCCCACGGCCGTACCCGTGAACCCGAACTGCGTCCCCACATTGACGGCCCCGTCCGCCCGCACGAACCCGTCCGGCTGCCGCGAGCCGTCATAGAAGGTGTACGGCCCCACGTTGTAGGCCTGCCGGAGCCGACCGTCGTCGTAGCCCGGGTCATGCGCCTGCGCGTACAACAACGCGTCCCCGAGAACGACCGCCCGCTCCCGTCCGCCGGCGGTGCGGGCAGCGAGGAGGGCGAGGATCGCGAGGGCGTTGTCGTAGGTGAAGGCGGTACTGAAGAGACCGGCCTGGTCGGTGTAGCTCTGGGCGAGGCGGGTGGGGCCGTGGTCGGGGTAGGCGTCCATGGCTGCGGCGAGGAAGGTGTGGGCACGGTGGGGGGCGGAGCTCCGCCCTGGAGCGGCGTACGCGGTTCCGGCCCCGCCGAGGGCGACGGCACCGAGCCCGAGCCCGAGGCCGGCGCCGATGAATGTGCGGCGACCGAGAGCCGGACCTTGCCCGCCGATGCCGTTCGCGCCGGTCGTACCGTTCATGGGTCTCCCTCATCGGGCCTTGAGAGCGCTCTCATGGATGCGGGGTCATTCTGCTGGTGCGGGTGTCGTGGGTCAACAGGCCTGTTTTGTTGCGCAGTTGACGCCGACGAACCATTCACCGTCCGATGCAGGACCGAGTTGTCCCGAGTGCTCATCAGGTGATCACCAGAAAGGGACGGCCTTGCTCATGCAGTACGCCACACGCCTCGCAACGACTCTGACCGCTACTGGAGCCCTCTTACTCACCGGGGGGACAGACGTACGCGCCGGCGCCATCGGCTCGACTCCAGTGCGCACGTTCGAGTACAGCGCGGGAGGCGTGACCATGAGGTTCCGACCGGCTGCATGTTCACCCACATCGTCCGGGGTAGCGGCAAGAGGATCACGTACCAGAACGCCGGGGTCGACTGCGGTCGACTGCGGTCGACTGCGCTTTCGTCGGGGCGCTCAGCAGCGGCTTCTGCAACTGGCGCATCGATTTCACCTATGCCGACACGACCAACCGGACCTACCGCACGTCACGCGGCAAGACACACAGCGAGTGCAAGATCCACCCGATGCGGAACAACGCTCCCCAGACGTTGCCTCGTTATGGCAAGGCGTGCGCCCACCTCCTTGTCAACGGAGTGCGCAGGATCCTCGACGCCGTCGCGCCGGGGTCGCCGCATTCCTCGCGGGCCTCTTCGCCACGCTGGCCTTCTTCGCCTTCTTCCCCGGCCTGCCACACGTCATCGACTGGGGGGCGATCCTCGTCTCCCTGGCCGTGGGCGGGCTCGCCCACTGGGGCTGTCTGTCCTGGATGAGGCGGACCACCACGAAGAAGTAGTCGGACACCCCCAGGCCGAGCGTCGACCTGGGGGATTGCCGAGTCGGGTCGTGATGACCAGGCCGGTGCGCCCACTTGGCGAATAAGTCCGGCTCAGGTTCAACCTGGTTCAACAGATCGCCGATCCCATTCGCACCCGGCGGCACCGGAAGCGCGCGTCGCCGAATAACAACAGTTTTGTCAATGTGGGCTCCATGACCGCCACCCCCGACCCTGCTCCCGGCGAAGGTCCCGTCCGCCCGGTCTCCGTCTCTCTCCACGAAGGCACCATCGCGGCACTCAAAGCACGCACCGGCAAGCGCGGCATGTCCGCATATGTCGAAGCCCTTATCCAGCGCCAACTGGAGCGCGACCGACTGCGCGAACTCATCGAGGACGCCGAAGCAGAGCACGGCCCCGTCGACCAGGCAGCGGTCGAGACCAAGCGAGCGCTCCTGCGCGGCGACATGGCCGTCTCGGCGGACACCGCGTGATCGGCACCCTCGTTCTGGACCGCGAAGGCCTGTCCAAGCTCGTACGCCGCACACCCGATCTCACCGAATGGCTCGCCGCCGCCGAGGCCGAGGACATCCGCGTCATCGCCAGCTCCGTCACCCTCGTTGAAGCCCACGACCCCAAGACCAACCAGGCCCGCTTCGACTACGCCGTCTCGCGCCTCAACATCGTCCCTCCCACCGAATCCATCGCCCGCCACGCGAGCAGCACAGTGCGGCGTCAGATGTTCAGCTGCTCCATACGTCAAGCCCGCCGCCTTACTCCTTCGCCAGACCGAGGAGCTTGTCAGGTCGGCAGCGCTGGCAGGGGTGTTGGAAGGAAGCGTCCTTCAGCAGCGCGTACTGGGCCTTGGTGGCATCGAGGGTGGTGACTGGCTGCTGGATATGGGCGCAGTCGGCGGCATGGATGGTGACCCCTACAGGCTTGCCTGCGCGCCGGTCCTGCTCGCTGACGTAGCCGTCCGTGGCCCGCACCTGCTGCGCGACCTGCTCGATCTTCCGCCGGGTACCTCGCAGCTGCCAGTCGAGCCACTCCTCAAGGACGCGCAATTTGGCAAGGCGCTCGGACGGCGAGAGGTCGGACATGCGTTCGATTCTAGAGCCAGGATGCCACGCCGGCATCCCCGATGCCCACCTCACTCTCGCCGACGAGTAGGCGGGCACCGTGTTGACGAGCGGGCCAAACGCCCCATGCCGCTCCGCCATCCTGGGGATCATGAGCCGCCATGCCTACCTGAATCGCGTGCGCTCCCTACGGGCCTGCGGCGGATCGACCGCCATTACGGCGACACCGAGAGCTGGGCATCCGCCCGCCCGCGACCGTCCACGCGGCCCAAGTTGGGGCTACTGGCCGCACCTGGACCCGGTGAGTACCGGATCTCCACCCGACCTTGATCTTTCGTGAGTGCCGCGCCCGCACCGCACACGTGCACGTGGCTCCAGGAGGAAGTGGACAGCCTCACCGCGCGGCATGCGCAACTTGGTTGTAGGGCTCGTGGCCCCCGTGAAGACGGTGACCGGCACCATGCCCTGGTGGTACAGCTCCGCAGTCACGTCAGCCACACCAAGGTCGTGACTGCCGAGACCCACGACCACGGAACAGGGCCGTGGGTCATGGTGCATGAAGTGGTACTCCCACAGGAGTCGAGCATCTGCCCATGCCTGTGCCGAGATCATCCCTGCCCCTTGTCCTGCGCCGAGTCGGAAAGCCACCGTGCCATCTGCCGTGTACGTGGTCCGGTGCAGCTCGACTACGGGCTCACCGACCGGGAGCTGTAGGAGCTGCACTACGCCCGCCGTCGGGATGCGGGCGAACAAGGCCTCTGTCATGTGGTCGATCTCGTATCCGGCGTCATAGAGGCCCGCCGAACTGCACGACGCACAAGAGCCACAAGCGCGGGTGCCCCAAGTCGTGCCCAAAGGACTGCACTCGGCACGCCAGTGCCTGCCCCGAGCGCAAGAACGGCGGAGGCGGGACGCTGCCGGCGAAGCGTGGGAGGAACGTAGGGCGGTCTTCAACCGGCCGGACGGCCGTCCACTCGATCCCCGGCAGGACTGGGAGGAGTTCAAGGAGTTGCTGGCGGAAGCCGGGATCGACGATCGCCGCCTGTACGACGGTAGCCGTCACACCGCCGGCACGATCCTGAACGAGCTGGGTGTGGACATGCCCACGATCATGGAGATCCTCCGGCATACCCAGATCAGCCAGACCCGACGGTACGTGAAGGGACGATCGCACCGTTCGACTAGAACGGAGACTACGGACAGCCGCACGGCTCGCGCCCGTTGCCGCCGCCGCGTGCGCTGAACGAAAAAGCCCAGCTCAGAGCTATTCTGAGCTGGGCTTCGGTGGAGCCGCCTTCGGGATTCGAACCCGAGACCTACGCATTACGAGGGCGTGAGAGATCGTGACGAGCTGTGCCACGCGATCGCATCAGATCCAGTTTTCGCAGATCAAGGCACTGATCGCGGTCCGGCTGCTCGTACGCCGTGTTGCACCGTCCACAGGCGTCCGCGCTCTCCTTGCGCTCCCCACCCCTTCGGCAAGGCGATGAACCGGCCAGCAAGCACGGTGCGACACCATCGTCGCACGGCTTGTCGAAATCCCACACACGAGACCGATCACCATCATCCGTGGCCTTCCCGCCCACATGCCTCACGCCGACGAGCACAGCGGCACACACAGCAGCAACAGCAACAGCTCGACGAAAGACGGCCTCCTTCCGCCTCGGGCGTGACAGCCGTCGGCTCATCGACGCCTGCGGGCTCCGGTACGTCAATGTGGAGCAGCTTGAGCAAGTCAGCGGTGACAACCCGGTATGCATTGCCAAGCCGCAGGACCGTGCACGGATACCGACCACGCTTGGCCAGGTCATACCCCGTAGTACGACTGAGGGACAGCGCACGATTCGCCGTCTCCAAGTCCACAGCCGCGGGCAGCGCCAGCAGTTCCTCACGCGTCAGCCCACGGGATGCGTCGTCAAGCTTGGTGATCACAGATGATCCGTACCCCGCGGGGCATCAGCCACCTGCCGTTCCGGGCCACAAAGCCACAGAATCCGCCAGCAGTGTGACGCCGGGTCAGCGGCGGCCTCCGGCTCGCTGCGGCTCAGCACAGCTCTGTCCAACCACCTTGGCGCCCGATGTCAGTGCACTGACGTACGCTGGCTTTCCGCACGGCCCGGACCGCCGGTAGCACCGGAGGCACCAGCCGCAGCTCACCTACTTCCCCGTCCGGGAGTGCGTCAGTACCGCGCTCACCAGCGGAAATCTCCTTCTCGCTTGCGCATCCGCAAGGTTGCGCACCCAACGCGTTCCCGGAGTCTCCCGCATGCCTACCGAGCCCGAACTCACTCCAGTCGTCGACTTCCTGTGCGAGCACAGCCCCAGCAAGAGCCGCGTCATGGCCCTGATCGGTCCCTACCACGGCGCTCGTTCCCTCACCGCAGTGTTCACCTGCAAGGACAAGCACCACGCCCACCAAGCGGTCCAGCTGCTGCGCCGCGCACTGGCCTCCCGCGACACCGCCGTTGTCATGGAAGACCTGGACACTCTGGCCACGGCGCTGCCCGACGCCCCCGCCAGCTCCTTGCGCGCGGCGACGGCCCACGCAGCCTCAGGAGCATGGCCCGCCCCCGCAGGCACGACGTTCTGCCCACCTGACGAAGACCTCGGAGAGGACGAGGACACGCAAGTCGACGAGGCACCCACCGCACCGGAGTCAGAAACGCCTGACGGCGCGCGGCTGAAGGAGCTGCCGGGCAAGGTCGTACGCATTACTCATCTGCGCGAGTTCCACATCACCGACGAGGACGCGCTCATACGCGCGGCCATCGACGACGGCTGGGAGCCGCTGCCCGCGTCCGAGTTGGACGCGGACGATCCTCGCGATCTGGTCGGCGCCGTGATGACCCTGACCGAGAGCGGCAGTTGGATCATCGGTGCCGATACCCTGGAAGACCAGAGCGAGGCAGGACTGCTGCGCGCCGAGCAGGGTGACGAGCTCACCGACTGGAGCCCCGTCCCGGTAACAACCCATTTCCACCACGGGTGGCGGCTGCGCCGTGCGGTCCCCGACACGTCGGCCGACGAGGAGCAGCCCGACCTGGTCGCGCTCTTCCCGGTCAAGGAGTGTTCCTGCGGCGACGAGGACTGCGAGAACTGCGGCTGGCAACTCACCCCGCGCACCGCCGACCTGCTCCTGACCGCGTTGAGCGTTCTGGCCGACCAGGCCTACGACGACGCCGACGAACTACGGGACCAGCCCGTGACCAAGCAACAGCCCGGCGACTGGGAGCTGTTCACACGCCTGCCCTCCCTCACCTGGTCCGCCGACCGGAACTGGCGCCGCCGAATGGCACGAGCCTTCGACGACCTGACCGACGACCTGGAACACGGTCGATGGCCCCAACCCTCGTGTACCGCCGAGGAGATGGCCCTGCACCTGGCGATCGAGGACGCGCCCGGCTACCTGGACGACATCGACACCCGCGACACCGCACACGGCACCCTGCCCGAACACCGCGACGACTACGACTGGGACGCCTGCTCCGACTTGTTCTTCCAGGACCACGACGTCCTCATGCTCTTCGACGCGCGCCTCGACGGCATCGAGGACCCGGACGGCGACGTGAACCAGCGCCTCGGCATGGGAGACCTGCGCACCGCCGCCTGGTTTGAGCCATTCGGATACCCGGAAGCCCGGGACCCAGGGCGCGGCTTCCGACGCTGACCGCAGCTCTCGTGGCCGCTGCTCCGCCGCTTTTCGGCGAAGCAGCGGCCACCGCACTTCTGCAGCGCGCTCGGCACCTCGGCGGCATGGGAGGCGCATCCTCAACCAGGCGCTCAGAGGACCGCTCGAGCCCGGTGGACCGTCGGCTCACGGCGTCGGGGCCACCCCGCCCGCCTTGGCCGGGGGCCGGGGCCGCCCTACCCATCGCCACCGAACGGGAGCCATGGACGACAGCCCTCTTCGGCCAGCCAGGCGCGGGCCCGTCCGAGCCCTCGTTCATCGCTGAGCCGGTGGAACCGGCGCCAGGCGCGCTCGTCACGGGCGAGGACATCCTTGAAGCGCCGAAAGGCGCCTCGGCCGCGGATGGCGGTCCACAGCCCATCGGCGAGGGCGGTGTCACCGAGCATTTCGATGAACAGCTCCATGTCCTCGTAACCGTCCCGGGAACCCAGCGCCGGCACGGACAGCCACCGGTCGGGAGCGTCCGCCTCCTCGAACCCGGTCTCCAGCTCATCGGCGATGGCCGGCTGGCACTCCCCGGTGGACAGATCGAGCCGACCACCAGACTCGACCGGGTCGCCCTCCAGCAGCATGGCGAGCATCTCCAGATCGACCGAGAGCGGACGAAGGGTGGGATTCACCACGTGCCCCACAGACCCGCGCAACACGTCATCCAGTTCCTCATCGCCCCGGAAACCGCGCTCCCGCAATGCTCCGAAGAACGTGGCAGCCATCTTCGCGGCACCCGGCAGACCCAGAGCAGCGGTACCTGCCACACCGTCACCGGCCAGTTGCAGCACCTCGCTCACGGGTCCGCGGCGCAGCGCGGCAAGCAACGCCTTCCCGTCCGCCCCGTGCAGCGCGCCGCGCACGGCCCGCAGCCCGTCCTCGTCCCATCCCTCGACCATGGCCCAGACGCTAACGCGCGTCACCGAGTCGTAGAACCGGCCGACGGACCGGGCGGTCGCCCGGTGCCGATCGGTGTCACCCTGTCACCGGCGCCGCTTGCGCCCGCCCCTGCCCGTAGAACGCCCACGGCCGCGGACGCCGCGGTGACGAACTGCGGACGTACGCCAGGCCCTGGCCGCGAGGTGCCGGAGTTCCTCAAGCCCGGCCCGGTCCGGGTGCCCGGAGTCCAGCGCGGCGGCGACCGCGTCCCTGGCCTCGGCGCCCTGGGCGCGCAGTGCCTCCTCGCCGCAGCCCGCACCGCCCGCCAGCTCCAGGAGCTGGAGCAGGCTCTCGGCGAGCACCAGCAGATGCTCGGCGTCGGTCATGTCCTCGGGGGACAACAGTTCACGGTGCGCCAGTGCGCTCAGCGCGAGCGGAGCCAGTACGGCGTCACCGCGCAGCGCACGCAGCAGCCGCTCGCCCTCACCGTCGGGCCACGCCACCGCCAGCACGTCGAGCATCGCCTGTGCCCGCGTGCGGAAGGATGCACCTGCCATGGCTCGTACGGCGTCGGTCAGTTGCCGCAGTGCGGCATCCCGCTCCCCGCGGGCCGAAATCCAGCCGGCCAGTTCCGCGCGTGCGGCATCCGGGCCGTAGTCCTCGGCCAGCACCCCCAGCAGACCGGCCGCCGGTACCTGGACCAGCTCACCGACCAGCGGTGCGTCCCGGCCGGCCGCCAGCAGCCGCCGCCGTACGGCCCGGGTGCCCAGTTCGGTGAGGCGGATGAGTTCGACGGGCCCTGCGGTCAGTTCCTCACGCAGGCGGCGGTCACGCTCCCGCGCCTGAGCCGGATCCGCTGCCGCCCCCACGGCCCCCAGCAGCTCCGCGAGTTCCTGCGGCATGCCCGCAGGCAGTTCAGGTCCGGAATCCTCTGGATCGAAGAGATCGGCCTCCAGGAACACCGGATCGGCCATCCCCTGTTCCCGCTCGACCGCGCCCAGGTCCACCAGCACGTCGAGCACCGAACGCAGGTCCCGGTCGGCGTGCTCGAACCACATCCGGTGTCGGAGGTCCGAGCCGCCGTCCAGTTGGAAGCGGGCCCGGTAGCCCAGGTGGACAGAGTCGCGCAGCCGCGGCCAGGGCATCGGGTACGGCAGGCTGTAGAGCGTGTTCAGTACGTCCTCGAGCATCTCGCCATAGAGGTCGAAGAGCATCGACTCGACGGGCCGGCCGCTGGGCGCCCCGATCAAGGCCTGCCGCAGTTCGAAGAGTGCGTCGAAGGCGCGCGACCAGAGCTGAAGCGGGTCGGCCAGCACCGGCCTGGCCTTGGCCACCGCGTACAACCGGCCCTTGGCGACCCGGACCAGCCGCGCCTTCTTCGCCCACTCCACGAGCAGTCCCAGCCGCGGCAGGTCGGCCGAGGAACGCACCCCCTCGGTCCTGTCCCCGGTGCCCAGCACGCCCACCAACTCGCGGGCGTCGGCCATCCGCAGTCGCCCCGCGGCCGTCACCACCCGCCCCTCGCGCCCCGCCCACTCCGCAAGCCCCCGCAACTGCGCCACAGTCGTCGACGCCTCGGCCCGTAGCCGCAGTTCACCGTCCGGAGGGAGCACCACCGGCAGCTGCGGCTCGGCCCGAGCTCCGTCGGCCAACACACGGCCGTTCAACCGCCGATCCATGATCGCGTCAAGAGCTCGCTGATCGTAAGCGACCTCCCCGCGCTGAGCGCGGTCCGCGAACCGCTGCAACGCCGCCCCGTCCATGACGTCCACGCCCTGCTCGGCAGCGGTCACCGCCCAGAACTTCGCCAGGCCCCAGCGAGTACGGTCCACCATCGCCGCCGGATACCGCTCCTCGGCCGCGTCCACCGCGCCGAGGGATTCACCGATCGCGGGACCGCGAGGGTCCGCCAACTGCACGGCATGCAGAAAGCGCAGGAGGGTGCGCAACGTGCCCGGACCGTCGCCGCGTTCCTCTCCGGGAAGCTCGGTGACCTGCTGGGGGAGCCAGGACAGCAGCAGTTCCTCCACATGCCGTGGCTCCCACAGCCCCAGCCGACCGTCGGCGGTCGCCCGGTGCCGGTAGTCCAGCGCCGCCTCGGCCATGAACGCGTCCACCGGAGTCCCTTGCTCCCCGGCCCACCGGACCAGCCGGTCGAGCAACAGTCCACACGCCGCCTCGAACTCGTCCTCGGCTCCGGCTTCGCACCGCATCCGCATGAAATCCGCCCCGCCTGTCCGCAGCCTTGCTCGCCTCGCCTCGCCACGCTACCGCCGAATCGCGACGTACCACTCTCGGCCGAGGATCCGGCGCCCACCACCGACATGTCGTGGTGGCGGCCCGCGCTCACCCTGACCGTCCGACGACGGATCGCGCATGGTCGTACGAGCCCTCGCCTTACCTGTCCGAAGAGCCCGGACTCCTCATACGGTCCGCATACGGGTCCACCGGCCGGTTCGGACGACCGGTCCCCCGCGCCGCAGATCGAGAGTCATTCGCCGTGGTAGAGGCGGAGCAGGTCGATCAGGTGGATCGTGGGGTCGTTCTTCGCGAGGTGAGTCAGTTCATCGGTGAAGCCGGTACCGCTGAAGCAGTAGAGCCTCGTTGCCTCGGTAGCCGTGCCGCTCCTGGTCAGGAGGGAGCGGATATGCCGGAGGCGTTCCAGGTGGCCGGCTCCCATCACGTCGCTCCACTTCGCTTCGCCGATGGCGAGCAGCACCTGACGGCCGTCGTGGGTCTCACCGTGGACGGCGACATCGACTTCGTGGCTGGTCCGGGCGGCGGGGTCGTTGACGGTGCCGCCGGCGACCCGTGTGGCGTGTCCGCCGTGGGTGTCGGGTGCCGCATGCCAGCGGGCCCATTCCCGGCAGACCTGCTCGAAGTGCGGACCGACGACTTTGCTGCGGAAGGTGGACTGGGTTCGGCGCCATACGTCGGGCGCCCGCCCGGGGCGTTCCAGATCGCCCCAGGCCGGGCGCATGACCGCGTGGTAGAAGGTGACGAGCGGTTCGGCGATGCGGTAGGCGGAGCGGTTGCGGCGAAAGGCGTCGGCTTCGTGGGTGATCATGCCGACGTCCTGGAGAACGCTCAACGGGTGGGCGAGGTCGGTGGACTTGCGCCCCAGGTAGTCGGCGATGCCGCCACGAGCGGCGTTACCGGCGGCGATGGCTGCCAGGACCGAGTGATACAACGCGGTGTCGTGAAGTTCGGGCTCCTCGGCGAGAAGGTAGCGGGCCTCCCGGAAGAGCGGACGCGCCGGGTTGAGCACCGCACGCACGACCCAGGCATCGAAGTCGTCCGGCCCGGCAGGAGTGTCCCCCTGGGTGAACTCACGGCGGTAGGCGGGCGTACCCCCGACGATGGCATTGGTCAGCAACGCCGTGCGCGGGTCGTCGATCTGCCAGAACTCGGCCGCGAGCCGGAAGTCCAGGGTCGGGACCACGAGTTCGAGGCCGGCTCGGCCCCGCAGCGGAGCATTGCCGGACAGCAGCCGACCCATGAACGACAGCGCGGAACCGCACAACAGCAGACGCACCGGAGTGTTGCTGTGCTGGGCAGCGGGGTCGAGAGCGCGCTGGATGATCGAAGGCAGGGAGGGAGACGCCTTAGCGAGGAAGGGGAACTCGTCGATGACCGCCACGGCGGGACCACCCGCGTCGGCGATGCGCATGAGTTCCGCGACCGCCTCGTCCCAGTGCGCGAAACGGAACGGAGTCGGCTGCCCGCGATAACGGGCCAGTGCCTCACCGAACTGACGCAGGGCGTCGGCCTCGGTGGTCTCGGTGGCGGTGAACATGAAGCCACCACTGGCACGAGCGACGGCATCGAGCAGGAAGGTCTTGCCCTGCCGGCGACGACCGGAGACCACACCCAGCGTGGCTTGCGGGCCCGGCAGGGTGGCGAACCGGGTCAGCTCGGCCCATTCGAAGGCGCGGTCGAACATCTCGGCGGGCTTGTCCACAGCACCAGCTCCCATATATAGATGCAGTTATTATAGCTGCACTTATTTGCTGCACTGATCGACCAAACCGACTCCGGATCTCGCGAGGCGAACACCTGCTGCCGCCGACGCCAGCCAATGTGCCCATTGAAGGATTCCGGCTCGTTCCACAGCCCTTCCGGGTTCGTGCCGCTGGGCCGCCCTGGGCTCTTCCGGCCGGGTGAGGTTCGGGCGGGGGTGGACCACGTCAACGGAAGCGGCGGATCGCGCGCGGGCCGCAGAACCCCGAGAGCACGACGGCACATCTCGCGCGTACGGCATTGACACCCTCGCCCCCACCCCGGACGGCACCACCGGGTCGACGAAACCGACCGCGCCCGTCTTCCTCATCAGGATTGTGCGACATCGACAACCTGACCGGAGTCAGCACTTCCCGCTCGACCGACCGCCATCAACGCCGGCCGGTGCACTGCCGTTGCACCGATGCGCTCCCCTCCCGCACTCCATCGCCAACCAGAAGCGATCAGGAAGCGGCGAACTCTCGAAACCACAAGGTCAGAGGGGTATCCGCACGCACACCCCGGGGAACCACACCGCCACGAACCTCCGACCTACGCATTGCGCCTGCGCAGGTCAACCGCCGCAGTCCAGCCCGGACGACACAGCATGAATAACAGAAAACCCCAGGTCAGCGACCTGACCTGGGGTTCGAAAAGAGCCGCCTTCGGGATTCGAACCCGAGACCTACGCATTACGAGTGCGTTGCTCTGGCCATCTGAGCTAAGGCGGCGCGCTGTCCGCACTATGGTGCGATCAGCAACGTCGGTAAGTCTACACAGTTTCTGAGGTGCCCCGTACCAACCCCTGCCCGGCCCCCGCACGCCCCCGGCGAGGCTCCGCGCGCAGGTCCGACCGCCCCGGAGTCATGGGTTCCGGAGCGGCCGGAGTCATGACTTCAGGGCGGCCGGCACGGCTAGCCGCAGCGCTTGTCGCGGGTCGGTGGTGTGCCCCGGACGAGGTAGGCGTTGATCGCGTCGTCGATGCAGGTGCTGCCGCGGCCGTATGCCGTGTGGCCGTCACCGTCGTAGGTGAGGAGGCGCGACGAGGAGAGCTGGCGGGAGAGGGCCTGGGCCCAGCGGTAGGGGGTCGCCGGGTCGCGGGTGGTGCCGACCACGACGATCGGGGCCGCGCCCCGCGCCTCGATGCGGTGCGGCTCACCGGTGGGCGCCACCGGCCAGTACGCGCAGTTCAGGGTGGCCCAGGCGAGGCCCTCGCCGAAGACGGGGGACGCCTTCTCGAAGGTGGGGAGGGATCTGCGGACCTCCTCGGGGGTGGAGAAGGCCGGCGGGAGGTCCACGCAGTTCACGGCCGCGTTGGCGAACATCAGGTTCGAGTAGTTGCCGTCGGCTTCGCGCTCGTAGTAGCTGTCGGAAAGGGCGAGGAGTCCCGCCCCGTCCTTCTCCTGCATCGCCGAGGTCAGGGCGTCGCGCAGCTGCGGCCAGCTTCCCTCGTCGTACATCGCCGCGATCACGCCCGTGGTGGCGAGGGACTCGCCGAGTTCACGGCCGTCCTCGTCACCCGTCGGGACGGGCTGTGCGTCGAGCTTCTCGAAGAAGGCCTTGAGGTTGCGGCCGACCTCCCCGGCCTTCGTACCCAGCGGGCAGTCCGGCTGCCGCACGCAGTCCCTCGCGAACGCCCGGAACGCCGTCTCGAACCCCGCCGTCTGGTCGAGGTTCATCCGGCGGGCGGGCAGGGACGGGTCCATCGCGCCGTCCAGGACCATCCGGCCCACCCGGTCCGGGAAGAGCCCGGCGTACGTCGCCCCGAGGAAAGTGCCGTACGACGCACCCACGTACGTCAGCTTCTCGTCCCCCAGCACCGACCGCAGGACGTCCATGTCCCGGGCCGCCTCCGCGGTGGAGACGTGGCGCAGCAGACCGGGCGCGTCCCTTCCGCAGCCCTCGGCGAACCGCTTGTACGCGACGACCAGCTCGTCCGTCTCCTTGGCGTCGTCGGGCGTGAAGTCCGTCTGGGTGTACGCGTCCATCTCGCGTCCGTCCAGGCATTCGACGGGCTCACTGCGGGCGACTCCGCGCGGGTCGACCGCGACCATGTCGTAGTGGGCGCGCACGTCGGTCGGGTAGCCGATCCCCGCGTACTGCTGGAGGTAGCCGATCGCAGAACCGCCCGGCCCGCCCGGGTTCACGAGCAGCGATCCGAGCCGCTTGCCCGGTCCGGTCGCCTCCTTGCGGGCCACCGCGAGACGGGTGTCACCGGCTTCCGGCTTCTTGTAGTCGAGCGGCACGCGCATGGTGGTGCACTGGAAACCAGGCACCCCGCAGCTGCGCCAGGTCAGCTTCTGCCCGTAGTACGGCGAGAGCGCGGCCGGCGTCGACCGCGGCAGCGCGGCCAGCGCGGCCTCGGCCGCCGGGCTCCCCGCATGTGTCGCCCCGCCGGAGGAGCAGGCGGAGGCGAGCAGCGCGGCGACGGCGAGGAGGGTGCCGAACGTGCCCGCCCGCCGACGGGATCGACGGGGGTTGCGAGGGCCCGGCCCGCTCGGGCTCGGGTCAGGGCTGAGTGGAGAGCTGCGCCTGGTGTGCATCTGGCGAGCGTAACTCTGTGCAGTGGATTGAATGCCGTGCGTGCACGGTACGGCTCGTACGTGTTACATGGTCAACCTCCTGTTGATTGCTGGTGAGTACCCCACAGCACCGCCTCAGCGCCGGTGGCGGGTGGCGGGGGAGCCGAACCGCAGAGCCCCTGTTCGTTCAGCCCGCTCTGAGTGCCATGGTCATCGCCTCCACCGCCAGCAACGGCGCCACATTGCTCTCCAGGGCCTCGCGGCAGTCGGCGATGGCCTCGATGCGGCGCAGCGTGGACTCCGGGGAACTGTCGCGGGCGAGGCGCTCCAGTGCGTCCTCGGCGTCGGTGTTGGCGAGGGCGATGCGGGAGCCGAGCTGGAGGGCGAGGACGTCGCGGTAGAAGGCGGTGAGGTCGGTCAGGGCGAGGTCGAGGCTGTCGCGCTGTGTCCGCGTGCGGCGCCGCTTCTGTTTGTCCTCCAGGTCCTTCATCACGCCGGCGGTGCCGCGCGGCATCCGGCCGCCCTGAGCCGCGCCCAGCGCCGCCTTCAGCTCCTCGGTCTCCTTGGCGTCCATCTCCTCGGCGAGTTGCTTGGCGTCCTCGGACGCGGCGTCGACCAGTTCCTGGGCGGCCTTGAGGCAGCCGCCGATATCTCCGAGCCGCAGGGGCAGCTTGAGCACGGCTGCCCGGCGCTCGCGGGCCGCCGGGTCGGTGGCCAGGCGGCGGGCCCGGTCGACGTGGCCCTGGGTGGCACGGGCCGCGGCGGCGGCCACGTCGGGCTCGATGCCCTCCCTGCGTACGAGCATGTCGGCGATGGCGTCGACCGAGGGTGTGCTCAGGTTCAGGTGGCGGCAGCGGGAGCGGATGGTGGGCAGGACGTCCTCGATGGAGGGGGCGCAAAGCAGCCAGACCGTGCGGGGGGCGGGCTCCTCCACGGCCTTCAGGACGGCGTTGGCCGACTTCTCGTTCAGCCGCTCCGCGTCCTCGACGAGGATGATCTGCCAGCGGCCGTTCGCCGGGGACGTGAACGACTTGCGGACGGTGTCCCGCATGTCGTCGGCGAGGATCTGGGTGCCGACGGCAGCGACGGTGGTGACGTCGGCGTGCGTGCCCACCAGCGCCGTATGGCATCCGTCGCAGAAGCCGCAGCCTGGGGCGCCGCCGAGCGCCCGGTCGGGGCTGACGCACTGCAGCGCGGCGGCGAAGGCCCGTGCCGCCTGATTGCGGCCCGCTCCGGGCGGGCCCGTGAACAGCCAGGCGTGCGTCATCTTGGACGCCTCGGGCGGCGGGGCGTCGGTGGCAGCGGCGGTGACCAGGGCGTCGGCGTCCCGAGCGGCAGCGTCCAGCTGCTCGCTGACCCGCTCCTGCCCCACCAGGTCGTCCCATACGGTCATGGGTCCCGCCCGCCTTTCGTCACGCCTCGCGTTGTGAGATCCATTGTGCGGGGCGGCACTGACAACGAGGGCACCCGCAGGGGGAGGCCGGATCCGTGCGGCTGCGGGTCGGTGGGGCCGGTCGCACGGCTCCCCGCGCGATTGGGTGGGCCAGGTCACACGGGCCTGAAGCAGCCACGCGCCCGGCCAACCTCAGACCCGGCCAACCTCAGACCCGACCGACCTCAGACCCGACCGACCTCAGACCCGACCGACCTCAGCGCCGCCTACCCCGCCCCCGTCCCCCGTCCTCGTCGTACTCCTCATCGTGCGGGCCCAGCAGCTCGTCCGCCAGCGTCGGCAGATCGTCCAGCGGCGTCTCCTCGGCCCAGTCGGACCGAGCCCTGCGTCGCTGCGTGCCCGACTCGTCGACCTGGGGCATCTCACGCGTACGTTCCTCGTCGCGGAAGTACCCGGGCGGCACCCGGTCCCCGCGCTCGTCCGCCGACACGGGCGGGAGTACGGCCGTCTCGTCCGCCGCGCCCGGCGGAACCGGCGGCAGCACAGCCGTCTCGTCCGCGGCCCCCGGCGGAACCGGCGGCAACACGGCCGTCTCATCCGCCGCCCCAGCAGGCGCCGGCGGCTGCGGCAGCTTCGCCGTCACCTCGGACTCGGACTCCCCGGAGGCACGCCGGCCGGAAGGCCGCTCATCACGAGTCGCCCCCCGTTCCTCGTCCCGCACCGGCCGCAGCACCGTCGTCTCGTCGGACGCCCCACCCGGCGCGTTCTCCGGCGTCACCACCGGCGTGGGAACCGTCGCCGCGTCCCTGAAGCCGGCGCCGGCCGCAGGTCCCTTCGGCTTGGGCCCCGCCTCCGCGGCGGCCGCGGCCTGCTCCGCGAGTCGCCGGGCCTCCTCGGCACGCAGCAGCGCCTCTTCCGCCTTGCGCTGCTTCTCCAGGCGCCGGGCCTCGGCCTCGGCGTGGATGCGGGCCTCTTCCTCGGCCTGCTTGCGGCGGCGGTCCTCCTCGGCCCTGCGGCGCGCCTCTTCCTCGGCGCGCACCTTCTCCTCCGCGAGGAGCCGCTGGCGCTCCTCCTCGGCCCGCCGCTGCGCTTCCTCGGCCCGCAGCCGGGCCTCCTCCGCCTGCCGTTCGGCCTCGCGCCGCTGCGCCTCCTCCAGCTCGCGCCGCTTGCGCTCCTCCTCCTCGGCACGCAGCCGGGCGAGCTGCTCCTGGCGCTCGCGCTCCAGGCGCTCCTCCTCGGCCTTGCGCGCGGCCTCTTCCTCGGCCTTGCGGCGGGCCTCCTCCTCGGCCTTGCGGCGCGCTTCCTCCTGCGCCTGGATCTCGGCCTCGGACAGCGGCAGCATCTGGTCGAGCCGGTGGCGGATGACCGTCGTCACCGACTCGGGCTCCTGGCCCGCGTCCACCACCAGGTAGCGCCCGGGGTCGGCCGCGGCCAGCGTCAGGAAGCCGGAGCGCACGCGCGCGTGGAACTCCGCCGGCTCCGACTCCAGCCGGTCCGGCGCCTCGGTGAACCGCTCGCGGGCGATCTCCGGAGAGACGTCGAGGAGCACGGTCAGGTGGGGTGCCAGTCCGTTCGTCGCCCAGCGGTTGATGCGGGCGATCTCCGTCGGGGACAGGTCGCGGCCCGCACCCTGGTAGGCGACGGAGGAGTCGATGTAGCGGTCCGAGATCACGACCGCGCCGCGCTCCAGTGCCGGCCGGACCACCGTGTCCACGTGCTCCGCGCGGTCCGCCGCGTACAGCAGGGCCTCGGCGCGGTGCGACAGCCCGGCGCTCGACACGTCCAGCAGGATCGACCGCAGCCGCTTGCCGACCGGCGTCGCCCCCGGCTCGCGCGTGACGACCACCTCGTGGCCCTTGCCGCGGATCCACTCCGCGAGCGCCTCGGCCTGTGTGGACTTCCCGGCGCCGTCGCCGCCCTCCAGGGCGATGAAGAACCCGGACGTCGCGGGCACCAGCTCCGAGTCGTCCCCGCCGAGCACCGCGTCCCGCAAGTCCTGCCGCAGCGGCACACCGGACCGGTCGTCGACCTTGGCCAGCACCAGCACGGCCACCGGCAGCAGCAGCGCGCCGACCAGCATCAGCGTGAACGCCGCGCCGCCGTGCGCGAAGACGAACTTGCCGCTCTCCAGCCGGTGCGGCCCGATCAGCGCGGCCACCAGCGGCGCGATCACCGCGCCGAGCGCCACACAGACCCGTACGACCGCGTGCAGGTGCTCGGTCGTGCGCGACCGGCGGAACTCCTCGGCCTCCTGGTCGATCAGGGTGTGCCCGGTGTTGGCGGCCACCCCCGCGCCGATCCCGGCCAGCGCGACGATCAGCAGGACGGTCGTGACGTCCGGGACGAGGCCCGCGGCCAGCAGCGCGACACCGGTGAAGGCGATGGCCAGCGCCAGCAGCCGGCGCCGCGACAGGGCGGGCAGCACGGAGGGCGCCGTACGGATGCCGACGACCACGCCGCCGGTCAGCACGAGCACCAGCAGGCCGTACAGCACCGGGCCGCCGCCGAGGTCCTTGGCGTGCAGCACGGACACGGCGACCGCCGCGGCCACCGCTGCGGCGACCGCCGCGCACGCCGTCACCAGCAGCGCGATCGCGCCGGTGCGGCCCTTGTCGACGCCCGTCCCGGTCTTCGGGCGGCGCAGCCCTTCCAGCGGCGAGCGCGCACGCGGGGTGCGTGTGTCGGGCAGCTCCAGGAAGGTCACCACGGACAGGGACGCGGCGAACAGCCCGGCCGCGACATAGGACGCGAGGGCCGCCTGGTGCTGCGCGAACCAGTCGAGTCCGGCACCGAGCAGGTTGTTGAGCAGGGCGGCGACGACGAGTGCGGCGCCGGCCAGCGGGACGGCCACGAAGCTCGTACGCAGCGACAGGCGGCGCAGGGCGTCCATGTGGTCCGGCAGCGGGCGTACCGACGCGCCCTCCGGCGGCGGGGGCGGCAGCAGTGCGGGCGCCGCGCTCTCGCGGCACACCGTCCAGAAACGCTCGGCCACTGCGGTCACGAAGGCCGTCACCAGGAGCAGTGCCAGCGCGTTGTCCGGCGTCCAGTCGATCCACAGGGGCGCGACGATCAGCAGGGCGACGCGCAGTCCGTCGGCGCCGACCATGGTCCAGCGCCGGTCGAGCGGGCCCTCCTGCGAGGTCAGCGACGTCAGCGGGCCGAGGAGCACGGCGCCGAAGAGCAGCGTCGCCAGGATGCGTACGCCGAAGACGGTCGCCACTGCGAACGCCACGCCTCGGTAGCCCCCGCCGAACGACCCCTCCGCGATCGCCGCCTGAAGGGCCAGCAGCACCAGCACCAGCAGGGCGAGGGTGTCGCCGACACCCCCCACCAACTGCGCACTCCACAGCCGCTTCAGCTGAGGTCGGCGCAGCAGGGCGCGCACCGCGCGCTCGCGGGAGTCCGCTGCCAGGGCGTCGTCGGGGGCCGGGTGGTGGGCCGTTGGCTGCTCGGCTCGGGTCATGCTTTCAGCCTATCGGGACCCACCGACAGCCCGGCGCTCCCGCCCGAACGTACGCACGCCCCGACACCAAACTGATGCCGAGGCGTTCGTTTTGCGAACCGGAGGTGAAGGTCTGGGCCCTCAACCAGGCCCGAAAAGGGCCGGGTTGTGACCCGGACCGGTCGCCGGCCGGCCGCGCGGGCGGCCGGCCCGCCGGCTCAGTCCTCGCTGGAGGACTTCGCGGCCGTGGCCTTCTTCGCGGCCGCCGTCTTGGCCGTCGTCTTCTTCGCGGCCGTCGTCGTCTTCTTCGCCGCGGTCTTCTTGGCGGCCGTCTTCTTGGCCGGAGCGGCCTTCTTGGCGGCCGTCTTCTTCGCCGGGGCCTTCTTCGCCGTCTTCTTGGCGGGTCCCTTGGCGCGCTTCTCGGCGAGCAGCTCGAAGCCGCGCTCCGGCGTGATCGTCTCGACGCTGTCGCCTGAGCGCAGGGTCGCGTTGGTCTCGCCGTCGGTCACGTACGGCCCGAAACGACCGTCCTTGACGACGACCGGCTTCTCGCTCACCGGGTCGGTGCCCAGCTCCTTCAGCGGCGGCTTGGCGGCCGCGCGGCCACGCTGCTTGGGCTGGGCGTAGATCGCCTGCGCCTCCTCCAGCGTGATCGTGAACAGCTGCTCCTCGGCCTGGAGCGAGCGCGAGTCCGTGCCCTTCTTCAGGTACGGCCCGTAGCGGCCGTTCTGCGCGGTGATCTCCACGCCGTCCGCGTCGGTGCCCACGACACGCGGCAGGGACATCAGCTTGAGCGCGTCCTCCAGCGTGACCGTGTCGAGCGACATGGACTTGAAGAGGGAGGCCGTGCGCGGCTTGACGGCGTTCTTGCCGGTCTTCGGGGTGCCCTCGGGGAGCACCTCGGTGACGTACGGGCCGTAGCGGCCGTCCTTGGCGACGATCTGGTGGCCGGTCTGCGGGTCGGCGCCCAGCTCGAAGTCGCCGCTGGGCTTGGCCAGCAGTTCCTCGGCCAGCTCGACGGACAGCTCGTCCGGCGCCAGGTCGTCGGGGATGTCGGCGCGCTGGTGCTGCTCGGTGTCCTTCTCGCCGCGCTCGATGTAGGGGCCGTAGCGGCCGACGCGCAGCACGATGTCGTTGCCCACGGGGAACGACGACACCTCGCGGGCGTCGATGGCGCCCAGGTCGGTCACCAGTTCCTTGAGGCCGCCGAGGTGGTCCCCGTCGCCGTTGCCGGCGTCGGCCGCGCTGCCGTTGTGGGTGCCCTCGCCGAAGTAGAAGCGCTTCAGCCACGGCACTGACTGCGCCTCGCCGCGGGCGATGCGGTCGAGGTCGTCCTCCATCTTGGCCGTGAAGTCGTAGTCGACGAGCCGGCCGAAGTGCTTCTCCAGGAGGTTGACCACGGCGAAGGACAGGAAGGACGGCACGAGTGCCGTGCCCTTCTTGAAGACATAGCCGCGGTCGAGGATCGTGCCGATGATCGACGCGTACGTCGACGGGCGGCCGATCTCGCGCTCTTCGAGCTCCTTGACCAGGCTGGCCTCGGTGTAGCGGGCCGGGGGCTTGGTGGCGTGCCCGTCGACCGTGATCTCCTCGGCGGTGAGCCGGTCGCCCTCGCTGACCTGCGGCAGCCGGCGCTCGCGGTCGTCCAGCTCGGCGTTGGGGTCGTCGGCGCCTTCGACGTAGGCCTTCAGGAAGCCGTGGAAGGTGATCGTCTTGCCGGACGCGCTGAACTCGACGTCCCGTCCGTCGGCCGCCGTGCCGCCGATCTTGACGGTGACGGAGTTACCGGTCGCGTCCTTCATCTGGGAGGCGACGGTCCGCTTCCAGATCAGCTCGTAGAGCTTGAACTGGTCGCCGGTCAGCCCGGTCTCGGCGGGCGTGCGGAAGCGGTCGCCGGAGGGGCGGATCGCCTCGTGCGCCTCCTGCGCGTTCTTGACCTTCCCGGCGTAGGTGCGCGGGGCGGCCGGCAGGTAGTCGGCGCCGTACAGCTGCGTGACCTGGGCACGGGCGGCGGCGACGGCGGTGTCGCTCAGCGTCGTCGAGTCCGTACGCATGTAGGTGATGTAGCCGTTCTCGTACAGCTTCTGCGCGACCTGCATGGTGGCCTTCGCGCCGAAGCCGAGCTTGCGGCTCGCCTCCTGCTGCAGCGTCGTCGTACGGAACGGGGCGTACGGCGAGCGGCGGTACGGCTTGGACTCGACGGACCGGACGGCGAACTGCGTCTGCTCCAGGGCGGCGGCCAGCGCGCGGGCGTTGGCCTCGTCGAGGTGGAGGGTGTTCGCGCTCTTCAGTTGTCCGAGGGAGTCGAAGTCGCGGCCCTGCGCGACTCGCCTGCCGTCGACGGTCTGCAGGCGGGCGACCAGCGACGACGGGTCCGACGGATCTCCTGCGCGGCCGGTCGCGAAGGTGCCCGTCAGGTCCCAGTACTCAGCAGAACGAAACGCGATGCGCTCGCGTTCCCGCTCCACGACGAGTCGGGTGGCGACGGACTGGACACGGCCGGCCGACAGCCGCGGCATGACCTTCTTCCACAGGACCGGCGAGACCTCGTAGCCGTAGAGGCGGTCGAGGATGCGGCGGGTCTCCTGGGCGTCGACCAGCCGCTGGTTCAGCTCGCGCGGGTTGGCGACGGCGGCCTGGATCGCGGCCTTGGTGATCTCGTGGAAGACCATCCGCTTGACCGGGACCTTGGGCTTGAGCACTTCCTGGAGGTGCCACGCGATGGCCTCGCCCTCGCGGTCCTCATCGGTGGCGAGGTAGAGCTCGTCGGATTCCTTCAGCAGGTCCTTGAGCTTCTTGACCTGGGCACGCTTGTCGGCGTTGACCACATAGATCGGCTCAAAGTCGTGTTCGACGTCCACACCGAGGCGGCGGACCTCGCCGGTGTACTTCTCCGGCACCTCCGCAGCGCCGTTGGGAAGGTCGCGGATGTGCCCGACGCTCGCTTCGACTACGTAGCCGGGGCCCAGGTAGCCCTTGATCGTCTTCGCCTTGGCAGGCGACTCGACGATGACGAGTCGGCGGCCGCCCTGTGCGGTCTCGCTGGTCGGGGACAACTTCGCTCTTCTCTCCGGTCGACGCTGGGCCTCCCCAGGCCGTAGTCCCGGGGTCGGGTGGTGGTGACGCTGCGGAGTGTGACGGTACATCCCGCCCCGTTGTCAAACGGGAAAAGCCCGCAACGGCCACTCGAACGGTAACCCGACTTCCGCCATTCCTGCCGCCCGGAGTGGCCACAGGTCTTTTCGAGCCTTTCCGGAAGACGGCTCACCAATTACCGGCTGCCCAGCTCATGGGCGTTCTCAGAGGCGGGAGAAGCACCAGGTTCCGAGGATCAGCGCGATCACCGAGACAAGGCCCGCGAGGGTCGCCGATGCGACGGGGTTCACACCGTGAGCGACGGGCTGACGCTGCCTGACCCGCACCGCGGTCCACACCAGCAGCCCGGCTCCGAACAGGGCGAACACGATCCCAGCGAAGATCGCCGGTCCCCTCTCCATGGCCCTCTTGCCCCTTTTCTCCCGTCCGCGAGTGCCCCAGCCCGGGGAGGCTGACACGCGCGGACGGCGCTCAGGCGAACCTCAGGTGAACGAGGGACCGACGCGACGGTGGACTCTCCTGACCTCGAGTGCCGGCCGCCACGACAGCCCCACAGGATCCTCCACCCTCGCCGGCCTCTCCCGCCTCAGAGCGCGCCGGGCGCGGGCGTCTTTCCTGATCGTCTCGGTGCTGTCCGCACGGCTGCCGCCGAGCGCGTGGACCAACTCGAATTTGTCCCCGGGGAGCTCGGCGGCTTTGCCGGTGCCCTTCTTGTGGTTCATTTCGCCGGTGCCCGAACAGCGCCTATGACCTGGTCGGTGTGCGGTTTGGCGCAGTCGATCAACAGAGTGTCGTATCCGCCGATCACGGCACCCGTGCCGAGTACGAGGCATGCCGTATCGCCGCCTGTCGGCGGTGTCGCCGGAAGCCGGAGCAGGCGGCTCGCCGCACCTGTTGCGGGGCGCCGGACGGATGTTGGCCGGTTTCCCCTCCCGGCCCCGGTCACCGTGCCGGTTCGAGGAACCCCTGTTCCACCAGCAGCCGGATCTGCGCGGGCGTACGGTCGCGCAGCAACACCGGGTCCTCGCCCATCAGTTGGGCGATGGCGTCCAGGATGCGGCCCGCGCTCAGCGAGCCGTCGCACACGCCGGCGAAGCCCGCGCCGACCGTGTCCACCTGCGTGGCCCGGCGCATCCCGCGGTGCTGGCGCAGCACCACGTGCTCCGGGTCCTCGGCTCCGGGCAGTCCGACCTGCTCCTGCACGATCTCGCCGACGAGCCTGAAGTGGTCCTCCAGCAGGGCCGCGTCGTCGCGGGCCCGCAGATAGTCGATGCGGTCGAAGTGCGCCCGCACGGTGTCGCCGAGCGGCTGCTCCACCGGATGCGGCCACTCCTCCACGGTGATCGACGGCACGGGGCCCGACGCCTTGCGCAGGGTGATCCAGCCGAACCCGACGGCCCTGACCTTGCGCCCCTCGAACTCGTCCAGCCAGGCGTCGTAGCGCGCCTGGTACTCGGCCACGTCACCCCGGTGGTCACCGGCGTCCCGCAGCCACAGCTCGGCGTACTGCGTGACGTCCTGGACCTCGCGCTGCACGATCCACGCGTCGCACCCGCGCGGCACCCACGACCTGAGCCTGTCCTGCCAGTCCTCCCCCTCCACGTGCTGCCAGTTGGCGAGGAACTGCGCGAACCCGCCCTCGTTCAGCCGCTCCCCCGCACCCTGAACGATCGACCGGCACAGATCGTCCCCGCCCATCCCACCGTCGCGATACGTCAGCCGCGCGCCGGGCGAGATCACGAAGGGCGGGTTGGAGACGATCAAGTCGTACCTCTCGTCGTTCTTCAGCGGCTCGAACAGCGAGCCCTCGCGCAGGTCCGCGGCCGGCGCGCCGGACAGCGCGAGCGTGAGCGCGGTGATGTGCAGCGCGCGCGGGTTGAGGTCGGTCGCCGTCACGCGCGTGGCGTGCTGCGCGGCGTGCAGCGCCTGGATCCCGGAGCCGGTGCCGAGGTCCAGGGCGGCGGAGACGGGCGTACGGACGGTGATGCCGGCGAGGGTCGTGGAGGCGCCGCCGACGCCGAGGACGACCCCCTCGTCCTTGCTGCCGATGCCGCCCGCACCGCCGACCGCGCACCCCAGGTCGGACACGATGAACCAGTCCTGGCCGTCGGGCCCGCCGTAGGGCCGTACGTCGACGGTCGCGGAGACGTCGTCGCCGGAGGCGCCACCGCCGACCCGGACCAGCCAGCCACTCTCCAGGCACGCGTCGAGGGGCAGAACGTCCGCCACGCGCGCGTGCGGCACGGGTTGCTGCAACAGAAACAGCCGTACGAGCGCCTCCAGGGGCGTCTCTCCCCGGGTGGCCCGGAGCGCGGGAACGGTCTCGCTGCGCGCGAGCGCCGCGTACGCGGGCGCGCCCAGCAGTTCGAGCAGCCCGTCGGCGGTGAAGGAGGCCCCGAGCAGGGCCTCCCGCAGCCGGGCGGCCACATCGGGGCGGTCGGATGCGGGCAGGGCAGGCAGCGTGGAGTCACTCACGACCCCATTGTGGCCCGCGCCCGCCCGCGGAGTCGGCACGGCCGCCTTGGGCCGCGTTCGGCTCAGCTGCCGGAGGCCCCGGCCGCGCCGGACGCCACGGCGGCCTGCTTGCAGCCCTCCTGAGAGGTCAGCGCCTTCTTGGTGTCGCCGGACTCGAGCTTCTTCAGCGCCGTGATCGCGCTCTTGCGCTGGGTCTCGACCTGCTTCATCTCGGCCGAGACCTCCTTCAGACCGGAGGCGAACTTCCCCTGGTCCTTCGTGTCCAGACCGTCGACCCGCTTCTTCAGGTCGGCGTAGGCCGCGGAGAGGGCCGTGAGCTTCGTGACGACGTCCTTCTGGGTCTTCGCGCCGTCCTCGACCCCGGGAGGCGCGCCGGCGCTGCTGATGAGGGCCGCGCGCTCCTTGTAGCCGTCGGCGAGGTCCTGGAAGGCCTTGGAGTCGGCCTGCTGGAGCTCCTTGGGCGTGCTGGTGGTGTCCTTGGCCGCCTTGGTGATCGCGACGTAGGCCGCCGAGATCTTCGCGTTCTGCGCCGGCACCGCGTCGCAGACCTTCTTCGCCCAGGCGTCGAGCTCCTTGTTGCCCTCGTCGCTCGTGCATCCCGTCAGCGCCAGCGCCAGTACCGCACCGCCGGACAGCGCGGCCGCGAGCTTCTTGTTCACCGGTTTGGTCCCTTCCGTGGCTCTCGGCCACGGGACCCTACACGGCGGATGGATGACGACAGCACCCCGAATCGTGCCTATGTAATGATTTACGACTCTTTGCACCATGTGAGAGAAGGGTCACGGCCGGGTGTGAACGAGCAAGGGGCGGGCGGGCGACGCACCAACGCGCGCCACCCGCCCGCCCCTTGATCTGGGCTGTCGTAAGACCGCCTACGAAACCACCGCGGGATCGGCCGGCTTGGCCACCCTCTCGGCGTTGTCTTCGTCACCCACGGCGATACCGCGCCGCTTGGAGACATAGACCGCGCCGATGATCACCAGCAGCGAGGCGACGGCGATCAGGACCCGCACGCCGACGTTCTTGTCCTCGCCGTAGCTGAACTGGATGACCGCGGGCGCGATGAGCAGCGCGACCAGGTTCATGACCTTCAGCAGCGGGTTGATCGCCGGACCGGCGGTGTCCTTGAAGGGGTCACCGACCGTGTCGCCGATCACCGTCGCGGCGTGGGCCTCGCTGCCCTTGCCGCCGTGGTGGCCGTCCTCGACGAGCTTCTTGGCGTTGTCCCAGGCACCACCGGAGTTGGCGAGGAACACCGCCATCAGGGTGCCCGTACCGATCGCACCCGCGAGATACGCGCCGAGGGCGCCGACGCCGAGCGTGAACCCGATGAAGATGGGCGCCATCACGGCGAGCAGACCGGGCGTGGTCAGCTCGCGCAGGGCGTCGCGGGTGCAGATGTCGACGACCTTGCCGTACTCCGGCTTCTCCGTGTAGTCCATGATCCCGGGCCGCTCACGGAACTGCCGCCGCACCTCGTACACCACGGAACCCGCCGACCGCGACACCGCGTTGATCGCCAGCCCCGAGAAGAGGAAGACGACCGCCGCGCCCGCGACCAGGCCGACGAGGTTGTTGGGCTGCGAGATGTCCATCATCAGGTTCATCGGCGCGCCTTCACCGCTGAGCTTCTCGCCGACGTCCCGCGCGCCGGTGGTGATGGCGTCGCGGTAAGACCCGAAGAGCGCCGCCGCCGCGAGGACGGCGGTGGCGATGGCGATGCCCTTGGTGATGGCCTTGGTGGTGTTGCCCACCGCGTCCAGGTTGGTGAGCACCTGGGCGCCGGCGCCCTCGACGTCACCGGACATCTCGGCGATGCCCTGCGCGTTGTCGGAGACCGGCCCGAAGGTGTCCATGGCGACGATCACACCGACCGTGGTGAGCAGACCGGTGCCGGCCAGGGCCACCGCGAACAGCGCCAGCATGATCGACGTGCCGCCGAGCAGGAACGCCCCGTACACGCCGAGGCCGATCAACAGGGCGGTGTAGACGGCCGATTCGAGACCGACCGAGATACCGGCGAGCACGACGGTGGCGGGACCGGTCAGCGAGGTCTTGCCGATGTCCCTGACGGGGCGCCGGTTGGTCTCGGTGAAGTAGCCGGTCAGCTGCTGGATGACGGCCGCGAGCAGGATGCCGATGCCCACGGCGACGAGCGCGAGGATCCGCGGGTCGCCCTCCTTGGTCGCGATGGCGGCGTCGGTGACACCGTCGAGGTCGGCGTACGACGACGGCAGGTAGGCGAACACGGCGATCGCGACGAGCACGATCGAGATCACCGCGGAGATGAAGAACCCGCGGTTGATCGCGGTCATGCCGCTGCGGTCGGAGCGGCGCGGGGCCACGGCGAAGATGCCGATCATCGCGGTGATCACGCCGATCGCGGGCACGATCAGCGGGAACGCGAGTCCCAGGTCGCCGAAGGCGGCCGACCCGAGGATCAGCGCGGCGACCAGGGTCACGGCGTACGACTCGAAGAGGTCGGCCGCCATACCGGCGCAGTCGCCGACGTTGTCGCCCACGTTGTCGGCGATGGTCGCGGCATTGCGCGGGTCGTCCTCCGGAATGCCCTGTTCGACCTTGCCGACCAGGTCGGCGCCGACGTCGGCGGCCTTGGTGAAGATGCCTCCGCCGACACGCATGAACATCGCGATCAGCGCGGCGCCGAGACCGAATCCTTCGAGCACCTTCGGCGCGTCGGCCGCGTACACCAGCACCACACAGGAGGCGCCCAGCAGACCGAGCCCCACTGTGAACATGCCGACGACGCCGCCCGTGCGGAAAGCGATCTTCATGGCTTTGTGCGAGACGGTGGTGAGATCCTTTTCCGGCTCACCCTCCGCCGGGGTCGCTTCCCGCGCCGCCGCGGCGACCCGCACATTGCTGCGCACGGCGAGCCACATGCCGATATAACCGGTGGCCGCCGAGAACGCGGCGCCGATCAAGAAGAACACCGATCGGCCGATGCGCTGATTCCAGTCGTCCGCGGGCAGCAGCATGAGCAGGAAGAACACGACGACGGCGAATACGCCGAGCGTCCGCAGCTGCCGGGCCAGATAGGCGTTGGCGCCTTCCTGTACCGCTGCCGCGATCTTCTTCATGCTGTCGGTGCCCTCGTCCGCCGCGAGCACCTGGCGCACGAGAACGCCGGCGAGCACGAGCGCGGCCAGTGCGACAACGCCGATGACCGTGATGATGATCCGGTTGTCGTCCGTCAGTACTGCGGCTGCGAGGGTTGTGGGGTCCAGCTGATGAGGGGTAGAAAGCCCCGCCATTCGTCCTCCTTGACGCTTGGGCTGAGCTCAAGATGTGGACGGATTCTAGGTACCGGAACCTGATCAAAACAGATGGCGGTAAACGGAATTAGCCTTCACATGCCGTTCAGCAAATGATCGACATCTCGCCACTGAACCCGAAAGTGCTAATGCCTCAAAACCATTGACGTGAGCATAGGCGCTTGATCAAATTATCGGGTGATTGATCGTGAATTTCTTCACGAATTCGCCGACGCCGCCGGCGTAAACACGAAAGGGCCCTGCTGAGCAGGGCCCTTTCGTGATGAGAACGCTTCGAGGGGGTCTCAGGTAAGCACCACGGCCGGCGGTGTGGTCGGCCAGGTCATACGGATCAGCCCACCATGCTCCCCGGCGGAGACCTCGACGTCGTCGACGAGACCGCTGATGACCGCGAGGCCCATCTCGTCCTCTTCGGCCTCGATCTCGCCGTCGTCGCCCGCGCCGCCGGCGGCCCGCTCACCGGGAACGGAGCGCGGAGCCTCGTCGCCGACCTCGATGGAGAACTGTTTCTCCTCCTCGATCAGCGCCACCTTCACCGGCGCCGTGATGCCGACGCTCTGATGCAGTCCGACGGCCCGGGAGCAGGCCTCGCCGACGGCGAGCCTGACCTCGTCCAGGACGGCCTCGTCCACTCCGGCCCTGCGCGCCACCGCTGCCGCCACCAAACGGGCGGTCCTGACGTGCTCGGGCAGCGCGCTGAAGCGGAGTTCAACGGTGGCCATGCATCCCCCTCGCAACTTCGGGCGTGCTATCGGGGGGAACGGGCCGCCGAAAGCCCGCTCCCCCTTCACTTTCAACTTCTGCCGCCCCGGGCACACCGCTGCACGGCGTGTCCGGGTCCGGGATCAGTCGGTCGCCGCTACCGCTTCCTCGACCGAGGTGTGAATCGGGAACACCTTGGTGAGGCCGGTGATGCGGAAGATCTTGAGAATGCGCTCCTGGTTGCACACCAGGCGCAGGGAGCCCTCATGGGCTCGTACCCGCTTCAAGCCGCCGACCAGTACGCCGAGCCCGGTGGAGTCGAGGAAGTCCACGCCCTCCATGTCGACGACGAGGTGGAAACTCCCGTCGTTCACCAGCTCGACCAACTGCTCGCGCAACTTGGGCGCGGTATATACGTCGATTTCGCCACCGACCTCGACGACCGTACGATCGCCGACGGTACGGGTCGACAGGGACAGGTCCACGGATCCTCCAGCACCTTGCTATCGAGCGGTCGTCCCTAGGGACACCTCGGCTTGCAGCCCCCAGGACGGTTCGCCAGCCGCGATGGCATTCAATCACTTACCGGCAGGCGTGCACGACGCCTTGGTCCCATTGTCCGTCACGCCAGTGACACACTCGGTGCCGATGGCCAAGAATCACCGATCCGATCGAACCCCAACGGGCCCCGTTTCCCGGGTGGACCCGGGCGCGGTGCTGGACCGGCTCGCCTCGGGGCCGAGTCGGGCTTCGCGCATCACTCATACGGAGCATGTGCCCCCGAGGGCGGGTCGCCATGCCGTCTGGCCCGACCGGATCCGCGCGGAGGTCATCGCCGCGGTGCAGACGGCCGGAATCGAACATCCCTGGGCCCACCAGGCACGCGCTGCCGAGCACGCCCTGGACGGCGACTCGGTGGTCGTCGCCACGGGCACCGCCTCCGGGAAGTCCCTGGCCTACCTCGTGCCGGTCCTGTCGACCCTCCTGGACGGCTCGGAGGCCCCGAACGGCCGCGGCGCCACCGCCCTCTACCTCGCTCCGACCAAGGCTCTTGCGGCGGACCAGTGCCGTTCGGTGAAGGAACTTTCACATCCGCTGGGCAATTCGGTACGTCCGGCCGTGTACGACGGCGATACTCCGTTCGAGGAACGGGAGTGGGTCCGCCAGTACGCCAACTACGTCCTCACCAACCCCGACATGCTGCACCGGGGCATACTCCCGTCCCACCCCCGCTGGTCCTCCTTCCTCAAGGCCCTGAAGTACGTCGTCATCGACGAGTGCCACACCTATCGCGGCGTCTTCGGCTCCCATGTCGCCCAGGTGCTGCGCCGCCTGCGCCGCCTGTGCGCCCGCTACGGCGCCTCTCCCGTCTTCCTGCTGGCCTCCGCGACCGCCGCCGAGCCCGCGGTGGCCGCCCGCCGCCTCACCGGGCTCCCGGTGGTCGAGGTCGCCGACGACGCCTCCCCGCGCGGCGAACTGGTCTTCGCCCTCTGGGAGCCCCCGCTCACCGAGCTCCAGGGTGAAAAAGGCGCACCCGTCCGGCGTACCGCCACGGCCGAGACGGCGGACCTCCTGACCGACCTGGCCGTGCAGGGCGTGCGCTCGGTCGCCTTCGTGCGCTCCCGGCGCGGCGCCGAGTTGATCTCGGTCATCGCCCAGGAGCGCCTCGCCGAAGTGGATCGCTCCCTCGCCCGGCGTGTCGCGGCCTATCGCGGCGGCTACCTCCCGGAGGAGCGCCGCGCCCTGGAACAGGCCCTCCACTCCGGCGAACTCCTCGGCCTGTCCGCCACCACCGCCCTGGAACTCGGCATCGACGTCTCCGGCCTCGACGCCGTACTGATCGCCGGCTATCCGGGCACGCGCGCGTCCCTGTGGCAGCAAGCGGGCCGGGCCGGCCGCTCCGGGCAGGGCGCGCTGGCCGTCCTGGTCGCCCGCGACGACCCGCTGGACACCTACCTCGTCCATCATCCCGAGGCCCTGTTCGACCGTCCGGTGGAATCGACGGTCCTCGACCCCGACAACCCGTACGTCCTGGCCCCGCACCTGTGCGCGGCGGCCGCGGAGATCCCGCTGACCGATGAGGACCTGGACCTCTTCGGCCCCGAGGCCGAGGCTCTGCTGCCGCAGCTGGAGGCCGCGAAGCTGCTGCGCCGCCGTACGAAGGCCTGGCACTGGACCCGCCGGGAACGCGCCGCCGACCTCACGGACATCCGCGGCGAGGGCGGCCGGCCGGTCCAGGTCGTCGAGGCCGGGACGGGACGGCTGCTGGGCACCGTCGACGCGGGCTCCGCGCACGGCACGGTGCACGAGGGCGCCGTCCACCTGCACCAGGGCCGTACGTACCTGGTGCGCTCCCTCGATCTGGAGGACTCGGTGGCCCTGGTCGAGGAGGCCGCGCCGCCGTATTCGACGGTCGCCCGCGACACCACGGCGATCTCCGTGCTGGAGACGGACGTCGAGATCCCGTGGGGTGACGGCCGCCTCTGCTACGGCTCCGTCGAGGTCACCAACCAGGTGGTCTCCTTCCTGCGCCGCCGGCTGATCACCGGCGAAGTACTGGGCGAGACGAAACTCGACCTCCCTCCTCGTACGCTGCGCACCCGCGCGGTGTGGTGGACGGTCACCGAGGACCAGCTGGACGAGGCCCGGATCAACCCGGAGATCCTCGGCGGCGCCCTGCACGCCGCCGAGCACGCCTCGATCGGCCTGCTCCCCCTGTTCGCCACCTGCGACCGCTGGGACATCGGCGGCGTGTCGATCCCGCTCCACCCCGACACGCTTCTCCCGACGGTCTTCGTCTACGACGGCCACCCCGGCGGCGCGGGCTTCGCGGAACGCGCCTTCCACACGGCCCGCTCCTGGCTCACGGCCACCCGCCAGGCCATCGCCTCCTGCGAGTGCGACGCCGGCTGCCCGTCCTGCATCCAGTCCCCCAAGTGCGGCAACGGGAACGACCCGTTGCACAAGAGGGGCGCGGTGCGGCTGCTCGGGGTGCTGTTGAAGGGGGCGCCGGAGGGGGAGGCCGGGGAGCGGACCGACGGGGCCGGGGAGCGGGGCGAGGGGGCCGGGGAGCGGGGCGTGGCTGGCCGGGACGAGGGGCTGGGAGGCCGAGAGGGCCAGGAGGGGCCGGTGTCGGTCGCTCAGGCGGTCACGGGGCCGGTCTCGGGTGGTGCGCCTCAGCAGGCCGGTACGCGCCCGGAGGGCCGGGCGGTGGCTCCATCTGGCCGGCGGGACGCGGAGGCGCCGTCGGTGCCGCGGGTCCCGGAGGCGTAGGCGGCGCCGCGAGTCCCTGAGGCGTGGTCGGCCCCGTAGGCTCCGCAGGTCCCGCAGGCCCCGCAGGTCCAGCCCTCGCCCTGACCTCCGCCTCGAAGGGCCCTCGGCCCGAGGCGGCCGTCACGTCCGAGATCTCGCCGGCCATCACGCACCGCACGAGCCGCGCCTCCTGCGCCCGCGCCACCCGTTCCGCCCGCGCACAGGCCGCCGTACCGCCCTCCGCCCAGTGGTCGGCCGCCGCCAGTGCCGCGAGATCCGCACCGCCGGCCGCGCGATGCCGGGTCACGACGGCGTGGCCCAGGGCGAGTACGACGCCGAAGACGACGCAGAGCACGGCGATGGCGCCGAGGCTCCACACGGTGGCGGAGCCCCGGTCGGAGGTGAGGTCGACGGCAGCGGGCCTCCATCGCGCGAAACACCGACGGTCGGCTGGCGCCCGCCGGGGCCGACGCCTGGGACCAAGCCTCCGGGCGGATTCGCCAGTTCCGCTCATGTCCCCGCCCCCACCATCTCCTCAGCCGACGCCACGGCCTCCTCCCGTACCTCGAAGGGGAGCCCGCTCAGCACCGGCGGCTTGGCGACGACGGTCACGCGGACCTCGTCGCCCTCCCGGCCGACCGTGACCGTCGCGCCGCGCGGGGCAGCCTCGCGGGCCACCTCGACGACCGCCTCGGTCGGATCCTGACGGGCTGCCGCGCGGGCACCCGTCCGGGCCGCGTCCACGCACTGGATCTGCGCCGCCATCACGAGCAGCCCCCACACCAGCGCCATCGCGAACATGACCAGCACCGGCAGCACCACAGCCGACTCGGCCGTCACGAATCCGCCGTCCGAGCGCCAGGCCGACCCGCGCTCACGCACTCCTCCCTGCTCACATCCCCGCATCGAGTGCTCGCTTCACGATGGCCTGCAACTCAGCGCTGACCTCGCCGCTCGTCACGACCTTGTAGAGCACCACGGCGAACGCCACCGCGGCGACGATCCCCATCGCGTACTCGGACGTGACCATCCCGGCGTCCCTCTGCGCCGTCCGCACCCGCCACACCAGCGCGCGCATCCGCGCCCGTACCGCCTTGTACATCTCAACCCCCGTAAGGTTCAGTTCCGTTGAAAAAGCCCTTGAAATGCCTGTCGTTGGATGTCTGTCGTTCAACGCCCGCGACAGCTCGAGCCGGCTGCCGGCTTCCTGCCACCGCACTCCGCGATCCACCTCACGCCGTCATCCACCACCACCCCCTCCCAACACCCCACCCGCAAGCCCGATCACCACAGGCGCCACACCGATCGCGATGAACGCGGGCAGGAAGCACAACCCCACCGGCGCGGTGACCATGACGGCCGCACGCCTGGCCCGCTCGGTCGCGGTGCGCGTCCACTCGGCGCGGGCGTCCGCGGCAAGGCGCGCGACCGGTCCGGCCGCCGGAAGTCCTGTCACATCGGCCCGTTCCAGCAACCGCGCCAGCGCTCCGGCCCCCGGCATCGAGGCCAGTCGCTGCCACGCCTCGCCCGGTTCACCACCAAGCCGTACCTCCGCCGCGCCCCGCGCCAGACCGTCCCCGACGGGACCACCCAGCGCCTCGCCCACGGCCTGCGCCGCCATCACCGGGCCTGCTCCCGCCGCGATACAGGCCGCCAGCAGATCGGCGGCGAGCGGAAGCCGACGTGCCACCTCACCGGCGTCGACCGCCTCCACACCGTTCTCGGCGGACCGCTGCCGACGCCGCCACCACCACAGCCCAACCGCGGCAGCCAGCCCCACCACCGCTCCGATGACGCCGCCGACCAGTGCCCAACCGGCGCCCCCGGCCGCCACGACAGGCAGCCCTTCCCGCACGCCCTGCCGGACGTCGAACCGTCTGCGCCTCGACGCCGCATCGCCGGTCGCCATCAACCCCACAAGCCGTCGCCGGACCCTGCGCTCGTGCCGGGACTCCGCCCACCACCGCCACACCCACCCGACGGCCAGCACCACCCCCATCGCCGTCCCCAGCCTGTGGACAACCTCCGCGTTCACGCCGACCCCTCCCTCTCGCTCCCCTGCCGGCCCGAGTCCTCACATCGCCTCCGCACCGCGCACGATCCGCGACGCCCACCACAGCCCCACCCCCTGCAGCACTCCGCCGACGACGAGACACCCGATCCCCGCCCCGGTGTGCAGCAGCACGTGCAGCGGGTCCGCCCCCATGGCGGCGCCGAGCAGCAGCCCCAGGACCGGCAGCCCGGCGAGCATCACGACGGTCGACTTGGCACCCGACAACTGGGCGCGCAAGTCCGCACGTTGGTCCCGCTCGGCGCGCAACGCCCCTTCCAGGCGGTCGAGCCCCGCCGCGAGCCCCGCGCCCTGGTCCACAGCGACCCGCCAGCACGCCGCCAGGCCCGACAGGCCGTCCGCGCCCGGCTGCCGTGCCGCGGAGGCGAGCGCACCCGGCACATCGCCGCCGAACCGCGCCGCCGCCAGCACCGCGGACTGCGCCTCACCGAGCCCGCCGGAGTCCCGTGCGGCCAGCAACAACGCCTCACCCGGGTGCCGCCCGGCCCGCACCTCCCCGGCGAGCGTCGCGCACAGCTCGATCACCGCGTCTCCGTGACGCTCGCGCACCCGCCGCGCCTCCCGGGCCAGCCGGACCCGCCGCAGCAAGGGCACTCCGGCCGCCCCCGCGACGACCGGCAGCACCGAGGACCCCAGCACGGCCAGCACCAGCCCGACGACCGGTGCCCACCACTCGGCCCGCATCCGCCCCGGCAGCCGCCGCAGCTCGCCTGCCAACCGCCGCCAGTCGGGCGGCCCGGCACCCACCGCCCCACCTCCCGCGAGCAGCAACTGCGCCCGCCGGGACCCGAAGTTCGGCCCACCCAGGAACCAGACCGCCACACCGAGGCACAGCACGGCCGCCCCCGCCGACATCTCACCCACTCAAATCACCGAACCCCTCACGATCACCGGACCGCTCACATTCGCCGAGCCCCCCACGGTCACCACGGACACCACGCTCCCCCACAACACCCCCGGCACCCCCGACACCCTCATCGCCCTCATCCCCCTCACCCCGAAGCAACCCCCGCAGCCGCCCCCACCCCCGCTCACGGGCGAACGCCCCCGCGCCCCACCGCAGCGCCGGCACCGTCCGCACCCACCCCGACCGGTCCCGTTCCAGCACATGCACCTCGGCGATCCGCCGTCGCCCGCTGCGGTCGCGGACGAGATGCAGTACGACCGACAGCGCGGCCGCCAACTGGCTGTGCAGCGCGGCCCGGTCGAGTCCTGCCGCCGTGCCGAGCGCCTCCAGCCGGGCCGGGACGTCTCCGGCCGCGTTGGCGTGGACGGTCCCGCAGCCGCCTTCGTGGCCGGTGTTCAACGCGGCCAGCAGATGCACCACTTCGGGTCCGCGCACCTCGCCCACGACTAGCCGGTCCGGCCGCATCCGCAGCGCCTGCCGCACCAGGTCCTCGAGGGTGACGAGGCCGGCGCCCTCCTGGTTGGCGGGTCTGCTCTCCAGCCGTACGACATGCGGATGGTTCGGCCGCAGCTCCGCGGAGTCCTCGGCCAGCACGATCCGCTCGCCCGGTCCGACCAGCCCGAGCAGCGCGCTCAGCAGCGTGGTCTTGCCGGTGCCGGTGCCGCCGCTGATGAGGAAGGACAACCGCGCGTCGACCAGCGCCCGCAGCAACCGGTCCCCGCCCGGCGGCACCGTGCCCGCGGCGACCAGTTCGTCGAGCGTGAACGCCCGCGGCCGTACCACTCGCAGCGACAGGCACGCGGAGCCGACGGCGACGGGCGGCAGCACCGCGTGCAGCCGGGTCCCGTCGGGCAGCCGGGCGTCCACCCAGGGCCGCGCGTCGTCCAGTCGCCGCCCGGCCACCGCCGCGAGGCGCTGCGCGAGACGTCGTACGGCCGGCGCGTCCGGGAAGGACACCGGCGTCAGCTCCAGGCCGCCGCCCCGGTCCACCCAGACCCGGTCCGGCGCCGACACCAGCACGTCCGTCACCGAGGGGTCGGCGAGCAGGGGCTCCAGCGGGCCGCTGCCGACCAGTTCGGACCGCAACCGGGTCGCCGCCCCGAGGACTTCGGCGTCCCCCAGCACCCGGCCCTGCTCCCGCAGAGCCTGCGCCACACGTGCGGGCGTCGGCTCGGCCCCGCTCTCGGCCAGCCACTGCCGCACCCCGTCGAGCAGCTCCGCCGGCATGCCCGCCCCGGCAGCCGTGCCGGCCGACGCCCACCCAGACGCGGCCCGTCCCGGACCGGCCCGGCCACCCCTCGCCAGGTCAGGCTCGGAACCCGTACTCATCCGGCCCTCACCTCAAGCAACGCGCGCTCCCAGAACTCCCGGCAGAACCGCCCCAACGGCCCCCGCCCCGCCGCCCCCGGCGGTTCCTTGCTCTCGTGCGGCCGCAGCAGGCCCGACTCGACCGGCACCTCGCCCACCAGCGGCAGGTCCAGCAGCCGGGCCACCTCACGGTCGTCGAGGCCGGGTGCGTACGGCCCGCGCACGGCCACCCGCAGGTCCCGCAGGACGAGCCGGACCGCGGAGGCGATCTGGCGGGCGGCGGCGACGGCGCGCAGTTCGGCGGGGACGACGAGGATCCCGACGTCGAGCTGGGCGAGCGCCTCCGCGACCCCGTCGTCGATGCGGCGGGGCAGGTCGACGACGACCGCGCCGCCCCTGCGGCGGGCCGCGGCGAGCACCGCGCGCATCGCCTGAGCGGGCACGGCGACGCATTCACCGCGGTCCCAGCTCAGCACCCGCAGGGAGTGCAGCTTCGGCAGGGACTCCTCCAGCGCGCCGCTGCCGAGCCGCCCGCGCGAGCCGGCGAACGAGGGCCAGCGCAGCCCTTCCGCCGCCTCACCGCCGAGTACGACGTCGAGTCCGCCGCCCAGTGGGTCGGCGTCCACCAGCAGCGTGCGCAGCCCTTCACACGCGGCGGTGACGGCGAGGGCGCACGCGAGTGTGGAAGCTCCGGCGCCGCCCCGGCCACCGATCACGCCGACGGTGAGGGCGGGCCGGCCGACGCCTTCGGTGACGTCGGCGATGCGGTCGACCAGCCACTGTTCGCCGTCGGGCAGCATCAGGACGTGGTCGGCGCCGATCTCGACGGCCCGGCGCCAGACCCCGGCGTCGTCCTGGTCCCGTCCGACGAGCACCACTCCGCGCCGGCGTCCTGCCCCGCGCACGCGGCGTGCGGCGTCGTCACCGACCAGGACGAGCGGCGCGGCCTCCCAACTGCCCCTGGGCTCGGGTACTGAGTGGTGGACCTCCGGTGTGGCGCCGGCCGCGGCGCACAGGCGCAGCAGGTCGTCCAGCAGTTCGGCGTCTTCCGTGACGATCAACGGCTTGCCCGGCCGCCCGGAGGCGGCGGGCGGTGGATCGTGTGTGACGACTGCGGTCACGGTTTCCGTCCCCCTTCGCTGCATCACTCGCGCAGCCCTGCGGCCCCGCGATTCCCATACGTGTGAAGAACCGGCAACCGGCCTCCATATGAACGGCCGATACGAACCGGCCAAACACGCCCGACTAACCAGAACCGGCCATGAAGTCGGTCCTAGCGGGACGCGTTGGAATCACGGTGCAGCGATCCCGGAAATCGTGTGGATCTTGGTCGATAACTGTGGACAACTCGGCAGTTGTGAATATCGCCGTCACCCAAACCGGTGACCCCCGCACCGATCCCTGTACGACTCCCGCAGAGCAGCACGACGACTACCCACAGTCACGAATCTTGGGCATGGCGAACCGGCGGCCTCAGCCGCTCGGCCCCGACCGTGGGGCAGCTCTTGAAAGGGAAAAACCCACCCGGACATGCGACGACCCCCGCCGGGGGGGAGAGCGGGGGTCGTCTCCACGGCCGACTCGGGGGGGGGAGGAGTCGGACCGGGTTAGCACGGTCGCGAACGATCCGTGACTTCCATGGTGTACCCGAGAGCCCTCTCAGGCAAACCCACGCGCCCACCTTACGCCGAATGGGCTGCGCCTATGCTCAGGGTCGTGGAAAACCACTCCTTGCCCCGCACAGCGGCCTTCTTTGACCTGGACAAGACGGTCATTGCGAAGTCCAGCACGCTCACGTTCAGCAAGTCGTTCTACCAAGGCGGTCTGATCAACCGCAGGGCCGCGCTGCGGACCGCATACGCCCAGTTCGTCTTCCGCTTGGGCGGTATGGACCATGACCAGATGGAGCGCACACGCGAGTACCTCTCCGCGCTCGTCCGTGGCTGGAACGTCCAGCAGGTCAAGGAGATCGTCGCCGAGACGCTGCACGACCTGATCGACCCGATCATCTACGACGAGGCCGCCTCCCTCATCGAGGAGCACCACACCGCCGGCCGCGACGTCGTGATCGTGTCCACGTCGGGCGCCGAGGTGGTCGAGCCGATCGGCGAGCTGCTCGGCGCCGACCGCGTGGTGGCAACACGCATGGTCGTGGGCGACGACGGCTGCTTCACCGGAGAGGTGGAGTACTACGCGTACGGCCCGACGAAGGCCGAGGCGATCAGGGAACTGGCCGCGTCCGAGGGATACGACCTCGACCGCTGCTACGCCTACAGCGACTCGGCGACCGACCTGCCGATGCTGGAGGCGGTCGGGCATCCGCACGCGGTGAACCCGGATCGCCCGCTGCGCCGCGAGGCACTCGCGCGCGGGTGGCCGATTCTCGACTTCCATCGCCCGGTCCGGCTCAAGCAGCGGATTCCGTCCTTCTCCGTACCGCCGCGGCCCGCCCTCGTCGCGGTCGCCGCCATAGGAGCCGCGGCGGCCACCGCGGGCCTTGTCTGGTACGCGAACCGACGCCGCACCGCGCCCGCCTGACCTGCGCCTCCCGCTTTCCGAGCACCCCGCGCGACAAACAGATGCCCGATTCACGCGATTTGCGACTAAAAGTAAAGAACTGCGGCGAGGCCTTCCGCTTCCTTCCGGCCAGGAGTACAAAGGACTCAACGGCCCGCGAGACCAAGGACATCCGAGAGGATCACCTTTAATACGCATTTGGCCCCACGGACCGAGCATGAACATTGGGCACCCACGCGACGTCGACCCGTCGATTACGGGCCAGCCGCACCAGGTGACGGGCAAAGTTCCCGACCTGATGGGCAACATATCGAGGACGCTTGGTAACCCGGTGAACATGCCAGCGGCGGTACGAATACTCGTACCGCCGCAACTCTTGTGCGCACGCGCGGGGATCCTGGAACGCCACGAGGCTCCACGCGCGCGTGCGCTACGCCGCCCCGCGCTGCAGCGCCTCGCACACCGCCGTCGACTCACGGGCCCCGAGCTCGATCGCCCTGCCGCAGTGCGCGATCCACGCGGCCATGCCCTCGGGAGTGCCGGAGACATAGCCCTCGAGCGCCGCCACATAGGCCGCGCGCCCCAGTTCGGCGTGGCCGACCTCGGCCGCGCAGACGGACTTCGGGTCCAGCCCGCTGCCGACCAGGACGATGCGCTCGGCCGTGCGCGCGACCAGGCCGTTGTGGGAGGCGAAGGGGCGCAGCGCGATCAGTTCGCCGTGCACGACAGCCGCCGTCACCAGGGCCGGCGCCGAACCACCGGCGATGATCAGCTCGGACAGCCCCTCCAGACGGCCGTGCACCTCGGCCGCGCTCGGCAGCGGCAGCTCGACCAGCGGCTCGTGGACCGGCTCGCCCTCCTGCCGCGGGCGGCCGACCTCGCCCTCGTTGCTCGCCGCCGCCACCAGGTGCAGCCGGGCCAGCACACGCAGAGGTGACTGCCGCCAGATGGACAGCAGTTGGCCCGCCTCGGCCGTCAACCGCAGGGCCGCGCCCACGACACGCGCCTCGTCGTCACCACTGAAGTCGGTACGCCGGCGCACCTCTTCGAGCGCCCAGTCGGCGCCGGACAGCGCCGCCGAGCCCCGGGCGCCGCGCAGGGCCGCCTCTGCGGTGATCTCGTTGCTCCGGCGCCGCATGATCCGGTGCCCGTACACGCGGTCCACAGCCTTGCGCACGGACTCCACGGACTCGGGCACCCCGGGCAGTGAGGCGAGGGCCGCGAGCGGATCGGCGGTCGCACCAGTCGTACTCATGAGTACGACAGTACGCGCCCGCCCGTCGTCCGACCGCCCGCCCCCACCGGCACCCCTTCTCACCACGCCTCACCCCCTCACACGCCCCACGATCGTGTGGCCTTCCCACCACACCGCTGCCACATACAGCTATCCCGTGACCACTGTTCGTGAATATGAAGATTGCCTTCGCCGGAAAGGGCGGCAGCGGCAAGCCAACGCTGTCTCTGAGAGTGCGACCTCCCTGCCTGAAAGCGTGGCCGCCTTGCCTGAAAGCGGACACCTCGAGCCGGTCAACTCACCCTCTGACGTCTACGGCTTGACCGGCGGCGCCCCGGGCACCCCCTTCGGAGCCGGCGCCGGCCGCGCGGACAGGAAGGACGCCCAGCCCCCCTTCGGGGCCTCGCCCACCCCCAGGGTGCGCAGCTTCTTCAGGACCGCCGGGTCCTGGGCGTCCAGCCAGTCGGCGAGCTGCCGGAAGGACACGCAGCGCACGTCGGGCTTGTTGCAGACGGCCTCGACGACCTCCTCGACGGCGCGCATGTAGGTGCCGCCGTTCCAGGACTCGAAGTGGTTGCCGATGATCAGGGGCGCGCGGTTGCCCTCGTAGGCCCGGCGGAAGCCCATGAGCAGGCCGTCGCGCATCTGGTCGCCCCAGACCTCGTGCTTGGCGGGGTCGCCCTGGGTCGCGGTGCCGGACTGGTTGACCATGAAGTTGTAGTCCATGGTGAGCTGCTCGTAGGAGTGCCCGGGGAACGGCACCAGCTGCATCGACAGATCCCACAGGCCCTCCCTCTTGGCAGGCCACAGCTGGTTGTTGACGCCGCTGGAGTCATAGCGGAAGCCCATCTCGCGGGCGGCCTTGACGAAGTTGTCCCGGCCCTCCAGGCAGGGTGTGCGGGCGCCGATGAGCTCCTTGTCGTAGTCGAAGGGCAAGGGTGGCGCCTTCGTCATGCCGGTGGTGGTCTTCCAGGACTTGACGAATCGTTTCGCCTGGGCGATCTCGTCCTTCCACTCCTCTACCGACCACTCGCCGACCCCGCCGTCGCTGCCGCAGAAATGACCGTTGAAGTGGGTGCCGATCTCGTTTCCCTCCAGCCAGGCGTGGCGCAGCTGCTTCACGGTGTCGGCGATGCCCTTCTCGTCGTTGAAGCCGATGTCGGAGCGGCCCGGGGAGTGCTGCGGCGGGCGGTACAGGTCGCGCTTGTGGTCCGGCAGCATGTACACGCCGCTGAGGAAGTACGTCATCGTCGCGTTGTTCGCCTTGGCGACCTCACGGAAGTGCGAGAACAGCTTCTGGCTGTCCTCGCCGGCGCCGTCCCAAGAAAACACCACGAACTGCGGGGGCTTCTGGCCGGGCTTGAGCCGTTCCGGTCTGTGCAGACGGGGCTGCGCGCCGGTGTACGCGGTGGAACCGTCGCCGATCAGGCGGATCGCGCTCCCGGGCGCGGGCACCGCGGGCACCGCGGGCTTCGCCTTGTGCGGTCCGGGCGCCGCGGGCCGGGTCGTGTCGGGACCGCTCGCGCATCCGGCGAGCGACGCGGCGCAGACCGCTGCGGCAGCGGTACCCGCGGCGATCCGGTGCGTCGCGGCGATGGTGCGAGGGGCGGCGAACCTGCGGGGGGCGGCCATCCGTCCACCTTCTTCCTTCTCTCGGGTGCCGACTGCGCCGCAAAGGTCGCACGGGATCGAGAAGGAATTAATACGACAAGCCGACTAATTGGCCACTTCACTCTTGAGGGGGATTTATTAGTCCATTTGCTCGGAAAATCTATTCTCTCCCTTTACTCTGCATTACGATCCGTTTACCGACAGTTGCATCCCGCCACTGCACGCCGTGACCACACGGCCGCGACCCGACCCCTCGCCACCGGGCGAGGGACCACCTGTTCCGCGACCGCGCTGCCCCGGAGGAGACGGGAAACATGTCAGCCTGCGTTCCGACCCGCGCCGACGAACCAAGTCGAGAGAAGCGCATCCACGAACCCCACAGTCCGCCCCCGACCCGGCCCCGCCGCCCTCGCCTCGCGGGGGCCGACGTCTCGGCCTCGATCGCGGTCTTCCTGATCGCACTCCCGCTGTCCCTCGGCATCGCGCTCGCCACCGGCGCGCCCCTCCAGGCCGGCCTCGTCGCCGCCGCCGTCGGAGGAATCGTGGCCGGACGGCTCGGCGGTGCCCCGCTCCAGGTCAGCGGCCCGGCCGCCGGCCTCACGGTCGTCACCGCCGAGCTCATCCAGCACTACGGATGGCGTACGACCTGCGCCATCACCATCCTCGCCGGCCTCGCCCAACTCGGCCTCGGCCTCCTGCGCGTGGCGCGCACCGCGCTCGCCGTCAGCCCTGCCATCGTGCACGGCATGCTCGCCGGCATCGGCGTCACCATCGCCGTGGCCCAGCTGCACATCGTCCTGGGCGGCATCCCGCACAGCTCGGTCCTCGACAATCTGCGTGAGCTGCCCGCCCAGTTGGCCGGTGTGCATCCGGCCGCCCTGTCGGTGAGCGTGCTGACCCTCGCCCTGCTGGTGGTCTGGCCCCGGCTGCCCGGCCGGGCCGGCCGGCTGCTGCGCAAGGTGCCGACCCCGCTGGTCGCCGTCGCCGTCGCCACCACGACCGCCTCGCTGGCCGGACTCCACCTGCCCAAGGTCGACCTGCCGTCCTGGAGCAGCCACGCCCTGGCCACGCTCCCCGAAGGCCCGGTACTCGGCCTGGTCGCCGCCGTGCTCACGATCACGCTGGTGTGCAGCGTGCAGTCGCTGCTCGGGGCGGTCGCCGTGGACAAGCTGGTCGCCGGCCGACCGGAGCAGTCGGCCCGCGTCGGACGCTCCGACCTGGACCGCGAGCTGCTCGGTCAGGGCGCCGCCAACGTCGTCTCCGGCGCGCTCGGCGGGCTGCCCATCGCGGGCGTCGCGGTGCGCAGTTCGGCGAATGTGCACGCCGGTGCCGTCAGCCGGAACTCCACGATGCTGCACGGCGTTCTGGTAGTAGTCGCCGCGCTGCTGATAGTCCCGATCCTGGAGCTCATCCCGCTCGCCTCGCTCGCCGCCCTGGTGATGGCCGTCGGCATCCAGATGGTGTCCCTGCACCACATTCGCACGGTGACCCGCCACCGAGAGGTGCTGGTGTACGCCGTCACCACCCTCGGCGTGGTGTTCCTCGGCGTGCTGGAGGGTGTGGCCCTGGGGATCGCCATGGCCGTCGGGGTCGCCCTGCACCGCCTCACCCGCACCCGGATCACGCATGACGAGTCGGAAGGAGTTCATCACGTACATGTACGAGGCCAGTTGACGTTCCTGGCGGTGCCCCGGCTCAGCCGAGCCCTGCATCTCGTACCCCAAGGCGCGCACGCCGTCGTGGAGTTGGACGGGTCGTTCATGGACCACGCGGCGTACGAGTCACTGCAGGACTGGCAGAACACCCAGAGGGCACACGGCGGCACCGTCGAGCTGATCGGCCGCAGGGCCGGAGTCAGGATCGGCGAGCCGACGGGACCGGCCGGCCTCCCCGGCGACGTCGGGATGGCCGAGCTGGAGTCCGCCGACTGCCGCTGCCACCCCTGGACGCCCTGGCGCAACCACCAGTGCGAGATCCCGGAGGCCTCCCCGCTCCGCGAGGGACAGCACGGCGAAACACGGACGCCCACGACGACCAGGGCGCCCGGGACCAGCGACACCGACGGTCCCGGCACGCCCACAGGCACCGACGGCAACACCGCCACCGCCGCCAGCGGGACCGGCGGACTCGACACGACCGTCGGGACGGGCGAGACCGGCGAGACCGACGGCTCCGCCGCCCCCGGCCGCCCCGGCCCAGGCCGCCCCAGGCAAGACGGCCCCGACACATCCGCAGGAGGACCGGACACAGACACGACGACAAGCGCGAAAAGCGGCACAGCCACAGGACCCGGCACTGGAACCGGGACAGCCACAGGACCGCGCACCGGGACCGGCACCGGCACCGGCACCGGACCCGGCACAGCCCCAGGCCCCGACACCGGAACCGGCCTCAGCCCAGGCCCCGACACCGGCCCCGGCCTCAGCCCCGGCACCACCACAAACACCAGCATGTCCGGAGCCACCGACGGCAGTCGCCCCAGCGCCCGCCAACTCGCCCGAGGGATCAGCGCGTTCCAGCGCAACACCGCGCCCCTGGTGCGAGGTGAGCTGGCACGGCTGGCGCGTGAGGGCCAGCAGCCCTCGCAGCTGTTCCTCACCTGCGCGGACTCCCGGGTGGTCACGTCGATGATCACTTCCAGTGGTCCGGGCGACCTGTTCGTGGTGCGCAACGTGGGCAACCTGGTTCCGCTGCCCGGCCAGGAGAGCGGAGACGACTCGGTGGCCGCCGCGATCGAGTACGCGGTGGACGTGCTCCAGGTCCGGTCGATCACGGTGTGCGGGCACTCCGGGTGCGGTGCCATGCAGGCGCTGCTCGCCGCCGAGCCGGACGGCCCGCAGACCCCGCTCAGGAGGTGGCTGCGGCATGGCCGGCCGAGTGTGGAGCGGATGTCCGACGAGAGCAGGCCGTGGGCCAGACTCGCCGGGCGGGCGCCGGCCGACGCGGTCGAGCAGCTGTGTCTGACGAACGTGGTGCAGCAGTTGGAGCACCTGCGCGCCCACGCGTCGGTGAACCGGGCTCTGCGGGCGGGGGCGCTGGAGTTGCACGGGATGTACTTCCACGTGGGCGAGGCGCAGTCGTATCTGCTCGCGGAGGGGGACACGGACGAGGTGTTCGACCACGTGGGAGTGGCGGATCTGTCGGCCTGACGGGGAGAAGAGTGCGCGGCCCCGTGCGGAGCGGGGCCGCGCTCGCGGTGAGGCGGCGTTTCGCCTGTACCCGGCCGGAGTGTGAAAGGGATAACAGACCTGAACCGCGTCCGTCCCATGTCCGTGGGAACGGATGACCCCGGTGCCGGCAACGGCTCGGACCCCACCCCCGCCGACAGGTCTAAACCAATTTTCCATCGACCCTTGTCATCGGACCCCCGGGTCTGATGAGCTGTGGCCTGGGACACAACGGACACCCTGGGAAAGGGAGATGTCGTGAGCAACGAAAGCCTGGCCAACCTGCTGAAGGAAGAGCGCAGGTTCGCACCCCCCGCCGACCTGGCCGCAGGCGCCAACGTCACGGCGGAGGCGTATGAACAGGCCAAGGCTGACAGGCTCGGCTTCTGGGCCGAGCAGGCCCGCCGGCTGACCTGGGCCAAGGAGCCGACCGAGACGCTGGACTGGTCGAACCCGCCGTTCGCGAAGTGGTTCAAGGACGGCCAGCTCAACGTCGCGTACAACTGCGTGGACCGGCATGTGGAGGCCGGGCTCGGCGACCGGGTCGCCATCCACTTCGAGGGGGAGCCCGGCGACAGCCGTGCCATCACCTACGCCGAGCTCAAGGACGAGGTCTCCAAGGCGGCCAACGCCCTGCTGGAGCTGGGAGTTCAGAAGGGCGACCGGGTCGCGGTCTACATGCCGATGATCCCCGAGACGGCGGTCGCGATGCTGGCCTGCGCCCGGATCGGCGCCGCGCACTCCGTCGTGTTCGGCGGCTTCTCGGCGGACGCGCTGGCCACCCGTATCCAGGACGCGGACGCCAAGGTGGTCATCACCTCCGACGGCGGTTACCGGCGCGGCAAGCCGTCGGCGCTGAAGCCGGCCGTGGACGAGGCCGCCGGCAAGGCGGGCAATGTCGAGCACGTGCTCGTGGTCCGCCGTACCGGCCAGGACGTCGCCTGGGACGACAGCCGTGACGTCTGGTGGCACGAGATCGTCGAGCGGCAGTCCGCCGAGCACACCCCCGAGGCCTTCGACGCCGAGCACCCGCTGTTCATCCTGTACACGTCCGGCACGACGGGGAAGCCCAAGGGCATCCTGCACACCTCTGGCGGCTACCTCACCCAGACGTCGTACACCCACCACGCGGTGTTCGACCTCAAGCCGGAGACGGACGTGTACTGGTGCACGGCCGACGTCGGCTGGGTCACCGGCCACTCGTACATCGTCTACGGGCCGCTGGCGAACGGCGCGACGCAGGTCATGTACGAGGGCACCCCGGACACGCCGCACCAGGGCCGCTTCTGGGAGATCGTGCAGAAGTACGGGGTGACCATCCTGTACACGGCGCCGACGGCGATCCGTACGTTCATGAAGTGGGGCGACGACATCCCCGCGAAGTTCGACCTCGGCAGCCTGCGGGTGCTGGGTTCCGTGGGTGAGCCGATCAACCCCGAGGCGTGGATCTGGTACCGCAAGCACATCGGTGCCGACCGGACGCCGGTCGTCGACACCTGGTGGCAGACGGAGACCGGCGCGATGATGATCTCGCCGCTGCCGGGCGTGACCGAGGCCAAGCCCGGTTCGGCCCAGCGTCCGCTGCCCGGCATCTCCGCGACCGTCGTGGACGACGAGGCGAACGAGGTGCCCGACGGCGGTGGCGGCTACCTGGTGCTGACCGAGCCGTGGCCGTCGATGCTGCGCACCATCTGGGGCGACGACCAGCGGTTCCTCGACACGTACTGGTCGCGGTTCGAGGGCAAGTACTTCGCCGGGGACGGGGCGAAGAAGGACGACGACGGCGACATCTGGCTGCTCGGCCGCGTCGACGACGTCATGCTCGTGTCGGGCCACAACATCTCCACCACCGAGGTCGAGTCCGCCCTGGTCTCCCACCCGTCCGTCGCCGAGGCGGCCGTCGTCGGCGCCACCGACGAGACGACGGGGCAGGCCATCGTCGCCTTCGTGATCCTGCGCGGTACGGCCGACGCCGAGGACGAGAGCCTCATCGCCGACCTGCGCAACCACGTCGGGGCCACCCTCGGCCCGATCGCCAAGCCCAAGCGGATCCTGCCGGTGGCCGAGCTGCCGAAGACCCGCTCCGGCAAGATCATGCGCCGGCTGCTGCGGGACGTCGCCGAGAACCGCCAGCTCGGTGATGTCACGACCCTGACCGACTCGACCGTCATGGACCTCATCCAGGCGAAGCTCCCGGCGGCGCCCAGCGAGGACTGAGCAGGGCCAAGTACTGAGCACGGCCATCGAGGGCACCCGGCGACGAGCGCGCCGGGTGCCCTTCGGGTACGTACGGTGGACATCGACGGATGCACTCCCGTGCACCCTTAGGTAAGCTAAGTAAACAAGCTCAGCCTCAGGTGTGCCGGGAAGTCTGGTCGGCAAGTGCTCTGTCCTGCCCACCGACCGGAGGTCTCCCCCGTGGCCGCGCCCCGCACCCCCGCTCCCGCCCGCAAGGTTCTCGGACGGCTCTCCCTCCCCGAGCGGACCTTCGTCGCGGACGCGCTGCGCACCGAGACCGTCGGCGGGGTACTGCTGCTGCTCGCCGCGATCACCGCGCTGGTCTGGGCGAACGTACCCGCGCTGCACGACAGCTACGAGACCGTCGGCCACTTCCACTTCGGCCCCGAGGCGCTCGGGCTGAACCTGTCCGTCGAGCACTGGGCCGCCGACGGACTGCTCGCGATCTTCTTCTTCGTCGCCGGCATCGAGCTCAAGCGTGAGCTGGTGGCCGGCGATCTCAGGGACCCCAAGGCGGCCGTGCTGCCGGTCGTCGCCGCGTTGTGCGGGATGGCGGTGCCCGCGCTCGTCTACACGCTGACGGCTGTCACCGGGGGCGGCTCGACGGACGGCTGGGCGGTGCCGACCGCCACCGACATCGCCTTCGCGCTGGCCGTGCTCGCCGTCATCGGCACCTCGCTGCCGAGCGCCCTGCGCGCCTTCCTGCTCACGCTCGCCGTGGTCGACGACCTGTTCGCGATCCTGATCATCGCGATCTTCTTCACCTCACAGATCGACTTCGCCGCGCTCGGCGGCGCCGTCGTGGGACTCGTCGTCTTCTGGCTGCTGCTGCGGAAGGGCGTACGGGGGTGGTACGTGTACGTCCCGCTCGCGCTCGTCATCTGGGGGCTGATGTACAACAGCGGCATCCACGCCACCATCGCGGGCGTGGCGATGGGCCTGATGCTGCGCTGCACCCGGCGCGAGGGCGAGGAGCACTCCCCCGGCGAGCACATCGAGCATCTCGTGCGCCCGCTGTCGGCAGGGCTGGCGGTCCCCCTGTTCGCGCTGTTCAGTGCGGGTGTGGCCGTCTCCGGCGGCGCTCTCGGCGAGGTGTTCACACGGCCCGAGACACTCGGCGTGGTCCTCGGCCTGGTGGTCGGCAAGGCGGTCGGCATCTTCGGCGGTACGTGGCTGACGGCACGTTTCACCAGGGCCTCGCTCAGCGACGACCTGGCGTGGGCCGACGTGTTCGCGGTGGCCACCCTCGCCGGCATCGGGTTCACCGTCTCGCTGCTCATCGGCGAACTCGCCTTTGCGGGCGACACCGCGCTGACCGACGAGGCCAAGGCCGCGGTCCTGGTGGGGTCCCTCATCGCGGCGACCGTGGCGACGGTGCTGCTGAAGATACGTAACGCCAAGTACCGCGGGATGGTGGAGGCCGAGGAGCGCGACGAGGACGAAAGCGGCGTCCCGGACATCTACGAGGAGGACGAGCCGGAGTACCACCTGCGCATGGCCGCCATCCACGAGCGCAAGGCCGCCGAGCACCGCCGGCTCGCCGAGGAGAAGGCCGCCGCACGCCACGCGCTTGCCGAAGTGGCGGGCAGGGCAGGCGAGGAGGAGCACCGTCGGGCATGATCTGACGGGACGGTACAAAAGACGGAACCGTACGCAGTCAGGCAGAAGACGGAACCGTACACGACGAGGGAGACCGCGATGAGCGCACCCGACGGCAGCCCGGCCGGCGCCGAACGCAGCATCGGCCAGCTGTTCGCCTCGGCGACGACCGAGATGTCGGCGCTGGTGCATGACGAGATCGCACTGGCGAAAGCGCAGCTCAAGCAGGACGTCAAGCGGGGCGCGACGAGCGGCGGCGCGTTCACGATGGCGGGCGCCGTGCTGGTGTTCTCGCTGCCGATGCTGAACTTCGCCCTCGCGTACGGCATTCAGACCTGGAGCGACTGGAACCTCGCGATCTGCTTCGTGCTGTCCTTCGCGGCCAACGTCCTCGTCGCCGGCATCCTCGCGCTGATCGGCGTCGTCTTCGCGAAGAAGGCCAAGAAGAGCAAGGGCCCGCAGAAGGTCGCCGCCTCGATGAAGGAGACGGCGGGCGTGCTGCAGAAGGCCAAGCCGCACCCGCGTCCGGGCCCGCGGCCGGAGCTGGAGGACCGGGCGCCCGCGGCCATCGAGGCTGTGGCACGCTCATCGTCATGACGGATCCCGCCGCCCCTTCGGCTCAACCCGCCTCGGTCGTACGAGTGGACGGTCCCTGGACACACAGGGACGTGGCCGCCAATGGTGCGCGCTTCCACATCGCGGAGATGGGCGACGGTCCGCTGGTGCTGCTGCTGCACGGATTCCCGCAGTTCTGGTGGGCCTGGCGGCACCAGCTCGTCGCGCTCGCCGACGCCGGCTTCCGGGCCGTCGCCATGGACCTGCGCGGCGTCGGCGGCAGCGACCGCACCCCGCGGGGTTACGACCCGGCCAACCTCGCCCTCGACATCACCGGCGTGGTCCGCTCCCTGGGCGAGCCCGATGCCGCGCTGGTCGGCCACGACCTCGGCGGATATCTGGCGTGGACGGCGGCCGCGATGCGCCCCAAGCTGGTGCGGCGGCTCGCGGTCTCCTCCATGCCGCACCCCCGGCGCTGGCGTTCGGCGATGCTCTCCGACGTCAAGCAGACGAGCGCGAGTTCCTATATCTGGGGATTTCAGCGCCCCTGGATTCCCGAGCGGCAGCTGACGGCCGACGACGGGGCACTCGCCGGCCGGCTCATCCGGGACTGGTCGGGCCCGCGGCTGCCGGACGACGACGCGGTGGACACGTACCGCCGTGCGATCTGCATCCCCTCGACGGCGCACTGCTCCATCGAGCCGTACCGCTGGATGGTGCGCTCGCTGGCCCGTCCCGACGGCATCCAGTTCAACCGCCGTATGAAGCGACCGGTGCGGGTGCCGACGCTGCATCTGCACGGCTCGCTCGACCCCGTGATGCGCACCCGCAGCGCGGCCGGTTCGGGCGAGTACGTCGAAGCGCCGTACCGCTGGCGGCTGTTCGACGGACTCGGGCACTTCCCGCACGAGGAGGACCCGGTGGCGTTCTCCGCCGAGCTGATCAACTGGCTCAAGGACCCGGAACCCGACCGCTGAAACAGCGCCGCGCCGACCCCGATCGGTGACCGTGCCGATGCGCCCGGTGTCCGGAACTGAACACCTGTCCTACGAACAGCCAATTGCCCGGCGCATAGGCCAATTGGGGGCGCCAGGGGCGGTTATCGACCTTGGGGCGGGGGCAGACGTCGGGGTATGGGCTGGACGCACGACTACAGTGACGCAGCACGCAATCGCCGCTCGGCCAGTGGGCTGAGCTCCCACCAGCGAGGCAGCGCCCCGCAGATGCCGGGCTCCGACCTCAGGGTGGGCATTCCGCGCATTCTGCGCCGCCGGGCCCGCTGGGTCTCGGTACGCCTGCGCCACCCGCGCGGCTGACGGGCCGCGCCCGTCCGCCGTTGCGCCGCCGGGCCTACAGGGCGCAGCTGTCGCTGTCCACCTGCTGGTTGGCGGTACGCCCCTTGGCGATGTCCTCCTGGATCTCGTCCGCGGTGAGGGCGTAGCCGGTGTCGGCGTCGTCCAGGGACTTGGCGAAGACCACGCCGTACACCTTGCCCTGAGGGGTCAGCAGCGGACCGCCGGAGTTGCCCTGGCGGACGATCGCGTACAGCGAGTAGACGTCGCGGCGTACGGTGCCGCGGTGGTAGATGTCCGGACCGTTGGCCGGCAGGCGCCCCCGCACCCGGGCCGCGCGCACGTCGTACGCGCCGTTCTCCGGGAAGCCCGCGATGATCGCGCCGTCGCCGCTCTCGGCGTCCGAGGCCGTGAACCGCAGTGCGGGCGCGTCCAGGTCCGGTACGTCCAGTACGGCGATGTCGCGCTGCCAGTCGTAGAGGACGACCTTCGCGTCGTACCGCCTGCCCTCGCCGCCTATCTGGACGGTGGGTTCGTCGACGCCACCGACGACATGCGCGTTGGTCATGACGCGGCGGTCGGCGAAGACGAAGCCGGTGCCCTCCAGGACCTTGCCGCAACTCGTCGCCGTGCCCATGACCTTGACGATGGAGCGCTTGGCGCGCGCGGCCACCGGGCTGCCGGCGAGGGCCGGGTCGGGCGGCTGGACCTCGTTGATCGGCTCGTTGGAGAAGGGGCTGAAGACCTGCGGGAAGCCGTTCTGCGCGAGGACGGTGGAGAAGTCCGCGAACCAGGTGTCGGCCTGGTCGGGCAGCGCCCGTGAGACGCCGAGCAGCACCTTGGAGCTGCGGACCTCCTTGCCGAGCGTCGGCAGCGTCGTCCCGGCGAGGGCCGAGCCGATCAGCCAGGCCACGAGGAGCATCGCGACGACGTTGACGAGGGCGCCGCCCGTCGCGTCCAGGGCGCGGGCCGGGGACCAGGTGATGTACCGGCGCAGCTTGTTGCCGAGGTGGGTGGTCAGGGCCTGGCCGACGGAGGCGCAGACGATGACGACGACCACCGCGACGACCGCGGCCGTGGTGTTCACCTCGGAGTTGTCGGTCAGCGCGTCCCAGATGACCGGGAGGAGGTAGACGGCCACCAGGCCGCCGCCGAGGAAGCCGATCACCGACAGGATGCCGACGACGAAGCCCTGGCGGTAACCCACGATCGCGAACCACACGGCGGCGACCAGCAGCAGGATGTCCAGCACGTTCACCGATTCAGGCCTCGCCTCGTCACTCTCCGGTCCCCCCGCCTCGACCGGGGCTCCGGCCCACCGCACAGCGCGAATCGGACAGGGCGGCCCCCGTGAATACACAGCACGGCAGACACCCTGTCATGACCGCCAGTCGAGCGGGACCTGCTTACCCCGGTCCCAGGGCCGCTCCCAGCCCGAGAAATGCAGCAGACGGTCGATGATTCCGGCCGTGAAGCCCCAGACAAGGGCGGATTCGACCAGAAATGCCGGTCCTTGGTGGCCGCTGGGGTGGACGGTCGTGGCGCGGTTGTCCGGATTCGTGAGATCCGCCACGGGGACGGTGAAGACCCGGGCCGTCTCGTTCGGATCGACGACGTCGACCGGGCTCGGCTCTCTCCACCAGCCCAGCACAGGAGTGACGACGAAGCCGCTGACCGGGATGTACAGCTTGGGCAGCACGCCGAAGAGCTGGACACCGCTCGGATCGAGACCGGTCTCCTCCTCGGCCTCGCGGAGAGCGGCCCGCAGCGGCCCGTCGGCCTGCGGGTCGCCGTCCTCGGGGTCGAGGGCGCCACCGGGGAAGGACGGCTGTCCGGCATGGGACCGCAGCGAACTGGCCCGCTCCATGAGCAGCAGCTCGGGCCCGCGCTCGCCCTCCCCGAAGAGGATCAGCACGGCCGACTGACGCCCCGCGCCGCTCTTCGGCGGCAGGAAGCGGCTGAGCTGCAACGGCTCGACCGTCTCCACCACCCGCACCACCGGACCCAGCCAGTCCGGCAGCCCTTCCTTGCTGACCGCCACCGAACCGACCACCACCGACCCGTCCTGCGTGTCACTCGCCCGCGTCATCGCCACCCCCGTCGTCCTGTCGAGTCCAACGCCCGAGGGCACCTAGATCGTTCCGATCCGGCCGTACGAGCACTCCACGACACCCCGCCGGGCCCGCTCGCCCCGTCATCCGGCCCCCAGCGGCGGGGCCGCCTTGCCGCCCGCCTCCAGGTAGGACTGGGGCGGATTGAGGCGCTGGCCGGGGAAGCCGCCCTTCTCGTACTTGAGGAGCTTCTTCGCCTTCTCCGGATCCGTCTCGCCCTCGCCGTAGGCCGGGCAGAGCGGGGCGATGGGGCAGGCGCCGCAGGCGGGCTTGCGGGCGTGGCAGATGCGGCGGCCGTGCCAGATCACGTGGTGCGAGAGGTCCGTCCAGTCGCTCTTCGGGAACAGGGCCCCGATCTCGGCCTCGATCTTGTCCGGGTCCGTCTGCGCGGTCCACTCCCAGCGCCGCACCAGCCGCTGGAAGTGCGTGTCCACGGTGATGCCGGGCCGGCCGAAGGCGTTGCCGAGGACGACGAACGCGGTCTTGCGGCCGACGCCGGGCAGCTTGACGAGGTCCTCGAGCCGCCCCGGGACCTCGCCGCCGTGGTTCTCCACCAGCGCCTTCGACAGCCCCATCACCGACTTGGTCTTGGCCCGGAAGAACCCGGTCGGCCGGAGGATCTCCTCGACCTCCTCGGGGTTCGCGGCGGCCAGGTCCTCGGGCGTGGGGTACTTGGCGAACAGCGCGGGGGTCGTCTGGTTGACCCTCAGGTCCGTGGTCTGGGCGGACAGCACCGTGGCGACCACGAGCTGGAAGGGGTTGTCGAAGTCCAGCTCCGGGTGGGCGTACGGGTAGACCTCGGCGAGCTCGCGGTTGATACGCCGGGCACGGCGGACGAGGGCCGTGCGGGACTCGGCGGTGGGGGGCTTGGCGGTGACGGTCCTGACGGGAGAGGCGCCCTTCACGGAGGCGGTGGCGGCTTCCGGGACGATGGCGGGTTTCTTGCTGACGGCTTTCGTCGTGAGGGGCTTCTTGGCGACTGTCTTGGCGGTCGCCTTGGTTGCCTTCTTCGCAGGGGTCGCCTTGGTTGCCTTCTTCGCGACTGTCTTCTTCGCAGCCGTCGACTTCGCAGCCGTCTTCTTCATGGCGGCCTTCTTTGCGGTGGCCTTCCTCGCGGTGGCCGTCTTGGTGGCCTTCTTCGCCGTGGCCTTCTTGGCGACCGCCTCCTCGGTAGCCGCCGTACGGGCAGTCGCCTTCTTCGCGGGCACCTTCTTCGCGGGCACCTTCTTCACCGCCGCTTTCTCGCCACCGGCAGCCGTCCCACCTGGCGTCGTTTTCGCCGTTTTTGTCGTTTTCCTTCCGCCGCCAGGGTCCTGTTCGCCCACAGCGGAATCTCGACGTACAACCACCCGCCCAGCCCCCTTGGCCTGTGCTCTCACCGGCGATTTGGACACCCGGCCAGCCTAAAGCCCGGCACTGACATCCGCCCCGGACCTCGAAGATCGGCCCCCAATTGGACCCCTGCCGCTTACCTCGGGACACCTGTGCGGCATCCTTGTGACAGATCACACTGTTTGGACCGTCCGGCAAAATGGGGAACACGGTCCCCTGGTACGCGGGGGAGAGATCCCCTGAGCAGGTCGACAAGGAGAGAACTCGTGGACGACCCTCTGCGGCGCAATCCGCTCTTCGCGGCTCTCGACGACGAGCAGTCCGCGGAACTGCGCGCCTCCATGAGTGAGGTGACCCTCGCGCGTGGCGACTCCCTGTTCCACGAGGGCGACCCGGGCGATCGGCTCTACGTCGTCACCGAGGGCAAGGTCAAGCTTCACCGGACGTCTCCCGACGGCCGCGAGAACATGCTCGCCGTCGTCGGCCCCGGCGAGCTCATCGGCGAGCTGTCCCTCTTCGACCCGGGCCCGCGCACGGCGACCGCCACCGCGCTGACGGAGGTCAAGCTGCTGGGCCTCGGCCACGGCGACCTCCAGCCCTGGCTGAACGCCCGCCCCGAGGTGGCCACCGCGCTCCTACGCGCCGTCGCCCGCCGCCTGCGCCGCACCAACGACGCGATGTCCGACCTCGTCTTCTCGGACGTCCCCGGCCGTGTGGCCCGCGCGCTCCTCGACCTCTCCCGCCGCTTCGGCGTGCAGTCCGAGGAGGGCATCCACGTCGTCCACGACCTGACGCAGGAGGAGCTGGCCCAGCTGGTCGGCGCGTCCCGCGAGACGGTCAACAAGGCCCTCGCCGACTTCGCCCAGCGCGGCTGGCTGCGGCTGGAAGCCCGCGCGGTGATCCTGCTGGACGTGGAGCGTCTGGCGAAGCGGTCGCGTTAGGCCCACTTTCCCGTCGTACGGCAACGGGGCCCCGTCTCACACCGAGGCGGGGCCCCGTCGCCGTTGACCTCGCAGGTTCCCGCCCCACGGCCACCCCTCGAACATCAGCGCACCAAGAGATAGCCTCGCGCCCATGGCAAACGGGCAGTGGTACCCACCGGAGTGGCCGGACCGAATCCGTGAGCTCGCGGAAGGACGCCTCACCCCCGTCGTTCCGAAACGGGCGGCCACCGTCATGCTGCTCAAGGACTCCGGCGCCGGACCGGCCGTGCACATGCTGCGCCGCCGCAGCTCCATGGCCTTCGCCGGCGGTGCCTACGCCTACCCCGGCGGCGGGGTGGACCCCCGTGACGAGCAGCCGATCCGCTGGGCGGGCCCCACGCGCGCGTGGTGGGCGCGACGGCTCGGCGTGGAGGAAGCGGTGGCCCAGGCGATCGTCTGCGCCGCCGTACGGGAGACGTACGAGGAGGCCGGCGTGCTGCTCGCCGGGCCCACCGCCGATTCCGTGATCGGGGACACCACCGGCGAGGACTGGGAAGCGGACCGCGCCGCCCTGGTCGCCCGTGACGTGTCGTTCGCCGAGTTCCTGGACCGCCGGGGGCTGGTCCTGCGCTCCGACCTGCTGGGCGCCTGGACCCGCTGGATCACCCCGGAGTTCGAACCCCGCCGCTACGACACCTGGTTCTTCGTCGCCGCCCTCCCGGAGGGCCAGCGCACCCGCAACGCCTCCACGGAGGCCGACCGCACGGTGTGGACCCGTCCCGCGGACGCCGCCGCCTCGTACGACAAGGGCGAGTTGCTGATGATGCCGCCCACCATCGCGACGCTGCGGCAGCTGACGCCGTACGACAGCGCCGCTCACGCTCTCGCCGCCGCTCCCGACCGCGATCTCACGCCCGTCCTGGCCCAGGCCCGCCTGGAGGACGGCGAGATCGTGCTCTCCTGGCCCGGCCACGACGAGTTCACCAAGCACATACCGACCGGCGGAGCCCCCGCATGACCTGGCCCGCACTGTCCGCACCGCCCGCGGTCCCCGCGGCGCCGACCGCCTTGGAAGGTCCCCTCGCATGACGGACGCAGCAGCCCTCCCCGGCCAGCCGCGAGGCGGGGTCCTCACCGGTCCCGCCACCACCCGCGCCGTCAACGTCCTCGCGCCGAACGCGTCCGCGATGACCCTGGACGGGACCAACACCTGGCTGGTCTCCGAACCGGACTCCGACCTGGCCGTCGTGATCGACCCCGGTCCGCTGGACGACGGTCACCTGCGCAACGTCGTCGCGATGGCCGAGAAGTCCGGCAAGCGTGTCGCCCTGACCCTGCTCACCCACGGCCACCCGGACCACGCCGAGGGCGCCGGACGCTTCGCCGAGCTCACCGGCACGCGCGTGCGTGCCCTCGATCCGGCGCTGCGGCTCGGCGACGAGGGGCTCGGCGCCGGGAACGTGGTCACCGTCGGCGGCCTGGAGCTGCGCGTCGTACCGACGCCCGGGCACACCGCCGACTCCCTCTGCTTCCACCTCCCGGCCGACCGCGCCGTCCTGACCGGCGACACGATCCTGGGCCGTGGCACGACGGTGGTGGCCCACCCCGACGGCCGGCTCGGCGACTACCTGGACTCGCTCCGGCGGCTCAGGTCCCTCACGGTCGACGACGGCGTGCACACCGTCCTCCCCGGTCACGGGCCTGTCCTGGAGGACGCGCAGGGCGCCGTCGAGTTCTATCTCGCCCACCGGGCCCACCGGCTCGCCCAGGTCGAGACGGCGGTCGAGGACGGCTACGGCACCCCGGCCGAGGTCGTCGCCCATGTGTACGCGGACGTGGACCGCTCCCTGTGGCCGGCGGCCGAGCTGTCGGTACGGGCACAGATGGACTACCTGGAGGAGCACGGCCTCATCTAGGCGAGGCGGGACCCAAGGACACCCCCTGGGCTGCGCGTCCTCAGTCGGCCGGGGGCGCTCCCGTGGGCTGCGCGTCCTCCTTCGGGCCGGGGGCACCCCCTGGGCTGCGCGTCCTCAGTCGGCCGGGGGCGCTCCCGTGGGATGCGCGTCCTCAGTCGGCCGGGGGCGCTCCCGTGGGATGCGCGTCCTCCTTCGGGCCGGGGGCACCCCCTGGGCTGCGCGTCCTCCTTCAGGCCGGGGGGCACCCCCTGGGCTGAGCGTCCTAGTCGGGCCGGGGGGCCTTGACGCCGTGCACGCGCGCGTACTCCCCCGCCAGCCACGGGCCGAGATCATCGACGTACGACCGGAGCACCCCCGCGTCGCCCGTGGGCTCGTGCCCGAGCCCGGCCGCCACGCGCATCTGCTCCGCGCGGGCCGGGTAGTACGCCCCGAACGCCTCGGCCATTTCCGCCAGATCGCTGGTCCAGCCGCCCCATCGAGGCATGACGAGCGTGAACCCGGTCCGCACGAGATGCCGTGACATGAACCGCACGAGCGGCCGCCGGGCGTCGTCGCTGTCACCGGCCCCGGCGATCCGCTCCCGCCAGCGGGGCAGCAGGAGGCCGAGGTCACCGTTGGTCTCCCGCGCGAGCAGCGAGTCGGGCCGGTAGCGGGGAAGATACTCGGCGAGATCGTCCCCGAGCAGGGGCGTGCAGAGGCAGGAGACGAACCACCCGAGGTCGTACGTCTCCAGGTCGCTCAGCAGCCGTTCGCGGCCGTAGAGCAGCGTCCCGACCCCGTCGATCTGCGCGAACTCCTTGTCCAGGTCCTCGCCGAGCACGCGCGCGGCCGCCCGGTCCGCCTCCGTCGGCTCCGCGCGCAGGGCGACCAGCAGATCCAGGTCGCTGCGCCCCACGCGCGCGGTGCCGCGCGGAATCGACCCGTAGAGGTAGGCGCTGTGCATCCGCGCCCCGAACACGTCGAGCAGCCGGTCCCGCGCGGCCGCCACGACGGGCCGGAACGCGTGCGGGATCCGCCCGAGGGACCCTTCGGGCGCGATGTAGCCCTGGGCGTCGAGCCCTCTGCGGAGATCGGTTTCGGCCATGGGGCCACTGTGCCCTGCCGGGAGGCCGGGAGCGGGCTCATTTTCGGCGCCGTACGGCGATGTTCGGCCGGACCGTGACACGCGACCTGCCCGGGGGCACACGGGGCACCCTCGGACAGGCCACGACAGTCGTCGAAGGGCCTACGCCCCGGTCAGCTCCACCTGGACCTCGACCTCGACCGGCGCGTCCAGCGGCAGCACGGCCACGCCCACCGCGCTGCGCGCGTGCACGCCCTTGTCGCCCAGCACCTCGGCGAACAGCTCGCTCGCGCCGTTGATCACACCGGGCTGGCCGGTGAAGTCCGAGGCGGAGGCCACGAACCCGACGACCTTCACCACGCGCGCGATGCGGTCCAGGTCACCGGCCACCGACTTCACGGCGGCGAGGGCGTTCAGGGCGCACGTACGGGCGAGGTCCTTGGCCTCCTCGGCGGTGACCTCGGCGCCCACCTTGCCGGTGACCGGAAGCTTGCCCTCCACCATGGGCAGCTGGCCCGCGGTGTACACGTACACGCCGGACTGGACCGCCGGCTGGTACGCGGCGAGCGGAGGCACGACCTCCGGGAGGGTCAGGCCCAGCTCGGCGAGCTTCGCCTCGACCGCGCTCATGCCTTCTCCCGCTTCAGGTAGGCCACGAGCTGCTCGGGGTTGTTCGGCCCGGGCACGACCTGGACGAGCTCCCAGCCGTCCTCGCCCCAGGTGTCCAGAATCTGCTTCGTGGCGTGGACGAGCAGCGGCACGGTTGCGTATTCCCACTTGGTCATGTGGCCGACTTTATCCGCTGTCCGCGGGGCGCAACGCGGCCGACCACCGCCAGATTGTCCACAGGCTGTCGCGTGGTCGGCGCACCGACTGGTTAGGCTCGAAGACGTGAGCAGGCTCCAGGTCGTCAGCGGCAAGGGCGGGACCGGAAAGACCACGGTCGCCGCCGCGCTCGCGCTCGCCCTCGCGACGGAGGGGAAGCGGACGCTTCTCGTCGAGGTCGAGGGCAGGCAGGGCATCGCGCAGCTCTTCGAAACAGAGGCGCTGCCATACGAGGAGCGGAAGATCGCCGTCGCTCCTGGGGGCGGGGAGGTGTACGCCCTCGCCATAGACCCCGAACTGGCCCTTCTGGACTATCTCCAGATGTTCTACAAGATGGGCGGCGCGGGCAGAGCGCTGAAGAAACTCGGCGCCATCGACTTCGCCACCACCATCGCGCCGGGACTGCGGGACGTACTCCTGACCGGCAAGGCGTGCGAGGCCGTGCGCCGCAAGGACAAGTCCGGGCGGTTCGTATACGACTGTGTCGTCATGGACGCGCCGCCCACCGGGCGCATCACCCGCTTCCTGAACGTCAACGACGAGGTCGCCGGCCTCGCCAGGATCGGGCCGATACACAATCAGGCGCAGGCCGTGATGCGGGTGCTCAAGTCCTCGGAGACGGCGGTGCACCTGGTGACGCTGCTGGAGGAGATGCCCGTCCAGGAGACCGCGGACGGGATCGCCGAGCTGCGGTCGGCGCGGCTGCCGGTGGGGCGGATCATCGTGAACATGGTGCGGCCCGAGGTGTTGGACGCGACCGATCTGGAACTCGTCCGCAGTGTTCCGCGCGCGGCCGTCGCCAAGTCGCTGTCCTCGGCCGGACTCGGCGGGGCGCGGCGCGGTGGGAACGCCGAGAAGCTGGTGGACCCGCTGCTGGCGCAGGCCGACGAGTACGCCGAGCGGTACATGCTGGAGCACGAGCAGCGCGCGGTCCTGGGCGAGTTGGGGCTGCCGGTGCACGAACTGCCGCTGCTCGCCGAGGGCATGGACCTGGCGGGTCTGTACGCACTCGCGCGCGAGCTGCGGGAACAGGACTGGTCATGAGTCCGTTCACTAGTCGGGAGCCGTACGCGGTACGTCGGAAGCAGGGGATGTCATGAGTCGTCCGGAAGCGGCCCACGCACACGACGCCGGCCCCAAGTCCCACGGCCTCTCCTCGGTGCGCGTGCTCGACCTCGACCCGCTGCTCGACGATCCCGACACGCGCATCGTGGTGTGCTGCGGCTCGGGCGGGGTCGGCAAGACCACGACGGCTGCGGCGCTGGGGCTGCGGGCCGCCGAGCGCGGGCGCAAGGTCGTGGTGCTCACGATCGACCCGGCCCGTCGGCTAGCCCAGTCGATGGGCATCGACTCGCTGGACAACACCCCGCGCCGGGTCAAGGGCGTGGAGGGCGACGGCGAGCTGCACGCGATGATGCTCGACATGAAGCGCACCTTCGACGAGATCGTCGAGGCGCACGCGGACCCCGAGCGGGCCGCCGCGATCCTGGGGAACCCCTTCTACCAGTCGCTCTCGGCGGGCTTCGCGGGCACGCAGGAGTACATGGCGATGGAGAAGCTGGGCCAGCTGCGGGCCCGGGACGAGTGGGACCTGATCGTCGTCGACACCCCGCCGTCCCGCTCGGCGCTGGACTTCCTGGACGCGCCCAAGCGGCTCGGGTCCTTCCTCGACGGCAAGCTGATCCGGGTCCTGCTGGCCCCGGCGAAGGTCGGTGGACGCGCGGGGATGAAGTTCCTGAACGTCGGCATGTCGATGATGACGGGCGCGCTCGGCAAGCTGCTCGGCGGGCAGCTGCTGAAGGACGTACAGACCTTCGTGGCGGCCATGGACTCGATGTTCGGCGGGTTCCGCACCCGCGCGGACGCGACCTACAAGCTGCTTCAGGCGCCCGGCACGGCGTTCCTGGTGGTGGCGGCGCCGGAGCGGGACGCGCTGCGGGAGGCCGCGTACTTCGTGGAGCGGCTGGCCGCCGAGGACATGCCGCTCGCGGGTCTGGTGCTCAACCGGGTCCACGGCAGCGGCGCCGACCGGCTGTCGGCCGAGCGGGCGCTCGCCGCCGCGGAAAATCTTGAAGAGCCCCGCATTGTGGATCAGGAGGGCGGGAAAGCTGGACTTCGTAACTCCCCCGACACGTACGACAGTTCAGAATCGGCCGCTTCCGAGGCGCCGGCTCCCGACGCAGGCTCCCCCGCCGCCACGGACCTGAAGCGCACCTCGGCCCCGGACACGTCACAGTCGCGGACGGACGAACCGGAGTCCGTCGCGTCCGTGTCCGCGTCCGCGTCCACGCCTGGCGAAGCGTCCGGTGACCCGCGTGTCGAGCGGTCCGGTGATCCGCACGGGGAGCCGTCCGGTGATCCGCACGAGGAACGATCCAGTGATCCGCACGGCGAGCGATCCGATGACCCGCATGTGGAGCGGTCCGTCGACCAGCTCACCGCGGGCTTGCTGAGGCTGCACTCCGAGCGCATGCAGTTGCTCTCGCGTGAGCAGCGCACGCGGGACCGCTTCACCGCGCTCCATCCCGAGGTGGCGGTGGCCGAAGTGGCCGCGCTGCCCGGCGACGTGCATGACCTCACGGGGCTGCGGGACATCGGTAACCGGCTCGCGGCCCATCGGCCGGAGCTGCCCGAGACGAACGCCTGAGGGGAACCCCGACGAGCGCCTGAGGGGAACCCCGGGGACACACCCCGACCGGGGGTGGCCTCAGCCCACCGCCGCGTAGTTCTCGTACACCTCGTCGTCGTCGAGCGGCAGGATGCCCGCTCCACGCTCGTACTCCGTACGTGCCGTCTCCAGCAGCCGGCGCCACGAGGTGACCGTGGGCCGCCTGCGCAGCAGCGCGCGGCGCTCCCGCTCCGTCATTCCTCCCCACACGCCGAACTCGACGCGGTTGTCCAGCGCGTCGGCCAGGCACTCGGTCCGCACCGGGCAGCCGGTGCACACCGCCTTGGCCCTGTTCTGCGCTGCTCCCTGAACGAACAGTTCATCCGGATCGGTAGTGCGGCAGGCCGCCTGCGCACTCCAGTCGACTACCCAGCCCATACCGGCGCCGTCCTCTCCCGAATCGAGGCTCCCCCACGGCGGCAGCGGCATATTCACCGCCGCCAGTTGAGGACGTTACGGAAGGTGGGCACAGCGCAACACCCCCTTCGGGCCCAATCTTGAATGGCCCGAACGGACTATGCGTAAGCGGCAGATCACCCGGGGGAGTGAGCTGGCGACATGCGTGACTTTCCCGGCAAACCGGGGCAGTTCTGCTGAGTCACAACGGACGCCAGATGACACACAAGGCGGATTCGGACACGTACCCACCAAAAAAAGTGGGTGGTCGCCAGAACGATTCGGGGTCGCCGGACGTATTGATACATGGCCGCGCTGCTGTGACAGTTGAGAGCAGCTTAGGCCAAGGCCTGCACGCCTGTCCGGCGATTGGGCCGTATCCGTCGTGCGAGCTCCGCTCGCGGGCAGACGGCTGACTTCGTCGTGCCGTGGCCCCCGCCCCCGTCCGCGCCTGCCGTGGCCCCCGCCCCCGTCCGCGCCCATGGCCTGTCTCACATCGCCGGGCCGGGCTCGCGCCCGATCGGCTCTCGGTTCGCTCATCTCTACGGTTTAGGCTGCCTCCATGCCAAAGAACCGCTCGGGCGGTGGTCTGTCGCCGACTCAGCAGGCCGCCAAGTTCCTCGGTGTCAGTGTGCTCGCGGGAGCCGTGCTGGCCGGTATCGCGCTGCCCGCCGTAGGCGCCCTGGGACTCGCGGCCAAGGGGTCCGTCGAGAGCTTCGACGAGCTCCCGACCAACCTCAAGACGCCGCCGCTGAGCCAGCGCACCACGATCCTGGACGCCGAGGGCGGCACGATCGCCACCGTCTACTCGCGCGACCGGACGGTGGTCAACCTCAAGGACATCTCGCCGTACATGCAGAAGGCGATCGTCGCGATCGAGGACGCCCGCTTCTACCAGCACGGCGCGGTCGACCTGAAGGGCGTCCTGCGCGCCCTGAACCGCAACGCCCAGAGCGGCGGCGTGAGCGAGGGCGCGTCCACGCTGACACAGCAGTACGTGAAGAACGTCTTCGTCGAGGAGGCCGGCGACGACCCGACCAAGGTCGCGCAGGCCACCCAGCAGACCCTCGGCCGCAAGATCAAGGAGCTGAAGTACGCGATCCAGGTGGAGGAGGAGCTCGGCAAGAAGAAGATCCTCGAGAACTACCTGAACATCACGTTCTTCGGCCAGCAGGCGTACGGCGTCGAAGCCGCCGCCCAGCGCTATTTCTCCAAGTCCGCCAAGGACCTCAAGCTCCAAGAGGCCGCGCTGCTCGCCGGCATCGTCCAGTCGCCCAGCCGCTACGACCCCATCAACGACGAGGCCGAGGCCACCAAGCGGCGCAACACCGTCCTGCAGCGCATGGCCGACCTCGGTGACGTCCCCCAGGCGGAGGCCGACAAGGCCAAGGAGGCCCCGCTGGGGCTGAAGGTCAGCAAGCCCAAGAACGGCTGCATCACCGCGGTCAAGGGCGCCAGCTTCTTCTGCAAGTACGTCGAGAAGGTCTTCCTCTCCGAGCCGGTCTTCGGCAAGAACCGCGAGGCCCGCGCCAAGATCTGGAACCAGGGCGGCCTGACGATCACGACGACCCTGGACCCGCAGGCCCAGAAGTCGGTCCAGGCCTCGCTCAAGGACCACGTCTACCAGGACGACAAGGTCGCCGCCGCGACCACCCTCGTCGAGCCCGGCACCGGCAAGATCCTCGGCATGGGCCAGTCGAAGCCGTTCGGCTACGGCAAGAACGAGACCGAGATCAACTACTCGGTCGACTCGGCGTACGGCGGCTCCAACTACGGCTTCCCGACCGGTTCCACGTTCAAGCCGTTCGTCGCCGCGGCCGCGCTGGAGGAGGGCCGGCCGCCGACGCAGGAGTACTCGTCGCCGTACGAGATGGAGTACCCGAGCCCGGTGCAGACGTGCGACAGCTCGCCGTGGACGAACCTGCGCGGCGAGAAGCTGGAGAACGAGAGCGAGTCGGAGCACGGCCCCTACCGCCTGAAGAAGGCGATGGAGCTGTCGGTCAACACCTACTTCGTGCAGATGATCGCCGACATCGGCCTCTGCCCTGTGGTCAACATCACCGACCAGCTCCAGGTCCGCCAGGGCAACGGCGACAAGCTCCCCGAGCGCCCGGCCATCGCCCTCGGTTCCGTCGGCCTCTCCCCGCTGACGATGGCGAGCGCGTACGCCGCCTTCGCCTCCCGGGGCATGTACTGCACGCCGATCGCCATCGAGTCCATCTCGCAGAAGGTCGGCGGCAAGGAAAAGTCGATGGAGGTGCCGAAGTCGACCTGCTCGCGCGCGATGTCCGAGCTGACCGCGGACACCATCAACAGCCTGCTGCAGGGCGTGGTCGACTCCGGTACGGGCAGGGAGGCCGGTCTCACCGACCGCGACAGCGCCGGTAAGACCGGTACGACGGACGAACGCCGCAACGCCTGGTTCGTCGGCTACACGCCGAACCTCTCCGGCGCCGTCTGGGTCGGCAGCGCCACCCAGAAGGTGAAGATGCGCAACATCTACATCGGCGGTGAGTACAACGACCTGGTCTACGGCGGCAAGGTGCCGGGCCCGATCTGGCGGGACGCCATGCTCGGCGCCCTGGACGGCAAGCCCGTCGAGGACTTCAACACCATCCACATCCCCGACGACGAGGACCGTGACAAGGGCCGGGGCGACGAGGACGACAACGACCGCGGCCGCGGCAACGACGACGGCAACAACGGCGACGACAACCTCATCGGCGGCCTGCTCGGCGGCGGCACGGGCGGGAACAGCGACGGGGGCACGGGCGGGGGGACCGAACCGAGTCCGTCGTTCTCGATTCCTGAGGGATGGTGGCAGGGGCAGACGAATGGGAACGGGAATGGGGGCCGTGACTGATGCGGCGGTCCCTGTGACGCGTTCGCAGTGACCCTTTTAGCCCGACGGCGACGGCCCCCGACCCCTCGTATGGAGGGGCCGGGGGCCGTCGCCGTTGTAGTCATAACGGCTGTCGCCGTGCGCCGGACGGGGTCAGCCCGCCAGCGACGTGGGCAGCCCGCCAGCAGGGTCAGCCCGCCAGCAGCGTCAGCTCGCCAGCAGCTTCTTGACCACCGCGGCCACGCGGCCGCCCTCGGCCTGCCCCGCGACCTTCGGGTTCACGATCTTCATCACGGCGCCCATGGCACGCGGACCCTCGGCACCGGCCGCCTTGGCCTCCTCGACGGCCTGGGCCACGATCTCGTTCAGCTGGTCGTCGCTGAGCTGCTTCGGCAGGTAGGTGGCGAGCACCTCGCCCTCCGCCTTCTCGCGCTCGGCCTGCTCGGCACGACCACCCTGCGCGAACGCGTCGGCGGCCTCACGACGCTTCTTCGCCTCGCGGGTGATCACCTTCTGCACCTCGTCGTCGGAGAGCTCGCGCTTCTCCTTGCCCGCGACCTCCTCCTTGGTGATCGCGGCGAGCGTCAGCCGGAGCGTCGAGGAGCGGAGCTCGTCGCGCTCCTTGATCGCGGCGTTGAGGTCTTCCTGCAGCTTCGACTTGAGCGTGGTCATGGGGTCGATTGTCGCAGGTACGGGGAGCGGGGCGCCCGTGGATTTCAAGGGGGCGGGTGGGAGGGGAGGGGAAAGGGCGCTCGGAGGGGATCGCAGGGGACCTGAGGATGGCCGGGGGCCGGAGGATGGCGGGGGCCGGAGGATGGCCGGGGCCGGAGGATGGCGGGGACCGGAAGACGGCCGGGGCCGGAGGATGGCGGGGACCAGAGGATGCCGGGGACGGGCGGGCGCAGGGTGCTTCTACCGTCTGACACGATGGTCGTATGCGCGCGCGATACGGAGTGCCCCTGGGAATCACGGCGGTTGGGGCCGCCGGACTGCTGTACTCGGCGGGTTTCGAGGCCCGTTCGTTCCGCCTGCGACGGGTGACGGTCCCCGTCCTGCCGGCCGGTATGCGGCCGCTGCGGGTGCTCCAGGTCTCCGACATCCACATGGTCAGCGGCCAGCGCAAGAAGCAGCGCTGGCTGCGCTCGCTGGCGGGTCTGCGCCCCGACTTTGTGATCAACACGGGCGACAACCTGTCGGACCCCGAGGGCGTGCCGGAGGTGCTGGACGCGCTGGGCCCGTTGATGGAGTTCCCGGGCGTGTACGTCTTCGGCTCCAACGACTACTACGGCCCCAAGCTGCGCAACCCCGCCCGGTACCTGCTGGAGAAGACCCAGGGCCGGCACGGCCTGAACGGCAACCCGCCCGCCGTGGGCGCGATCCACAACCCGTGGGAGGACCTGCGCGACGGCTTCGACGCCGCGGGCTGGCTCAACCTGACGAACACGCGCGGGACGCTGAAGGTCGAGGGCGTGTCCGTGGAGTTCACCGGCCTGGACGATCCGCACATCAAGAGGGACCGCTACGAGCAGGTGTCGGGCGGTCCGTCGGGCGCCGCGGACTTCGCGATGGGCGTGGTGCACGCGCCGTACCTGCGCGTCCTGGACTCCTACACGGCGGACGACTACCCCCTGATCCTGGCCGGCCACACCCACGGCGGCCAGCTCTGCATCCCCTTCTACGGCGCCCTGGTCACCAACTGCGACCTGGACACGGACCGAGTGAAGGGCCTGTCGACGCACACGGCGGGGGGCCGCACCTCCTACCTCCACGTCTCGGCGGGCTGCGGCGCGAACCGCTACACCCCGTTCCGCTTCGCGTGCCCGCCGGAGGCGACGTTGCTGACGTTGGTGGGGCGGGAGTAGTAGGGGAGGCAGGGAGGGGTGGGGCGGCGACGGGTTACGGGTGGCGGATGACGGCTGACGGCTGACGGCTGACGGCTGACGGCTGACGGGGCGATAAATCCCCCCATCTCTCATTAACTCGCATGGACGACCCGTATCGCCCATTTCGCCCACGCTGCTTAGCGTGAGGCCATGACCGCCCCGATACCCAGGGACATCCCGAACATCCCCGCGATACCGGGAGTCCCCGTACTCTTCCCGTCGCACGTCCCCGCCACGGCCGTGGTCGCTCCCACACCGCGCCGCCTGGCCACCTTGTTCCGCCTGCTGGTGGCCGTGTCGGCGGCAGCGGCCGTGGCCGTCGAGGTCGGCCTCGGCAGCCCCTTGCGCACCCTGAGCCACTTCACGATCCAGAGCAACATCCTGCTGGCCCTGGTCTTCGTCGCCTCGGCCCGCCGCGCCTGGGCGGCCCGCCCCCCACTCCCCACGTCCCTGACAGGCGCCACACTGCTCTACGCCCTGGTCACGGCCCTCGTCTACCACCTGATCCTGGCGAACGGGGCGAGCCCTTACCCCCTGCCCGGCATCCTCACGGGCGAAGCGGCCGCCCCGACGGGCTGGCACGCGATCACCAACCAGATCCTGCATACGGCGGTGCCGATCGCCGCACTCCTGGACTGGCTGCTCCTCACATACCCCGGCGACCTGCACCTCCGCCAGGCGACGACGTGGCTCCTCTACCCCCTGACCTACCTGACCTTCACCCTCACCCGAGGCGAACTACTGACCCCCGGCACGCCGGCCCGCTACCTCTACCCGTTCCTCGACGTCGCGGGGCACGGCTACAAGAGCGTCCTGGCCAACGCCCTCCTCCTGGGCCTCGCCATCTACGCCCTGGCCATCCTGCTCGTGGCCCTCGACCACGCCCGCCCCAACCCGATCCGCCACCGCGTCCACCACCGCGCACAAACCGGATTTCGTCTCCAGCCCCCTGTGGGCTAAAGTAAACGTCGTCGCCGCGACAGCAGCGACATCGGGGTGTAGCGCAGCTTGGCAGCGCGCTTCGTTCGGGACGAAGAGGTCGTGGGTTCAAATCCCGCCACCCCGACGCTGGTCAGAGGGCCTGGTGTGCAAGTGACACCAGGCCCTCTGTCATGCCCGGGGGCCAAACGGAGGGCCAAACGAATTTGATCCGCCCCCAGCCCCCTCCGTCTTGACTCAGGGTCCGAACGATTCCTAATGCGGTCCCGTCAGCCCGAGGGCTTCGGGCGGAATGGGCCGGTGGCGCCGCCCATCGCGCAGGAGCCCGCAGAGCGTTGACCCTCAGGCGGGCGATGGCCAGCCGGGAGTGATCACGAATGAGACAGGCGGCTAGGGCCGTCAGATGTGCCGAGGCGATGGCCAGCCGGTCGATGTGGCTGCGAGGGCCACGCATACCGTGCGGGGCCGGTCAAGCCTCGGAGCTAGACGGCCAAGATCCGGACTCATCCGTTCAGGACCTGACCACCTGGACCATAAAGACGCCCGAACCACACGGGATGTGACTGTCCGTATTGGATCTAGTGCTTTAAGTAACGAGCCTCTTAGGGTCAAAGCGTCGCCAACACCGTATCCCTGGAGGATTCGTGGCAAGGTTCCGCACTCGTCTGGCCCTGCTCGGCTCGGCCGCGGCTCTCACCGCCGGCGCCCTCGCTCCCGCACAGCTCGCCGGGGCACAGCCTGCCGCCGCGGCGGAGTACGACTGGGTCGCCCTGGGCGACTCCTACACCGCCGGGGCCATCCAGGCCGCAGGTGGCGTCTTCGAGATCCCCCGGGACGGCTGCGAGCGCACCGACCGGTCCTACCCGCAGGTCATCGACCGGGACCTCGGCTCGTTCTTCGAGCTGACCAACGTCAGCTGCGGCGCCGCCACGATCGAGGACGTCACCTTCAACGCGCAGCAGCCGATCGGCCGCCACCTGCCGCCCATCTCCGAGGACCCGGACTACCCCTTCCCTGCGGTGCCGCCCCAGTCCGAAGCAGTCAAGTCTGGCACCGACGTGATCACCGTCGGCGTGGGCGGCAACACCCTCGGGTTCGCCGACATCCTCCTCAAGTGCCTGGAACTGGGTCAGGGCAGCGGCGGCGTGGGCACCCCGTGCAAGGACGCCCTCGCCGCCGACATCCCCGCCAGGCTGACCAAGGTCGGCACCGACTACGACCAGATGCTCGCCAAGCTCCATGAGAAGGGTCCGCACGCCAAGATCCTGGCCGTCGGCTACCCCACGGTCATCCCCCAGGACACCTCCAAGTGCCGCTACAACGACATCCACCAGTTCTTCTCGATCACCCAGGGGGACCTGGACTGGCTGCGCCAGGACGTCCTGGAACCCCTCAACAAGGTCATCGAGAAGTCGGCCGCCACCCAGGACTCCGCCACCTTCGTCAACCTCTACGACTCCTCCGAAACGCACAGCGTCTGTGATGCCGGCAAGTGGGTCGAGGGCGTCCTCGACAGCGACAACCGGCCGGCCCTCGTGCACCCCAACGCCAAGGGCCACCAGAACGCCGCCGACCACGTCATCTCGGAGATGCTGAACGCCATCGCCCCGAAGGACTGACCCGCAGAGGGCACCCCGTCCTCGATCCACCGCCGAGTTGCCTCCGGTCCTCCGGCCCGGAGGCAACTTCGCTCTTCAAACACCGAAGAAGCGCTCAGCCTTACTGGCTGCCTGCGCCCCCTCTTCCTGACCTTCGGCGAAGATGTCATCCATCGCTTCGGCGCCCTGCTGCGTGATCACGGGCCTGAGCTGCTTGCGATAGACCGCCTCAGTGGTCGCCTGACTGCTGTGGCCGACAAAGAGCGCGATCCGCTCCAACGGGATGCCATGGTCGGAGAGCAGGGATACGAAGCTGTGCCGGAGCTCCCGCGGGGTCACTCAGGCTTCAGTCCGGCCTTTTTCACGATGGCCTTGAAATCTCGCCGGACGTTGGCTGCGTCCAGTGGTTCGCCGCTCCGCGTCGTGAAGACACGGCCGGCTGGGCTCCACTCCATCCCTCTCAAAGCCCGCTCCTGTTGGCGCGGCAGATCTCAGAGGCACCAGCAAGCCCGGGATCCGGACGTCAACGCCTCAAATCAACGACGGCAGACAGCAGGAACTCTGGTCAACCCGTCGCAGGCTCGCACCGCGAGCGTCCGAAGCGCTGGGGCTCGATCGATCGAACTCCCAAAGCTTGTGTCGTAGATCATGCGCGAGGGCCCCTGATGAGGTCAGGTCGCCCAGCAGACAATGGCGGCATGACGTTGACGCTTTGGGTCGATGACTGGCAGATCCAGTGCTGCGGACAGAGCTTCACGCCCGGGGATGTCGTCTCCTGGACGCTGCTGAAGGTCGATCCGGAGGATTACGCCGACGTCGTTGGCAGCGAACGTGCGGACGAGATCGACTTCCGCGAGGAGCATCACGGCCAGGAGGATGGGCACGCACCCACCTCGGTGGAAGTGGTATCGATCGTCGAGGTGCACTGTCGTTTCGAGGTACCCCTGGGTGCTACGGACAAGGTGAACCGCCCCGTTCCGGGCACGACCGTGCTGGTTCCGGTCAAGGAGGCGGACGGGTGGGCAAAGGCCAGGCCAGAAGTCAGCTTCGTGGGCTATCTGGTGACGGCCCGGCGTGCCGCAGACGAGCCGGAAGGTGTGGTTGCTAGCGGCCGATGAAGGCGCCGGTGGGGGCAGGCATCCTGCTCGGTTTGGTCGGTATGACCGTCGCTGACCGATCCGGCTGGAGCTACGGATCAGGTGATGCCCACGACAGGAGACGGTGCGCGGTCGGCGCTGGCAGGTCATCCGCTGGCCATCGACGAAGCCCGACCGTCGGTTAGGTCCCGGACGATCCTCCGGGCCGCCCCCACACAGGCCGGGGATGCAACCATTCCCTTCAGAGCTGGAACCCCCGGAAGCCGACCGCGCCTTGAGACCCTAAAAGCTGCCACTGACAACGGCTCTGTGGGGGATTGGCCGTTGGACCTCCGGCAGCCACAAGGGCGGCAGGGCCACAGGTAGCGCCACAGTGGTCGGCTCCTCTTGAACGAACGACTGCCCTCGCAGCGGCTCCGGCGCCGGCCTCAAGGTCAAACGGCATCCACCTCGTTCTTCCCGCCGACGACGGCGAGGTCGTCCTGGCATCGGCGGACAGCGCGATGCGCAACCCCGGTGACTGACGATCCCGCCCGCCGGGCTGTCCAGATCCTTGCGAACGGCGGGGCTGCGAGCTGGCGTCACTCACCTGCGAGGTCCGACCCGACGCCGCGGGTGGCGTTGTCGTCGCTGCCACGACAGTCGTGCTCCTCCGCAGTCACCGGTGCGCCTTCCGCCGCGGAATCTGGCCGCCGAGCCACCCCACCGCCACCCGGGCCGCCATCTACGCGTCCGTTCTGGAGGAGCGCCTGATGACACGCGTGGTCCCGCAGCTCGGCGACGCCGCGTCGTCGGGTGAGAAATCGCGTGATCACCTATTCGACGTGGCGTGAACCACGGGCCGGCGACGGCCCGTCAGCAGCGCGGCGGCCCCCGTCAAGGAACTCCCGGGCCCCGCGCAGCCTCGTCCGCAGTCGGTTCTGTGTGGCGCGGCTGTCGAGGCGGATGTCCAGGCCTCCGGGCAGGGTGGTGTCGGCCCGTTTGGCCGTGGGGAGGTGGGTGGCGTCCAGGCCTTCGTGGTGGGCGATGAGGATGCCGAGGTCGTGGCGGTTCAGGGCGTCCGGGCCGGACAGGTGGGAGACTCCTGACGCGTCGGAGAGGGCGAGTTCCAAGAGGGCGGCGGCCAGGTCCTCGACGTGTACCGGGCAGCGGATGTTGTCGGTGAACAGGGCGCCTTCGCGGGTGCCGGACGCCAGGTCGCGCACCATGCGTTCGTGCGCCGAGCGGCCGTGGCCGATGATCAGTGAGGTGCGGGCGACGACCGCGTCCGGCAGCAGGAGTCGTACCGCGGTCTCGGCGGCTGCCTTGGCCGCGCCGTACGGGGAGACCGGGTCGGGCAGGCAGGACTCGTCGTAGTGGACGTCCGCGCCGGAGAACACCGCGTCGCTGGAGACATGGACCAGGCGGCAGCCCTGCTCGGCGGCCGCCAGGGCCACGCGGATCGCACCCTCGGCGGTGACCGCCCAGTCGGCGTTGCCGCTGGAGGCGTTCAGCACTACGGATGGGGTTACCTCGGCCATCAGTCTGGCGATGTGTGCTGGGTCTCGGACGTCGAGGGGGTGCCACGCTACGTCCGGCGCTCTTCCGGGGCGGGAGGCGAATGTCGCCGCCGTCTCGTGTCCCGCCGCGGTGGACTGGCGGACCAGTTCCGTTCCCAGGAAGCCGCTGCCGCCGATGATCAGGACCGTCATGGGCAGCCACGGTAGTGGAGGCGGGGCCCTGCCCGGGGTGGCCTCAGCGTGTCAGCAGCCTGGCCACCGCCCACTTCATCGCCTTCCGGAAAGGCCGTCGCACAGCGGGGGCGCACAGCGCTGTCACCACCGCCGCCGCGAGCCCCGTCAGCGCGAGTATCCCTGCCGGCCCACGGATCCAGCCCGCGTCGTACCAGCCCCAGTACTCCGCCGCCTGCGCCACGAATCCGTGCAGCAGATAGCCGTACAACGTGCCCGCGCCGAACGCCGTGAACCATGTCCTGCGGCGCGGCACCCACGCGAGGAACCCCAGGACCAGGGCGAGGGAGCAGCCGAACGTGGCCAGGGTCATCAGCGGGCCGTACCAGGCGGGGGCCGCGAGCGATGTCGCGCTGGTGTTGTGGAAGAACCAGGCGTAGTTCATCCTCGGCACCGCCCAGTACGCCAGGGCCAGCGCGCCGGCGAACAGCGGTACGGCCAGGAGGCGGGCCTCTCGACGGGCCGGCAGGTGGAGGTGGTGGGGTTTCAGGCGCAGGCCCAGGACGAAGTACGGCAGGAACTGCGCGACGCGTTGGAGGTCCAGGTCGTTGCCGACGGACGGGGAGAGGGTCGCCGCCGCGGCGATCGTGAGGGCGATCGGGAGCGGGTGGCGCAGGGTCTGCCAGATCGGTGTCGTCAGGCGCCAGATGAACAGGGCCGCCAGGAACCAGGTCAGGTAGAGGGGGTCGAAGAGGGTGATCGGGCGCTCGGGGTCGTGGCTCGTCCAGCGGGTGAAGAAGGTGTACGCCGTCTCGAAGAGCACGTAGGGGGCCGCGATGCCGGTCAGCAGGCGTCCGATGTTCCTCGGCGTCGCCTCGAATCCGCGCGATAAATAGCCCGAGATCAGCGCGAACACCGGCATGTGGAAGGCGTACACGAGCGTGTAGAGGGCCGTGATCGATCTGCTTCCCTCGCGCAGGGGCTCCCAGGCGTGGCCCGCCGCCACCAGCACGAACGCCAGGTATTTGGCGTTGTCGAGGAAAGGGTCCCGCTGGGGTGGTGAGGCCTGTCTCGCCGGTGCCTCCGCGGACCTTGGTGCTGGTACGGCAGTGGCGTCGGTTGCCGGTGTGGCGTGAGTGGAGAGCATTGCCAGCACCCTAAACACACCGTTGAGGGCTCGCTCAACCCCGCCAGCGCGCTCGCACTCGCACTCGGGCGTCTACCATCTCTGGTAACTTCTACACTACTGTAGAAGTGAGTGATCGTGTAGGGAGTCGGGAGTCGGCATGGCCCTTTGGGACCGCATCAAGGAGTCCGCATCGACGATGCAGACCCAGCTGGTAGCGAGGAAGAACGACCTCAAGAGCGGCGCCTTCCGCGACGCGAGCATGGCCATGTGCGCGCTCGTCGCCGCGGCGGACGGCACCGTCGATCCCTCCGAGCGGCGGCGCGTCGCTCAACTCATCGCCAGCAATGACGTGTTGCGGAACTTCCCCGCCGACGATCTGCGCCGTCGCTTCGAGGAGAACCTCGACCGGCTCGCCGCCGACTTCGACTTCGGCAAGGTGAGCGTGATGCAGGAGGTCGCCAAGGCGATTAGGAAGCCCGTCGAGGCGCGGGCCGTTGTCCAGATCGGCATCGTCATCGGCGGCGCCGACGGCGACTTCGACAAGGACGAGCAGGCCGTGGTTCGCGACGCGTGCTACGCGCTTGGGCTGCCGCCGCACGAGTTCGATCTCTGACCTGTCCCGGCCCGGACGGCGTCCGAACGCCCCTCGCATCCGTACGGTTGCCCAGGCGGGGTCGGGTCAGCGGCCGCACGGCGTCAGACTCTGAACCATCCCGGCCCCCACGCCGCGCCAACGCCCCACGCATCCGTACAGTTGCCCAGACCGGGTCCGGTCAGCAGCCGCACGAGGTCAGTCTCTGAACCATCCCGGCCCCCACGCCGCGCCAACGCCCCACGTCCGTACGGTTGCCCAGGCCGGGTCGGCCCGGCTCAGCGGATGCGCGCGGCGTCCAGGTCCTTTCCGACCACCAAGGTCACCACGCCGGCCGCCGTATCCCCGGCCTCCGCCGCCCGCGCCCGGACCCCGGGCAGCCGCGCCGCCAGTGCCTCGGCCTGTTTCTTCAGGCCCGCCGGGTAGGTGACCGTCGTGGTGCCGGTGTTCTCGGGGGCGTTTCCGGTGCCGGTGACCATGATGCCGGATGCGCGCAGCTTCTCCGCGACCGTGCCGGCCAGGCCCTGGACCGACGTGCCGTTGAGGACCTGGACGCGGACGGCGGAGGCGTACACGGGGTTCTTCCCCTCTGCCTCCAGTCGCTTCTTGTCGACCTCCTGGTCCTTGGCGAGCGCGGTGAACAGGTCGGTGGCCTGCGGGTACTGCCAGACGACGTTGGCCGTGTCGGAGGCCACGTCGGCCTCCCGTGGGTAGTTGGGGACGGTGAGGAAGGTCAGGCGATCGCTCGGTATTCCCTTGAGTTCCGAGGCGAGGGAGTACAGCGGCTTGATGCCGGCCATGTCGGGGTCCGTGGTGAGGGACTTGGTGCCGGACTGCAGGAAGCCGTAGAGCGACTTCGGGCTCGTCAGCTTGGCCTTCGCCTTCTCCGCCAGGGCGTTCATGAACTCCTGCTGGCGTCCGATGCGCCCGATGTCGGAGCCGTCGCCGACGCCGTAGCGGACCCGTACGTAGCCGAGCGCCTGCTCGCCGCCTACGGTCTGGCAGCCCGCGTCCATGTCCAGCCGGGCCTTCTTGGAGTGGATGGCCTCCTCGGGGCAGACCTCTATGCCGTCCAGGGCGTCGACCATCCCCTTGAACCCCTGGAAGTCGACGGACATGAAGTGGTCGATGCGCAGGCCGGTGTTGGCCTCGACGGTCTTGATCGAGCAGGCGGCGGCCCCGGCGACCTCGCCGCTGCTGCCGCCGATCGCGAACGCCTCGTTGATCTTGAAGCGGTGCGGGTCGGAGGTGTTGCCGTCGCCCTTGTCGCAGGCCGGTATCTCCACCCAGGAGTCACGGGGGAACGACACGACCGTGGCCCACTCACGGTTCGCGGGTACGTGCAGCACCATCAGCGTGTCCGACTGCATGGTGGTCAGGTCCTTGCCGTACTTCGCGTTGGCGCCGTCGCGGCTGTCGGAGCCGACGACGAGGATGTTCTTCGAGCCGGGGCTGAGGTTGGCGGGACGGTCCCCGCCGATCCTGTCGTCGACGTCGGCGGACTTGATGTTGTTGTCGAGGTCCTGGTAGACCCAGGCGCCGACGCCGGCGACACCGAGCACGACCGCCGAGGCCGCACCCGCACTCCACGCCAGGATCCGCCTCCGCCGGCCCGGCCGGGCCGCTCCCGTCCCCGCTCCCGCTCCCGTCCCCGCCTCCGGCTGTGTACGCCGCCGCTTCCCCGAGCCGCTCACCGGCATTCCTCCCCCTGGGCCACGATGGCCCCCTTATGAACAGACGACGAAATCGGGCTCTTCCGTTGCCCGGGTCACAGTGGTGTGGCCGCGCGGAAGATGAGGACCATCGTCACCGCCGAGTTCGCCGACGACATCGCCGACACGGCCGTCCCCACGGCCGCACACCACGCCGCCAGGCCCACCGACGTGAACAGCGACGGCCACCGGCGCACCGCCGGGGCGGGCCCCAGTAGCGCGGCCACCCTGCGGGGCACGGGTCCCGGCGCGGCGAACCCGGCCAAGGTCACGACCGGCGCACCCCCTGACACCAGCGCCGCCTTGCCGACGGCGGACCCAACCGTACGGCGATACCCCATCGACCGGGCCACCTTCCCATCAGCCCTGCCGAACTCGGGCCCCGACCAAGCGAACCCCGCCAAGGTCGCAACCGGCGCACCCCCGGACACCAGCGCCGCCTTGCCGATCGCGGACGCCACCGTGTGCCGGTGTCCCACCACCTGCGCCGCCTCCTCATCAGCCCACCGCTCCGCCGTGTACGACACCGCCGTACGCAGCGGGCGCAGGAACGGGTTGGTGCGTGCGGCCAGTTGGACGGTGAGCAGGAAACGGTGGTGACCGGCGGCCAGATGGGCTCGCTCATGGGCGAACAGGGCCCGGCGTTCGGCGGGTTCGAGGTGGTTCAGGAGGCCGGTGGTGACGACCACGCGGTCGCGTCTGCCGCCGGGGAGCGCGTACGCGTACGGCAACTCGTCGGGCAGTACGGCCACTTCGGTGCCCGGCAGCCCGGTCAGCGCCCGGTGCGCGCGCCTGCGGACCCGGCCGTGCTGACACAGGGTCCGGGCGCAGGCCACGACCACCGCGCACAGCGCCGGAATCGCCGCCTTGCCGACCACCTCGTCGTACGGCACCGCCGCCCGCACCTCGGGATCCGACCAGCCGTCGGGGAGGGGGTTGCCGGGCAGTTGGGCGGTGCCCACCACCATCACCAGGCCCAGGCACAGCGTGCTGCACGCCGCCATCACCGCGGCGACGCCGGTCAGCAGCCTGGTCGCGGTGCGCGGATGCAGATGCTGCTCGGCGAGGCGGGCGATCGGCCAGGCCGTGAGCGGCAGGACGAGCGGAAGAAAGACGAAGACCCCCATACGGCGTCAGTCTTCTCCTTCGCCCGGGGACCCGCCCTGGGACCCGCCCGGGGACCCGCCCGGGGACCGGTCCGAGGGCCGGTCTGAGGACCGACTCGGCGACCGACCCGGCGACCGACCCGCGCCGCCGGACTGCCCCAGCAGATCGCGCAACAGCCGCTCGTCGTCCGGGCCGAGACCCGTGACGAAGCTGGCCAGCACCGCCCCCCGGTCGCTCTCGGCGTCGAGCACCTTGCGCATCCGGTGCGCGGCGAGGCCCGCCTGGTCCGACGCGGGTGTCCAGGCGAAGGAGCGGCCCGCGCGCTCCCGGGTCACCGCGCCCTTGGCCAGCAGCCGGGTCAGGATGGTGATCACCGTCGTATAGGCGAGGTCCCCGCCGAGGCGCTCCTGCACCCAGCCGGCCGTAGCCGGCCCGTCCGCCTCGCCCAGCGCCGACAGGACCAGCGCCTCCAGCTCGCCCTGCCCCCGGCGCCGGGGGCCCTGCCGGTGATCCGCCATGTCCTGTCTCCCTTCCGCTGAGCCGCACGCCATCTGCGAGACATCGAGCGGTACATCGTAAGGAAAGCAGAGGTCGCCCGGCGGGGACGGCCTTCCCATATGGCCTTCCCATATGGCCTTCCCATATGGCCTTCCGGATACGACCTTCCCGTATTTCTACAGTGTTGTAGATTTCTGGGGTACGTCATCACCGCACGCAGGAGAAGAGCAACCGTGGGAGTTTCCCTGGCCAAGGGTGGCAACGTCTCGCTCAGCAAGGAGGCACCGGGCCTGACGGCCGTGCTGGTCGGGACCGGCACCGACTACGACCTCGACGCCTCCGCCCTGCTGCTCGACGCAGCCGGCAAGGTCCTCTCCGACCGGCACTTCGTCTTCTACAACAACCTCACCAGCCCGGACGGTTCGGTCGAGCACACCGGCGACAACCTCACCGGTGAGGGTGAGGGCGACGACGAGTCGGTCAAGGTGAACCTCGCGGCCGTACCCGCCGAGGTCGACCGGATCGTGTTCCCGGTCTCCATCCATGACGCCGAGAACCGCGGGCAGAGCTTCGGGCAGGTCCGCAATGCCTTCATCCGGGTCGTCAACCAGGCCGGCGGCGCCGAGATCGCCCGCTACGACCTGTCGGAGGACGCCTCGACGGAGACGGCGATGGTCTTCGGCGAGCTGTACCGGGGCGGCGCGGAGTGGAAGTTCCGCGCGGTCGGTCAGGGTTACGCTTCGGGCCTGGCCGGGATCGCCGCCGACTTCGGCGTGAACGTCTGACCAGGGCCGGCCGCACACCGAGGCTCACGCCCCAGCTCACCAGGAGGTCGACCCATGTTCGGACTGAGCGAAGTCGCGATCATCCTCGTCGTCGTCATAGCCGTGCTCTGCGCGAAGAAGCTGCCGGACCTGGCCCGTTCGGCGGGCAAGTCGGCGCGCATCTTCAAGGCCGAGGCCAAGGCGCTGAAGGACGAGGACGACGGGACGGCACCCCGGGTGATCCCGGGCGAGACGGTCACCCCGGGCACAGACGAGCCGAGGCCCGGGGGGACGCAGCAGCCTCGTACGTGAGATGCCGGCCCGGGCGAGCAGCGCGGGTGGCTTCCGGAACCGCGGTCGCTTCCTTCACGGGCCGCTTCCGGAAGCGCCGTCGCTTCCTTCACGGGCCGCTTCCGGAAGCGCCGTCGCTTCCTTCACAGGCCCCTGCCCGGGTCACCCACGACATGGCGGCGTACGACCGGGTATCCGCGTTCGGGTGCCGCCGGCCCCGCGCCGTCGCGCCGGGCGAGTTCCTCGTCCAGCGCCATCGCGGCGGTGATCAGCGCGAGATGGGTGAACGCCTGGGGGAAGTTGCCGAGTTGCTCGCCCGAGGGGCCGATCTCCTCGGCGAACAGGCCGACGTGGTTGGAGTAGGTGAGCATCTTGTCGAAGGCGTACCGGGCCTGGGAAAGCCGGCCGCTGCGGGCGAGGGCCTCCACGTAGAAGAAGCTGCACAGGTTGAAGGTGCCCTCGGAGCCGCGCAGTCCGTCCGGGGAGGCGGCCGGGTCGTAGCGGTAGACCAGGCTGTCGCTGACGAGTTCCTCGTCCATGGCGTCGAGGGTGCTCAGCCAGTCCGAGTCGTGCGGGGAGAGGAAGCCGACCCGGGGCATGAGCAGCAGTGAGGCGTCCAGGACGTCGGTGTCGAAGTGCTGGACGAAGGCCTGGCGCTTGTCGTGCCAGCCCTGTTCCACGATCTGCCGGAAGACGGCGTCCCGGGCCTCGGTCCAGCGTTCCAGGTCGGCCGGCCGGGAGGTGTACAGCGCGGCGCGGATGCCGCGGTCGAACGCCACCCAGGTCATCAGCCGGCTGTAGGTGAAGTTCTGCCGCCCGCCCCGGGTCTCCCAGATGCCCTCGTCAGGGCGGTCCCAGTGGTCGGTCAGCCAGTCCAGTACGCCGCGCAGTGCCGTCCAGCCGCGCAGCTCGCCGATGTCGCGGCCCACGATCAGGGCGTCGGCGGCCTCGCCGTAGATGTCGAGCTGGAGCTGGTCGGCGGCGGCGTTGCCGGCCCGGACCGGCCGTGAACCCTGGTAGCCCTCCAGGTGGTCGAGGATCTCCTCGCTCAGCCGCGGGTCGCCGTCGACCCGGTACATGATCTGCAGCGGGTTGCCCGACGGGGTCGCTCCGGCCGCGAGGCGGTCGCGCAGCCAGCGGCGGAAGGCATACGCCTCGGTGTGGAACCCCAGGTCGATCAGGGCCCGCACGGACAGGGAGGCGTCGCGGATCCAGGTGTAGCGGTAGTCCCAGTTGCGCTCGCCGCCGATCTGTTCGGGCAGCCCCATGGTGGCCGCCGCGACCGGTGCCCCGCTGGGCGCGTAGGTGAGGAGCTTGAGCGTGATCGCCGAGCGGTTCACCATGGACTGCCAGCGTCCCCGGTAGGTGCACGAGCGCAGCCACGACTGCCAGAAGGACTGGCAGCGCTCCAGTTCCTCGGCGACGCCCGCCACCGACGGCGCCGGCGGGGCGGGGCCCCCGCCTGCCGTGCTGGTCAGCACGACCGCCGCGATCTGGCCGGCCGAGAGCGTGAAGCGGGCGGTGACGTCGTCGCCGTCGGTCCGCAGCTCGACGTCCTCGGTGCTCTGCACGTGCAGGTCGGTCGCTGGTCCGCGCAGCACGGCGTGCCGGCCGTCCGGCCGGGTCACGGTGTGCGGGGCACGGGCGTAGTCGAAGCGCGGGCGGCAGGTGAAGGCGAACGGCAGGCTGCCGCGTACGACCCTGACGACCTGAGCAGTGTGTGCCGGTCCGTGGCCTGCGTCGACTCGAGGGGCACCATGAAGTCGGCGACCTCGCCGACGCCGCCGGGGGCCATGAACCGGGTGATCAGGACGGCGGTGTCGGCCAGATACAGCTGCCGCACCGCCATCCCGTCCGCCGGAAGCTCCGCGGCCAGCCGGCAGTGGCCCCCGCGCTCGCCGTCCAGGAGCGAGGCGAACAGGCTGGGCGAGTCGAGGCGCGGTGTGCACCACCAGTCGATGGTGCCGTCGGACGCCACCAGGGCAGCGGTCTGCAGATCGCCGACCATGCCGTGATCGGCGATGGGTGGGTATCCGTTCACGAGCCTCCTCCTCCGGCGGGTCGTCACCGGGCACACGGTCGGCGGGTTACCGGAAGTCTTCCTTCCGCGCGACGCACAGCGCCCAGATGATGAACCCGGAGATCGCGATCATGACCACCGACCACACCGGGTAGTACGGCAGCGAGAGGAAGTTGGCGATGATGATCAGCCCCGCGATGGCCACGCCTCCGACGCGGGCCCACATCGACGCCTGGAACAGCCCGATGCCGACGATCACGGCGACCACGCCCAGGATGAGATGGACCCAGCCCCAGCCGGTGAGGTCGAACTCGAAGACGTAGTTGTTGGTGGTGACGAAGACGTCGTCCTCGGCGATCCCCATGATGCCGCGGAAGACGGCTATCAGTCCGGCGATGGTGAGCATGACGGCGGCGAAGACCGTCAGACCCCCTGCCCAGGCGTACTTGGTCTCGTGCGCCTGCTTGGTCTGCATGGTGGCCATGGTTGTACCTCGCTTCCTTGGTGCGTGCTCAGGTGCGTGTGCCCGGTGTGGTGGTGGAGCCGGTACCGGCCGACGGGCCGGCGCCGCTCAGGACGAGGTCCTTGGCGCGGCGGAACTCGTCGTCCGTGATGTCGCCGTGGCTGCGCATCTCGGACAGCCTGGCGAGTTCCTCGGCGCTGCTGGGCCGCTTGCTCTCGCCGGCGGTGTCGCGGATGTAGTCGTCGAACGCCCGCTGCTGTGCCTGGGCGTGGGCGATTTCGCGGCTGCCCATCTCCTTGCCGCGGGCGATGAGGTAGACGAACACGCCGAGGAAGGGCAGCACGATGCAGAAGACCAGCCAGCCGGTCTTGCCCCAGCCGCTCAGGCTGTCGTCGCGGAAGATGTCGCCGATGATCCGGAAGAGCAGGACGAACCACATGATCCACAGGAAGAACCAGAGCAGGGTCCAGAACATGCTCAGCAGCGGATAGTCGTAGGCGAGGTACGTGGTCGCGCTCATCGTTTGCCTCCGTCCCGGGCGGGAGACCGCTCTGCCGCTCCCGCTGACCTCAGCGTGCACATGCTCACGACGAACGGCCTCACCCTGGGCGGGTGAAGCCCGCCCGGTGCAGTGCGGACCGCCAGGCGAGGGCGACTCCCAGCTCGATGAGTCCGAGCAGCAGCAGCCACAGGCCGAGCAGCCGGGTCAGGACTACGGCGGAATCGCTCGGCAGCGCCAGCACCACGATGCCCGCGACGATGCCGAGCGCCCCGGCGCCGAGGAGGACCGCGCGGTGCGGCAGGCCCTTGGCGGCGAGGGCCGTCCAGGCGGTGAGCATGCCCGTCACCAGCCAGACGGCGCCGACGATCAGTGACAGCGCGGCGATGGTCTGCAGCGGGTGGCGCAGGCACAGCACGCCGGCGAGGACGTAGAGGGCCGCGGCGAGCAGTCCCAGGTGCCGGTCGCCCTGCTCCCGGGCGAAGGAGGTGACGAACCGGAACCCGCCCGTCACCAGCAGATACACCCCGATGATCACCGCCAGGACGTGCAGGGTGGCATCCGGCCAGGCCAAAGCGATGATGCCGGGCACCAAGGTCGCCAGCGCCGACCCCAGCAGCCAGGTCCACGAGCCGCCGAGGTCCGCCAGCAGCCGATCGGTGTCCTGCTCGGCGAGAACCGTCCCGTCGGCCAGAGGATCGGCTCCGGTGCCCGGCGCGGAATCACGCGGCACGGTCATGACTCCTCCTCGCGTGACACGCCCGGTGAGCACCGAACCGCCGACGGGACGGTGTACGGCACCCTCACGGGCCCAGCGTGGCGCGCACCGGCTCGGGCCGGGTCACCCATGGCGGGTGATCCGGTGGGGTGGGTGTGGCGGTGGAGCGGCCAGGGGGTGGGTTGCGTTACGAAGTGGGCGGCACCCTCGCCGTATCCGTTCGGTGCGGTGCCGTGCGTGGCGGGGTGGCCTTGGCCGGGTGTCCGCCGAAGCGGCCACCGCACCGGACGGACCGGACTCACCACTGCATCCACCGCCCCGCCCCCCGGATCACCCCTGACGGGTGATCCCCCGAGGCGGCCGGGGCGGTGGGGTGGCTGGTGAGGGTTGGCCGGGGTGTCCGTGCGGGTGCTGGGCGGCGGCCGGCCGGAGGTGGAGGGTGCGTAATGTCGATGCCGAACGCGTTCACGGCCTCGCTGTCACCGCGGGAGCGGGCGGAGTACGGCAGGAGTGCGCGGAGCCGCGTCTCGCGGTCCGCTCACGCCGACATCGAGCCGGGAGGGGAACGGCCCGACCCGATCGGGGTGATCGAGCGTCAGTCGGCCACCCGGGTCCCGGAGCTGGTGCCGATCCGCTACGGACGGATGCTGGAATCGCCGTTCCGCTTCTACCGGGGCGCCGCGGCGATCATGGCGACGGACCTGGGGCTGCTGCCCGACACCGGGCTGCGGGTTCAGCTCTGCGGTGACGCCCACCTGCTGAACTTCCGGCTGCTGGCCTCGCCCGAGCGCCATCTGGTCTTCGACATCAACGACTTCGACGAAACCCTGGACGGCCCCTTCGAGTGGGACGTCAAACGGCTCGCCGCGAGCTTCGTGATCGCCGCCCGCGCCAACGGGTTCCCCACCGCCGAGCAGGACCGCGCCGTACGGGAGTGCGTACAGGCGTACCGGACGCGGATGCGGGAGTTCGCCGGGATGCGCAGCCTGGACATCTGGTACGCGCAGGACGACGCCGACCAGATGCGGGAGCTGATGGCCTCCTCGATGAGCAAGGAGGCCCGGCGCCGCACGGCCCAGGCGACGGCCAAGGCACGCACCCGCACCCACCTCCAGGCCTTCGCCAAACTCACCCGCGTCACCGCCGACGGCCGGCGCATCGCCCCGGACCCGCCGCTCATCACACCGCTGGAGGACCTGCTGAACGGCTCCTCGGTGGGCGAGGAGGAGAAGGAGCTGCAGACCGTCTTCGAGGGGTACGCGGGGTCCCTGTCGTCCGAGCGGGTCCATCTGCTGAGCCGCTACCACCTGGTCGACATCGCCCGCAAGGTCGTCGGGGTCGGCAGCGTCGGCACCCGGTGCTGGATCCTGCTCCTGCTCGGCCGGGACGACGACGACCCCCTGCTGCTCCAGGCCAAGGAGGCGCAGGAGTCGGTGCTGGCCGCGCACACCGGCGGGCAGCGCTACGACAACCAGGGCCGGCGCGTCGTGGCCGGGCAGCGGCTGATCCAGACGACCAGCGACATCTTCCTCGGCTGGACCCACACCGTGAGCGGTCTCGACGGGCAGCAGCGGGACTTCTACGTGCGGCAGCTGCGGGACTGGAAGGGCATCGCGCGGCCGGAGACCTGGGACCCGTCGATGCTGCGGCTGTTCGCGTGGCTGTGCGGGGGCAGTCTGGCGCGGGCCCACGCCCGATCGGGCGACCCCGTCGCCATCGCCGCCTACCTGGGCGGCGGCGACCGGTTCGACCGTGCGCTGGCCGAGTTCGGGCAGGCCTACGCCGACCGCAACGAGCGGGACTTCGAGGCGCTGGGCGAGGCGGCGCGCACGGGCCGGGTGCGGACGGACGACCTCTGACCTCCGAGAGGGCCTTCAGGAGGACCTCAGGGACGGGTCACTCCGGGAGTTGCCGCATCTCCAGTACGCGCAGGCCGAGTGACTGGAAGCGGGCCAGCAGGCCGTACAGGTGGGCGTCGTCGACCACGGAGCCGTACAGCACCGTCTGGCTGGACATCAGCACGTGATCCAGTTCCGGGAAGACCTTGGCCAGGGTCTCCGACAGATGCCCTTCCACACGGATCTCGTAGCGCATGTGCTGCCTCCCGCCGACAGCCGCAGGCCGACCTACCTGCCACCGTTCTCATCGTGACGCCCGCCGGGACGCTCCCACCTCACCCTGGGCAGGTGACCCCGCCCGCTCCCCCGCCGGCGGGTCAGTGCGTCAGGACGAGCTTGAACACGATGATCAGCAGGCCGAGCGCCAGGTTGACGCAGGCGGTGACGGCCATCAGGCGCCCTGAGGCGCCGGCCCGCCGTGCCGCGGCCAGTGACCAGCCCACCTGCCCCGCGACGGCCACGGAGAGGGCCAGCCACACGGCCCCTGACACGCCCAGCCCCAGGAGCGGGCTGACGGCCACGGCCACGGCCGGCGGGACGGCCGCCTTGACGATCGGCCATTCGTCACGGCACACGTGCAGCACGGTCCGGCGGTCCAGGACGCGATGGGTCAGGCGGGCCCCGAACAGCTGGGCGTGCACATGGGCCAGCCAGAAGGCCAGGCTGGTCAGAATCAGCAGCAGGACCAGTTCCAGGCGGGGGAAGGAGCCCAGCGCGCCGGCGCCGATCACCACGGAGGCGGCGAGCATGGAGCCGTAGACGCCGCCTGTGTAGTCGGCGCGCTCCCTGAGCTCCGCCCGGCGCTCGCGCGCGGTGAGCGGCTGATTTCCGGTCATGACCGCCTCTCGATGTCGGCGCGGACCACCGCGCGCGTCACAGCAGGTGCAGCTCGCGGGCCCGTCGTACGGCGTCGCCCCGGCGGTTGACCGAGAGCTTGCGGTAGACGCTCTTGAGGTGGGTCTTCACCGTGTTCACGGAGACGTACAGGTCGGCGGCGATGTCCTCGGTCGACATCATCTGGGCGAGGCGCTCCAGCACGTCGTGCTCGCGTCCGCTCAGCCGCTCCACCATCAGCGGCGCGGGCTCGGAGGAGTCGGATCCCGGTGCGAGCCAGCCCGCGGCCAGCCCGCGCAGGGGCTCCCCGGCCAGGTAGGGCCCGAGCCACGCCCCCGCCTCCAGGAAGGGCAGCCGCAGTCGTTCGCGCCGGGCCTCGGTGAGCGCCCGCGCGAGCAGTCTGCGCGCCCCGGCGGCGTCGCCCGCCGTGTGCGCGGCCTGCGCCCTGAGCAGCATGGCCCGCACGAGCACCGCCGGACCGGTGCGGGTCTCGCCGCCGATGACGTCGAGCAGCTTCAGGGCCGTGTCCGGGTCGCCGGCCGCGAGGTGGGCCCGTGCCGCGCCCACGGCACAGGTGGGCTGCTCGCCGGTCACGGGCGCCAGCACCTGGGCTGCCTCGTCGGGGCGGCCCTCGGCCAGGTGGGCGGCGGAGGCGACCAGAGCGGCCTGGCCGCGTTCCCAGGGGGAGACGACGTCGGCGGTCACGGCCGGTTCCGTGGCCGCGAGGGCGGCGCGGGTCCTGCCCCGGGCCAGCAGCAGACGGGCCGTCGCGATGGACCGGCCGGCGGCCGTCACCGGGTCGCGCGCCGCGCAGTCGCGGGTCTGGTCGAGCAGCGCCTGGGCCTCGGCCAGTTCGTTGCGGTCGACGGCCACCGCGGCCAGGACCAGCCGGCCGAGCGCGGAGACGGACTCCTGGGGCAGGCTGAACCGTTCCGTCTCGGTCATCGCCGCGGCCGCCTGGTGTTCCGCCCTGGTCGGCCAGCCGTCGAGGTAGTCCAGGAGCGCCAGATGCTCCAGGGACTCCTCCCGCGGCAGCGCCGTCGCGGCGCCCGCGGTGCCGTCGGCCACGGCGGTGAGCGCGTCCCGCGCCTCGGCGAACCGCCCGGCCCACAGCCGGGTCGAGCCCAGGTGGGTCAGCAGCAGCGCGGACAGCTCGGGGTGCTTGCGCAGCAGATAGGCCGGAACCTCCTCCTCCAGTTCGCGCGCCGTGCGCACGGCCTGCTCCGCCCGGCGCGGGGACCCGGCCTGCCGGGCCGCCAGGGCCTGGAGCAGGGCGCAGCTCAGCCGGGCCGCCGCAGGGGTGCCGGAGGTCTCGGCGGTCTCGGCGGCGTCGGAGGTCAACCGCTCCTCGGCGTGGTGGAGATGGGCCAGCGCATGGTCCAGGTCGCAGCGGGACAGATCACGCGCCGCACGGACGAGGTCCGCCGCCGGGCTCGTCGTACCGGGCCCCATGCCGGAGAACAGCTCGGCCAGGTCGTCGGAGCGCAGGCCGGTGAAGAGCTGGCCGATCGCCAGGTCGTCGACGAAGGCGCGGGCGGTGAAGTCCCACTCCCCCGCGGCGGCGCCGTGGGCCAGCATCTCCGGCAGCAGCCCGGACCGCCCGAGCCAGCGCGCGGCCCGCAGGTGCAGCTCCGGTTCCAGCTCGGCGGAGCGCTCGCGCAGATGGGCCCGGAGTATCTCCCTGAAGAGCGGGTGCAGCCGGTACCAGGAGTGGCCGAGGTCCTCCACGAACGCGTTCTCGCGGTGCAGCCCGGCGAGGATGGACTCGGCGTCGGCGCGTCCGGTCAGGGCGTCGGCCAGACCGACGCAGAACCGCTCCAGGACGCTGACCCGCAGCAACAGGTCCTGGGTGGGCGGCGGCTGCCGTTCGAGGACCTCCGCCAGCAGGAAGTCGGCGACCGTGCTGTGCCCGGCCTCGAACTCCTTCAGATAGGCCTCCGGGTCCGGGGCGTGCCGGGCGGCCAGCGCGCACAGCCGAAGTCCGGCCGCCCAGCCCCCGGTGCGGTCCACGAGGGCGTCGGCGGCGGGGACGGGCAGGCGCAGTCCGTGCCGTTCCAGGAGCGCGACCGTCTCCTCGGGTGTGAAGGCCAGTTCGGCGTTGCGGATCTCGGTCATCGCGCCGGCCGCGCGATAGCGGTGCAGCGGCAGCAGCGGCTCGGTCCGGGTGACGATGACCAGGCGCAGTCCCGGCCCGGCGTGGTGCAGCACGAACTCCAGCTGCCGCGAGATCTCCGGGGCGCTGATCCGGTCGTACTCGTCGAGCACCACGGTCACGACGCGTTCGCCCTCGGCCAGCCGCGCGGCGAGCCGGGCCAGCAGGGTGCGGCCGACCCCGCCGGTCCCGGCGGGGCCGCCGATGCCGGCGACCGGCGCCCCGCTCAGCCGCAGCGCCTGGAGCAGATGCGCCCAGAACATCCGCGGACTCTGGATCGCCGCGTCGAGCGTGAGCCAGGCGACCGGCTGCCCCAGGCCCGCCGCCCAGTCGGCGACCAGCAGCGTCTTGCCGGCCCCCGCGGCGCCGTTCACCATCGTCAGCGGTGTCCGCAGGGCCTGGTCGAGGTGCTCGACCAGCCGCTCACGGCGCAGGAACGTGGCGGGCCGGGCGGGCAGGGCGAAACGGGTGCGCAGGAACGGGTCTCCCAGCGGATCGACGTGGGAGACGGAGGGTTCGTACGGAGTGTCGTCGCTCGCTGCCAACGCGCTCACCGCCCTGCGGGATCGGGGATGCCGCTCCCCTCACACCCCCTCACACCACCATCACAGCTTTGCCGCGTTCCTGCGCGCCAGGTGCCGAAAGCCGCCCCCGCCGGCGCTTCCCGGCGCGAGACGCAGATCACATTCGCCGATGTCACAGGGGGTCGGGTCATCTCGTCTCGGGGGTGTAGCCACTACGACGGCCAAGGGAGCACACCATGGACGCACGACTGAACCTCCTCACCGACCCGACCATCGGCAAGGCCCTGAAGTACGTCATGTCGGCGGGCCGGGTGGTCAAGGACTCGGCGCTGCCGGCGGCGACCCAGGAGCTGGTGTCGCTGCGCGTCAGCCAGATCAACGGCTGCGCGGTCTGCATCGACATGCACACCAAGGAGGCGGCCGCGGCCGGGGAGAGCCCGGTACGGCTGAACCTGGTGGCGGCCTGGCGGGAGGCCACGGTCTTCTCCGCGGCCGAGCGGGCCGCGCTGGAACTCGCGGAGGCCGGGACCCGGATCGCGGACTCGGGCGCCGGAGTCGGCGACGAGGTGTGGGAGCAGGCCGCCCGGCACTACGACGAGGAACAGCTGGGGGCCCTGCTGTTGCTGATCTCCTTCATGAACCTGGCGAACCGGCTGAACGTCATCACCCGGCAGCCCGCCGGCGACTACAAGGCCGGACAGTTCCACTGAGCCGGGCCGCCTCGGCGGGCCGGACGACTTCGACGGAGGGGATCGCACGTGGGGAAGGTCGATGAGTTCGAGGAGCTGCGCCCGCTGCTGTTCTCGATCGCCTATCGGATCCTGGGCAGCGTGGGCGAGGCCGAGGACGCGGTGCAGGAGGCCTGGCTGCGCTACGACGGCTCGTCGACCCGGCCCACCTCGGCCAAGGCCTATCTGTCGGCCGTGGTGACCCGGATCTCGATCGACGTGCTGCGCTCGGCGCGGGTGCGCCGCGAGGAGTACGTCGGTCCCTGGTTCCCCGAGCCGCTGCTGAGCGACCCGTACCAGGACCCGGCGCGCTCGGTGGAGCTGGCCGACTCGGTGTCGATGGCGGCGCTGCTGCTGCTGGAGCGGCTGAGCCCGCTGGAGCGTGCGGTGTTCGTGCTGCGGGAGGTGTTCGGCTTCGGCTTCGACGAGATCGCCACGGCGGTCGGACGCTCGGAGGCGGCGTGCCGGCAGCTGGTCGTACGGGCCCGGCGGCACATGGAGGCCGGTCGGCCCCGGTTCGCGGCCGACCGGCAGGAGCGGCAGGAGCTGGCGGCGCGGTTCTTCGACGCGCTCAAGGACGGTGACATGGGCGGACTGCGGGAGCTGCTGGCCGCCGACGCGCAGTTGGTCGGGGACGGCGGCGGCAAGGCACCGCAGCTGGCCAGGGCCGTCGTAGGCGCGGACAACGTGGCCCGGCTGCTCGCCGCCGTCTCCCCCCGGCTGGCCCGGCTCGGCATCGCCGTCGAGCCGCACGAGGTCAACGGCCAGCCCGGTGCCGTCTACCGGGACCGCGACGGCCGGGTGCTGCAGACCCTGGTCCTCGACGTCCTGGAGGGCCGGATCCAGACGATCCGCACGGTGCTCAACCCCGACAAGCTCGCGCATATGGGCCCGGTGGCGGACGCGTGGGCGATCACCCGCGAGCTGAAGCGGGCCCCCCGCTAGGTGTATTGACCCGCAGCGTTGTTCACGCGGCTGATGGGTGGCTGGCCTGCGAGTGCGGTGTGGCAGCGGTGGTGGTTGTAGGTGTGCAGGAAGTCT
>NZ_JBIWJD010000011.1:129601-222477 GCF_044764945.1 Streptomyces sp. NPDC093568 | reverse complement strand
AGACTTCCTGCACACCTACAACCACCACCGCTGCCACACCGCACTCGCAGGCCAGCCACCCATCAGCCGCGTGAACAACGCTGCGGGTCAATACAGCTAGGCGTACGCGGCGATGTCCTTGATCACGGCGAAGCCAAGACCGTACGCGCTCATCCCGCGCCCATACGCCCCCACGTGCACCCCCGCCTGGGTCGACCCGGCGAGCACCCAGCCGAACTCCGACTCCCGGTAGTGGAAGGGCGTCGGCACCCCGTCCACGGGCAGCGACAGCGTCGACCAGTCCGGACCGTCGAGGTCGTCGGCCAGCGCCCACGCGGTCTCCGTCTGCTGGTCCAGCCAGTTGTCCCGCAGTGAGTGGTCCATCTGCCCCGGCCAGGTGAAGGACAGCAGCCCCACCCCGGCGAGCCACGCCGCCGAGGACACCGACGTGGCCTCCAGCAGCCCCGTACCGTCGGCGCTGCGTCTCGGCGGGTTCGCCGCGACGGTCACCACCACCGCGAACTTCTCCCGGTCCTCCGTCGCCTCATGCCGTACGGAGGGCTCGTCACCGTGCCCGATCGAGCCGTGTTCCACGGCCCCGTCGGCCGCCGTCCCGACCTGCATCAGCCAGCGCGGCCCCGTGAACGCCTCGTCGAGGCCGTACCACGGGAAGGGCGCCAGCAGGTAGCCGTCGACCGTGCGCCGGGCAGAGAGGACCTGCTGTCCACTCTCCGCGGTCGGTTCCTGCGCGACTGCGCGACTCGTCGTCTGACTCGTCGTGTCCATGTGCCCGGACGCCTCCTCGCTCTCGCCGGACCAGCCCGGCCCGGCCCCCCTTCGGGCGGCACCACGCTTCTGGCTACGGTCCGCCCACCAACTCGGCAGCATAGCCACACCGCTGAGAGCAGCAGGGAAACCGCCCGGCGCGCGGGGCGCACGGAGGGCGGGTTCAGGCCGTGTGCGACCCGGGCGGAGTATGAGAAGCGTCACGTACGGGTGCTGTGCGCTCCCGTGTTCGCACGGCTCAGGTGGCGTCCGCGTCGTACGGCGGGCGCTCGTCGCGCGCGGTCTCGGGCTTCTTCGTCATGTCGATGCTGCCGCCGGAGGACCCCGAAGACGAGGCGGACGACGAGGACGACGCTGACGACGACTCCGACTCACGGCCGTGGACGGCGTCGGTGACCTCGGCCATTTCCTTCTTCAGGTCGAAGCCGTTGCGGATCTCCTTGATCCCCAGTTCGTCGTTGTCCAGCTGCTTGCGGATGAACGTCTTGGGGTTGAGGTCCTCGAACTCGAAGTCCTTGAACTCCGGGCCCAGTTCCTGCCGGATGTCCTCCTTGGCGCTCTCCGAGAACTCACGGATCTTGCGGATGGTCCGCGTGACGTCCTGGATGAGCTTCGGGAGCTTGTCCGGACCGAAGACGAGCACGGCAAGGACAACGAGCGTCACCAGCTCGAGCGGTCCTATGTCATTGAACACCTGAAGCTCCTTGCGATGTCCTCGGTCCTCGGCCCTCGGCGGTCTGGGTGGTCTTCCGTGGTCCGGGCCGGATCCACGGTACCCGGCGATCCGCTACGACCGGTACTGTCCCGAGGTCTCCGAATGCGGGTGGGCGTGCGGTTTTCCGGGTTGTTTGCCTTGTCAGGGCCCGCGTGGGGTGGTGACACGGGCCACGGTGAGAGGTTTCTGTGAGTCTCGGTCCCGCTTCAGCGGCCGCTCGACGAGCCCAGCGTCAGGGAGATCGTGACCTCCTTGCCGCCGCGCTCCAGGGTCAGTTCGAGCCGGTCGCCGGGGCGGTGGGCGCGGGTCTTGACGATCAGTTCCTCGCCGGAGTGGACCCGCTGGCCGTCGACCTCGGTGATGACGTCACCGGGCTTGATCCCGGCCTTGTCGCCGGAGCCGCCCTCGGTCACCGCGGGGCCGCCGTCGCTGCTCTTGGCGCCGACCCGGGCACCGTCGCCGGCGTAGTCCATGTCGAGGGTGACGCCGATGACCGGGTGGGTCGCCCGGCCGGTGTTGATCAGCTCCTCGGCGACGCGCCTGGCCTGGTTGACCGGGATGGCGAAGCCGAGGCCGATGGAGCCGGACTGGCCGCCGTCGAGTTCGGAGCCGCTGCCGGCGGAACGGATCGCGGAGTTGATGCCCACGACATGGCCCCGGACGTCGAGGAGGGGCCCACCGGAGTTGCCCGGGTTGATGGGGGCGTCGGTCTGCAGAGCGTCCACATACGACACGTCACTGCCGTCACCGCCCTCGCCGCCGGCCGTGATGGGCCGCTCCTTGGCGCTGATGATGCCCGAGGTGACCGTGCCCTCCAGGTCGAACGGGGCGCCGATGGCGACCACCGGGTCACCGACCTGGACGTTGTCGGAGTTGCCGAGCGGCAGCGGGGTGAGCCCGCGGACGTCGCTGACCTTCACGACGGCGAGGTCGTAGCCGCCGTCCCGGCCGACGACCTCGGCCTTGGCGGTGTCACCGCTGTGGAAGGTCACCGATATCTCGCCGTCGTCCCCGGCGGGCTCCACGACGTGGTTGTTGGTCAGGATGTGCCCTCGGTCGTCGAGCACGAAGCCGGTGCCGGTGCCCTGCTCCTCGCTGCCGCTGACATGCAGTGTCACGACGCTGGGCAGGGCGCGTGCGGCGATCCCGGCGACGCTGTCCGGTGCCCGCCCACTGGCCTCGGCCCCGGCCTGCGGCAGCTCCACGTCCCCCACACCGCCGTTGCGCTCCAGGTACGCCCCCACGACTCCCCCGACCCCACCCGACACGAGCGCGAGCAGCACGGCGCCGACGAGCAGCACCCTCCTGGCCCGCTTCCGCCGCTGCTGCCGGGTGGCGACGGCGGCGCCGTTCTGCTGGAGGGGGGCGCCGGGGAGCGCCGGCCCCTGGGCCCAGGGGTCGTAGTTCTGCCAGGGGTTGGCGGGGGGTGGGGCTTCGGTGGGGCCGGGAAGGTCGGGGGTGGGGTGGACGTGCGCGGTGGGGGCCTGGGGTGTCGGCTGGGTGGGGATGGTCGGGGTGGTGGGCATGGCCGGGGTGGGGGGCGGCGTCGGCGTGGCCGAAGGGACCGGCGCGGGCGGAGCAGAGGGAGCTGACTGAGCTGCCTGCGCTGCCGGGGCTGCCGGAGTCGCCGTGGCCTGGGCCGGCATCGGTACGGCCGTTCCGGACGCCGGAGTCGTCGCCGGGTGCTGGACCGGTGGGGCGGGCGCCCAGGGGCCCGGTTCGCCGTAGGGCGGGGTGCTGTAGGGGTCGGGGTCGTGCAGGGGCCTCGGGCGGTCGGCGGCGGGGTCCGCGGGGGCGGACGCCGTGCCGTCGGCGGGCTCCTCGATCACGGCAGGGGCGCTCTGGGCAGGCCGAAGCTCGAAGTCGCCGTCGGCCGAAACGGCACCGCCCGAAACGGCACCACCCGAAACCGCACCGCCCGAAACCGCACCTTCAAGGCCGCTCGAAGCGGGCCGAAGCTCGAAGTCACCGTCGGTCGACGTCGAGTCGGCGCCGTCCGCGCCCGCGCCGTCCGCGCCCGCGCTCTCCAACGGACGCGCCAGCTCGAAATCGCCGCCCGTGTCCACCGCGGCCCCCCGCTCGCCGACGCCCTCGGGCTCCGTCCCGTCCGGCGTCGCGGTCGCCCCCTGCGATGGGCCCGAGGCCTCCTGTGGTCGAGGCCGGCTCCACCACTTCGCCTTCGCGGGCTTCCCCTCGTTCATGCTCTGCTTCCTACTCGCTGCTGACCGGTGGCCGAGCAGGACGCTTCGTGGCGTGCCGTGTGCCGCGTCCGGACGCACACCGCCGGAGCCCGGCTGGGCAGCCCGCGTGAATCCCCGACGCCCCCGGCAGGCCCCCACCAGGAACCGGCCGGCGCGCGAATGCCTGCTCGACCCTGCGCTGTCGCGCTCGGCTTCCCCCGGGAAACCGGCGACTTCGTGCTCCCTCCCCCAACCGCACGCGGCGACAACGCGACCGCGGTGCATCGACTCCGCGCCCGGCCGACAGGCACGGCGCGCGGCCCGCCCTGGATTCAATCAGGTTCGCGGGCCGCTGCGCAGAGGCCGGTCAGCGATCGACGGCCGAGGATGCGGAGGGGGACGAGGTCGCGTCGGGGACGGGTGCGGCGAGCAGGCCCGGAGTCGCCGTGATCCCGGCGTCCGAGGACCACGCGGTCAGCGTGAGGGGCGGGGTCGCGCTGAGCGGGCGTATCAACGGGGACATGGCGGCCGCGCCGGCCACCACGGGTGCCGCCAGGGCGTGCAGCTCCTGGTCGGCGGCCTGGGCCGGCATGCCGGGCAGGAGCGGGGCCGACACCGCGGTCGAGGCCGTCGGGGTGTCGAGCGTGCGCCCGCCCTGGCCCTGGGCGAGCAGCGGGCCGACCGCACGGCGGCGCTGGTTCTCGGGGGTCGTCGCGACACCGCTGCCCTGGGTCCGCGCGGGGGTCATGTTGCTGCCGGACCCCGAGCCGCCGCGCGCCTCGGCGTCGCCCGGCCCGCTCGTCGCGACGCCGCCGAGTGCGATGGCGGCCAGCGACACCGCGCCCGCCGCGACGAAGGCGAACCGCATGCGCGAGGACGCGGAGCGGTCGGCGTCATGACGGCCCACGGGGTGGGTGCGGAAGCCGCGGTCCGGGTCGTGGAGCACCGGCGCGTGCGAGCGCGCAGGTACGTATCCGAACTCGAAGCGGTCGCTCCGCTTCACGCCGAAGACGCCCGTGGCGCCGGGTCGTCCCGACAGTCCGCCGAATCCGCCCCCGCCAAGCGGCGAGCCGCCGCCGTCCAGGTCACCTCCCCCGGGGAGGCCCTGAAGGCGGGCCAGGAAACTCTCCGAGGGAGGCGGGGGTGCCGCCTCCGCGAAGACGTTCTTCAGCCGGCGCTGGGCGTCGACCTCGGACTTGCACTTGGCGCAGGTCGCCAGGTGTGCCAGGACGCGCTCGCGCGTCTCATGACCGAGCTCTCCGTCGACGAGGGCGGAGAGTCGGTCGCCAAGATGCTGCTCGGCCAGGAGCCGTTCTGCGGGGTTGGGTCGGGAGCCACTCACGCGGTCGTGCCCCCTCCCCCCAGCGCGGCCACACGGGGCACGAAGGAGCGGCGCTCGGCGCGCGCCTCCGGCGAGCGGTGGGCGAGGGCCTTGCGCAGCTGCGAGCGGCCGCGGTGGATACGGGACCGGACGGTGCCGAGCTTGACGCCCAGGGTCGCGGCGATCTCCTCGTACGACAGTCCTTCGATGTCGCACAGGACGACCGCGGCGCGGAACTCGGGCGCGAGGGTGTCGAGGGCCTGCTGGACGTCCGCGTCGAAGTGGGCGTCGTTGAAGACCTGCTGGGGCGTGGGCTCCTTGCTGGGCAGCCGCTCGGCGGCGTCCTCGCCCAGCGCGTCGAAGCGGATGCGCTGCTTGCGGCGGACCATGTCCAGGAAGAGGTTGGTGGTGATGCGGTGCAGCCAGCCCTCGAAGGTGCCCGGCGTGTAGGTCGACAGGGAGCGGAAGACACGGACGAAGACCTCCTGGGTGAGGTCCTCGGCGTCGTGCTGGTTGCCGGTCAGGCGGTACGCCAGTCGGTAGACGCGGCCGCTGTGCGTGCTGACGATCTCCTCCCAGGTGGGCGGAGTCCACGCCTGCCCGTCCGCGTCGGTGGAGAAGGTCGCGGTCTGGGCGTAGTCGCCGGCGTGGCTGTGGTCAGCGGTGTCGTTCACGGATTTCGGCCTGCCCGCCGATCCGAGAAAGCGCCGCAGCACTCCTCCCCGATCCACAGGCGCAGCCGCACCTCCCCTGTCGGCTCTGGTGGTGTCCAGTGGAGCCCCTACCATAGCCACCTCGCCCGTTAGCTCCGGATAAGCGGTTTTACGAGAAATTGATCTGGGCTGACACGGCTGGTGCGCCTGCGTCAGCACTTGCTCGCGGCCCTGCTCGCCGTCGTGATCCAACTGTGTCCCCCCGCTCGTCTTCCCACCCCTCTAAACGCGCGGTCCCATCTGCGGGTTCCCGGCCGCAACGGATACAGTCACGCCGAGGCAACCACGGGGACAGGAGAGGGTCATTACCGGCAACCGGCAGACGAGCTGGGCGTTCGCCGACGCCTACGTCGCCGAGGACGACGTCCTGCGCTGGGCCCGGGACCGGGCCCGTGAGGCGGGGCTGCGCTCGGTGTCGCCCGGCACGGGCGCCGCGCTGCGATTGCTGGCCGCCTCCGTGGACGCGAAGGCGGTGGCGGAGATCGGCACCGGCACCGGCGTCTCCGGTATCCACCTACTGCACGGCATGCGCCCCGACGGCGTCCTGACCACCGTCGACCCCGAGCCCGAGCACCAGCAGTTCGCCCGCCAGTCCTTCCGCGCCTCCGGCTTCGCCAGCAACCGCGCCCGCTTCATCCCGGGCCGCGCCCTGGACGTGCTGCCCCGGCTCGCGGACGCCGGCTACGACCTCGTCTTCTGCGACGGCGACCGGCTGGAGTTCCTCGACTATCTCGCTGAATCGTTGCGTCTGCTGCGGCCGGGCGGACTGGTCGTCTTCGAGGGCGTCTTCGCCAACGGCCGCACGGTCGACTCGGGCCCCCAGCCCACCGAGGTCATACGCATCCGGGAGCTGCTGCGCGCGGTGCGGGAGAGCCAGGAGCTGGTGCCGTCGCTGCTGCCGGTGGGGGACGGGCTGCTGTGCGCGGTCAAGCGCTGAGCGCCTGAGCGCCTGAGCGGCCGTACGCCGACGGAGCTACCGCGGACGCGGCGGCCCCGGCACCATGTGCGATGCCGGGGCCGCCGAAAGGATAGGGTCGCTGCCGCGTCAGCCGACGACCTTCTTGAGGGCGTCGCCGAGTGCGTCGGCCTCGTCAGGGGTCAGCTCGACGACGAGCCGACCGCCGCCTTCGAGCGGAACGCGCATGACGATGCCCCGCCCCTCCTTGGTCACCTCGAGCGGGCCATCGCCCGTCCGCGGCTTCATGGCCGCCATGCTCGTTCCCCTTCCTGAAACCAGCTCATCGTCAAAGCCGACGGCCCCATGGAGGGCACGCGCGTCTGGCATGAGACACGCGACACCGGCATCGAACACATTGCTTCCAAGCCATTATCCCGCATCTCAGGACCCGATGACCAACATCAGTCGGCATCGCTTGGGCAACGCACGCGAGCAAAACCACTCAATTCGGCGATGTGACTGCGATACTGCGCCACCGCACACACTTCGGCCGAACGGAAACGGGCACGAATTCTTTGACGCAGGTCACACGTCCGCTCGGGGCCGTTGTCCGTGATCTCCGCCATGCTGTCCTCAGACAGGCGCGTACCGACCGGTACGCCCAAGCCTCTACCCCGGAGGGGATACCCCATGGCCGACACCGTGCTCTACGAGGTGAGCGACGGACTCGCGACGATCACGCTGAACCGCCCCGAGGCGATGAACGCGCTGAACGTCGCGGCCAAGGTCGCCCTGCGGGACGCGGTCCAGGCCGCGGCGGGCGACGACGCCGTACGGGCCGTGCTGCTGACCGCCGCCGGTGAGCGGGCGTTCTGCGTGGGCCAGGACCTGAAGGAGCACATCGGGCTGCTGATCTCCGACCGGGAGACCGGCTCGGGGCACACCATGAGTACCGTGCGTGAGCACTACAACCCCATCGTGCGGGCGCTGGCCGGGATGGCGAAGCCCGTGGTGGCCGGGGTGAACGGCGTCGCGGCCGGGGCCGGCTTCGGCTTCGCGCTGGCGGCGGACTACCGGGTGGTGGCGGACACGGCGGCCTTCAACACGTCGTTCGCGGGCGTTGCCCTGACCGCCGACTCCGGGATCTCGTGGACGCTGCCCCGGGTGGTGGGGCCCGGCCGGGCCGCCGACCTGCTGCTCTTCCCACGGAACATCAAGGCGCAGGAGGCGTACGAGCTGGGGATCGCGAACCGTCTCGTGCCCGCGGCCGAGCTGCGCGCGGAGGCCGAGAAGGTGGCCCGGGCGCTCGCCGAGGGGCCGACGGTGGCTTACGGCGCGATCAAGGAGGCGGTGGCCTTCGGGCTGTCGCACTCCCTGGACGAGACCTTGGACAAGGAGGACGAGCTGCAGACCCGGGCCGGATCCTCCGAGGACCACGCGATCGCCGTGCAGGCCTTCGTGAACAAGGAGAAGCCGAAGTATCTGGGCCGATGAGCCCGAGGCGGTAGCGCGTCGGGGGCTGCGGGTCCGGGCGGGCTGGTCGCACGCATCCCCGCACCCCTGGGCCCTGTCGCCTGGATCATCCCGGCGCCGCGGGCCCTGGCACGCCCTCCCCCACGCTCGAACCGGTTTCGCTCGCGCGGGGGCACCCCCATCGCCCCCGCTCGGCTCGGCCGAGAAGAACCGATCCTCGCAGCCGGGGCTGATCCAAACGGCAGGACCTAGCCGGCGCCCCTCGCCACGCAGGAAGCCAAGTGGTCGTCGACCAGGCCGCACGCCTGCATCATGGCGTACGCCGTCGTCGGGCCGACGAAGCGCAGGCCCCGCTTCTTCAGGGCCTTTGACAGGGCCGTCGATTCCGGGGTGATCGCGGGGACGTCCGCGGAGGTCTGCGGGGCCGGGCGGGCGGCCGGATCCGGGGCGTGGGACCAGATCAGCTCGTCCAGCTCGCCCGGAGCCCAGTCGGCGAGCACGCGCGCGTTGGCGAGGGTCGCGTCGATCTTGGCCCGGTTGCGGATGATGCCCGGGTCGGCCAGGAGGCGGTCGCGGTCGGCGTCGGTGAAGGCGGCGATCTTCGTGATCTGGAAGTCGGCGAAGGCGGCGCGGAAGCCCTCCCGGCGGCGCAGGATCGTGATCCAGGACAGGCCGGACTGGAAGGCCTCCAGGCTGAGGCGTTCGAACAGCGGCTCGTCGCCGTGGACCGGGCGGCCCCACTCCTCGTCGTGGTAGGCCACGTAGTCCGGGGTGGACAGGCCCCAGGGGCAGCGCAGGGCGCCGTCCGGACCCGCGATGGCCGTACCGTCGCTCATCGCTGGTCCTCCGGGCCGTCCTTCTCCATGGACACCCGGCCGCCGGACCCCGTCCGGGCCCCGGCCAGCGCGGACTCCAGGTCGGCGATGCGGGCGTCGCGCTCGGCGAGCTCGGCGCCGAGGCGGCTGAGGGCGTCGTCGACGTCGGCCATGCGGTAGCCGCGGGCGGCGAGCGGGAAGCGGAGGCTGTCGATGTCCGCGCGGTCGACCGGGCGGTCCGGCGGCAGCGGGTCGCGCAGTCGCTCGGGCGCTGCCTCCGGCAGCGGTCCGTCGCCCTCGCCGCCGCCCACCACGGCGAGCGTCACCGCGGCGACCACGACGGCCAGCGCGACGACCAGGAACAGGAACATGACCATCGCTGTGGCCCCCACGGTCGGTTGATGCGTGCGGTCGAGTGTCTCAGTGTCCGATCGTGCCATGCGACTCTGACAGTTAGGGTCGCAGGCGGCCGAAGGCCGACGACTTGCCAGGACGTACTAGGAGAGGTCATAGGGGATGCTCAGGCTGGGCACGCGCGAATTCGGCGCGCACGAACCGGTGATCATGGCGATCGTGAACCGGACCCCGGACTCCTTCTACGACCAGGGAGCGACCTTCCGCGACGAGCCGGCCCTCGCGCGCGTGGAGCAGGCGGTGGCGGAGGGGGCGGCCATCATCGACATCGGCGGGGTCAAGGCCGGGCCGGGGGAAGAGGTGACCGCCGAGGAGGAGGCGCGGCGGACGGTCGGGTTCGTGGCCGAGGTGCGCCGGCGCTTCCCCGACGTCGTGATCAGCGTGGACACCTGGCGGGCCGAGGTGGGCGCGGCGGTGTGCGAGGCGGGGGCCGATGTGCTGAACGACGCGTGGGGCGGGGTGGATCCGGGGCTGGCGGAGGTCGCCGCGCGCTACGGGGTGGGGCTGGTGTGCACCCACGCCGGGGGCGCCGAGCCGCGGACGCGGCCGCATCGGGTGACGTACGACGACGTCATGGCCGACATCCTGCGGGTGACGGTGGGACTGGCCGAGCGGGCGCTCGCGCTGGGGGTGCCCCGGGAGTCGATCATGATCGACCCCGGGCACGACTTCGGGAAGAACACGCGGCACAGCCTTGAGGCGACCCGGCGGCTCGGCGAGATGGTGGAGACGGGGTGGCCGGTGCTGGTGTCCCTGTCCAACAAGGACTTCGTCGGGGAGACGCTGGACAAGCCCGTGAAGGAGCGGGTGGTGGGGACGCTGGCGACGACCGCGGTGTCGGCGTGGCTCGGGGCGCAGGTGTACCGGGTGCACGAGGTGGCGGAGACGCGTCAGGTGCTGGAGATGGTGGCGTCGATCGCGGGCCACCGGCCGCCGGCGGTGGCCCGGCGGGGGTTGGCCTAGAGCCCCTCGGTGCGGTGCCCGCGCGGGCACCGCACCCGGTCCGGGCCGAGCGCTAGCGCCCGGCCTCCTTCGACACCAGTGCCACCGCCTCCTCCACGTCGTCGGTGACGTGGAACAGGAGCAGGTCCTTCTCCGCCGCCTTGCCCTGGGCCACCAGCGTGTTCTGCAGCCAGTCGACGAGGCCGCCCCAGTACGCGCTGCCGAACAGGACGATCGGGAAGCGGGTGACCTTCTGGGTCTGGACCAGGGTGAGGGCCTCGAAGAGTTCGTCGAGGGTGCCGAGGCCGCCGGGGAGGACGACGAACCCCTGGGCATACTTCACAAACATCATTTTCCGGACAAAGAAGTACCGGAAGTTCAGACCGATGTCGACATAGGGGTTCAGTCCCTGCTCGAACGGCAGCTCGATGCCGAGGCCGACCGAGATGCCGCCCGCCTCCAGCGCGCCCTTGTTCGCCGCTTCCATGGCACCGGGGCCGCCACCCGTGATCACGGCCCAGCCGGCCTCGACCAGGCCGCGGCCGAGCCGCACGCCGGCGTCGTACTCGGGTGAGTCCACGGGCGTGCGAGCCGAGCCGAAGACGCTGATGGCGGGCGGGAGTTCGGCGAGGGTGCCGAAGCCCTCGATGAACTCCGACTGGATGCGCAGGACTCGCCAGGGATCCGTGTGGACCCAGTCCGACGGGCCCCCGGCGTCCAGCAGCCGCTGGTCGGTGGTGCTCGCGGTCACCTGGCCGCGCCGCCGGAGGACCGGCCCCAGGCGCTGCTCCTCCGGTGGCTGCTTCTTGCCCTCGGGGTTGCCGGTAGCCATGTAGCGCTCCCTCCACTTGCCAGGTCTTTCCACCTCAGCGTAGATCCACGCGGGTTACGGACGGGGGACGCGGGCATGTCCGCCATGAAGCGCCCTCCCGGCGAACCCCGCCCGCCCGCCGTCGGGCCTCCGCGCCTACGCGGTCAGCCATGCCCTCAGGCGCGCCTCCCCCGCCAGCACCTTGGCCACCTCGACCCGTTCGTCCCGCTTGTGTGCCAAGTGCGGATTGCCGGGGCCGTAGTTGACCGCCGGGATGCCCAGCGACGAGAAGCGGGAGACGTCCGTCCAGCCGTACTTGGGGCGCGCGGTGCCGCCGACCGCGGCCATGAACGCGGCTGCCGCCGGATGGGAGAGACCGGGGAGCGCGCCGCCGCTGTGGTCGTCGACCACGAACTCCTCGACCCCGCAGTCGGCGAAGACCTCGCGGACGTGCGCGATCGCCTCCTCCTCGGTGCGGTCGGGGGCGTAACGGAAGTTGACGGTCACCACGCATTCGTCCGGGATGACGTTGCCCGCCACGCCGCCCGAGATGCCGACCGCGTTCAGGCCCTCCCGGTACTCCAGGCCGTCGATCACGGGGTAGCGCGGCTCGTACGACGCCAGCCTCGCCAGGATCGGCGACGCCGCGTGGATCGCGTTCGAGCCCATCCAGGAGCGCGCGGAGTGGGCACGCTCCCCCTTCGTCCTGAGCAGCACCCTGAGCGTGCCCTGGCAGCCGCCCTCCACCTCGCCGTCCGACGGCTCCAGCAGCACGGCGAAGTCGCCCTCCAGCCACTCGGGACGGTTCTCGGCGATGTGCTTGAGGCCGTTGAGGTCGGCGGTGACCTCCTCGTTGTCGTAGAAGACGAAGGTCAGGTCGCGGTTGGGGGCCGGGACCGTCTCCGCGATGCGCAGCTGGACCGCCACCCCCGACTTCATGTCGCAGGTGCCGCAGCCCCACAGGACGCCGTCCTCGTCCAGCCTCGACGGCACGTTGTCCGCGATCGGCACCGTGTCGATGTGACCGGCGAGGATCACACGCTCGGACCGTCCCAGGCTCGTCCGCGCGACCACGTTGTTGCCGTACCGGTCGACCGTCAGGTGCGGCAGGGCGCGCAGGGCGTTCTCGATCGCGTCCGCGAGCGGCTTCTCCGTGCCGCTGACGGAGGGGAAGTCGACGAGCTGCGCGGTGAGCTTCGCGGCGTCGAGCGTGAGGTCAAGGGAGGTGTCGGCCATGGTGCCGACCCTAACGCGCCGCGCCGTGGCGCCGACGGCGCACTTTCCCCACTCGGCCCGTACCCCTCAGTAGCCTCGGCTATTTTGTAGGGCGTGCCAGAGTCGTCCGCCGCTCCCAAACGTCGAGGCCGCCTCCTGCGTCGCGGGGCCTCCTTCATGGTTCTGCTCGCCGTCGCGGGATATCTCGCCGTGCAGTACGTCACCGGAGGCACGGGGACACCGGGCTGCGAGGTCGTCTCGGACAAGGGTGGTCCGGCGAGCTACGAGTTCACGCCGGAACAGGCCGTGAACGCGGCGACGATCGCCGCCGTCGGCACCGGCCGCGGACTGCCCGAGCGGGCCGTGACGATCGCGCTCGCCACCGCGCTCCAGGAGTCGGGGCTGCGCAACATCACCCACGGCGACCGCGACTCGCTGGGCCTGTTCCAGCAGCGGCCCTCGATGGGCTGGGGCACCGAGGAGGAGATCCTCGACCCGATCTACTCGGCGGGCATCTTCTACGAGCACCTGGTCAAGGTCCACGACTACACACGGCTGCCGCTCACCGTCGCCGCGCAGCGCGTCCAGCGCAGCGGTTTCCCGGAGGCGTACGCCAAGCACGAGCCGGACGCGACGCTGCTCGCCGCCGCTCTCACCGGGCGCTCGGCGGCCACGCTGACCTGCGAGGGGCGCCCCGGGGCCACCCGCGCCACCGGGGACGCCGACTCCGTACGGGCCGCGCTGCTGCGGGACTTCGGGCGCGACGCGCTCCAGCCGACGGCGGCGGAGGTGGGCGGCGAGAAGGCCGAACCCTCGCCCACTCCGTCCGTGATCAAGAAGGACGCCCGGACCGTCGTGCTGCCGGTGCCCGCCGGCGGGGGCTCCGCCCGGCGCGGTGCGGGCGAGCGCGGCTGGCAGTTGGCGCACTGGGCCGTGGCCAACGCCTCCGAACTGCACATCAAGCGGGTGTCGTACGCCGGGCGGGAGTGGACCGCCGGGAACACCGACAGCCAGTGGCGGGCCATCACCGCGGCGGGCGCGTCGAAGGCCGGGAGCGACGCGGACTCGGTCCGTATCGTCACGACTCCGTAGTACGCGCAGCCGTTCGGGAACTCATCCCCGCGGGTTACCGCGGGTGTGGTCCGGCGACGGCGTGGGCAGGTCTTTCCGCGACCGGCCTCGAATCCATCAATTCCCTTGGAAACAAAGGGCTGTAAGGATTCGGCGGGCTTTCGGACGGGACGCGCTTTGCCCGTTTTTATCCGCAGGCGATAATGCGACGCATTGCCAACTCTTTACGTTGGGACGCCGCAACCTTCGCGGGCTTCGAGCGGTAGTCACTGCGTCCGAGCCCGGAGATCAACAGCCAGTCGGTCAACTGCCGGGCCTGGTCGGACACTTCATCGTTCTCATCCGACTTACCCGTCGAAGGAGCATCATGTCCCTCCCCCTGACCCGCCGGATCGCCCGTGCCGCGCTCATCGTCGCTGCGGGAGCGGCTGCCGGGGTCGGTGCGGCCGGCTCCGCCAGCGCGGCCCCCGAACTGCCCGACGCGTCCAAGGTCGGCGGACTGACCGCCCTGGACGGCACGACCGTCGTCGACGGCGCGGCTCAGAACGCCACCGGGCTCGCGGGCGGCGCCGTCGACACGGCGGTCGACAAGGCGCTGCCGACCGCCGCGAAGGCCGGCGACAAGGTGACCAAGACCGGCGGCAAGGCCGCGAAGAAGGCGGTGCCGACCGCCGCCAAGACCGGTGGCAAGGTGACGAAGACCGGCGGCAAGGTCGCCAAGGAGCGGGCCACCGCCGCGCAGGAGACCGCGGGCGGCGTGGCCGGCTCGGTCGGGTCCGTCCTCGGCGAGGCGGCCGGAAGCGCCACCCAGGGCGGTCTGCCGACCGGTTCTCTGCCGGTGCAGGGCCTTCCGGTCGGCTGACGTCGGCCGCGCCTGGCTCGAGCCGACGGGGTCCGGGGAACTTCCCGGGCTCCGTCGGCTTTCGCGTGCCCGCACGGGACGGGCGGCCTGACGTGGCTACGCCAGGCGTCGTACCGCCTCGGCCACCCGCTCGTCCGTCGCCGTGAACGCCACGCGTACGTGACGGGCGCCCGCCTCGCCGTAGAAGTCGCCCGGGGCGGCCAGGATGCCCAGGTCGGCCAGGTGGGCAATGGTGGTCCAGCAGGACTCCTCCCGGGTCGCCCACAGGTAGAGGCTGGCCTCGCTGTGCTCGATGCGGAAGCCGTGGGCCTCCAGGGCCGCGCGCAGGGCCGCGCGGCGGGCGGCGTAGCGGTCGCGCTGGACGCGGACGTGCTCGTCGTCGCCGAGGGCCGCGACGACCGCCGCCTGGGTCGGCGCCGAGGTCATCATGCCGCCGTGCTTGCGGATCTGCAGGAGGGGGCCGAGGACGGCGGGGTCACCGGCCAGGAACGCCGCCCGGTAGCCCGCCAGGTTCGAGCGCTTGGACAGGCTGTGGACGGCCACGATGCCGTCGTACGAGCCGCCGTTCACGTCCGGGTGCAGGACCGAGACCGGGTCGGCCTCCCAGCCCAACTCCAGGTAGCACTCGTCCGAGAAGATCAGGACGCCGCGCTCCCGGGCCCAGGCGACGATCCTCGTCAGCTCGTCCTTGGCCAGGACCTTGCCCGTCGGGTTCGACGGGGAGTTCAGCCACAGGAGCTTCAGGCCCTCGGGGTCCAGCTCCGTCGGGTCGTCGTAGACCTCGTGGTCCGCGCGGGCCAGTCGGGCGCCGACCTCGTAGGTGGGGTACGCCAGGCGCGGGTAGGCGACCCTGTCGCCGGGGCCGAGGCCCAGCTGGGTGGGGAGCCAGGCGACCAGCTCCTTGGAGCCGACGATCGGCAGGACGTGGCGGTGGGTGACCTCGCGGGCGCCCAGGCGGCGCTCCACCCAGCCCGTGATCGCGTCGCGCAGCGCCGGGGTGCCCCAGACCGTCGGATAGCCCGGCGAGTCGGCCGCGTCGATCAGGGCCTTCTGGATCAGCTCGGGAACCGGGTCGACCGGCGTGCCGACGGACAGGTCGACGATGCCGCCCGGGTGCGCGGCGGCCGTCTCCTTGTACGGCTCCAGCTTGTCCCAGGGGAAGGTCGGAAGGCGGTCGGAGACTGCGGACACGGGATCTGGCTCACTTTCTGGAACTGCCGGATACGGCAACGCCCCGGCCCCGGACGGCGATCAGGCCGTACGGGACCGAGGCGGCACGCTGTGCGGGTCGCCGGTGAGGATTACTCGGCCTGCGGCGGCAGCGCGGCGATGAAGGGGTGGTCCCGCTCGATCAGGCCCAGCTTGCTGGCGCCGCCGGGGGAGCCGAGCTCGTCGAAGAACTCGACGTTCGCCTTGTAGTAGTCCTTCCACTCCTCCGGAGTGTCGTCCTCGTAGAAGATCGCCTCGACCGGGCAGACCGGCTCACAGGCACCGCAGTCGACGCATTCGTCCGGGTGGATGTACAAGGACCGCTGGCCCTCGTAGATGCAGTCGACCGGGCACTCCTCGATGCACGCCTTGTCCTTGACGTCGACACAAGGCTGCGCGATGACGTAGGTCACGCTGTCGTTCCTCCTCGATAGGGCGCTGGCGGGCCTCCACAGGCTCCGCCGCCTGGCGCGCGGGAGCGCGGCGTCGTCGATGCCCGCCCCTAGTATCTCCGTTCTTGGGCATGATCCGAACAGGAGGGGTGAACCGACCTGTGGAAATCTCTGCGACAGGGCGCCTTGAGGTCCGTGTCACCGCTGCTGACGTGGGTAAACGGGTCTCCGTACGCCGCCTGAACGATCCTGCGCGCGAGGGTGAGAAGTTCACCGACACGGTGGGTGTTCTCGCATCATGGGACGACGGTGTGCTCCTGATCACACGGAAGAGTGGCGAGACCGTCCGTATTCCGGAAGCGTCGCTGGTCGCGGGCAAGGTGGTGCCCACCGCTCCGGCCCGGCGCCGGGGTCCCGCCGCCTCGTACGAGGAGCTCGCGCACGTCTCCGCGCGCTCGTGGCGGCCGGTGGAGAGCGAACGGCTCGGCGAGTGGGAACTGCGGGCCGCCGCCGGATTCACCCGCCGCGCCAACTCGGCGCTCCCGCTGGGCGACCCGGGCATGCCGCTGCCGGCCGCGCTCGACGCCGTACAGCGCTGGTACGGCGACCGGGGACTCCCCGCCTACATCCAGACCGCGACCGGGGCCGAGGGCACCCAGGAGCAGCTGTGCGCGGAGCTGGAGCGGCTGGGGTGGGCGCGTGAGGTGACCGCCGAGCTGTGGATCGGGGCGCTCGCGCCGGTCGCCGACCGGGACGAGGGCGCCGCGGTGGTGCTGTCCCGGGAGGCGGACGACGCTTGGCTTACCCGGTATCAGCGCAAGGGGGTGAGCGAGGTGGCCCTGAAGGTGCTGGGCAGCGGGCCGTCGGTGTGGTTCGCGTCGGTCGCCGGTGCGGCTGGTGGCGCGCCCGCCGCGATCGGGCGGTGTGTCGTGGACGGGCGGTGGGCCGGGTTTGCCGCCGTGGAGGTGGATCCGGCGCTGCGGCGGCAGGGGCTGGCGACCCGGGTGATGGCCGCGCTGGCCCGGCGGGCCCTCGAGGAGGGGGCGTCGGCGGCGTGGCTCCAGGTCGAGACGGACAACGCGGGCGCACGGGGGCTGTACGCCGGGATGGGGTTCGCCGCGCATCACGCGTACCACCATTACCGCCGCCACGATCGATCACTGTGAGCGGCGGTACCGATCGCTGTGGAAGGGCACGAGCCAGCTATGCGTCCCCTGTACCCCCCGCCCCCCGAGCGTTCCGCCGAACTGCGGCGGAGGTTCGCCGAAGAGGCCCGGTCCGAACGGCCCGACCTGGCGACGCTGTGTCTGCTGGTGGGAGCCGAGGGCGACGGCGCGCTGGACGAGGCCGGGATGGACCGCGCCCAGGTGGAGCTGGACGACCTGGCGGGACAGCTGCCCTTCAGGCCCGGAGGGCCGAGGGCGTGGGCCGTGGCGCTGCGGGAACTGCTCGGGGAGCGGTACGGGTTCCGTGGCTCCGCCGCGGACTATCAGCGGCTGGAGTCGTCGCTGCTGCATCAGGTGCTGGCGCGGCGCAGGGGGCTGCCGATTCTGCTGTCGGTGGTGTGGCTGGAGGTCGCCCGCCGGGCGGGAGCGCCGGTGTACGGGGTCGCTCTGCCCGGTCACTTCGTGGTGGGCTTCGGGCCCGCCGATGACCAGGTGCTGGCCGATCCGTTCGACGGGGGGCGGGTGCTGACCGGGAGCGACGCGGAGTTGCTGGTGGCGGGGGCCACGGGGGCGCCGTTGCAGCCGTCGATGCTGACGCCGGCCGACCCGTTGGACGTGGTGCTGCGGGTGCTCAACAACATCCGGGCGTGGGCGACCACCCGGCCCGAGCGGACGGACGTGGCGTTGTGGGCGGTGGAGTTGTCGCTGGCCCTGCCGAGGCATCCGGCTCGCCTGCGGTGCGACCGGGCGCGGTTGCTCGTTCAGCGGGGGGACTTCGTCGATGGGGCCGTGGAGTTGGAGGAGTACGCGGAGTTGATCAGTGCGGTGGATGAAGGGGCGGCTGAGCGGGTGCGGGGGGAGGCTCGGGCTGCTCGGGCGATGTTGAACTAGTTCGCCCTCTCGCCGTGGGAGGGTGTGTTCTCGTGCGGCTGCGGGCTCGTCGTAGCTGGTCGCGCCCACGCGGCGGAGCCGCATATCGATACAGCCCCGCGCCCCTTACGGGGCGCTACAGCCAGCCCTTCTCCCTCGCCATCCGTACCGCCTCCGCCCGGTTCCGTACCGCCAGCTTCTGGATCGCCGTCGACAGGTAGTTGCGGACCGTGCCCTGGGACAGGTGCAGGGCCGCCGCCAGTTCGGCGTTCGTCGAACCGTCCTCCGCCGCTCGCAGGACCTCCCGCTCGCGGTCGGTCAGCGGGTTGGCGCCCTCCGCCAGCGCCGCGGCCGCCAGCGTGGGGTCGATGACCCGCTCGCCCGCGAGCACCTTGCGTACCGCCTCGGCCAGTTGGGCCGCCGGGGCGTCCTTGACCAGGAAGGCGTCGGCGCCGGACTCCATCGCGCTGCGCAGGTAGCCGGGGCGGCCGAAGGTCGTGAGGATGACGAGCCTCACGGCCGGCAGCTCCGCGTGCACCAGCGCGGCCGCCTCGATGCCCGTCGCGCCCGGCATCTCGATGTCCAGCAGCGCCACGTCGACGTCGTGCGCGCGGGCCGCCGCCAGCACCTCGTCGCCGCGGGCCACCTGGGCGACGACCTCGATGTCCTCCTCCAGGCCGAGCAGGGCGGCCAGTGCCTCGCGGACCATCGACTGGTCCTCGGCGAGGAGGACCTTGATCGTGCGGCTCATGTGGCGGATCCTACGGTCGCCGAGGCCCCGGCCGGCACGCGGGCCGTCAGGCGGAAGCCGTGCCGGGTGCCGCCCGCCTCCAGGGTGCCGCCGGCCTTCGTCAGGCGTTCCGTCAGGCCGGTCAGCCCGTGGCCGGGCCCGCTGCCCCGGTCGCCCGAGCCGTCGTCCTCGACGGAGAGTTCGAGGACGGGGCCGTCGAGGGTCTGACGGTGCAGGAGCTCCACCGTGCAGCGCCGGGCGCCGCTGTGCCGTACGACGTTGGTGACGGCCTCGCGCAGGGCCCAGGCCAGGGCCGTCTCGCTGTCCTCGGGGACGTCCGTCAGGCCGGGCTCGGCCGGGAGCTGCGCCGTGACTCCGGCCGCCGTCAGGGCGACCTTGGCGCCCGCCAGTTCCGCGGCCAGACGCGGCCGGCGGTAGCCGGAGACGGCCTCCCGCACGTCGACCAGGGCCTGGCGACTGACCTGCTCGATGTCGGCGACCTGCTGGGCCGCACGGTCGGGGTGGTCGGGGAGCATCCGGCCGGCGAGTTCGCTCTTGATGGTGATCAGGGACAGGGAGTGGCCGAGCAGGTCGTGCAGGTCCCGTGCCAGGCGCAGGCGCTCCTCGTTGGCGGCGAGTTGGGCGACGGTGGCACGGGCCTCGCGCAGCGCGATCGTGGTGCGCACGAGCTCCCGTACGCCGGTCATGGCGAAGCCTCCGAGGAGCGCCGGGATCAGCAGCCCGGCCAGGAAGGCCGTGCCGCCCGGGGTCGCGAACGCGATGGCGGTCATCAGCACGCAGGCGCCCGGGATCGTCCAGCGGGCCATGCGCAGCGGCAGGGCGGCGCCGGACGCGATCGACACGTACACGAACAGCACCAGCCACTCCCGGCCCAGGGTGAGGGCGAGGACCGTGGACTGGGCAGCGAGGACGCCGAGCGAGCCGAGCACGACGGCGTTGCGTTCGCCGCGGCCGGTGCGGAAGAGCAGCAGCATGTACCAGGTGACGAACGCGGCGAGGCCGATCCAGCCGAGGAGCCGCACACCTGTGCTGTGACCGCCGTGCAGCAGGTCGTTGGCCGGTGCGCTCAGGTACACCAGCCAGATACCGGTCCACAGGAGCTTGACGAAGCGTTGCCTGGGGTTCTGCGGGCGCTGTCCGATCCCGACGCCTGTGCCGCTCACGCCTTCAACGTGTCCTTCCGGTACAGCCAGGCCGCGCCGCCCGTGAACAGGGCGAAGGAGACGACGAGGACGACGAGGTCCTTGGCGTGCGGAGCCCGGCTCTGCTCGATGGCCTGCCCCAGGGCAGCGTACGCGTGCGTGGGCACCCACTTGGCGATGTCCTGCAGCCAGCCCGGGAAGGACGTCGTGGGCATCCACAGGCCGCCCATGATGGACAGACCGAAGTAGATGATCATCGTGATCGGCCGGACCGCGTCCCCGCTCGCCAGGTATCCGATCGCCACCCCCAGCGAGGCGAAGACCAGGCTCCCGGCCCAGATCGCGCCGGTGAGCGCGAGCCACTGCCAGGCGTCCAGGCGTACGTCCTTCACGACGGCGGCGACGAGGAAGACGACCACGATCGACGGCAGGCTGACCACGGCCGCGCTCGCCGTCTTGGCCAGCACATACCCGCGGCCCGGCAGCGCGGTCAGCCGGAGCTGCCGTACCCAGCCGCCCTCGCGCTCCTTCGCGATGCGCTCGCTGTTGCCCATCAGGACGGCCGTCAGGGCGCCGAAGGAGGCCATCGAGACCATCATGTACGTCGGCAGGGTCAGGCCGGTGCCGTCGACCTTCGTGGTGCTGTCGGCGCTGCCCGCGATCAGCAGGAACAGGATGGCCGGGTAGGCGACCGAGAAGAACAGGAACTTGCGGTTGCGCAGGGCGCGGGCGAGTTCGAGCCTGATGAGACCGTTCATGACCGGCGGGCCTCCTCGGCGGCGGTGATGGCGACGAACGCCTGCTCCAGACCGAGCCCGGCGACTTCGAGATTGCGGGGGTACAGGCCCAGGCCGTAGAGGGCGTGGACGGTGGCGTCGGCGTCGGCGGACCGGATGCGCACGGTGTGGCCCGAGACGTCGAGGTGGGTCAGGAAGGGCAGGTCCCGCAGCGCGGACTCGTCCACGGGGGCGTCGGCCAGGTCGAAGGAGATCCTGCGCGCGCCGGCCTTGGCCTTGATCTCGGCGGCCGTGCCGTCGGCCAGCAGCCTGCCGCGGTGCAGGACCAGCACCCGGTCGGCGATGGCGTCGGCCTCCTCCAGGTAGTGCGTGGCGAACAGGACCGTACGGCCGCGGTCGGCCTGTTCGCGCATGGTGGCCCAGAACGCCTGGCGGGTGGTGACGTCCATGCCGGTGGTCGGCTCGTCCAGGACGATCAGATCGCTGTCGCCGGCCGTGGCGAGCGCGAAGCGGACACGCTGGGCCTGGCCGCCGGAGAGCTTGTCCACCTTGCGGTCGGCTATCTGCGCGATGCCCGCGCGGGCGAGGACGTCGGGCACGGGGTAGGGCCGCGGATGCAGATCGCAGGCCAGCCGGACCACCTCGGCGACGGTGACCTCGTCCATCAGCCCGCCGCTCTGCAGCATGGCGCCCACCCGGCCGGCGACGATCGCCTCACGCGGCTCGGTGCCGAAGACGGCGACCGTGCCGCTGTCGGGGCTCTTGAGGCCGAGCAGCAGATCGAGCGTGGTGGACTTGCCGGCCCCGTTCGGGCCCAGCAGGGCCACGGTCTCCCCCGGGTGCAGCGTGAGCGTGAGGCCGTCGACGGCCCGTACGCTCCCGTAGCTCTTGCTCACACGGTCGAATCCGACCACCGCGGTCGCCGTGTTCGGCGCAGTCGTTGTCATGCGCTCCAGAGTGGCCGCGCGGCCCGGTGCCCCGGCAGTGTCGGCGGTCCTGACTGCCGGATGACAGATGTCATACGACGCCGAGGGGCACCCGGCGCGTGCCGGGTGCCCCTCGGATCGTTCCGAGCGGTAGGGCTAGCTCGGGTTGGTGTCGATGGTGACGGTGCGCTCCGCCGCCGTCTTGGCGCGCAGCGCCTTGCGCAGGGCGGAGGCGACGTCCTCCGGGAGGACGTCGCGCTTGCCGCTCGCGCCGTTGATCTTCACGCCGTCGAAGGTGGCGCCGTACGCCTCCTTGAGCGCCTTGAGGTCGTAGGTGTCCACGAGCTTGCCGTCGACGGCCTTGACGCCGAGGATCTTCGGCAGGGACAGCGCGCCGAAGGGGATGCTGTGCGCGGCGTCCGTCTGGATCGTGACCTTGCTCGCCATCGCCGGCTCGGCGAACTCCTTCATGAACCGGTCGACCTCGGCGTTCGAGATCGTCGGCTGCTGAGTGGTCGTGGCGACCTGCACCGCGGAGGACGCGCCCGTCTCCACCTGGGTGCGGTACGCCTCCTCGACCGCGGCGGCCGACTTGGCGGCGTCGATGCCCTTGCCGGCCTTGCCGTACACGGCGACCGCCTTGCCGGTCTTGAAGCTGACCGTGCCCTCGGTCACCGAGCCGTTGCCGCCGGAGGTGTCCGCCAGGGCGGCGGCCAGCTTCTCCTCGTCGGTGGGCATGACCGGGTCGACGACGCGCTGGTTGCCGAAGAGGGAGCCGATGACCGAGATCGGGTTGTAGTCGCTGCTCGCGGCGGTGCTGACCGTCTGCTGCATGTCGAACTGGAGGCCCGCCTGGTCCGGCTCCAGCTCCACGGTCCTGCCGCCCACCGACAGCTTCAGCGGCTTGTTGACCCGCTCGTCGAAGGCGTCGTTGAGCTTCTTGACCGCGTCGTCGCGGGTGCCGCCGCCGATGTCGACACCGAGCACCGTGGTGCCCTTGGGCACGTCGGTGTGGTTCATCAGCAGGCCCGCGCCGTAGAGGCCGCCCGCGAGGACGACCACGCCGCCGCCGACCAGGGCCAGCTTGCTGCGGCCCTTCTTCTTGGGCGCGCGGGTGGCCGAGGAGCTCGCCGGGGACGGGTCGGGCAGCTTCGGGGGCGTGTGCGGTCCGGGGGCGTCGGTGCCGCCGGGCCCGAAGGGGCCGCCCTGGGCGCCGCCGGGCACGACCGGAATGCCGCTGGTGACGGTGTGGCCGGAGACGTTGTCGGCGACGCCGTAGTTCGGGGAGCCGGGCTCGGGGGCCGGCTTCTGCGGCGTGAGGATCGCGGTGTCGTCGCTGAGGCCGCCGCCGGGGCCCTGGCCGGGCGCGTGGAACCCGGCGCCGGGGCCGGCCGGTCCGCTGCCGGGGGCACCCGGGCCCGCGGGGCCCGCCGGACCGCCCGGGCCGTTGCCGGGAGCGCCGGGGCCGCCCGGCCGGCTCGGGCCGACGTTGATGCCGGGCAGGCCGGGGCCGCCGGGACCGGCGGAGATGCCGGGGCCGCCCGGACCGCCGGGACCTGCCGGACCGCCGCGACCGCGGGGCCCGCCAGGGGCGCCGATGCCGCCGGGGCCGCCGCCCGCGACCGGGGGGACCGCCGGGCCGACGCCGGTGACCGGACCGGTGGTCGGGCCGGCCGGGCCCTGCGGGCCGCCTCGGCCGCCGCGGCCGGTCGGGCCGTTGAAGTCGCTGGAGCCGCCGAAGTCGCTCGGGGCGTTGAAGTCGGCGGCCGGGTCGAAGCCGCCGGGGCCGCCCTGGGCGCCGTAGCCGGCGGGGCCGTTCGGTCCGGCGGGGCCGCTCTGCCCGTTCGGGGCGCCCTGGCCGTTCGGGCCGCCCTGGCCGCCCGTCTCGTTGCCGGAGAAGTACGGCAGGTCGTCGCGGCGTGTCTCGCCACCGGGGCGGGAGCCGTTGCCGCCGCCCAGCGGGCCCGCGGCCAGCGCCTCGGTCACGTCGAAGGAACCGGTGCCGCCGCCGTGTCCCGGAGCCACGGGACCGCCGGTCGCGCCGCCGGGGAGCCCCGCGCCCGGACGGGAGCCACCGTCGGGACGGGCGCCGTTCGCGCCGCCGGGGCGGGAGCCGCCCGGCACGCTCATCGAGCCGACGACACCGCCGGGGCGCCCGGCACCCGTGCCGCCGGAACCGCTCGCGCCCGGGCCCGAACCGCCGGGCAGACCGGCGCCGTTGGTCGGGGCGCCGCCCTGACCACCCTTGGCGGGCCCGGACTTGCGCGGTGCGAACCAGTCGCTCGTCTTCTCCTCGGCCTGCGCCGCGGGTTCGGCCGCAGGCTCCACGACACCGGTGGCCGCGGACGTGGCGCCGGCCGGTGCCGGTGCCTCGGTGTCCGCGCCGTCGGCACCGGGACTCTCGGCCTCGGAGACGGGCTTGCGCACGACGACCGGCGGAATGGGCCGGGATCCGGGGATGTTGATCCGGATCCGGGTCGTCAGCGTGGTCTCGGTCTTGCGTTCCTCCGGCTGCGTGGCCGAACGGCCCGCGTCCGCGCCACTGTCGGAAGCCATGGGGGTCCCGTACGGCGGCGTGCCCGAGGGGTATGCGGCTCCCCCGTGCCCGTTGGGCCCGGAGGACGGAGTGTCAGTTTCACGACTCAAGGCATGTTCTCCCGGTTGGCTCCGCCGCCCGTTTCGACCTCATCACTGCGGGCGGCTCGGCGGCGCGCACCACCATACTGGCCACTTCTGGCCCGTATCCCACGACCGCCTGGGAAACCCACACGGGACTCGCACGTGTCCGGCGTGGAGAAGTGGTACGTCACTTGCCAAGTCGGACGCCGTCGCCACCCGGTTGCCGCAGGGGGGCGAGGGTGGCGCAGATCACAGCAACAGCCATGCCACCGAGCAGGAAGAGATAGGAGGCGGCTGCCGTGCCGAAGACGAAGTCGCCCTCGGGGCGGGTGGCGGTGAGCAGGATGACGGTGATGATCCATCCGGCGGCGGCCGCGACGGCCCCGGCCCGGCCGCCCATGGCGCGCCCGGAGCCCAGCATGAGCCCCGCCTCGCCGGCCAGCGCGAGCAGCAGGCCGCCCGGGAACCACGCGGGCTGCACCAGCGCGCCGGCCACGGCGACCACCGCGCCGAGCACGAAGAGCCCCAGGTAGGCGAGCGCCCGCAGCGCGGAGGGCCGCTTCAGCCTGAGCGGCTGGGCGAGCATCGAGCTCATGACGCCTCCTCGGGCGCGAGACCGGCGAACAGGTCGGATTCCGTGCCTTCCGGTCTGTCTCCGCGCACCAACTCGTAGTACTCGGTGGTGAAGAGGGGCTGCGCGAGCTCGTTGGAGAGCGCGAAGTACGGCTCGGCGACCTCGATCTGCGTCGCGTGCGCCCGCATCGCTGCGGCCTTGGCGGCGGCGTGCGCGGTGCCGTCGATCACGGTGGTGATCGACTCGTCCGCGACGACACCCGGCACATCGTCGACCGTGGCCGACTTGCCGAAGGGCAGTCCCGGCAGATCCGCCTGAAGCCGGGCGAAGGCCTCGTCCGCGACCGTGCGCGGGACGCGGTTCCAGTACACCTTGGGGATGTCCCACCCCGCGTCCGCGGCGAGCTCGGCGGCGCGCATGGCGATGCGGTGGGCCTGGATGTGGTCCGGGTGGCCGTAACCGCCGTCGGGGTCGTAGGTGACGAGGACCTGGGGGCGTACCTCCAGGATCACCTCGACCAGCGCGCCGGCCGCCTCGTCGACGTCGGCCTGCCACAGGGAGGCCGGGTCGTCGTTGTCGGCGATGCCCATCATCCCCGAGTCCTCGAAGCGCCCCTTGCCGCCGAGCAGACGGAAGTCCTCGACGCCGAGCTCGCGCATCGCGGCCGCGAGCTCGCCCAGGCGGTGTTCCCCCAGGGCGGCGCCCGTCAGGTGCTGGAGCCCGGCGGGGATGACCTCGCCGTGCTCACCGAGGGTGCAGGTGACCAGGGTCACCCGGGCACCCTCGGCCGCGTACTTGGCCATGGTCGCGCCGTTGTTGATCGACTCGTCGTCCGGGTGCGCGTGCACCAGGAGCAGACGCCGGTCGGGCAGATCCTTCATGGGCCCACCCTACGAGGAGTCACCGACAACGCCGCGCGGCCTCGCTCAGAACTTGATGCTGCCGATCATGCCCGCGATGTTCGTCGTCAGCTCACTGATGGTGGGAGCGACGGTCGAGGACGCCAGGTAGAAACCGAGCAGCATGCAGACCACCGCGTGGCCCGCCTTCAGCCCTGATTTCTTGATCAGCAGGAAGACGATGATCGCCAGCAGCACCACCGCCGAAATCGAGAGTGCCACGGCGGCTCACCTCCAAGAATCCCAGGCGCGGGGGGTTGGACTATGGGGGCAGATAAATCCATCCAGCAGCCAGCAGGTTCATACCCACTATGCGACAGTGATCATAACTATCCGTACGTGCGCATCGATCGGCGCACAGCCGCACAAGGGGGCGCACTGGCCAATATGGTCAGGGCATGACGACCGAGCCTGTGTCCTTCCCCCGACGGCACGCCCGCACCCAGCGCTTCACCCTCGGCGCGCCGCGCGCGTTCGCGGTGTCGCCCGACGGTTCCCGTGTCGTGTTCCTGCGCTCCACCTCCGGTACGGACCCGGCGAGTTCGCTGTGGGTGCTCGACACGGCGAGCGGTGAGGAGCGCGTTGCGGCGGACCCGCGCGCCCTCCTGGGCGGCGCCTCCGAGGACCTCTCGCAGGAGGAGCGGGCGCGGCGCGAGCGCAGTCGTGAGGGCGGCGCCGGCATCGTCGCCCACGCCACCGACAACGCGGTCGAGTTGGCGTCTTTCGCCTTGTCAGGGCGGCTTTTCACGGCCGAGCTGCGGGCCGGCACGGCACGCGAACTCACCGTTCCCGGGCCGGTGATCGACCCCCGCCCCTCCCCCGACGGACGGCACGTCGCGTACGTGGCGCAGGGCGCCCTGCGGGTGGTGGGCGCCGAGGGCGAGGGCGACCGTGCGCTGGCCGAGCCGGAGTCGGACGGGGTCACCTACGGACTGGCCGAGTTCATCGCGGCCGAGGAGATGGGGCGTCACCGGGGCTTCTGGTGGAGCCCGGAATCGGACCGGCTGCTGGTGGCGCGCGCGGACGACACGCCCGTGCGCCGCTGGTGGATCGCCGATCCGGCCCGTCCCGAGCGGGAGCCGCAGCGGGTGGCCTACCCGGCGGCGGGGACGCCGAACGCGGACGTCCGGCTGTTCGTGATCGGGCTGGACGGGGTGCGCACGGAGGTCTCCTGGGACCGGGCGCGCTATCCCTATCTGGCGCGAGTGCACTGGTCAGCGGCGGGCGCGCCACTGCTGCTCGTACAAGCGCGCGACCAGCTCAGCCAGCTGTTCCTGGCCGTGGACCCGGCGACCGGGGCGACCCGGATGGTGCACGCGGACGAAGATCCACAATGGCTGGATCTTTTCCCTGGGGTGCCCTGCTGGAGCCCTTCCGGTCACCTTGTGCGCATCGCCGACGAGGGCGGCGCACGGGTTCTCACGGTGGGCGAACGCCCGCTGACCGGACCGCAGTTGCATGTCCGCGCGGTGCTGGACGTCACCGCCGACGACGTGCTGATCTCGGCGTCGGCGGGAGAGACGGCGGCCGATCCGGAGATCGGCGAGGTGCATGTGTACCGGGTGAACGAGCTCGGTGTGGAGCGTGTGTCCCAGGAGCCGGGCGTGCACGGGGCGGTCCGCGCCGGGGGCGTGACGGTGCTGGTGTCCCACACGCCGCACCGGCCCGGCGCCCAGGTCCAGGTGCTGCGCGACGGCAAGCCGACGGCGACCGTCCGGTCGTATGCGGAAGATCCCGGTTTGACCCCGCGCATGACCCTCACCGAAGGGGGCGCACGCCGCATCCCGTGCGCCGTGCTTATGCCTCGGGACTACGCCGGTGACACTCCGCTCCCGGTCTTGCTGGATCCCTACGGAGGCCCCCACGGCCAGCGGGTGGTGGCCGCGCACAATCCGCATCTCACCTCGCAGTGGTTCGCCGACCAGGGGTTCGCCGTGGTCGTCGCCGACGGGCGCGGCACGCCCGGCCGCTCCCCCGCCTGGGAGAAGGCCGTCAAGGACGACATCGCGGCGGTCGTGGTGCAGGACCAGGTCGACGCGCTCCAGGCGCTCGCCGAGCGGTTCCCGCTCGACCTGACCCGGGTGGCCATCCGCGGCTGGTCCTTCGGCGGCTATCTGGCGGGGCTCGCGGTGCTGCGCCGCCCGGACGTCTTCCACGCGGCGGTGGTCGGGGCCCCGGTCACCGATCTGCGCCTGTACGACACCCACTACCAGGAGCGTTACGTCGGCCACCCCGACGAGCAGCCGGAGGTCTACCGGCGCAACTCGCTGATCGACGACGCGGGCCTGGTGGACCCGGCCGAACCGCACCGGCCGATGATGATCGTCCACGGGCTGGCCGACGACAACGTCGTCGTCGCCCACTCCCTGCGCCTGTCCTCCGCCCTCCTCGCCGCCGGCCGCCCGCACGAGGTGCTGCCGCTGTCCGGGGTGACCCACATGACCCCGCAGGAGGAGGTCGCCGAGAACCTGCTGCTGCTCCAGCTCGACTTCCTGCGCCGGTCGCTCGGGCTCGCCTAGACGGCAACGGACCGGGGTGACATGGCGCACCCCGGTCCGTTTACGGCACCCGCACGGCCGTACGCTGTACAGACTGACGCGTCCGTATATCGGTACCGGGTCAGCCAAGTTGCCTGCGTGTTAACGCAGTTCATGGGCGTTTGTGCGGCTATGGCCGGGCCTCGGCCACCACCCCCTGCCCCGGCGCGGAGCGCCTGACCGGCACGGTCTCGGCGAAGTGGCACGCCGACGCGTGCGCCGCCGGCCCGCCCGTCCCCCGCAACGGCTCCGGCACCGCCAGCACCGGCACCTCCGCCGCGCACCGCTCCCGCGCCTTCCAGCATCGGGTGCGGAAGCGGCAGCCGGAGGGGACGTTCGTCGGGGACGGGACGTCGCCCGCCAGGAGGATCCGCTCGCGGTGCTCACGGGCCTCCGGGTCGGGGACGGGGACCGCGGAGAGCAGCGCCTGGGTGTAGGGGTGCGTGGGATGGTCGTAGATCTCGGTGTCCCGGCCGGTCTCCACGATCCGCCCGAGGTACATCACGCCGACCCGGTCGGAGATGTGCCGGACGATCGACAGGTCGTGGGCGATGAAGACGTAGGAGAGATCGAACTCGCTCTGGAGGCGGGCCATCAGATTGATGACCTGGGCCTGGACGGAGACGTCGAGGGCGGAGACCGGCTCGTCGGCGACGATGACCTCCGGGCGCAGGGCCAGGCCCCGGGCGATGCCGATGCGCTGGCGCTGGCCGCCGGAGAACTGGTGCGGGTAGCGGTTGATGTACTCGGGGTTGAGACCGACGACGTCCAGCAGCTCCCTGACCCTGCGGCGCCGGTCGCCCTTGGGTGCCGCCTCGGGGTGGATCTCGTAGGGCTCCCCGATGATGTCGCCCACCGTCATCCGGGGGTTCAGCGAGGTGTACGGGTCCTGGAAGACCATCTGGATGTTGCGCCGTACGGCCTTCAGGGCACGGCCGGAGAGCCGGGTGATGTCCTCGCCCTTGTACGTGATCGAGCCGGCCGTCGGGCGCTCCAGGTTGACCAGCATTCTGGCGACCGTCGACTTCCCGCAGCCGGACTCGCCGACGATGCCGAGGGTTTCGCCGCGGTGCAGGGTGAAGTCGACGCCGTCGACGGCCTTCACCGAGCCGACCTGCTTCCTGAAGAGCACGCCCCGGGTGAGCGGGTAGTGCTTGACGAGCCCGCCGACCTCCAGAATCGCCTCAGCCATTCAGGCACTCCCTCCAGAAATGACAGGCGCTGCGCCGGTCTTCGGAGACCTCGTACCGGGGCGGCACGTCGGTGCGGCACACGTCCTGGGCCGCCGGGCAGCGGGGGTGGAAGGCGCAGCCCCTCGGGATGTCCATGAGGTTGGGCGGCAGGCCCTTGATGGCGTAGAGCTCCCGGCCCTTGAGGTCCAGGCGGGGGATGGAGTCGAGCAGGCCGCGGGTGTACGGGTGGGCGGGCGCCTTGTAGAGGTCGTGGACCGGCGCCGACTCCACGATCCGACCCGCGTACATCACCGCGATCCGGTCCGCCACGTCCGCGACCACGCCGAGGTCGTGGGTGATGAGGATCAGGCCCATGTCGTACTCGCGCCGCAGCTCCGCCAGCAGATCCATGACCTGGGCCTGGACGGTGACGTCGAGGGCGGTCGTCGGCTCGTCGGCGATGATGAGGGCCGGTTCGAGGGCGAGGGCCATCGCGATCATGATGCGCTGGCGCATGCCGCCGGAGAACTGGTGCGGATACTGCCTCACGCGCTCCTTGGCGGCCGGGATGCGCACCCGGTCCATCAGCTCCACGGCCTTGGCGCGGGCGTCCTTGCGGGACATGCCCCGGTGCACGACGAACATCTCACCGAGCTGCTCCCCCACGGAGAGCACGGGGTTGAGGGAGGAGAGCGCGTCCTGGAAGATCATCGCCATCTCGGCGCCGCGGACCTTGCGCCGCTCCTCCTCCTTCAGCTTGAGCAGGTCCCTGCCCTGGAAGAGGACCTCGCCGCCGGTGATCCGGCCGGGCGGCGTGTCGAGGATGCCCATGATCGCCTGCGCGGTGACGGACTTCCCGGAGCCGGACTCGCCGAGCACGGCGAGGGTCTCGCCGGCGTCCACGCCGTAGCTGACCCCGTTGACGGCCTTGGCGACGCCGTCCCGGGTCCTGAACTCCACGTGCAGGTCCCGCACTTCGAGCAGCATGCGTCGGCTCACCTCAGCTTCGGGTCGAGGGCGTCGCGGACGAAGCGCTCCGCCAGGGGGTGCCACGACAGGCCGTCGGGCGTCCGGCGCCTCGTCGTGGCTGGGCGCGCGGTTCCCCGCGCCCCTTTGGGCGCTGACACCACCGTCACTTCCTCACCTCAGCTTGGGATCGAGGGCGTCGCGTACCGCGTCGCCGAGCATGATGAACGCGAGGACGGTGATCGCCAGCGCTCCGGACGGCCAGAGCAGGGCGTGCGGGGCGTTGCGGATGTAGGGGGAGGCGGCGGAGATGTCGATGCCCCAGGAGACGCTCGGCGGTTTCAGTCCCACGCCCAGGTAGGACAGGGTCGCCTCCAGGGCGATGTACGTGCCCAGCGCGATGGTCGCGACCACGATCACCGGGGCCACGGCGTTCGGGGCGATGTGGCGCAGCAGGATGCGGCTGTTGGAGGCGCCCAGGGCTCGGGCGGCCTGGACGTAGTCGTTCTGCTGGGCGGTGATGACCGCGCCCCGGGCGATGCGGGAGATCTGCGGCCAGCCGAGCAGCACGATGAAGCCGATGACCGGCCAGACGCTGTTGCTGGTCACGACCGACAGCAGGACCAGGCCGCCGAGGACGACCGGGATGGCGAAGAAGACGTCGGTGATCCGGGAGAGGAACGAGTCCCACGGCCCGCCGAAGAAGCCGGCGAGCGCGCCCAGCACCGACCCGAGGAGCGCGACCCCGAGCGTGGCGCAGACGCCGACGGCGACGGACGTACGGGCGCCGTGGACGGTGCGGGTGTAGACGTCGCAGCCCTGGCCGTCGTAGCCGAAGGGATGGCCCGGCGCGGAGCCCTGCTGGGCCTTGGCGAGGTCGCACTTGAGGGGGCTGCCGGAGGCGATCGCCGAGGGCCACAGGGCGATGAACACCAGGAAGAGGATGATCAGGGCGGAGACGATGAAGACGGGGTTGCGGCGCAGATCGCGCCAGGCGTCGGACCACAGCGAACGGGGCCTGCCCGCGGGATCCGCACCGGCCGGCCCTGGCTCGGCGGCGGGCGGCCGCTGCTCCAGGGTCTCCGCCTCGGTGGTGGCGAGGCCCATCGCCCCGCCCGTCCCCGCGACGGCCCCCTCGGACTCCAGCGGCGGCTCAGGCATAGCGGATCCTCGGGTCGAGTACGGCGTACAGGAGGTCGACGACCAGGTTGCACAGGAGGAAGACGAGGACGAGGACCGTCACGAAGCCGACGACGGTCTGGGTGTTCTGGCGCAGGATGCCCTGGTAGAGCTGGAAGCCGACGCCGTGGATGTTGAAGATCCGCTCGGTGACGATCGCCCCGCCCATCAGGAAGCCGATGTCGGCGCCGATGAAGGTGACGACGGGGATGAGGGAGTTGCGCAGCAGGTGCCGGGTGACGACCCGGTGTCTGGGCAGGCCCTTGGCGATGGCCGTACGGACGTAGTCGGAGCGCCGGTTCTCCGCGAGGGAGGTGCGGGTGAGGCGGGTGATGTAGGCGAGGGAGACCGTGGCGAGGACGAGACCCGGCAGGAGCAGTTCGCCGAAGGGGGCCGCCGGGGAGACGGACGGGCGGATCCAGCCCCACTCCACACCGAGCAGCAGTTGGAGCAGCAGGCCGGTGACGAAGGTGGGGACGGAGATGACGACGAGGGTGAGCAGGAGGACGCCGGTGTCGACGGGGCGGCCGCGGCGCAGGCCGGTGACGACGCCGAGGGTGATCCCGATGACGACCTCGAAGACGATCGCCACGACGGTGAGCCGGATGGTGACGGGGAAGGCCGTGGACATCAGCTCGGTGACTTCCTGGCCGTTGAACGCCGTGCCGAAGTCGCCGGTGAAGACGTTGGCCATGTAGGTCAGGTACTGCTGCCACACGGGCTTGTCGAGGCCGAACTCCTTGCGCAGCTGGGCGGCCGTCGCCGGGTCGCACTGCCGGTCGCCGCACAGGCCCGCGATGGGGTCGCCCATCACGTTGACCATGAGGAAGATCAGCAGGGTGGCCCCGACGAAGACCGGGACCATCTGCAGCAGGCGCCGCACGACGTACTGGCCCATGGCGGGCTCAGCCGACCTTGATCTCGTTGTAGACGGGGACGCTGAAGGGGTTGAGGGCCACGTTCGACAGCCGCGGCGACCAGCCGGCGCTGCCGTTCTGGTACCAGAGCGGGATGGACGCCATGTTGTCCCGGACGACCGCCTCGGCCTTCTGGAACGTCTGCACGGCCTTCGCGGGGTCGGTCTCGGCGTTCGCCTGGTCGACCAGCTTGTCGAACTCCGGGCTGGACCACTTGCCGTCGTTGGAGGAGGCGCCCGTGTAGTAGAGCGGCTGGAGGAAGTTCTGGGGCAGCGGGTAGTCCATCTGCCAGCCCGCCCGGAAGGGGCCGGAGAGCTTCTGGGTCGTGGACTTGCTGCGGAAGTCGGCGAAGGTGCCGATCGGGTTGCCGACGCAGGCCCGGTCGTTGTCCAGGGCGTTGTTGACGGAGTTGCAGACGGCGTCCACCCACAGCTTGTGGGAGCCGGTGTCCGCGTTGTACGTGATCTTCACCTGCCCGCCGGGCAGGCCGCCGCCCTCCTCGATGAGCTTCTTCGCCGCGGCGGCGTCGTAACGGCACCACTGACCGCACAGCCCCGCCTTGTAGCCGCCCTCGGCGCCGAGGACGGGTGAGGTCCAGTCGGTGGCGGGGGTGCGGGTCCCCTGGAAGATGGTCCGGGTGATCTGCTCGCGGTCGATGGCCCGGGACAGGCCCTGGCGGACCTTGACCGAGCCGGGCTTGTTCCAGTCCTTGTCGTAGTGGGGGAAGGACAGGGTCTGGATGATGCCGGCCGGGGTGTTGAGGTAGCGGTCGCCGAGATCGGCCTTGACGTTCTTCAGCTGCTGGGCGGGGACGTCGTCGACGAGGTCGAGGTTGCCGGCCATCAGGTCGGTGTAGGCGGTGTTGTTGTCCGTGTAGACCTTGAGCGTGACGCCGTCGTTGCGGGCGGCGTCCTCGCCCGGGTAGGCGGCCCACTTCGCCAGCCGCATCTCGGAGCCCTTGGTGTACGACTCCACCTTGTACGGGCCGTTGCCGACCGGCTTGGCCAGCCAGGCCGCGTGGTCGTCGAAGAAGGCGCGGGGCAGCGGGACGAAGGCGTTGTAGCCGAGGGTGTCGGGGAAGCTGGAGAACTTCTGGCTGAGCCGGACGGTGAAGGTGCGGTCGTCGACCACCTTCAGCCCGGACATGGTGGCGGCGCTCTGCGCGCCCTTCTCCGGGTGCACCTGGTCGTAGCCCTCGATGTAGCCGAAGAAGTAGGCGTTCTTCTGGTTGTTCTTCAGGCTCGCCCCGTAGTTCCAGGCGTCCACGAAGGACTTGGCGGTGACCTTCTCCCCGTTGCTGAAGGTCCAGCCGTCCTTGACGGTGACGGTGTAGTTCCGGGAGTCGGTGGTCTCGATCCGCTCGGCGAGCACGTCCTCGGCGGCGCCGGTCTTCGGGTCGTACTGCTTCAGCCCCCGGAAGATCATGTTCAGCACCTTGCCGCCCTGCACCTCGTTGGTGTTGGCCGGCTCCAGCGGGTTCTGCGGATCGGTCCAGGAGGAGCTGAGCACGGCGCCGCCCGCGCCGGTGCTGTCGTCCCCGCCTCCGCACGCGGTCGTCGCGAGCGCAACCGCCATCGCGCACACGGCCCATCGGGCGTGCCTCGCTGAACGCATGGAGTGCCTCCTCTGGTACTGATCCGTTACGGGCCAATATCAAGGCAAAAGGCACATAGCGCACACAGGCTTCGGCCAATGGGGCGCCACACCATCCGGATGCGGGCATGCGCGGGAGCGACGAAACGGACTTCTTCCGCACGGGCCCTTCACCCGACCGATGGATCTTCGATGTACCGCGCAATGGATCTTCGCCATCCGATGCCGAACCGTTGGATTCCGACCGCTGGATGTACGCATTTCGGCACTGGAGCGTCCGCATAACGAACTCGTTGCCCGATTAGTCCAGTTGGTCCGAGTCAAGGCACGACTCCATCACGTTGCGCTACCCGCGTAGCTACGGAACGGTCAAGGCAGGGTAAAGAACGTAAAGAGACAACCAAGTCGACCGAGAATTTATTGACCTTGAATGAATTGCGTTGAAAAAGTCCGGCGTAGCCCGTAGGGGAGCGTGCCCTGCGGAGTCATCAGACCCTCCCTTGGGCCAGGAGCACCATGACCCCCCCAACTCCATCAGCGGCTGCCCCGCTTGAGGTGACCGAAGCGAGCGTCGAGAAGTCGATCACTTCTCCCGCCAACTCGGGCAACGAGAGCAAGTCCCCGGGACAGCTGGCCTGGCGACGCTTCAAGCGGGACCGCACGGGCGTCGCTGCCGCATGCATCGTGATCTTCTTCTTCGTGATCGCGCTGTGCGCGCCACTGATAGCCAAGCTGTACGGCAAGGATCCGTACACGACGTACGGGCTGAGTACGCCCGGACTGCTCGGTGACAACGGCTTCCCTGTGAAGCCGAACGGTGGCATCGACAGCGAGTTCTGGTTCGGCATCGAGCCCGGACTGGGCCGGGACCTCTTCACCTTCCTGCTCTACGGGATCCGCAACTCCCTGCTCATCGCCACGGCCATCACGCTTCTCGTCGTGATCATCGGTGTGACCCTCGGCGTCACCGCCGGCTATGTGGGCGGCAAGACGGACTGGTTCATCGGCCGGGTCATCGACATCCTGCTGGCGTTCCCGTCGCAGCTCTTCTTCGTGGCCTTCACCCCCGTGGTGCTCGCCCTCTTCGTGGCCGCCGACGAGAACACCCCGGTCTGGCTCACCGTCGTGTGCCTGGTCGGCCTGCTCACCGTCTTCGGCTGGGCCTCCATCGCCCGACTGCTGCGCGGCCAGGTACTGGCCCTGCGCGAGCGGGAGTTCGTCGAGGCCGCCAAGGTCACGGGCGCATCTCCGGCGCGCATCATCTTCAAGGAACTGCTGCCGAACCTCTGGACGCCGATCCTGATCCAGGCGACGCTCAGCGTCCCGGCCATGGTCACCACGGAGGCAGGCCTCGCCTTCCTCGGCGTGGGCATCCAGGACCCGACGCCCGACTGGGGCGTCATGATCGGCCAGGCGGCCAAGGTGTACCAGGACGACATCACCTTCCTGCTCTTCCCGGGCCTGTCCATGGTGATCTTCGTCCTGGCGTTCAACCTCCTCGGCGACTCGGTGCGTGACGCACTGGACCCGAAGACCAAGCGTTGACCTCCGGCCCTTTTCAGGACCACGGCGAAGGCGCCGGGGTGCCGGATCCCTCTCATCACTCTCATTTCGAAGGCAGGATTGCGATGTCCTTCTCGCGCAGAAACTTCCTGATAGCCACGGGCGTCGTGGCCGCGTCGAGCTCCGTGCTCTCCGCGTGCAGCAGCGGCGACTCCACCAACAACACCGGTGGTGGCGGCAAGCAGGAGGCGGCCAAGGCCAACGCGACCGTCGTCAAGATCGGCACCGCCGAGGACTCCAAGGGCCCGGCCCCCGAGGTCTCCGGTGCGAAGAAGGGCGGCACCGTCTACCTGCTGAACGACGACGACTTCTCGCACCTCGACCCGCAGCGCATCTACTACGCGTGGAACTCGCTCGCGGCGATGGTCCTCTCCCGCACGCTGACCAACTACAAGATCGCCGACGACGGCTCGATGACGCTGGTCGGCGACCTCGCCACCGACACGGGCACCATGAAGGACGGGGGCAAGACCTGGTCCTTCACGCTCAAGGACGGCATCAAGTGGGAGGACGGCTCCGACGTCACCGTCGATGACGTCCGCCACGGCATCGAGCGCTGCTTCGCCAACTTCGTCACCGAGGGCGCCTTCTACGTCCAGACCTGGCTGACCGGCTCGGCGGAGTACCGCAAGTCGTACCCGGGCCCGTACGGCGGCAAGCACCTGAAGTCGATCGAGACCAGCGGGAAGACCATCACCTTCCACCTGTCCGAGGCGCGTCCCGACTTCAACTACGTCGTGGCGATGCACTCCTACGCGCCGACCCCGGTGAAGAAGGACACCAAGCAGGACTACGACAAGAAGCCGGTCTCCAGCGGTCCTTACAAGATCAAGTCGCACGTCACCGACAAGTCGATGACGCTGGTCCGCAACGAGCACTGGGACCCGGCGACGGACCCGATCCGCAACGCCTACCCGGACCAGTTCGACTTCACCTTCGGCATCGAGCAGCTGACGGCCATCGACCGTCTGCTGGCCGACGCCGGCAAGGACCAGTACGCCACCAGCTGGCGCACGATCCCGCAGGAGCGCATCCAGAAGGCGCAGACCGAGGCGAAGGACCGCGTCTTCGAGCAGCTCGGCAACGGCGTCAGCTGCTACTGGATCAACACCAGCCGCGTCAAGGACAAGGCCGTCCGTGAGGCCCTCATCAAGGCCTGGCCGACCGCCGGCATCCGTCAGCTGCTGGGCGGCAAGGTGCGCGGTGACTACGCGACCGGCATCATGAGCCCGCTCGTCGCCGGCTACGAGTCGCAGGACGTCTGGGGCAAGCTGGCCAAGCCCGAGGGCGACCCGAAGGCCGCCAAGGAGATCCTGAAGAAGGCCGGCAAGTCCGGCTACAAGGTCGTCTACGCCTACCAGCAGGACCCGCAGCAGGCGAAGATCAAGGTCGTCATCGAGAACGCCCTGAAGGCCGCCGGCTTCGAGGTCGTCACCAAGGGCATCGACTCCACGACCTGGTACGACCAGATCGGCAAGCTCGACAACGAGTACGACGTGTACTGGGGTGGCTGGTCCTCCGACTGGCCGACCGGCTACTCCGTGTTCCAGCCGCTGTTCGACAGCAAGAACGTCGTCGACCAGGGCCAGAACTACTCGCACCTGAAGGACCCGGCGATCGACGCCGCCATCAAGGCCGCGACCGCCGAGACCGACCAGGAGAAGGCCAACAAGATGTGGGCCGCCCTGGACAAGCAGGTCACCGAGACCGGCGCGTTCATCCCCGACGTGTACATGCGCCGCATCTACATGCACGGCTCCAAGCTCGGCAACGTGAAGATGGACCCGAACTTCGACGGCAGCATGCTCTACAAGATGTACGTCAAGTCCTGATCCACACCTGAGAGGTGGGGCGGCCGGGTGCCGCCCCACCCTCGGCTCGTCCACCGGGCCCCCGGGTGATCCCCGGTCCGGCCTTTCCGCACGACGGCCCTCCCAGGAAAGCCACTCCCCATGCTTCGCTTCCTCGTCCGCCGGCTCCTCGGCGCCGTGATCACGCTGCTGATCATCAGCGCGGTCACGTTCATGCTCTTCTACGCGGTGCCGCGCGACCCGGCCCGGATCGCCTGCGGCAAGCTCTGCACCCCGGAGACGCTGGAACTGATCCGCCACAACATGGGGATCGCGGATCCCATGCCGGTCCAGTTCTGGCACTGGCTCTCGGGCATCTTCCTCGGCCGGGAGTACCCGGGCTTCGGCAACTGCGACGCCCCGTGCCTGGGCTACTCGTTCGTCAACCGTGAGCCCGTCCTGTCCACCATCCTGGACCGGTTCCCGACGACGTTCTCCCTCTTCATCGGCTCGTCCGTGGTGTTCCTGGTCTTCGGTGTCGGCGCCGGCATGCTGGCCGCCCTGCGCCAGGGCAAGGCCACCGACAAGATCGCCAGCAGCACCTCGCTGATCGCCTCGTCCATGCAGATCTACTTCGTGGGCACCCTGGCTCTCTACTTCTTCGTGTACCAGTGGCAGGTACTGGACCAGCCCGGCTACACGCCCTTCTCCGAGAACCCCGCCGAGTGGTTCGCCGGACTGCTGCTGCCCTGGCTGATCCTGGCGCTGATCTTCACCGCGAACTACACCCGTATGACGCGCTCCCAGATGGTCGAGCAGCTCAACGAGGACTACGTCCGCACAGCCCGGGCCAAGGGACTGTCCCGTCCCAACGTGTTCTTCCGTTTCGCCTGGCGCGGCGCCATGGGCCCGATCGTCACGATCTTCGGTATCGACATGGGCGTCCTGCTCGGCGGCGGCATGATCACCGAGAAGACCTTCAGCATCCAGGGCATCGGCATGCTCGCCGTGAAGTCCGCGACCAACAACGACCTGCCCATGCTGCTCGGAGTCATGGTGGTCACGGCGTCGTTCGTCGTGCTCGCCAACATCGTGGTCGACGCCTGCTACGCCCTGATCGACCCCCGCATCAGGCTCGCCTGACCCGCCCCCACCAGCTACCCCGCATCACCCCTCACTGGAGCGTCCCCGTGACGAGCACCGATCAGCAGCCCTTCCTCTCCATCAAGGACTTGAAGGTGCACTTCTCGACCGAGGACGGCATCGTCAAGGCCGTCGACGGTCTGTCCTTCGACCTCGTACGCGGCAAGACGCTGGGCATCGTGGGCGAGTCCGGGTCCGGCAAGTCGGTCACCAACCTGACCATCCTCGGCCTGCACAACCCGGACAACACCAAGGTCGAGGGCTCCATCACCCTGGACGGCGAAGAGCTCAACGGCGCCTCGGAGCGCACGCTGGAGAAGCTCCGCGGCAACAAGATGTCGATGATCTTCCAGGACGCGCTGACCTCGCTGTCGCCGTACCACACCATCGGCAGGCAGATCGGCGAGACGTACCGCAAGCACACGGGCTGCTCCAAGAAGGCGGCCCGGGAGCGGGCGATCGAGATGCTGAAGCGCGTCGGCATCCCGCAGCCGGAGGTCCGTGTCGACGACTACCCGCACCAGTTCTCCGGCGGTATGCGCCAGCGCGCGATGATCGCGATGGCGCTGGTCTGCGACCCCGAGCTGCTGATCGCCGACGAGCCGACCACCGCGCTCGACGTGACGGTCCAGGCCCAGATCATGGACCTGCTCAAGGACCTCCAGCGGGAGTTCGGCACGGCGATCATCTTCATCACCCACGACCTCGGCGTCATCGCCGACATCGCGGACGACGTGCTCGTGATGTACGGCGGCCGGTGTGTGGAGCGCGGGTCGAAGAAGGAGGTGCTGAGCGACCCTCAGCACCCGTACACCTGGGGCCTGCTCAGCTCCATGCCGAGCCTGGACCACCCGGTGGACGTGCCGCTGAACCCCATCCCGGGTTCGCCTCCGTCGCTGCTGAACCCGCCGTCGGGCTGCCGCTTCCACCCGCGGTGCGCCTTCGCCGACAAGGTCGACGGCGGCCGGTGCTCGTCGGAGCGGCCGCTGCTGGAGATCGCCGACGGGCGGGGCTCCGCCTGCCACCTCACCGACGAGCAGCGCGGCGAGTACTTCTCCGACCTGGCCGGCAGCGCGGCCAACTGACGTACAAGAGACGGGATTTCACCACCATGAGCAGCACCACTCCCCTCCTGGACGTCTCCGGGCTGACCAAACACTTCCCGATCAGGGGAGGCTTCCCGATCCGCCGCACGGTCGGCCACGTCCAGGCCGTCGACGGGCTCGACTTCCAGGTCAACGAGGGCGAGAGCCTCGGCCTGGTCGGCGAGTCCGGCTGCGGCAAGTCGACCACCGGCCGGCTGATCACGCGTCTCCTGGAGCCCACCGGCGGGAAGATCTCCTACCAGGGCAAGGACATCACGCACGCGAGCCGCAAGCAGCTGGCGCCGGTCCGCTCCGAGATCCAGATGATCTTCCAGGACCCGTACGCGTCGCTCAACCCGCGGCACACGGTCGGCAAGATCATCGCCGGTCCCATGGAGATCAACGACATCAACCCGGCGGGCGGCCGCGAGAAGCGCGTCCGTGAACTGCTGGAGATCGTGGGCCTGAACCCCGAGCACTTCAACCGCTTCCCGCACGAGTTCTCGGGCGGTCAGCGCCAGCGCATCGGTGTCGCCCGCGCCCTGGCCCTGGAGCCCAAGCTGATCGTGGCGGACGAGCCGGTCTCGGCCCTCGACGTCTCGATCCAGGCGCAGGTCGTCAACCTGCTCCAGAAGGTCCAGCAGGAACTCGGCATCGCGTTCGTCTTCATCGCCCACGACCTGGCGGTCGTACGCCACTTCTCGCAGCGCGTGGCGGTCATGTACCTCGGCAAGATCGTCGAGATCGCCGACCGCGACGACCTGTACGGCAACCCGCGCCACCCGTACACCCGGGCGCTGCTGTCCGCCGTGCCCGAGGCGACGGTGGACGAGGTGCCGCGCGAGCGCATCCGCCTCCAGGGCGACGTGCCCTCCCCCATCAACCCGCCCTCCGGCTGCCGCTTCCGCACCCGCTGCTGGAAGGCGACGGACAAGTGCGCGTCCGAGGCGCCGCCGCTGGTCCAGGTCGAGGGCAACAAGCCCGGCCACCTCACCGCCTGCCACTACCCGGAGACGGACGAGGCGGCCCCCGCGCCCCGTCTGGCCAAGGACCCCCAGCCGGCGGTCTGACACACCCCTTTTCAGTCGGCCGCCGAGCACGGAACGGACATTCACCGGCCCATTGACCCGAGCCCATGAACGTCCGGTTCCAGGGGACAGTAGGGCCCGCGCCTCCCCGGCGCGGGCCCTCGTCATTGCGGGATAGGTTGAAGCGGGTGACGATCCTTCACCTGCGCGGCACCGTCCTGCCCGACGCCACCCCCCGCGACCTCTGGATCCTCGGCGACCGCATCACCTTCGACCGCCCCGCCGCCGCGGCGCTGACCGTGGCCGACGGCGGTTTCCTGCTTCCGGGGCTGGTCGACGTCCACACGCACCCCGGGTCCGCTTCCGACCAGGAGGCGCGCTGGGACCCCGAGGCGTTCGCCGAGCAGATCGCCGCGCACCGGGACGCGGGGACGACCGCGCTGCGGTTTCCGGGGCTGCTCGGGGAGATCCCGGACGGGCTGCGCGAGGCCGCGGACGCGCCACGCATGATCACGGCGGGGCGCTGGCTGGCCTGGGCCGGGCTGTCGAAGAGCGCCGACTTCCACACCGTGACCGACGACCTGGTCTCCGCCGCCGTAGCCGAGGCCAAGGCGCACGACGGCTGGTGCAAGCTCATGGGCGACTGGGACTTCGAGGCGGACCCGGTGCCGTACGACGTCCTGCGCGCGGTCACCGACGCGGTGCACGCGGCCGGAGGCCGGGTCGCCGCGCACTGCCAGTCCGCAGCGGGGGTGCTGAACGCCTCCCGGGCCGGCGTCGACTCGATCGAGCACGGCATGGGGATGCCGGAGGAGTGCGTGGGGCTGATGGCCGCCCACGGGGCCGCCTACGTCCCCACCCTCACGCCCTTCGCCCGTCGCGCGCCCCGGACACCGGACACCCCGCGCGGCCGGCTCTGGCGTGAGGGTCACCGCGTCATGCTCCGCCGCGTCCGCGAGGCCCACGACGCCGGCGTCACCGTCCTCGCAGGCACTGATTCCGCCCCCTTCGGCAACGTGGCCACCGAGGTCGAACACCTCATCGCCGCCGGGCTGCCCGCCGACGTGGCGGTGGGCGCCGCGAGTTGGACGGCCCGGGACTTCCTGGGGCTGCCGGGGCTGGTCGAGGGCGGGCTCGCCGATGTCACCGTCTACGACGCGGATCCGCGACGGGAGCCAGCGGTGCTGCGGCATCCTCGGCGGATCGTGCTGCGGGGGCGGGTCGTGCGGTGAGCCGCCCGAAACGGCCGTAGGGCGTGGGCAGTTGTGGCACACTTCCGCGAGTGGTCGATCGGTCGTTCGGTGATCTCTCCCTCGCCGCGTTGTACGACGCCCTCAACCCCTGGGGTCCGGGCGACGACTTCTACCTCGGGTACGTGACCTCCGCCCGTGCCGTGCTCGACGTCGGCTGCGGGACCGGACGGCTGCTCCGGCGGGCCCGTGCCGACGGCCACCGCGGCCGGCTCGTGGGGCTCGACCCTGCCGCCGCCATGCTGGTACAGGGCCGGCGGCACGACGGCGGCGTCGAGTGGGTGCTCGGGGATCTGCGGACGCGGGACTGGGACGCGGAGTTCGACCTGGTCGTGATGACCGGGCACGTCTTTCAAGTGCTCGTCTGCGACGAGGAGCTGCGCGCGGCCCTGGCGACCGTACGCGGTGCCCTGCGTCCTGGTGGCCGGTTCGTGTTCGAGACCCGGAACCCGGGGGCGCGGGCCTGGGAGGCGTGGACGCCCGAGCGGGTGCGGGAGGTGACCGGGCCGGGCGGGGACGCCGTACGGATGTGGCACGAGGTGGAGCAGCCGGTCCTCGGCGACCGCGTGACGTTCACGGAGACCTTCGCCGGGGACACCTGGCAGGACCCCCGCGTCAGCCGCACCACCCTGCGCTTCCTCGGCCCCGACGCACTGTCCGCCGTCCTGCACGAGGTCGGCCTGACCGTCGTCGACCAGTACGGCGACTGGGGACGCGGCCCGCTCACCCCCACGTCCCCCGAGATCATCACGGTGGCCCGGGCCAGGCCCTAGTCCTCCGTGCTCCCCGCCCCTTCTTCCAACGCCGCCAGCGCCGGATCCAGCACGATGTCCTCGTCCCGTGCCTCGATCGACGGCTCCTCCGGGAAGTGGCAGGCCGTCAGGTGGCCCGCGTGGTTGCCGGAGAGCTGGATCAGTGGCGGTTCCTCCGTCGCGCACTTGTCCTGCGCCTTCCAGCAGCGGGTGCGGAAGCGGCAGCCGGAGGGCGGCGAGATCGGCGACGGCACGTCACCGGCCAGCCGGATCCGCTCCCGCTGTGTGGCCTCCTCGCCGGAGACGTTCACCTCGGGCACCGCCGACAGCAGGGCGTGGGTGTACGGGTGCCGGGGGCGGGTGTAGATGGAGTCGCGGTCGCCGACCTCGATCACCTTGCCGAGGTACATGACCGCCACGCGCTGCGAGAAGTGCCGTACGACCGCCAGGTCGTGGGCGATGAACAGGAACGCGATGCCCAGTTCCCGCTGGACCTTCTGGAGCAGGTTGACGACCTGTGCCTGGATCGAGACGTCGAGGGCCGAGACCGGCTCGTCCGCCACGATCAGCTTGGGCTCCAGCGCCAGGGCGCGGGCGACACCGATGCGCTGGCGCTGACCGCCCGAGAACTCGTGCGGGAAGCGGTTGAAGTGCTCGGGGTTCAGGCCCACGATCTCCAGCAGTTCACGGACGCGCTTCTCGCGGCCGCCCGCCGGGTTGATGTCGTTGATCTCCATCGGACCGGCGATGATCTTGCCGACCGTCTGGCGCGGGTTCAGCGAGGAGTACGGGTCCTGGAAGATCATCTGGATCTCGGAGCGGATCGGCGCCAACTGCCTGCGCGAGGCGCGGGTGATGTCCTTGCCGCGGTACGAGATCCGCCCGCGCGTCGGCTCCAGGAGCTTGGTGATCAGCCGGCCCGTCGTCGACTTGCCGCAGCCCGACTCCCCCACCAGACCGAAGCTCTCGCCCACGTGCACGGTCAGGTCGATGCCGTCCACCGCCTGCACCTGGCCGACCGTACGGCGGATCGGGAAACCGCCCTTGACCGGGAAGTGCTTGACGAGCTTCTCCACCACGAGCAGCGGTTCGCCGGGCGCGTCGGTGGCGGCCTCACGGGGTGCGGGGAGGACGAGGTCCTCTGTCATGTCCGTAGTCCTCCTAGCCCAGTCGGGGCTTGATCTCTTCGATGAAGATGGTGCGCTTCTGCTCCGCCGTGAGATGGCAGGCCGAGGATCGGTCCGGGCCGAGCAGCGGGATCTCGGTGACACAGCGGCTGCCGCCCACGCGGTCCTGGAAGGTGCAGCGGGGGTGGAAGCGGCAGCCGGAGGGCGGGCGGAGCAGGGACGGCGGGGTGCCGGGGATGGGTGCCAGCGGGGTGTGCGGGTCGGAGTCCAGGCGCGGCATCGAGTTCAGCAGCCCCCAGGTGTACGGGTGCTGCGGCGCCCTCAGCACCTCGTCGACCGTGCCCCGCTCCACAGCCCGGCCCGCGTACATCACCATGATGTCGTCGGCCATGTCGGCGATGACCCCGAGGTCGTGCGTGATGAAGATGATCGCCGACCCGAACTCCTGCTGGAGGTCCTTGAGCAGATCCAGGATCTGCGCCTGGACGGTGACGTCCAGGGCGGTGGTCGGCTCGTCGGCGATCAGCAGGTCGGGGTCGCAGACCAGCGCCATCGCGATCATCGCGCGCTGGCGCATACCGCCGGAGAACTGGTGCGGGTAGTCCTTCGCCCGCTGCCGGGGGTTGGGGATGCCGACCTTCCCCAGCATCTCCACCGCCCGTTCCCAGGCGGCCTTCTTCGAGGCGCGCATGTGCTTCATGTACGGCTCGGCGATCTGCCGGCCGACCGTGTAGTACGGCGACAGCGCGGTGAGCGGATCCTGGAAGATCATGGCGACCTTGTTGCCGCGCAGCCGCTCGAGCTCGGACTCGCGGGCGGTCGTCAACTCCTTGCCTTCCAGCAGGATCTCGCCCTCGACGGTGGTGAACATCGGGTTGTGCAGGCCGAGGATCGTCAGGTTCGTCACCGACTTCCCCGAGCCCGACTCGCCCACGATGCCCAGCGTCCTGCCGCGCTCCAGGTCGAAGGACAGCCCGTCCACGGCCCGTACGACGCCGTCCTCCGTCTGGAAGCTGACGTGCAGGTCCCGCACCGAGAGGAACGCGTCCGCGTCGGCCGGCACGGGGGCGCCGGCTTCCTTGGTCAGAGTGGTCACGTCAGTGCTCCCAAAGCAGCTCCTCGGCGCGGGCTAGGCCAGCCGCACGCGCGGGTCGATGAAGGCGTACGCGGCGTCGACGACGATGTTGCAGAGCAGAATCATGGTGGCGGAGAACAGCATCACACCCAAGAGGAGCGGCAGATCGCTGAAGAAGACCGACTCCACCGCGAGCCGGCCGAGCCCCGGGAGTCCGAAGGTGTACTCCGTGATGATGGCGCCGCCGAGCAGTGAGCCGAGGTCGATGCCGAAGATGGTGACGATGGGGATCAGCGAGCCGCGCCAGGCGTAGCGGAAGAAGACGTACTGCCTGGACATGCCCTTGGCGCGGGCGGTGCGGACGTGTTCCTCCTGGAGTTGCTCGATCATCGACGAGCGGGCCATACGGGTGTACTGCGAGGCGAAGATCGTGGACAGCACGACCCAGGGGATGATCAGGCCCGTGAACCAGGCTCCCGGGTTCTCGGTGAACGGGTTGTAGGCCGGTTTGTCGAAGACATGGGTCTGGTAGACGAGGATCGCGAGGGCGAGCGGGCCCAGGAAGTAGATCTGCATCGAACTGATCACCATCGCGCCGGCCGTGAACGACTTGTCGACGAGCGTGCCGCGCTTCCAGGCCGCGATCAGTCCGGTACCGAGGCCGACGATCAGGAAGCAGACGGCCCCGCCGAGGGTGAGCGAGAGGGTGGTGGGCAACCGGTCCATCAGGGTGCCCCAGACCTGCTCGTTGGAGTGGTACGAGTAGCCGAAGCAGGGGGCGGGGCAGGGACCCTGGGCGAAGTCGTCGCTGCCCGTGACCAGGTTGGTCAGGAAGATCCAGTACTGCTCGGGGATCGGTTTGTCGAGGCCGAGGACCCGGTGCAGGTTCTCCAGGTTGGCCGGGGTGCACGTCTTGCCGCACATCAGGAGCGCCGGGTCACGCGGCATCCCGAAGAACAGCAGGAACGTGACGATGCTCAGCAGGAAGAGGATGACGACGGTGCCGAGGGACCGGCGGACCAAAAAGCGCAGCATGGCAGGCAGCTCTCAGACGTCGGCGGGCCGGGGGGCACCCGGTGCGCAGCCCCTGGGGGCGACGCACCGGGTGCCGGGCGGGCGGAGTTACTTGACGTACAGGCGGCGCGGGTCGACGCCGGCGATGATGTCGTCGTAGACGAGTCCGCCGACCTTGGTCCCGGCGATCTGGGTCTGCTTGTAGTACGCGGTCGGGACGATGTTGACGACGTCCTTCACCAGGTACTCGTTGAGCTTGCCCCACTCCGTCGAGGCCTTGGCCGGGTCGGTGATCTTGTTGATCCGGTCGATCTCGCTGTTGACCTTGGGGTCGTTGACCTGCGAGTAGTTCTGGGCGCCCTCGGCGATCGCGCGGCCGTCGTACAGCGGCGGGATCACGGTCGAGGCGGACGGCCAGTCGGCACCCCACGCGGTGTGGAAGATGTCGTAGTTGTTGTCCAGCTTGCTGACCTGGTCGTAGTAGGTCTCGGCCGGGATCTCCTGGCGCTGGACGTCGAAACCGGCCTTCTCCAGGCCCGCGGCCATGGCGGTGGAGTACTGCTGGCCCTCGGGGGTGTTGATGTAGCCGAAGGTCAGCTTCATACCGCTCTTGCCGGCCTCCTCCAGGAGCGCCTTGGCCTTGGCCGGGTCACCGGCGGGCTTCTTCTTCTTGCCCCACGGGTCGAAGTCGGGGTCGTAGCCGGTGACCGTCGGGCTGATGATGCCGCCCGCGACCTCCATCGCGTCGGTGCCGCCGTAGGCACGCACGAACGGCGTGACCGGGAGGGCGTAGGCGATGGCCTGGCGGACCTTGATGTCCTTCATCTCCGGCTGGGCCATGTTGATGTTCATCTGGCCCACGTACGGCTGGAAGCCGGAGACCGTACGGGACTTCAACTTCGGGTCGTTGAGGACCTTCGTCAGGTTGCCCGCGTCGACCTGGTTGCTGAAGCTGACGCCCGTCTGATCGGTGCCGCTGTCGGCGAGGAGGGCCTTGGTGGAGTCCTCGTACTGCTGGTTGAAGGTGATGTTGAACCGGTCGACGTACTGCTTGCGCAGCGGGTCGGTGTTCGGGTCCCAGTTCTCGTTCTTGACCAGCACCATCGACTTGCCGGACTTGAACTCCTGGATCTTGTACGGCCCGCTCACCACCGGGGCCTTGTCGTACTTCTCCTTGGTGTCGCCCTTCTCGGAGACGACGGCGTAACCCGTCATGGCGAGGGCGTACGGCAGGTCGGCGTGCGGCTGCTTGAACTTGAAGACGACCGTCTTCTCGTCCGGCGTCTCAAGGATGCTGTCCGGCAGGTGCTTGCCCTTGAACGGGCCGTCCGGCAGCAGCTCGCGGTAGTCGGCACCCGGGGTGTCGGCCAGCCACTGCTGGATGTACGGCGGGCCCTGGTTGATGAAGGACGCGAACTGCCGCTCGAAGGTGTGCCGGATGTCGGCCGAGGTGATGGCCGAGCCGTCCTGGAACTTGATGCCGTCCTTGAGCGTGTACTTCCAGGTCTTGCCACCGTCGGTGGTGGTCCCGGAGTCGGTGGCGAGGTCACCGACGATCTCGTGCTTGCTGCCGTCGTTGCTGGTCGCCTTGTAGCCGGTGAGGCCTCTGTGCAGCAGCTGGGACACGGCCATCTCGTCCTGGACGTAGATCTGTCCGGGGTCGAGGTGGGCGTAGCTGTCGCGGGCCAGCACCGAGATGGTGCCGCCGGGCTTCGCGCCGGGGACCTCGGCGGCGGGCCCCTTGGAGGCCGCCTCGTCCCCGAACTCGATGGCGGCCTGCTGCCGTTGCGCGTTCTCCTTCTGTTCCTTGTCGTTGCCGCCGCCCTTGCTGCCGCCCTCGCTGCACCCGGTCAGCACCAGTGCGCCGGCCGCGAGCACCGAGATTGCCGCGTATGTGTGGCGTCCGCCCCTACTCATCACTCAGTTACCACCCATCTGTGTGTCACCAGTGCCAAGGAAGCCCAAGTGCGAAGGAATTGCCGATGTACGAAGGAATTGCCGATGTGCGATGGAACTGCCGTTGTGCGAAGGAAGTGCCGACCAGTGGTTCAGCGAGCCGTCTTCGGGTCGAAGGCGTCCCGGACGGAATCCCCGAGCAGGTTGAACGCGACGATGAAGATGATCATCGAGACGCCGGGGAAGAACATGTAGGTGATGTCGTTCTGCATCACGAGTTCCGTGGACGCCTTGGAGAACATCTGCCCCCAGTCCGGCGTCGGTTCGACGATGCCCACGCCGAGGAAGGACAGACCGGCCTCGGCGGTCACGAAGTTGGGGAGCATGTAGGTGCCCTGGACGAGGATCGGCGTGACCACGTTCGGCAAGATCTCCTTGCGGATGATCCGCCACGGCGGGGCCCCGCTGACCTTGGCCGCCTCGATGAACTCCCGTTCCCGCAGGGCGAGTGTGGTCCCCCTGAGGATCCGCCCGATGCTCATCCAGCCCAGGACCCACATCACGAGGATGAGGGCGACCACCCGGACGTAGACGGGTGTCTCGTCGCGCGGGCTGACGAACAGGGAGACCACGACGGGCATGCTGGCGATGAAGAAGAGCTGCGAGGGGAAGGCGAGCAGGAAGTCGATGACGCGGCTGATCCAGTAGTCCGTCCTGCCGCCCAGGTAGCCGGCCGTGACACCGAGGAGGATCCCGGTGAGCACGGTCGCGAGGGTGACGGCGACCGAGATCCCGAGCGAGGTCCGGATGCCGTAGATCAGCTTGGTGAAGACGTCGTACCCGTTGCCCGGTTCGAGGCCGAACCAGAACTCGCCGCTGATCCCGCCGTTGGGCTGCACGGGCACGCCCGCGCTGTCGAACAGCTCGGGGCGCTCGTCGGCGTAGACCGTGTACGGGTTCTTGCCGTACAGCCAGGAGATCACCGGGGCGAGCAGGCCGATCAGGAAGAAGAAGATGACGACATAGGCCGAGATCACGCCGGTGCGATCGCGCTTGAAGCGGATCCACATCAGCTGGCCGGGAGACCGGCCGACAAGCTGTTCCTCCTCGGCCTTCACCGCCGGCGATGGATCGCCGTCCGCGATGACCGAGGTCCCGCCACCCTCAATACCGATACGACTTGTCACGTTTCGCCCGTTTCGCTGGTATGGGTATGCCAAAGCGAGGCGTACGGAAGTCCGCAGCCGGACGCGCGTAGGAGGTGTGCGCCTCACCCTCCGACACCCCTGACGGAGGATCAGGCAACCGCCTGTGCTCGTGAGTCGGCACTGTCCCCACAGTGCGAGACCCATTGACCCGAGCGCTGCGGCTAACTATCTGGCATGAGCCAACTACCGACCACCGTCTTTAAATCTCAATTCAGTCACAGCTCACGCCTAGATCTTCCAAAATCCGGACAAAGCGTTTGCGGGGAGAAGGGCGCGAAACGGACGTGTTACATGGCTATCGTGCGAGGATCTCCGCATTTCGGACATGGGGTCGAGTCTCGGCCACGGAAAAACGGCTTGCAAAAAAAACCCGGGCTCCCCCATGGAGGGGGAGCCCGGGCTCAACTGTCCGGATTTTCCGAACTGCCGGAACCTCAGCCGTGCTTGGCGCGGCTCGCGGCGCGGGCGCGCTCGCGGGCGTCCAGGTTGACCTTGCGGATACGGACGGCCTCCGGGGTGACCTCGACGCACTCGTCGTCGCGGCAGAACTCCAGTGACTGCTCCAGCGACAGCTTGCGCGGCGGGACGATCGACTCGGCCACATCGGCCGTGGACGACCGCATGTTGGTGAGCTTCTTCTCCTTGGTGATGTTGACGTCCATGTCGTCGGCGCGCGAGTTCTCGCCGACGATCATGCCCTCGTACACCTCGGTGCCCGGCTCGACGAAGAGCACGCCGCGCTCCTGGAGGTTCGTCATCGCGAAGGCGGTGACGGCACCGGCGCGGTCGGCGACCAGCGAGCCGTTGTTGCGGGTCTGGAGCGTGCCGAACCAGGGCTCGTGGCCCTCGTGGATGGAGTGCCCGATGCCCGTGCCGCGGGTCTGGGTCAGGAACTCGGTCCGGAACCCGATGAGACCGCGGGAGGGAACGACGAACTCCATGCGCACCCAACCGGAGCCGTGGTTGGACATGTTGTCCATACGGCCCTTGCGGACACCCATGAGCTGCGTGACGGCGCCCATGTGCTCCTCGGGCACGTCGATCGTCATGCGCTCGACGGGCTCGTAGACCTTGCCCTCGACGTCCTTGGTGACGACCTGCGGCTTGCCGATGGTCAGCTCGAAGCCCTCACGGCGCATCTGCTCGACCAGGATGGCCAGCGCCAGCTCACCGCGGCCCTGCACCTCCCAGGCGTCCGGGCGCTCGGTGTCGAGCACGCGGAGGGAGACGTTACCGATCAGCTCGCGGTCCAGGCGGTCCTTCACCTGACGGGCCGTGACCTTGCGGTCCTTGACGGCCGCCTTGGCGTCGGCGCCCTTGCCGGTGCCGCCGCGGCCGACCAGCGGGGAGGTGTTGGTGCCGATGACCATGGAGATCGCGGGCTCGTCGACCGTGATCAGGGGCAGCGGGACCGGGTTCTCGGGGTCGGCCAGGGTCTCGCCGATCATGATGTCCGGGATACCGGCGACGGCGCAGATGTCACCCGGGCCGGCCTTCTCGGCGGGCTTGCGGGTGAGCGCCTCGGTCATCATCAGCTCGGAGATGCGCACGTTGGTGACCGAGCCGTCGCGCTTCATCCAGGCGACGGTCTGGCCCTTCTGCAGCTCGCCCTGGTGGACGCGCAGCAGCGCGATACGGCCGAGGAAGTTGTCGGCGTCCAGGTTGGTGACGTGGGCCTGGAGCGGGGCGCCCTCGTCGTAGGTCGGGGCGGGGATGTGCTCCAGGATCGTGGAGAAGAACGGCTCCAGGCTGGTGGAGTCGGTCGGCACGGTCCCGTCGTCCGGCTTGGTGAGGGACGCGATGCCGTCACGGCCGCAGGCGTAGACGATCGGGAACTCGATCTGCTCCTCGTCCGCGTCGAGGTCGAGGAAGAGGTCGTAGGTCTCGTTGACGACCTCGTCGATACGGGCGTCCGGCCGGTCCGTCTTGTTGATGCACAGGATGATCGGCAGACGGGCCTGGAGAGCCTTGCGCAGCACGAAGCGGGTCTGCGGGAGGGGGCCCTCGGAGGCGTCGACGAGCAGCACGACACCGTCGACCATCGACAGGCCGCGCTCGACCTCGCCGCCGAAGTCGGCGTGGCCGGGGGTGTCGATGATGTTGATCGTGATCGGGTCCCCGCCGTCCTTGGGGTGATACTTCACCGCCGTGTTCTTGGCGAGGATCGTGATGCCCTTCTCACGCTCCAGGTCGTTCGAGTCCATCATGCGGTCGTCGACGGAGTCGAGCTGGTGCGCGGCGAAGGCACCGGCCTGCTTCAGCATGCCGTCCACGATGGTGGTCTTGCCGTGGTCGACGTGGGCGACGATGGCGACGTTGCGGATGTCGTGACGCGTCGAAAACGCAGTCATGGTGTGGCGTACTCCCGGGTGGTGAGGACGGCTCTCGCGTACGTCTGTGTTACGCGGGCCCTGCCGGGCTGGACACGCCACGGCCTCACCCCATGGTACGTGGCCGCTTGAGGTACGGCTCGCCGGGATACGTCGGTGCAGGTGGGGGGCGGTTTCTCGCCCCCGCCGCCCCTACCCGTCCCGTCCCCTGGGGGCTGCCGCCCCCAGACCCCCGCTTTCGGCCCCGAAAGGGCCTCGTCCTCAAACGCCGGACGGGCTGAAAAACCTGCGGGGTCTGGGGCGGAGCCCCAGAACGATGGGACGGGTAGGGGCGGCGGGGGCGAAAGAAGATCAGTTGGGCGCCACCGTCGCCGACGGCGCCGTGCTCTTCTTCAGGAAGCCCATGTCCTCGTACACCGGCGTCCCGAAGCCGAAGGCCCCCGCGTTGGCGACGTTCGTCCGGGCGGCCGTGAGCTGGGGGCGCTGATAGAGCGGGATCGAGCCGGCCGCCGCCCAGATACGGGAGTCGGCCTTGCGGATCAGTCCCCGCGACTCCGACTCGTCCAGCGTGGAGAGGGCCTGGTCGAAGAGCTGGTCGACCTGGTCGGTGCCGACCCGCGTGTAGTTCTGCTCGACGTTCAGCGAGCCGTCGGCCGCCGGCACCGGCTTGGCGTAGATCGGCCGGGCGTCGGTCGCGGGGTAGGCCGAGGCCGGCCACGAGTAGAGCGCGAGGTCGTACTGGCCGGACGCGATGTGGTCCTTGAAGTAGCTCTCGTCCGGGACCTTGGTGATCACGGTACGGATCCCGACCCGCTCCAGCATGAGCCCGATCCGGTCCGCCACCGTACGCAGCGTCTGCGAGCCCTCACCCGACGGCACCACGAAGCGCAGCGTCAGCGCCTCGCCGTGCTTCGCCCGCGGCCGGGCCGCCGCCCCGGCCGGTGCGGGGGTGCCCTGCGGGGCGTACGCGCCGGGGGCCCCGCCCTGCTGCAGCTGCTTGCTGCCGTACTGCTTGCCCTCCTGGGCGAGGTGCTCTCCCTTGTGCCCCTCCTCGCCGTCCTTCTTGCTGCCCGGCTTGTCGTCGGCCTTGCCGCCCGGCTTGTCGTCCGCCTTGCCGCCGGCCCTCTCGCTCTCCCCGTTGTCCTCCCCGACGATGTAAGTCCCGTCGTCCCCGTCCTCCTCCGAGTCCTTCTTCTTGGGCTTCGCCCCCTCCCCCTTCTCGCCCTTCGAGGCCTTCTCGCCCTTCGAGGCCTTCTCGCCCTTCTTCCCCTTGTCGGCCTCGCTGCCCGCCGCCTCCTCCCCCTTCTTCTTCTCCTTGATCGGGCCGCCCCGCACCCACCCCGCGTCCGTGAGCAGCGCCTGGGCCTCCTCGGTGTCCTGCTCGCCGATCGCTCCGCTGTTGTCGGCGTAGGCCGACTGGCCGGACAGGGCGAGATGGCTGCCGACCGGCTCGGCGGGCAGGCCGAGCGGGGACAGGACCAGCTTCGCCAGTTCCTCGCGGTCGAGGGCGCGCGCCACCGCCCGGCGGACCCGCTCGTCGGCGAACGGCCCGTCGCCGCCGTTCAGGGCGAGCTGGGTGTACGCCGGCTCCAGCGATTTGCGTACCTCGAAGCCCTGGAACGTCACCTTGTCCCGTCGCTGCTTGGGGGTCAGCGACTTCAGCTCGGGTCCCATCAGGGGCGAGGCGGAACTCAGCGGCGTACCGGAGGCGCTCGCGGGCACCGGCCGCGGCGGCGCGGCGAGCGCGATGCGCCGGGCCGCGCCGGTGTCGACCTCGGCGAGGTCGAGCCGGCCGGCGGCCAGCTGGGCCGCGCGCTCGCCACGCGGCACGGCCCGCAGCACGACCTCGTCCAGCTTGGCCCGCTCCTCCCACCAGCGGGGATTGCGGGTGAGCCGGATCTCGCCGTTGCGGCGGTCGATCTTCTTCACGATGAACGGCCCGGCACTGACCTTGAGCTTGCGCCGCGCCCCGTCGTTGAACGAGTCCGGCGTGCCCATGACCTCCTTCGGGTACAGCGGCGAGAACAGGGACCGCCAGTCCGCGTAGGGCCGTCCGAAGGTGACCCGGACCTCCAGGTCGTTGCCGCCGCGCTCGATCTTCTCGATGCGGTCGTAGCCGGCGTTGCGGGCGGTCCAGTAGGCGCTGTCGCGGCCGGACAGGGCCCGCCACTGGGCGGAGAAGTCGGCGGCGCCGATCTCGCGGCCGTCGCTCCAGACCGCCTGCTGGTTGAGCTTGTACAGGACGACCTGCTTGGGCTCGGTCTCGACGATCTTGGCCGACTCCAGATAGGCCGGATTGCGCTCCGGACGCCCGCTCGCGTCGAGCCGGAACATCGACGGCAAGGTGGCCTGCGCGATCCGGGTCGTGGTGGCGTCGGCGTCCGACTGGAAGGTGTTCAGGGTCTCCGGTACGGCGTCCACGGCCCACCGCAGGGTGCCGCCGTCGGCGACCTGGGAGCGGCCGGCCGGGGCGATGTCCTGCCCGGCCAGCGGTTTGCCGGCCGGGTCCGGGTCGCTGCAGCCGGCGAGCGCGGGCACCGCGAGCACCCCCGCCGTGAGGAACACGACCGAGCGCATGACCGCGCTGCGGCCAGGCCTGCGTCCGATGCCGTCGTGGGACATCTCAGGTACCTCCGGGGAGCCACTCCCGCCGGTGACGATTAGTGCCTTCTGATCACATTTGGCGGTATTTTGGAGTTGATCAGATCTAAGGCACCCCACTGAAGAGGAAAGGGTTCGCCAGGCGGAGTCGACACGTCGGCGGACGCGCACAAGGTCACTCGTGCGGAGCAACGCGCCCCGCACGATCCCTGCGATTCCCCGGCGTACACAGAGCGCATGCGGGCGCGCGTCGGAGGCGTGCAATCCGCCAATCGCTGCACATGCCTTCACAGCGACAGGTGTGACGCGCAACACTCGCAGGCGCATGAACGTTGCCACCCAGGGCCGAAGGGCCCACGGAAGTGAGGTCACGTCATGTCCGTGCAAGACGACCTGACAGCTGTCCAGCGCTGCCTCGACGACCTGGCCCGGTCCGTGGGCCGCCTCGAACAGCAGCTGGGTTCCGGCGGGCTGGAGATGCGCCGTGTGCGCACCGACGCCAACCATCTGCGCGAGAGCGTGGCGCTGCTGCGGGAGTCCGCCGCGGCCCCCGCCGGGCAGCGCAGGCCGGAGCTCGTCACCATCCCCGACACGCCGTACGACGACTCTCTGTGGATCGACACGGACGACGAGGGTCTCGGCGCCCGGGACCGCCGCGCCCCCTGATCCCACCCCCTGACCCGACCGGAGTCATGCATTGGCCACTGGTACGGAACCCCATCTGAACAGCGGCGGCGTACGAACCGGTACGCGCGCCGCGATCGAAGCCCCGCACCTGCGGACCGACCGCTGGTGGCTGGCCCCGGCCGTCACCGCGGCCGGTCTGCTGGCGTTCATCGTGTACTCGACGTGGCGGGCCTTCGCGAACGCGGACTACTACGCGGCGCCGTACGTCTCCCCGTTCTACTCGCCCTGTCTGGCGGAGAACTGCGAGCCGATGCACGCCGGGCCGAACTGGGACCTGTTCGGGAGCTGGTGGGGCATCTCCCCCGCGATCATCATCCTGATCTTCCCGCTCGGCTTCCGCCTGACCTGCTACTACTACCGCAAGGCCTACTACCGCGGCTTCTGGATGTCGCCCCCGGCCTGCGCGGTGGCGGAGCCGCACAAGAAGTACTCCGGTGAGACCCGCTTCCCGCTGATCCTGCAGAACATCCACCGGTACTTCTTCTACGCCGCGCTCCTGGTCGCCGGGATCCTGACGTACGACACGGTGCTCGCCTTCCGCGACGAGAACTACGAGTGGGGCCACATGGGCCTGGGCACCCTCGTCTTCCTCGCCAACATCGTGCTGATCTGGGCGTACACCCTGTCCTGTCACTCCTGCCGGCACATCGTCGGCGGCAAGCTCAAGCACTTCTCCAAGCACCCCGTGCGCTACCGCATGTGGCAGTGGATCGGGAAGCTCAACGCCCGGCACATGCAGCTGGCGTGGGCGTCGCTGGTGAGCGTGGCGCTCGCCGACTTCTACGTCTATCTCGTCGCGTCCGGGGTCTTCGACGATCCGCGCTTCTTCTAGATTGAGTGGGGACTGAAACCAATGTCCGTGGTCGAACGGCAGGAGTGGGACGTCGTCGTGGTCGGCGCCGGGGGCGCGGGCCTGCGCGCGGCGATCGAGGCCCGCGAGCGAGGCGCCCGTACCGCCGTGATCTGCAAGTCGCTGTTCGGCAAGGCGCACACCGTGATGGCCGAGGGCGGGATCGCGGCGGCCATGGCCAACGCCAACGAGCACGACAACTGGCAGGTCCACTTCCGCGACACCATGCGCGGCGGCAAGTTCCTCAACCAGTGGCGGATGGCCGAACTGCACGCGCGGGAGGCGCCGGACCGGGTGTGGGAGCTGGAGACCTGGGGCGCGCTCTTCGACCGTACGAAGGACGGCCGTATCTCCCAGCGCAACTTCGGCGGCCACGAGTACCCGCGCCTCGCACACGTCGGTGACCGCACCGGCCTGGAGCTGATCCGCACGCTCCAGCAGAAGATCGTCGCGCTCCAGCAGGAGGACAAGAAGGAGACCGGGGACTACGAGTCCCGGCTGAAGGTCTACCAGGAGTGCACGGTCACGAGGATCCTGAAGGACGGCAGCAGGGTGTCGGGCGTCTTCGCCTACGACCGCGAGACGGGCCGCTTCTTCGTCCTCGAGGCTCCCTCCGTCGTCATCGCGACGGGCGGGATCGGCAAGTCCTTCAAGGTGACGTCGAACTCCTGGGAGTACACGGGCGACGGCCACGCGCTGGCGCTGCTGGCGGGCGCGCCGCTGCTCAACATGGAGTTCGTGCAGTTCCACCCGACGGGCATGGTCTGGCCGCCGTCGGTGAAGGGGATCCTGGTCACGGAATCGGTGCGTGGCGACGGAGGGGTGCTGCGCAACTCCGAGGGCAAGCGGTTCATGTTCGACTACATCCCCGACGTCTTCAAGGAGAAGTACGCCCAGTCGGAGGAGGAGGGCGACCGCTGGTACGAGGACCCGGACAACAACCGGCGGCCTCCTGAGCTGCTGCCCCGTGACGAGGTGGCGCGGGCGATCAACGCCGAGGTGAAGGCCGGCCGGGGCTCGCCGCACGGCGGGGTCTTCCTGGACGTGTCCACCCGTATGCCGGCGGACGTGATCCGGCGCCGGCTGCCCTCGATGTACCACCAGTTCAAGGAGCTGGCGGACGTCGACATCACCGCGGAGGCGATGGAGGTCGGGCCGACCTGCCACTACGTGATGGGCGGCATCGCGGTCGACTCCGACACCGCGGCGGCACGCGGGGTTCCGGGCCTCTTCGCGGCCGGTGAGGTCGCGGGCGGCATGCACGGCTCGAACCGGCTCGGCGGGAACTCCCTCTCCGACCTGCTGGTCTTCGGCCGCCGGGCGGGCTGGCACGCCGCCGAGCACGCGGCGGCACGGGCCTTCGAACGCCCCGAGGTCAGCGACATCGAGGTCGACTCGGCCGCGGCGGAGGCACTGCGACCGTTCTCGGCGGAGGGCCCGGCGGGCCAGGACGACGAGCGCCCCCCGGAGAACCCGTACACCCTCCACCAGGAACTCCAGCAGGCCATGAACGACCTGGTCGGCATCATCCGGCGCGAGGGTGAGATGGAGCAGGCGCTGGAGAAACTCGCCGACCTGCGCGTACGAGCCCGTCGAGCGGGCGTCGAGGGCCACCGCCAGTTCAACCCCGGCTGGCACCTCGCGCTCGACCTGCGCAACATGCTGCTGGTCAGCGAGTGCGTGGCGCGGGCCGCGCTGGAGCGCACCGAGTCGCGGGGCGGGCACACCCGTGAGGACCATCCGACGATGGACCGCAAGTGGCGCAACGTCAACCTGCTGTGCCACCTCGCCGACCCGACGGGCGGCCTCGCGGCCACCGACCCGGAACGCGGCCAGATCAATCTCGTACGGGAGACCACCGAACCCGTCCGCCAGGACCTGCTGGCTCTCTTCGACAAGGAGGAGCTGGTCAAGTACCTCGCCGAAGAGGAGCTCTACCAGTGAGCAGCAGCTACGAGGCCCGCTTCAAGGTGTGGCGGGGCGATGTGCAGGGCGGGGACCTGGAGGACTTCAAGGTCGAGGTGAACGACGGCGAGGTCGTCCTCGACATCATCCACCGCCTCCAGGCCACCCAGGCCCCCGATCTCGCCGTGCGCTGGAACTGCAAGGCGGGCAAGTGCGGTTCGTGTTCCGCCGAGATCAACGGGCGGCCGCGGCTGATGTGCATGACGCGGATGTCGGTGTTCACCCGCGAGGAGACGATCACCGTCACTCCGCTGCGCGCCTTCCCCGTCGTCCGGGACCTGGTCACGGACGTCGGCTTCAACTACGAGAAGGCACGCGAGGTCCCCGCCTTCGTACCGCCGGAGGACCTGGGTCCCGGTGAGTACCGGATGATGCAGGAGGACGTGGACCGCTCGCAGGAGTTCCGCAAGTGCATCGAGTGCTTCCTGTGCCAGGACACCTGCCATGTCGTCCGCGACCACGAGGAGAACAAGCCGGCGTTCGCGGGCCCGCGCTTCCTGATGCGGGTCGCCGAACTGGACATGCACCCGCTGGACGCGGCGAGCGAGAGCGGCCTGGACCGCAAGAAGACCGCCCAGGACGAACACGGCCTCGGCTACTGCAACATCACCAAGTGCTGCACGGAGGTCTGCCCCGAAGGCATCAAGATCACGGACAACGCGCTGATCCCCCTGAAGGAACGGGCCGTCGACCGTAAGTACGACCCGCTGGTGTGGCTGGGGTCGAAGATCAGGAGGCGGTCGTCCTAGCCTCCCTCGTCACTCCACCCCACCCTGGACGCACCCCGGTCGCGCGGGGGCATTGCTGACCATACGCTCCGAAATGTGACGTCATCCTCGATCCGGCGCCGATCGCGGCGTGGGCGCTCGCACATATCGGTGCGGGTGGCGCATGCGGTGGTGGGCGGGCTGGTCGGGGTGGTGTGGCTGGTCGGGGTGACGCTCAGTGGTGGGGGCGCGGTCTCGGGCGGGGCGGACCGGCCCGTCGCCGGGGCGGAGGCCCAGGGGGACGAGGAGGGGAGCTGGGTCGTCGACTTCGTGATGCCGGGAGCGGCCGTCGTCGCGGCGGGGGTGCTCGCGGGGTACGGGTTCGTGCGGCGCAGGAGGCGGGCACGGGGGCGTACGACTCCGGGCGGGGCGCCGGTTCAGGCCGCCGAGCCGCCCGTCGGGGAGCTCGACGAGCGGGCGCGGACCGCGCTGGTCGCGGCCGACGACTGGGTGCGGGTCAGCGGCGAGGAGCTGGGGTTCGTCGCGGGGCGGTTCGGGGTGGGGGACGCCGAGCACGTCGAGCCGTTCGCGGGGGTTCTGCGGGACGCGGAGGCCGAGTTGGCGGTGGCGTTCCGGATGCGGTGGCAGTACGAGGGTGGGGTTCCGCAGGAGGCCGCGGCTCGGCGGCACGCACTGGCCGGGATCGTCGGGCGGTGCGAGGAGGCGGGGCGGCTGCTGGATGCGCGGGCCGCCGCGTTCGATCAGGTACGGGGCCTGGAGGAGGGGCTCGGGGGCGGACTGGGACACGGGCTGGCCGTCGCCGAGGCACGGTTCCGGGAGCTGACCGGGCGGGCCGCGATCGCCGCCGCGGTGCTGCGCGCGTGCGCTGAGCGGTACGGGCCGGCCGCGACCGCCGGCGTCGCAGGGCACGTCGAGCAGGCCAAGGACCGCCTGGTGTTCGCCACGACCCACCTCAACCACGCCCGCCAGTGCGCCGACTCCGGCGACAACGGCGGCGCCGCGACCCACCTGCGCGCCGCCGAGGGCGCCATCGCCCAGGCCACCGCGTTCGTCGGCGGCGTCGAACGCCTCGCCGCGGACTTGGCGACGGCCGCGGAGATGGTGCCGGCCGCGTTGACCGGGGGTGAGGCGGAGATCGCGGGGGCGCGGGTGGGGGTGGCGACGTCGGCCGTCGCGGCGAGTGAGCTGTACGACGACGTCCCTCCTGGCGAGCTGCGGGCCCGGGTCGTCCATGCCGACCTCGTCCTGGCCGGCGTACGCGAGGAGCTGACGTCGGGGCGGCCGTACGACCCCCTCGACGTGTTGCGGAGGATCGTCCGGGGCGTCGCGCCCGTCGCGGCGGGGCGGGCCTGGGTGATTCCGGCTGCCGCACTGGTCTGCGCGCGCGGCGCCGTCGCCGACGCGGACGACGTGGTCGCGACGCACCGTGCGGCCGTGGGCGGCGAGGCGCGCACCCGGCTGGCGGAGGCACGGCGGCTGCTGGCGCCCCCGGTGCCCGGGCCGACCGGGCGCGGGCCGCGTGCGGAGCTCGCCGACCTCGTCACGGCCGACGCGCTCGCCCAGCAGGCCGGTGAGCTGGCCGAACAGGACATCCGGGTGTACGGCCACCCCTCCGAGGGCCCCGCCGCCGACATCGACGGTCTCGCCGGGGCGATCGTCGGCGGCGTCCTGCTGGACGGCGCAGCGGCCGCGTTCGGCGGACCGCACAGCCGGCTGCGGCGGGGCGGCCCGGCCGGCACCTGAGCACGCTCGGCACCGGCTCGGCACCCACCCGCTCAGAACAGGCTCAGCAACGCCTCCGCCGGATCCGTCAGCCCGTTCTCGCCGTCCGGGAGGGGCAGTTCGAACCAGACCGTCTTGCCACGGGGTGTCCGGCGCGAGCCCCACGCGGCGCTCAGGAGGCCGACCAGCTGAAGGCCCCGGCCGCCTTCGTCCGTGTCCCGGGCACGGCGCCGGCGGGGCTGGACGAGGCCCGAGTCCCAGACCTCGCAGACGAGCGTGCGGTCCAGCAGGAGGCGGAGCCTGATGTCGCCCTCGCCGTAGCGCAGGGCGTTGGTGACCAGTTCGCTGACGAGGAGTTCCGTCGTGTCGACCAGGGGTTCGAGGTCCCAGGACAGCAGCTGGCCGCGGGCGTACTCACGGGCCCGGCCCACGCTGCGCGGCTCGCGCGGCAGCGTCCAGTCGCCGACCGAGTCGGTGGGCAGGCCCTGGACGCGGGCCATCAGCAGCGCGATGTCGTCCTCGCCGTGGTGGGTGTCGAGGGTGTTGAGGACGTGGTCGCAGACGTCCTCCAGGGGGCGGGAGGGGTCGGTGAGCGCGCCGACGAACGCCTGCAGGCCCTCGTCCAGCGGATGGTCGCGGGACTCCACCAGTCCATCCGTGTAGAGCGCCAGCAGAGCACCCTCCGGCAGCTCGACCTCCACCTCCTCGAACGGCTCCCCGCCCACGCCCAGCGGCATCCCGGGCGGCACGTCGAGCATCAGCGCCGACTCCCCCGGCTCGACCAGAACCGGGGGCAGATGCCCGGCGTTGGCGAAGGTGCAGCGGCGGGTGACCGAGTCGTAGACGGCGTACACGCAGGTCGCCAGGTACACCTCGGACAGGTCCGCCTCCCGTGGGCGGCGGGCCGCGCGGGTGGCCTGCTGGACCCCGCCGGGGGCGCCGAGGCCGCGCGCGATCTCGTCCAGCGCCGAGAGGACCTCGGCCGGTTCGAGGTCCAGCAGTGCCAACGTGCGTACGGCGGAGCGCAGTTCGCCCATCGCGACGGCGGCACGCAGCCCCCGGCCCATCACGTCGCCCACGACCAACGCCGTGCGGTGGCCGGGCAGTTCGATGACGTCGAACCAGTCGCCGCCGACCTCGCTGGGCCGGTCGGCGGAGGAGTCGCCCGGCAGATAGCGGCACGCGATGTCCAGGCCGGACGCGACCGGGTCCCCGGGCGGGAGCAGCGACCGTTGCAGTATCAGCGCGCGCTCGTGCTCGCGGCGGTACAGACGGGCGTTGTCGATGCAGACCGCGGCGCGCGCGGCGAGTTCGACCGCCAGATCCCGGTCCCGCTCGCCGAACGGCTCACTGCCCTTGGTCCGCGCGAACTGCGCCAGTCCTACGACCGTGTCGTGGGCGACCATCGGCACCGCGAGCGTGGACTGCACGAGGCCGCCCTCCTCGCCGGGCACGTGCTGCGGCCGGGCGGTGCGCAGGGCGTCGGCGCAGGGCGAGTTGAAGGGGTAATGGTGCACGGCGCCGACCGCGACGGGCACACCGCCGCCCACGAAGGGCGCGTCGGAGACGGCGCTGGCGAAGGCGACCCGGCGCAGCTCGGCACTGCCGTCGGCGAGGCCGGGCGGGGTCTCGTCGCCGGCCAGCAGCCCCTGGTAGAGGTCGACGGTGGCCAGGTCGCAGAAGCCGGGCACCACCACGTCGAGGAGTTCGCGGGCCGTCGTCTCCAGGTCGAGGGAGTTCCCTATGCGGGCTCCGGCCTCGTTCAGCAGGGCGAGGTTGCGGCGCGCGGCGGCGGCCTCGCGCGCGGCGGCACGGCGGGCGGTGATGTCGATTCCGAGCCAGGCGATGCCGATGGGGCGGCCGCTGCCGCTGTGCACCCGGTAGAGGTTGACGGACCAGTGGCGGCGCTCGTCGGAGCCCGGCAGAAAGCCGGTGACATGCATGTCCGTGATGGAGTCGCCGCTCTCCAGGACGCGGCGCAGGATGGACGCGACGCGGTCGGCCTCGGGGCGCGACAGATAGTCGTGGACGCCCTTGCCGCGGTGGTCGTCGGGCTTGCCGCCGAACAGGGAGGCGAACCGCTGGTTGGCCCGGCGCACCCGCAGATCGGGGTCGATCAGTAGGAAGCCGAACGGAGATTGACCGAATATCGCCTGCGAGGCCGCGAGGTCGGTCTCCATCCGGCGCAGGGTGCGCACGTCCACGACGATGCACACGGCGGCCTTCTCGCCGCCCTCGCTCCGCGTCGGCATCACGTACACCTCGGCGAGACCGTCCTGGCCGCGGCGGCCGTCGGCGTCGTCCGGCATCCGGAAGGGGACCACGCCGGTCCACTCCCGTCCGTCCAGGATCTCGGCCATCTTGCGCTGGCCCTGCTCGCGCAGGTCCGGGTCGACGAACGCCTCGATGGGGTCCATGCCGACGGCGCGCTCCGCCGGGATGCCGAAGACCTGCTCGGCGCGCAGGCTCCACTGGTCGACCAGGCCGTCGGGACCGATGGAGAAGGACGCGACCTTGATGTAGTCGTAGATCGAGCCGGGCGGGCTGCTCTGCCACACGGGGTCGCCGGGGCGGAGCTCGTCGAGGGGGAACGCGGGGTCGTGAGCGGTGGTGGCTGAGGCCTGTGTGCTCTGTGAGGCTTGCGAGGCCTGTGTATCGGTGGACCGGGACCGCTCGCCGGCGGCCCTCGTCCTCGCGCCGTCCGACGGGTCCTCGGACTCCGTGGCCTTCGCTGGTATCTCGCTCACGCGAACCGTCCCCTCCAGCTCACCGCGCCCGGCACCGGTCACCGGCGGCGGCTGCCCGCAGTATCCAGCACTACGGCCCCGCACAACACGGTGTTCACGATCACAGCACGTTCCCGATGGTTTTCGGTCCCGGCCGCAGAAACACTTCCAGACTTCTAACCAGCGGACACGCAGTCGAATCACGCTGTTCGCCAACTGCCACTGGCCTGAACCATTCGTTCGACAGCACGAGGACCGGCGTACACCTGCCTGGACGCCTACTGACGGGTTGTACAGGGCCCGGGGAGCCGGCCCGGGTCCTCCGGCACCACGAGCTCGAACCAGACGGTCTTGCCCGTGTTCCGGCCGGGTCTGGTTCCCCAGCGCCGGGACGAGTGGGCCACGAGCTGAAGTCCGCGGCCGCTCTCGTCCTCGAGATGGGCGACGCGTTCGCGCGGCGGGTCCGGGAGCGGGTCGGAGACCTCGACCAGGAGGACGTCACCGAGGTGGGCCGGGCGGACCAGACGGACGCCGATCGGGCCGGTGGCGTGCCGCAGGGAGTTGGTGACCAGCTCGCTGACCAGCAGCGCCGCGATGTCGGCGAGGCTGTCCAGGCCCCAGTCGCACAGCCGGGTCCGAACGGCGGCACGGGCCGCGCGCACGGCACCCGCCTCAGCGGGAAAGCTCCACTCGACGCGGTCGCCTTCGGTGTCGATCACGCCGATCACTTCCCAGGCCAACGGGTTCGCTCATGTCCGGTTTCGCAGGGTTAATGAGCACATACCCGATATTCAGGGGCCGGTACCGTGCGAAAGGTGTGCGACAGGGTGGGAATCCGGGAAGTTCCGGGCGCCGGTGCACCCGCTCAGGATCGAAGGCGCGCCGCCACCTCCCGGACCGCCGGGACGTCCTGGTCCAGCCAGTCCACGTCCCACAGCTCCCCGGGGCCCAGCCAGCGCAGCGCGTCATGGTCCTCGATGGGCTTGGGCTCGCCCGTGCCGGGCAGGAGGCGGGCCGTCCACACCCACAGGACGTAAGGGGGTTTCAGCGGCCAGGTGCCCGGCACGCGCTCGATCACCTCGGCGTCCACGCCGAGTTCCTCCCGCAGCTCGCGCACGAGCGCGGCCTCGGGTGCCTCGCCGGGCTCGACCTTGCCTCCGGGCAACTCCCAGCGCCCGGCCAGCTCCTCGGGCGCGCTGCGCCGCGCGGCGAGAAGGCGGCCCCCGTCCAGCAACGCGGCACCGACCACGATCCGTTCCGTCATGCGCCGGAGCCTACGGGAGCTCAGAAAGAGTCAGTGGTCCGCGCTGTCGCCGTTCTGCGCGATGCGCTCGACCCAGTACAGCTGCTTGTGTCCACGGCTGTCGAGGCTGTCGGCGATCTTCTGGGCCTCCGCCCGGGTCGCGTACCGGCCGACGCGATAGCGATTGCCGTTGTCGTCCTGCCGGACGACGAGCCAGGGGAGAGTGATCGTGCTGTCGTTCATCGCGCCCCACCGCTCCTTCCCGCCCACCGCCACCCGAGTCCTGCTCGCGGCGTGCGCCGTACCCCGCCCGCTAAGGAAACCGCAATCCGCATATGCCCGAGCCTACGCCTAACCTTTACGCAGCGAATACGGCTTTTCACAAAGAGGTACGCAACCAGCCAAGTCGTAGGGGGCGCACGGCTTCGAATGCGCCGTGCGGAGAGGTTGATGCATCCGGTCACAGGCATACCGCGCACGCCCGTGACGACCTGCGAGAACGGCCAGATTGCAACGGCGGCGGAAGGGGCGGGAGTTGAGGCTCTGCCGACGGCAACTGCCGTGAAGGTGTGCGCTACCTCACGAACGAGTGCGCTACTTCAGCAATCGAGTGCGCTACTTCACCGGTAGGTGGTAGGCGACGCGGTACCGGTCCGCCGGGATCACCACGTCCGCGGTCTCCACCGGGCGGCCGGAGGCGTAGTAGGTGCGCTGGATGACGACGACGACATGGCCGGGGACTCCGCCGAGCGCCAGCAACTCCTCCGCGAGGCCGGGGCGGGCGCCCACCTCCTCGGTGACGTTGTCCACGACGACGTCGATGGCCGCCATGCGCTCGACGACACCCATGCCGCCGAGCGGGCCCTCCTCGGGCAGCATCACGGGGGTGCGGCCGGTGACGGCGAGGGGCTCCCAGGAGGTGGACAGCATCATCGCCTCGCCGGCATCCCGGAAGAGGTACCGCGTGCACATCACCCGGTCGCCGGGGCGGATCGCGAGCCGCTCGGCGACGGCGACGCTCGCCTCGGCCTGGGCGCTGCGGGACTCCCAGGTGCCCCGCGCCTCGCCGTCGGCCTGCTCCTGACGGAAGGGTGTCGCACCGGTCGGCGGGCGGAAGCCGGAGCGGGCGATCCGGCGCGGCACGGGCCGCTCCCGGACGTACGTCCCGGAGCCGGAGCGGCCCTCGACCAGCCCCTCGGCCATCAGCACCTTGCGCGCCTCCAGCGCGACGGTGTCCGAGACGCCGTACTCCTCGCGGATCCTGGCCTGGGACGGGAGGCGGGTGTGCGGTGGCAGCGAACCGTCGACGATCTTCTTGCGGAGATCACCCGCGACACGCAGATACGCCGGCTGCTCACCGAAAGTCACTGGCCGCTCCCATCAGGTTGTACAGACAGCAACAGCGTGGCAACCATGAGTTGTCCCGTGCAAGCAAAGGCCAGAGAATCACTCGATGTGATGACTTGTGCCTGCCGGGGGCTTTACGCAGGCACTTTCTCCCCGCTATAGCCGCGCTCACACCTCGGCTCACACATCGAGACCGCCCGCCTCGCCGCTCTCCTCGCCCCTGCCGGACTCGTCCTCGTACGTCGGCACGGTGGTGTCCAGGCCCAGAGCCTCGCGCGCGGTGACGGTGGTGGGACCGTCCACGTACTCGTACCCGCGGTCGTAGTGCGTGTAGTACGTGTCCGCGTCCTTGGCCGCCGCTGCCCGCGCCCACTCCTCGCGGGCGTCCTCCATCTCCTCGATCAGACCGGCGACCGGCTTCTTCGTGTCCGCCGCCCAGGTGTGCCCGCGCAGCGTTTCGATCTGCTCGTCGAGCACGGCGCGGACGTCCTTCGCCCACGCCCGGTTGGCCGCCAGGTCCTCCTCGGGGTACTCCTCGGGCTCCTCGTACAGCGCCGCGTCGACGGCGTTGGTCGCGGTCAGGAAGACGGTCTGGTCGGCGTCGAGCGTGGTCGGGTCGCTGCGCAGCGAGCCGGTCAGCTTGCCGTTCTCCTCGGTGCTGCCGAACAGGCAGGTGATCTCGCGGTCACCGAACCGCCAGCTCTGCCGGGACGGGATGAAGTAGTACACGTCCGCCTCGTTCGGCACGGCCCAGGTGTCCATGGCGTAACCGTCCCGCAGGGCATAGCACTTGTCGTCGGCGATCCGGCTGACCTCGTCGTCGCCGGGGTAGTCGCCGCCCGGCACGGTGTGCACCCCGAAGACCTCGCCGTCGTGCGGGCCGGAGCAGGACACCTCGTCGATGTCGTACGCGTCCCCCTCCAGGTTGCCGGTCGGTGAGTCGAAGCAGTCGCCCTTGGCGAGCGCGTAGGCGGTGCCGTCGCCGCTCGCCGCGCCCTTGAAGCCGTCCCAGAAGTCCGAGGCGGAGCCCGTGGTCAGCGCCAGCGCCCACAGCACCAGACCTACGGAGGACAGGATGGAACCCGCCACCGCCATGCCCTTGCCGCGCTCGCCCTTCTTCTTGATCTGCGCCAGCGCGATCAGCCCCAGCACCAGCCCCACGGCCGGCACGAAGCACAGGATGCCGAGGACGAGGGAGCCGATGGCGACGCCGTTGACGGGGACCGGGCGGCCGTAGGGACCGTAGGCCCCATAGGGGTGGTAGCCGTACGGCCCCGGGGCGCCGGGCGCGCCATAGCCGTAGGGCGGGGGCGACGGCGGCGCGTACGGGCCCTGCGCGGACGGCCCTTGGGCCTGCTCCGGGGACCCTTGTGGCTGGTGGGGTCCGGGAGGCGGAGGTATGGACACGAGTACCGTGCTCCTGGTTCAGGCGGCGGTGCCGAGCGGTGGAACGGGCGTACGACTGGGCGAATGGTAAGCGCGAGGTGAGGGGGAATGTCATGCCGGTTACGAATGCGACGATCCGGGCGGTCAACGCGCTGACCACCCGGTGGGCGGAGGCCTGGGGAGCCGCCGGGGCCGGGGGCACGGTCTTCTCGGCGGCGGGGGTGTGGCCGCTGCTCGCCTTCCTGGCGGACGGCGCGGACGGCACGGCACGGGCGGAACTGGCGGACGCGGTCGGCCTGCCGGCCGAGGAGGCGGCGGGGGCGGCGCGGGAGTTGCTGGGGGCGATGGCGGCGATGGGGTGCGCTGTGATGCCTGCGGCGGCCTGTCCGGCTGCGTGGGGGTACGCGTAGCGCCCTACGGGTGAGTTGTGGATCGGGGCCGCGCCGGGGGGTGTCCGTCCTCGGACCGGCGGCGGGCCCGGGACAGTCCGCACCGCGTCTTGACGCCGGCCACTGCGGGCGGACACCCCCCGACGCGTCCCCTTACCGCCGTACGCGACTGCAGGACCGTAGGGGTACGCGCAATCACTGCACGGGCGGCACCCCGCGCAGCAGTGCGCAGTCGTGCCGCTGGGGCGGCTCGGGTGGGCAGCGGCGCTTCGTCAGTGCCGGGCCGCGCGACCCACCCCCACCCAGGCACAGCTTCGGCGGGCACTGTGAGGAGGGGGTGAGCTGGACATTCCGGCCCGCGGGCACCAGGTCACCGTGAGTCCGCAACTCCGCCCGAGGCGCCAAGGCTGGACATCACGACCGTGGCGTACGCCGTGCGGTCGCGCCACGATCTGAGCGACCACCACGAGGTGTTCGGCCTCACGGCGGCGATGACCGACCGGCCCGCGGGTCACTTCCCCGGCATCAGCGGCCATCCGCTCCACGTCGACTCGGCCGAGCAGGCCGCGATGGCGAGGTTCGGCGCGCGCGGGTTCGAGGCGGCCGCGGTGACGGCGTTCGGCGCGGCGGGCGCGGGGGTGCCGAGGCTCCGCTGGGTGAACACCACCGTCGAGGCCACCTTCGACCGCCCGTTCGGCTTCCTGGCCGTGCACCGCCACACGCGGCTCGTCCTCGCGGCCGGCTGGGTCACGGACCCGGAGCCGTTCCGCGAGGACGAGGAGGGCTACTGAAACGAATTACTGACTGGGCGTCAGAACTGCATCGCCCAGGCGTCGATCCGCCCGGTGTCGAGGTTCGCGTTGTCGCTCACGCGCAGCTTCCACGTGCCGTTGGCGGCCTCTGACGAGGCGTTCACCGAGTACGTGGTGTTGATGTTGTCCGAACTGCCGCCGGTGCCGTACGACTTCAGCGTGTACGCCGTGCCGTCCGGGGCGATCAGCTGGACCTGGAGGTCACCGATGTACGTGTGCACGATGTGGACCTCGACGGCCAGGGCCGAGGGCGCGTTGCCGGAGACCCCGGAGACCGTCACCGGGGACTCGACCGTGGAGTTGTCGGCGATGGCGTAGTCACCGGTGTTCTCGAAGCGCGGGCCGGGCGGGGTGGTCGTGCCGCCGCCGACGTACAGCAGCCGGTTGGGCGAGCCGGAGCCCGGGCTGGTGACGACGCCGGTGGTGGCGGCGGACGTCAGGGCCGAGGAGACCTGGGCCGGGGTGGCCGTCGGGTGGTCGGCGAGGTAGAGCGCGGCCGCGCCCGCGACGTGCGGGCTCGCCATCGACGTACCGGAGATGGTGTTGGTCGCGGAGTCGCTGGAGTTCCAGGTCGAGGTGATGGACGACCCCGGCGCGAACAGGTCGAGGACGGAACCGTAGTTGGAGTAGCTCGCCTTGGCGTCGCTCGAGGTCGTCGCGCCGACCGTGATGGCCTCGGTGACGCGTGCGGGGGACCTGGTGGAGGCGTCGGTCGTCTCGTTGCCGGCCGCGACGGCGAAGGTGACGCCGGAGGCGATGGCGTTGCGTACGGCCGTGTCGAGGGCGGTGTCGGCGCCGCCGCCGAGGGACATGTTGGCGACGGCCGGCTTGACCGCGTTCTGGGCGACCCAGTCGATACCGGCGACGACCTGGGCGGTCGTACCGGAGCCCGAGTTGTTCAGCACGCGGACGCCGACGACCTTGGCCTTCTTGGCCACGCCGTAGGCGCTGCCCGCGACCGTGCCGGCGACGTGCGTGCCGTGGCCGTGGCCGTCCTGGGCGGTGTTGTCGTTGTCGATGGCGTCGTAGCCGTAGGAGGCGCGGCCGCCGAAGTCGCTGTGGGTGATGCGGACGCCGGTGTCGATGACGTACGCGGTCACGCCCTGCCCCGCCGAGTCCGGGTAGGTGTAGGAGCTGTTCAGCGGCAGGTTCTTCTGGTCGATGCGGTCCAGGCCCCAGGAGGGCGGGTTGGTCTGGGTCGCGTTGACGCTGAAGGTGCGGTTCTGCACGACGGAGGCGACCGCCGGGTCGGCGGCGAGCCGCTTCGCCTCGGCCTGGGAGGCCTCGATCGCGTAGCCGTTCAGGGCTTTCTTGTACGTCCGCTCGATGCCGGCGCCGTACTTCTCGACGAGGTCGCGCCCCGCCTTGGAGCCCGACCGGGCGTGGTCGGCCCGGAGCGTCACGATGTAGCTGTCGGCGACGGCGTTGGCCGCGCCGGCGTACTGGATGCGGCCCTCGGGGGCGGCCGCGGCGGGGAGTGCGGAGACGAGGCTCGCGGCGAGCGCCGCGGTGGCCGCCAGGCTGAGGGCGGCGAGTCTTCGGCGGGCGTCTCCGCGGGAGTTACGCATCACTGCCATCTGAGGGGTCCTCCTCAATCGGTGGTGCGCTGGTGGGGGGTGCATGGGTGCAGTATCAGACAGGGACATGTCAAATCTGTGTCGCACCTGTGCGCCAGCCGAAAGATTGAGGGCTCCACAGGAATTACACAAGGGCCCTGCACGGCGAACTGCGCCGGGATGCAGGGCCCCTGCGGGAGGGTCAGTCGGCGAAAGCCGTCGCCCGGGTGCGCTTCTCCCAGGCCGCGACGTCGTCACGCACCTGGTCGAGGTGGCCGAGTACGGCGTCGACCCCGTCGTCGCCGAGCGGCAGCCGCAGCGGGGTCGGGTCGGCCGCCAGTGCGGCGAGGATGAGCGCCGCCGCCTTCGCCGGGTCGCCGGGCTGGGCGCCGTCGCCGCCCGAGACGAGGCCGCGGGTACGGCTCACCTTGGGGTACAGGCCGCTGTCCGTGCTGGACCCCCTGCGCCCCGTCTCGAACAGCGCGGTACGGAAGGAACCCGGCTCCACGATCAGCACCTTGATGCCGAAGTCGGCGACCTCGTCCGCGAGCCCCTCGGACAGGCCCTCCAGCGCGAACTTGGTTCCGCTGTACGCCGAGAATCCCGCGAAGGACATCTGGCCGCCCATGCTGCTCATCTGGACGATCGCCCCGGACCGCCGCTCCCGCATGTGCGGCAGCACGGCACGGGTGAGCGCGGCCGGTCCGAAGACATGCACCTCGAACAGCTCCCGCAGCTCCTGCTCGGTGGTCTCCTCGAAAGCGCCGACGTGGGTGCGGCCCGCGTTGTTGACCAGGACGTCGATCCGGCCGTGCCGGGCGATCACATCCCGTACGGCGGCCTCCGCGGCGCCCGTCTCGGACACGTCCAGCCGCAGCGCCTCCATCTGGTCCGGGTGCGCGGCCACGAGATCGTCCAGCCCCTCGGGCCGCCGTACCGCGCCCACGACCACATCGCCCTCGGCGAGCGCCGCCTGGGCGATGGCCCGCCCGAATCCGCTGCTCGCGCCGGTGATCAACCACACCTTGTTCATGACAGCTCCTCGTCTCGCCGTGATGTGACCAGCCTGCTGCTCCACCGGGTTGCCCGTCCAAGACCCACGCTGATAACCGATGGTTATGGCTATGGACGTTCATGTTCGGGACCTGCGCTACTTCGTGACGGTGGCCGAGGAACTGCACTTCACCCGCGCGGCCGAACGGCTGTACGTGTCCCAGCCCGCGCTCAGCAAACAGGTGCGGGCGCTGGAGCGGCAGCTGGGCGCGGAGCTGTTCCGCCGGGAGCCGCAGGGCGTGACGCTCACGGAAGCCGGCGCGGCGCTGCTGCCGCATGCGCGGCGGGTGCTGGACGCCTGGTCTCAGGGGGCGGCGGCGCTGGAGGCCGCCCGGGCCGCGGCGCGCGGCACGCTGGTGGTGGGCATGAGCACCAGCCCCGGCCGGGGTGGGCTGCTGCCCGCGATCCGCTCACGCTTCACCGCCGCCCATCCGGACACCGTGCTGCGGTTGCGCCAGGTGGGGTGGCAGGACCCCACGGCCGGGCTGGCGGACGGAGACGCCGACGTCGCCTTCGTCTGGCTTCCACTGCCGGACGCCGAACGGTACAGCTGGACGGTGGTCGCGGAGGAGCCCCGTCTGGTCGCCCTCCCGGAGACGCACCCTCTGGCGTCCCGTGCCGAGATCGACTTCACGGACCTGGTGGAGGAGCCGTTCCTGGCCCTGCCCGGCGGGGCTGGGCCGTTGCGCGACTACTGGCTGGCCCTGGAGGAGCGCGGCGGGCATCCACCGCGCATCGGGGCGGAGATCGCGAGCACCGAGGAGACCTACGAGGCGCTGGTCGCGGGGCTGGGAATCTGCCTGGTCGCGACGGGAAACGCGCCGCTGCTCACGCTGGGCGGGGTCGTGACGCGTCCGGTACGGGGGCTGTCACCGAGCCGCTATGCCCTGGCCTGGCGCCGGGAGGACGCGGGGCGGGTTCTCGTGCGGGCGTATGGGGAGGCTTGTCGGCGGGTGGTGGGGCGGGGGTGAGTTTGTGGCCGGGGCGGGTGTGACTCCCTCGTGGTTCGGGGCCGTCGGTCGCCGTACGCCGGTATCCGGGGCTCACGCCCCTTCCGTCGCGGGCTCGGCCGGGGTCGTCGTGGCCAGGCGGGCCTGTTCCTCCTCCACGATGCGGCGGGCCAGGCTCAGGTCCGAGATGTCGACCGCGTCCGGGGTCGACTCGGCGACCTCGCTGCGGCGGGCGTAGGCGTCGAAGAGGCGGGACTTGTTCTCCAGCAGCCGCACCAGGCGTTCGTCGACGCCCCCTGTGCACAGCAGGCGGTGCACGCGGACCGAGCGGACCTGGCCCATGCGGTGGGCGCGGGCGACCGCCTGATGTTCGATGGTCGGCTTGAGCTGGGGCTCGCAGAGGATGACGACCGACGCGGCCTGCATGTTGAGGCCCACCCCGCCCGCCTCGATCTGCGCGAGCAGCACCGCGTGACCGGGCGCGGCCGCGAAGTCGTCCACGATCCGCTGCCGGCGGGCGGGCGGCACGCTGCCGGAGATGGGGCCGTGGACCCCGCCGTCGGTCCCGTCGGCCGCCTCGGTCGGCCTACGCCCGTTCCTCAACGCCTCCTCGACCACGGCCAGTACGTCACGGAAGGCGGAGAACACCACCACCTTCAGCCCGTTCTCCGCGGCCTCCGCGGCGATCTCGCGCAGCCGCTCCAGCTTCGCCGACCGCTCGGGACGGGCGTACGCCGCCCTGCGCATCGCCATGAAGTTGCCCGCGCGCACCGCCTCGCGGTACGCCTCGTCGTCCTGCGCGCTCGGCTCCTCCCACTCGTCCGTGTGCTGGAGCGCGGGGAGTTCGGTGAGGACGTCCTGCTGGTTGCGGCGCAGATAGACGGGTGCGACCGCCTTCCGGAACGCCTTGGAGCCCGCCACGCCGTCGTGGTCGTCGACGCTCTGGGCCAGGCCGGGCTGGAGGATGCGCACGAGGCTGCGGAACTCCTCCACCCGGTTCTCCATGGGCGTGCCGGTCAGGAACAGCACGCGGTCGCAGTGTCCCGCCCACTCGGAGACGGTCGTCGAACGGCGGGTCTGCGGGTTCTTCACGTAGTGGGCCTCGTCGACGATCAGCATGCCCAGCTCGCCGCCGCCCGGCACGGGGAAGCCGCGCAGCGCGTCGAAGGTGGTGACCGCGACGCCGCCGCGCCCCTTCCAGTCGGCGAACGCGTCCTGCCGGTCGGGGCCGTGCAGCGGGGTCACCCGCAGTGTGCTGCGCTTCTCGATCTCCCGGGTCCAGTTGATGAGCACGCTGGCCGGGCAGACCACCAGGAAGTGGCTCTGCCCCTCGGCGGCGAGGTGCGCCAGCGCGGCGATCGCCTGGATCGTCTTGCCGAGCCCCATCTCGTCGCCGAGGATCACCCGGCGCTGGGCGAGGGCGAAACGGGTGCCGAAGGCCTGGTAGCCACGCAGGGAGACGCGGCGGTGCGTGTCGTCGAGCGGCTGCGTCCTCACCCGCTCGGCCACCTCGTCCGGCAGGAAACCCTCGGCCGCGGCCGGGTCGGGGGCACGGCCCGAGAGCTCGGCGAGCAGTCCGTAGTACTCGGCGGAGCGGAGCTCGAAGTCGACCAGGGCGGCCACCTCGGACTCCGGGCGGCGCAGCAGATCGACCGACGCCTGGGCGAGCAGCTGCGGCACGTCGTCCTGGGCGGCCTGCTCGGTCAGCGCGCGGACCTCGGTCAGGGCCGCCAGCGCCCGTTCCCGCCCCGTCCGGCCCGCGAGCAGCATGCGCAGCCGCCCGGCCGTGGGCGCCGCGTCGGCCAGCGGCGGTCCGAGCCGCTCGGTGAGCGGGCGGGCCGTGTCGACGGCCCGGCGGGCCTCGGGACCCGCCTCCACCAGGACGTTGAGCGCGACGAGGAGGGCGGTGGTGCGGGGCTCCGGCCGGTCCACGTCGATGTGTACGGCGACGGTGTCGCGCACGGCGTCGGCGATCCGGCGGGCGGCGGCCACGGTCTGGTCGGCCGTCTGCTGACCGACCCCGGGCAGCTGCCGCAGCCGGTACGAACCGGCGTCCAGGACCTGCCCGACCGTACGGAATCCGCCCTTCTCCACCTCGCCCAGCCGCAGCCTGCCCTCGGTGAGGTCCTTCAGCCGGGCCACCGGGATGGCGTCCAGCTCGCGCCGGGCCAGGTCGTCATGAATCGGTTCCAGGGCCGCGCGCACGGCCTCGACGGCCCGCGCGTGGTCGTCGACCAGCGCCTGCGCCGCCTCGTACAGCCGCCGGCCCCCGGCCACCGCCTCCCGCTCGCTCCGGCCCATCGCGCCCCGCCCCTCTCGCCCCTCTCCTGGCGTCCCCGCATCCTGCCATCCCCGGGACGGCCGGCCCCCGCCGTGTGGTGGGCCGGGCGGCGGTCGAAATCTTCCAGCAGTGAGCGAATGGCTTAGGGCAGGAATTCCCAGAACGGCCCGTCAGGCGCACGGTCACGAGCGCACAACGTCACATCCCTCCCCTTGAGATAGGCCAGCAACCATTCGCTGAACGTCATCTCATAGAGAGTCCACGCCGGACTGTCGAACTCCTGGACCACGACGCGCCAGGGCGACGAGGGGTCGTCGGGAATCCGCAGGAAAATCGCCTCACCCGTCGTGGCCGTCGCCACCGGCATCATTTCGCCCGGGTTTGCCCCTACCGGACTCGGCAGAAATTCCACCATGTCCTCGTCGCGCCAGAGTTCGAGATCGTCCCTGATGGATTCTCCCAGGCTGTGCAGAAGATGGCCGGCCGGGTGCTCCAGATACAACTGACCGTTGATCTCGATCGAACCATAGGCGTTCACGATCTCACGGAAATCCGCAGGGAATTCGATACCGAGTTCCCGCTCCAGTTCGATCCAGGGCGCCGGATCCGACCAGTTGAACCGGGGTTCACCCAACAGGGCTTGTATCTCTGAAAGCGTCGCCACCACTATGCCTCTTTGAATTTCCACGATCCCGCCGCCGTCGGCGCCCTGGCAGTCTGCTGGCCCGCACAGGCCGCAAGCCAGTGTGATCTACATCACCAAGATCCCGAACGGCGTGATGTTTCCCAGCCGGAATGCGCTGGTAGGGCGGGCCACCTGTGCGTGGGGTGTCCCTCCTGTGGCTTTCTTCGTGGCCCTCACGGGCCTTCTCCTGGGGTGGATTCGTCGTGAGTCGTCGTACGACGCGTGCGTACAGACCGTTGAGCTATAAGCGCCGGGCGTGGCTGACGCTCGGTGCCGTCTTGCTGGGGGGCGGAGGCGTGGTGACCTACGCGGTCGCCAGCCCGTCCGGCGATGCGGGTGCCGAGGGCCGGGCCAAGCGGCCGGTGAAGGTCTACGACCTCGCGCTGAAGGGCGCCACGGCCGGCAAGCGGGAGCTGCCGCGCACGGACACCGAGCAGTTCTCGCTGGTCGGCGTCTCCTGGACGGGAGCCGTCAAGCGGCTCGACGGCACGGCGCAGGTGCGCACCCGCGACCTGGAAAGCGGCGAGTGGAGCGCCTGGCGGGACCTCGAGGTGAACATCGACCCGCCGGAGGACCCGGAGGCCGGGATGCGCGGCGCGTCCGAGCCGCTGTGGGTCGGTCCCTCCGACGGCGTCCAGGTCCAGGTCGCCCATGAGGACGGCACCACCGGCGCGCTGCCCAAGGGGCTTCAGGTCAACCTGGTCGACCCCGGCGTGGTGACCGCCGCCGAGACGAAGGCCACCGAGCCGGCGGCGTTCGTCGCCGAGGAGAGCAGCCCGGAGGCCACGCCCACCGACGGTACGACGGTGACGCCGACGGACGACCCGACCACGACGTCGCCCACGCCGACCGAGACCACGGCGACACCGACGGCGACGGCGACGCCCACCGACTCGGCGTCCCCGTCGACTTCGCCGAGCACGTCGCCCAGCACGTCCCCGAGCCCGTCGGCCACGACGCCGACCGCGCCGCCTTCCACCGTGCCCAAGCCGCCGATCACCTCGCGCGCCGGCTGGGGCGCGGACGAGTCGCTCAGCCCCGACCCCTCCGAGTACAACCCCGACGTCAAGACGGTCTTCGTCCACCACACCGACGGGGCCAACGACTACTCCTGCGCCGACTCGGCGTCGATCGTGCGGGGCATCTACGCGTACCACACGCAGGTCAACGGCTGGAACGACGTCGGCTACAACTTCCTCGTCGACAAGTGCGGCACCGTCTTCGAGGGCCGCAAGGGCGGCACCGACCTGCCGGTGCTCGGCGCGCACACCTACGGCTGGAACCGTGAGTCCGCCGGCATCGCGGTGCTCGGCGAGTACACCTCCACCAGTGCCTCCAACGCGGCGCTGACCTCCGTCGCCCGCGTCGCCGCCTGGAAGCTCGGCCAGTACGGCGCCGACCCGGCCGGGACGGTGCAGCTCAACGCCGGCGCGAGCCAGAAGAACTACTTCGGCACCAGCTTCACGGCCGGCACCAAGTACACCTTCAACCGGATCGCCGCCCACCGCGACGGCTACAACACCCAGTGCCCCGGCAACTCCCTGTACGCCCAGCTGCCGACCATCCGCGCCTGGGCGGCCGGCCCGGTGCAGGGCCTGAAGGTGGCCTCGGTCGGCGGCGCCGGGCTGTCCGGCTCGACGTACTACACCAAGGGCGCCGTCAGCGTGAAGTGGACGGCCACCACGCCCGGGTCGCTGATCAAGAGCTTCGAGCTGCTGGTCGACGGCAAGACCGTCGCCACCGCTGCCGGCACGGCCACCTCCGCGAACACGACCCTGGCCCTGGGCAGCCACACCGTCGCGGTGCGGGCGGTGCACCAGTCCGGCAAGACCGTGACCACGGCCGCGCTGAACGTCGTCGCGGAGACGACCGCCCCGACCTTCACCACCACGCCGAAGCTCTCCCTGCGCACCGGCACGGTCAACACCACCGCCGTCCCGGTCGCCCTCGGCTGGAAGGCCATCGACGACAAGGCACTGCGCGAGGTGAAGCTGACGTCGCCGACGGCGGCCACCTTCGGACCCTCCACCACCACGTCCAACCGCACCGCCAACTCCGGTACGGCCGCCACCTGGTCGATGCAGGCGTACGACTTCGCCGGCAACTACCGCACCGCCTCCGCCTCCTACACGCCGGTGATCCTCCAGGAGACCTCGGCGGTGAAGTCCGGCACCTGGACGGCCCGTTCCTCCACCAGCTACCTGGGCGGCAAGTCGTACTCCAGCGGCTCCAAGAACGCCTCCCTCTCCTGGACCTTCACCGGCCGCTCCGCCTCCTGGGTGGTCTCCCGCGCGTCCAGCTCGGGGCAGGTCTACGTCTACGTCGACGGGGTCAAGGTCAGCACGGTCGACCTGAAGTCCTCCACCACCCTGTACCGGCAGGCGATCTGGACGAAGACCTGGTCCAGCAGCGCCCAGCACACCGTCAAGATCGTCGTGGTCGGCACCAGCGGCCGTCCCACCATCACCACCGACGGGCTGGTCTACCTCAAGTAACCGAACCGTCGGCAAGGACGGTCGCAGACAACGGCAGAGGCCGGGACGGATTCGTCCCGGCCTCTGCCGCTTGTACTTCGAGGTCGAGCGCGACCACGTCAGCGACGTGGTGTGGACTCACACGTTGAACCGGAACTCCACCACGTCCCCGTCCTGCATGACGTAGTCCTTGCCCTCCATGCGCGCCTTGCCCTTGGCGCGGGCCTCCGCCACCGAGCCCGTCTCCACCAGGTCGGCGAAGGAGATGACCTCGGCCTTGATGAAGCCCTTCTGGAAGTCGGTGTGGATGACGCCGGCCGCCTCGGGGGCGGTCGCGCCCTTCTTGATGGTCCAGGCGCGGGATTCCTTGGGGCCGGCCGTGAGGTAGGTCTGCAGGCCGAGGGTGTTGAAGCCGACGCGGGCGAGGGTCGCCAGACCCGGCTCCTCGGCGCCCACCGACTCCAGCAGCTCCATGGCGTCCTCCTCGTCGAGCTCGGCGAGGTCCGCCTCCAGCTTGGCGTTGAGGAAGATCGCCTCGGCCGGGGCGACCAGGGCGCGCTGCTCGGCCTTGAAGTCCTCGTCGACCAACTCGTCCTCGTCGACGTTGAAGACGTAGAGGAAGGGCTTCGTCGTCAGCAGGTGCAGGTCGTGCAGGAGCTCCTCGTTGCCGGAACCCTGGACGATGCCCGCCGAGAAGAGCGTGTCGCCCTTCTCCAGGATCGCCTGTGCCTCCTCGACGGCCTTCACCTTCGGCGCGATGTCCTTCTTGATCCGCGACTCCTTCTGGAGGCGGGGCAGGACCTTCTCGATGGTCTGGAGGTCGGCGAGGATCAGCTCGGTGTTGATCGTCTCGATGTCGTCCTTGGGCGAGACCTTGCCGTCGACGTGGACGACGTTCTCGTCCTTGAAGGCGCGGATGACCTGGCAGATCGCGTCGGACTCACGGATGTTCGCGAGGAACTTGTTGCCCAGGCCCTCACCCTCGGAGGCGCCGCGCACGATGCCCGCGATGTCGACGAAGTCGACGGTCGCCGGCAGGACGCGCTGGGAGGAGAAGATCTCGGCCAGTTTCGCGAGGCGGGGGTCGGGGACGCCGACCACGCCGACGTTCGGCTCGATCGTGGCGAACGGGTAGTTGGCCGCCAGCACGTCGTTCTTGGTCAGGGCGTTGAACAGGGTCGACTTGCCGACATTCGGCAGACCGACGATTCCGATCGTGAGCGACACGTTGCGACTTCCCGTACGTGAGAGGACTTCAGGGGGGCTGGGCTGGGGCCCGGTCCTTCTTCGATCTTCGTTGCAGATCACGCAGATGCACGGGCCGATCCACCAGTCTACGGCGTGCCGCGCCCGGCCCCGGCGCCCTGTCGAACACCTGGCCAAGGTCGGTCCCCGGGCGTGTCCGAGGACGGATTCGCCACATAAACCGACCTAGGTTGGTGCAGTGGAGCAAGACCGGGCGCGACCTGCCGGGCATGCATCGCGACGCGGTACGCCACCCTCGTCGCCGCCTCGGGCGGTACGGGGGCCGGGGTGGTACGGCGCGGGGTGAGGGCCGGTGCGCGCGGGCACGGGCGGAATCCGGACGGACAGGGGGAAGTGTGGAGCGGGGCGAGGGCGGGCGCACGAGGCGCGGTGAGGGCGGGCTCGCGCCCGGGGAGAGCCGTTCGGGACGGTCCGGCTGGGCCACCCGGGCGTCCCGATCGGCGGCGGCCGCCAGATGGTCCTCTCGGTCGGGGGGCGGAGCGTCGAGGTCAGGTGGACCGCCCCGGTCCGGTGGTGCCGGAGCCTCTCCCGTTTCCGGAGCCGCCCGCTCCGACCGGCCCGTCCGCCAGCGTCGGCCGGCGTCGGAGCGGCCCGCCGCGGCGGTACGGCGGCCCGGGCCGGCCGCACCCGTGCCGCAGGCCGTGCGACGGTTTCCCGATCCCCGGCTCACCGGGCTCGGAACCGGCCTGTTCTGCGGGGCCGTGATGCTGCTGCTCGGCTACCTCGACGGGCTGCTGTTCGGGGCGTCGCTCACGGTGTACGGCGTGCTGTTCCTGCCGGTGTGCGCGCTGACCGCCCTCTGGGTGCGCGAGGGCGATCTGCTGACCGCGCCGGTGGTCGTGCCGATCGCGTTCGCCGCCGGACTGCTTCCGGTGGCCGATGACGGCGGGGGCTTCAGCGGCCACCTGATGGGCCTGGTGACCGCCCTCGCCACCGAGGCCGGCTGGCTGTACGGGGGAACGCTGATCGCCGGTCTCGTCGTGCTCGTACGGAGGGGACGGCTGGTGGCGCGGAGAGCGGCGGCCCGGCGCCGGTAGTGACGGAGGACGGAAGGACCAGAGGACGGGCGCCGGCAGTCGTGACGAGCCGGCGCCCGTGCCTGCCCGCTAGCTGCCCTGCTCCGCCGCGTGCATCGCGGCACCCACGATGCCCGCGTTGTTCTGCAGCTCGGCCGGGACGATGTCCGCCTTGATGCCCTCGATGTAGTGCAGGAACTTCTGGGCCTTGCGGCTCACCCCGCCGCCGATGATGAACAGCTCCGGGGAGAAGAGCATCTCGACGTGGGTGAGGTACTTGCGGACGCGGTGCGCCCAGTGCTCCCAGCTCAGGTCCTCGTCTTCCTTGACCTTGCTGGAGGCTCGCTTCTCCGCGTCGTGCCCGTGCAGTTCGAGGTGGCCCAGCTCGGTGTTGGGGACCAGGGTGCCGTCGACGAACAGGGCGCTGCCGATGCCCGTGCCGAAGGTGAGGAGGATCACCGTGCCTCGGCGGCCGCGGCCCGCGCCGAAGTGCATCTCGGCGACGCCGGCCGCGTCCGCGTCGTTGACCACCGTCACCGGGTGGCCGCCCAGGCGGTCGCTGAACAACGCGCGCGCGTCGGTGTCGATCCAGCTCTTGTCGACATTCGCCGCCGTACGGATCGTGGAGCCGCCGGTGACCACGCCGGGGAAGGTGAGGCCGACGGGCCCGGTCCAGCCGTAGTGCTCGACCACCTGCTTCACACCGTCGGCCACTCCGTCGGGCGTGGCCGGGTGCGGAGTGAGCACCTTGAAGCGCTCCTGAGTCAGTTCACCTCTGTCCAGGTCCACCGGGGCGCCCTTGATCCCGGATCCACCGATGTCCAAGCCGAAGATCTGCATGGCTCTACGTTACGACGCGGGACTGACGGTCACTCCCCGGAGTCGCCGGAGCCGCCGGACCCCGTGCGCTCGGCGATCAGTGCCGCGGCCTCTTCGCGCAGGTCGCGGCGGAGTTCCTTCGGGAGTGAGAAGGTGATCGACTCCTCGGCGGCCTTGACCAGCTCGACGTCGCCGTAGCCACGCTGGGTGAGCCACTCCAGGACCTCCTCGACGAGGACCTCCGGGACGGAGGCGCCGGAGGTGACGCCGACCGTGGTCACGCCCTCCAGCCAGGCCTCGTCGATCTCACTGGCGAAGTCCACGAGGTAGGCCTCGCGCGAGCCGGCCAGCTTGGCGACCTCGACCAGCCGCTTGGAGTTGGAGGAGTTGCGCGAGCCGACGACGATGACCAGCTCGGCCTCGGCGCCCATCTGCTTCACGGCGAGCTGGCGGTTCTGCGTGGCGTAGCAGATGTCGTCGCTGGGCGGGGAGATGAGCTGCGGGAACTTCTCCTTCAGGGCGTCGACGGTCTCCATGGTCTCGTCGACGGAGAGGGTGGTCTGGGAGAGCCAGACGACCTTCGACTCGTCGCGGACCTCGACCTTGGCGACGTCGCCCGGGCCGTCGACGAGCTGGATGTGGTCGGGGGCCTCGCCGGAGGTGCCGATGACCTCTTCGTGGCCCTCGTGCCCGATCAGGAGGATGTCGTAGTCGTCGTTGGCGAAGCGGACGGCTTCCTTGTGGACCTTGGTCACCAGCGGGCAGGTGGCGTCGATGGTGGCCAGCCGGCCGCGCGCGGCCTCCTCGTGGACGACGGGGGCCACGCCGTGCGCCGAGAACATCACGATGTTGCCCGGCGGCACCTCCTCCGTGCGCTCGACGAAGATGGCGCCCTTCTTCTCCAGGGTCTGCACGACGTACTTGTTGTGGACGATCTCGTGCCGGACGTACACCGGAGCGCCGTACTGCTCCAGGGCTTTCTCGACGGCGATCACGGCGCGGTCCACACCCGCGCAGTAACCACGGGGGGCGGCGAGCAGGACACGGCGGCCAGACGAAGCAGTCATGCGTCCCATCGTAAGGGTGCGTTCGGGGGCTCGAAGATCGCGCCAGTGACGGGTTGGTGGCGAGACTGGCGGTGGGGTGTGAGGGGTGGGAGGGTTTTCGCCCCCGCCGCCCCTACCCGTCCCGTCCCCTGGGGGCTGCCGCCCCCAGACCCCGCTTCGGCCCCTAAGGGCCTCGTCCTCAAACGCCGGACGGGCTGAACTGCTCAGCCCCACTGTCAGCCCCGGCCGTTACCCTCGCGGCATGGCTGTGAACACGACCCCGGAGTCCCCCCTGCCCGTCGGTGAGGTGTCACGGCTCATCGGGGGATGGATCGACCGCCTCGGGGCGGTGTGGGTCGAGGGGCAGATCACGCAGTTGTCGCGGCGGCCGGGCGCCGGCGTCGTGTTCCTGACGCTGCGCGACCCGTCGTACGACATCTCCGTGAGCGTGACCTGTTACCGGCAGGTCTTCGACGCCGTCGCCGACGTCGTCACCGAGGGCGCCCGGGTCGTCGTGCTCGCCAAGCCCGAGTGGTACGCCCCGCGAGGCCAGCTCTCCCTGCGCGCCACCGAGATAAAGCCCGTCGGCGTCGGCGAGCTGCTCGCCCGGCTGGAGATGCTGAAGAAGGCCCTCGCCGCGGAGGGGCTCTTCGCGCCGGAGCGGAAGAAGGCGCTCCCCTTCCTGCCCCAGCTCATCGGACTCGTCTGCGGCCGGGCCTCGGCCGCCGAGCGCGACGTCCTGGAGAACGCCCGCCACCGCTGGCCCGCCGTCCGCTTCGAGGTGCGCAACGTCCCCGTGCAGGGCGTGCACGCCGTGCCGCAGGTCGTGCAGGCGGTCAAGGAGCTCGACGCCATCGAGGACGTGGACGTGATCATCGTCGCCCGCGGCGGCGGGAGCGTCGAGGATCTGCTGCCCTTCTCCGACGAGCAGTTGGTGCGGGCCGTCGCCTCCTGCCGTACGCCGGTCGTGTCCGCCATCGGGCACGAGCCCGACAACCCCCTCCTGGACCACGTGGCCGACCTGCGCGCGTCCACCCCCACCGACGCCGCCAAGAAGGTCGTACCGGACGTCGGGGAGGAGTACGAGCGCGTACGGCTGCTGCGCGACCGGGCCCGGCGGTGTGTCGAGGCGTTCGTCGACCGGGAGGAGCGCGGGCTCGCGCACGCCCTCGCGCGGCCCTCGATAGAGGATCCGCACCGGATGATCGACGAGCGGGCCGACCACGTGGCCTCGCTCCTCGACCGGAGCCGCCGCTGCCTCGGCCACCACCTCGACCGCGCCGCCTCCGAGCTGACGCACACCCACGCGCGCGTGGTGGCCCTCTCTCCCGCCGCGACCCTGAAGCGGGGGTACGCGGTGCTGCAGAAGGCCGACGGGCACGTGGTCCGGGATCCGGGCGAGGTGACGGCGGACGAGGCGCTGCGGGCGCGGGTCGCCGAGGGTGAGTTCTCCGTACGAGTCGACGCAGGAAGCGACGCACGAAGTGGCGCGCGAACCGATGCATAGGGTGGGCGAATGACCAGCAAGGTGGAAGAGGCGCTCGGGTACGAGCAGGCCCGGGACGAGCTGATCGAGGTCGTACGGCGGCTGGAGGCGGGCGGTACGACGCTGGAGGAGTCCCTCGCGCTCTGGGAGCGGGGCGAGGAGCTCGCCAAGGTGTGCCGGCGCTGGCTGGACGGGGCGCGGGCACGGCTGGACGCCGCCCTCGCCGAGGAGGCCGAGGCGGAGGCGGAGGCCGCGCAGGAGGACCGCGAGGACGCGTCCTAGGCGCCGCGCGGGCGGCACAGAGGCAGGCACAGAGACACGCGGGAGACAGGCCACAGCCTGGTCGGGATGTGAAGCGGATCACCACACCCCGCTTTTTGTTGAAGCTTGAACTTGCTTCGCGTACCTTCGAGAGCGGTAACCGGTCCCCGGTCCGTTTACGACGTACACGCACCCCAAGAAGGTTCACGCATGTCTCTCGTTCTTGACCCCGCCGCCCAGGACCTGCTCTTCCGCGAGGCCCGGACCGCGAACACCTTCACCGACGAGCCGGTGACCGAGGAGCAGGTCCAGGCGATCTACGACCTGGTCAAGTACGGCCCCACCGCCTTCAACCAGACGCCGCTGCGCATCACCCTGGTCCGTTCCGCTGAGGCCCGTGAGCGCCTGGTGCAGCACATGGCCGAGGGCAACCAGGCCAAGACCGCCGCCGCCCCGCTGGTCGCGATCCTCTCCGCGGACAACGAGTTCCACGAGGAGCTGCCGGCCCTGTTCCCGGCCTTCCCGCAGGCCAAGGACCTCTTCTTCAGCGAGCGCCCGGCCCGCGAGAACGCCGCCGGCCTGAACGCCGCCCTCCAGGCCGCGTACTTCATCGTCGGCATCCGCGCCGCCGGGCTGGCCGCCGGCCCGATGACAGGCTTCGACTTCGAGGGCGTCCGCAAGGAGTTCCTGGACGACGACCACACCCCGCTGATGGTCGTCAACATCGGCAAGCCGGGCCCCGACGCCTGGTACCCGCGCTCCCCGCGTCTGGACTTCGACCAGGTCGTGACCACGGTCTGATCCGACGCACGGTCTGATCCGACGCACGGTCCGACCGACCCCCGGTGCGACCCCACCGCATCGCGCGCACGACAACCGCGCGCGCATGAGAAGGCCCCCGGCACACTCGCCGGGGGCCTTCCTCATGCGCGTGCGGCCACTCGATCACTCGGCCGCTCGGTCACTCCGACTTCAGGGCCTTCGCCATCTGCGTCAACTGCTCGAACGACCCCGTACCCGCCACCACCGTGGTGGCACCGTCCCCCTCGTGCACGAGCGCCGCGTAGCGGCCACCCGTGTACCGGGTCCACGTCCGGTCGCCGATCTTCTCCGTGACCTCGGAGGCCCGCCCGCCCTGGCTCGCCTCCTCGATGAAGAGCGAGGGCTTCTGAGTCGACTGCTCGACCTGCACGTACTCCCCACCGGAGGTGTGGAAGCCGAGATGCCAGGCATCGAAGTCGTCGCCCTTGAAGCGCACGGAGGTCGCCTTCCAGGAGTCGGCCAGGCCCTCCGGCGCGACCACCGGGTAGGACGCCGCGCGGCGGGCCGTGAGGAGCTCGACGCGGTAGTCGACCCGCGGGAGGTCGGGGTCCTTGTCCTCGTGCGGGACGAAGAGATAGATGACCCCCGCCGCGAGCAAGGTCACTCCGAGCGAGAGGACCATGTTGCGGACCGACTTCTGCTTAGCGTTCGAACCTGCCACGCCCCCTATCGTCGCAGGTGCCTCGCCTGCTCATCCGTGGGGCCCCCTGCTCATTCTGCGCACCCGAGGATAGAGTCAGGGACGTAACCCTCATCCGGCCGTCGTCGTATCAGAAAGGTGCGTGTCGATGACCGAGAATCATCATCATCTGCCGTCCGAGCTCGAAGTGCCCCGCGAAGCACCCGATCGCAACCTCGCCCTGGAGCTGGTCCGGGTGACCGAGGCCGCGGCCATGGCCGCGGGCCGCTGGGTCGGGCGCGGCGACAAGAACGGCGCCGACGGTGCCGCCGTGCGCGCCATGCGGACCCTCGTCCACACCGTGTCGATGAACGGCGTCGTCGTCATCGGTGAGGGCGAGAAGGACGAAGCGCCGATGCTCTTCAACGGGGAGCGGGTCGGCGACGGGACCGGAGCCGAGGTCGACATCGCCGTCGACCCGATCGACGGGACCACGCTGACCGCGAAGGGCATGCCCAACGCGATCTCCGTGCTCGCCGCGGCCGACCGGGGGGCCATGTTCGACCCGTCCGCCGTGTTCTACATGGACAAGCTGGTCACCGGCCCCGAGGCCGCCGACTTCGTCGACATCGACGCGCCCGTGGCCGTGAACATCCGGCGGGTCGCGAAGGCGAAGCGGTCCACGCCCGAGGACGTCACCGTCGTCATCCTGGACCGGCCCCGGCACGAGGGCATCATCAAGGAGATCCGGGACGCCGGCGCGCGCATCAAGCTGATCTCCGACGGCGATGTCGCGGGGTCGATCTACGCGCTCCGCGAGGGCACCGGCGTCGACATGCTGCTCGGCATCGGCGGTACGCCGGAGGGGATCATCTCGGCGTGCGCCGTGAAGTGCCTCGGCGGCACCATCCAGGGCAAGCTGTGGCCGAAGGACGACGAGGAGCGGCAGCGGGCGCTCGACGCCGGGCACGACCTGGACCGCGTCCTGATGACGGACGACCTGGTCTCCGGGGACAACGTGTTCTTCGTGGCGACCGGCATCACCGACGGTGAGCTGCTGCGGGGCGTGCGGTACCGGTCGGAGAACGCGACCACCGACTCGATCGTGATGCGGTCGAAGTCGGGGACGGTGCGGCGGATCGACTCCGAGCACCGGTTGAGCAAGCTGCGGGCGTACAGCGCGATCGATTTCGACCGCGCGAAGTAGACCGCGCATAGACCGCGCGAAGTAGACCGCGCGAAATAGACGCGCGAAGCAGTGCCGTGTAGCACCCGACAACCCGGGACCGCGGATCGTTCGGCGACCACCTGTTGGTGTGGTTGATCGCGCGGTTCCTGGCGCCTCTCAAGGGCGTTGGGCGCCCCCTGTGCGGAGGGGGCGCCCCTTTTTCTTGCTTCTGTCTTGCTTCTCCGGCCCTCAGCCGGCCTGCGCGATGCGGTCCGCCGCCCTGGCCGCCTTCTTCAACTCCATGTCGCGGCGGCGGCGCCGGGCCAGGACCACACGGCGCTCCGCGGCGGTGAGGCCGCCCCAGACGCCGTACGGCTCGGGCTGGAGCAGGGCGTGTTCGCGGCACTCGACCATGACGGGACAGCGGGCGCAGACCCGCTTGGCCGCCTCCTCACGGGAGAGGCGCGCCGCGGTGGGTTCTTTGGAAGGGGCGAAGAACAGGCCGGCCTCGTCGCGGCGGCACACGGCCTCTGTGTGCCATGGGGCGTCTTGGTCCCTGTCTCGCACTGGCACCCGCTGGGCCGGAACGGCAGCTACCTGCAGGGACGAATGCGGCGGTTGCAGCACGGTCTACTCCTGACGACGGCTTCGCGAGCGAGAGACGATGCAGCAAGGTCTACCCGCTGTGCGCGCGCCTATGCAGTCAGTTCCGAACCGCTGGATTTCGGGGGGTACTGCGCAGTGCTGTGCGGCGCCCCGGCGGCCTCGCGGGCAGCGCCGGTGGCCGTTTTCTTCACAAACGTCAATGATCCAGATGCTTGCGCAAACTCTTGTCGACCTTGCGCTGAACACGGTCGAGGATGTCCTCGACGAGCTTGCCCCGCTTCGGCCTGCCCTCGATGTTGCCGAGCACGGCCCAGCCCTCGATGTGGACGACCGGTGCCTCGGCGTCCTCCGCGTCGAGGTGGTCCACCTCGAAGTTGCCGAGCACGCCGCCGCCGGTGCCGCGCAGCGAGACGTTCTCCGGGACGCGGACCTCGACGTTGCCGAAGACCGAGATCGCCCGGATCACGACCTGCTGGTACTCGAAGAGCGCCTCGCTGAGGTCTATCTCCACGCTGCCGAAGATCGCGTACGCGTGGATACGGCGGCCCGCGCGCCAGCGGCCCCTGCGGACGGCGCTGCTGAACACCGCGACCACGTTGTCGTCGGGTTCGGCCGGGATCGCGCCCGGGGCGGGGCGGCTCGGGGCGGGTGCGGGGGCCGCGCGGCGATGGTGGGCTGCGGGCAGGTCCCGTATGAACACGTCCAGCTCGCCGACCGTCTTGGCCGCCAGCGCGCCCTCCACCCGCTCGGCGTGCTCGTCGGCGGTGAGGCGCCCTTCGGCCAGGGCGTCGCGCAGGATGTCGGCGATCCGGTCACGGTCGGCGTCGGAGGCACGGAGCTCGGCGGTGGCAGCGGGTGCGGTGCGCTTCTGAAGGTCCACGGCAGCAGCGTACCGAAACACGATAGATCGCGATAGCCCCCCTCCGCGCTTCGATCGGCGTCGAACTGAGCCTTACCTCACAAGCTCGCCGGCGGAGCCAGGTTCTACGCTGGTGGGCGCTTGCCAATGGAGGCCGGCCGCAGGCGAAAGCGCCTCGACGAAGCTGCCGAGTGAGGAATGGGCACCGATGCCTGAGTTCGCGTACACCGATCTGCTCCCCATGGGAGAGGACACCACCCCCTACCGGCTGGTGACCGCCGAGGGTGTCTCCACCTTCGAGGCCGACGGTCGGACGTTCCTCAAGGTGGAGCCCGAGGCGCTGCGCAAGCTGGCCGAGGAGGCCATCCACGACATCCAGCACTACCTGCGGCCCGCGCACCTCGCGCAGCTGCGGCGGATCATCGACGACCCCGAGGCGTCGAGCAACGACAAGTTCGTGGCGCTGGACCTGCTGAAGAACGCGAACATCGCGGCGGCGGGCGTCCTGCCGATGTGCCAGGACACGGGCACGGCGATCGTGATGGGCAAGCGCGGGCAGAACGTGCTGACCGAGGGCGCCGACGAGGAGGCCCTCTCCCGCGGCATCTACGACGCGTACCTGAACCTCAACCTGCGGTACTCGCAGATGGCTCCGCTCACCATGTGGGAGGAGAAGAACACCGGCTCCAACCTCCCCGCCCAGATCGAGCTGTACGCGACCGACGGCGGCGCCTACAAGTTCCTCTTCATGGCGAAGGGCGGCGGCTCGGCCAACAAGTCATTCCTCTACCAGGAGACCAAGGCGGTCCTCAACGAGGCCTCCATGATGAAGTTCCTGGAGGAGAAGATCCGTTCGCTCGGTACGGCCGCCTGCCCGCCGTACCACCTGGCGATCGTCGTCGGCGGCACCTCCGCCGAGTACGCGCTGAAGACCGCCAAGTACGCCTCCGCGCACTACCTGGACGAGATCCCGGCCGAGGGCTCGCCGCTCGGGCACGGCTTCCGGGACAAGGAGCTGGAGGAGAAGGTCTTCGAGCTGACGCAGAAGATCGGGATCGGGGCGCAGTTCGGCGGCAAGTACTTCTGCCACGACGTGCGCGTGGTGCGCCTGCCCCGGCACGGCGCCTCCTGCCCCGTCGCGATCGCGGTGTCCTGCTCCGCCGACCGCCAGGCCGTCGCGAAGATCACGGCGGAGGGCGTCTTCCTCGAGCAGCTGGAGACGGACCCCGCGCGCTTCCTGCCGGAGACGACCGACGAGCACCTCGACGAGGCCGGCGACGTCGTGAAGATCGACCTCAACCAGCCGATGGACGACATCCTCGCCGAGCTCACCAAGTACCCGGTGAAGACCCGGCTGTCCCTCACCGGTCCGCTGGTCGTGGCCCGTGACATCGCGCACGCCAAGATCAAGGAGCGGCTGGACGCGGGCGAGGAGATGCCGCAGTACCTGAAGGACCACCCGGTGTACTACGCGGGTCCGGCCAAGACCCCCGAGGGCTACGCGTCCGGCTCCTTCGGCCCGACGACGGCCGGCCGCATGGACTCCTACGTCGAGCAGTTCCAGGCGGCGGGCGGCTCCAAGGTCATGCTGGCCAAGGGCAACCGCAGCAAGCAGGTCACCGACGCGTGCGACGCCCACGGCGGCTTCTACCTGGGCTCCATCGGCGGCCCGGCCGCCCGCCTCGCCCAGGACTGCATCAAGAAGGTCGAGGTCGTCGAGTACGAGGAGCTCGGCATGGAGGCCGTCTGGAAGATCGAGGTCGAGGACTTCCCGGCGTTCATCGTCGTCGACGACAAGGGCAACGACTTCTTCCAGGACCCGGCGCCGGCACCGACGTTCACGTCGATTCCGGTTCGGGGGCCGGGGCTGGCGTAGCGCCCCTGGGGCGGCGGGGACCGACTGTCCCCCGCCGCCTCTACCCGCCCCCCTCCCCGGGGCTGCCACAGGTCCGCACCCACCTGCCCGTGCCGTCCGCCGGACTTGGGCAATCCCGTCCATACAGGCGGGCCGCCTCGCTATCGTCTTTCCCCTGAATGGCCGTCACTTCGCCATCAGGAAGGGACGGTCGGCGAGAACGGGGGGTCGCCGTGGCATATCTGAAGCATCTCGTCGTGGTCGTTCCGGGAATCGGTGGGAGCATCCTGCGCACGGCCGAAGGGGCCGCCCGCTGGGACGAGCACCGCCGCCGCCTGGCCGGTGCCGTCGCACGGCCGGAGCGGCTGAGTCTGGACGCGCATCCCGATCTGGTGCCGGTCGCTCTGATGCCGGACATCACGCTGGTCAAACCGTTCGTCGTGCCCGGCTACGACCGACTCGTGCGCAAAATCCGCAACGAGTTCGACGACGTGCGCGTCGACATCGCCCGCCCCGACCGCGCCCCGGACCGGCAGGCCGATCTGGTCCTGTTCCCTTACGACTTCCGGTACAGCATCGAGCACGCCGCCGCCCGCCTGGCCGCCGACATCCGAGCCCGCCTCGGCGACCTGCACGACCGCGCCCGGCGGCGACGGGTCATCGTCGTCGCGCACTCCATGGGCGGCCTCGTCGCACGCTACTGGCTCGGCCCGCTGGGCGGCGCGGCCGACTGCGCCGCGCTGATCACCCTGGGCACTCCGCACCGGGGCGCGCCCAAGGCCCTGGACGTCCTGGTGAACGGTGTCAGGGTGGGCCCCAAGCGGTTCACCGGCCTGACCGGGACGCTGCGTGACTGGCCGTCCATGTACGAACTGCTGCCCCGCTACCGGGCGGTGGGCAGGCCCTCGGGTGTCCTGCCGATGTATCCGTACGAGCTCAGCGCCAGGATCACCACGGGCGACGCCGATCCCGGCTTCGCCACCAAGGCCCGAGCGGCGTTCGATGTCCACGCCGACATCGAGGCCGCCTGGAACGAACTCGCGGCGGGTCCCGACCAGCCGCAGCTGACCGCCTTCTTCGGCCGCGGCCACGGCACGCCTCAGCGAGCGATGCTGTCCAAGACGGGGATCGAGGTCACGAGGATTGCCCCGGACTGGCTGCCGAATCCCGACTGGCACGGCGACGGCACAGTCCCGATGATCTCGGCCATTCCCCTCGAACTCGACGAGGACATCCGTGCCTGGCGTGCGCTGCCCGAGCGCCACATGCCGCTCGCGTCCCCCTCGGCCGTGATCGACCTGCTCGCCCTCTACTCCGGCGAGAGCACCAAAGCCGTACGCGGCGACGCGCCGGAGCGTCCCTGGCTGGGGCTGGACCTGGACGACACCGCTCCGGCCGGCCTCCCCGTCCCGGTGACCGTGTCCCTGCACGGGGCCGAGGCCGACCCCGCGATCCAGGTCCAGGTACGCGTCCGCCGGCTGACCGGCCAGGCCACGGGCGACGCCGACCGGCCGCGCCGGCAGCCGTGCGTCCAGGCGAGCGACGGGCGCTGGCACGCCGAACTCGACCCGCTGGGCCCAGGCCAGTACACGATCGAGGTCACCGCCACCGGCCAACCGTCACAGCAGCCGATCACGCCCGTCAGTGATGTCCTCGGCGTGATCGATATGGGGGACGCGGATGCGGGCATGGGCGCGGATGCGGGCATGGGCGCGGATGCGAGCACGGACGGCGTCGGCTCGGACACCGTCAGCGCACAGGTGGACGGCGCGCGCCTCAAGGGCACCGGGAGGACCGCGTGAGCGGCAGCTGGCCCCGCTGGTCGGCGAGCCGGCACCCCACCACCCTGATCCAGTACGTCCAGCGGGCCCAGAGCGGCACATCCCGCGGGCACGGCGCCCCTTCCGATTTCCTGGGCACCGAGATGCCCGCCCCCTCGGACACTTCCCCCGGCGTGCGGGCTCAGGCGCTGTACGAGGCGTTCGCCCGGCGCGGCATCACCTACGCCGACGAGCCCGCCACCAGCGAACCCGGACGCCAGACCATCCGGCCGCCCTACGAGATCCTCGCGGCACCCAGACACGCGACCTGCGTCGACCTCGCCATCGCCTACGCCGGGGCCTGTCTGGACGCCGGGCTCCACCCCGTCCTCATCGTCCTGGCCGGCGCCCTTCCGGAGCAGCCCGCGCACGCCCTGGTCGCCGTGTGGCTCGGCGGCTCCTGGTCCAACCGCGCCCAGCGGGACTACCGCACGGACGAGGACGCCCCCCGCTGGGACACCCTCCCGCCCGACTTCACCGACCTGCTCGCCGACACCGCCGACTCCACCACGGGCTACCTCGCCGTCGACATCACCGGCGCCTCCTCCCGATCCGACGCCGGCGACCCGCTCCGCCGCGACCGGCACTCCTGGGAAGAGGCGGTGGCCCATGGCACGCGGCTGCTTCAGGAGGCGGACCCGGACCGCTGGACCCTCACGATAGACGTGGGCCTCGGCTACCCGGACAGCGATCCCCACACCCTTCCGGACGAGCCGAGCACCGACGTCCTCAAGGAGCCCTATCTGCCTGTCCCCGCGTCTGACGAGAGCGACGGGGACGGCGACCTCGGCGAGGACGCGGGCGAGGGCCCTGGTGCGAACAGCCTCCTCCAGCTCCTGTGGGCCCGGCACGACATCATCCGCTTCCAATCACGCGACGAACTCGACTACCTCAGCCACTGGTTCACGGCCCCCGACCCAGCCGGCCCCCGCACCCGTATCGCGCTGATCCACGGCGTGGGCGGCTGCGGTAAGACCCGCCTCGCTGCCCAGCTGGCCGACCAGTTCGCCCGGTCCGGCTGGTACGCCGGCTTCCTCGTCGGCTCGCCCGACCCCCACGACCTGGCCTGGCTCAGCACAGTGGCCTCACCGCTCCTGGTCGTCGTCGACTATGCCGAGGACCGCCCGTCCGCCGACGTCATCAGCCTGCTGCGGCTCCTGCGCCCGCGCACGGAGCCCACCTGCGTGCTGCTCACGGCCCGCACGATGGGCAGCTGGTGGAAACACGACATCGTCAACTCCCTGAAGAACGACGGACACCGCTACACCCTCCGAGCCCTTCCCCTGCCGGACCGCCACCCTCGCCAGACGGGTGTGTACCGCGCGGCGCTACGAGCGTTCGCCGGCGCCGGCGCCCCCCTGGCCGGCAGCCCGCCGCCCGACCCGCACTCCGGCCGCTGGACCACCCTCGACCTCGTCATGCACGCCTGGCTCGACAGCCGAAGGCCGGCGAACGACGACGAGCAACGCCCCACCTCCGAGAACAGCCTCTACACGAAGGTCCTGGACCACGAACTTGGCTACTGGACGAGAGCCTACGAGGCACGCCACCCCGGAGAGGTCTCCGACCGAACCGAACAGCTGCTGCGCGAGGCGGGCGCCTGCCTCAGCCTCCTCATGCCCCAGGCCGAACGCCTCGACGAGGTCCTTTCAACGGTCAAGGACCTGGGGCGGGATTCCGCCCGCCGCGACAAGTTCGCCGCCCTGCTGTCCAAGCTCCTGCCCGTCGCACCGGAGGACGGCACCCTCGCCGTACGCCCCGACCCGCTCGGCACCCATCTGGCGTCCACGGTCTTCGCGACGGACAGAGAACTCTTCCGCCGCTGCCTGAAGAGTGCCGACAAGGAAGAACAACTCAACCTCTGCATCGGCGTGTCCCGCCTGGCCACCGCGAGCGACGGCAGCGCCTCGGCCGCGGCGGAGATGGCCCACACCACACTTGAGGAAGCCCCAGAGGTCTGGCGTACGGCTCTGTCCATCGCCGCGGCGCAGGGCGGCCCGTTCCTGCACGCGTTGGAACAACTCGCCGAAGCCGACGACACGCCTCTCCCTCTCGCCGAACTCTCCACCTCACTGCCCCTGGGACACAGCACTCTCCGCCGGCTGGCGCTCATCGCCACGGAGCGGGTGGCCCCGGGCAAGGACGACGGTTCGTCCGAACCGGCACGTGCGGCTCGTGCGGCCTGGCTGAACAACCTCGCGGTACGGCAGGCCGAGACCGGAGACCACCAGGGGGCCCTCGCCTCCGTCACCGAGGCCGTCACCCTCTACCGCGACCTCGCCCAAGGACCCAACGGCCCCGCCTTCCTCCCCCACCTCGCCACGTCCCTCAACAACCTCGCCAACCAACAGAGCAAGACCGGCAACCGCCAGGGGGCGCTCACGCCCATCACCGAGGCCGTCACCCTCTACCGCGACCTCGCCCAAGGACCCAACGGCCCCGCCTTCCTCCCCCACCTCGCCATGTCCCTCAACAACCTCGCGGTCCAGCAGAGCAAGACCGGCAACCGCCAGGGGGCGCTCACGTCCATCACCGAGGCCGTCACCCTCTACCGCGACCTCGCCCACGGGCCCAACGGCCCCGCCTTCCTCCCTCACCTCGCCATGTCCCTCAACAACCTCGCGGTACGGCAGAGCGAGACCGGAGACCACCAAAGCGCCCTCACCTCCGTCA
>NZ_JBIWJD010000011.1:0-129506 GCF_044764945.1 Streptomyces sp. NPDC093568 | reverse complement strand
GTTCACCGAGGCCGTCACCCTCTACCGCGACCTCGCCCACGGGCCCAACGGCCCCGCCTTCCTCCCCGACCTCGCCATGTCCGTCAACAACCTCGCCAACCGGCAGGGCGAGACCGGAGACCTCCAAGGGGCCCTCACCTCCGTCACCGAGGCCGTCACCCTCTACCGCGACCTCGCCCACGGGCCCAACGGCCCCGCCTTCCTCCCCGACCTCGCCATGTCCGTCAACAACCTCGCCATCCAGCAGAGCGAGACCGGAGACCACCAAGGAGCGCTCACCTCCGTCACCGAGGCCGTCACCCTCTACCGCGACCTCGCCCAAGGACCCAACGGCCCCGCCTTCCTCCCCACCCTGGCCGGATCCCTCAACAACCTCGCCATCCAGCAGGGCGAGACCGGAGACCACCAAAGCGCCCTCACCTCCGTCGCCGAGGCCGTCACCCTCTACCGCGACCTCGCCCACGGGCCCAACGGCCCCGCCTTCCTCCCCGACCTCGCCATGTCCCTCAACAACCTCGCCAACCAACAGAGCGAGACCGGAGACCACCAAAGCGCCCTCACCTCCATCACCGAGGCCGTCACCCTCTACCGCGACCTCGCCCAAGGACCCCACAGGCCCGCCTTCCTCCCCAACCTCGCCGGATCCCTCAACAACCTCGCGGTACGGCAGAGCGAGACCGGAGACCACCAAAGCGCCCTCACCTCCATCACCGAGGCCGTCACCCTCTACCGCGACCTCGCCCAAGGACCCCACAGCCCCGCCTTCCTCCCCAACCTCGCCATGTCCCTCAACAACCTCGCGGTACGGCAGAGCGAGACCGGAGACCACCAAAGCGCCCTCACCTCCATCACCGAGGCCGTCACCCTTTACCGCGACCTCGCCCAAGGACCCCACAGCCCCGCCTTCCTCCCCAACCTCGCCAAGTCCCTCAACAACCTCGGCAACCGGCAGAGCGAGACCGGAGACCACCAAGGAGCGCTCACTTCCGTCACCGAGGCGGTCGCCCTCTACCGCGACCTCGTCCAAGGACCCAACGGCCCCGCCTTCCTCCCCGACCTCGCCATGTCCGTCAACAACCTCGCCAACCGGCAGAGCGAGACCGGAGACCGCCAGGGCGCCCTCACCTCCGTCACCGAGGCGGTCGCCCTCTACCGCGACCTCGTCCAAGGACCCAACGGTCCCGCCTTCCTCCCCGACCTCGCCGGCTCCCTCAACAACCTCGCGGTCCAACAGAGCGAGACCGGAGACCACCAAGGAGCGCTCACGTCCATCACCGAGGCGGTCACCCTCTACCGCGACCTCGCCCAAGGACCCAACGGTCCCGCCTTCCTCCCCGACCTCGCCAAGTCCCTCAACAACCTCGCGGTCCAACAGAGCGAGACCGGAGACCACCAAGGAGCGCTCACTTCCGTCACCGAGGCGGTCACCCTCTACCGCGACCTCGCCCAAGGACCCAACGGTCCCGCCTTCCTCCCCGACCTCGCCACGTCCCTCAACAACCTCGCCAACCAACAGAGCAAGACCGGCAACCGTCAGGGGGCGCTCACGTCCATCACCGAGGCGGTCACCCTTTACCGCGACCTCGCCCAAGGAACCAACGGCCCCGCCTTCCTCGCCAACCTCGCCATGTCCCTCAACAACCTCGCCAACCAGCAGAGCAAGACCGGCAACCGCCAGGGGGCGCTCACGTCCGTCACCGAGGCCGTCACCCTCTACCGCGACCTCGCCCACGGGCCCAACGGCCCCGCCTTCCTCCCCGACCTCGCCACGTCCCTCAACAACCTCGCCAACCAGCAGTTGGTACAGCACGGTCTCGAAGAGGCGGCTCGAACGTCCGACCACGTGATCCTGGGGTTCCCGAGCGGCCCACGCGCCCAGTTGCTCGTCTCACGTGCACGATGGCGCCACAGCCAAGGCGACTTCGCCGGAACCTCGGCCGATCTCGTCCAGGCAGCACGCCTCGCCGACGAGACACCCGACCCCGTTGAGGCAGGCCCCGCCCGCCGCGCCGTGCGTGATCTCGCCCAAGAGCTGAGCGAGCGCACGCCCATGCAGGATCGGAACGAAGGCAACATGCCCGAACTGCCGACATGGGCCACCGCCGAGCTAAGCCCAGAGCTCACCGCTCACCTCAACCAGTGGTTGTCGGCACGCACTTGGAACGAACGGGAATCGCTTCTCCAATTGGCCGGACCTCAGCTGCTCACACCCGCAGGCCAGGCTGCCACGCACCTCGCCCGATTCCTGTATCCAGGGGCATCCGCCCTCGACGACCTCGTCGAACTGCTAGCCGAGGCGGAGACCGGGCCGGGCCTCACCCATACGCTGGCCGAACAGCGCGCGATCCACGGCAGGGCAGAACTGGTCGACGCCTGGCTCGCCACGCCGAACTGGCGCGAAGACCTGGCTTTCCTCCGACGACACCCCGAACTGGCAGACGATCCACTCGTCCGCGAACTGCTGGACTCTGAATCCGACGACCCGGCTTCGCTCCAGCACCTGGGAATCCTGCTGCTGGTCGATCACCTGCCCGTCGAGGACGTCTACGACGCGATCGTCGACCTGGACACCGCCGTCGACACCGCCATGGAATGCATCGACCAGAACCGGACAGCCGCACTTGAGCCCCTGCTCCTGGCTGCCCCCGACCTCCTGCGCACGCGGTTCGTCGCCCCGTACCTCTTGGCCGTGTACACCCTCCTGAGGCCCGCGCCCAGCCCCGCCCCCGGAGAGACGCCGGCTCAACCCACGCCGTCCGAATTCATCGAGGAAGCCGCAGCCCAGGGCTCCGACGTACAGCGGACGGCGGGCGCCAACCGACTGCGCCGGCTGGCCCGAGCGCATCCCGACCTCGCCGACGTCCTTCAGCAACTCGCGTACGTACTCACGGCAGCCACCACACCCGACCCCACCGGCGAAGTCACCACTCATGCCGGATGAAGACGGGCCGTACGACCACCACGCACCGCGAACCCACAGCCCACCCACACTCACCGTGGCCGAGATCACGCACCTCGGCATTCTCGGCGAGCTCTACCGCGCGGCCCCGGGATACGCGGGCATGCAGGATGCCCTGGACACCGCGCTTAAAAGCGCACAGCGTCATCTGGCGAGCGGTGTCGGCTGGGAGGAGATCACCCGGGCCCTCGGCATCCCGCTCCAGGACCTGCAACACCGGATTCGTGAGACGGCCGCAAAGCCGCGCCCGGTACGTCAGCCCAGCCATAGCTCGGTCGTCCTCAGCACCCCTGGCGCCTTTCTGCTGTCCAGCCAGAACTGGTCACCGACCATCTCCACCTCAGCGTCGCAGCACGCCGTCTTCTCACCCATGGCCGCAGACCGACCGTCCGAGCCCTTCGCCACCCCGGGCCCCTCGGCAACCGCTCGCGGGGTCCTGTTCCTGGCCGGTGACCCCCGCCCGGGGCGCAACGAGTTCGGCACCGAGGCCGCGAACATCCGGCAGTCGCTGGCGGGCAGCCTCGTGGACCTCACCGAGCGGATGTCCGTCGGTCTCCCCGAGATCTGCTCGGCGCTGGACCGGGCCACCCCAGCGGTCCTGCACATCGCCGCGCACAGCTCGTTCGGCGGGGTCCACCTCTCCCAGGACGGCAAGGACCTGTGCATCGGCCACGACACGTTCTGCGAGGAGATCACCCGGGCCCGTGTCGCGCCTCGTCTCGTCATCCTGAACTTCTGCGGCTCCGCCACCCTCGCGCATCGGCTCGCCCCAGTGATCGAAGCCGTCATCGGCTGGCCGGACTCGCCCACGGACCGAGGCCTTCACGTCTTCACCCGCCAGCTCTACCGCTCCCTGGTCGAACGACGCTCGGTCACCGACAGCGTCAAGGACGCGGAAGCCGCGACGGCCGGCCCCTACCCCGAGCTCGGCCCGCCCGCACTGCACGGCAACCCCCGCACCGGCCCTTTCTGAGGCCCACGGCCGTGACGTCCTTAGACACCGGCCCCGCGCACCGCCGACACGAACGCCGACCACGCCTGGCGGCCGAATATCAGCGCCGGTCCCTGCGGGGCTTTCGAGTCCCGCACGGGGAGGCCGTGCGGCTGGTTGTCGAGCACTTCGAGGCAGCTGCCCTCGTTGCCGTTGCTGTAGGTCGACTTGCGCCAGCGCTGCTCAGGCATGATGACCGTATTCCTCTGCGATCGACCGCATCAGGTCGAGAGACTCCTTTTGCGGGAGGGCTTCTCCCAGCACCAGAGCGTATGCGGCCTGGATCCGCTGGACCAGGCCGGGTTCGTCGTGCAGTGTGCCCGAGAAAGCCCCTTCCTCATAGGCCACGGGCGGCTGGTCTTCGAACCACATCAACGTGACCATACTGCCGAGGAGCGGATGCCCTCCGTGCGCCAGTGGTACGACGTGCACTCGGATCCGCTCATCCTCCACCAACCGCACAAGGTGCATGACCTGATGCGCCATCACCGCCCGTCCACCGACCGGGCGTCGCAGAACGATCTCGTCCAGCAACGCCCCGACCATCGGGCTCCTGGGATCGTCAAGCACCCGTGCTCGATCCAGTCGCGTCGCAACCGCCTTGCCACGCTCTTCCTTGACCAGGGGTGGATATGACGCATCCCGTAGCAGGGCATCGGCGTACCCCTCGGTCTGCAAGATGCCCGGAACGAATGCCAACCCGAACTCCTGGATAACAGCTGCCTGCTGCTCCAACTCCAGGGCGGCCTCGAAGTGAGGCGCCACCGGCCTACGGTCGTTCCCCGGCCGAAAACTGCTCAGCGCACCCCTCGTATCCAGCACTTGATCCAACCGCCGCGCATCCTCCCGAGACGGCACCCGCCGCCCCGCCTCGATATGCGCGATATGCGTACGCGACATGATCGCCGCGTCCGCCAACTGCTGCTGCGTCTTACCCGCAGCCTCCCGCTGCTGCCGCAACCAGTCGCCGTATGCCGTCCCCATGCGTGACACCCCTCCGTGACCGATCGCACACACAACGTCATCGCCAGTGTGCACAGATCACCCACCCCGCGTGGCCCGATCCCGGAACATCCCCGCCCTCCCGATCGCTATAGCGGGTATGAGCGACTACCGCATCGAGCACGACTCCATGGGCGAGGTACACGTCCCCGCGGACGCCAAGTGGCGAGCCCAGACCCAGCGCGCCGTCGAGAACTTCCCCATCTCCGGCCAGCGCATCGAGCGCGCCCACATCGAGGCCCTGGCCCGCATCAAGGGCGCCGCCGCCAAGGTGAACGCGCGGCTCGGAGTGCTCGACAAGGACATCGCCGAGGCGATCCAGGAGGCCGCCGCGGACGTCGCCGAGGGGCGGTGGGACGAGCACTTCCCGGTCGATGTGTTCCAGACCGGCTCCGGCACCTCGTCCAACATGAACACCAACGAGGTGATCGCCACCCTCGCGAGCGAACGGCTCGGCCGTGACGTGCACCCCAACGACCACGTCAACGCCTCGCAGTCGTCCAACGACGTCTTCCCGTCCTCCATCCACATCGCCGCCACCGCCGCCGTCACCCACGATCTCGTCCCCGCCCTCGAACATCTCGCCGCCTCCCTGACCCGCAAGTCCGAGGAGTTCGCCGATGTGGTGAAGTCCGGGCGGACGCATCTCATGGACGCCACGCCCGTGACGCTGGGCCAGGAGTTCGGCGGGTACGCCGCCCAGGTGCGGTACGGCGTCGAGCGGCTCCAGGCGTCCCTGCCCCGGCTCGCCGAACTCCCCCTGGGCGGGACCGCCGTGGGCACCGGCATCAACACGCCGCCCGGCTTCTCCGCCGCCGTCATCGAGGAGGTGGCCCGCGCCACCGGGCTCCCGCTCACCGAGGCGCGCGACCACTTCGAGGCGCAGGGCGCGCGGGACGGCATCGTCGAGACCAGCGGGCAGCTCAGGACGATCGCGGTCGGGCTCACGAAGATCGCCAACGATCTACGGTGGATGTCCTCCGGGCCGCGCACCGGGCTGGCCGAGATCAGCCTGCCCGACCTCCAGCCCGGCTCCTCGATCATGCCGGGCAAGGTCAATCCGGTCATCCCGGAAGCCGTGCTCATGGTCGCGGCACAGGTCGTCGGCAACGACGCCACGGTGGCCACGGCCGGCGCCGCCGGCAACTTCGAGCTGAACGTGATGCTTCCGGTCATCGCCAAGAACGTCCTGGAGTCGATCCGGCTGCTCGCCAACGCCTCCCGGCTGCTGGCCGACCGCACCGTCGACGGCATCGTCGCGCACCGCGAACGGGCCCGGGAGTACGCCGAGTCGTCGCCGTCGGTGGTCACGCCGCTCAACAAGTACATCGGGTACGAGGAGGCCGCCAAGGTCGCCAAGAAGGCCCTGGCGGAGCGCAGGACGATCCGCGAAGTCGTCCTGGAGAGCGGGTACGTGGAGCGCGGCGACCTCACCCTCCAGCAGCTGGACGAGGCGCTCGACGTCCTGCGGATGACGCGGCCGTAACCGTTGATCACGTCGGCGTGAACCATGACGGTCGCCACGGCGTCGTATGCCTGTGGCACCTAATATCTGTTCATGGCAGACGGTGGAGCGATGTCGACAGAAGTGGAAGCGGGCGGTTCGACGGGCTTCTGGGCGCCCGGGACTCAGATCCTGTGGCGGTACCGGGAGAACGGCGGCCCTCGCCTGCACATCGCGCGTCCCGTCACCGTCGTACGCGACGACGACGAGACGCTCGCGGTATGGCTCGCTCCGGGCACGGAGTGCGTGAAGCCGGCGCTCGCCGACGGAACGCCCGTGCACACGGAACCCCTTGAGACGCGCTACACCAAGCCGCGTACCGTCCAGCGCGACCGCTGGTTCGGCACCGGTGTGCTCAAGCTCGCGCGGCCCGGTGAGCCGTGGTCGGTGTGGCTGTTCTGGGAGCCCGGATGGCGGTTCAAGAACTGGTACGTGAACCTCGAGGAGCCGCTCTCCCGTTGGGCGGGCGGCGTGGACTCCGAGGACCACTTCCTCGACATCTCCGTGCACCCGGACCGCAGTTGGCACTGGCGGGACGAGGACGAGTTCGCGCAGGCCCAGCGGGACGGGCTGATGGACGACCGGCTGGCCGCACGGGTGCGGGAGGCGGGCCGTGACGCGGTGGAGGTGATCCGCTCCTGGGGGCCGCCGTTCGCCGACGGCTGGCAGAACTGGCGCCCGGATCCGTCCTGGGCTGTACCTTCTTTGCCTGAGGACTGGGATCGCACGCCCGCGCACATGTCCTCATGAGACCCTTGATGCGCCCCCGGGCAACAAACGTAGGATCGTCCTCCGCAAGGGCGCGCAAGGGCAACTACCGGAGTGCGCGCCGGGCTTGACCGATCGTCACCGAGGGGCGGCAGGACGTGAGCGAGGGTTACCAGGGCACCGCCGGGATGAGCAGACGCTCCACCGGCGGCACAGGAACTGCCTCTGGTCACGCGGGAATTCCGTTCCTGGGGCACGTATTCCGGGTATCGAAGTTTCGGCGGGACGAACTGCACGCGCGGCGCGCAGCCCCGGACGGATGGATTCGAAAGGCGTGACGGAGCAGCCGACCTCTTTCGAACGCCCCGAGACGGGCGTCGACCCCGCGGAGCCCCGCGGGGCGCTCGTGCGTACCTCGACACCGTCGACGGCGCACTCCACACCGCCGGGGGCCCCTGGCGGAGCCTGCGGTGGCGGCACCGCCTTACCCGCGCAGGCGCGCACCGGAGAGACCCCTTCCACGCCGGGCACCACCGCACCGTCCGGCCCGAGCAAGGAGCCCCCAGTCATCGCCGGCAACGGCCCCGAGCACTCCCAGCCCTCCGTCGCCGCCGAGCCCGACACCCACCGGCCGCGGCCCGTTCCGGAGGCCATCCCGCCGCAGCCCGGCACCGAGCAGCCCTCGTCGTCCGCCGAGCGGCGCACCGGACAGGGTGTGCAGCCCGGCCGGCCCACGCCCATGCGGCGCGACGGTGACCGGCTGCGCTTCGTGGGCGCCGCCACCCGGCGGATCGCCCGCGGCATCGACCTGGACGAGATCGTGATGGGGCTGTGCCGGGCGACCGTGCCGACCTTCTCCGACGCGATCCTCGTCTATCTGCGCGACCCGCTGCCGGTCGGCGACGAGCGTCCCACCGGCCCGGTCGTACTGCGGCTGCGCCGCACCGACCGCATCCCGGAGGAGCGGGACACCGAGAACGGCTTCCTGCCCACGGGTGCCCAGCAGCCGGAGCCGACCGAGCTGGCAGAACTGTCCGCCCTCACGGCCGAGCTGTGCGAGGTGCGGCCCGGCGGTGCCCTCGCCGAGGTGCTGCGCGGCGTACGTCCCGTCTTCGCCGACGCGCCCGCGGCCCGCGCCGCCCTGCCGGAGCTGCTCGGCGACGACGGCGAGTTGATCATCCCCGACGGGCAGCGCGCGATCCTCGCCCCGCTGCGCGGCCGCCGCCGGGTGATCGGCGCCGCGGTCTTCCTGCGCCGCCCGGACCGCCTCGCCTTCGAGCCCGACGACCTCCTGGTCGCCGCCCAGCTCGCCACGCACAGCGCGCTCGGCATCGACAAGGCGGTGCTGTACGGCCGTGAGGCGTACATCGCCGACGAGCTCCAGCGCACCATGCTGCCGGAGACCCTGCCCCGCCCGACCGGCGTGCGGCTGGCGTCCCGCTACCTCCCGGCGGCCGAGACGGCCCGGGTGGGCGGCGACTGGTACGACGCGATCCCGCTGCCGGGCAGCCGGGTGGCGCTGGTCGTCGGTGACGTCATGGGTCACTCCATGACCTCGGCGGCGATCATGGGCCAGCTGCGCACGACGGCCCAGACCCTCGCCGGCCTCGACCTGCCCCCGCAGGAGGTCCTGCACCACCTCGACGAGCAGGCCCAGCGGCTGGGCACCGACCGCATGGCGACCTGCCTGTACGCGGTCTACGACCCGGTCTCGCACCGCATCACCATCGCCAACGCGGGCCATCCGCCGCCCGTCCTGCTGCACCTGGGGGGCCGGGCCGAGGTGCTCCGGGTGCCTGCGGGCGCGCCCATCGGCGTCGGCGGCGTCGACTTCGAAGCGGTCGAACTGGACGCGCCGGCCGGAGCGACCCTGCTCCTCTACACCGACGGCCTGGTCGAGTCCCGCCTGCGGGACGTGTGGACGGGCATAGAGCAGCTGCGCGAGAAGCTCGCCGCCACCGCGCAGCTCACCGGCCCGGATCATCCGCCGCCCCTGGAAGCCCTGTGCGACGAGGTGCTGGACATGCTCGGCCCGGGCGACCGGGACGACGACATCGCGCTGCTCGCCGCCCGCTTCGACGGGATCGCGCCGAGCGACGTGGCGTACTGGTTCCTGGAGCCGGAGGACGCGGCGCCGGGCCGGGCCCGGCGGCTCGCGCGGCGTGCGCTGGCCCGCTGGGGCCTGGAGGAACTGAGCGACTCGGTCGAGCTGCTGGTCAGCGAGGTCGTCACCAACGCGGTGCGGTATGCCTCGCGGCCGGTGACGCTGCGGTTGTTGCGGACCGATGTGCTGCGGTGCGAGGTCGGTGACGATGTGCCGCAGTTGCCGCGGCTGCGGCAGGCCCGGGCCACGGATGAGGGTGGGCGGGGGCTGTATCTCGTCAACCGGCTGGCTCGGCGGTGGGGGGCGACTCGGTTGAGTACCGGCAAGGTCGTCTGGTTCGAGTTGAATCGCGGCTGAGCGCCGTTCAGGGACCTGCGCGTCGCCGGCCGCGGGGGCTTCGTGGCTGGTCGCGCCCCCGCGGCGGAGCCGCGTATTCAACACAGCCTCGCGCCCCCGAAGGGGCGCCGCCCTACTGTTCGTTTCCGGGTCGGACCGGATCCAGGGTGATGTCGTCCGTCGGCGTGGAGGTCGGCTCGTCCGTCGGTTCCTCCGTCGTCGGCTCCTCGGTCGGCTCCTCCGTCGTCGGCTCCTCGGTGGGCTCCTCCGTCGTCGGGGTCTCCGTCGGCTCCTTCGTCGTCGGCTCCTCGGTGGGCTCCTCGGTCGTCGGCTCCTCGGTCGGGGTCGGGGTCCACGTCGGCTGGACGGCCGCGCCCTGGTCGGTGTCGAGGTCGAACCTGGCGTCCGGGTCCGTCACGCCGAACATGTACGCCGCCCAGATCTGCGCCGGGAAGCCACCGCCGTTGACGCGGTCGAAGCCGCCCGCGCCGTACATCTTGGTCTGGGCGTGGGTCTTGTCGTCCTCGCCGAACAGGCCCACGGAGGTGACCAGGTCGGGCGTGTAGCCGGTGAACCAGGCCGACTTGTTGTCGTCGGAGGTACCCGTCTTGCCGGCGACCTTCTGGCCGTCGCGCTTGGGGTTGTTCGCCACGGCCTTCCGGGCCGTACCGTCGTCGACCACGCCGGTCAGGACCGAGGTCACCGTGTCGGCGGCCTCAGGGCTGATGACCTGCTCGCCGATCGGGTCGGGGATGGCGACCGTACGGCTGTTGTGCTCGGCCTTCTTGAGGATGCCGGGCGTGACCTTCTTGCCGTGGTTGTCGAGGGTGGCGTACACCCCGGCCATCTGCAGCGGACTGGCGCCCATGGTGCCCAGGGTCTGCGCCGGGACGGCCTCTTCCTTCTCGGTGTCCATGCCGAGCTTGCCGGCCACGTCCATGACGTTCTTCATGCCGACGTCCACGCCCATCTGCGCGAAGACGGAGTTGACGGACTTGTTCATCGCCGTCTGGACGGTGATGTCGCCGTAGTTCTGGTCGTCCTCGTTCTCGGGCGCGAAGCCGACCTTGTTGCCGTTCGCGTCCAGGACGGGCCGCTTGCTCGTGCCGTCGTAGATGGTGTTCGCGGTGATCGGCTTGCCGGAGCGGGTCTCGGCGGCCTCCTCCAGGGCGGCGGCCAGGATCACCGGCTTGAACGTGGAGGCGGGCTGGTAGTCGGTGCGGGTCGCGTTGCTCGTGTAGTGCTTGAAGTAGTCGACGCCGCCGTACAGGGCGACGATCTTCCCCGTCTTGGGGTCGACGGAGACCGCGCCGGCCTGGACGTCCGCGTCCACCTTGCGCTTCTTCGCGTCCAGCTTGCTGGTCAGCTGCGCCTTGACGGCCTTCTCCAGCTGGTCCTGCTTCTTCTTGTCGATGTTCAGGGTGATGGTCCAGCCCTGGTCGACGACGGCGGACTCGGCCTGGGAGCGGGTGAGGCCCTGCTCCTTCATCAGCTGGTCCTCGAGCTGGCGGTTGGCGAGCTCGATCAGATAGCCCTTCTGGCCCTCCAGGCCGGCGGTGGGCTTGGGCTCCTTCGGCTCCGGGAGCTTCGTCATGGCCCGGCGCTCGGCCGGGTCCAGCCAGCCCTCCTCGACCATGTTGTCCAGGACGTAGTTCCAGCGGTTGGTGACCAGCCTCTTGCCGGTTTCGGACGCGGCCTGCCAGTCGTACTGGCTCGGTGCCTGGAGCAACGCGGCGAGATAGGCGCCCTGTTCGACGGTGAGCTTCTCGGCGTCGATGCGGTAGTAGGCCTGGGCGGCGGCCTGGATGCCGTAGGCGCCGCGGCCGTAGTAGCTGGTGTTGATGTAGCCGGCGAGGATGTCGTCCTTGGTCATCTGGCGGTCGACCTTCAGGGAGATGACCATCTCCTTGAGCTTGCGGCTGACCGTCTGTTCCTGGCTCAGGTAGTAGTTCTTGACGTACTGCTGGGTGATCGTGGAACCGCCCTGCGCGCCCTTGCCCATCAGGGTGTTGAGCACACCGCGGGCGGTGCCCTTCAGGTCGATGCCGTTGTCGTCGTAGAAGCTCTTGTTCTCGGCGGCGACGAAGGTGTACTGGACCTTCTTGGGCACCTTGGCCAGGTCGACGATCTCGCGGTTGACCTCGCCGTCGCGGGCCAGGGTCGTGGTGCCGTCGCTGTACTTGTAGACGTTGCTCTGGCGCTGCGCGGCCTGGGCGGCGGCGTTGTCGGTGGGCACGTCCACCGCGAGGTACAGCGCGATGAAGGCACCGATGGCGAGCAGGCAGAAGCCGAGGAACGTGCCGAGGATCTTCTTCCAGGTGAACAGCCGGCGTATTCGGCCCTTGCCGTCAGCGCCCTTGCCCGAGGACCTGGCCGCCCGGCGGGCCGCGGCCCGGCCGCCGGCCGCGGTCGACGGCGTGCCGATGACGGTGGTCGACTCGCCCGCCCCCGTGTTCGACGGCGTCCCGGACGAACGCCGGGGCGCCGCGCGGCGGCCACCGCGCTGCCGTGCTCGTCTCTCTTCCGCTCGTCCCATGGGTCCGTTCCGCTCCGCTTCGTTCTTGTGTGCGCTGCTGCCACACAGGTTCGCCGCTCAGGTCAGCTCAGAAAGCTAACACCGGAAGTTGTGACAAACGTCGGTCGATCCGGTCTTTTGCGGACGTGACAATCAGCACCTGTCCCACCGGAACCGACGACTCAGGGGTGTATAAGGTTGCTCGCACGGGGTAAAGTGATATCACTTAGCTAAACCAGAGATAGACCAGAGATATGAGGAAGCCGCAGCGGCTTCCGTTGGAAACGGGGGGACCACCCATGCCGAACGACAAGCACGACGAGAACGACGCGACGGCCGCCACCGCCGACGTACCCGAGATGCCCGCCCCGCGTGTGCGGGAGTTCACGGCACACAGCATCGGCGGCGGGCTCGCCCTGCTGCTGGGCCTGGTCGGCCTGCTGCTCGGCGCGGGGCTGATCGCCGCCGGCGGCACGGTCTCCGGCGCCGGCGGCCAGGCGACCCTGATAGTGCTCGGCATCGTGGTCGCGATCGCCGCCGTCCTCGCCATGTGCGGGCTGAACATGGTCGCGCCGGGTGAGGCCCGGGTCGTCCAGCTCTTCGGGCGGTACCGGGGGACGATCCGCGAGGACGGACTGCGCTGGGTGAACCCCTTCACGTCCCGCACGAAGATCTCGACCCGCGTCCGCAACCACGAGACGGCCGTACTGAAGGTCAACGACGCCTACGGCAACCCGATCGAGCTCGCCGCGGTCGTGGTGTGGAAGGTCGAGGACACCGCGCAGGCGTCCTTCGAGGTGGACAACTACCTGGAGTTCGTGGCCACGCAGACGGAGGCGGCGGTGCGGCACATCGCCATCGAGTACCCGTACGACGCCCATGACGAGGCCGGCCTGTCGCTGCGCGGGAACGCCGAGGAAATCACCGAGAAGCTCGCCTTCGAACTGCACGCGCGCGTGGAGGCGGCCGGCGTCCAGATCATCGAGTCGCGCTTCACGCATCTCGCGTACGCTCCCGAGATCGCCTCCGCGATGCTCCAGCGGCAGCAGGCCGGCGCGGTCGTCGCGGCCCGCCGGCAGATCGTCGACGGAGCGGTCGGCATGGTCGAGGCGGCGCTCGCCCGGATCTCCGAGCGGGACATCGTGGAACTGGACGAGGAGCGCAAGGCGGCGATGGTGTCCAACCTGATGGTGGTGCTGTGCGGCGACCGGGCCCCGCAGCCGGTCCTCAACACCGGGACGCTCTACCAGTGACGGATCCTTCCGGGGGCTCGGCCCCCCAGGGTCGGCCGCAGCGCAAGCAGGTGCTGCTGCGGCTCGACCCGGCCGTGTACGAGGCGCTGGCGCGCTGGGCCGGGGACGAACTGCGCTCCGCCAACGCCCAGATCGAGTTCCTGCTGCGGCGCGCCCTCGCGGAGGCGGGCCGGCTGCCCGGCGAGGCAAAGCCGATCGCCCGCCGGGGACGCCCGCCGGTGAACCCACCCGAATCCCAGTAGCAGAACCGTGACAATGGCCCCCCACCTGGGCCTTCACACCGACCGCCATGATCTACACACTCCGCGTATACATGGTGCGTATACACCCCGTGTAGTGTCCTCGTCATGTCCATCGGTCACACCCTTCTAGGGCTCCTGGAGTCGGGCCCCCGCCACGGTTACGACCTCAAGCGGGCCTTCGACGAGAAGTTCGGTCACGACCGGCCGCTGCACTACGGCCAGGTCTACTCGACGATGTCCCGGCTGCTGAAGAACGGCCTGGTCGAGGTCGACGGCATCGAGGCCGGCGGCGGGCCTGAGCGCAAGCGCTACGCCATCACCGACGCCGGCATCACCGACGTACAGCGGTGGCTCGCGACGCCGGAGAAGCCGGAGCCGTACCTCCAGTCGACCCTCTACACCAAGGTCGTCCTCGCCCTGCTCACCGGGCGCGACGCGGCCGACATCCTCGACACCCAGCGCTCCGAGCACCTGCGCAGCATGCGCATCCTCACCGACCGCAAACGCAAGGGCGACCTGGCCGACCAGCTCATCTGCGACCACGCCCTCTTCCACCTCGAGGCCGACCTGCGCTGGCTGGAACTGACCGCCGCCCGACTCGACAAGCTGGCCGAGGTGGTGGCCAAGTGAGCGCGCCTCCCGGATCCCTGCTCGCCGCGCACGACCTGCGCAAGGCCTACGGCCCGACTCTCGCCCTCGACGGCGCCGAGTTCTCCATCCACCCCGGCGAGGTCGTCGCCGTCATGGGCCCCTCCGGCTCCGGCAAGTCCACGCTGCTGCACTGCCTCGCCGGCATCGTGCCGCCCGACTCCGGATCCATCACCTACAACGGCCGCGAGCTCGCCACCATGAGCGACGCCCAGCGCAGCGCCCTGCGCCGCTCGGAGTTCGGCTTCGTCTTCCAGTTCGGCCAGCTCGTACCCGAACTCACCTGCGTCGAGAACGTCGCCCTCCCACTGCGCCTGAACGGCACCTCCCGCAAGGAGGCCGAGCGCACCGCCCTCACCTGGATGCAGCGCCTGGAGGTCGACGACCTGCGCAAGAAGCGCCCCGGCGAGGTCTCCGGCGGCCAGGGCCAGCGCGTCGCCGTCGCCCGCGCGCTGGTCACCAGCCCGCGCGTCCTGTTCGCCGACGAACCCACCGGCGCACTCGACTCCCTCAACGGCGAACGCGTGATGGACCTGCTGACGGACGCCGCCCGCTCCACCAACGCAGCCGTCGTCCTCGTCACGCACGAGGCCCGGGTCGCCGCCTACTCCGACCGCGAGATCGTCGTCCGCGACGGCAAGTCCCGGGACATGGAGCGGGTCGTATGAGCGTGGGCCAGTGGAGCAGAGATCTGGCCCTGGGGGTCCGGTTCGCCTTCGCCGGCGGACGCGAGGGGTGGGTCCGTGCCCTGCTGACCGCCGTCGGGGTCGGGCTCGGGGTGGCGCTGCTGCTGCTCACGACCGCCGTGCCGAGCGCGCTGACCGAGCGCGACCACCGCGGCAGCGCCCGGGACGACTTCACGTACGGCGCGCAGCCGCTGCGCAAGGCGGACGACACGTTGCTCATCGCGGATGTCGACACGACGTTCCGCAGCGAGGACGTACGGGGCCGCCTGCTGGAGCCCGAGGGCTCGCGGGCGCCGCTGCCGCCGGGTGTCGAGGAGTTCCCGGCCAAGGGTGAGATGGTCGCCTCGCCCGCGCTGAAGCGCCTGCTGGAGTCCGACTCGGGCAAGCTGCTGCGCGAACGCCTCCCCTATCGGATCACCGGCACCATCCAGCAGACCGGACTCATCGGGCCCGCCGAACTCGCCTACTACGCGGGCGGCTCGGGGCTGGCGAACCATCTGAGCAACGGTTCCATCGAGCGCATCGACTACTTCGGGCCCTCGTCGGGGACGCCGGACGACGAGCTGGACCCGATCCTGATCCTGCTCGTCATGATCATCTTTGTGGTGCTGCTGCTGCCGGTCGGCGTGTTCATCGCCGCCGCCGTGCGCTTCGGCGGCGAGCGCCGAGACCGCCGGCTCGCCGCCCTCAGGCTGGTCGGCGCGGACGGCAGGATGGCGCGCCGGGTCGCGGCCGGCGAGGCACTCGCCGGGGCGCTGCTCGGGCTCGTCCTCGGCACCGCGTTCTTCCTGGCGGGGCGTCAGCTGGCGTCCCTGCTGAAGGTGCGCAACATCAGCGTGTTCCCGAGCGACCTCAATCCGTCGCCCGCGCTCGCCGCGCTGGTCGCCGTCGCCGTACCGGCCGCGGCCGTGCTGGTGACGCTGTTCGCGCTGCGCGGGGTCGTCATCGAGCCGCTCGGCGTCGTCCGTACGGCGAAGCCCCCGCGCCGTCGGCTGTGGTGGCGGCTGCTGCTGCCGCTGGCCGGCCTCGCGCTGCTGTACCCGATGATGGGTCAGGGCAACGCCAACGGGAACTTCAACGAGTGGATGGTGATCGGCGGCACCGTACTGCTGCTGGTCGGCGTCACCGCGCTGCTGCCGTGGCTCGTCGAGGCCGTGGTGGCCCGGCTGAACTCGGGCTCGGTCTCCTGGCAACTGGCTGTTCGCCGACTCCAGTTGAGCAGCGGCACGGCTGCCCGCATGGTCAACGGCATCGCGGTCGCGGTGGCCGGGGCGATCGCCCTGCAGATGCTGTTCGCCGGGGTGGAGTCCGACTACACCGAGGACACGGGCAACGACCCGACCCGGGCCCAGCTGACGATGCATGTGCGGGACGACGTCGCGCTGGGCGAGCTCGCCGGGCAGCTGGCGCGCACGGAGGGCGTACGCCACGCGACGGCCCTCGCCGAGGGTTCGCTCGGCGACCGGGCCAAGGAGCCCGACAACACGGTGGAGGCGACCGTCGCGGGCTGCGCCGAGTTGCGCGAGGTGGCGCGTCTGACGTCCTGCCGGGACGGCGACATGTTCAGGATCCTCGGCAGCGAGTACGACGGCGAGACGAAGAAGCTCACCGAGCCGGGCGAGACCCTGTACTTCGACCCTGCCTACCCCGGTTCGCCGAGCCACACGGTGTCCTGGAAGGTGCCGGCCGGCATCAAGGTGGCGGGGCCGCGTGAGGATCCGACCGGTTACGAGCGCGGCGGGCTGCTGTTCACCCCGGGCGCACTGCCCGAGGGCACGGGAGCCGCCATGTTCGAGACGGTGTACCTCTCGCTGGACACGTCGGTGCCGGACGCCGCCGAGTTCGCCCGCAACACCGCCGCGCGGATCGACCCGCTGACGAGCGTGAACGCCCTGGCCGCCAGCCGGCAGACCGAGGAGTTCCGCGCCATCCGCAACGGCCTGTTCGTCGGCGCGACCTGCGTCCTGCTGCTGATCGGCGCCAGCCTGCTGGTCTCCCAGCTGGAGCAGCTGCGCGAGCGCAAGAAGCTGTTGTCGTCCCTGGTCGCCTTCGGCACCCGGCGCCGCACGCTGAGCCTGTCGGTGCTGTGGCAGACGGCGATCCCGATCGCGCTCGGGCTGCTGCTGGCGTCGGTGGTCGGACTGACGCTCGGTGCGGTGCTGCTGAGGATGGTCGAGGCCCAGGTGAGCGTGGACTGGGCGAGCCTGCTGTCGATGACCGGCATCGGCGCCGGCGTCGTCCTCGTGGTGACGGTCCTCAGCCTGCCACCGCTGCTGCGGCTGATGCGGCCGGACGGACTGCGCACCGAGTAGGACGGACGGCGCACGGCTCGGGCGGTGGGGCTCCTGCGGGGACCCCACCGCCTTCGCGTTCAGAGGCTGTACTCCCGTACGACCCGCCGGACCTGGGCGAACAGCATGCCGACGTTGACCGACTTGCGGCAGACGACGACGGCCACCACGTCCTGCTGCTCGGTCAGACGCACGAACAGGTGTGTGAGGTTCTCACTGTTGACCAGGATCTCCTGGAAGAAGTGGTTGTCGCTGCTGATGCCGCGGCGCTCCTTGAAGACGTCCTCGATCATCACGACCGTGCGCCCCTGGAACAGGTCGAGCGTCGCGCCCGCCAGCAGGTCCAGGACCTCCGGCGGATGGTTCTCGACGGTCTCGTACGAAAGCAGCATCCCGGTGGACATGTCGACCACGCCGGAGGCCACGCAGTCCGGGGCGTCGGTGCGAAGGTGCTTGACCAGGCTCATCACCTGGTCGGAGAAACCTGAGGTCATGCGCTTCGTCGCCATCCCTTCAAACTCCCTCTGGTGCCTTGTCGGTGAGGATCAGATCGATGCGGCGCAGAGCGGACTGCGTCGCCCGGTTCAGGTGGTCCACGTCCATGCCCTCGTCGCCGAGCACGACCATCAGGGCCGTGTCGCCGACGGCGTAGAAGGCGGCGCAGCCATGGCTGCCGTACGTGACCGTCCGGCGCAGGGCACCGCGGGCAGTGGCGTCGGCGGTGCGCCTGGCGAGACCGAGACCGGCCGCGGCGAGGGCGGCGAGGCCCTCCGGGTCGATGGTGTCGGCGGTGTCCGCGGCGATGAGGAGGCCGTCGGCGGCGGCGACCGCGGTGTCGGTGATCCCGGTGACCTGTTCGCGCAGGCCACGCATTTCCAGTGCCAGGGCCTTGTGATCCATGTACGCGACTCTCCTATTTCTTTCACATCTGATCGGCTGCTTCATTTCGGACTCATCTCGTAATTCCGTTCCGCAGGCGGAAGAAGCTGCCGGGTTTTCGGCGGGGCAGAGCGGTCGGGGTCGAAGGCGGGTGCGGCGACGGCTCGACGGGCGCCGGTTCCTTCGGGCGCAGCGCGTGGCCGTCCGGAAAGGGGCGGACGGGGATCGGTGCGGGTGTCTGGGCGCAGACCAGCAGTCCGTCGCCGAGCATCCGCGCGACCTCGACCGTCACGGCGTAGACGCCCCGCCCGATCCGGAAGGCGAGGTCCCGGGCGGTACGGCGGCCGTCGGCGTGGGCGAGCAGCTCGCGCCGCAGGACGGTGAGCGGGGTGTCCGTGCCGGCGGGCGCGGGTGCGGGCACGGGCCGCTCGCGGTCGGGGTGGACGGGGTGCGGGAGCTCGGTGAGCGCGGTGAGTCTGCGGGCCGCCCCCTGGAGCAGACCGAGCGGCGGTTCCCCCAGGGGGACCTGCGCGAACGGCTCGGTGGTGGGGACGCGTTCGCAGTCGTCGACCCGGCCTGCGGCGATGGCGAACACGGCGTCGTGCAGCGCCATCGCGCACACGACCCGGAGCTGCGCGGCCCCCGCGTACCCGCGTGCGATGAGGGCGGTCGCCGGCCAGCGCGAGCCCCCGGACTCCCACATCAGTTCGGCCCACTGCTCGCCGCTGACCCGGCCGGAGCGCAGCAGCAGCGCCTCGGGTCCCGGTGCGCCGGGTGACTCGGCGGCGACCACCCGGCCGTCGCCGAGGTGGAAGGTGCCGCCCGGCGTTCCGCTGACCCTGAGCTCTCCGGTGAAGCCGTCACGCGCGCAGGCAGCCAGGGCCCGTGCCAGGTGTTCGTAGCCCGACATCACACCCCTCGTCGTTTCGCACACACGCCTGACGCATAGCGCTGAGGGGGGAATGTGTATCAGTCCGCGCGCATATTCCGGAGGGGGATATCCGACCTGTCGCTAGTTGACGGAAGTTGAGTTTCCGCGCGACTCAAAGAAGTGTGTTCGGCGCTCATTTGACCGACTGGCACACCGATACCGGCAACGGCCGAAGCGCCTCTCGCAGGGCAGCCGCCAGCTCCTCGTACTCCGCTCCCCGTGCCGCTCCCGCCCGCATCGCGAGGGCGATCCGGCGGGTGGGGGCAGGTTCGGCGAAGTACCCGGTGAGCAGCCGGCTGCTGCGGGTGGTCTCCACCTTGAGGGCGGTCCGCGGCAGCAGAGTGCAGCCGAGTCCGCCCGCGACGAGCTGCACGAGCGTGGACAGCCCGGCGGCCGTGGTGGTCACCGGAGCGTCCTCGCGACCCGCTTCCCGGCAGATGTCGAGCGCCTGGTCGCGCAGGCAGTGCCCCTCGTCCAGGAGCAGCAGGTTCAGCTCCTTCAGCGCCTCGCGCGCGATGCCCTCGCGGCCGCCGAGCCGGTGCTCCAGCGGGGTGACGAGCACGAAGTCCTCGTCGAAGAGCGGGAGTTCGGCGATGCCGGGCACCCCGAGCGGGACGGCCAGCAGCAACAGGTCCAGGCGGCCCGTGGTGAGGCCGTCGACCAGGCTCGCGGTCTGCTCCTCGTGCACCTGGAGGTCGAGGTGCGGATACCGGTCGTGGGTGAGCCGCAGGACCGTCGGCAGGAGGTAGGGCGCGACGGTGGGGATGACGCCGAGGCGCAGGGCACCGGTGAACGGAGCCCGGACCGCCTCGGCTTCCTCCATGAGCGCCCCGACCTCCGCGAGCACCGCCTTCGCCCGTACGGCCAGCCGCTCGCCGGCCGGTGAGAGCAGCACCTTGCGAGTGGTGCGTTCCAGCAAGGTCACTCCGAGTGACTCCTCCAGGGCGGAGACGGCACCGGACAGGGCGGGCTGGCTCATGCCGATCGCGGCGGCCGCGTCCCGGAAATGGAGGTGCTCGGCGACGGCGGCGAAGGCCCGCAGCTGGGCGAGGCTCGGCTGCCTCCTCTTACTCACGGTCACTGATAGATCCTTCCGATCAACCCGACCGAGTGTAGCTATTTCCCGTATCAATGCAGCCTGTGTCAGGATCGGTAAGGTCCAACCCAAGGGAGACACCTGTACCGAACGGGTGTCTCTTCGCTGCAAGGAGAGCGTGTGCTCACTGTCGGTGACAAGTTCCCCGAGTTCGAACTGACCGCCTGCGTCTCGCTGGAGAAGGGCAAGGAGTTCGAGACGATCGACCACAAGACCTACGAGGGCAAGTGGAAGATCGTCTTCGCCTGGCCGAAGGACTTCACCTTCGTCTGCCCGACCGAGATCGCGGCCTTCGGCAAGCTGAACGAGGAGTTCGCCGACCGCGACGCCCAGGTCCTCGGCTTCTCCGGTGACTCGGAGTTCGTCCACCACGCCTGGCGCAAGGACCACGACGACCTGCGCGACCTGCCGTTCCCGATGATGGCCGACTCCAAGCACGAGCTGATGCGCGACCTCGGCATCGAGGGCGAGGACGGCTTCGCCAAGCGTGCCGTCTTCATCGTCGACCAGAACAACGAGATCCAGTTCTCGATGGTGACCGCCGGCTCCGTCGGCCGTAACCCCAAGGAGGTCCTGCGGGTCCTCGACGCCCTCCAGACGGACGAGCTCTGCCCGTGCAACTGGACCAAGGGCGAGGACACCCTGGACCCGGTCAAGCTGCTCGCGGGAGAGTGACCCCATGTCCCTCGACTCCCTGAAGTCCCGCATACCGGACTACGCCAAGGACCTGAAGCTCAACCTGGGCTCGGTCATCGGCAATTCGGACCTCCCCGCGCAGCAGCTGTGGGGGACGGTGCTCGCGACCGCGATCGCCGCGCGCTCCCCGATCGTGCTGCGCGAGCTGGCGCCGGAGGCGAAGGCGAACCTGTCGCCGGAGGCGTACACCGCGGCGAAGTCCGCGGCCGCGGTGATGGCGATGAACAACGTCTTCTACCGCACCCGGCACCTGCTGTCCGACCACGAGTACGGCAACCTGCGCGCGGGCCTGCGGATGAACGTCATCGGCAACCCCGGCGTCGACAAGGTCGACTTCGAGCTGTGGTCGTTCGCGGTGTCCGCCATCAACGGCTGCGGCCTGTGCCTGGACTCGCACGAGCAGGTGCTGCGCAAGGCCGGGGTCGACCGTGAGGTGGTCCAGGAGGCCTTCAAGATCGCGTCGGTGATCCAGGCCGTGGGCTCCGCCTTGGAAGCCGAGGCTGTGCTGGCCGACGTCGAGTAGACACGGTTACTCCAGGGACCCCGCTCACTGCTCGTGGGCGGGGTCCTTTGCGTGGCCGCCGTCCCCGGGGGCTGCGCCCCCGGACCCCGCTTCGGCCTGAACGGCCTCGTCCTCAAGCGCCGGACGGGCTGGTCGGCTCAGCAACGTCTGCTGCGAATACGACCGCAGATACCCCACGATCGTGTTCGTCACCGCCACCAGCGGCACCGCCACCACCGCGCCGCCGATCCCCGCGACCATGCCGCCCGCCGCCACCGACAGCACGACGGCCAGCGGGTGGACGCGGACCGCGCGCCCCAGGATGAACGGCTGGAGGACGTGGCCCTCGATCTGCTGGACGGCGAGGACGACCGCGAGGGTCATCACCGCGGTGAAGATGCCCTGCGTCACCAGCGCCACGACCACGGCCAGCGCGCCGGAGGCCACCGCACCGACCAGCGGGATGAAGGAGAAGAGGAAGATGAAGACGGCCAGCGGGACGGCCATCGGCACATCGAGGAAGTAGATGCCGATGCCGATGAAGACGGCGTCGATCAGGGCGACGAGAACCGTGCCGCGCACATACGCCGTCAGCGTCGCCCAGGCACGGGGGCCGGCGCCCGCCACGCCCGGCCGGGCCGCGGCCGGGACCAGCTTCAGGGTCCACTGCCAGATCCGCTTGCCGTCGTAGAGCAGGAAGAGCGTCGAGAAGGCCGCGAGCAGGATGCCGGTGAGCGCCTCGACGATGACCGTGACGCCTTCGAGGCCGGCCGAGGTGATCTCGTCGGTGTTGGCGCCGACCGCGTCCCGGAGGTTCTCGGCGATCTCGTTGATCTGCTTGTCGGTGACGTGGAAGGGGCTGTTGAGCAGCCAGTTGCGCAGCTCGTCGATGCCGTCCTGGACCTGGTCGGAGAGGTTGTCGATGTTCTCCATGACCTGCCAGGTCACGAACCAGCCCAGCAGCCCGATGACGACGAACCCGAGGATGGCGGTCAGCGCGGTGGCCGGTCCGCGCGGCACGCCGCGCCGGGTCAGCCAGGCCACCGAGGGCTGCATCAGCGCGGTGAGGAGCAGGGCGATGACGAAGGCCAGCACCACGAGTTGGACGGCGCTGATGACCCGCATCAGCACCCAGAGGGTGCCGGCGAGCACCAGCAGTCGCCAGCCCGCCTCGGCCGCGACCCGTACGCCCCAGGGCACGACCTGGGCCGGGTCGGGGCGGGGCGGCGGGGCCGTGGGGGCGTAGTCGGGGGGCCGCGGGACGTGGCCGGCGGGCGGCGGGGTGTCGGCGGGCGCGACGTCGGGCGCGACGGCGGTGGCGGTGGTTGACGGCCGCTCAGGCCGGTAGTCGGCGCCCTCCCGTTCCACCGCGGCGCGGCGCTCGTCCAACCGCTCGCTCATCTCGGAAAGCCCGGCACCGAGCCGGCCGAGCCACCCTGGCACTCGCGACATGATCCGTCCCTTTCCCCCGCCTGTTCCCACCACTCCCCCCGGAGTCGTTCGGTCCGACCGTACATGGCCCCGCCCGGAGAAGCGCGAAAGCCCCTCACCGAAGGACGGTGAGGGGCTGTGCGGGGTTGAGCGCGGGCTCAGTACCAGTTGTTCGCCTGCCAGAAGCTCCAGGCGCCGCAGGGGCTGTCGTAGCGCTCGTTCATGTAGTTCAGGCCCCACTTGATCTGGGTGGCCGGGTTCGTCTGCCAGTCCGAGCCGACGGACGACATCTTGGAACCCGGCAGGGCCTGGAAAAGTCCGTAGGCGCCCGACGAGGGGTTGACCGCCTGGTAGTTCCAGTCGGACTCGTGGTCCACGATGTTGCTGAAGCACTGGAACTGGTCGCTCGGCACCATCGACCGCGCCATCGCCTGGATCTGCGCGACGGTGTACGAGCTCTGCACGGGGAAGTCGGCAGCGGAGGACCGGGAGGCCTTCGCCTCGGCCTCTTCGCGCTCCTTGGCTTCCTGCGCCGCCTTCTCGGCCTTCTCGGCGGCTTCCTTCTTCTCGATCGCGCTCTGGGCGGCAGCCTTGCGGGCCGCCTCCTCAGCGTCCTTCTTGGCGCTCGCGTCCGCGGCGATGGCCTGGACATCGGCCTGTGCCGACATGGACTCGAACTGCACCTGGGCCTGCTGGCCCGCGGGTATGTCCGCGAGGAGCGTCGAATCGGCAGCCGTCGCCTCGGCGTCGTTGTTCTGCGCGGTGCTGCCCGAGGCAACGCCGACGACGCTTCCGACAGCGGTGACCGCGGTGGCAGAGGCCACTGCGAATCCCCTGACCGAAATCGGACTCACACGGTTTCCTTCCAGCATCGTCCGCTTCGGTGACCCTGGCGGACGCAATCGTGCCCCTGGCTCTGGCCTCCCAACTGCGGGGTCACGGGAGGCACGGACCCGATGGGCAACTCCCGGACAGGGAGCACCGCGTGGTGACTCGGGCGGCATACGACGGCGCTATGCAGTTGGTGTGGTGCTGCTGTGGTTCCGGACCGCTGGGGGTACGGGTGTGTCGTATGCGGGGCCTGACAGGAGTGAGACTCTGCCGCACCCGGACGCCGCAAGGCAATTCTGTGTTGCGTGTGAAAGCTCACACCTCGTTTGTGCCAGGGGTTTTACGGAAAGCCACACACGCCAAGGCGCCGCCCGGATAGGCTCACTGCCTTTCCGAACGGCGCCAACCAACGAGTAGCTACCGCAAGTTGAGCACTTGGGTCAGATCTGCCCGTCCTCCAGCATTTCGGTCACAAGCGCCGCGATCTGGGACCTCTCGGACCGCGTCAGCGTGACATGGGCGAAGAGCGGATGCCCCTTCAGCTTCTCCACGACGGCGACGACACCGTCGTAGCGCCCGACCCGCAGATTGTCCCGCTGGGCCACGTCATGGGTCAGAACGACCCTTGAATTCGCACCGATTCGGGACAGAACGGTCAGCAGGACGTTCCGCTCCAGCGACTGCGCCTCGTCCACGATCACGAACGCGTCGTGCAGCGAGCGGCCGCGGATGTGGGTGAGGGGCAGGACTTCGAGCATCCCGCGCGCGGTGACCTCTTCGATGACCTCGCGGCTGGTGACCGCGGACAGGGTGTCGAAGACCGCCTGCGCCCAGGGGCTCATCTTCTCGGCCTCGCTGCCGGGCAGATAGCCGAGCTCCTGCCCGCCCACCGCGTACAGCGGCCGGAAGACCATCACCTTCTGGTGCTGGCGGCGCTCCAGGACCGCTTCCAGGCCGGCGCACAGCGCCAGCGCCGACTTGCCGGTGCCGGCCCGGCCGCCCATGGACACGATCCCGACGTCCGGGTCGAGGAGCAGGTCGAGCGCGATCCGCTGCTCGGCACTGCGCCCCTTGATACCGAACGCCTCCCGATCGCCGCGCACCAGACGGACGTTGCCCTCGGGCGTGATCCGGCCCAGCGCGTTGCCGCGCTCGGAGTGGATCGTCAGTCCGGTGTGCACGGGCATGCCCGCGGCCTCGGGGACGTAGACGTGCCCCTCCTCGAAGAGGATGTCCACCTGCTCGCCCGGCAGGGTCAGTTCGGACATTCCGGTCCAGCCGGAGGAGTCCGTGATGGCGAGCTCGGCGCGGTACTCCTCGGCGAGGAGACCGACGGACGAGGCCTTGATCCTGAGCGGGAGGTCCTTCGACACGACGGTGACGTCGAGCCCCTCGGCCTGCAGGTTGCGGGCGACCGCGAGGATGCGGGAGTCGTTGTCCCCCAGGCGGTAGCCCGTCGGCAGAACGCTGGGGTCCGAGTGATTGAGCTCGACACGGACGGTGCCGCCGAGGTCCCCGATCGGAATGGGGGCGTCGAGACGGCCATGCTTCACCCGGTAGTCGTCGAGCAGACGCAGTGCCTGCCGGGCGAAGTAGCCGAGTTCGGGATGGTGCCGCTTGGCCTCCAGTTCCGTCACCACGACGATGGGGAGCACGACCTCGTGCTCGTCGAAGCGGTTCAGGGCGTTCGGGTCGGCCAGCAGGACGCTGGTGTCGAGAACGTAGGTGCGCCGGTCGGGCTTGTGGCGCTTTGTGCTGGTCACCACGGAAGGACGTACCCCCTCGGATGAGGTCGGGGAGCGACGGAGTGGGGCTGGACCGGTCGTCGGCCGCTGTGCACGGGCCGAAAACCGGCCCCCCGCGTCTTCTTCCGTGCCGTGACCGCACGGTGGGGCTGGTGCAAAGGGCCTCCCGGGCGGACGGCTCCGGCGCCGCCCGCTGAGATACGACACCCGTGGTTCGGGTGTCGACCTGCTTGCCTTATGCCCTCGAACATGCGGTGCCATGCCAGCGCATATGACGGCGCGCTGGTGAACTCCTTGTTACTTCCGTCCCGGAGAGGGGTGGTTTCCTCACGCTCGTATACGGCGGCGAGGGCGCCGGAAAGGACTCAGCCGCCGTAGCGCCGGTGCCGGGCCGCGTAGTCGCGCAGGGCCCGCAGGAAGTCCACCTTGCGGAAGGCCGGCCAGAAGACCTCGCAGAAGTAGTACTCCGAGTGGGCCGTCTGCCACAGCATGAATCCGGACAGCCGCTGCTCACCGCTGGTGCGGATCACGAGGTCCGGGTCGGGCTGGTCGCCGGTGTAGAGGTGGCGGCCGATCAGGTCGACGCTGACGGAGTCGGCGAGATCCTCCATCGAGGTGCCCTTGTCGTGGGCGTCGACGATCATCGAGCGCACGGCGTCGGCGATCTCCTGCCGACCGCCGTAGCCAATGGCGACGTTGACCAGTATCCCGTCGATGTGGGCGGTGGTCTCCTCGGCTTCCTTCAGCGCGGTCTGCATCGGAGAGGGCAGCAGGTCGGGGGTGCCGACGTGGTGCACGCGCCAGCGGCCGTCCGCGGCGAGGGTCCGCACGACGTCCTCGATGATCCCGAGGAGCGGGCCGAGCTCGTCCTGGGGCCGGTCGAAGTTGTCGGTCGACAGCAGCCAGAGGGTGACGACCTCGACGTCGGTCTCGGTGCACCAGCCGAGGAACTCCTCGATCTTCTCGGCACCCGCCCGGTGACCGTGCACGGTGGTGGAACCCGCGGCCTTCGCCCAGCGCCGGTTGCCGTCCATGATGACGCCGATGTGCTTGGGCACCTGAGCGTGGTCCAGGTGGCCCTCCACCCGGCGTGCGTACAACCTGACCAGCAGGCCGCGCAGCTTGTCGCGCAGGTTCACGTGTTCGTCAGCCCCTCCGTACAGATGCGGTCCCCGCGGGCCGCAGCCTACCCCTGCGGGGCTTGGGCCGTGCGCGTCGGGTGGGGGGTGGCTGGGGGAGCATGGGCGGCTGCCGGTCGGTCGGGGCCGGTCGCGCGGTTCCCCGCACCCCTGGAGTGAGGACAGTCACCGGCGCACGGGAGACGCATCGATGCGAGCACAAAAAACGGGCCGGTCCGTGGGGGGGAGACGGACCGGCCCGAGGGGGGGTTTCCACCATAACCCTTCGTAAGTGATGCTGCGTGCATCGGCGTGCCACAACTACTCTCCGAAATCGCTCGGCGACGGGGCGGTGGCCGCGAAACGGCTCTTTCGTGGCGGATTCATGGCGCGCCAGGGGTGGATTCCCAGGGGAAACGCGTGAGATAGGGCCGGATCCGGAGGGTTTGGCGGCTCTTGGGGTCTGCCTGGCGACTTGTCCGCGCATCCCTCCCCCGGGTGACCCCGACCGCGAACGTGCGCTTGACGAGGTGCGGGACCTCGCGGGACGCAAGCGGTTTCGGGGCGACGCGCGTCCAGCAGGGCTCCGATTCACGGCACGGCACCGCGCAGCCCCCTCCGCCGCGCGGTGCCGCCGCGCAGCTTTGCTTACGCGAATTACCTTGGTCTGAACTTACGTGAGCGCCCAAGGGAAAGCGAGTCGGCCGTCGTAACAATGTGGAAAAGGTTGGGGTTCCTTTGATGCGCAGGAGGCCGGGGGCGTTCGCGCACGGATGCACGGTTTGCAGCGAGGGGCTCGCAGCGCGTGAGGCAGCGGACAGTTCTTGACCTATTTCCCGTCTACGGTCGCCGTATGACGACGACGAACCGGACGGTCACCTGGGACGAGGCGAGTGCGCGACGGCTGGAGCGGCAGTTCCTGAGCCGTCCGGCCGGGGCGGGCACCCCGGTCGCCGGGGTGGTCGGGGCGATGCTGGGCGCGCACGCGCAGGTGCTGTCCGCGGCCGAGGTGTCGGTGGGGGTACGTGCCGAGGGGGCGACCCGGGCGGATGTCCGGGCCGCGCTGTGGGAGGACCGGTCGCTGGTGAAGACGTTCGGCCCGCGCGGAACCGTGCATCTGCTGCCCGCCGCCGAACTGCCCCTGTGGTGCGGTGCGCTGACCGCGGTCCCGACCGGCCGCAACGCCTTCGCGCCGGAGGTCCGGGTGACGCCTGAGCAGGCGGAGCAGATCGTGGCGGCGATCGGGGACGCCCTGGACGGGGTGTTCCTGACGGTGGAGGAGCTGGGCGAGGAGGTCGTGGCCCGCACCGGCTCGTGGGCCGGCGACCTGGTCATGCCGGCCTTTCAGGATCTGTGGCCCCGCTGGCGGCAGGTCCTACACCGGGCCGGCCAGGCGGGCGCCCTGTGCTTCGGCCCGAACCGGGGCCGGAAGGTGACCTACACCCGCCCGCCGTCCTTCGACCCGATCCCGGGGGAGACGGCCCTGCGTGAGCTGGTGCGCCGCTATTTGCTCGCCTACGGTCCCGCCACGCCACCGCACTTCGCCAAGTGGCTCGCGGCGCCCGCGGGTTGGGCGGCCTCGCTGTTCACTGAGCTGGCGGCGGCCGGGGAGATCGAGGAGGTCGATTTCGAGGGGGCGGCGGCCTGGGTGGTGGCCGGGGACACGGAGTTCCCCGGCGGGCCGGTGCGGGGAGTGCGGTTGCTGCCGTACTTCGACGCGTACGCCATCGCCGCCCAGCCGCGGGAGTCGCTGTTCCCCGGGGAGGCGTATCGGCGGGCGCTGGCGGGCGGACAGGCCGGGAACTTTCCGGTGGTGCTGGTGGACGGGCGGGTGGCCGGGGTCTGGCATCAGCGGCGCCAGGGCCGTCGTACGACGGTGACCGTGGAGTTGCTGGGACGGCGGCCGGGCGCGCGGCTGGAGCGGGAGCTGGCCGCGCGGGCCGAGCGGGTGGGGGAAGTACTGGAGGCGAAGGCGGAGTTGGTGCTCGGGCCGGTGACGGTCGGCCCGCACGCATGAGGTGACGCGGGCTCAGGCCCCGGGCCTGCGGGCCTCGAAGAGGTGGCGGGTGCTGTGCGCGACGAAGGGGCCCTCGGACTCGATCCGTTCGTGCAGCGCGCGCAGCTGGGGCTCGTAGGCCTCGACGGTGAAGCCGGGGACCATCCAGACGACCTTGCGCAGGAAGTGGACGACGGCGGCGATGTCGTGGAACTCCATGCGCAGCGCCTCGGCGCGCAGGTCGACGATCTCCAGGCCGGCGGCCTCGGCGTCGGCGCCTTCGCGGTCGGGGTGGCGGCCGCCGCGGACCTCCTCGGGCTGGGGGCCGAGGAAGTACTCGACGAGCTCGAAGACGCTGTGCGGCCCGACGTGCTGGGCGAAGTAGGTGCCGCCCGGCTCCAGGACACGGGCGATCTCGGCCCAGTGCGGGCGGACCGGGTGCCGGCTGCCGACCAGGTCGAAGGTGCCGTCGGCGAAGGGCAGCGGGGCGTCCTCGGGCGCGGCCACGACGGCGACGCCGTGCGGCCGCAGGACGGCGGTGGCCTTGGCGACGTTCGGCGGCCAGCCCTCGGTGGCGACGGTGAGCGGCGGCACTTTCGGGGCGGCGCGGCGCAGGGCGAAGCCGAGCACCTCGCCTCCCCCGGTCTGGATGTCGAGGGCGGCGGTGGCGCGGGAGAGCCGCTCGGCGAGCGACGTCGCGTAGCCCCATGACGGCCGCGCCTCCGTGGCCCTCCCCTCGAACCAGGAGAAGTCCCAGCCCTCCGTGGGGACCGCGGCACCTTCGGCGACCAGTGCCTCGAACGACCTGCTGTCCTGTCCCATGCGGATCATGATCCCAGGGCGTTGTCAGTGCCCGCTGCTAATTTTCGGCGCCATGACGAACTCGACGTACACGGCCGGTGAGAAGGAAACGCTCCGGGAGAGCCTGAACCGCCATCGGGACGCGGTGCTGTGGAAGCTGGAGGGGCTGGACGACGAAGCGCTGCGCCGCCCGCTGACCCCGTCGGGCACCAGCCTGCTGGGCCTGGTCAAGCACCTCGGCTCGGTGGAGTACGGCTGGTTCGTGTCGACCTTCGGCGGCGAGGTGGAGCCGCTGTGGTTCGACCCCTACACCGACCAGGACATGCGGGCCGACCAGGGCGAGACGACCGAGGAGATCATCGCCTTCTACGGCCGTGCGCGCGCCGCGGCCGACCGCGTGATCGCCGAGCGCGAGCTGACGGACCTCGCTCAGCCGGCCTGGCGGGACGGACAGGTGTCCCTGCGCTGGGTGCTCGTCCACATGATCGAGGAGACGGCACGGCACGCGGGCCACATGGACATCGTGCGGGAGCTGATCGACGGGGCGATGGGGGCTCACCGGCCGGGCTGAGGGGAGAGCACGAGCAGGACGTGCTCGTCCTCGCCGTGGCGGACGGTGCCGGCGCGCTCGAAGCCGTGGCGTTCGAGGAGCCGTACGGACGCGGTGTTGGCGTGGAAGGGGTCGGCGTACAGCGGGCGGGTGCGCTCCAGGTCGAGGAAGAGGGCGAGGGCCCGGGTGCCGACGCCCCGGCCCCAGTACGGCCGTCCGAGCCAGTAGCCCAGGAAGCGGCGCTCGCCCTCCCACCAGGAGACGACGTTGCCGGCCACCTCTCCGCCGGCCAGGACGGTCTGCACGAGGCAGGTCTCGTCGCCGAGCACGCTTGTCCGCCAGTGCTTCAGGAAGGCGTCCCGCGGCCGGGGCGTGAACCTCGACCGCCGGACGGCCTCCGAGTCGTGCTCGAAGGCGAGGAACGCCTCCAGGTCGCAGTCCAGAACATCCCGGATGCGTACGTCCGCACTGTCATCGCTCATGCCCCGGAGTCTGGCAGGAGCCACTGACAACGCGGCCCGGACCGGGCCCGCGCACTGCCCCCGCTACGGGACCAGCGGCCGCACTTCCTCGGCCACGAACCGCACGAACCCCTCCGGGTCGGGCTCGTCCCCCGTCGGCTGCACCACCACGGTGTCCGCACCGGCGTCCGCGAGCCGCTGCACGGCCTTGGCGACGGCCCCCGCGTCCCCGGCGACACCGAGGTCGGGCACGGACGCGACGCCCTCGGCCTCCAGTTCGGCCTGGAGCCGGGCGGCGGCGTCGGGGCCGGTGGCGGCGAGGAGATAGACGACGACCCGATGCGGCTCGGCGCCGGAGCGGCCCGCCGCCTGACGTCCCTCGTCGATGAGCCGCCGCGCCCGGCGCACGCCCTCCGGCGGTGTCGAGGCGGTGAGCAGCGTTCCGTCGGCGGCCTCGCCGGCCAGCCGCAGCGAACGGGGCCCGGTGGCCCCGGCGATGACCGGCACCGGTTCGGCGGGCGGCCAGTCCAGGGCGACGTCGTCGAGCCTGACGTACCGCCCCTCGGTGGTGACGCGTTCACCGGCGAGCAGGGCGCGCAGCGCGAGGAGGTGCTCGCGCAGCAGCGTCACCGGCGACTCGGCCCGCGCGCCGACCTGCCCCATCCAGTCCTGCACCCCGTGCCCCAGGGCGAGGATCGGCCGCCCCGGGAACATCCGGTACAGGGAGGCGGCCTCCATGGCGGTGATCGCGACGTTCCGCAACGGCACGGGCAGCAGCCCGATGCCGACCTTGACCCGCTCGGTCCAGGCGAGGGCGGCCGCCGCCGTGGAGATGCCTCCCTCCCGGAAGCAGTCCTCCCAGAGCCAGAGCTCTTCCAGACCCGCCTGGTCGGCGAGCCGGGCGACGGAGCGGAGTCGTTCAGGGGCGAGCTGGGGACGGAATACTGCGCCGAGTCCGGTCATGGGGCCTTTCCTACCCGGGTAGCACTCGGCGGACAACACGAAATCCAGGAAGGTGGCCGGTCATGGGGCGACGACTGCGCGACGGGCGGGGGGCGCTGGTCGTTCACGGGGAACGGGGCGACGTGTCGGTGCCCCTGGAGGTCGCCTCGTCGTACCGGGCCCGTACGAAGGGGCTGCTGGGGCGGGATGCCGTGGACGGGGCGATGCTGCTCACGCCGGCGGGCAGCGTGCACACCTTCCGGATGCGCATGCCCATCGACGTCGCCTACCTCGACCGGCGGCTGAACGTCATCGCCGTACGCACCATGCGGCCGGGCCGGCTCGGCCTGCCCCGGCTCCGTTCGCGGCATGTGCTGGAGGCGGAGGCCGGGACGATGGCCGGGTGGGGGGTGCGGGTCGGGGTGCGGGTGACGGTGGACGCGCAGTGACGTCCCGAGCCCGGGCCCTGGGCCCCGGGCCCCGCTCAGCCGTCCGAGCGCGGGAAGGAGACCTCCACCCGTCGGTTCTTCTTGCGGCCGGCCTCCGTCGCGTTCGAGGAGATGGGGTACTGCTCGCCGTAGCCCCGGACCTCGTAGGTGACGGTGGAGTCGGTCAGCTCCGACTCGAGGACGCCCTGTACGGCGTTGGCGCGCTTCCGGGACAGGACGTCGCCGTGGGCCGAGGAGCCGAGGTCGTCGGTGAAACCGAAGACGCGGATCCGGGTGGCGTTCTGCTTCTCGATCTCCTGCGCGATCGAGGCGATACGGGCCTTCGACTCGCCGGTCAGCTTGGCGCTGTCCTTGGGGAACAGCACCTCCGCCTGGAGCGCGAACTTCACGTCCGCGTTGGTGTCCTCCCGGCGTTCCTCACCGCCCTGGTCCTCCACGACCTGCTTGATGTCCAGGACCTTGGGTTCGGCGAGGGTGGCACCCTCGGGCAGCTTCAGATCGGGGTCGTTGGCGTCCACCTCGACGGGCGCGGCGGCCGTCGCCTCGGTACCCGGCGGCACGCTGGGGTCGTCGGCGGCGTCGGCCGTGGTCGCCCCGAGGAGGTTGGCGGCGACCATGAGGGTGGCCGCGGTGAGGGTGAGGGAGAGGCGGGGGGTGCGGGTCATTGGGGCCTCACCCGGAGATCGTGATGTCGGCCGGCGCGAACATGGGCAGTTGGAGGGACACGTCGGCCGTGCCCGTGGGCGGTGCCGGGAACTGCATGAAGACCGGGATGGTCTCGCCCGACTTGATGGACGAGATGCCCGTAGTGGTGAGCGGGCGGCCGTCCGTGTCCCTCAGGACGTAGTAGCGCTTCTTCCCCTTGGCATCGACGAGTGTGGCCCCGCCGAACGAGCGGCCGTTCCTGATGATCTCGGTCTCGTTGCCGCTCAACTGCGCCGGGATGGCCAGTGTCTTGTCGCCCTCGTTCTTCAGTTCGCCGCTGACCGTGATGAATCCACCCGTGTCCCTGGAGGCCGAGTCGATCTGGAGCAGCAGGCCGTTGGGGCCCTTCAACTCGGCCAAGAGGTCACCCGCCTGCCCCTCCTGAGCACTCGGATCGGATCCGCCGGTCCTGGACGCGGACGGCGAAGCCTCCGGCTTCTTGTCGTCACCTCCACTGCCGCAGCCGGCCGCACCGAGGGCCAGTCCGGCCGCGATGGTCATCGCGACCATCCCCCTACGGGCCTTCGTGGTGATCCGAATGCTCATGCCTCTGCTTCCTTCGTCACTCGTCGTTCGCTTGTCCGTCGGCCAGGTGGACGTCGAAGAGGTCCTCGGGGTCCGGAAGCGTGGTCGGGTTGTCCGGATCCGGGTCCCAGTTCGTGTCCCCGCACTTGAGTTGCGGGAGTGGCAGCGTGTCGTTGCCGTCGCCGTCGCCGGCGTCCTCGCCGGGGAGATCGAACGTACAACGTGACTCGATGACGGCGGTGGCGGTCGCCCGCGACTTCTTGTCCGCCACGCCGGGGACGATCGAGTCCCCGACGGGCTTGTTCGTCGTGACCTCGACCTCGTACCTCAGGAGCCCTGGTTCGCAGCCGTTCACGACCGCGTCGTTCTGCGCCGCGAGCTCGTCCGCTCGCCAACACGACAGGTCCAGGCCCACGTCGCCCTCGAAGATGTCCTGCCACTTCGCCGGGTCGAGTACGTCCTCCACCCACTTGCCCGCGAGTTGGTCGCGCGTGTCCAGTGCCGCTGCCAGGGCCGCCGCGTCCGCGGCGGTCTGAGCACCATTCCTGTTCGCGGCGGCCTGGCCGACCGCAAGGTATGCGAACGCGAGAAAGAGCAGACCCGCCACCACCGTGATGTAAATGGGGAAGGCCTGCCCTGCGTCGTTGTGCCTGCGGGGCCTCGTCAACCGCCGGTGACCTCGGTGATCTTGTCCGTGATCGCGTTGAAGATCGTCTGCCCGATGTCCGTCCCCGTAATGGCCAACACAATCGCCACCACCACCGCGATGATGCCCAGATACTCCACCGCCGTCTGCCCCTTGTCGTCCCGCACGGCTCGGGAACGCAGGTACTCGACGGTGGTGTTGATCCAGTTGCTCATGGTGTTCCCCTCTGGGCTCGCAAGTCCTGTGAGAAGTATCGGGAGAAACGTAAGCGTGCGTACCCCGAACACCAGAGGGTCCTTGGGCCCAATTGCGGGCCCCGGCCGAAAACCGTCGCTCCGTCATCGCCGGTCAGCTCCGTCCCGGGTGCGAACCAGGGGCCGTGCCCAGCCACTTGGCGGCGGCCTGCGCACGGCTGGTGCTGTGGAGTTTGGCGAAGATCCGGTTGATGTGGTTCTTGACCGTCTTCTCGCTGATGAAGCAGGTGGCGGCGATCTGCTGGTTGTTCATGCCCGCCGCGATGAGGTCCATGATCTCCGCCTCCCTCCTGCTCAGCCGGAACAGCGACCGGTACGACGAAGACTGTCCCACAGGTGATTGCACCTGCGAAAGCGGTTCCGCTAAATTCCCTGTAACAGTTGGAAGTTCATCGTTTGCGAGCGCGAGCGGCCGCGCTGTCGCCGCCTCCGCCGTGGGTGTGAGCGGTGACCGCCCCAGCTTGACGTCCCGTACGGCCGCCACCAGTTCGTCCGTCGTGAACTCGCCGTGCACCAGATAACCGGACGCGCCCCGCCGCAGCGCCTCGCGGACCGTCTCCGACTCTCCGCTGTACGTCAGCATCATCACCGGGGCGATGCGCACGAGGTGCGGGAGGGCCGCGATGCCGTCCAGGCCGGGCATCCGTACGTCGAGGAGGATCACGTCGGGGCGGTGGCGGCGGGCCGCCTCTTGGGCCTCGTGGCCGTTGGCCGCCTCGGCCACGACCCGTAGGTCCGCGTGGCTGGACAGCAGGGCCGTCAGGCCCGCCCGTACCACCGGGTTGTCGTCGGCCACCACCAGGCGCAGCGGCGTGGTGAGGCCGGGTTCGTGCGACGGGGTCATGGGGGTCATGGGGTCGCCTTCGTCGTCGTCAGGGCCGCCAGGGGCAGTTCCAGGCGGACCTCCGTGCCACGGGCGTGGGTGCCCTTGCCGAAGTCGATGCGGGCGCCTATCGACGCGGCGCGTTCGGCCATGCCGAGCAGGCCGAAGTGGCCGGTTCGGCGCAGGTCGTCGAGGGTGGTGCCGGGCGGCAGGCCCCGGCCGTCGTCGTGGACGGTCAGGCACAGCGCCTCGTCCCGGACGCCGGCGCGTACGTCGACCCGGGTGGCGGCGGAGTGGCGGTGGGCGTTCTCCATGGCCTCGGCGGTGATGGTGAGGAGCTGGCGGGCCACGGCGGGCGGGACCGGGGGCGCGGGGGCGTCGCCGGTGGTGTCGTAGGTCGCGGGCACGCCGGTGCGCGCGGTGAAGTCCTTCACCTGGGCGGCCAGTTCGGGGGTGAGGTCCGTCATCCGGTCCGGGTCTGACTCGCGGCGCAGGTCGGCCAGGAGTTCACGGGACTCCGCCGCCGCCCTGCGGGCCGAGCGGGAGACCAGCTCCGCCTGCTGCCGGATGCGGGCCGCGTCCGGCGGGCCGGCGGCCGCCGAGTGCGCGAGGCCGTCGGCCGCCAGCGCCACACCGTGCAGTGTCTTCGCCACCGAGTCGTGCATCTCGCGGGCCAGCCGCGCCCGTTCCGCGCTCACCGCCTCCGTGACGGCGAGGCGCGCCCGGACCGTCGTCAGGGCCTCGGTGGCCGTGCCGAAGCGGAGCATGAGGTTGCGCAGGGACGAGCCGAGCGCGCCGGTGACGACACAGAGGCCCGGCAGCAGGAGCTTGTCCGTCAGGCCCGCCGAACGGGCGTCGGTGTTGATCGCGTAGGCCAGCAGCAGGATCAGGGACTGCACGCTCGCGAAGACGGCCGCGCCCCGGTAGCCGTAGACGATGCCGGCCAGGAGCGGGGTGCAGACGCTGACGTAGGCCAGGGTGGTGTCCGGGCCCCCGGAGACCAGCAGCAGGGACGTGAAGAGAGTGTCCGCCGCCAGGAGGGTGGGGTGGCGCAGGAGGAGGGGCCCGAAGCGCTCCCAGTCGCGGAACAGGGCGTAGGAACCCATGAAGGTGACGACGACCGCCGCGCCGACCAGGCGGGTGCCCAGGCCGGGGGCCGCGCCCAGCAGGGCTCCGGGTGCCGCGAGGGCGATCATGGCGAGCCGGAAGCCGAAGACCTGGCGGCACATCGCCTGGAGGGCGTTGACCTGGAGCGGGATCCTCGCGGAGCGGTCCGGCTCGCCGGAGCTGTCCGCGGCGGCCGGGCGACGGCCTCGCAGGAACCCGAGGCCGAACCTCGCGCCCCCGGCCCCCGAGCGCACCCGCAACGGCATGCCTGCCACGGCCCCTCCCCCCTACTCCCCCGTCAGCGAACCGAAGTCCGTGCCCGACCCCAGCAGCAGCCCCGCCCCCAGCAGGATCATCGTCGCCGGGACCATGAACGTCGTGATCATCAGCGTGGCCCTCGGCACGGCGCGGGCCGCCTTGCGGCGGGCGTTCTGGGCGTCGGTGCGGCGCATGTCCTTCGCCAGCGCCACCAGCGTGTCGACGATGGGCGCGCCGAGTTCCTCCCCCTGCTGCAACGCCGTCACGAACATCGCCACCTGCTCGGAGTCGTTGCGGCGGCGCAGTTCCGCGAAGGCCTGGCGGCGGCTCATGCCGAGGTCCATCTGGCGCAGGGTGATGCGCAGTTCGTCCGCCCAGGGCCCCTCGTACTTGGAGGCGACCCGGTCGAGTGCCTGGCGAAAACCCAGGCCGGCGCTGACGACGACCGCGAGGACGTCCAGGAAGTCCGGCAGGGTGCGCTCGATCTCGTCCTTCCTGATGCGGATCGCCGACCAGATGCCGACCTCCGTCCAGAAGGCGCCGAAGGCCAGCAGCAGCAACGCCACCAGGAACTGTCCGCGCAGCAGGAACACCAGGAAGCCGACCGCGCCCAGGAAGCCGTACACCGCGCGCCGGGCCGCGTAGCGGTCGATCGTCAGGCCGCCGGGGTTGCCCGCGAGGTCGATCCGTCGGCGGTACCTGGCGACCAGTTTCGGTCCCATCAGGCGCAGTACGGCGGGGGCGTAGCGCATGCCCATGCGGTCGACGAGCGAGTCGACGGCGCCGGTGCGGGTGGCGCCGACCTCCAGGGCCAGCGCGAGGTCGCTGGGCAGCTTGGTCTCCGCCCGGTACATGCGGATGCCGGCGAAGACACCCCAGACGCTCAGCGCCATGACCGTCGCGAGCAGGAGTCCGATTCCGAGTTCCATCTCTCCTCCCCGGCCCTCAGACGTCGATCCGCGACATACGGCGGATCAGGATGAACCCGACCGCGTAAAGGCCGAAGGCGATGAGCACCGCGGCCTGGCCCAGCGGGGAGCCCGTCATCCGGTCGAGGGCGCCGTCCTTCACCCCGTTCATCAGGAACAGCGACCCGATGCCGAGCACCGGCACGGCGTACGACGTCATGCTCACCTGGGAGAGCTGGGTACGGACCTCGCGCCGGGTCTCCTTGCGCTCCTCCAGCGTCTCGGTGAGGTTGCGCAGCGCGCTCACCACCTGGCCGCCGGCCCGGTTGGACAGCACCAGCGTGGTCACCAGGACGACCAGTTCGCGCGACGGGAGGCGTTCGGCGAGCTCGCCCAGGGCGTCGTCCATCGAGGCGCCGAGGGCCAGCTGGTTGGAGACCTTGGCCAGTTCCTCGCCCGCCGGGGCCTCCAGCTCCTCGGCGGCGAGGCCGATCGCGGTGCGCAGGGCCAGGCCCGCGTGGGCGGCGTTGGCGAGGATGCGGGCGAGTTCGGGGAGCTGGTTGATGAACTTCTCGATGCGCTTCTGGCGCTGCCAGTTGAGGAACTGGACGGCGGCCCACACCCCCAGCAGGCCCGCGATCGGCCCGAAGAAGGGGGCCAGCGCCGCCTGCCCGGTCAGCCACAGGCCCGCCACCGTCGCCAGCATGTACACGAAGAACTCGCCCGGCGTGACGTCCAGGCCGGTCGCCACCAGCCGCAGTTCGAGTTGTCTGCCCAGTTTGGTACGGCGCAGGCGGCGGTCCAGGTCGGCGAAGCGACGGCGCCGGCCGCCGGCTCCGGTGAGCTGGCCGGCGGCCGACAGACGCTCGACCAGTGCCTGGCGCTGGGCCCGTCCGGCGGCGTGGGCGTGCACGCCCAGCACGGCGAGCACGCAGGTCAGCAGCGCGACGCCGGTGGTGAGCGTGATACGGGTCTGGAGGTCCATGGTCGGGGTCCTACCTGGCTTCTCGGTACGCGAGTTCGAGCGGGGTCTGGGCCACCCCGAAGGCCTGGGGTATCTGCTGGCTCGCCATGTAGAGGCGGTCGGCGGTGCGGCGGGGCAGCGGGAAGTACGCGAAGGCGCCGTGGACGCGACCGTCGGGGGTCATGGGCTGGGCGTTGAAGCGGGCGACCGTCGCCAGGCGGTACGGCTCCGCCCCGTGGCTGTCCAGGATCGCGATCTCGGTGATCCGGCGGGCGCCGTCCGGGAACCGGGTCAGCTGGATGAGCACGTCGACCGCGCTGTTGATCTGGTCGTGCAGCGCCTCGAAGGGAACCGTGACGTCGGACATGGACGCCAGCGTCTTCAGCCGCATCAGGGCGTCCTCGGCGCTGTTGGCGTGCACGGTGGCCAGCGAGCCGTCGTGGCCGGTCGACATGGCCTGGAGCATGTCCAGGGACTCGCCGCCGCGGACCTCACCGACGACGATCCGGTCGGGGCGCATCCGCAGGGAGTTGCGGACCAGGTCGCGGATGGTGACCTGGCCCTTGCCCTCGACGTTCGGCGGGCGGGACTCCAGCCGGATCACATGGGACTGCTGGAGCTGGAGTTCGGCGGAGTCCTCGATGGTGATGATGCGCTCGGTCTCGGGGATCAGGCCGGACAGGGCGTTCAGCAGGGTCGTCTTCCCGGTGCCCGTGGCGCCCGAGACGATGACGTTGAACTTGGCCTGCACCAGCCCGGCCAGCAGATACACCATGGGCTCGTCGAGCGAGCCGAGGCCGGTCATCTCGTGCAGGGTGAAGGAGCGCGGGAAGCGGCGGATGGTCAGGGTCGCGCCGGTCAGGGACAGCGGCGGGATGATCACGTTCACGCGCTCGCCGGAGGGCAGCCGGGCGTCCACCATCGGGTTGGACTCGTCCACCCGCCGGTTCACCGTCGAGACGATCCGCTCGATGGTCTGCATCAGCTGGTCGTGGGAGGGGAAGCGCAGCGGCAACTGCTCGACGCGGCCCGCGCGTTCGACGAAGATCGCGTCCGGCCCGTTCACCATGATCTCGGTGATCGAGGCGTCCTCGAGGAGGGGCTCCAGGATGCCGAGGCCGAGCGCCTCGTCGACGACGCGGCGGATGAGCTGCGAGCGCTCGACCGTCGACAGCACCGGGCCCTCGCGGCTGATGATGTGCCCGAGCACCCGCTCCAGGCGGGCCCGGCGCTCGGCCGCCGCCAGCGAGCTCATCTCCGCGAGGTCGATCTCCTCCAGCAGCTTGGCCCGGTAGGAGGAGACCAGATGGCCGTCCTCGCCCCGGCTGCCGTGCTCCTCGGGGGAGTTGATGCGTGACCTCAGGCTCATGTGGGTCCTCGTTCAGTGGTCGAGCGGCATGGTCGCGGTCTTCTGGGCGTCGTCGAAGTTCCAGCCGGGGACGATCGACGGGATCTCGACGGTGGCGGTGACGGTGACCTGGTCGCCGCCTTCCGCCGGGACGCAGGTGACGGACAGCCAGTCGCTGATCGCGTTCACACAGCCGTCCTGCGCGCTCTCGTCCAGCGAGGCCGCCCGCGCCCCCGCCCTGGCCGCCGTACCGGCCTGCTGGGCGGCGTAGGCGATGAGCCCGATCTGGATGCCGGCCATCGCGACCAGGATCAGGATCGGGATGAACCCGAGGTACTCGATGGCGACCTGACCGCGGTCGCGGCCCGCACGGCCGGGGCGGAGTCGGTACGGCATCTCAGTCCTTCTCCTCCTGTACGGCCCCGGCGTGGCCCGCGACGGTGAACGGGAAGCCGATCGCGCCGGGGAAGAGGACGGGCACCCGCAGCCTCACGTCCGCCGTGACGAAGCCGCCGTTCGCACCGCAGTCCACTTCGGCATCCCCCTGCCACGCGTCGGGAAGGTGCTGCAGCCCCGCCTCCTGGCAGGCCGACTGCCCCGGCGACGCCGTCCCCGCCCGTACCGCCTCGTCCGCAGCATTCCCCGCGAGGGTGTACGTGTATCCCAGCAGCACGCACTGCCACAGCAGCACCAGCGTGAGGATGATGAGCGGCATCATCCCGAGGAACTCGACCGCGACCTGGCCCTTGTCCCCCTTGGCCCTCACCGCCCTATCTCCTTGCGCCTGCGGAAGGTCAGCGCCGTGCGGTCCGCGCCGCGCGCCCGGCCGTTGCCGCGTTGCTGGACGGTCCCCTCGGTGCCCTTGACCAGCCCCAGTTCACCCGCGAGCGCCCAAAGCGCCTGCTTCACGGTGCTCTTGTGGTCCAGCTCGTGCACCCGGCCGGCGTCCACCGCGCCCTGGAGTTCCTTGAAGTTGGCGGGGATCGCGGTGGCGGCGATCCCCGTGCCGGTGATGCGCTGGATCAGGGCGGGCTGGATCTCCGTACCGCGTGTGTGGCGGTTGACGACGATCGTGGTCTCCTCCGCCTTGCGGATCTGCAGGCGGTCCCACATCCGCACCGTGCGTTTGGCGCCGCGCACCGCGACCACGTCCGGGGTGGTGACGAGCAGGGCGGTGTCGGCCATCTCCACGGCGGCCGCGCTCGCGCCCGAGAGCTGGGCGCCGCAGTCGATCACGACGACCTCGTAGCGGGAGCGCAGGGCGCTGACGATGTGGCGAGCGGCCCGGTCGGTGACCTCCTCGCCGCGTTCGCCGTCGCCGGGCGCGAGGAGCAGGGCGATCCCGGTGTCGTGCCGGAAGACGGCGTCGGCCAGCACGCGCGGCGAGATGTCGTTGATGGCGGCGAGGTCGACGACCGAGCGCCGGAACTGGATGTCGAGGTAGGAGGCGACGTCGCCGGTCTGGAGGTCCATGTCGAGCAGCGCGGCGCTGCGGCCCGACGCCTGGGCGGCGAGGGCCAGCTGGATGGCGGTGAGGGTCACCCCGACGCCTCCCTTGGCGCCGCTCACCGTGACCACCGTGCCGCCGACTCCGCTGAACACGTCGCCGCCGGCGCCCAGATGACGGCGTACGCCCATCGACCACTGGGCGACCGCGTTGACCCGGCTGGCGAGCTCCTCATAGCTCAGGGGCAGCGCCACCAGGCCGCGGGCGCCGTAGTCCATGGCGGCCTGGAAGAGGCCGGGGCTCGCGTCGGAGGTGACGAGGATGACGCCGACCGCCGGGAAGCGCAGGGCGACCTCGCGGATGAGTTCCAGGGCCGGGACGGGGCCGATGCGCTCGTGGACGACGACGACCTCGGGCAGCTCGTCGATGGACTCGGCGGCGAGGCGGGCGAGGGTGTCGACGAGCTGGGTGGAGTCGGTCACCGGGGCGACCGGCTCGGCGTCGGGGAGCTGGCTGAGCAGCGTCGTGAGGGACCGGACCGCGTCCGCGTCGCCGACGGCCGGGAGGATCCTCGTGGGCATGGGGGCCTCTCACTTGTCCTTGGCGAGTTCGTACGTGCGGTTCGTCGCGGGGATGTCGGAGTCGGCGCCGGGGGCCACCAGGGCGAGCCGGACCTCGTCGGCGAACGACTCGGCGTAGGTGATGCGCTGGGCGTCGATCGGTTCGAGCGCGAAGGTGATCGGGACGGCCTCGGTGGGCTCCCGGCGCCGGTCGTCCTCGTCGGGCTTCAGCGAGGTCAGTTCGCCCACGTCGATGACCCGGGCGTTCTCGACGATGAGCTTGGCCTGGTCGGGGTCCCCGTCGCGTTGGCCCTCGAAGGTGGCGTAGACGTTGACCTTGGAGCCGGGGGTGATCTTGCCGGCCACGCCGGTGGCGGCGTCGATCATGATGGCGATCTCCTGCTCGCCCGTCTGCAGGGCGGGCTGGTCGACGATCATGTCGCTCTGGAGCAGGGAGCCCTCGCGCAGGTTCGTGACGGCGATCTTGCCGCGGATCTCGCTGAGGTCGGTGACGGCGTTCTTCGACAGCCACCGCTCGGGCATCTCGATCTTCTCGAACTGGCCCGCGCTGAGCGGTGTGTAGGGGGCGACGTTCCGCTTGAGCTGGTAGGCCGTGACCTCCGGCCCGACCTTGGACTTCACGTCGCTGATGACGGACAGGACACCGGCGAAGGCGCCGAGGGCGCAGACGACCGACAGGAGCAGGAGTATCACGCCGCGGCGCTGACGGGAGTTCATTAACCGTGCAACCTCGTTGGGGGAATCGGTCGGGGGCGGTCGGTGAAGCCGGGTCCGGTCAGCCTGCGCGGGCGGGCTGCTCGTGGGTGGGCGGGACGGCGGAGCAGAAGACGCAGCGGTCACCGATGACGTCGATGCCGCACCAGTGACAGGAGTTCTGCCGTACGGAGGTGACGAGCTGGTAAAGCACCGACAGGTCGGGCAGATAGGCGCAGAACTCGATCAGCTTGGGCGTCCCCCACCAGGTGGCCGACTCGGCGGGCAGGACCACCTCGCGCAGTCCCTGTGCGTTCCAGGACTTGGCCACGGTGGCGGTGACCCAGTCGGACTGGAGCTGTCCCTGGGCGAGCAGCATCGAGGTGCCGAACTCCGGTCCGGGCAGGGTGACTCCGGGAGCGATGCGGGCGAGGTGCGGGACGGGGTGGGCGAGGACGCCGAACTGGCTGCCGGGCATCCAGGACTTGGCGTGCGACTTGAGGTCGACGGGGACGCGGTCGAGCTTGGTCACGGAGCCGAGGAGCGCCCCGGCGTGGATGTAGTGGGTGAGCAGCCGGCCGGCCGAGGCGAGGACGCCGGGGCTGAGGTCGCAGGAGGCGAGCTGGCGCAGCTGGCGGGCGAGGACGGCGATCGCGAGCGGGGGCAGTTCGGGCCGGAACACGGCGATGCGGTCGCTCTCCAGCAGGGACCGTACGGTGTGCAGCCGTTGCCGCACGGCCAGGGGAGCGGCGCTCGAGCAGACGACGATCACGTGGCCGTGCTGCTCGATGAGCGTCTGCACGCCCGCCAGCGACCGCTCCAGCGGCTCCCGGTCGAGGTCCTGGAGCACGACGGCGGGCACGGTTCGCTCGTCCTGCGCCGGCAGCGCCATGTCGGCACTGGTCACGGCAATGGCAGTTGGCACGCGTCGCTCCCCGTTCCCGCCCGGTCCGGTGCGTCGGGGTTACTCCGGAGCACCGGGATGACTTCATTGCGTGACTATCTCAGCACTGTATCCACGGCTCTATGACCGGAGAACAGCGTTTCTGTAGCCGGGAAAGAACTCTGGTCGCACAACTCACGCCAAAACGGGGCAGGTTGCGCACGCCAATTCTCCACGACCGGAATCTCTTGACACTCGGATTGGTCTGGACCAACTTGGTTGACATGTTCATACTTAGACGACAGGGGCGTCGCTGCCGACCGGCACGCCTCTGGGCGGCGGCCCTCGCCTCCGCCCTCTCCCTCACCTTCCTCGCCGCGGGCCACGCGTCCGCCGCGGACGTCAACAACGCCAAGAACGCCGGCTTCGAGGCCGGCCTGACCAACTGGACCTGTTCCGCGAACAGCGGCACGACCGTCTCCTCCCCGGTGCACGGCGGCGCGACGGCCCTGAAGGCGACGCCGGCCGGGCAGGACAACGCCCGGTGCTCCCAGGCCGTCGCCGTGAAGCCCAACTCGACGTACACGCTGAGCGCCTGGGTCCAGGGCGGCTACACCTACCTGGGCGTGACGGGCACGGGCACGACCGACGTCTCGACCTGGACGCCGGACTCCTCCGCCTGGAAGCAGCTGTCGACCACCTTCAGCACCGGCGCCTCCACCACCTCGGTGACGGTGTACACGCACGGGTGGTACGGGCAGGCGGCGTACTACGCCGACGACCTTTCGGTGTTCGGCCCCGACGGCGGCGGTGGCACCGACCCGGCCCCGACGGTCCCCGGCGCCCCAGGCGGGCTCAGCGTCTCGGGTACGACCTCCTCGACCGTCTCCCTGGCCTGGAACACCGTTTCCGGCGCGACCGGCTACAACGTCTACCGGGGCGGCACCAAGGTGACCGCGGTGACCGGCACCTCGGCGACCGTGACCGGGCTCGCGGCCTCGACGTCGTACTCCTTCCAGGTCACGGCGACCAACGCGGCCGGTGAGTCGCCGAAGTCGGCCACGGTGACGGGGACGACCACGGCGGGCCCGGTGGGGCCGGCCCTGCCCAGGCACGCGGTGACCGGCTACTGGCAGAACTTCAACAACGGCGCCACCGTCCAGAGGCTCGCCGACGTCCAGTCCCAGTACGACATCATCGCCGTCGCCTTCGCGGACGCGACCGGAACGCCGGGCGCGGTGACCTTCAACCTGGACTCGGCCGGCCTCGGCGGCTACACCGTCGACCAGTTCAAGGCGGACATCAGGGCGAAGCAGTCCGCCGGGAAGAAGGTCATCGTCTCGGTGGGCGGCGAGCGCGGCACGGTGAGCGTGAACGACTCCGCGTCGGCGGCGAACTTCGCGAACTCGGTGTACGCGCTGATGCAGGAGTACGGCTTCGACGGCGTCGACATCGACCTGGAGAACGGCCTCAACGCCACCTACATGACACAGGCGCTGCGCTCGCTGTCGGCGAAGGCGGGCTCGTCACTGATCATCACGATGGCGCCGCAGACCATCGACATGCAGTCGACGTCGAACTCCTACTTCCAGACGGCCCTGAACATCAAGGACATCCTCACGGTCGTCAACATGCAGTACTACAACAGCGGTTCGATGCTGGGCTGTGACGGCAAGGTCTACAGCCAGGGCTCGGTGGACTTCCTGACCGCCCTGGCCTGCATCCAGCTGGAGGGCGGCCTCGCCCCGTCCCAGGTCGGGCTCGGTCTGCCGGCCTCGACGCGGGGCGCGGGCAGCGGGTACGTCGCGCCGTCCGTGGTGAACAGCGCCCTGGACTGCCTGACCAAGGGCACGGCGTGCGGCTCCTTCAAGCCCTCGCGGACCTATCCCGACCTGCGGGGCGCGATGACCTGGTCGACGAACTGGGACGCGACGGCGGGCAACGCCTGGTCGAACGCGGTGGGGCCGCACGTGCACGCGCTGCCGTAGCGGCGCGCCGCAGCCGGGCGGCTGACCGTGGGCCAAGGGGGTGAACCTCCCCTGGCGTGCGGGCGAAGCGTGTGGGCGCAGCATACGAATGACAGCTCTTATCGTCATATATGCCTCTGAATTCTCTCTCACAAAACTGGAGGCAGAGATGCGCGCCCACACGTCCGGCAAACGTTGGACCACCCGGTCCTCCCTGGCCCTGGCCCTGGCAGCGACGCTCGGTCTTCTCTCCTCGAACACGGCGTACGGCGATGACGCGGGCGCAGGGGTCAGAGCCAGGTCTCCCGTCCAGATGTACGGCAAGGTCCGCGTCTGCGGAACGCGGCTGTGCTCGGAATCCGGGAAGCCCGTCCAACTGAAGGGCATGAGCACGCACGGCACGCAGTGGTACGCCCACTGCCTGACCGGCCCCGCCCTCGACGCCCTCGCCTACGACTGGAGGGCGAGTGTGCTGCGCGTCTCGACTTATGCGCGAGAGGGCGGATATGCGTCGGATCCGCGGAAGTTCACCGAACTGGCAAGCCGACTCATCGATATGGCGACCGCACGTGGAATGTACGTCATCGTCGACTGGCACACGATTCATCCGGGTGACCCTTTCCAGGACCTGGACAAAGCCCGCGCGTTCTTCAGGCAACTCGCCGAACGTCATAAGCACAAGCGCAATGTGATCTACGAGATCGCCAATGAGCCTCACCACGTGCCCTGGGCGACCGTCAAGCGTTACGCGGAGGCCGTCATTCCGGTGATTCGGTCCCGCGCTCCCGACGCTGTGATCCTTGTCCCCACTCCCGCATGGGCCACGTTCGGCGTGGCGCTGGGTTCCGACGAGCGGGACGTCGTCGCGGACCCCTTGCGCGTCGGCAACGTCATGTACACCTTCCACTTTTACGCGTCGGCGGCAGGAGACCCCTTCTACTCGGCCCTGGAGCGCGTGTCCGCCAAGCTCCCCGTCTTCGTCACGGAGTGGGGCACCGCGTCGTGGACAGGCTGGGGCAATGACTTCGCCAAGGCACAGAAATGGGTCGACCTGATGGCGAGGCGGCAAATCGGCTGGACGAAGTGGAGTCTCGCCGACAACGCCGACGACCTCTCGGTCTACAAGAAGGGCGCTTGCCGCGCGGGCAAGTTCTCCGGAACCGGCGTTCTCAAACCCTCCGGTGTCTGGGTCAGGGAGCGGATCAGGGGCTGAGTAGCTGACCGCTCCTCATGCAATGCCTCGTCATCAGCTTTCTCACTCAATCACGGCCTGCGCCGTGGCCGCGGCGCTGATCAGTGAACGGGACTCTCGCAGGATTCTCCGGGTCACGCGATCCGGTGCCAAGAGGGGTGAAAGCGAGCATCCCCATCGCCCGGCTGACCTTCGACGGCTCCAAGCTCACCGGTTACAAGTTCGGCCCGGACGGCCTACGTCGGGGGAGCACTCCAAACCGACAAGGACGCGGACCGTGTGCTCCGCGTGGAGCTCAGCCGAGGGTCCCGGTTCTGAGGACCTCCCCCTTGCTCCGCGCGACGGCCGGAACGGCTGCTTCGCAGGTGGCCCGGGGCGGGACGAGGACACGGCCCACGATGGCCGCGTAGAACAGTCCGGAGCACAGCACCAGGCCGAAATCCGGCGGGTACAGGGTGAGCGTCCGCCAGATCGCGGCGCCCACCCACACGAGCGCCGTACCGCCGCTCCAGACCCGGACACCGTTCCAGAAACGCCGGTTTGTGTCCCGGCCCGCGGCGGCCGAGCCGGTGGGCCGCCAGGACTGGCGCCTGCCCCATACGGCGTCCCAGATCGCGAACGCGTGCGCCCAGCCGTACATCAGGCGCACGGCCCAGGCCTCGAGCCGATAGGGGCACTTGTGCCACCACGGGAAGATCAACACCGTGTAGATGACGCTGGGCAGGACCGGCAGCATGTACTCGACCTTGACCGTTTGGGGCATGGCCAGCAGGAGGGTGATCGGGATCAGCGGTGCCACGAAGGTGAAGAGCGCCGTGTGGACGTAGTAGAGGAAGCCGGAGACGTAGCAGAGCCGGGTGGTGAACCTGAGCTTTGCTTCCCAGAACTTCCTGCTGCCCAGCAGGCTCATGGATCCCGAACACCAGCGGTATTGCTGGTGGTAGAAGGCGCTCACGTTGTCAGGGCAGTTGCCGGTGGCGAGGGGGATCGGCACATAGTGCAGATCCCAGCCCAGACGCCGTAGGTCGAAGCCTGTGTGCACGTCCTCCGAGTGCTCGATCAACGTGGTTCCGCCGTTGGCCTCGAGCGCGGTGCGCCGGTACACGGCACAGCTGCCCACACAGATGGCGCCGCCATAGCGCTGACGGGAGATCTGGACCGCCCGGTAGAACAGTTCCTGTACGGCACCCGCGCCCCGCTCGACCCAAGTCTGCCGGTCGAGCACGCGGAAATACTGCGGTGACTGGACGATGCCGATCCTCGGGTCCCGCTCCATGTACGGCAACAGCTCCGCCAGCAGGTCCGTGCGAGGGGCGAAGTCGGCGTCGAGGATGAGGACATACTCCTCGTCGGAGATGCTCAGCCCGAAGTGCAGGTTGCCGGCCTTCTTGAACCAGCCTCGGTTGGGCCGGCTCGCGTAGTCGAAACCGAACTTCTCGGCCATGGCGGCGAGCGACGGGTCGGCGGAGTCGTCGAGTACGTACGGCATGGACCTGCCGGGGTATCGGTCGGCAAGTCGGCGCACATGTGTCCAGGTGTTCTCCAGCACGTCGATGGGCTCCCCGCACACCGGCAGGAAGATCGCGACCGTCGGGTACTCCTTCGGGCTCCAGGCCTGGACCAGTCGGCGATGCGCCTCCAGATCGAAGTCGGCGGTGAAGGCGTTCACCCGCAGGGAGGTCACGTAGTAGACGACGGTGAAGACCAGGCACGGCAGCAGGACGATCAGCCACGGTGTCGAGTGGATCAGCCTGAACTGGCTGACGACGAGACAGATCATGCTGATGATCGAGGCGGCGGTGAGTACCCAGAGGTGACGCCTCACGTAGGAGTACTTCTCCTCGCTGTCCGGGGGCTGGGGAAGCAGGCGGGTCGCGTTCCGGGATGGGGCTGTCCGCCGGGGGGCCGTCGTCCGGCTCATCTCGTGCTCCTTGAGTGTGGTGTCCGCCTCCCATCACTGCCAGCCCAGGCATGTCTTGAATGTTCAGATAGTCCGATTGCCGCATTGGATGCACGAAGGAAGGATGCGGCGCGATGGATCGCCCCTCGCCGTCCGCTGCTGTCCTCGCCTGAATGCGGCCTCCCTCACCCCATCGGACGGTAGTGGCCGAGCACCCAGGCCAGCTGGGGGAACCACTCCTGCAGCCGCGCCCGGGGCCTGGCCTCCACCACGCACTCGTAGAACCGGCCGTCGACGTGGACCACGGCGACCATCAGGGCCTTGCCGTCGGGGCTCGCCTTGTAGTGGACGCCGCGGATCTCGGGCCAGCGGAACTCGGCCGTGAGACCGGACAGCTCGAAGACGACACCGGAGGCGTCGACGACGACCGCGTTGCGCTTGTCGACGGCCAGGAACTCCGGGCCTGCCGGTGCCGGAGCGGGCTGGGGCGGGACCGGGGCGTAGCCGTTCGGCACGGGCGCGTAGCCGTACGGCGGTTGCGCCGGGGGCGCGGGCGCGTACTGCGGTGGGGGTGGGCCGAAGCCCGGACCGGGTGGGGGCGGCTGCTCGGTCATCCGTGGGGTCCTGGGTCCTTGTGCTCGCTGGGGATTTCTCGGGCTTGCGAGGAGACATTCTCCCTGCCCTAGAAGAACTCCGACCACGGCTGGTCCCAGACCTGCTTCACGCACAGCACCAGGAACAGCAGGCCCGCGATCGCGAGCATCACGTTGCTCACCGGCCCGTTGCGCCATGGACGCGGGGTGCGCGAGGAGTTCAGGAGCCACATCAGGGTGCCGGCGAGGAACGGCAGGAAGGCCGCGCCCAGGACGCCGTAGAGAATGATCAGGCGGAAGGGTTCGCCCTGGAAGAGCAGGACGATGGGCGGGAAGGTCAGCCACAGCAGATAGGCGCGGAACGGCCAGGAGCGTTCGCGGGTGCCGGAGGCGACCTCCTCGCCCTTCCGCTCGCCCTGCCCCCGGAAGCGGGCGACGAAGTCGGCGAACATCAGGCTGACGCCGTGCCAGACGCCGATCAGGGAGGTGAAGGAGGTGGCGAAGAAGCCGATCAGGAAGAACTTGGCCGTGGCGGTGCCGTACTCCGCCTCCAGGATGTCGCTGAGCTGGAGCAGGCCCTTGTCGCCGCTCGCGATGGCGATGTTCGCCGAATGCAGCAGCTCCGCGCCGACGAAGAGCATCGCGATCACGAAGACGCCGGTGGTGGCGTAGGCGACGCGGTTGTCGAGCCGCATCACCTTCATCCAGCCGGTGTTCGTCCAGCCCTTGGCGTTGACCCAGTAGCCGTACGCGGCAAGGGTGATGGTGCCGCCGACCCCGCCGATCAGGCCGAGGGTGTTGAGGATGGAGTCCTTCTCGTCGGGCAGGACGGGCAGCAGGCCGGCGAAGGCGTCGCCGAGGTTCGGCGTGACGCGGACCGCGAGGTACACCGTCACCACGAACATGACGCCGACCAGGACCGTCATGACCTTCTCGAAGACGGCGTACTTGTTGAACCAGACGAAGACCAGGCCGACCAGACCGCACGCGATGGCCCACCACTCGAGGTCCATCACGTCCGGGAACAGCGCCTGCAGCGGCAGCGCGCTGGACGACATCGCGGCCGCGCCGTAGACGAAGCCCCAGATCACGACGTAGACGACGAAGAAGTACGTGGTCCAGCGGCCGAGGCTGGCCCAGCCGTCGAAGAGGGTGCGGCCGGTGGACAGATGCCAGCGCCCCGCCGCCTCGGCGAGGGAGATCTTCACCAGGCAGCCGATGATCGCGGCCCACAGCAGGGTGTAGCCGAAGTTGCTGCCCGCGATGAGGGTGGCGACCAGGTCGCCGGCTCCGACGCCGGTCGCGGCGACGACGATGCCGGGCCCGATGTACCGCCAACGGGACTTACCTGGTGGGGGGTTACTGCCGGAGGATGCCTCAGTGGACGTGGGGTTACCTGTGGTGTCCGCCATGCAGATCAAGAAACCGTAAAGCGGCCGAGCCGACAAGGGGGCGGGAGGCGGCGGGTGCGCCGGTCCCCACCACGCCGCCGCTCCCACCGCTCCCCCTTGCGCGGGTCACCACACTTCCCGGCCCCACGCCCTCCCGCACCTCCTGATCACACCGCCGGGTGGACTTGCCCTCAGGCCGCTCCGCGCGGAGGCCGGACGCGTACACTGCGCGGCTGATTTTCGGATGGTTCAGGCCACCGGTACGCCTTTCACCCTTGACCTGTCCATGCCACCACCGCACGATGAGCCCCACGCCCGCACCACGCACGTACGTCGCACTGAACCCCACCCCCCACTCCCACAAGGAGAATTCATGCGACTTCGCATCCGCGGCTCAGGCGCCGGGAGCGGCAGACGAACCGCCGCCCTCGCCGCCCTGCTCGCCCTCGCCCTCGCGGCACCCCTCTCGGCGAACGTCTCCGCCAACGCCGACAGCTCCGCCAAGGCGGCGTCGTCCACCGACGACATCCGGCAGTACGAGGTGCGCACGCACTCGACCGCCAAGGACCGCACGGCACTTCAGCAGGCCGGAGTGAGCGTGGACGCGGCCGACGACCACGGTGTCGTCGTCTCCGGCCGCGCGGACCAGATCAAGAAGCTGCGCTCGCTCGGCTACGACGTCACCCCGCTCGGCGCGGTCCCGGACCGGTCCGCCGGCGAGGACGACATCCGCCTCTACGACTTCCCGTCAGGCGATTCGCGCTACCACAACTACGCGGAGATGACGAGCGAGATCAACTCGATCGTCTCGGCCAACTCCTCGATCGCGAGCCAGCGCGTCATCGGCACGTCGTACCAGGGCCGGAACATCACCGCCATCAAGATCAGCGACAACGTCGGCACCGACGAGGCCGAGCCCGAGGTCCTGTTCACCCATCACCAGCACGCCCGTGAGCACCTCACCGTCGAGATGGCGCTGTACTTGCTGCGCGAGCTGACCTCCGACTACGGCAGCGACTCCCGCGTCACCGGCATGGTGAACAACCGGGAGATCTGGATCGTGCCCGACCTCAACCCGGACGGCGGCGAGTACGACATCGCCACCGGCTCCTACCGGTCGTGGCGCAAGAACCGGCAGCCCAACTCCGGTTCGTCGTACGTCGGGACCGACCTCAACCGGAACTGGGCCTATCGGTGGGGCTGCTGCGGCGGTTCCTCGGGGTCGACGTCCTCGGACACCTACCGGGGCACGTCCGCCGAGTCGGCGCCCGAGGTCAAGGTGGTCGCGAACTTCGTGCGCAGCCGGGTCGTCGGCGGCAAGCAGCAGATCACGGCCGGGATCGACTTCCATACCTACAGCGAGCTGGTGCTGTGGCCGTACGGGTACACGTACTCCGACACCGCGGCCGGCATGACGGCCGACGACCGAGGCGCCTTCGCGGCGGTCGGCGGCAAGATGGCCGCGAGCAACGGCTACACGCCGGAGCAGGCCAGCGACCTGTACATCACCGACGGGTCGATCGACGACTGGCTGTGGGGCAACCAGAAGATCTTCGCGTACACCTTCGAGATGTACCCGAGGTCCGGCGGCGGGGGCTTCTACCCGCCCGACGAGGTCATCGAGCGGGAGACGTCCCGGAACAGGGATGCGGTCCTGCAGCTGCTGGAGAACGCCGACTGCATGTACCGGTCCATCGGCAAGGAGGCCCAGTACTGCGGGTAGTTACTCGGCGTCGTCCTCGAAGTAGGCGTCGAGGACCGCGTCCAGCTGCTCGTCCCACTCCTTGAAGCGGCTCCTGGCCGTCGCCTCGATCTCGATCGGGTACCAGCGGCGGTCAGGAGTGTGCACCGTGACGGTGTAGCGCTTGCCGAAGCGCGGGGACTCGGTCTCCAGCGCGCCGATCTCGTCCCAGCGGAACTCGCACTCCTGGTCGTCCAGGGTGAGCCTTACGCCCTTGTGGTCGGCGACGATCCGGGCCCGGCGGTCGGCGGCCTCGAAGACGGGCCCGTCGGCCGGCGCCTCGTCATCGCCTGCGTCGGCCGACGGCTCGTCATCGCCGTCGTCGTCCCGGGCGTCGGGCTTCTCGCCGGTCTCGTCATCGGCCTTCGCCTCGGGCTCCTCGGCTCTCTCGAGGACCGTCTCCTCGACGACGCCCTCCTCGGCCGCGTCCTCCTTCTTCGACGCGGGCGAGGTGAGCCCGGGGATGAAGGCCGGGTCGAACCCGGCGCCCTCCAGGGGCTGGCTGCCTGAACCTATGCGCTGCTCCACAGCCGAGCAGTATGGTCGACAACCCTGTGTCCCGCACAACCAGCCCCCGCATCGTTATACGAAGAGGCTCAACACCGCGGCCACCACGAACCCGGCCACCGACAGGACACTCTCCAGCACGGTCCACGTCTTCAACGTGTCCCGTTCGGTGATGCCGAAGTACTTCGCCACGATCCAGAAGCCGCCGTCGTTGACGTGCGAGGCGAAGATCGAGCCCGCCGAGATCGCCATGATGACCAGCGCGACGAAGGCCTGGGAGTGGTCGCCCCCGGTGAGCAGCGGGGCGACGATTCCGGCCGTCGTGACGATCGCGACCGTCGCGGAGCCCTGGGCGACCCGCAGCACCAGCGAGATCAGGTACGCCAGGACGATCACCGGGAGCCCGACGTCGTTGAAGGTGTCGGAGAGCGCCTGGGCGACGCCGCTGGCCTTGAGGACGGCGCCGAAGACGCCGCCCGCGCCGACGACCAGCAGGATGTTGCCGACGGGCTTCAGGGAGGACGTCGACACCGTCTCAAGGGACTTGCGGGACCAGCCGCGGCGGATGCCGAGCAGGTAGTAGGCGAGCAGCAGGGCGATCGTCAGGGCCACGAACGGGTTGCCGAAGAACTCGATCACCGAGCGGGTGGTGGAGGGGTCGAGGGCGATCGAGGAGAACGTCGCGGCCAGGATCAGCACCAGCGGCGTACCGATGATGCCGAGGACCGTGCCGAGCGGCACCGGCTTCTCCTGCGGCTCGACTCCGGACTCCCGCTGCTCGTTGATGACGGCGAGCTTCGCCTCGGCCGCCGCCTCGACCATGTCCTGCGGCACGGCGACGAAGATGCGCTTGCCGATCCAGGCCGAGAACACCCACGCGGCCAGCACCGCCGGGATACCGCAGACGACGCCCATGAGGATGACCCAGCCGAGCTCGACATGGAGCAGTCCGGCCGCCGCGACCGGTCCGGGGTGCGGGGGCAGGAAGGCGTGGGTCATGGACAGGCCCGCCAGCAGCGGCAGGCAGTACAGCAGGACGGACTTGCCGGAGCGCTTGGCGGCGGCGTACACGAGCGGCGCGAGGACGAAGATGCCGACGTCGAAGAAGACCGGGATGCCGAAGATCAGGCCGGTGAGGCCCATCGCGAGGGGGGCGCGCTTCTCGCCGAAGAGGTGGAGCAGGCGGGACGCCAGCACCTCGGCGCCGCCGCTGACTTCGAGGATCGCGCCGAGCATGGTGCCCAGGCCGATGATGATCGCGACATGGCCGAGGATGCCGCCCATGCCGGACTCGATGGTGGACACGGCGTCCGAGCGCTGGACGGTGCCGAAGAGTTCGGTGACGGAGAGACCGGCCATCAGGCCGACGACTATGGAGACCGCGAGGAGCGCCACGAACGGCTGGAGGCGCGTCTTGATGATCAGGAAGAGCAGAAGGGCGATGCCGAGGGCGGCGACGGTGAGGAGACCGGCCGTACCGTCGATCAGGAGGAGCAGGCCGCCGGTGTGGGGTGGGGTCTCGGGGGCTGCGGCCGCGGCGAGCGGATGGGGCATTTGGGGGTCCTCTGCGTAAGTACATGAAGCTTTCGGGCAGGGGGGATCGCGGCATGGCGCCCAGGGGGTTGCGGGCCGCCATGCCGTGTGCGGGTGCGGGGGGTTGAGGAGGCGTCAGCCGAGGACGGCCAGCGCGTCGATCTCGATGAGCAGCCCCGCCGGCAGACCGACGTAGACGGTCGTGCGGGCGGCGGGCGGCTGGGTCAGCCCCTGCTCCTCGAAGTAGGCGTTGTAGATCTCGTTCATCTCGGCGAAGTGCGCGACGTCCGTCAGATAGACGCGGATCATCATCGCGTCGTCCCAGGAGGAGCCGCCCTCCTCCAGGATCGCCTTGACGTTGGCGAGGGTCTGGAGGGTCTGCTCGCGCAGGGTGGGACCGGCGGGCGTGGGGGGCTTGCCCTCCTCGGCCGGCAGGAAGCCGACCTGACCCGCGACCTGAAGGATGTTCCCCTTCTTCACGCCGTGCGAGAACTTCGCGGGCGGCGTGGTGTGGGTCTTCGGGGTGAGTGCGGTCTTGTCGGTCATACGGTGCCCTTCGCTGAGGTTCTGCCGGAGTACTCGCCGCTGATGGCGTCCGCCGTACGGCGCACCAGCGGGAGCAGGGTGAGGAGTTCGTCGGCGGTGACGACGACGTTCGGCGCGGAGACCGACATCGCGGCGACGACGCGGCCGTCGGCACCGCGGATCGGTGCGGCCACGCAGTTGATGGACTCCTCGTGGCCGCCGAGGTCGGTGGCCCAGCCCTGTTCGCGCACCTTGGCCAGCTCCTTGAGGAAGGCATCCGGATTCGGCGTCGAACGGGCCGTGTACATGGGGTAGTCGAGCTTCTCGGCGAGGGCGCGGCGCTCGTGCTCGGGCCGGTCGGCGAGGAGGAGCTTCGCGACGGCGGCGACGGTGATGGCGACGGGCTTGCCGATGCGCGAGTACATTCGCACGGGGTAGCGGCTCTCGACCTTGTCGATGTACAGCACCTCGTCCTCCTCGTACACGGCGAGGTGGACGGTGTGCCCGCACTGCTCGTTCAGCCGTGCCAGGTGGGGATGGGCGATCTCGCGGATGTCGAGGTTCTCCATCGCCTCCTGGGCGAGGGCGATGAGCCGGGCGCCGAGGCGGTAGCGCTGGTCGGACTGGCGGTAGACGAGGCCGTGCTCGTGCAGGGTGCGCAGCAGCCGCAGCGCGGTGGACTTGTGGACGCCCAGGCGGTCGGCGACCTGGCCGAGGTCGGCGGGGCCCTCGGCGAGCAGCGGCAGGATGCTGAGCGCGCGGTCGACGGTCTGGCTCATGGCGTACGTACCTCCTCGTCGGCCCGTTCGATGGCTTGCGTCCAGCCGGGGCCGAGTCGAAGTTTCTCCCACCCGGCGTCGTCGAGGGCGGCCAGGCGGTCGGCGGTGTCGCGGGCGGGGGGTGCGGCGAGGTCGCCGGGGGCGGTGAGGGCGGCGGCGGCCCAGAGGTGGCCGTGCCGCAGCCGGTCGCGCGGGGGCAGGCCGCGGAGGGTGGCGGAGAGGAATCCGGCGGCGAAGGCGTCGCCGGCGCCCGTCGCCGCCGCGATGTGGACGTGGGGGGCGGGGACGAACGCCGTTGGTCCCGAGGTACCCGGCGTCGTCGCTTGGGGGTGGGTCGCGCGGTCCGGCGCCTGTGGGGTGCCGCCGCGCCCACCCGTGCCGCCCCGGGCGGCACGCATGCCCGCGGTTCGGTGGAACAGCGTTGCCCCTCGCGCCCCCTGCTTCACCACCAGCACCCCCGGCTCCGGCAGCACTCCCCGGATCGCTGTCGGCCCACCCGTGACCCCCCAGGCCTCCTCCGCCTCGTCTTGACCCACGAACACGATGTCGGCCCTTCGCGCCAGCTCGAGGAGCACCTGCGGGCCGTCCGCGTCACGCCACAATCCCGGCCGATGGTTCACGTCGAAGGAGATCAGCGGACGGCCCTTCCCCGGAGCCGTCAACTCCCGCATCAGCTCCAGGCACCCGTCCGACAGTGCCGCGGTGATCCCCGACAGATGCAGCACCCGTCCCGACCGCACCACCCCAAGGTCCAGGTTGGCCACGGACATCGCCGAAGCCGCCGACCCCGCCCGGTAGTACGCCACCTCGTGCGCGTCCGTGCCCCTGTCCCCGGCCGTGCGGAAGTACACGCCCGTGGGACGCATCGGATCCCGCCGCACGGACGCGACATCGACGCCGTACCTCCCGATCGCCTCGACGAGGTGGTCGCCGAACCCGTCGGCGCCGACTCGGCTGACCCACCTCGTGCGGTGGCCGGCGGCAGCCAGTGCGCACGCGACGTTGGACTCCGCGCCCCCGATCCCCCGCTCGAAGGACGGCACGTCGGCGAGCCGCCCGGGGCGGGTGGGCAGGAACGTGACCATGGACTCGCCGAGCGCGACGACGTCCACGCCGTCGGGGGCATTGCGGGGTCCGGTGAGGGTCACGATCGTCGTAGCTCCAGGCCTTGTGCGGGTGGACCGGCGGCTCCGTTGACCCGCGGTTGGCCGAGATGTTAGACAGCGGTAAGCGATATACGCAATGGACGTTGCAGTTTCTGCAACGCCGCAGATCAGGGAGGTTCCATGAGCAACGAGGCGCTCGCCCGCCTGGCCGAGGAACGCGTCGACCACCGCTTCAAGGGCCTCCCCCCGGACGCCGACGGCCTGACCGTCGCGGAGCTGGCGGCCCAGCGCCGCAACCTCTTCACCGGCGGGTTCGCCACCCCGGTGCTCGCGCTCTCCGCCGAGCGCCTGGAGCACAACCTCGACCTCATGGAGACCTACGCCGCCCGCCACGGCCTCGCCTTCGCCCCACACGGCAAGACCTCCATGGCGCCCCAGCTGTTCCACCGGCAGATCGAGCACGGGGCGTGGGGCATCACGCTCGCCGTGCCGCACCAGGTGCGGGTGGCACGGGCGTACGGCACCGAGCGGGTCTTCCTGGCGAACGAGCTGGTGGACGCGGCGGCCCTGCACTGGATCGCGGCCGAGCTCACCGCCGATCCCGCCTTCCGCCTCATCTGTTACGTCGACTCCGTGCGCGGCGTGGAGCAGATGGACGCCGCGCTTCGCGACGCCGGGGCCACCCGCCCGCTGGACGTCGTCGTCGAGCTGGCCGCCGGCGAGGGCGCGCGCACCGGCGTGCGCACGGAGGCGGAGTGCGCCGCCGTCGCCGACGTCGTCGCCGCCGTGTCCACGCTGCGGCTGGCCGGCGTCGCCGGCTACGAGGGCGAGGTGCCGCAGGCCACCCCCGAGCGGGTGCACGCCTGGCTGCGCCGGCTGGTCTCGCTGGCCGCGGAGTTCGACAAGGCGGGCCGGTTCGCGGGGCTGGAGGAGATCGTCGTCAGCGCGGGCGGCAGCGCCTGGTTCGACGCGGTCGCGGACGTCTTCGCCGAGATCCCCGAACTCTCCGTGCCGGTGCTGAAGTTGCTGCGCTCGGGCGCCTACGTCTCGCACGACGACGGCCACTACCGCAAGCTGACGCCCTTCAACCGGGTCCCGCAGGAGGGCGCCCTCGAACCCGCCTTCCGGCTGTGGGCCCAGGTCGTCTCCCGCCCTTCCCCCGAGCAGGCCTTCGTCAACGCGGGCAAGCGGGACGCGGCGTACGACCTCGATCTGCCGTTCGCCCAGGTGGTCCGCCGCGACGGCGCCGAGCGCCCGGCCACCGGCATCTCCGTGACCGCACTGTCCGACCAGCACGCGTGGCTGCGCACGACCGAGGAGGCGGATCTGGAGGTCGGGGACTGGCTCGGCATGGGGCTGTCGCACCCGTGCACGTCGTTCGACAAGTGGCAGCTGATCCCGGTCGCCGAGGCGGACGGGACGGTCGTCGACTACATCCGCACGTTCTTCTAGGCACAGGGAAGGTGACGGTCGTGGAAGAGCTGGTCATCCGGGACGCGGAGGTCGTCGACGGCGGCGGCGGCCCCTCGTACCGCGCCGACGTGGTCGTGGACGGCGGCCGGATCGTGTCGATCGTGCAGGAAGCGGCCGCGGCCGGCTGCCAACGGCCCAAGGCGCGCCGGGAGCTGGACGCGGAGGGCCTCGTCCTCTCCCCCGGCTTCATCGACATGCACGCCCACAGCGACCTGGCGCTGCTGCGGGACCCCGACCACAGCGCGAAGGCCGCGCAGGGCGTCACCCTGGAGGTCATCGGCCAGGACGGCCTCTCGTACGCCCCCGTCGACGACCGCACGCTCGCCGAGGTCCGCCGCGCGATCACCGGCTGGAACGGCTCCGGCGACGACATCGACTTCGACTGGCGCACGGTCGGCGAGTACCTGGACCGCCTGGACCGCGGCATCGCGGTCAACGCGGCGTATCTCATCCCGCAGGGCACGGTCCGCGCGCTCGCGGTGGGCTGGGAGGACCGGGAGGCGACGCCGGACGAGCTCGACCGGATGCGGCAGCTGGTCGCGGAGGGCCTGGAGCAGGGCGCCGTCGGCCTGTCGTCGGGGCTGACGTACACGCCGGGCATGTACGCCAAGGACGCCGAACTGACCGAGCTGTGCAGGGTGGTGGCGGAGTACGGCGGCTACTACTGCCCGCACCACCGCTCCTACGGGGCCGGTGCGCTGGAGGCGTACGAGGAGATGGTGGCCCTGACGCGGGAGGCGGGCTGTGCGCTCCATCTCGCTCACGCCACCATGAACTTCGGTGTGAACGAGGGCCGGGCGCCGGAGCTGCTGTCCCTGCTGGACAAGGCGCTCGCCGAAGGTGCCGACATCAGCCTGGACACCTATCCCTACACGCCCGGCTGCACGACCCTCGTCGCCATGCTGCCGAGCTGGGCGAGCGAGGGCGGCCCGGAGGCGGTCCTGGCCCGGCTGTCGGACGACGACACCGCCGAACGGATCCGCCACCACATGGAGGTGACAGGCGCCGACGGCTGCCACGGCGTGCCCATCGAGTGGGACACGATCGAGATCTCGGGCGTGACCGACCCGGCCCTCGGGGACCATGTCGGCCGCACGGTCCGGCAGTCGGCGGACGCGCGTGGCGAGGCCCCCTGGGTGACGGCCCGGCGTCTGCTCCTTCAGGACCGGCTGGGCTCGACGATCCTCCAGCACGTCGGCCACGAGGAGAACGTGCGCACGATCATGCGGCACCGCGTCCACACGGGCGGCTCGGACGGCATCCTGCAGGGCACGAAGCCGCACCCGAGGGCGTACGGCACGTTCCCCCACTACCTCGGCCACTACGTGCGGGAGTTGGGAGTCCTGTCCCTGGAGGAGTGCGTCGCCCATCTGACCTCGCGCCCGGCGGCACGGCTGCGGCTGCCGGACCGGGGCCTGGTCCGCGAGGGCTACCGGGCGGACCTGGTGCTGTTCGACGCGGAGACGGTGGCGGCGGGTTCGACGTTCGAGGAGCCGAGGAGGCTCCCCTCCGGTATTCCGTACGTGCTCGTCGACGGCCGCTTCGTGATCGAGGACGGGCGCAGGACGGACGTACTGGCGGGGCGGGCGGTCCGCCGGACTGCTCGGTGACTTCGGACCGCCCGCCGCGAGGCGCTACGGCTTGGGCAGCACGCACCCGCTCGCGCTCAGGTCGAGCTTGTTGTCGACGCCGAAGCAGGCGGGGATCTGGTAGGTCTGCTGGGCGTAGTTGATGCCCTGGCGGACGGTGACGTTGCCGCTCTCGTCGACCTCGCACGGGTTGTTGACCGTGCAGCGCTGGCCGTCCTCGTTGCCGGTGTTGTTGACGGCGACGACCTTGTTGGTGGCCTGGTCGATGACGGGGGAGCCGGAGGTGCCGCCGATGGTGTTGCAGGCGGAGGTGTAGCGGACCGAGTCCTTGAAGGTCCAGTCGCCTTCCTTGAGGCGGTAGGCGAACCCGTCGATGTTGCAGCTGTACAGCCGCTTCCAGTAACCGGAGGCGACCGTGATGGCCGTGCCGGCGACCGGGTGGGTGTCGGCGACGGTCAGCGCGTTGATCCCGTACGAGCTCTTGATCTGCGCGTACGTGGTGGTGAGCTGGTAGATCGACACGTCCGTGTCGGTCATCGTCCCGTACGCGATCTTGTTGGCGCGCAGGGTGCCGACCCGGCTTCCGGAGGCGTTGAGCAGCCCGAAGGTCCGGCTGGAGGCCCGGTCGACGACGACCTCGCCCGGACCCGGCATGCCGGTCTCCAGACAGTGGCCGTTGGACATCACCAGCGCCGGGTCGTTGTCCTCGGAGGCCGGGAACCGGACCACCGAGCCGGAGCAGTTGCTGAGCGAGACGGTACCCGCGAAGTTGACGGCCTTGACCTGGGGGTTCAGGACCTGGCCGAGGCTTGCCGCGGCGGAGGTGACGGTGTCCTGGACCACCGAGGTGACCGAGGTGGTGTCGACGCTCTTACCGAAGGACCGGGCCGTGTCCACGGGAGCCGCGGCCGCGGGTGCGGCGCCGGCCCCGGCTATCGCCAGGGCGAGGAGGGCGGCGCCGAGCGGTTTTCTCATGTGGGGGTCCCCTCATACGAGGAGGGTGACCGGAAAATCTCCGGCCACCCGCACTTTTGTCATGCGCATTGTCACGCACGAGGGGGGTGCGGACAAGGACTTGATTACTGATCGGTTCGAGCCGTAGGGGATTCCCTATCACGGCGAGTGAGGGGTGCCGGGCGGGCGGCGCAGGACGTTCACGACAGGGCGATGAGATCGCCAAAGGGTCACCGCTCAAGCACCGAGAAGTCGTGATATCTTCACATCTCTGTCGGCAACTGCTCCCCGCACATGGCACCTTCGGCAATCCTTCGGCCAATTTCCCAGCCATCCGAATACGGGGTCTGCCCCGTACCTTTTGGAGAGCTTGAGGATGGCCGCCCCTGCCGTCTCGGTGATTGTCGCCGCGTACAACGCGATGCCTTATCTGACGCGTTGCATTTCCTCTGTCGTCGAGCAGAGCATCGGGCTGAGCGAGCTGGAGATCATCGTCGTCGACGACGGCTCGACGGACGGCACGGCCAAGGAACTTGACCGGCTGGCCGACCAGTACCCGGGTGTGCTGCGCGTCTTCCGGCAGGCGAATTCGGGCGGCCCCTCCGCGCCGCGCAACGCCGGTCTCGAACACGCCCGCGGACGGTTCGTCTTCTTCCTGGACGCCGACGACCACCTCGGGCCCGAGGCCCTGGAGCGCATGGTCGCGATGGCGGAGAAGAACGGCACCGACGTCGTCCTGGGCAAGGTGGTCGGCGTCGGCGGGCGCGGGGCGCCCACCTCGATGTTCAAGCGCGACCAGCCGAGGACCGACGTCTTCTCGTCCCGCGTGTACTGGACGCTCAACCCCATGAAGCTCTTCCGCCGGGAGCTGCTGGAGCGGCACCGGCTGCGCTTCCCGACCGATCTGTCCATCGGCGAGGACCAGCTCTTCGTCGGCCCCGCCTACCTCCAGGCCGCGGGCATCTCCGTACTGGCCTCCTACGACTGCCTGTACTGGGTGCGCCGCGAGGACGAGGGCAACATCACGTTGCGCACCGGCGGCACCGAGCCCCGGCTGACCTTCCTGCCGCGTGTGATCGACATGATCCTCGAGAACGTGCCGCCCGGTCCGGGCCGCGACCACCTGGCGCACCGGCACCTCACCGTCGAGGTCCGCCAGCTCCTCGACCACCTGGTCCTGGAACCCCGAGTCCAGCAGGAGAAGGCCCTCGCCCGCCTCGCCGAGACCATCGCGCCGATCTGGCACGAGGGGCTGAGCGAGCAGCTGTCGGCCATGGCCCGCCTGCGGCTGCACCTGGTACGCCACCACATGCTGGACGAACTGCTCGACCTCGTGCGGTTCGAGCGGGAGCAGGTGCGGACCAAGGTGTCGACACCCGTCCTCGTGGACGGCGGCCGGGCACTCGCCCGCTATCCCTTCCTGCGTGACCCCGCGCGCGCGATCCCCGACGACTGCTACGACGTCACCGCCCAGCTCGGCGTGCGCCACCACGTCACCCGCGCCGACCTGCGCGGCACCGTGCTGCATCTGGCGGGGCACGGCTATCTCCACCGCGTCGGGACCGAGGACGTCACCACCTCGCTGGTGCTGCGCGAGCGCGACAGCAAGCGGGAGTTCCGGCTGCCCGTCCTGCACACGCCGACGCCGCGGGCGGGCGCGGAGGAGGACGAGGGACGGTTCACGTACGACCGTGCCGGGTTCGAGGCCACCGTCGACATCACCACCGCCGCCGACGGCGGCCCGCTCGGCGACGGGCTGTGGGACATCTCCCTCGCCATCGGCGCCCAGGGGATCACCCGCGAGGTCCGGATCGGCGGCAAGCGGGCCGACGACGTGTCCGGCAAGGCGGCCACGCACGTCGTCGACACCGCCGAGGGCCTGCGGGCCGTCACCCTCTACACCACCCACCCGCACGGCAACTTCACGCTCGACATCGGCGAACGCAAGCACGCGGTGGCGCCGCGGCTGACGCTCCGGCCGAAGGTCGGGTGGGCCGCGGGCGCGGCCACCGAGCTGGAGATCACCGGCCGGTGCACCCTCGCCGGGTATCCGGAGGGTGCCCTCAACGTGACGCTGCACGACGGGCGCGGAGGCACCGCCGTCCACCGGCCCTCCCCGGTTCCCGGCCACGGCACGGACTTCGTCGTCCGCGTCCCGGTCACCGAGCTCGCCGCCGGCGTGTGGCGCGGCGAGCTCCGGCTCGGCGACTGGTCGGTCCCCCTGCCCGGGCTCCCCCCGAAGCTCGCGCCGGCCAAGTGGCGCCGCCGGGCCCTGCCCTGGTACGCCAAGCCGGCCACCGAGGGCGGCGAGGGATTCGCGTTGCAGGTCGCCCGCACCGATCTCGTGCGCGCGCTCACCCGACGCGTCAAGGGCTGAGCCGCCCGGCTCCGCCGGACGGCCACCCCGCCCGTCCGGCGGTCGGGCCTACTTGGGGCCCTTCGTGCTCCCCTGTCCCCGCCCCGGCTTGTCGTCGTCGTCACCGTCGGCCGGCGTCGACGTGGTCGCCGTCGGGGCCGGGGAGGGCGTCGCGGAACTGCTGCTCGGGGTCGGGGAGGGGCTGTCGGTCCCCTCTTCCCGGGTCGCGGAGGGGCTAGCCGAGGTGTCCGGGGTTTCCGGGGCCCGTGTGCCCGCGGAGTCGGCGGCGCCGGACGAGGCGGACACGCCCGAGCCGCCCTCCCTGGAGCCGGTCGGATTCGCCGGGTCGTCGGTCGTCGGGGCCGTGCGGCTGTGCCCGCCCTGCGGGGTGCCGTCCGACGAGGAGCCGGACAGGGCGAACCAGCCGCCCAGCACCGCCGCCACCGACACCGCCCCCACCGCGCCCGCCAGGGCACCCACCCGCCGGGAGTCCCCGCCGCGCCGCTTGCGGCGATGCGCGCGCCGGCCGGTGGCGTTCACGAACCGGGGCAGCTCCGCCGTCTCGTCGTAGGCGTTCTGCCAGCCGTGGGCCACCGCCGGATCGGCGTACTCGTCGTACGCGGGGGTCTGTGCCTGCTGCGGGTGGTACACGTTCGGCGGCATCTGCCGGTCGCCGTCCGCCGCCACGCCGGGGGTGCCGTACACACCGGGCGGACCACTCGCCTCTCCGGCGCCGTGCGTCCCGTTCTGCTGCTCAGGTGGCCTGGACATGAGGGCGCATTGTAGAGACGGGAGGGGCCCCTGGGACAGCTACCGGCGATAACAGCCCAAACCCCCGCGTCTCACGTGTCGGAAAACACGGCCCAAGCGGCTTTACCGGGCCGTAAGCTCCTGGACATGCAGGTGATCCAGTCGACGAAGCTCGCCAACGTCTGTTACGAGATCCGGGGCCCGGTGCTCGAGGAGGCGATGCGGCTCGAGTCGGCGGGGCATCGGATCCTCAAGCTGAACACCGGCAACCCGGCGGCGTTCGGCTTCGAGTGTCCGCCCGAGATCCTGGAGGACATCCTCCGCAACGTGTCGTCGGCCCATGGCTACGGCGACGCGAAGGGCCTGCTGGCCGCACGCCGGGCCGTCGTCATGCACAACCAGACCCTGGGCATCGAGACCGACGTCGAGCACGTCTTCGTCGGCAACGGCGTCTCCGAGCTGATCGTCATGGCGATGCAGGGGCTGCTCGACGACGGGGACGAGGTGCTGGTCCCGGCCCCGGACTACCCCCTGTGGACCGCCGCCGTGTCACTGTCCGGCGGCACCGCCGTCCACTACCGGTGCGACGAGCAGGCCGACTGGATGCCCGACCTCGCCGACATCGAGCGCAAGGTCACCGACCGCACCAAGGCCATCGTCATCATCAACCCCAACAACCCGACGGGGGCCGTGTACGACAAGGCCATGCTCCGCGGGCTGACGGACATCGCCCGGCGGCACAACCTCCTCGTCTGCTCCGACGAGATCTACGACAAGATCCTGTACGACGACGCCACCCACACCCCGACCGCCGCCGTCGCCCCCGACCTGCTCACGCTCACCTTCAACGGCATGTCGAAGGCGTACCGCGTCGCCGGCTACCGGGTGGGCTGGATGTCGATCTCGGGCCCGCGCGCCCACGCCGACTCCTACATCGAGGGCCTCACCATCCTCGCGAACATGCGGCTGTGCGCGAACATGCCAGGTCAGCACGGGGTCGTGGCCGCACTCAGCGGGCGGCAGACCATCAACGACCTGGTGCTGCCGGGCGGGCGGCTGAAGGAGCAGATGGATGTCGCCTACGAGCTGCTGACGCAGATCCCCGGGGTGACCTGCGTACGGCCGAAGGGGGCGCTGTATCTCTTCCCGCGCCTCGACCCCAAGGTCTTCAAGATCAAGGACGACCGGCAGATGGTCCTGGACCTGCTGCGGCGCGAGAAGATCATGGTCGTGCAGGGCAGCGGGTTCAACTGGCCCGAGTCGGATCACTTCCGCGTGGTGACCCTGCCGACGGTCACGGATCTGCGGGACGCGGTGGGGCGGATCGGGCGGTTCCTCGACGGGTACAGCCAGCCGTGACCCTGCGTGTACAGCCGGTCCGCTTTTGTGAACCGCTCAACTTTAGACAGAATCTAAGCTAGGATGGTTTCCTGTCAGCGCACAGGAGGCCATCCCCATGTACGAACCGATCCGAACCAAGTCGGTCCACAGCACGATGGCCGGCAACACCACCGACTTCCCCCATCGCTCCCGCGAGGAGGAGTTGGACATCCAGCTCGCCGGTCATCTCGCCGCACTGCTCGCCGTCACCGACGAGCTGCGCGCGACGGCGCCCTCCGAGGAGTTGGACATCGCGGCCGAGCGGCTCGCCGGCCAGGTGGCCCGGCTGCGGGAAGGGCGCAAGCCGGCCCGCGCGGTGGCCTCCGGCGGTCAGCCCAAGTCCGCGGCACTGCACCGCCGTGCGCATGACCTCGCCGGGCGCGCGCTGGTCGTCGCCGCGTCCCGTGCCGATACGGCGGCGGCGATTCTGGCGGCCGAGCGGATGGACGCGCACGCCGCTGCGCTGGCTGAGCCGCAGGAACTCAGCGGCGTCGGCTGAACCCCCCTGAACGGCCCCGGTCCGCGTGCACCCGCAGCGACGCGCGGACCGGGTGCCACAGCACTGCGTTGGCCTTGGCTGACTTTCGCACTCGCCGTAAGGGTTCGCGTTGTTCGCGCGGCTGCCCGTTCGTCGTGGCTTGTCGCGCAGTTCCCCGCGCCCCTGAGAAGGTCGCCCGTGTTGTAACGGGACCGGCATGACACCCCCCGTTCACCCCCGTTGACGGGGAACGTTGGATTCCGCGAGCACTCTCCACCGCGTGAGACGTATCGCAGGAATCATCCTCGCGGTGCTGCTGATCGGTGGCGTGGTGGTAGCCGTCGTCGCGGGCCGCAGTAGTGAGGACGGCACGGCAACGAAGACCGTGCAGGCAGTGATCGGGTCGGAGAAGGCCGAGTTCTTCGCCGATCCCGACGTGGTGAAGGCCCTGGCCGCCAAGGGCTACACCGTGAAGGCCGAGACCTCCGGGTCCTGGGCCATGGAGGGGCTGGACCTCGCCGGCTACGACCTGGCGCTGCCCTCGAGCCAGGCGCCGGCCGCCGCGCTGGCCGCCAAGTACAAGGTGACGGGGACCCTCCCCCGCCCCTTCTACTCGCCCCTCGTCGTCGTGGCGCACAAGAACGCCGCCGAGGTGCTCGCGGCGAACAAGCTCGCCACCCTGGACACCGAGCACCGCGGCACCTTCGAGATGGCCGCCTATCTGGCCGCCGCCCGCGACGACCGCACCTGGCAGCAGCTCAAGGGCGCGCAGAAGTACGGGGAGTTGACGGGCACGCTCTACCTGTCCAGCACCGACCCCGAGACCTCCAACTCCGGCGCCCTCTACCTGGCCGCCGCCTCCTACGTCGAGAACGGCGGCAAGGTCGTCGCGAGCGACGCCGAGATCGACCGCGCCACACCGCTGCTGCACCAGCTGATCAGCGTGCAGGGCGCCCAGCAGTCCAGCACTGACGCCGTCTTCCGGGACTTCGTCAGCGGCGCCGGCAACCCCCTCGTCGTGGTCTACGAGTCCCAGGTCGCCTCCCTGCTCCAGGAGGGGCAGCAGCCCGACGACCTGGTCGTCCTCTACCCGGACACCACGGTCAACAGCGACCACACCGTCGTACCGCTGACCGAGGACGGCAAGGCCGTCGCCGAACTGCTCTCCGCGGACGCGAGGTTGCGCGAGCTGGAGGCTCGGCACGGGTTCCGTCCGCAGGGCGAGGCCGCTGAGTTCGCCTCGGACACCACCTATCTCAAGCAGGAACTGACCGGCGTCCACCAGGCGGCCGTGCCCACCTCCGAGGTGCTGCACGAGCTGGCCCGACGGGCGCGCGGATAAGGGGGGCACCAGCACATGAGCAGCAACGACGGCGACTTCGTCCTCACCCCGCCCGAGCCCGTGGCCGCGGTGCCGCGCGAGAACGCCGGCGGACTCGTCCCGGTCGACGACAGCGTCCGTACCGACATGGCGAACAAGGCCCATGCCTACGTCGAGGGGCTCGCGGCGCTCGACGCCCGCTCCCCCGAGTTCGCCGGCAAGGTCGGTGAGATCACCGGCCTCGGCGCCGGTGAGATGCGCACGGCGGCCGCCCAGTCCAACCGGATGCTGGAGCGGACCATCCGCAGCCTGCCCGACAAGGGCGGGGACGCCCAGTCCCAGGTCGCCGGCTCGCTCGTCGAACTGCGGCGCGTGGTCGAGGACCTGGATCCGCGGGATCTGCCCGCCTCCAAGGGACGCAAGTTCCTCTCCAAGCTGCCCGGCGGGAACAAACTGCGCGACCACGTCGCCAAGTACGCCTCCGCGCAAGGCACCCTGAACAAGATCGTTGGGTCGCTGCGGGGCGGACAGGACGAGCTGCGGCGGGACAACGCGGCCCTGCAGACCGAGCGGGTGCGGCTCTGGGAGACCATGGGCAAACTCCAGGAGTACGTCGTGCTCACGGAAGCCCTGGACACGGCCGTGGAGCGGCACATCGGCCAGGTCGCCGACCCGCAGCAGGCCGACAGTCTGCGGGCCGACATCCTCTTCCCGGTCCGGCAGAAGCACCAGGACCTGCTCACCCAGATCGCGGTGTGCGCGCAGGGATACCTCGCCATGGACGTCGTACGGCGCAACAACGACGAGCTCATCAAGGGCGTCGACCGGGCCGCGACCACGACCGTCTCGGCGCTGCGCATCTCCGTGATGCTGGCCTCCGCGCTCGACCACCAGAAGAAGGTCGTCGAGCAGGTCAACGCCCTGCGCGGGACCACCGAGGACCTCATCCGCGGCAACGCCGAGATGCTCGCCACGCAGAGCGGGGAGATCCAGCGCATCGCCGCCGACCCGGCCGTGGGAGCGGAGACCCTGCGCAGCGCCTTCCAGCAGATCTACCGCACGCTCGACGCCATCGACTCCTACAAGGTCCAGGCGACCGAGGCGATGGCGGCGACGGTGGAGAACCTCACCGTCGAGCTCCAGCAGGCGAGCGGTTATCTGGAGCGCAGCCGTTCGCGGGGCGCGCTGGAGGGGGGTCTCGGATGAGAGCACGCATCCTCGCGCCGGCGCTCGCCGCGCTGGCGCTGCTGACCGCCTGCACCTCGCAGAAGGCGCCCGAGAAGCCCGACAACGCCCCGCGGCCCGGCTCGCTGCGCGTCCTCGCCTCCAGCGAGCTCCGCGACATGGCCCCGGTCCTGGACCGGATCGCCGCCGACACCGGCATCGAGGTGCGGCCCACGTACATGGGCACCCTCGACGCGGTGGACCTGCTGGCGAAGGGGAAGGCGGACGGGACGTACGACGCGCTGTGGCTGTCCTCCAACGACTATCTGCGGCTGCGGCCCGAGGCGGCGAGGAAGGTGGTCTCGGAGACGCCGGTCATGTCGAGCCCGGTCGCCGTCGGCGTCAGGTCGACGCGCCTCGCCGAGCTGGGCTGGAAGCCCGAAGACGTCACCTGGTCGCGGGTCGAGGAGGCCGTGCGGAGCGGCAGGCTGACCTACGGCATGACCGACCCGGCCCGCTCCAACTCCGGCTTCGCCACCCTCGTCTCGGTGGCGTCGGCCCTCTCCGGCGCGCAGTCCGCGCTGACGGACGCGGACGTCGACAAGGCCACGCCCCGCCTGAAGGAGTTCTTCAAGGGGCAGAAGCTGACCTCGGGTTCGTCGGGCTGGCTGGCGACGGCGTACGAGCGGCGCGGGAACGTGGACGCGCTGCTCAACTACGAGTCCGTCCTCAAGGGCATCCCGGGCCTGACCGTGATCCGCCCCAGGGACGGCGTCGTCACCGCCGACTACCCGCTGTCCTCCCTCGCGTCGACGTCCGCCGCGACCCGCGACGACGTCCGCCGCCTCACCGAGGCCCTGCGCACCGACGGCGTCCAGCGGATGATCACCGAGCGCACCCTGCGCCGCCCGGTCGTCGCCTCCGTCGATCCGGCGCCCGGCCTCGACACCGGCCGGCGGCGCGAACTGCCCTTCCCGGGCAGCCGTTCGGTCGCCGACGGGCTGCTGGAGGCGTACGAGAACGAGCTGCGCCGGCCGTCCAGGACCGTCTACGTCCTCGACACCTCGGGCTCGATGAAGGGCGAGCGCCTGGCGCAGCTGAAGAAGGCGCTCACCGACCTCACCGGTGACTTCCGCGAGCGCGAGGAGGTCACGCTGATGCCGTTCGGCTCGGACGTGAAGAGCGTGCGCACCCATGTCGTGGAGCCGTCCGATCCGAAGACCGGGCTGGACGGGATCCGCGAGGACACCGAGGCCCTGTCCGCCGAGGGCGACACCGCTATCTACACCTCGCTGGAGGCGGCCTACGACCATCTGGGCTCCGGACGCGACACGTTCACGTCGATCGTGCTGATGACGGACGGCGAGAACACCGCGGGCGCCGACTCGGCCGGCTTCCACGCCTGGTACGCCGGCCTGGACCGCGAGCGGCGGGCGACGCCCGTCTTCCCCATCCTCTTCGGCGACTCCAGCAGGTCCGAGCTGGAGAACATCGCCGAACTGACCGGCGGCCGGCTCTTCGACGCCCAGGAGGGCTCGCTGGACGGCGCCTTCGAGGAGATCCGTGGCTACCAGTAGAACGGCCCCGGGCAGGGCGCTGGCGTACCTGGAGTCCCGCAAGAACATCGCCGGGAGCGCGTGCGGGCTGCTCGGCGTGGTGCTGACCTTCACGGGGGTGGCGGGTCCGTACTGGCCCGTCGTGGTCGCGGGGCTGTACGGCGCGGGCGCGCTGATCGCCCCGCCGGAGCGGCCCGCGCCGCCCGACTTCCCGGACCCGTCGGCCCAGCTGGACGAGTTGCGGGGCGACTTCGAGAAGCTGCGCGGCTATCTGACGGACATCGAGCTGTCGGTGACGGCCGCCGCCCGGCTGCGTGAACTGACCGAGCTGCTGTCCGCGCTGCTCGACAAGGGCTGGGTGGCCGAGCTGCTGGCGCACGATCCGGAGGGCGTGCACGTGCTCTCCCGGATCGTGCGGCGCGATCTGCCCGAGGCCGTCGACAGTTTCGTACGGACGCGGTGGTGGACGCGGATGTCGCCCGGCACCGACTCCCCGGAGCTGCATCTGGAGCGGCAGCTCGGTCTGTTGAAGAAGGACACCGAGAAGCTGGCGGCGGGCCTGCGCGAGGTGGAGGCCCGCCGCCAGGAGTCGCACACCCGGTATCTGGAGGACCGGGGTGGACCGGCGGGCGGACTTACCGCCTGACGTACACCGTGGCCGAGGCGGACGACGCGCTGTGCAGGTCGTCGCCCGGCCAGCTGACCGTGTAGTCCGCGTCGCCCCGGGTGCGCGGCAGGTCGTTGATCGTGAAGGTGCCGTCGGCGCCGACCGTCACCGACGACAGCGTTCCGGTGCCGAGCCGGTCGGTCCGGGTGACCTTGAGGACCGCCCGGTCCGGCAGCGCCTTGCCCTGCGCGGTGAACGTGCCGGTGATCTCGACACCCGTGCTCAGCGAGCCCTCCTCGGGCGCGGTGAGCGCGATCGAGGTGGGCGCCTTGCCGACGGACACCGTGGTGGTGATGTCCTCGGCGGGGCGGTGGGTCAGGTCGCCGAGGTAGGAGACCTTGTACGTGGCGTCGCCGACGAGGTCGGGCTCGTCGAGGACCGAGAACGTGCCGTCGGCCTTGACCGTGAAGGTGCCCAGGTCGTGGGTGCCGTTCGCGTCGGTGCGGGTCGCCTTGACCTTCAGCGGCTCGGCGGGCGCCGGACCGTCCTGCTCCAGCTTGCCGCGCACGGCCAGCGCCTCGCCGGCCGCGGCCTGGGCGGGGCTGTGGGTGAGGCCGCCGCTGAAGCGGGTGTCGTACTGGACGGCCGGCGGCTGGATGATGTGCAGCCAGTACTGGCTGCCGGCCGCGTTGGTGGTCACCGCGAACAGCCGGGAGCCGTCGGCCGCCCACTCCATGCCGCGCGGCACGACCTTGTCGCCGTCGAGGCTGCCCTCGAAGACGAACTCCAGCGGTGCCGTGGCGTCGGCCGGGTCGGCGGGCTGCACCAGCAGGTCGGGCGTGGAGCCGGTGGCCGAGGCGCCGCGCGCGATGTACTTGCCGTCGCCGCTGAACGCGACCGCGCTCGCGGACGCCCCCGCGGGCAGCGCCTGGTAGCCGTCGGCCGCGTCGGACAGGTCGGAGGTGTTCAGCAGCCGGGTCCCGGCGGACGCGTCGGCCACGGCGACCTTGCTGCCGTCGGCGGACAGGGCCAGGTCCTTGAGGTCCAGGGCGCCCTTGCCCTCGGCGTCGGCGAAGCGGCGCGCGGCGTTGCGGACGAGTGCGCCGTCACTTGTGTCGAACACCGCGAGGAAGGGGTTGGCCGCCTTGGTGTTGAGCGGCTGGCCCATGAGCATCTTGGTCCCGGCGCCGGCCTCCAGCAGCAGGTCGCCGTAGTCGTTCCAGCCGGTGCGCGTGTGTGCTCCGTTGACGATCGCGTCCAGATTGGTCTCGGCGGTGGCGCACTGGGAGACGGAGGACGCGAGCGGAGTCGTGAAGTAGGTCTGGCCGCCGGACTGGGCGACCTCGCGGCCGCAGTAGTCGGTGTTGGCGTACGCCACGATGGTGCGCGCGTAGGTCGTGGTGTCGTAGGCCTCGATGCGGTCGCGCAGTCCGGCGTACAGCTTGCTGCCGTCGGCGCTGACCGCCAGGCCGGAGACATGGGCCTGGTTGGTGATGATCGTCGTCAGGCGCTCGCCGTCGAAGTTGTAGACGGCGATGGTGCCGGAGTTCTGGTAGTAGCCGACGTTGCTGTCCGCCACGAAGACGCGCTGGTGGACGTTGTCGACGGCCAGCGCCGAGTACGACGAGATCGGCAGCTTGACCACGGCGTCGGACGCCGCGTACGCCGCGGGCGCGGCGGCGACGGTCAGGCCGGCCCCGGCAAGGGCGGCGGCGAGCAGCGTGGCCGCGAGACGTCTGGGACGGTGTGCAGTATTCAACTTTGCCCCCCACAGGCTGAATTGAGCGGTCACCGGGACCGGTGACGCTCCTGTGGAGGCCATGTAACAGCCGTGAAGATCATGCGATCAAGGCGGCGCGACCGCACAGGCGAACGAAAAACAGGCGAGGGCCCGCCGCCGCGGTCCTCCCGTCGGGGCGGACGGGATCATGCGGCGACAGGCCCACAGCCCCGTACGCCGTTGTACGGAACCTCGCCGGTCTGTGGTGCTGTCACCGCGGCCGGCCGTGACGATACTGCTGGTCAGGGCACGATCGGAGCCGGCCGCGGCGTTCTTGGGGGCTGTGTTCAGCCCAGGCGCCGCACCAGCGCGTCGTACTCGTCCCACAGCTCCTTCGGCGTGTGGTCGCCGAAGGTGTTGAGGTGGTCGGGGACGAGCGCGGCCTCCTCGCGCCAGATCTCCTTGTCGACGGTGAGCAGGAAGTCGAGGTCGGAGTCGGCCAGTTCGAGACCGTCGGTGTCCAGCGCGCCCTTGGCCGGCAGGATGCCGATCGGGGTCTCGACGCCCTCGGCCTTGCCGTCGAGGCGCTCCACGATCCACTTCAGGACGCGGCTGTTCTCGCCGAAGCCGGGCCAGACGAACTTGCCCTCGTCGTTCTTGCGGAACCAGTTGACGTAGTAGATCTTCGGCAGATTGGACTGGTCCTTGTCCTTGGCCACGTCGACCCAGTGGGCCATGTAGTCGCCCATGTTGTAGCCGCAGAAGGGCAGCATCGCGAACGGGTCGCGGCGCAGCTCGCCGACCTTGCCCTCGGCGGCGGCGGTCTTCTCGGAGGCCACGTTGGCGCCGAGGAACACACCGTGGTTCCAGTCGAAGGACTCCGTCACCAGCGGGACCGCGGTGGCGCGGCGGCCGCCGAACAGGATCGCCGAGATCGGCACGCCCTTGGGGTCCTCCCACTCGGGCGCGATGATCGGGCACTGCGAGGCGGGGACGGTGAAGCGGGCGTTGGGGTGGGCGGCGGGGACGCCGGAGGCGGGCGTCCAGTCGTTGCCCTTCCAGTCCGTCAGGTGGGCCGGGGTCTCCTCCGTCATGCCCTCCCACCAGATGTCGTTGTCGTCGGTGAGGGCGACGTTGGTGAAGACGGAGTTGCCCCACAGGGTCTTCATCGCGTTGGCGTTGGTGTGCTCACCGGTGCCGGGCGCGACGCCGAAGAAGCCGGCCTCGGGGTTGATGGCGTACAGACGGCCGTCCTCGCCGAAGCGCATCCAGGCGATGTCGTCGCCGATCGTCTCGACCGTCCAGCCGGAGATCGTGGGCTCCAGCATGGCGAGGTTGGTCTTGCCGCAGGCGCTCGGGAAGGCGGCGGCGACGTACTTGGACTCACCCTGCGGCGGGGTCAGTTTGAGGATCAGCATGTGCTCGGCGAGCCAGCCCTCGTCGCGGGCCATGACGGAGGCGATGCGCAGGGCGTAGCACTTCTTGCCCAGCAGGGCGTTGCCGCCGTAGCCGGAGCCGAAGGACCAGATCTCGCGGCTCTCCGGGAAGTGGGAGATGTACTTGGTCTGGTTGCACGGCCAGGGGACGTCCTGCTGGCCCTCCTCCAGCGGGGCGCCGACGGAGTGCACGGCCTTCACGAAGAAGCCGTCGTCACCGAGCTCGTCGAGGACGGCCTGGCCCATGCGGGTCATGGTGCGCATGGACACGGCGACGTAGGCCGAGTCGGTGATCTCCACGCCGATCGCCGACAGCTTGGAGCCGAGCGGGCCCATGCAGAACGGGACGACGTACATGGTCCGGCCGCGCATCGAGCCGCGGAAGACGCCCTTCTCACCGGTGAAGACCTCGCGCATCTCGGCGGGGTCCATCCAGTGGTTCGTGGGGCCGGCGTCCGCCTCCTTCTCGGAGCAGATGAACGTCCGGTCCTCGACGCGGGCGACGTCGGTGGGGTCGGAGGTGGCGTAGTAGGAGTTGGGGCGCTTGATCGGGTCGAGCTTCTTGAAGGTGCCCTTCGCGACGAGCTCCTCGCTCAGACGGTCGTACTCGGCCTCGGATCCGTCACACCAGACCACGTTGTCCGGCTGGGTCAGTTCAGCGATCTCGTTCACCCACGAGATCAGCCCCTGGTGATGGGTGGGGACGACGGGGGGAGCCGCGATGTCGCGCGCCACGGTTGCTCCTAAGTGAGGGATTTTGTCCTGAATATGCCCTTGTATGCCCCGTGGGGGCCGCGACCCGGATGCTTCGCGGACCGATCCGCTTTTTCGATCTTCCGCGCTCATCCGGTGTCGACCGCACTCATTTGATCATCCGACGGGTCTGCCCATATGTCCAGAGGGCGTCACAGGTGAGCGGCGTGAGCATCGCCACTCATCGAGATGTTTTCGATGCGTCACCACGGCTTCACCCCGGGTGCGCCCGCGGCGGGTACCCCATGAGAGGATGGCCACTTAATGGCGCCCATCTGGCCGCTCTGACGCGTAACTTACGGTTCCGTAGGTACCATGCCGGGCATGACTGCGCCCGTCCCCGACGCTCCAACGGACAAGCCGGCCGCCGGCCGCGGTTCCGCCGTGCCCTCACTGCCGCACCAGATCGCGCACCACGCCCAGCAGCTCACGGACGAGATCAAGCCCAGACTCCGGGGCTGGCTGCACCTGGGCATGTTCCCGGCGGCGCTCGTCTCGGGCCTGGTGCTCACCGCCCTCGCGGACTCGGCGCGCGGCCGTATCGCCTGCGGGATCTTCGCCCTCACGGCCTGCCTGCTGTTCGGCGTGAGCGCGCTGTACCACCGGGGCAACTGGAGTCCGCGCATGGACGGCATCCTGCGCCGGCTGGATCACGCCAACATCTTCCTGATCATCGCGGGCACCTACACGCCGCTGACGATGCTGCTCCTGCCGGGCGCCAAGGGCCAGTGGCTGCTGTGGGGCATCTGGGCGGCGGCGCTGGCCGGCATCGTCTTCCGGGTCTTCTGGGTGGGCGCCCCCCGCTGGCTGTACACCCCCTGCTACATCGCGATGGGCTGGGCGGCGGTCTTCTTCCTGCCCGACTTCATGCGCTCCGGCGGCATCGCGGTGCTGGTCCTGGTGATCGTCGGCGGCGTCCTCTACAGCGCGGGCGGCGTGATCTACGGCATCAAGCGCCCGAACCCGTCACCGCGTTGGTTCGGCTTCCACGAGGTGTTCCACTCCTTCACGCTGGCGGCCTTCATCACGCACTACGTCGGGATCTCGCTGGTGGCGTACCAGCACGCGTAACACCCGCCTTCCTTCAGGGCCACGGCTTGCGAGCCGTGGCCCTTTTTCGTGCGCCGAGGGCAGGTCCAGCCTACCGACAGCGAATATTTATTGACAGTCACTCGATTTTGAGAGCTACTCTCACTTCATGGAAACTGTTACCCCAGACCCTCGCCGTTGGTGGGCGCTCGCCGCGCTGGTCGCGAGCATGCTCACGCTCGGCTTCGACCTGACGATCCTCAACGTGGCGCTGCCGACGCTGGCCGCCGACCTGGGCGCCGGCACGGGCCAGCAGCAGTGGATGGCGGACGCCTACGTGGTCGTCTTCGCCGCGCTGATGCTGCCCGCGGGCCTGCTCGGCGACCGCTTCGGGCGCCGCCGGATGCTGATCGCGGGGCTCGGCGTCTTCCTCGCCGGATCGCTGGCCGGCGCGCTGGCCGGCGACGTGAACACGGTGATCGCGGCGCGTGCGGTGATGGGCGTCGGAGCGGCGCTGGTCACCCCGCTCGCGCTCGCCGTGCTGCCCTCGCTCTTCGGCCCCGAGGAGCGCACCAAGGCCGTCGGCATCGTCTCCGCCGCCTCGGCGCTCGGTCTGCCGCTCGGCCCGATCATCGGCGGCTGGCTGCTGAACCACTTCTGGTGGGGCTCGGTCTTCCTGGTCAACGTCCCGATGGCCGCGATCGGCATCGCCGCCTGCGTCCTCCTGCTCCCGGAGACGAAGGACCCCGCCTCCCCCAAGGTCGACACCGTCTCCACCGCGCTCACCGCGACCGGCCTCGGCGCGCTGATCTACGCGATCATCGAGGCGCCCACGCGCGGCTGGGGCGACGCGCTGGTGCTCACCGTGCTCGGAGCGTCCGTCGTCCTGATCGCCGCGCTGGTGCTGCGCGAACGCCGGGTCGAGCGCCCCATGCTGGACATGACCCTGCTCGCCGACCGCGGCTTCCTCTTCAACACCGTCGCCGCGACCCTGGTCATGTTCGTCCTGTCCGGCCTGCTCTTCGTGCTGCCGCCCTACCTCCAGGCGGTCCTCGGCCACGACGCGCTCGGCACCGGCATCCGGCTGCTGCCGATGATGGGCGGGATCCTGGTCGCCTCGCGGGCGGCCCCGCCGGTCGTCGTCCGGTTCGGTGCGCGGGCCACGGTGAGCGCGGGCCTGGTGGTGCTGTCCTTCGCCGCGTTCCTCGGCAGCCGTACGACGGTCGACTCGGGCTACGGCTTCACCGCGCTGTGGCTCTCCCTCACCGGACTCGGCTTCGGCTTCTCGCTGATGCCGGCGATGAGCAACGCCCTGGGCAGCCTGCCCCGCGACCGCGCGGGCAGCGGCTCCGGGCTGCTGATGACCCTGCGTCAGGTCGGCGGTGCGATCGGTATCGCCCTGCTCGGCAGCCTGCTGGCCGGCGCCTTCCGGGACCGGCTCGATGTCACCGGGCTGCCCGCGGGCGCCGCCGACACCGCCGGGGAGTCCGTGGTCGCGGCGCACCTCGTCGCCGAGCGGGCGGGCTCGGCGCAGCTCGCGGCCTCCGCGAACAGCGCGTACGTCCACGGCATGGGCGTCGTCCTGGTGGTCTGCGCTCTCGCGGCCCTGGTCTCCGCCCTGCTGGCGGCGGCGTTCCTGCCGGCCGCGGCCCGTCCGGCCAAGACCTCCCCGGCCCCGGACATGGCTGCCGAGGAGGCCGATGCCCGACAATGACCCCCATGACACCCGCACGCCCCGTCCCCCTCTCCGACGGCCCCCAGCTGGGACTTCGTGAACGGAAGAAGATCAAGACCCGGATGGCGATCCGTGAGGCGACGTACGCCCTGATCAACGAGCAGGGCTACGACGCCACCACGGTCGAGCAGATCGCGGAGCGCGCCGAGGTGTCGCCGTCCACGGTCTTCCGCTACTTCCCGACCAAGGAGGACATCGTCCTCACGGACGAGTACGACCCGATCCTGCTGGCCGAGCTGCGCAAGCGGCCGGCGGACGAGCCGTGGATGGAGTCCCTGCGGTACGTCATGCGGCTGGCCATCCGTGCGGCGACGGAGAACGATCCCGAGGTCGTCCGGCTGCGCTCGCACCTGATGGTCCAGGTTCCGGCGGTGCGTTCCCGGATGCTGGAGAGCATGTCGGTGACCGGCCGGATGCTCGGCGAGGCCATCGCCGAGCGCACCGGCAGGGACCGGGACAGCTTCGAGGTGCGGGTCTACACGATGTCCCTCATCGGCGGCCTCGCGGAGGTATCCCTGTACTGGGCGGAGAAGGACTTCAAGGACGACCTGGGCGACCTCCTCGACCGCGCCCTGGACGTCATCGAGCACGGCCTCCCCCCGAAAAACACCTGAGGCACGAGCGCCGGGCCGTGACATCCTGACGGGGTGAACGGTCCCGTGATCCATGTCGAGTTCGCCCCCGAACTGAGGGTGTTCCTGCCCAACGGCCGGCGCCAGGACGGTGCCGCCCAGGTCACCACCGACGGTGTCTCGACCCTCGGCCATGTCGTCGAGTCCCTCGGCACCCCGCTCACCGAGGTCGGCCCCCTGCTCGTGGACGGCCGGGAGAGGCCGGTGTCGTACGTCCCGGCCGCGGGCGAGTCCGTGGCCGTTCGGCCCGTCGAGCGCCCCCAGCGGGTGCCCGGCGCTCCCCTGCGCTTTCTGCTCGACGTCCACCTCGGCACCCTGGCCCGGCGGATGCGGCTGCTCGGCGTGGACACGGACTACGAGTCGACGGACATCGGCGACCCGGCGCTCGCCGCCCGCTCGGCCGCCGAGCGGCGGGTCATGCTGAGCCGGGACCGGGGGCTGCTGCGCCGGCGCGAGCTGTGGGCCGGCGCCTACGTCTACAGCACCCGCCCCGAGGAGCAACTCAGAGACATCCTCGACCGGTTCCGCCCCGAGCTGCACCCCTGGACCCGCTGCACCGCCTGCAACGGCCTGCTCAAGGAGGCCGACAAGGAGGAGGTCGCGGACCAGCTGGAGGGCGGGACGCAGCGGTCGTACGACGTGTTCGCGCAGTGCACCCGGTGCAAGCGGGCGTACTGGAAGGGCGCGCACCACGAGCAGCTGGTGGCCATCGTGGAGCGCGCCCTCGCCGACTACGCGGGCTGAGACTAACGCCTGCTCACATCACCCTTCCCGCAGGCGATTCCGTCGCGGTTCGGGTCCAGCCGCAGCGGGTCGTCCTTGCCGTTGACCTTCAGACGGCCGTAGTCGTTCTTCTTCAGCCAGTCGCAGCGGGCCTTCGTCGTCGCCTTCACGGTCGGCGGGAAGTCCGTCGGGACGCAGACGTTGACGGAGCCGTAGTGCCGGTCGCAGCCGGAGACGGTCGGGCTGACCTTCTGCGAGGTGCGCTTCTTTCCCGGGCCCGTGACCTTGCCCTTGAGGTCGTCGGCGAAGTCGTGGACGTGCGCCGAGGCGTCCGTGGCGCTCAGGGCCTGCGGGCCCTGGAGGTGCACCCACCTGGCCACCGACGGCACCCCGTTGGCGTCGACCGCGAAGAGCATGTACCAGCCGGGCGGGGCCAGGTTGGGGTTGCTCGTCACGTTCAGGTCGACGTTGTTGCCGTCCACCGACAGCGGCAGGTCCACGAACCGCTGGTTGGGGTCGGAGGAGTGGGTCACCGCCGCCGGGCGGATCAGCTCGGCCTTGGCGATGGGCCGGTCGACGGTGATCCGCTGCGTGTCGCCGTACGTCCACTCCGTGTCGATCACCGAAGTGATCTTCGGGCGCGCGCCCTTGAGGAGATAGGGCGGGGTGTAGATCGACACGTCGTGGTTCCAGCTGCCGTTGCCCGGGTTGTCGCCCGTCGCCATCACCCGGCCGTCGGGGAGCAGGAACGCCGAGGAGTGGTAGCCGCGCTCCTCCGGGTCGGCCGCCACCGGGTCGAAGGTGTTGGTGGCCGGGTCGTAGATCGACGACTCGTACACCGGGTCGGCCCGGTTGTGCAGCGCGCCGCCGGTCTCCAGGACCTTGCCGTCGGGCAGCAGCACGGCGGAGACGTACATCTTGCCCTGGTTGCCGGTCTGCGGGACCTTGCCGCCGCCGAGGTCGACGGTGCCCTGCGGGAGCGGCGGGCCGGCGACGTAGGACGGGTTGGGCTGCTTGAGGTCGATGACGTCGGTGAGGCGGTTGGCGTCCGGGTTGGAGTCGATGTTGCCGCCGCCGATGGTGAGGACCTTCTGGTCCTGGGCCGGGGGCAGCAGCACGCTCGCGGACTGGTCGCGCTCGTCCTTCTTCTGCAGGCCGGGGATCTGGGTGACGGTGTTGGCGCCGTAGTCGTAGATCGCCGAACCGGTGCCGGGGATGTTGTTGCCGAAGACATGGCTGCCGGAGTAGAAGAGGCGGCCGTCCTGCATGAGGATCATCGACGGGTACAGGCCCCAGTACGACCAGGTCTGGTTGACCTTCCAGAGCTCCAGCCACTTCTGCTCGGCGTCCGACCACAGCTCGGCGGTCACCGATCCCGTGGAGTCCTCGCGCAGGCCGCCGAAGGAGATCACGTCACCGTTGCCGAGCACGGTGGCCGACGGGTACCAGTGGCCGTCGTTCATGTTGTTGGTCTTGCTGTACGTCTCGGTGACCGGGTCGAAGACGTACGAGTCCTTGTAGCCCTCGTAGCCGTGGCCTCCGGGCACCGGATACGCCTTGTTGCCGCTCATCACGAGCACCCGCCCGTCGTCGAGCTGGACGTGTCCGGCGCAGAACATGTCCTTGGGCGTGGGGATCTGCTTGTACGTGCCGTTCTGCGGGTCGTAGACCGCGCTGGTGAACGTGCCCGCCTGGAACATCTGCTCGCTGTTGCCGGAGCCGGCGATCAGCAGCACCTTGCCGTTGTTGAGGACGACGGAGTGCATGGAGCGGACCGGGTTCTGGGTGGGCAGCACGTCCCAGCGGCCGTTCGCGCACTCCTCGGCCGTGCCCGTGCACACCGGGTCCGGGACGGGGTCGGCGACCTGGTCCATCGTGTAGTCGTCGGTGGTGACCGAGCCGGTGCCGTAGACGGAGACGCCCCAGGCGATCCGGTCGGTGCCGGCGGGCACCTCGGGGGTGCGGACCGTCGCCTCGGTCCAGCCGGCCGCCATCTCGAGCGTCTTGAGGTCGGTCCAGTACTGCCAGCCCGCTGTGGGGTCGTGCCGGAAGAGGGTGACCGACGTGTCGGGGGTGGTCGACTTGTACCAGAGCCCCAGGTCGTACTGCTTGCCCGGCGTGACGACCGGCGCGCACTCGGCGGACTCGGTGATGAGCGCCTTGCGGTCGCCCTCGACCCGGCGGGTGAGCGTGACCTTCATGGCCTTGGAGCCCGAGTGGGCGTCGGCCACGGTCTGGAAGGTGAAGTCGTTGTCGCCCCAGCCGGACTTCTTCCAGCAGTAGGGCATGTCGTCGCTGCCGGCGGTCTCGAAGCCGGGGTTCTTGACGAGGTTGGCGGCGGAGGCGGACTGGGGTGAGGTGAGGAGCAGGCCGGCGGTCAGGGCGCCCACCCCGACCAGTGCGGTCCTTCTTCGGTGCTTTGTGACGAGGCGCTTGTTCATGCGGCTCTCCTATGCGGTGCGGCTCCCGCGGCGCAGACCTGAACTGCGGCGCGGCAGATAGACCAGCGCTTCGGTACCGACGAAGCGCAGGACGAAGGTGATGACCAGGGCCAGCGCGGTGGCGGGCAGCACGGCCAGCCCGAACTGGCCGACGAGCAGCGCGATCAGCGGTATGCGCAGCACCAGGTCGGCGTTGGCGAGCAGAGCGAAGCGGACGGTGCGGTCGGCCCAGTGGCGGTGCTGCCGGCGGTCGCGGAACAGCAGCTTCTCGATGAGCAGGAAGTTCCAGGCCACGCCGAACTGGTTGGCGACGATCTCCGCGGGCAGATAGTGCAGCCCCGCCTCGGTCATCACCCACAGCGCGGCCAGGTTCGGCACGAACCCGGTGAGCCCGATCAGCCCGAACACCACCATCCGGGACAGCGGGTCGGCCGTACGCAGCCCGGCGAGGTGCCGCAGGAAGCGCCGGCCCTCCGCCGCCGTGGACTTGGACTCCCCCGCGAAACGCTCCTGGAAGACGAACGGCACCTCGGTGACCGCGCGCGGGCGGCTGCGCACGGCCAGCTCCAGCAGGATCTTGTAGCCGAGCGGCTTGAGCGCCTCCGCTGCGATGTCGCTGCGCCGGATGGCGAAGAAGCCGCTCATCGGGTCGCTGATGCCGTGCAGCCGGCGCGGGAAGAGGGACTTGGTCAGCCAGGTCGCCACCCGCGACACGGCCACGCGATAGCTGCCGGCGAGCCCGGCCCGGCTGCCGCCCTTGATGTACCGGGAGGCGACCACGAGACCGGCGTTCGCCCGCTCGCCGGTGGCCACCAGCTCCGGGACCAGGGACGGCGGATGCTGGCAGTCGCCGTCCATGACGACGATCCAGTCCGACCCGGCCGCCTTCATCCCCTCCACGACCGCTCCGCCGAGCCCGCCGACCGGCCGGTCCCGGTGGATGACGGTGACGGGGAAGGGGCAGTCCTGGGCCGCCTCCTTGATGACCTGCGGGGTGTCGTCGGTGGAGTCGTCCACGAAGACGACCTCGCAGGGCAGCCGGGAGGGCACCGACTCGGTGATCTGGTGCAGCAACTGCCGTACGTTCGCGGACTCGTTGTAGGTCGGTACGACGATGGTGACGGCGCCCGGCTCGGCCACCTCGGCGGCCTCGACCGCCGGATCGCCGAGCTCCTCGGGGGCGGTGTACTCGTGGGTCATCGGACGCCTCCGGAGGCGGTCTGGATCTGGCGGATCTCGATGCGGTCCTCGCCGGTGCCGAAGACGGCGACCGGCTTCGAGTGCTCGATGGCCGCCTTGACGTTGGGCAGGTCGACCGCGTCACGCCGGACCGTCGGGGAGGCGACGACGTAGTCGAGGTCCTTCCAGCCGCGCGGCATGGTCTTGGTGACGGCCGGGTCGAGGTCGGCCTTGTAGAACCAGATGACGCCGAGCCCCGGCTTGTACCCGGCGTGCACCAGGTCCAGCCACAGCGCGTCGTCGACGAGGACGCGGGTGTCCTCCGGGTCCTCCACCTCGTCGGCCAGCCACTTCGAGGCGGCCTGGTAGGGCGCGTTGGCGTCGGCGGTGACGGCCGTGCGGTCGCCGTCGTACCAGCGCGGCACGACATAGGCGCCGGCCGCGATCGCGAGCACGGCCGCGAGGGCGTACCGGCCGCCGGTCAGATAACGGTGCTCGGTCTCGGACAGCCACCGCCGCAGTACGGCGTGGGCGACGGAGGCCGTGCCTCCGGCGAGGACGAGAGCGAGGAACGGCAGCGCCTGGATGACGTACATCGCGGGCAGGTAGCCGCTGGGGCGCATGGCGACCAGGGCGAGGATGACCACCGCGAACGACGGTCCGGCCAGCGCGCGGGCGGTGACCGACCAGCGCCAGGTGACCAGGAGCAGCAGAGCGCCCGCGAGACCGCCGACGATGAGGACGCGGTCGTAGTAGAGCCACGACTGCAGCACGCCCCAGGAGCCGGAGCCCCGGTCGAGGATGAAGCCCGAACCGGGCCTGGTCATCTGGTACTTGATGCCGTCCCACAGCGAGACATGCCCGCTGCCCGGCATCAGCTCGCCCTTCAGCAGGGCGAACAGGGGGTACGACAGCCCGATCAGCGCGCACGCGGTGACGGCGCCGGTCAGGGCGAACTTGCGGGTGTCGCGGTGGCTGTGCCGCCACATGGTGATCAGGACCGCGGGGAGGACGAAGAGCATCGTCTCCTTGGTCAGCACGGCCGTCGCGGCCGCCATCCCGGCGCCGAAGTGGTGCCAGAGGTGACGGCTCGGCGAGGCGGCGAGGGCGAACGCGAGCAGCGTCCACATCACCGCGAGGTTGTCGAGGAAGATCTCGCGCTGGAGCACGACCGACAGCGGGGAGAGCCCGAAGAGCACCATGCCGAGCCCGGCCGCCCAGCGCGGCAGGGACAGCCGCCGTCCGATCACGTAGACGAGGACCGCGCTGACGGCGCTGATGACGAGCATCGCGGCGCGCATGCTGCCGACGGTCATCGACTCGGGGCTGAGCGCGGCCGGTATCCAGGTGAGCAGGGCGAGCTGGATCCAGCCGAGCGGCGGGTGGTCGTACCAGTACGTGTAGTGGGCCAGGCCCCGGCCCTCCTGGACGGCCCAGGCCTGGGCGAGGTAGGTGCCCTCGTCGTCGCTGAGGGTGGGGTAGTCGGCGATGTTCCAGCCCTGCACGAGCAGGATCGCGAGGAGGAGTACGCCGCACAGGATCAGGTCGGGCCGGGAGGAGCGGAGCCGGCGCGGCGGCTTCGTTCGACCGGCCGAACGCTCGATGGGGACAGGTTGCCTCTGCGCGGGGACCTTCGGAGTGGTCACCGCGGGAAGTGTGGAGGTCACGCAGGGACGTCCTCTCGGAGGTCTCGGGTGGCTTCGGCGTCGGTGAGATGCGCGCCGACGTGGGTGGTCAGCTCCCAGTCGTTCTGGCCGCGCTGCTCACGCCATACGGCGCGCAGGGCGGCTCCGGCGAGGAGCACCTGGTAGAAGGGACCGCCCACGATCAGCTTCACGTAGTGGACGAAGCGCACGCGAAGCCCGTACTGCTTGCCGAAGTCGTGCAGTCCGACGACCTCGAAGACGAAGGTGACGAGCGCGGTGACGGCCGGCAGGAAGGTGACGAAGGCGACGCTCACCGGGACGTCGAGGAAGAGCGCGATGGCCACGTTGAGCGGGATGATCAGGCCGGTGAAGGCCTGCAGGAACGGCGTGGTCAGGGTGTACCTGGCCAGCAACCGCTGCCCGAAGGTGGGCAGTTGCTTCCAGTCCTTCTTCCGGTAGACCTGGAGGAAGCCCTGGTTCCAGCGGGTGCGCTGCTTCAGCAGCGACATCAGGCTGCCCGGGGTCTCCTCCTTGGTCACCATGTCGGAGTCGTAGGCGACGACGACCTTCTTGCCGACGCTGGACAGCCGCACGCCCAGATCGCAGTCCTCGGCAAGGCAGTTGGGGTCCCAGCCGTCAGCTTCCCTGAGCACGTCCGTGCGGACGAAGACGGTGTTGCCGCCGAGCGGGATGAACCCCTTCTGCGCGTGCAGGTGCAGTCGCGACCGGAACCAGAAGAAGTACTCCAGGCAGTTACGCAGGCTGTACCAGCTGGAGTGGAAGTTGATCAGCTGGACGCCGCCCTGGACGACGTCCGCTCCGGTGGTGCGGAAGGCGTGGTCCACGTGGGCGAGCAGCTCCGGGTGGACCTGGTCCTCGGCGTCGAAGACCCCGACGACGTCGCCGCGGCAGTGCGGCAGCGCCGTGTTCATGGCCTTCGGCTTGTTCTTCTTCTCGTGGGTGTCGACGACGACGCGGACGCGCGGGTCACGTGCCGCGGCCTTCTCGGCCACCTCCGTGGTCTCCGGGTCGTCGTGTCCGACGATGACGATGATCTCGAAGTCGGCGTGTGTGGACTCCAGCAGCCGCTGGATGGTGTGGTCCAGCACGGCCTGTTCGTGCCGTGCCGGAAGCAGCAGCGAGAACGACACGTGCTCGCCGCCGTCCGGTCTGCTGAACCGGGTGGAGGCGAGCACTTCGGGCGTACGCCACGCGTGCATCTGCCACCACAGGGTGAAAGCCGCCATCCAGAACAAGGCCAGCGAGACGACGGCTATGAAGACAGACGTCAGCAACAGATCCCCCCAGATCCCCAATGCCCCCTGTCGCGACGGTGAGTCACACCCGTCGCGTCACTGTGGAGAGATTAGGGGGGAACTGTGAAGCGCGAGGGCTCTTCCGATAAATAGCTTGTTTCGGAACGGTGCGTCGGAAAGCGCGATCTATCCGAACACACACCCAATTTGGGCGCACGGAACGACGCCCTCCGCCGCCGTTTCGCCGCGTCAGCTCCGCAGAGCCGCGCTCAGCCGCTCCGGATCGGTCGTCGGCGCGTCACATGTGAAGTTACGGCAGACGTACGCGGCCGGTTCACCGCCGACGAGCGGACGGTCGGCGAGGAGCGGCAGTTCGTCACTGTCCGCAGTCCCCACGGCCACCACCGCTCCGGGCGCGGTGCCCAGAAGTGCCGTACGGTGCAGGACCTTTGTCGCCTTGTCATCCAGGCTCGGGCCTACGATCGCCACCTCGCGCGGGCCGTCGAGGTTGGCCTCGGCGACCGCCAGCCCCCAGCCGATGAAGCGCGGGACGCGCGGGCCGAGGGCCTTGACGACGCCGAGCGCCCGCACGGCGGCCGTGCGGTGGGGCTCGGCGCCGGTCTGGGCGGCGTAGCTCAGCAGGGCGCCGGCCGCCGCGGTCCAGCCGGAGGGGGCGGCGTTGTCGGTGGGGTCCTGCGGGCGCCGGATCAGCCGCTCGGCGTCGGCCGCCGTGTCGTACAGGGCGCCGGACTCCTCGTCGACGAAGCGGGCGAGGACGTGGTCGAGCAGGAACCCGGCGAAGTCCAGCCACACGCCCTCGCCGGTGACGGACGCGAGCGCGAGGAAGCCCTCGGCGACGTCGGCGTAGTCCTCCAGCACCCCCGAGTTGGCGCCGACCTGGCCGTCCTTGCTGGTGCGGGCGAGGCGGGCGTGGTCGTCGAGGTGCAGCCGGACCAGGAGGTCGGCGGCGCCGAGCGCGGCGTCCACGAGGTCCGGGCGGTCGAAGTAGGCGCCGGTCTCCGCGAGGGCGGCGATCGCGAGGCCGTTCCAGGCGGCGACGATCTTGTCGTCACGGCCGGGGGCGGGGCGCTCGGCACGCCGGTCGAGCAGCCGCCGCCGTACGGAGGCGATCTTCTCGGCGTCGAACAGGCCGTCCTGCAAGGGGAGCTGGAGGACGGAGGCGCCGTGTTCGAACGTGCCCTCCTCGGTCACCCCGAAGTACCGTGCGGCGAGTTCGGCGTCGTCGTCGCCGAGGGTCTCGCGCAACTGCTCCGGCGTCCACACGTAGTACGCGCCCTCGACGTGCCTGCCGGTGCCGTCGTCGCTGTCGGCGTCGAGCGCGGAGGCGAACCCGCCCTCGGCGGTGCGCAGTTCGCGCACCATGAAGTCGGCCGTCTCCAGCGCGACGCGCCGGGCCAGCCCGGAGCCGGTGGAGCGCCACAGGTGCGCGTACACGCGACAGAGCAGGGCGTTGTCGTACAGCATCTTCTCGAAGTGCGGCACGACCCAGTCGCGGTCGACGGAGTACCGGGCGAAGCCACCGCCGAGCTGGTCGTAGATGCCGCCGCGGGCCATCCGCTCGCTGGTGTCCCGAGCCATCTCCAGCGCGCCCTCGGCGCCGGTCCGCGCGTGATGCCGCAGCAGGAACTCGATCACCATGGACGGCGGGAACTTCGGTGCCCCGCCGAATCCGCCCCGCTGCGGGTCGTACTCCCGGGTGAGCCCGAGCAGCGCCGCCGACAGCTCCTGCTCACCGGGCGCCTCGGGCCCGCCGTAGGAGATCTCCCGCCCGGCGAGGTCCCGCACGATCTTCCCCGCGACGTCGGCGACCTCGTCCCGCCGGTCGGTCCACGCGCTGCGCACGCCCTCCAGGACCTGCCGGAAGGACGGCATGCCCTGCCGGGGCGCGGGCGGGAAGTAGGTGCCGAAGTAGAAGGGCTCGGCGTCCGCCGTGAGGAACACGGTCATCGGCCAGCCGCCCTGGCCCGTGGCGGCCTGCACGGCCTCCATGTAGACGGCGTCCACGTCGGGGCGTTCCTCGCGGTCGACCTTGACGCTGACGAAGTGGGCGTTGAGGTAGTCGGCGGTCTCCTGGTCCTCGAAGGACTCGTGTGCCATGACGTGACACCAGTGACAGCTGCTGTAGCCGACGCTGAGCAGGACCGGTTTGCCGCTCTTGCGGGCCTCCTCGAAGGCCTCGGCCGACCACGGCCACCAGTCGACCGGGTTGTCCGCGTGCTGGAGCAGGTAGGGGGACGTCTCGTGAGCCAGTCGGTTCGGCATGGAGTCCATCCTGCCGCAGTACCCCGCCGGTCGGACGTCAGGCGTCTCCCACACGGTGACCTTGAGTTTTCCCGTGCCCCTGTCCGGTGCGCTGATCACATCGAGGTAGGCGATGCGGCTGTCGCCCGTCCGCGGGCAGAATCCATTCTCCCCCGGCCTTTCCCTGTCGTGTGCGCGATCACCATGGCCACAGCCTCCCTCCGCGCCAATTGACCGACGTCGAAGGGCTGCCGAACCCCACTCGTCCTCCCCACGACCACCCGGCCCTCTCCCCACAACGCCCCGTCCGCAGCACACTTGACCAAGAACGCCATTGCCGCCGGAGGGGGACGTCACATGCGGGACAGCCATCGGACTGAGGCCGAGCGGCTGTTGGCTCGGGCCGTTGAGGAGGAGGTGCGGCGCTCGGGTGGCCGCATCGACGGGCAGGTGCTGCTGTCGCGGGCGCGCGGCGCGCTGGACGAGATGGCGCAGGCGTCGGCCGAGGAGTACGAGGCGTATACGCGGGCGCTGGAGGAGGCGGAGGCCGGCCGGCTGACGTTCGGGCAGCGCTTCGCCCGTGAGGGCGGCGCCACCCCGCTGATGGTGGCGGGCGTCGCCGCGCTCGCCGCCGTCGTGTCCGACCTGGCGCTCGGCACCGGGGCGACCACCGCGGTGGGCGCGGGCGTCACCGTGGGCGTCGTCGGCGCGGCCGCGACCGTCGCGAAGGTGGCCGGCACGCATCTGCCCGCCGCGCATCACCGCGCGGGCGCGGCCGGCCAGCCCGGCGGCCCGGAACAGCTGCGCCTGCAGTGGCTGACGGCGCTGGAGGTACGCGGTATCCGACCCTTCCTCGACCAGCAGCGGGTGCTCAGCGCGTCCACCGGCCCGAAGAAGACGTCCCCGCGGCTGCGGGGCGCCGACAAGAGCGCCGCGGCGCGCGGCCGCAGCGTGCTGGAGCAGTCGTTCGGGCAACTCCCGGAGCCGATGGGCCCGTTCGCGGGGCGCCGGCAGGAGATGGCTCGCATCCGGCAGTGGGTGCACGCGGCCCGCGCGAGTACGGAGACCAGGCCGACGGTCGTCGTCCTGCACGGCGCGCCCGGCAGCGGCCGTACCGCCCTGGCGGTCCGCGCGGCGCACGACCTGAAGGACCAGTTCCGCGGCGCGTGCGTGGTGGACCTGCGCGGCGACACCACCGAGGAGCCGCCGCTGTCGACGCGCGACGCGCTGCTGCATCTGCTGAACCGGCTGGGCGCCCCGCGCGAGCAACTGCTCTTCCGCGAGCGCTCGTCGGCGGACCAGCAGGTCAAGCGGCTGAGCGAGCTCTACCACCAGCACCTCACCGGGCTCCCGGTCACCGTCGTACTGGACGACGCCTCGGACGCGCAGCAGGTCCGCACCCTCGTCCCCGAGCGCTCCGACAGCCTGGTCCTGGTCACCGCGCGCGAGCCGCTCGACCTGCCCGAGGACCTCGCCGCCTGGGTGCACCAACTGCCGGTGCGGACGCTGGACGCGCCGGGCGCGGAGGAACTGCTGTCGGCGGCGGCGCAGGACTCCTCGGGCCCCTACGACGCCGAATCCGCCGACGAGATCCGCACGTTGTGCGGCGGGCTGCCGCTGGCGCTGCGCATCGCGGGCTCGGCGCTGGGCCCGCGCTCACCGCGCACGCTGGCCACCGACCTGGGCGCGTACGGCCCGGTGGAGCCGATCGAGCGGGTGCTGTGGCTTCGCTACACCGACCAGTCGGAGGCGGCCCGGCGGCTGCTGCGCAGGCTGGCGCTCGCGGGCCGGGCCTCGCTGGGCGCGGCAGCCGCGGCGGCGCTGCTGGCCACCGACGAGGCGGAGGCGACCCGCCATCTGGTGGAGCTGGCCCGGTCGGGCCTGGTCGACCATGTGCGCGGCAACCGCTACCGCCTGCACGACCTGGTCCGCGCCTTCGCCCAGGCCCGCCTCCTCGACGAGGAGGACCCCGCCGAGCGCACGGCGGCGCAGGAGCGGCTGATCGTGAACTACGCCGATCTCGCCGAATCGGTCCTGCGGCTGGTCGACGGCAACATGTCGACCCGCTCGGACCGCTTCAGCCCGCACGGCTTCACCTCGCTGGACGACGCGCTGCGCTGGCTGGACGACGAGTCGAGCTTCATCACGGCGGCGCTCCGGCACGCCGAGGACGCCAACCAGGCGGCGGTGCTGAACCTGCTGGGCGCGCTGTGCGACTACTGCCTGCTGCGCGGCGACCTCTACCGGCTCGGCGAGATCAGCGAACTGGCGCAGGCCGTGGACAAGGGCCTGCTAGTCCGCTCGGTGCAGTGGCGCACCGGCATCGCGGCCCGCCAGCTCGGCGAACTGGACAAGGCCCGCACCACCCTGACCTCGGTGGTCGAGCTCTACATGGAGGCCCAGCACGACGCGGGCGCGGCCCGCGCGCTGTGCTCCCTCGGCATCACCCTGCACCACCAGGGCAACCTCACCGAGGCGGCGACGAAGCTCCGCGAGGCCCTGGACCTGCAGTCGGCGCCCGAACTGGCGACGGACCGCGCCTGGACCATGCACGCGCTGGCGGCGGTGGAGCGGGACCGGGGCCGGGTCGCGGAGTCCCTGGGCCTGCTGACCGAGTCCCTGTCCCTGCACCGGTCCGGCGAGTCACTGCACGGCGAGGCGTGGGCCCACTTCCAGCTGGGCCAGCTGGGCCTGCGGATGGGTGACGTCGCGCGGGCCGAGGAGGACCTGCGGACGGCTCTCGAGCTGTACGGCCGCACCCGTGACGCCCGCGGCGAGGCGTGGGCCATGACCCAGCTGTCCCGGGCCCGGCTGGTCGCCGGCGATCCGTCCCCGGCGGTGGACGGCCTGCGCCAGGCGGCCGCCCGCCACCGCGACAACGAGGACGCGCGCGGCGAGGCCTGGTCGCTCTACTACCTGGGCCAGGCCCTGGAGGAGACCGGCAACCTGGATATCGCGGTCCGGGAGCTGGAGCGCTCACGCACGATGTTCTCCCGGATGCGGGACGTCTACGGCCTCGCCTGCGCCCGGCACCACTCGGCGCGGGTCACCCGCGACCAGCGGGCCGCGCAGACGGGCTCCCTGCGCAACTCCGGTTTCGCCCGCCAGCTCCTGGTGGACGCCCGCGCCGACTTCCAGCGCATCGGCGTCGCGCACGGCGAGGCGTGGACGTGCCTGGAGCTGGCGGTGGTGGACGCCGGGAACACCCGTACGCAGCAGGCGCTGACGCTGTGCGACGACGCGATCGGGCTGTTCGCGTCCTACGGTGACCGGCGCGGCGAGGACTGGGCCCGCTTCCTGCGCTGCACGCTGCTGCCGTACGCCGCGCCCGGCGGTGTCGAGGTGGGCACGGCGGTGGCCCAGGAGGAACTGGCCCAGCTGTCCCGCACCGGTCATCCGCTGCGGGACACGAAGCTGGACGACTACGTGGAGGCGTACCAGCTGCTGCTCGAACGCGGCGTGAACCTGGAGGCGGGATGGCAGGCCTGGCGGCTCGGCATGGTGCCGAACCGCCACGCCCGGGAGGTGATGGGGGTGGCGGCAGCGGCCCGGCACTGACGGGTGCCGGACCCCGCGCCCGCGCGCTCAGCCCTGCGGCTTCGCCGCGCCGCTCGCGTCCGCGCTCGTCGCGGACTCCGCCTTCGGGTCCGGGGACTCGGTGAAGTCGACCCTGCTCATGTGGCGGTTCATGGACTTCATCAGGGCCCACACCGCCAGGGCCATCACCGCGAAGACGATGAAGCCGAGGACGCCGGGGGTGACCTTGTCCTCGTCCACCTCCTTGGCGAGGGTGGCGAGCTGTGTCATTGCCAGGCTTGCGCTTGCGCTCATGTCAGGCATTGTCGCGGATGCCCGCAAAGAGGTCGTCCTCGGGGAGGGAGGTATCGACGAGGGACTTCGCGAGCTCGTACTCCTCGGTCGGCCAGACCTCCTTCTGAAGGTCCAGCGGGACGCGGAACCAGCCGCCGTCGGGGTCGATCTGCGTGGCGTGCGCGATCAGGGCCTTGTCGCGGATCTCGTAGAAGTCACCGCACGGGACATGGGTGGTGAGCGTGCGCTGCTTCATGCCGAACTCGTCCCAGCGCTTGAGCCAGTCGGCATACGGCGACTCCAGGCCCCGGTCCAGCATCGCCTGGTGCAGCGCCTCGGTGCGGGGGCGGTTGAAGCCCTGGTTGTAGTAGAGCTTCTGCGGCTGGTACACCGGGCCGAACTCGGCCTCCGGGTACTTCTCGGCGTCGGCCGCGCCCTCGAAGGCCACCATCGAGATCTTGTGGGTCATGATGTGGTCGGGGTGCGGGTAGCCGCCGTTCTCGTCGTAGGTGGTGATCACCTGCGGACGGAACGAACGGATCTGCTTCACCAGCTCGCCGGCCGCCTTGTCGACGTCCTCCAGGGCGAAGCAGCCCTCGGGCAGCGGCGGCAGCGGGTCGCCCTCGGGCAGGCCGGAGTCGACGAAGCCGAGCCACTCCTGCTTGATGCCGAGGATCTCGCGGGCCTCGTCCATCTCCTTCTTGCGTACCTCGTGGATGTGCTCCTCGATGTACTTGTCGCCCTGAAGCTTCGGATTGAGGATGGAGCCGCGCTCCCCGCCCGTGCAGGTCACGACCAGCACGTCCACCCCCTCGGACACGTACTTCGCCATGGTCGCGGCGCCCTTGCTCGACTCGTCGTCGGGGTGGGCGTGCACTGCCATCAGTCGCAGCTGGTCAGTCAAGACTCAATCCTCGTGTGTCGGCGCCCGGTGTGAACCGGCGCGATCGGCGGCTTCTATAGTGACCGAATCGGGGGGCGGATAATTCCGCGGTACGGGCCGCGGGCCCCGTTTCGGGACTTCCGTCCCGCCCCGACCGAGAGGACGATCATGAGTACCGCGAGCACGCGGCTGCCCGAGGGCCGCTACGGCCGCTCCTCGGACGCACGCGCCGACCGCACGCTCAAGGTCGTCGGCGCCGTCCTCGGGGCGCTGCTGCTGGCGGTGATCGGCTACTTCGGCTACCACTACGTCGGCCAGAACGAGATCAGCGCCGAGGTGATCGAGTTCGACGCGGGCAAGGACGCGGTGAAGGTGCATCTGGAGGTCCGCAAGGACGCCGGCGCCTCCGGCTACTGCACGCTGCGCTCCCAGGCGGAGAGCGGCGCCGAGGTGGGCCGGGCGGACTTCCGCTTCGACGGCGACGCCACCCGCATCGACAAGGTCGTCACGCTCCGTACGACGTCCCAGGGCACCACCGCCGAGCTGCTCGGCTGCCACCCCAACTGATCCAGTCGCCCGGATCCGACCGTACTTGGTCGACACCGACCGGATTCGTCCTGAATACGTAAGCGCTGACCTGCGTTGATGTGATTCTGATGGCTTATGTCCTCCCCCTTCGGCCATTGAATTGTTAGGCTCGTGGTTTCGCCCATCCATGAAGGAACATCCTTCTGGGTAGGGCGATGCTTTGTATTCCCAGTACCTACGAGGAGCACCTGTGACCCAGACCAGCGAGAACGTCACCTGGCTGACCCAGGAGGCGTACAACCAGCTCAAGGCCGAGCTGGAGTACCTGTCTGGTCCTGCGCGCACGGAGATCGCCGCCAAGATCGCGGCCGCGCGCGAGGAGGGCGACCTGCGCGAGAACGGCGGGTACCACGCGGCCAAGGAGGAGCAGGGCAAGCAGGAGCTCCGTGTGCGCCAGCTGACCCAGCTCCTGGAGAACGCCAAGGTCGGCGAGGCGCCGGCGTCGGCGGACGGTGCGGTGGCCCCCGGCATGGTCGTGACGATCGCCTTCGACGGTGACGAGGACGACACCCTGTCCTTCCTGCTCGCCTCCCGCGAGTACGCGAGCGCCGACATCGAGACCTACTCGCCGCAGTCCCCGCTGGGCTCCGGCGTGATCGGCCACAAGGTCGGCGAGGACGCCGAGTACGAGCTGCCCAACGGCAAGACGGCCTCGGTGAAGATCCTCAAGGCCGAGCCCTACAACGGCTGACCCGGCCCCAGGACCGCCAGGACCGGCGGAACCGGCTTTTTCCCGCGAGCCCCCGGCAGCCGCACGGCGCCGGGGGCTTCGTCATGCCGTCGCGGAGCGGTCCCAGGCCCCGGGGCTGACGACGCGCACCCTCGCCGTGCGACGGCCGGGGTTCCGCAGGGCGCGGACGCCGGTGCCGCGCAGCCAGAACCCGGCCCCGCGCCCGAGGACCGGCCCGGGTTCGCCGTCGCGCAGCTCCAGCTGCACCCGGCCGCGGGTGACGACGCCGAACGCGTCGTACCACTCCGCCTCGATCACCGCGACACGCGCTCCGCCGCGCAGCGCGAGGGTACGCACCGGGGTTACTCCGTGCCGTCCGCCGGCAGGCGCTCCGGCAGCTCCAGGCGCGGGAACCGGTCGTCGTGGAACGTGATGATCTCGGCGATCGCCCCGCCGGTGACGCGCAGGACGTCGATGGTCAGCGGCAGGTACGCGCCCTCCCGCTGCCGCCAGTGGTAGAAGGCGAGGGCGGGCTGCCGGTTCACGGAGGTCGGGATGGCGCGCAGGCCCTTCATGCCCTCGAAGCCGCTCTCGACCCAGTACTTCACCACCGTGTCGCGGCCGACGTACAGGCCCGGCGTGGGCGGCATCGAGCAGCGGACGTCGTCCCGCAGCATCGAGGCGAGCGCCGGGATGTCCGTGGCCACGCTGGCGTCGGTGTAGCGGCGCACCAGTTCACGCGTCCCGGCGTCCTGTTCGCCGCCGGTCCAGTCCTGCCGCTCGGCGGGCAGGTGCTCCCGCAGGCCGGCGCGGGCCCGTTGCAGCGCGCTGTTCACGGAGTTGACGGAGTCCCCGAGGAGCTGCGCGACCTCCTTGGCCGGCCAGCCGAGCACGTCCCGCAGGATCAGTACGGCCCGTGGGCGCGGCGCGAGGTGCTGGACCGCGACCAGGTACGCCAGCTCGATCGTCTCGCGCGCGACGGCGAGGCTCTCCGGCTCGTCCGCGTCGCCCGCGGGCAGCTCGTCGAGCAGCCGGTCCGGGTAGGGCTGCAGCCACGGCACCTCGCCGCCGGTCGCCGGCTCCGGGCGGCGTTTGGCGAGCAGGTCCAGGCAGGCGTTGGTGGCGATCCGGTACAGCCAGGCCCGGAAGGTCGAGCGCCCCTCGAAGGTCTCCCGTCGCCGCCAGGCACGCAGGAACGTCTCCTGCACGGTGTCCTCGGCGTCCTCGAACGACCCGAGCATCCGGTAGCAGTGCACGTGCAGCTCCCGACGGTGCCGCTCCGTCAGCCCCTCGAACGCCGACTCGTCGACCTCGCTCAGATCGCTCACGCCCAGCTCCTCCAGCCGCGTGTCCGCACTCATCACGTCATCCTTCCGCCTCGTCCTGTCCCGTCGTAGGTGTGACGGGTGCGGGCGCGGAATCTCATCACTCGCGTCCGTCGGGTCCCGAGGCCTCATGCCCGCACAGCAAGAAGGCCCCTCCGTGGTGGAGGGGCCTTGACGTGCGCATCCGGATGACCGTCAGCCCGTCGCCCGGCGGTACTTGCGGACCGCGAGGGTGCGGAAGACCAGGATGATCACGACCGACCAGATCAGCGAGGCCCACACGGGGTGCTGCATGGGCCAGGCCTCGGGCGTCTTGAAGCCCGGCGGAAGGTTGCCGAACAGCTCGCGGCACGCCTGCACCGTGGCGCTGAACGGGTTCCACTCCGCGATGTGCCGCAGGAAGGTGGGCATCTGGTTGGCGTCCACGAAGGCGTTCGAGATGAACGTCAGCGGAAACAGCCAGATCAGGCCGCCCGAGGTCGCCGCTTCCGGGGTGCGGACGGACAGGCCGATGAGGGCGCCGATCCAGGAGAACGCGTAACCGAGCAGCAGGAGCAGCCCGAAGCCGGCGAGCACCTTGCCGAGGTTCTCGTGCGTGCGCCAGCCGACGATCAGGGCGACGACCGCGAGGACGACCAGGGTGAGCGCCGTCTGCACCAGGTCGGCGAAGGTCCGCCCGGTCAGCACCGCACCCCGAGCCATCGGCAGGGAGCGGAAGCGGTCGATGAGGCCCTTGTGCATGTCGTCGGCGATGCCCGCACCCGCACCCGCCGTGGCGAACGTGACGGTCTGGGCGAAGATGCCGGCCATCAGGAACTCGCGGTAGGCCTGGGTGGAGCTGGACGAGCCCACCTGGATCGAGCCGCCGAAGACGTAGGTGAACAGCACCACGAACATGATCGGCTGGATGAGCCCGAAGATGAGCATCTCGGGAATCCGGCCCATGCGGATCAGGTTCCTGCGGGCGATGACCGCGGAATCATTGAGGGCGCTCACTTCGCGGGCTCCTTGTCGTCGGTCGCCTCGTCCTTGACCTCGGCCGTATGGCCCGTCAGGGACAGGAACACATCGTCGAGGGTGGGACGGCGCAGACCGATGTCGTCGATCTCGATGCCCCGGGTGTCGAGCTCGCGGATGACCTCGGCCAGGAGCTTCGCGCCACCGGTCACCGGCACGGTGAGCTTGCGCATGTGCTCCTCGACCGTGGTCTCGCCCTTGCCGAAGCCGCTCAGGACCTCGGACGCGCCCTGTATGTCCTCGCGCTCGTGCACCACGACCTCGACGCGCTCGCCACCGGTGCGGGCCTTGAGCTGGTCGGAGGTGCCCGTGGCGATGACGCGGCCGTGGTCGACGACAGCGATGTCATGGGCGAGGTGGTCGGCCTCCTCCAGGTACTGGGTGGTCAGCAGCAGCGTCGTGCCGCCGGAGACCAGCCGCTTGATGACCTCCCACAGGAGCTGGCGGTTGCGCGGGTCGAGGCCGGTGGTCGGCTCGTCCATGAACATCACGGGCGGCGAGACAACGAGGGCCGCCGCGAGGTCGAGCCGGCGGCGCATGCCTCCGGAGTAGGTCTTCGTGGGCCGGTCGGCGGCGTCGGCCAGGTCGAACTGCTCCAGCAGCTCGACCGCGCGGGCCTTCGCCGCCTTCGCCTTCATCTGGTAGAGCTGGCCGACCATCTGGAGGTTCTCCCGGCCGGTCAGATACTCGTCGACCGCGGCGAACTGGCCGGACAGGCCGATCGAGCGCCGCACGGCGTCGGGTTGCTTGAGTACGTCGATGCCCGCGACGACGGCCGAGCCGCTGTCCGGCCGCAGCAGGGTGGTCAGACAGCGGACGGTGGTCGTCTTGCCCGCGCCATTCGGCCCGAGGAGACCGAGGACGGTGCCCTCCGGGACATCGAGGTCGACACCGTCCAAGGCCTTTACGTCGCCGAAGGTCTTCACCAGGCCTTCGGCATAGATGGCGCCTGGCATATGAGTCTCCACGTCATGGGGGAAGCTTCGGGAAGCCCTAGGTTTGCACTTTTCGTTGCGCTCGGCTGCGGATTTACGAGACACACCATAACGCGATGTATCGCGTCTCTCAACAGACTTGCTCGAATGAGTGACAAAGAGCCTCTGACCTGGCCTTCTCGTCCGCAGCCATGGTCTTTTCGTCCGCGGCGCGGACGCCGGGCGGGCTCGCGCCGCTCAGTCGATGACCGTGTAGCCCGCCTCGCGCAGGGCCTGGCCGACCTCGACGCAGTGCCTGCGGCCCTTCGTCTCCAAGTGCAGCTCGACCTCCGCCTCCGTGAGCCCGAGCCGTGGGTCGGTCCGTACGTGGCTCACGTCGAGGACGTTAGCGTCCACCACTGACAACACCCCGAGAAGCGTCGCGAGCGCGCCCGGCCGGTCCGTCAGCCGCAGCCGTACGGCCAGGTAGCGGCCCTGCGCGGCCATGCCGTGCCGCAGCACACGCTCCAGCAGCACCGGGTCGACGTTCCCGCCGGACAGCACCGCGACGACCGGTCCCTCGAAAGCGCCGGGGTCGCTCAGCAGCGCCGCGACCGGGCTGGCCCCGGCCGGTTCGACGACCAGCTTGGCCCGCTCCAGGCAGAGCAGCAGGGCCGTGGCCAGCTCGTCCTCGGTGACCGTGCGGACCTCGTCCACCAGTTCGCCGACGATCCCGAACGGCACGTCACCGGGCCGGCCGACCTTGATGCCGTCGGCCATCGTCGCCGGGTTCTCCAGCGCCACCGGACGCCCGGCCGCGAGGGAGGGCGGGTAGGCCGCGGCACCCTCCGCCTGCACGCCGACGATCCGCACATCGGGCCGCAGCGACTTCACCGCCATCGCGATGCCGGCCGCGAGCCCTCCGCCGCCGATGCCGACGACGATCGTGCGCACCTCCGGGCACTGCTCCAGGATCTCCAGTCCGACCGTGCCCTGGCCCGCGATGACGTCGGGGTGGTCGAAGGGGTGGATGAAGACCGCGCCCGTCTCGTGCGCGTACTCCTGCGCCGCGGCCAGCGTCTCGTCGACCACCTGCCCGTGCAGGCGCACCTCGGCGCCGTAGTCCTGGGTCGCGCTGATCTTCGGCAGCGGGGCGCCCTTCGGCATGAAGACCGTCGAGTGCACGCCGAGCAGCGACGACGCGAGCGCGACTCCCTGCGCGTGGTTGCCGGCGCTGGCCGCCACGACCCCCGCCGCGCGCTCCTCCGGAAGCAGTCCGGCGATACGGACGTAGGCGCCGCGCAGCTTGAACGAGCCCGTCCGCTGGAGGTTCTCGCACTTGAAGTGCACGGGCGCGCCGACCAGCTGGGACAGGTGCCTGCTGCCCTCCATCGCCGTCACCCGCGCCACGCCCGTGAGCATCTTCTGGGCGCCGCGTACGTCGTCGAGCGTGACGGGCGGCAAGGAGTCAGCCTTGCTGTAGCTCATGACACAAGTCTCGCAGTTCACAGGCGCGAGGCCCTGGTGTGACCAAGCACCGAGATGGGTTTCCGCAGCCCCGGTACACCCCGGGTCCGGGCCGCGTACCCTGTCCCCCAACCCAGCACCCCCTTCATGAAGTGAGCCTCCGGCCATGCCCACAACACCTGACATGTCGATGGACATGACGACCGTCGCTGACAGCGGTCTTCTCGACACGCTTCAGCACGAGGTGGCGGTGTTCGCCCGCCGTGCCGAACAGACCCGGCTCGGTGGGGTCGGGCAGGTGCGCAACTCCATGGACCGCGCCGCATACCTGCTGCTCAACCGCCTCGACAAGGAAGGCCCCATGGGGGTCAAGGCGCTCGCGGCGAGCATGGGGATCGACTCCTCGACGGTCACCCGGCAGGTGGCACCGCTGGTCGACACGGGGCTCGTCAAGCGGACCTCGCACCCCGAGGACGGCCGCGCGGTGGTGCTGCAGCTGTCGCCGCGCGGGCAGTCGCGGCTGGAGGAAGTGCGCTCGTCCCGGCGACAGTTGATGGCCGAGCTGACACACGACTGGGCGCCCGAGGAGCGCGAGTCGTTCTGCGCGCTGCTCACCCGCTTCAACACGGCCCTGTCCACCCGGATGGCGGCGCAGGGCATCTCCGGCGCGGAGCCGAACGCGGCGACCTGAGCTTCTCGTAGGCGCCCCGGCACGCACGTGTGCGCGTGATCCGCTCCCGGCTCTTGACCCCGGGCCGTCGCTGGCCTCATATGAAACCGGGCCCTCCTCGTACGCGACCGGCACGTCAGGTGCGGGGACGGACCGGTTCCTCAGGACGCGGCCAGGCGGGAGGGGCGGTGGGACGACGAAGAGCGGTCCAGGACGCCCGCCGGGACCGGGAGTTCGAGGCGTTCGTCGCCGGTGCGGCCGGGCGGCTCCTGCATGCCGCCACCTTGCTCACCGCCGAGCCGCCGAGCGGCAACCCGCGCGCGAGGCGCCTGCTGACGCTGTCCCTCGCGCACACGTACGCATGCTGGGACCGGCTGCGCGGCGAGGACCCCTACGACCGCGCCCGCCAGTACCTGGCCACCCGCTTCTCCCGGGCCGCCTGGCACCAGTACGGCGGCCCGGCCGCCCTCGGCCGGGCCCGGGGGCGCGCCGAGGGCCCACTCGCGCGGCTCTCCCCGCAGGAACGCCTGATCCTGGTCCTGCGGCTGTACGAGGGCGTCGCCGAGGAACAGACGGCGGCCCTGCTCGGCCTGCCGAGGGAGCGCGTCCACGCGATCTGCGACCGGGCGACCGCGACCCTGCTGCACCCGCCCCGGGATCCCGCGCCGAGCGTGCTGGGAGCGAAGGCGGTGTCACCGTGAACCGCGCCCAACGGGAGGCCGCCGCACGCCGGATCATGGAGCACACCCCACCCTCTGTGCCGCCGGAGCTGTACGCGGAGGCCGTGCGGCGCGGCGGCCGCGTGCGGCGCCGCAGGAAGATCGCCGCGGGACTGGCCTGGCTGCTGCTCTTCGCGGTGACGGTGGCGTTCGTGGTCTGGGCGCTGACGGCCCGCCCGTGGGTGGAGCCGCCGTCGGAGACGACTCCACCCCTGACCGGCTGGTGAATCCTTCCGGCAGGGCGCCGCTCTAGCCGAGCGCCTGCTGGAGGTCCTCGAGAAGGTCGTCGACGTTCTCGATGCCGACGGAGAGCCGGACGAGGTCGGCGGGCACCTCCAGAGCCGAGCCGGTGACCGAGGCGTGGGTCATCCGTCCCGGGTGCTCGATGAGGGACTCGACGCCACCCAGGGACTCGCCGAGCGTGAACACCTTGGCCCGGTTGCAGACCTCGACGGCCGCCTCCTCACCACCGGTGACCCGGAAGGAGACCATGCCGCCGAACGTCTTCATCTGCTTGGCGGCGACCTCGTGCCCGGGGTGCTCGGGCAGCCCCGGGTACAGAACGCGCGTCACGCGCGGGTGCCGGGTCAGCATGTCGGCGATCCTCGTCGCGTTCTCGCTGTGCCGGTCCATGCGCACCGACAGGGTCTTCGTGCCGCGCAGCACCAGCCAGGAGTCGAAGGGCCCGGCGACGGCGCCCATGGCGTTCTGGTGGAAGGCCAGTTCGTCACCGAGGTCCGGGTCGCTGACGATCAGCGCACCGCCGACGACGTCCGAGTGCCCGCCCATGTACTTGGTCAGCGAGTGCACGACGACGTCCGCGCCCAGCGACAGCGGCTGCTGAAGGTAGGGCGTGGCGAAGGTGTTGTCGACGACGAGCTTGGCGCCCGCGTCCCGCGCGATCTGCGCGACGGAGGCGATGTCGGTGATGCCGAGCAGCGGGTTGGAGGGGGTCTCCACCCAGACCACCTTGGTCTTCGGCGTGATGGCGGCCCGCACCGCGGAGGCGTCGCTGGTGTCGGCGACCGACCACTCCACCCCCCACCGCGCGACGACCTTCGCGAACAGCCGGAAGGTGCCGCCGTACGCGTCGTTGGGGATGACCACGTGGTCACCGGGGCTGAGCAGCGTACGCAACAGGCAGTCCTCGGCCGCCAGTCCGGACGCGAACGCGAGCCCGCGACGGCCGCCCTCGAGGGCTGCGAGGTTCTCCTCCAGGGCGGTCCTGGTCGGGTTGGCGCTACGGCTGTACTCGTAGCCCCCGCGCAGACCGCCGACGCCGTCCTGCTTGTAGGTCGAGACCTGGTAGATCGGCGGGACGACCGCGCCGGTGAGGGGATCGGCGGTGTTGCCCGCGTGGATCGCGAGGGTCTCGAAGTGCTGACTGATGTGCCTGTCGCTCATGGGCACCGAGCGTAGTGCGCGAACGGGGCGGATGCCGGACGACGGGGTTTCCGAACGCGGTCCGAAGCGGGCAAGGAACCGTTTTTCCACAGCCCCCGACCTCGTTGGCCATTTGTCGGTGGCGTCTGGAACGCTGGAGGCATGGAAATTCTCTGGGTCCTGATCGCGCTGCTCATGATCGGCTTCGTGCTGGTGCCGTTCATGCGGCGCAGGCGGGGCATGATCGAGCAGGTCCCGGCGGGCCACCCGGACGCCGCGGACCCGGCGAACTACGGCTTCGTACGCCAGGAGGAGCTGGACATCCGCATGCCCGGCCCCGACCAGGACCTGCTGGACGTCCTGGACCTGGTGCAGCGCACCCAGGACTACCGCGCGGCCTCCCAGCTGCTGGCCGGCACGGAGGCGGAGGGCGAGCTGCGCTGGCAGCGCGTGCAGGCCTTCGCCGGCGCCGCGGCTCTGGAGCTTCAGCAGCGCCCGGGCGGAGTGAGCGAGACGCCGGGCGGCCAGTGGCTGCGGGTGTGGCGGACCGAGCAGCCCAAGGACGCGGGCGGGGCGGCCGTGCACGCGGAGTTCCTGGTGCAGCAGGCGTGGCGCACGGCGACGCCCGGCACGGACGAGTTCCGGATCATCATGGAGGAGGCGAAGTCGGCGTGCGGCGAGGCGGCGCTGCTGGCCCCCGGTGACCCGATCCCGTACATCGTCGAGCTGTCGGTGGCGCGTGGGCTCGCCTATTCCCGCCCGGAGTTCGAGCAGCTCTGGCTGAAGATCCTGGACCGCGCCCCGGCCCACATGGGCGCGCACCTGGCGGCCCTGCACTACTGGTGCGAGAAGTGGCACGGCTCGCGCAAGCTGGCGTACGACTTCGCGGAAGCCGCGGCGGCCCGTGCCCCTCAGGGCTCCCTCCTGGCCGCGATGCCGCTCTTCGCGGTGTTCGAGCACCTGCCCGAGGTGAACCTGGTCAGCGGCTTCTACCAGAGCGAGGTCGTGACGAAGGCGATCCACGGCGCCCTGTACACGGTGCACGCGGCCCGCCCGGACGACCCGATGCTGGCGCACGTACGCCACCTGCTGGTCTTCTTCCTGGTCAGGGGCGAGCGCTGGGCGGAGGCCATGGACCAGCTGATACACGTCGACGGCCACGTCGGCGCCCTGCCCTGGACGCTGTCGCCGGACCCGGCGGCGGAGTTCGCGGTCTACCGGGCGCTCGCGGTGGCGGGCTACGAGGCGAACGGCGGCAGCCCGGCGACGCTGCCGCACTGACCGGCATGGAAGGACCGCCGACCCGGTGAGCCTTTGACCTTGACACGGTGACAAGGTCTTCACTGCTTGCCGAGGAGGTGGTCCGGATGACCATGCCGAGGCAGGACTCGGAGACGATACGAGCGCTTCGGGGCTTGGAGGACGGCCGTTCGTCCGTACGGCTGCGGGCGGCTCTGGCGGTCGGCTCACATCCTGATCCGCGTTTCGTCGACAAGCTCGTCGAGCGATGCGGGATCGAGCCCGAGTTCTTCGTCCGCGACATGCTGACCTGGGCGCTCACCCGGCATCCGGTGTCCATGACGCTCCCGGAGCTGCTGCGCGAGGTCCGCTCGGAGCATCCGCAGGCACGGAGCCAGGCGCTGCACACGCTGTCCAAGATCGGGGACCGGCAGGCGTGGCCGGCGATCACCCGGGCGCTGCTGACCGACGCCGACGACGAGGTGGCGCGCACGGCCTGGCGGGCCGCCGTCGTCCTCGTGCCGGAGGGCGAGGAGAGCGGACTGGCCGCGGTGCTGGCGACGCAGCTCGGGCGCGGTGAGCATGAGACGCAGCTGAGCCTCAGCCGGGCGCTGGTCGCCCTCGGCGAGGTCGTGGTGCCGATTCTGCGGACGGCCGCGGCCGCCCCTGACCGGCGTGTGCGCACGCACGCCCTCGCCACGGAGGGGCTGCTGCGCGACCCGGACGCCGGATTCGAGTTCGCGGTCGAGGAGGCGAAGCGCGTCGTGGCACTCGGCGGGGCCGACCGGGAGGGACGGTAGGAGTTGTTGATCGGTGAGGTGGCGCGACGCTCCGGGGTCAGTGCCCGCATGCTCCGGCACTACGAGTCGCTCGGCCTGCTGCGGCCCTCGGGGCGCAGCGGCTCGGGCTATCGGGAGTACTCCGGCGAGGACATCCGGCGGATCTTCCACATCGAGAGCCTGAGGTCGCTGGGGCTGTCGCTGCGGGAGGTCGGGCGCGCGCTCGACGATCCCGGCTTCACGCCGTCGGAGCTCGTCGAGGACCTCATCCGTCAGACGCGCGAACGCATCGCGGCCGAGACCGAGCTGCTCACGCGGCTGAGCCGGATCGATGCGGCGGAACCCGCCGGGTGGGAGGACGTCCTCCAGGTCGTGGCGTTCCTTCAGGCACTGGCGTCGAAGAGCGCTGCCGCGCGTCAGCGCGCGGTCCTTTCCTCGTCCGACGAGGTGCTGGCGGAGGTCCTGGTCGAGGCGGTGCTCAGGGAGACGGATCCGATTGTCGCCGGAGCCCTTCGATGGGCGCTGGCGCGCTCGGGCGAGGGCGGCACGGCGCTGCTGGCGGAGGGCCTCGGCTCACCGGTGGCCGCGGTGCGGGAGCGTGCCGTCCAGTCCCTCGCCGAGATGCCCGGTGATGCGGCCACCGCCCCGCTGCGGGACGCCCTCGCCCACCCCGATGTCGTGGTCCGCGGCCACGCGGCGCTGGCGCTCGGGACGCGTGGCGTGGCCGAGGCCGTCCCCGCGCTCATCGACATGATCGTGGCCGGACGGAACGACACCGACGCGGCGGACGCGTTGAGCACGCTGGCGAGCGACGCCGGGACGGCGGACGACGTCGCCACGAGGCTCGTCGACCGCCTGGCCCACGACACCACCACGGCGCCGGCGCGCGTACGGCTGACCCAGGCCCTGGCGGACCTTACGGGCAGCACGGCTTCCCGTGCCCTCACGGAGCTGTCGCAGGACGAGGACCGTGCCGTCGCGGTGACGGCGATGTACCTCCTGCGACTGCGCGACGCACGGTGACGGCGGAGGCACGGTCCGGTCAGGCTGAGGAGCCTGAGCCGGCCGGTCTCCGCCGTCCGCCGGGCCGCCGCGTGCTCAGCCCTCGGAGCGGGCGGGCAGCTTCCATCCCGGGCGCGGGAAGTGGCAGGTGTAGCCGTTCGGGTAACGCTGCAGGTAGTCCTGGTGCTCGGGCTCGGCCTCCCAGAACGGGCCCACCGGCTCCACCTCGGTGACGACCTTGCCCGGCCACAGGCCGGAGGCGTCCACATCCGCGATCGTGTCCTCGGCGATCCGCTTCTGCTCGTCGTCCACGTAGTAGATCGCCGAGCGGTAGCTGAGGCCGATGTCGTTGCCCTGGCGGTTCTTGGTGCTCGGGTCGTGGATCTGGAAGAAGAACTCCAGGACCGCGCGGAAGTCGGTCTTCTCGGGGTCGAAGAGGATCTCAATGGCCTCCGCGTGCGTGCCGTGGTTGCGGTACGTGGCGTTCGGCACGTCACCCCCGGTGTATCCCACCCGCGTAGCCGTCACGCCCGGAAGCCGGCGGATCAGCTCCTCCATCCCCCAGAAACATCCGCCCGCCAGCACGGCCCTCTGCGTCTGCGCAGCCATCGCGGTCCCTCCATCACTTGTCCGTATCCGGTGCCCACCTGTCCTAACGTGCGAGGGTTCCTGGCCATTCCATGCCCCGCGGGGTCGGCCCTGCGGCCGCTCCCGCCCCGGGTTCCGGGACGGCAGAGCCACGGATCGGCCCTGGGCTGACTGCGCGCTCCCGCCCTGATGGATCTACGAGTTTGGACAGAACGGTACCCACCAGGTGGACACCATCGTCCTCGGACCAAAAGGGCGCCCGACGATACCCCGCACCATCAGCTGCACCTCACCGACAAGTCGGGCGTGACCGCGCAGGCCGCCAGTGCGGTCGAAAAGGAGAACGGTGTTGTAGAGCGTCCCGTCCGCGTCGCGTTCGACTATCGAGCCGGCGTGGAGCCAGGTCCCGGCCTTGCGGGCGGCGGCGGACATGACCTCGGCGGTGGGGCCGTCGAGCCCCTCGGCATCGCTCCCCCGGCGGTCGTACGCCCAGGCGCCGGCCCTCCACAGCTCCGGCAGCACCACCAGGTCGTCGCCCTCACGGGCACGGACCAGGGAAGCCGCCCGAATCCGTCCCTGCTCCTTCGAGCGTAAGGAGTCACACCAGTCACAGTCATCTGCGGCGGTTGTCAGTGGTGGCTGGTTTCATGGGGGCATGACCAGCAAGAGCGTCGTCGTGGAGCGAAGAGTCGCGGCGGGACAGGGGCCGCTGTGGGAGGCCCTGACCGACCTCGCCGGGATGGAGCGCGTGCTCAGTGGGGTGTCACGCGTCGAGGTGCTGACGAGCGGGGCCTTCGGCGTGGGCACGCGGTGGCGGGAGACGCGGCGCATGTTCGGCAAGGAGGCCACCGAGGAGATGTGGGTGACGGCCTGCGAGCCGCCCGAGCGCTATGTCGTGGAGGCGGAGTCGCACGGCACGCACTACATCTCGGAGTGGCAGGTGCGGGCCGACGGGCCGTCGGCGTCGACCGTGCGGATGACCTTCACCGCCGTGACCTCCGGCGGCGTCGCGGGCCTACTCGCGAAGATCCTCGGCGGCCTGGGCACACGGGCGGTGACCAGGGCCATCGCGAAGGACCTGGACGACATCGCCGCGGCGGTCGAGGGCCGGGGCCAGGGCAGCTGAAGCAGATCACCCGAGGGCGCTGAGGCAGGCCACGCCGAGGCAGTCGAGGGGCCGGAGCCAGGGCAGCGGAGGCAGATCACGCCGAAGGCGCCGACGCCCCCGTGCCCGCCTTCGTCGCATCCGTACCCCAGCTCGCCAGCAGCCGCAGCGCTTCCGCCGACGGCGAGCCCGGCTCCGGGTGGTAGGTGATCAGGGTCTGCTCCGTGCCGTCCGTCAGGCGGAACGACTCGAAGTTCAGCGTCAGCTCGCCCACCAGCGGATGCCTCAGCCGCTTGACGCCGTAGCCCTTCTCCTTGACGTCATGGGTGGCCCACAGCTGCCGGAACTCCTCGCTCTTGACGGAGAGTTCGCCGACGAGGGCGGACAGCCGCGGGTCGTCCGGGTGGCAGCCCGCGTCCATGCGCAGGAAGGCGACCATGTCGGACGCCTTCTGCTCCCACTCCACGAACAGCTCGCGGTATGCGGGCCGCAGGAACACCAGCCGCGCCCAGTTCCGCTCCGGCGCCGGCAGCTCGGCCCAGTCGCCGAAGACCGCCGCCGCCATCCGGTTCCAGGCGAGGATGTCCGAGCGCCGGCCCGAGACGTACGCCGGGACGCCGTCCATCGAGTCCAGCAGCTGCCGTAGCGCCGGACGCACCTGCTCCGTGCGGGCGGCCTGCTTCTTCTTGTGCTGCTTCGGCTTGGCCAGGTGCGTGAGGTGGGCGTGCTCGGCGTCGCTCAGGCGCAGCGCCCGCGCGATGGCGTCGAGGACCTCCGCCGAGACGTTGCGCCCGTTGCCCTGCTCAAGGCGTGTGTAGTACGCCACGGAGACCCCGGCGAGCTGCGCGAGCTCCTCGCGCCGCAGTCCCGGCACCCTGCGGTGCCGTCCGAAGTCGGGCAGCCCCACGTCCTCCGGCTTCAGCCGGGCCCGCCGGGTGCGCAGGAACTCGCTGAGCTCGGCGCGCCGGTCCAGGCCGGCGCCGGGCCCCGCGGCCGGGTCGGCGGAGGGTCCTGCCATGGATCGGGGCTGTTCATCCATGCCTCGAGTATTCCCTGTCGTACGCCCACGAGCCTGTCCCCGTCAGTGGTAGGCACGACGGACGTACGAACAACTGAGGTCTGGGTGAGCTCCGGCCGAATCGGCAGGCTGACATCGTGCCCGGACGGAAGCTGGACGAGAAGGCAGCCGGGCGCGACACCCACGCTAGGAGAACCCCGGCATGACCACCGTTGCCGCATACGCAGCACCTGCCGCCAAGGCTCCGCTGGAGCGCACGACCATCGAGCGACGCGAGGTCGGCGAGTTCGACGTCCTGATCGACATCGAGTTCGCCGGAATCTGCCACTCCGACATCCACCAGGCCCGTGAGGGCTGGGGCGAGGCGATCTTCCCGATGGTCCCCGGCCACGAGATCGCGGGCGTCGTCTCCCAGGTCGGCCCCGGTGTGACGAAGTACCAGGTCGGAGACCGCGTGGGCGTCGGCTGCATGGTCGACTCCTGCCGAGAGTGCGAGAACTGCAAGGCCGGTCTGGAGCAGTACTGCACCGGCGGCGGCATGATCGGCACGTACAACGCCGTCGACAAGAACGGCGAGCCCACCTACGGCGGCTACTCGCAGAAGATCGTCGTCGACGAGCAGTACGTCCTGCGCATCCCCGACGGCCTGTCCCTGGATGTCGCCGCGCCCCTGCTGTGCGCCGGCATCACCACGTACTCCCCGCTCAGGCACTGGAACGCCGGCCCCGGCAAGAAGGTCGCGATCCTCGGCATGGGCGGCCTCGGCCACATGGGCGTGAAGATCGCGCACGCGCTCGGCGCCGAGGTGACCGTGCTGTCGCAGTCCCTGCGCAAGAAGGACGACGGCCTGAAGCTGGGCGCCGACCACTACTACGCCACCAGCGACCCCGAGACCTTCGAGACGCTGCGCGGCAGCTTCGACCTGATCCTGTCCACGGTGTCGGCGCCGCTGAACCTGGACCGGTTCCTGTCCCTGCTCAGGACGGACGGCGCCTTCGTGAACGTCGGCGCCCCCGAGGAGCCGGTCTCCCTCAACCTCTTCTCGGTGATCGGCGGCCGCAAGACGCTCGCCGGTTCGGGCATCGGCGGCATCCGCGAGACCCAGGAGATGCTGGACTTCTGCGCGGAGCACGGCATCGGCGCCGAGATCGAGCTGATCGGCGCCGACCGGATCAACGAGGCGTACGAGCGGGTGCTCAGCAGCGATGTGCGGTACCGCTTCGTGATCGACACCTCGACGATCTGAACCACCGATTCCCCGGCGAAACTCTCGTCGCGGACCGCCGAGGGCCCCGGAGCCACCCCCGCTCCGGGGCCCCCGGCACGCTTCGGCGGGGCGCGCGTCGGACCGAAGCCGGAGTACCGAAGAAGTACCCCCGCCCCCTCCCTCCGACCGATGTGGCGACGGGCGGGGCTGCCTAGCGTGAGGGGTGAAGGAGCCCGTCCGGATCGTGCACACGAGGAGGCAGCCCCGATGACCGTCCAGCTCAACCACACCATCGTGGCCGCGCGCGACAAGAAGGAGTCGGCCCGGTTCCTCGCCGACATCCTGGGTCTGGAGGTGAGCCCGCAGTACGGTCCCTTCATCCCGGTCGAGATCCCCAACGGCGTGACCCTGGACTACCTGGACTCGCCCAGCGCGATCACCCCGCAGCACTACGCGTTCCTGGTGTCGGAGGACGACTTCGACACCATCTTCGGCCGGATACGTCAGGCCGGCCTGACGTACTGGGCCGACCCGTACCACCGCAGGCCCGGCGAGATCAACCACAACGACGGCGGCCGCGGCGCCTACTTCGACGATCCCAACGGCCACAACCTGGAGATCCTGACGAGGCCGTACGGCAGCGGCGGCTGAGGGATCCGGCGCCCTGGGCGGATCTTCTCCGCCCGCCCGTCACATCCGCGCTCCCCCCGGCGTCATACCGGCGCAGGCACACCTGAGCACGATGGGAGCGCAACGGTCATGTGGAGGGGGCCGAGGTGGGGAAGCGGACGTGGGAGCAGTTCCTGGCGGAGACGGTGCGGCCCCGGACCGCCGAGCGTCGTCACCCCTGATACGGCGGGGCGGCACAGGACCGCCGAACGCCGTCACCCCCTGATACGGCGGCGCGACACAGGACCGCCGAACGCCGTCACCCCTGATACGGCGGCGCGGCCCCCCAGGTCCACTTCGGCACCGGCTGCTCCGCGGGCGGCACCGCGTCCGGGCCGGAGAAGTACACCGCCAGCCGCGTCCCCCACTCCACATAGGCCAGGAACGCCGAGCGGAACTCCGCGTCCGTCGGCAGGCCCGCCTCGTCGGCCGCGTCCTGGATGAGGTTGACCCAGCGGCGGCGCTGGGTCTCGGTGATGCCGCGGCCCATGTGCTTGGCGACCATGTGGCCGTGGCCGCCCTGGGTCTCGGAGTAGGCGGGCGGGCCGCCGAAGACCTCGCCGAGCCAGAGCGCCACGTGTTCGGCGTGGTGCGGGTCGAGGCCCGCGAAGAGCGGGGACAGGAGGTCGTCCTTGAGCACCTTGTCGTAGAAGACCGAGGTCAGGCGGGCGAACGCCTCCGCCCCGCCCGCCCAGGCGTACAGCGTCGGCACCGACGCGCCCGCGCCGCGGACGGTCGTCGGCTTGTAGTGGCGCATCTCCTCTATGTGCGAGATGTACGGGCGGATCTCGGCGAGGAAGTCGGCGAACAGCTCCGACTTGCGGAAACCCTCGAGGTGGTCCTCCGTGGACGTCCAGGTGATGCGCAGGACGAAATGCTCGAAGTCCTCCTCGCAGCGGGCGAGTTCGTAGTCGACACAGTGGGGCGACGCGGCGAGCTGGGTCGCGGCGCGGGTGTAGGCGGCCAGGAACTCCGCCGACTTCTGCTCGGGGATGCGGTACCGGATGTATTCGACCGTGTGAGCCGTCATGGGCTCACGGAAACACGAAATCCGACCGGACGCTCGTCTTCCGGGGACTCGCAGCGGAAAGCCCCGCCGGAGGAGACCTCCGGCGGGGCTTCGCTCAACTCCTGCTACTTGCCGTAGTACGCGTTGTAGATCGAGATCGTCGACTTGTTGCCCTTCTTGTCGGCGACCTTGGCGTGGAAGGAGATGCCCTTGCCCTTCGCCGGGTTCTTCACGGTGATCTTTCCGTCCTTGACCTCGAGCTTCGTCCAGGTCTGACCGTAGTCGTAGGACGCGTACACGTGCAGCGACCTGAGGTTGGCGCCCGCGGCCGCGCCCACGACGCTGACCGGGAACGTCACCTTCTTGTCGGCCTCGACCCTGCTGTCCAGGCCCGTCTTCGCGTTGAAGCGGACCGTGGAGGCCGGCAGCGTGACCTCCTCGGCGGTGGACTTCTTGGAGCGGAACGTCCAGCTCGCGTCGATCCGCGTGGAGGCGGCCGCGACCTTGACGCTGCGCTTGACCGAGGTCGTCAGCTTGTACTCGGCGTCCGCGGCCGGCACCCGGAACATCTTGTCGCCGAACAGCGGGTCGTCGTTCGTGGCGATCTTGGTGCCGTTGCGGTAGAGGCTCGTGGTCACCGCCGTGAAGTCGGACGAGCCGGCGTGCTTGCTGCCGTCGGCGAACAGCGGCAGCAGACCGTAGATGTCATTGCCGGAACGGAACAGGCCGAAGTCCTTGTTGATGTGCGGGCCGAAGACCGCGGTGTTGTAGGTCTTCGAGTAGCTCTGTCCCGCCTTGAAGGTCTGCGGCGCACCCAGCGTGTAGTACGCGTCCGGGATCGGGAAGCCGTCCGCGTCCTTGCCGCCGTACTGCTCGAAGTCGAACGTCCACTGGATCTTGTCGGACGTCGACAGGTACAGCGTCCGCGAGCCCGGCAGCTTCTGCTCGACCGGCATGCCGATCACGACGTCCTCGGGGAAGAGGCCCAGGGGCAGCAGCCCGCCGGTCTTGTCGGCGGACGAGGCACCGAGGTGGTTGGTCACCTTGGCGAGCTCGGACGCCTTGAAGTGACGGACCTTGTTGCCCTGGATCTTCTTGACCTTGGCAGTGGTGGCCACGTCGTACTCGGCGCCCGCGCCCTTGGTCCACTGGCCGTTCCAGGTCTGGCTCAGACCGTTCGGGACCTCCGGGCCGACGTGCGCCATGCGCAGGTTGGCGAAGGTGTCCAGGCCGACACCGAGGCCGATGCCCGCCGCGTCGTAGAAGTAGTTGCTGGCGGCGGCGACCGGCTTGGCCTGAGCGTCCGGCACGGTGATGTCGGCCGACTTGGCCGTCCGCGCGTCGACCGTCACGGTGGTGTTCTTGGTGAGGCTCAGCTTGGGCTGGACCACCCAGTCCAGGCCGCCCTCCAGGTTCACCCAGTCCTTGGCGACCCAGGCGTCCATCAGATACGAGCCCTTGGGCAGCCGCATCTTGGTGGTGCCGGACTCCACGACCGGTACCTGGAAGCCCCGGTCCGTCGCCAGACCCGAGTAGCCGAAGAAGGCGGTGTTGTACTCGGGGGCCGGCTGGCCGTCCCGGCCGATGTGCTTGACGGTGACCTCGTAGGACTCCACCTCGCGCTGCACGGCGGCGCCGGTGCGCACGGTCTGCCCGCCGCCCGTCGCCGTGACGTACGCGGAGTAGGCGCCGTCGAGGGTGCCGCCCAGCTTGGTGTTGACGGTGAAGGCCACGGAGGCCTTGCCGCCCGCCGGGACCGTCACCTTCGTCGCGCCGAGCTTGAAGAAGCCCGCGGGCGCCGGCCGGCCCTTGGGGTCGGTGGCCGTCGCGGAGAGCGTGAGCTCGACGTCCTTGGTACCGAGGTTGCGGTACGTCAGCTCCTTGGTGACCGGCTTGTCGTCGGTGTGCGGCCACTGCTGGGTGCCGAAGCTCACCGACACCGGGTCGGCGATCACGGTCTGCTTGATGGCCTTGTCGACCTGGATCCGGCCCGAACCCTGCTGGAACGGCGTGTACTTGCCGCCCTTCGTGGACCCGGTCAGGGCGCCCTTGAGCTCGGTGTACTTCCAGTCCGGGTGCTGCTGCTTGAGGATCGCCGCGGCGCCCGCGACATGCGGGGTCGCCATGGAGGTGCCCTCGATGGTCAGGTAGCCGGCCGGGTTCTCGCCGACCTCCTGCTCGATGAGGCTGCCCTTGGCGGAGGCGGCCGTGATGGCCACGCCCGGCGCGGTCACGTCCGGCTTGATGCCGCCGTCGCCGACCCGCGGTCCGGTGCTGGACCAGGACGCGAGCGCGTCCCTGTCGTCGACGGCGCCGACGGTGAGCGCGGCCTCCGCGCTGCCCGGCGAACCGACCGACTCCGGGCCGGAGTTGCCCGCCGCGATCGCGAAGAGAACGCCCTTCTCGGCGGACAGCTTGTTGACCGCCGCCTCCATCGGGTCGATCTCGGGCGTGTCCGGGCCGCCGAGGCTGAGGTTGACGACCTCGGCACCCTGCTCGGCCGCCCACTCCATGCCGGCCACGATGCTGGAGTCGTCGCCGAAGCCCTGGTCGTCGAGGACCTTGCCGTTGAGGATGTCGGCGCCGGGCGCGACTCCCTTGTACTTGCCGCCGGACTTGGCTCCGGTGCCCGCCGCGATGGACGCGACGTGCGTGCCGTGGCCGACCTTGTCGGTGGCGTCGGCGGCCGGGCTGAAGTTCTTCGCCGCGACCACCTGGTCCTTGAGGTCCGGGTGGGTGGCGTCGACGCCGGTGTCCAGGACGGCGATCTTGACGCCCTTGCCGTCGTAGCCGGCCGACCACGCCTTGGGGGCGCCGATCTGGGCCACGGACTTGTCGAGGCTGGCCTTGCGGACGCCGTCGAGCCAGACGTGCGCGATGCCGGAGGCCGCCCGGTCCCCGTTGGTGAGGGCGGCCCACAGGTCGGGTGTGTCCTGGTGCGAGATCTGCACCGCGTCCGCGTTCAGGGACTTCAGGGTGCGGCGCAGCTTGCCCGCGTCCCGGACGTCCGCCTTGGCGCCGGCGGCGGCGCCCTGGTAGCCGACGATGACCTTCGGGCCCTTGGCCTGGGAGGTGCGGGTCGCGGACTTGTTCAGCTCGGTGACGTCGAAGAGCCGCTGGTCGAGCTTGCCGCCGGCGACCAGCCGGGCCGCGTCGGCCGGGATCACGAGGGTGTGGCCGCGGGCCTTGCGTATCTGTACGGGTATGTGCTCGCGCCCCTTCGCCCGCTCCAGGCCGACCACGCGGCCCTTGGAGTCGACGGAGACCCGGTCACCCGTGATCAGGGTGATGCGGTGGGGGGACGTGAACGATGGAGCGGCGCCGGCCGGGCGCTGCTCCGGTTCTGCCGACGCCGGGCTGGTCATGCCCGCGGCGAGGGCGACGGCGGCCGCCGTGGCGACAGAGGCCGCGCCTACTCTGTTGACTTGTCTGCGCAAGTTTCCCCCTTGCTGAAGTTCCGGGTGATTTCCAGTTCACCCGGCCGGGGGAAGTCCCGTACGCATGCGCGTCATTCGCCCCCCGGACAACGAAGTATGCCGAGGGACGATCAGACGCCTCAATAGATGAGAGGGAGATGAGAAGCGCGTCCGCCGAGTGTTACGCGACGGCGCGAACTCTGTTACGCAGTCGCCGGGTTACGCCCCGGTGTTCTCCTTGACAGTGATGCGGCCCTTGCGAATGGTCGCCAGTCTCGGAGCCTTCTTCGCGATCGCCGAATCGTGGGTGACCATGATGAAGGTCAACCCGAGTTCCTTCCACATGCGTTCGAGTACGTCCATGATCTCGTCGCGCATCGACTCGTCGAGGTTGCCCGTGGGTTCGTCGGCGAGCAGCACCTTCGGTTCCTTGACGAGGGCTCGGGCGATGGCGACACGCTGCTGCTGTCCTCCGGACATCTCGGAGGGCAGGTGCCCGAGCCGCTCCCCCAGTCCCACGGAGTTCAGCGCCTCGGCGGCCCGCTCGCGCCGCGCGTTCGCCTTCACGCCGAGGGGTACGAGCGCGGTCTCGACGTTCTCCTGGGCGGTGAGGGTGGGGATGAGGTTGAAGGCCTGGAAGACGAAGCCGATGTTCTCGCTGCGGACCTTGGTGAGCCGGGTCTCGGAGAGCTTGGCCAAGTCGGTGCCGTCCAGGACGACTTCACCGTCGGTCGGCCGGTCCAGACCGCCGAGCATCTGCAGGAGGGTGGACTTGCCGCCGCCGGTGGGGCCCTGGATGACGAGACGGTCGCCGTCGGCGATGGTGAGGTCGACGCCGTCGAGGGCGTGGACGGTGTCCTTGCCCCGGGTGTAGCGCTTGGTGACGTTTCTGAGTTCGTACATGGTGGGTGGCTCCTGGGTTCGGGGTGGTGCAGGTTGTTCTCCGGCTGCGGGCGGGTGGGGGCTGGTCGCGCAGTTCCCCGCGCCCCTGAGGGCGTTGCGGCTCGCCCAGCTGACACGCCGCTGGGTGCGTGCGCTCGCCCAGCTACTCGACGCGCCTGAGCGCGTCCGCCGGCCGCAGCCTCGACGCCCGCCAGCCGCCGAACGCCCCGGCGATCAGGCCGCCGGCGATCGCCAGGCCCACCGCGAGCGCGACGGTCGTCAGGCTCACCGGCGCCGTCAGCGCGACGTCCAGCGTCGAGCTCGCCGTCTGCCGCATGGGCCCGCCGCCCCCGAGGCCACCGCCACCCGGGCCGCCACCGGTGCCGCCGCCCAACTGCGCCTCCAGCGTCGGGCTGATCGCGGTCACGACGTACGCGCCCGCGAGACCGAGCGCGATGCCCAGCGCCCCGCCGAGCAGCCCGTTGACGACCGCCTCGCCGACCACCTGCCGGGTCACCCGCCCCGACTTCCAGCCCAGCGCCTTGAGCGTGCCGAACTCCCGCACCCGGCGGGAGACGGCCGAGGAGGTGAGCAGGCCGGCGACCAGGAACGCCGCCACGAGCACGGCGATCGACAGCCACTTGCCGACACTGGTGGCGAGGGACGACGCCGTCGACAGGGAACCGGACACCGTGTCCGCGAGGTCCGCCGAGGTCGTCACCGTCGTACCCGAGATGTTCTTCTGGATGGTCGACTTGACGGAGTCGATCCGTTGGGAGTCGGTCGCCTTGACGTAGATCGTGGTGACCTTGTCCTTCGCGTCGGCGAGGGTCTGCGCCCGCTTCAGCGGGATGTAGAGGTTGGCCGCAGCGTCCCCGCTGTCGGGCGTGGCGATGCCGATCACCTTGAACTTGGTGCCCTTGACGGTGACCGTCGAGCCGGTCTTGAGCTTCTTCTCCTTGGCGTAGGAGGTGTCGGCGACGACGACCTTGGCGTTCGTCTCCGTCGTCTTGAACGTACGGCCGCTGGTGATCTTCGACGACGTCAGCGGGCCGAGGGCCGGCTTGGTGACGTCGGTACCGTAGACGGAGTAGTTGTTGACGTCGAAGTCGGCACCGCCGCCGCGCACTTCGCCCTGCGGCTGACCGGTGCCGCCGCCCCCGGGGCCGCCCTGCTGACCGCCGCCGCTCGGGTCCTGCTGGAACTGGCCGCGCGTGAACTGCCCGCTGACCTTGATGACCTGCAGGCTCAGTCCGCCGACGGCGTCGGAGACGCCGCTCTGCGAGCCGACCTTGGTGACGGTCGAGGCCGACAGCGTCTGGAAGCCCTGGACCATGACGCGGTCGGTGGACTGCTCCTCGTCGGAGCCGTCCTCGCGCGCGTCGAACTGGAAGCGCGGGCGCTCCGAGGAGCTCGCCGCCGGCTCGGCGGCCTTGGTGACGGTCATGTCCGTGCCCAGGCCGTAGAGGGACTGCAGGACCTTGTCCTGGGCCTGGCTCATGCCGGAGGACACGGAGTTGACCACGATGACCAGCGCGATGCCCAGCGCGAGTCCGGAGGCGACGACGAGGGCCGCCTTTCTGCGGCGGCGCAGCTCGCGCCTCAGGTAGGTGAAGAACATGCGCCGCAAGCTAGGGAGGGCGCGTGATGAAGGGATAAGGCCGCAATAAGAGGAGGATGAGAAGGCGGGCAGGGAACCCGGAAAACACCGATGCCGCCCCTGGGGGCGGCATCGGCTTGGCTGTGCTGGAGCTGTCAGACGGCCGAACCGGCCTTCCACTGCGCCCAGTCCATGTTCCAGCCGTTGAGGCCGTTGTCCGGCGCGATCGTCTTGTCGCCGGTGTTCTCGACGACCACCACGTCACCGACGATGGAGTTGTTGAAGAACCAGTAGCCCGCGGTGCCCTTGTCGTTGGCACCCTTGGTGTCGGACAGGCCCACGCAGCCGTGGCTGGTGTTCACGCTGCCGAAGATGGACTTGGCACCCCAGTAGTTGCCGTGGATGAAGGTGCCGGAGCTGGACAGGCGGATGGCGTGCGGCACGTCCTTGATGTCGTACTCGCCCTTGCCGTCGTCGTCGGTGAAGCCCACGGTCGCGCCGTTCATGCGCGTCTCCTTGAACTTCTCCGACATCACCATGACGCCCTGGTAGGTCTTGTTCTCCGGGGACCCGGCCGAGATCGGGATGGTCTTGATGGTCTTGCCGTCCTGCGTGACCTTCATCTGCTTGGTCTTCGCGTCGACGTAGGAGACCTGGTTGCGGCCGATCTTGAAGGTGACCGTCTTCTCCTGGACGCCGTAGACGCCCTTGGCGCCCTCGACGCCGTCCAGGGCCAGCTTCAGGGTGACGGTCGAGCCCTCCTGCCAGTACTCGTCGGGCCGGCAGTCCATGCGGGTGTCGTTGAACCAGTGGCAGGCGACTTCCTGGCCGCTGGTCGAGGTGACGGTGACGCCCTTCTGGACGTCCGCCTTGTTGCTGATCGACTTGTCGAAGTTGATCGAGACCGGCATGCCCACGCCGACCGTGGAGCCGTCCTCCGGCGTGAAGTAGCCGAGGAAGCTGTTGCTCGGGGAGACGGTGGTGAAGGAGGCGTTCTCGTGGGCCTCCAGGCCCTTGGAGTCCTTCGCCGTGACCGCGACCTTGTAGGTCGTGGAGCGCTCCAGCTGGGCGCTGGGCTTCCAGCTGGTCTTGTCGGCGGATATCTCGCCCTCGACGGCCGCGCCGTCGGCGGTCGTCATCGTCACCTCGGTGAGCGAACCCTTGCTCACGGTGACGGCGGAGCTGTTGATGGAGGCGTTGTCGGTGCCGTCCTCCGGCGTGATCTTGATCTGCGCCTCGGAGGTCTTCTTGGCTGCCGCCTCGTCGACCTTGGACTGCGAGGTGCCGTCGTCGCTCGCGGAGGCGTCACCGCCGCTGGAGCAGGCCGAGAGCACCAGGACACCGCCGAGCAGTGCGGACGCGACCGTCAGGCCCTTGCGCCGCCTACTGTTCGTCATCACACGCTTCTCCATACTTCCCGAATCCCAAAACGCCCGAGAGTCCCCGTAAGAATCTTCAACGCTACGACCGGTTCGTCCCGTTCCCCATCCCCTGCTCATGTGGGGCACACCACGTTCGCCGTGGCGGGTGGTGCGGATGTCGGTCAGTGCTCCCCATGAGACGACGAAACCCCGGGCGGCGGTTGCCGCCCGGGGTCACGATTTCCCCAAGGCGCCTCAGCCGACCCTCGCGACCCCTTCGCCGTCGAAGTCCTCGTCGCCATCATCCTCGTCGAGGTCCCAGTCCGGCGAATCCGGGTCGTACTCGACGCGCTCGCTGGACCAGGAGGCCTGGGCGAGCTCGACCCCCGGTACCTCGCTGACCAGGTCGAACGGATCGACGAGATAGGCGAGGGCTTCCGCAGTGTCTTCCGTCACAGCGCTCTCGGCATGAGCCCGTTCGTCGACCGGCACCGTGGTGTCGTCGGCGATGCGCCGCAGCGCGGCCCGGGTCACGGCGTCCGCGTCGTCCACTTCGAGGACGAGTTCCACGCGAAGCCGTACAAAACGTGAGGTTTCTGGTGTACTCATGCCCGGAGCGTACGGCCCATTTCCCCCGTGACTTTCCCGTGACCCGCGACTTTCACTAACATCGCCCCACACGGCCAATTCGCCAGCGCCACAAGGGGATCGATATTCCGTGTCCGCCGCTCACCGATCGTCGTCCACCGCACGCCGATCGCTGCTGACCGCCACCGCCGCGGGGGCCCTGCTGGGCGCCCTGTGGTTCGTGCCCTCCGCGAACGCGACGGGCGACGAGCCGGCGAGAACCGGGCCCACGGCGACGCCGTCGGCGCAGGTCACCCAGCAGGCACGAGCCGCCTCCGAGAGTACGGACGGCACCACCGCGCAGGACACCCGGCTCGCCGACACGGGAAGCTTCGACACCACGCCGTACGTCGTCGGCGGGACGCTGTTCCTCACTCTGGGCGCGGGCTTCATCGCCTACTCGGTCCGGCGCGAACGCCTCGGATTTTAAATTCGTTTGACGCCCCTTTGACCTCGGCTTCATAGTCCGCCCATGAAGAGATCATCGGGCGTGCGTGCAGCCGCCACGGTTGTTGTGAGCGCGCTGACGCTCGCCCTTGTCACGGCTTGCGGCGGGGACTCCGGCGGTTCGGACGCGAAGGCGCTCAGCGCCGCGGAGTTGAAGAAGGCGATCATCGCGCAGGGCGATGTCGACGGGTACGAGGTGGACGCGTCCGGCAAGCAGCTGCCGTCCAAGGACCAGGTCAAGAGCACGGACGACAAGTGCCGGCCGCTCGCCAACGCAATGGGCGGCCTGCCGCCGGGCGACTCGGCCGTCTCGAGCACCGCCGTGATGGCCAAGCAGGAGAAGAAGCCCACCGACAAGCCCTCCAAGTCGCTCGCGGACATGAGCCCGGAGGAGATCCAGGACTCGCTCAGCGGTGCGATGAGCCTCGACATGACCGTCGTGGGTCTCTCCTCCTACGACGGCGAGGGCGCCGAGGAGACCTTCAAGTCCGTGTCGGACGCGGTGAAGAACTGCTCCGGGGGCTTCCCCTTCGTCATGCAGGGCGAGGACCAGAAGCCCACCGAGGTGAAGCCGGAGAAGGCGTCCGGGACCGGTGACGAGTCGGTGGCGTTCACCGTGAAGAGCGACCTGGAGGACGGCGACGTCGGCACGACGCACGTCGAGGTGGTGCGGCACGGCAGCACCATCGCCACGTACTACACGATGAACCTCGGCCTGATGATGACGGACAAGGCGTACTCCGTCCCGGCCGCCGTGATCGACGCGCAGGCGGCGAAGCTCAAGTAGCCCGCCCTCGCCCGCGCACCGGGGCCCTGCCGTCACGGCAGGGCCCCGTGCCGTGTCACCGCAGCGGGCCGGTGACCTTCTCGGCCGCCGTGACCAGTTCCCCACCGCGCACGAACGCGTCGGCGGCGGCGAGGTCGGGCGCCAGGAACCGGTCCGGTCCCGCGCCGCGCACGCCGGCGGCCCGCGCGGCGTCGATGACCGCCTGCGAGGCCGGGGCCGGGGCGAGCCCCTCGCGCAGCTCAATGGCGCGGGTGGCGGCGTACAGCTCGACCGCGAGGACGCGCGTGAGGTTGTCCACGGCCGTGCGCAGCTTGCGGGCGGCGGACCAGCCCATGGAGACGTGGTCCTCCTGCATGGCGGACGACGGGATCGAGTCCGCGGAGGCGGGCACGGCCAGCCGCTTCAGCTCGCTGACCAGCGCGGCCTGCGTGTACTGGGCGATCATCAGGCCCGAGTCGACACCCGCGTCGTCGGCGAGGAAGGGCGGCAGCCCGTGGCTGCGGTTCTTGTCGAGCAGCCGGTCGGTACGCCGCTCGGCGATGGACGCCAGGTCCGCGACGGCGATGGCGAGGAAGTCGAGGACGTAGGCGACGGGCGCCCCGTGGAAGTTGCCGTTGGACTCAACGCGCCCGTCGGGCAGTACGACGGGATTGTCGACCGCGGACGCCAGTTCGCGCTCGGCGACGAGCCGCGCGTGCGCCATGGTGTCCCGCCCGGCGCCGGCGACCTGCGGCGCACACCGCACCGAGTACGCGTCCTGCACCCGGGGCGCGTCGTCCTGGTGGTGCCCGGTCAGCCCCGAACCCCGCAGCACGGCCAGCATGTTGGCGGCGGAGGCGCCCTGTCCCGGGTGCGGCCGGATGGCGTGCAGCTCGGGGGCGAGGACCTTGTCGGTCCCTAGGAGCGCTTCGAGGCTCAGGGCGGCCGTGACGTCGGCGGACTTGTAGAGGGTGTCGAGGTCGGCGAGGGCCATGACGAGCATGCCGAGCATGCCGTCGGTGCCGTTGAGGAGGGCGAGCCCCTCCTTCTCGCGCAGCTCGACGGGCGCGATGCCGTGCGCGGCGAGCAGCTCACCGGCGGGCCGCACGACCCCGTCCGGACCCTCGGCGTCCCCTTCTCCCATCAGCGTCAGCGCGCAGTGCGAGAGAGGTGCGAGGTCTCCGGAGCAGCCGAGGGAGCCGTACTCGTGGACGACGGGCGTAATACCGGCGTTGAGCACGTCGGCCATGGTCTGCGCGACCTCGGGCCGCACGCCCGTGTGCCCCGAGCAGACGGTCTTCAGCCGCAGGAACATAAGGGCCCGTACGACCTCCCGCTCCACCCGCGGCCCCATGCCGGCGGCGTGCGACCGGACGATGTTGCGCTGCAGCTGCGCCCGCAGCTCCTGGCTGATGTGCCGGGTCGCCAGGGCGCCGAACCCCGTGGAGACGCCGTAGACGGGGTCGGGCTTGGCGGCCAGCGCGTCCACGATCCCCCGGGCCGCGGCGAGCGCCGTGACCGCCGCACCGGACAACTCGACACGGGCCCCGCCCCGCGCCACGGCAAGGACGTCGGACGCGGTGACCCCGGACGTCCCCACCACCACAGTGTGCATATCCATATTCAGGAGCGTACGCAGTGAAGACGGAGATGTCACTAGTGGGTGAGGGGTACACCCCTTACCACGCGCGTGGCCGCGGTCACGTCGGGCGCCCGCGGAAACGGCGCCTCTCCCCCGCCCCCTCCCCGAACGGCTCGTCCGCGAGCCGTACCACCGGATCGTCCGGCCCCTCACGCCCCGCCACCACGGGGCGATCGGCCCGCGACGCCTTCGCCTGGTACTGCGCCGCGTCGGCGAGCCGGAACAGCCGACGCGCCGACCGCACCTCCCCGATCTCGTCCCCCGTCGACGCCACCCCGCAGGCGACCCCCTCCCCCAACTCCAACTCACCGGCCCGACGGCACAGTTCGTCCGCCGCCTTCACCACGTCGTCCGCCGCCGACCCCACCGCCAGCAGACAGAACTCGTCCCCGCCCAGCCGAGCCGACAGCGCCCCCGGCAGCACCGCCCCGCACAGCGAAAGCACCGACCCGAACCGCTCCAGCAACTGGTCCCCCACGGCATGCCCCCGTGTGTCGTTGACCCGCTTGAGCCCGTTGAGGTCGCACACGACGAGGCTGACCACGACACCGTCGCGCCGATGCCGCTCGATCGCCTCCTCCAGCCGCACATCCACGGCCCGCCGGTTCGCGAGCCCGGTCAGCGCGTCCGTGAACGCCAGCCGCCGCGCCTCCTCCAGCCGCTCGCTCTGCGCGAGCCCGGCGGCCACGACGGAGGCCAGCACGGTGGCGAAGTCGGCGTCCCCCCGGTCGAAGACCGGCGCCCCGGCGGACCGGGCGACGTACAACTCGCCCCAGGCCCGCCCGTTCAGCACGATCGGCGCGACGACACAGCACCCCCGCCCGCGGCGCCGCAGCGCGGCGACCCGCTGATGGATGTACCCGGGCTGCCCGGCGGCCGGCCCCTCGGCGGTCTCCACCCACGCGTTGGGCTCACCCCCGGCGACCCACCGCTCGTGCAGGAACTCGGTGATCTCCGGGAACTGGTGCACGGGATACGCCTCGTCACCGGGGAACTCCTCCTCCCCCTGGGTGCGGTCCCCCACGTTCACGAGCACCCGCAGCCGCCCGAGCTCCCGCTCCCACACCGACAGCGCGGCGAAGTTCCCGGCGAGCGCCCGGCACGCCCCGAGCGCAGCCGCCCGCCAGGACTCGCGCGGGGAGTGCGCCGCCGCCATCCCCTGCGCCAGCCCCACCACGGCCGCGAGCCGTCCGTCCTCACCCATTACCCCAGGCTAGGGAGGTTTGCGCCGTTTTGGGACGTTGGCGTGGCGAACGGGGAGGTCACCGGGACATCGGACGCGTGCGTCCCCTCACTCCCCCGGCCACTCGGGCCGCCGCTTCTCGTTGAAGGCCGCGACCCCTTCCGCCCGGTCCCCCGAGAACGCCACCGCCCGCCACGCCGCGTCCTCGACCTCCAGGCCGGCCCGCAGATCCAGCCCGTGCCCGAGGCGCAGCGCCCGCTTGGCGGCCCGCAGGCCCACCGGCGAGTTCGCCGCCATGCGCGCGCCCAGGGCCAGGGCCTCCTCCCGGTCGCGCCCGTCCTCCACGAGCATGTCCACCAGCCCCAGCTCACGGGCCTCCGCGGCCTCGACCCGCCGGGCCGTGAAGATCAGTTCCGCCGCTCGGGCCGCCCCGACCCGACGGGGCAGCAACTGCGTACCGCCACCGCCCGGAATCACCCCGACGGACACCTCGGGCAGCCCCACCACGGCCGTACGGTCGGCCACGATCACATCGCACGCCAGCGCCAGCTCGAAGCCGCCGCCGAGCGCGAAGCCGTGCACGGCCGCGATCGTCGGCACCGGCAGCTCCAGCACCCCGGTGTAGGCCCCGCGCGCCACCGGCCGCTGCCGCACCAGCTCCGCGTCGCTGAAGGAGTTGCGCTCCTTGAGATCCGCGCCGACGCAGAAGGCCCGCTCATGCGTCGAGGTCACCACCACCACCCGTACGCCGTTGTCGGCACCCAGCGCCGCACAGGCCGCCGCGATCGAGCGGGCCATCTCGCTCGAGACGGCGTTCATGGCCTTGGGCCGGTCGAGGACCAGCTCGGCGACATGCCCGGCACCTGCGGCACCCCCGTCGCCGTGCCGCCGTACCAGCACGAACTCCCCGTACCGCTCCTCGCTCATGACACCCTCCGGTTAACGCGGGTTAACAACACTCGCCCCGATCATCGCAGCCGGACCCCGCCGGGAAAAGGCCCACCACGGCCGGTTCCCGAGTCCGGGCCCGACACCCCGTTCGAGTGACATCCCGCGCAACCCCCGACCGACCGCCCACGACAGCGCATAACGTGCGCGACACCACGGCGCATCGGGGGCGCGAGCGGTTGGGAGGGGTCGTGATGGGAGTGACGGCGGACAGGGCCGCGGCACGCGAGACGGTCACGGACGAGGAAGCGGCGGACGAGTCGGCGTACGCCCCCGCCACCCCTTTCTTCAGCCCCCGCGGCCGTCATCGGCGCCGCCGCCCCCGCAAGGTCCTGCTGGCGGCCGGCGGCCTCGCCCTGGCCGCCGGCGCCCTGAGCCTCGTACGCCTGACACCCGACTCCCACGTCACCGGCCTCGGCAATCCGGACGCCGACCCCGCACCGGCGCCGGGCACGGACACGGGCACGGACAGCGCGACCAACGCAGCCGCCACGGTCGCCGCGACCACCTCGAAGCCGAATCCGTCGGCGACCTCCGCCATGGGCGGCCTGGGGGCGACCCCGACCACGCGCACGATCGTCGTACCGACACCGAAGGCGTCCACCGCGCCGCCGCCCGCCCACGGCCCCACGACGCCCGACGCCCCGTCACTCCCCGCGAGCCCCAGCCCCACCCCGCCGGCCGAAACCTCACGGCCACCCCGCCCCGCACCGACGCCCGGCGAGACCGAGACGACCAGTCCTCCGGTCCCCGAGCCGGATCAGCCCGACGAGAATGCGGTCTGCGTCCCGGTCATCGGCCTGTGTGTGGACCACCTGACCGACGGAGACTGACAAACGCCCGCGACCAGCCACAACGGCCCGGCAGCCGAAGTACCACCGCCGCCCCCCATGGCGCTCACTCGCCCCCGGCGGCCGCCCTCCGCGTCAACAGCCACGGCTCGACGACGCCCAGCCCTCGCACCGGCCGCTGCCACATCGGCTGCAGCGCGAACCGGTACTCCGGCGGCTCCTCGCCCTCCTTCTCGGCCGCGGCCGCGGCCTCCGCCGCCTCGGCCTCGGACGCCGGCGCTTCACCCGTTCGGATCAGTTCCTCCGCGAACGCGCTGTCCACGAGGACGGCGTCGCGCGGCGCTATGGACGTCAGCCTGGAGGCGAGGTTCACGGTCGTGCCGAACACATCGCCCATCCGGGTGGTCACCGTGCCGAACGCGATGCCGACGCGCAGCTCGGGCATCGTCTCGTCGCCCGCCATCGTCTCGATGAGCCGCAGGGCGATCTCGGCGGCCACGCCCGCGTCGTCGGCCGCGTACAGCACCTCGTCACCGAGCGTCTTGATCAGCCGTCCGCCGCGCGCGGCCACCAGGTCGGCCGCCGTGGTCTCGAAGGCCTCGACGAGTTCGCCGAGTTCCTCCTCCTCCATGCGGCGGGTCAGCCGGGTGAAGCCGACCAGGTCGGCGAAGCCCACCGCGAGCCGCCGGTCGACCATCTCCTCGTCGTCGGCGGCCTGGATGACCCGGCCGGCCGAGGCGGCGAGCTGCCGGCGCCAGACGTAGACGAGGAACTCCTCCAGCTCGGGCAGGAGCAGCTCGATGATCGGGTACGTCACCTCGGTGCGCGTCATGCCGGGTTCCGGGGGCTCGGTCAGGCCCTCCAGGAAGGAGTCGATCTGCCACTCGGCGAGCCGGGCGGTGGTCTGCCCGGTGGACCGGGCCACCTGCACGGCCATGGCCTCGCTGAGCAGCCCCGCCTCGACGAGACCGGCGAGACGCCGCAGTGCCAGTACGTCCGCCTCGGTCAGCGCCTTGGCCTGCCCGATGTCGGCGAAGCCCATGGCCCGCCAGAACCGGGACGCCAGCTCCATGGAGACGCCTGCGCTGCGGGCCGCCTGAAACGGGGTGTAGCGCCGCTCGGCGCCGAGGATGAGCTGTTCCAGGCGCAGGGCGAGCGGATCCTCGCCGGGGTCGGCGGCGTGGGGGTCCACCCGGCCGTCCGCGCCCGTGCCGGAGCCCGAATCGTCGACGGTCACGCCTGCTGCCCTTCCGATCTGCCACGGTCAGTCATCGACCGGCCTTCACTTTACGGCAGGTGTGCGCCAGCTCACTCCGTAAGAGAAAGCCGATGCCACCCTGCCCCGCACCGGGGACACTCCTCGCCGGCCGGGCGGTGCTTCACGCCGGCCGCAGGTGCACGATGTCGCCCGCGCCCACGGGCTCCTGCACCCCGTCGGCCGTCGCCAGCACCAGCCGCCCGTCGCCGTCGATCGCGACCGCCTCGCCGGTGATCGACCGGTCGCCCGGCAGCTCGGCCCGCACTCTCCTGCCCAGCGTCGCGCACCCGGCCGCGTACGTCTCCTGGAGCCCGCTGACCAACGGGTCCCCCGCGGCGGCCCGCCAACGCCCGTACCAGTCCTCAAGGGATCGCAGCATCCCGCGCAGCAGCGGATCGCGGTCCGTGCTGACCGCCCCGGCGAGCGCCAGCGAGCCGGCCTGGGGCACGGGCAGCTCCTCCGTCCGCAGGCTGACGTTGATGCCGACACCGACGACCACCCCGGCGTCCCCGGCGCGCTCGGCGAGGATGCCGCCGGTCTTGCGTTCCTCGCCGCCGACGGTGACCAGCAGGTCGTTCGGCCACTTGAGTGCCGTGTCGACGCCCGCGGCCCGGGACAGTCCCGTCGCCACGGCGACCCCGGTGAGCAGCGGCAGCCATCCCCACCGGGCCGCCGGCACCTCGGCCGGGTTCAGCAGCACGGAGAAGAACAGCCCCGAGCGGGGCGGTGCCGTCCAGTTCCGGTCCAGCCGTCCGCGGCCGGCCGTCTGCTCCTCGGCGACCAGGACCGTGCCCTCGCCGGCCTTGCCCGCGGTGGCGAGGTCCACGAGGTCGGTGTTGGTGGAGCCGGTGCGCGCCACCACCTCCACGGCGCGCCACAGCCCGCCCTCCCGCAGCAGCCCGCGCCGCAGCGCGGCGGCGTTGAGCGGCGGACGGTCCAGGTCGGACCAGCGGCTGTCGTCTGATGCATCTCGCGGCGTCATGCAAGCCACCCTAGGTGTGGCAAACGCCGCACTGCTGATTCGCAGGGCCCCCACTACTCTACGGATGAGTAACCGTCCCCCCTTTTGAGCAGGCAGGGAGCCGCGATCCCGATGTCCGAGCCGGAAGCGATCGACATTCACACCACCGCGGGCAAGCTCGCGGATCTCCAGCGTCGAATCGAGGAAGCGACGCACGCCGGCTCCGCACGCGCCGTCGAAAAACAGCACGCCAAGGGCAAGTTGACGGCCCGTGAGCGCATCGAGCTCCTCCTGGACGAGGGCTCCTTCGTCGAGTTGGACGAGTTCGCCCGGCACCGGTCGACGAACTTCGGCCTCGAGAAGAACCGCCCGTACGGCGATGGAGTGGTGACCGGTTACGGCACCGTCGACGGCCGGCCCGTCGCCGTCTTCTCCCAGGACTTCACGGTCTTCGGCGGAGCCCTCGGCGAGGTCTACGGCCAGAAGATCGTCAAGGTGATGGACTTCGCGCTGAAGACCGGCTGCCCGGTCATCGGCATCAACGACTCCGGCGGCGCCCGGATCCAGGAGGGCGTGGCCTCGCTGGGCGCGTACGGCGAGATCTTCCGCCGCAACACCCATGCCTCCGGGGTCATCCCGCAGATCAGCCTGGTCGTCGGCCCATGCGCGGGCGGCGCGGTCTACTCCCCGGCGATCACCGACTTCACGGTCATGGTCGACCAGACCTCGCACATGTTCATCACCGGCCCGGACGTCATCAAGACGGTCACCGGCGAGGACGTCGGCTTCGAGGAGCTCGGCGGCGCCCGCACCCACAACTCCACCTCCGGCGTGGCGCACCACATGGCCGGCGACGAGAAGGACGCCATCGAGTACGTCAAGCAGCTGCTGTCGTACCTGCCGTCCAACAACCTCTCCGAGCCCCCGGTGTTCCCGGAGGAGGCGGACCTCGACCTGACCGACGAGGACCGCGAGCTGGACACGATCGTGCCGGACAGCGCGAACCAGCCGTACGACATGCACGGTGTGATCGAGCACGTGCTGGACGACGCCGAGTTCTTCGAGACGCAGCCGCTGTTCGCGCCGAACATCATCACCGGCTTCGGCCGGGTCGAGGGCCGCCCGGTCGGGATCGTCGCCAACCAGCCGATGCAGTTCGCCGGCTGCCTCGACATCGACGCGAGCGAGAAGGCCGCGCGCTTCGTGCGCACCTGCGACGCCTTCAACGTCCCGGTGATCACCTTCGTGGACGTCCCCGGCTTCCTGCCGGGCGTCGACCAGGAGCACACCGGCATCATCCGCCGCGGCGCCAAGCTGATCTACGCCTACGCCGAGGCGACGGTGCCGCTGATCACGGTCATCACCCGCAAGGCCTTCGGCGGTGCCTACGACGTCATGGGCTCCAAGCACCTCGGCGCCGACCTCAATCTCGCCTGGCCGACCGCCCAGATCGCCGTCATGGGCGCCCAGGGCGCGGTCAACATCCTGCACCGGCGCACCCTCGCCGAGGCCGAGGCGAGCGGTGAGGACCTGGAGGCGGTGCGCGCGCGGCTGATCCAGGAGTACGAGGACGCCCTGCTCAACCCCTACGTCGCGGCCGAGCGCGGGTACATCGACGCGGTGATCATGCCGTCCGAGACCCGCCGCCACATCGTGCGCGGCCTGCGTCAGCTGAGCACGAAGCGGGAATCCCTGCCTCCGAAGAAGCACGGCAACATCCCCCTCTAGGCCCGCTGGGAGCCGTCATGAACATCAAGGTCCTACGGGGCAACCCGACGCCGGAGGAACTGGCCGCCGCACTGGCGGTGGTCCGTGCCCGCGCCGCGGCGGAGGCAGCCCTGCCGCCCGGCGCACCGGCCCCCCGCGACTCCTGGTCCGACCCGGCCCGCATCGCCGCCCAGCGGGTGCCGCAGCCCGGTCCGACGACGTGGGCGCGTACCTACTGGCCCGGTTAGAGCGTCGCCGCCACGACTTCGGCCATCACCTCGTACCCCGTGTCATTGGGGTGCAGGTGGTCGCCGAAGTCGTACGCCGGCCGCAGCCGGTCCGGATCCGCCGGATCGGCCAGCGCCCGGTTCAGGTCCGCCACCGCGTCGTACTCCCCCGAGCAGCGGATCCACTCGTTCAGCTCGTGACCGACCTTGGCCGCGTGCTCACCCCAGTGGTCCGAGCCTGCGAACGGCAGCAGGGTCGCGCCGATCACCCGCACCCCGGCCGCCCGGGCCTGCCGTAGCAACTCCCGGTGCCCGGCGATGAGTTCCGCCGCCTCCACCACCGGTGCCGGGTGGTAGGTCGGCTGCTCGTCCGTCTCGCTGAAGCCGATGTCGTTGAGGCCGAGCAGTACGACGAGGGTGTCCACGCCAGGGTGGTCGAGGACATCCCGGCGCAGGCGGTGGACGCCCTTCTCGCCGTACCACGCGGAGTCGTTGAGCAGCAGGTTCCCGCCGATCCCCGCGTTGAGCACGGGCCGCCCGGTGCGCCCGGCGAGCGCGTCCGACCAGCGCCGGTCCGCGCCCGTCGTCGAGCCGAACCCGTCCGTGATCGAGTCGCCGAAGAGCGCGACGGCGTCCGCGCGGCCGGCGTCGGTCTCCACCGCCGACAGGAAGTACCAGGACTCGCTCACGGCGTCGAAGCCCGCGCCGCCGGCGTCCTCCGTCAGGTCGCCAGCGCCCCGGTAGCCGGGCGCGAAGGCCTGGGCGTGGAAGGTCGCGGGGCCGGTGGCGGCCTCGAAGTACAGGGTGACGGTCACCGAGTCCCCGGCGGCGACGGCGAGCGGGACGTCATCGCTGACGATCTCCCCGCGCGCGGGTATCGCGGCCTCGCCGGCACCCGCGAAGGTGAGCCGGACGAGCGAGCCCGGCCGCACCCCGGCCCCGCCGGCCGACAGCCCCATGCTCGCGCCCGCGACACGCACCGGTGAGGTGCCGTACGCGTGGGAGAGCCGCACCCGCACCCGGCCACCCCCCGCCGACAGCCGTACGACCTGCCGCAGTGACTGGCGCCAGAAGCCCGCCCGGGACCAGTTGGGCGTGAACCCCTCACTCGGCGACTGAGGTGACGCGGTCCAGGAAGTGGTGAACATCGGACATCCCCCAAACAGAACCAGAATCCCATTAGCTAATGGAACCGTAGCACCATTTGCAGAGAAGTTGAGTACGCGTACTCAGGCGCCGCACCGGATCCCCGACCGACGATGGAAGGCATGCTGTGGTCCGACCCCGAGAACGAGCCGCCCAAGGAACTGCGTGACATGCAGGAGATGTTGCGGCGGCTGGGCGTTCTCATGGCGATGGCCATGGTGCTGACGATGATCGTGCTCGGACTGAGGTGAGTCCGGCCGGGAGCGCCGATACGCTGACGGCATGACTGATCAGCCCCGCCGCCGGCTCGTCCTCGCCTCCCAGTCCCCCGCCCGCCTCAATCTGCTCCGCCAGGCGGGGCTGGCCCCCGAGGTCATCGTGAGCGGCGTCGACGAGGACGCCGTCAGCGCGCCCACCCCCGCCGAGCTGGCGCTGGCCCTCGCGGAGGCGAAGGCCTCCGTCGTGGCGGCGCGGCCCGAGGTCAAGGGCGCGATCGTAATCGGCTGCGACTCGGTGCTCGACCTGGACGGCCAGGCACTGGGCAAGCCGGCCGACGCCGAGGAGGCCACGGCCCGCTGGAAGTCGATGCGCGGCCGGGCCGGCACCCTGCAGACCGGCCACTGCGTCTACGACACGGTCACCGGCCGGTACACGTCGGCCACCGCCTCCACGGTCGTCCGCTTCGGCGAGCCGACCGACGAGGAGATCGCCGCGTACGTCGCCTCCGGCGAACCCCTCTACGTCGCCGGGGCGTTCACCCTCGACGGCCGCTCGGCCCCGTTCATCGACGGCATCGACGGCGACCACGGCAACGTGATCGGCATCAGCCTGCCGCTGGTGCGGCGGCTGCTGGGGCAACTGGGCATCGGGATCACGGAGTTGTGGGCGCCGGCGGAGGCGTGAGCGGGGCGCCGCCGTCGTCCTTGCCCCCGTCGGGAGCGGCGTCGGCGGGCTCCTCGGGCGCGGCCTGACCGTCGTAGGTCATGAGCAGCAGCACGATCAGGGCGAGGACGACCATCATGAACACGAACGCCGTCCAGCCCACCAGCCCCCAGGTGAACGCGCCCAGCAGCCCGTGCACCACGGCCGCGCTGATCAGCAGGACGCGGCCGAGGCCGGCCGGGGCGCGGTCGCGCACGCCGACGAGCAGGGCGACCAGGCCGCACAGCGCGAAGTAGGCGCCGAAGACCAGTCCGCCGATCTTCGAGGACATCGACATCACGTCAGGGTCCAGCCCCGCAAGGGACATGTCCTGGCTGTCGACGACGTTCCCCAGGAGCCAGTTCAGCCCGGCTATGCCGACCGCCTCGACGAAGAGCACGACCGCAACGATCCACGCCACCGGCCTGCGCACCACCGGTCCCCACCCACTTCCGAGCCTTCGAGCGCCGTCGCACTCCATGCGAGCACAACAGGCGTTACCCCAAGTACGTTCGAGACATCGCGAACGCTACTAACGGGTAAACCCCGGGACAAGGGTTCGGGAGAGGGCAAAGATGCATTGGGCCATTCGTAGGGATTCCACAAAGAAACCGAGTGGCCCGCAGCACGTGATGACAGAGACCTTGACCACAGGGGAGAGCTAGGGTTTTCCGGGAGAGACCTGCGTACCGTGGCGCGACAAGGGATTTCGCAGGTTGGGCGAGCCTGGAATCACGCTCCGTGTGGGCAAGCTCACCACTGGGGACGGGTCGAAGTGTCGTGTCGGCAGTCCCTAAACTCGGCTTGTTTCAAGGAGGGAGCCTCAATCGTGCGCAAGGTGCTCATCGCCAACCGTGGCGAAATCGCTGTCCGCGTGGCCCGGGCCTGCCGGGACGCCGGGATCGCGAGCGTGGCCGTCTACGCGGACCCGGACCGGGACGCATTGCATGTCCGCGCCGCGGATGAGGCGTTCGCCCTGGGCGGTGACACCCCGGCCACCAGCTACCTGGACATCGACAAGGTACTGAAGGCGGCCCGCGAGTCCGGCGCGGACGCGATCCACCCCGGCTACGGCTTT
>NZ_JBIWJD010000010.1:0-298182 GCF_044764945.1 Streptomyces sp. NPDC093568 | reverse complement strand
CGACCAGCAGCCGCCTGCCATGAACGGTCAGCCGGGCATTACGGTGGGACACGAAGACCTCCGTGCGGTGCAGTCCTAGACAGCTCCACCACACCCGAGGTCTTCGCCATGATCAAGCCCGACGACTGTCAACAACGCTCGTGATCAATACACCTAGCGCGTGCCCTTCGCCGCGAACTCCGCCACCGCGTCCACGTTGTCCTTGGTGATGAAGGCCGGGCCGGTCAGCACCGGGGCGGTGCCGCCGCCGCTGAAGTTGCCGTTGGTGCGGTACAGCCACAGCGAGTCGACGGCGAGATAGCCCTGGAGGTAGGGCTGCTGGTCCACCGCGAATTCGACCTTGCCGTCCTGGACGGCCTTCACCAACTCCTTGTTGAGGTCGAACGTCGCGACCTTGGCCTTGCCGCCCGCCTCGGCCACCGACTGCACGGCGGTCAGCGCGAACGGCGCGCCGAGCGTGACCACCTGGTCGATGGAGGCGTCCTGCTGGAGCTTGGCGGTGATCGTCGACTTCACCGACGGCATGTCGGTGCCGTTGACGTAGAGGATGTCCGTCGTGCCCTTGAACCCCTTCTTCAGGCCGGCACAACGGGCCTCCAGCGCGACATGGCCCTGCTCCTGGATGACACAGAGGGCGTGCTTGGCGCCGACCTCGCCGAGCCGTTCGCCGAAGGCCTCGCCGGCGATGTTCTCGTCCTGCCCGAAGTACTCGAGCATGCCGAGTTCCTTCCAGTTGTCCAGGCCGGAGTTGAAGCCGACGACCGGGATGCCGGCCGAAGTCGCCTTGGCCACCACGGCCTTCATCGCGCTCGGCTTGGCGGCCGTCAGGGCGATCCCGTCGACCTTCTGGTCGATGGCGTTCTGCACGAGGTTGGCCTGGTTGCCGGCGCTCGGGTCGCTGGAGTAGACGAGCTTGACGTTGTCCTTGGCCGCGGCGGCCTCGGCGCCCTTGCGGATCAGGTCCCAGAAGGTGTCGCCGGGTGCCGCATGCGTGATCATGGCCACGGTCATCCGGGGTGTGGTGGCCTTGCCGGCCGAGGCGTCCGCGGAGCCCTCCTCGGACTGCTTCCCGCCGGAGCCGCTGGAGCAGCCCGCGGCGAACAGGGCGGTGGCCAGAGCGGCAGCCGTCAGGTTGGCGGGCCGGTGGTGTCTGCGCATGTCCCATGCACCTCGCTGTGCTGGTCGGGGCGGGTTCTCAGGTGGGGGGAGGTTCACGGGCACCGCCCGTTGGATACCGACTGGAGCGCTGCACTAGCGCGCTCTAGTGGCAGGTACTATGCGGCCGTCCACAGGTGATGTCAATGGGTTTGTCAGGACGTATCGACAAAGCCGAGGTGGGTGGCGGCGTGGGTCGCGTGGAGCGACGGCGCAACGCAAGACCACCCCGCCTCGGGGAGACGGGGTGGTGACGGCCCGTTAGCGGGTCGGAGGTGGGGTGGGGTGGGGTGGGGTGGGGTGGTTGTGCGTCAGGCGGGCCGTATCGCGCTGTGGATCGCCGATTCTCCCGCGTAGTGGATCGACTCCTCGCGGATGATCGCTCCCGGACCCGGGGCGTGGATCATCATGCCGTTGCCGGAGTAGATGCCGACGTGTCCGGCGTGGTACAGGACGAGGTCACCCGGCTCCAGGTGGGTCAGGGCGACTCCCTGCCCGGCGAGCGCCTGCTCCTGCGCGGTGCGCGGGAGTGAGATGCCGGCGGCCTTGTAGGCGGCCTGGGTGAGGCCGGGGCCGTCGAAGGAGCCCGGTCCTGTCGTGCCCAGGACGCACGGCTTGCCCAACTGGGCGCGGGCGAACTCCAGGGCGCGGATGGCTCGGGTGTCCTGGGATCCCGTGGAGGTGATTGCCGGGCTCGTTCCGAGGGTCCGTTCGGGAGCGGGGTCGGGGGCGGGGGCTGTAAGGGCTGAGGTCGTCGTGGTCCAGGCCGGTGCGGTCTGGGCCTGGGTGGTCGTGGTCCAGGCCGGTGCGGTCTGAGCCGGGGTCGTCGTGGTCCAAGCCGTGGCGGTCTCAGCCGCTGTGGTCTGTGGTGGCGTGGTCAGTGCCTGTGTCGTCGTCGGCCCAGCCGTCGCCCCGGGCGGGACCGTGGTGAGGTCGGCCGCCGACTGTGCCTGCAGCGCCTGCCATTGCGCGTCCGCCGAGGGCTGGACCGGGTCCGGCGTGGTGCTCCAGATGTCGGCGGCGGGCAAAGCGGCGGCCGGTGCCGTGAGCGGGTCGCTCTGCCGTGCGACGTACGTGGAGAGCAGAGTGCGGGCCTGGTCGAGCTTGCGCTGGTTCTGCTCCTTGGAGGACCGCAGCGCGGAGCGCTGTTGGGGCTCGGCGGCCGGTGCGGGGGCCAGGTTCGTCTCCGGAGCCGTCCCGGCCGGGAGGGCGAGGACGGGCGGGAGGACCTGGGTGGCCTGAGCGTCCGCCCCCAATGCCCCCGACGCACCCAATACCCCCGATGCCCCCGACGCCCCCAACACCTCCGGGGCAGCCGGCAGGGCGGCCATCGGGCCGGCGGTCAGTTCCGCCATGGGGCCCGCGCCAATCGCCGGCTCGGCCGTCAACTCGGCGGCACCAGCGGCCGGTAGCGCGGCGGCAGGGGCCGCCGGCAGCTCCAGCGCCGGGCGCCCCGACGAGTCCAGTGCCCGCTCGAGGCCGGTCGCCGCACGCGCGGGACGCCGGGGCGCGGGCCGGTCGGGTGTCCTGTCGCTCGGCAGCACCGCCGGCACGGTCGGACCCAGCTTTGCGCGTGCGGCGTCGAACCACTGCCGGGTCACGCTGTCCAGCGAGGGATCGTCACGCCGGCTCTCCGCGGCACGGGACGCGGCGGCGGGCGCGGACCGGGCGTCCGCCGGGCGGGCGGCGCGCTTGCGCGGTCCCGTCGACGACGCGCGGGTGGCGTTGAAAGTCCCCGAGTCGGTCTCGGCGCGGTCGTAGAGCGAGGTGACGTGTCGGCTGACCTCTTCGCGGGTGGGCGTCTCGTCCGCGAACGAGGGGGTGGCGCCCGCCGTCTGGCCGAGCAGCGCCACCGAGGTGAGGGCCGCCGACGCGAGTGCGGAGTTGCGCATGCCGGGCAGGCTGAGAGCCCCCGGCCGCGCGGTGCCTTCCGGCGCCATGGGCGACGTACTCCTTCCGTACTCCGCCTACCGGGTTAGCTGACGGGTTCGGGCGGTAGGTTCCGGAAGGTGTGCCCTACGGCCCCTGCCCCGAAGGGCAGTTGGGCCGATTCACCCCAAGTTCGGTTGGGTCCCCGGCTCCGGTCGCCCTTGCGGGGGCGCGCCGGATTAGGCGGAGGCCGCACGTCCCGGCGGGGTTCGCCGGAGGTCGTCGTGCGGCCTGAGCCGTAACCTAACCAACTTGTGCGCCTCCCGTGAAGGTTGAGGCGTTAAATGTCCGATACGTTTCTGTGACCTTCGACGCTAGCGGGCGCGGGAAGGCGTGTTCACTCCGCGGCGCGCCGGTGTCGCCACGCTTCGTAGTGGTCGAGGAGGGTCTCCTCGATCGGGCGGTAGGTGATGCCCAGTTCGCTCACGCTGCGGCTGTTGTCCACCCGGAACCGGATGCCGAGGTGTCTGCGGATGTAGTCCTGGCTCAGTCCGAAGGCGGGGCCCAGGACGCGCACCGGCCAGTGCGGAAGGGCGGTGCGCGGGAGGCGGAGGTCGCGGGGGCGCCGGGTCCGCAGGATGCGCGACATCTCGTGGAACGACGTCATGGTTTCGCGGGCCACGATGTAACGGCCCTTGGCGTCCGGGTTCTCGGCCGCGGCGATATGTGCGTCGGCCACATCGCGCACGTCCGCCGTGGTGAAGCTGAAGTCCGGAGCGCCGTAGAAGAAGTAGCCCTGGAACAGCTCCTGAAGCAGGAACAGGCTCCCCGACTCCGACGCGGGTGTGAGGGACGGCCCCAGGACCAGGCCGGGGTTGACCGCCACCATGCGCCAGCGGCCCTGCGCGGCCGCCGCGTCCCAGGCGGCGCGTTCGGCGACCGTCTTCGCGTAGTGGTACGGGTTGTTCTCCACCGTGCTGGTGGTGTTGAAGTACCGCTCCGACAGCACCCCGTCGTCCATCGCCAGGACGTCCGCGTAGTCGCCGAAGATCGCACCCACGGTGGAGGTGAGGACGAGCCTTTCCACGGTGGGTGTCCGCTCGATGGCCGCCAGCACGTTGCGCGTGCCCAGCAGGGCCGGGTCGACCATCTCCCGGCGGCCGTCCTTGATCTTCTCCGGCATCCGGAACGGCGACGCCACATGGAACACCGTCCGGCACCCGGACATCGCCTCGTCGAAGGAGCCCTCGGTCAGCAAGTCCGCCTCGAACAGTGACAGTTGGTCGGGGTGGGCCTCCTGCATCTCCCGCAGCGGCCGCAGCTTGGCCGTCGCGGCCGTGCTCCGGACGGTGGCGTGGACCCGGTGGCCGCGCTCCAGCAGCCGTTTCACCAGATGACTCCCGACGAACCCACTGCCGCCGGTCACCAGCACGGCCGTCGACCGGTGTGCGCCCACCCTCACTCCTTCGCTCGCGCGGAAGCCGGTCGATCACGGTAGCGGCGTTTCCGGTGCACCTCCATGCACGCCTTCGCCGGTTGCACCTCCATCCACGCCTTCGCCGGTCGCACCTCCATCCACGCCTTCCCCGGTGACGGGCTCTCCATGGGGCGGATTCGCGTCACCCCTGGAAAACCAGCCACTGAAGGTTGTGTACGACTCGGGGAGGTCGTACGTACGTACGACCAGTCGAACGGGGGGTGTGGGTGGGTTCTCCTACGGCTCGAGGCTCGCCCGGTGTCCCGCGACCGCACCCGCTGTGCAGAATCTGTGAACCACCTGGCCGGGGCGCGCAGGCAGGTCGTGCGGATACCGGGAGGGCGCCTTCACCAAACCCCCGCCCTGGGTGGCCTGAAGCCACCTTGCTCGGTCAACTTCGAACACACCAAGGTGGATTGAGCACTCGAGCATCAGGAGTCACAAGCGCATTGCTTGGCCCGGACGGCCGACAAGTCCGGGGTACCGACGGGGGAAACTGATGCGGTGCGCCGGCCGCCGCCATCGACCCGCGGGGGCTGCTCGCGCACCCGTCCGGCACATCTCCCTGCCGTCTCTTGGTGCCCATGTCCCGGTGCCCGAGACAGGGATAAGGAGGGGGAAAGCCGATGAGCGCGCTGAGCGCCGCCAAGCCGACGTATCCCGGCGTCTACGTCGAAGAGCTTCCCAGCAGTACCCGCACGATCTCGACCCTGACCACGTCCGTGACCGCCTTCGTGGGCCACACCCGACGCGGTCCGCTCAACGAGCCGGTACGCGTCACCAGCTTCACGGAGTTCGAGCGCCGCTTCGGCGGACTGAGCGCACAGAGCGCCGTCGGCTACGCGGTCCACCAGTTCTTCGGCAACGGCGGCACCGTGGCGGTGATCGTCCGTGTCGCCAAGGCCGGCAGCGGCAAGGCCGCCTGCGTCACCCTCAAGTCCACCGAGGGTCACAGTGAGGGCCCGGTCCTCGAAGTGCACGCCAAGGAGCCCGGCGTCTGGGGCAACGGCCTGCGCGTCGCCGTCGACCACGACACCCCGTGCCCCGACGAAACCTTCAACCTGCGCGTCTACGACGCCAAGGGCGACGCTCGCGAGAGCTTCACCGGCCTGTCCATGGACCCGGCGAACGGCCGCTACGCGCAGACCGTGATCAACGCGGGCTCGAAGCTGATCCGCGTCGAGGTCGTCGGCGAGGGCCGCCCCGACCCGTCCGGCACCGTCTCCAAGCCCTTCGGCGACGAACTGCCGAACCTCGCCGTCGACCTCACGGTCAAGATCGGCGAGGTGGAGCGCGAGTTCACGCTCTACGACCCCGACTGCGACGGCGAAGCCCCGTGCAACGTGGCCGAGTTGGCGCTGCTCCTGGAGCGCAAGCTGCGCGCCCTGCCCGACGCGCCCGGCAAGCACGCCTTCGCAGGCGCCGAGGTCATCGCCTTCGGCCGCCGTATCCAGGTCGTCGCCGGCTCCACCGACCCCGAGGACGTCGTCCGCTTCCTCGGCGAGTGCGCCAACGACCTCGGCCTGGAGGCCTCCGTCAACCCGCCGGTCTTCCCGCTGGAGGACGGCGAGGACGGCGAGGCACCCGGACCGCGCGACCTCATCGGCAGCGAGGGCGACAAGAGCGGCATCCAGGCGCTGCGCGGCGTGGCCGACGTCAACCTGCTGGCGCTGCCCGAGCTCGCGGCGTACGAGAAGACCGAGGACGCCCTCACCGTCATCTCGGCCGCCCAGCGGCTGTGCGCCGAGCGGCGGATCTTCCTGCTCGTCGACGCGCCGAGCACCTGGGTCAGCGTCGACACCGCACGTGCCGGCCTCGCCGCCTTCGACGCCGTACGCGGCAACCACGCCGGCCTGTACTTCCCGCACCTCCAGCTCACCGACCCGCTCACGGGCCGGCTGCGCTCCTTCCCGCCGTCCGGCGCGGTCGCCGGCGTCATCGCCCGCACCGACTCCGAGCGCGGTGTGTGGAAGGCCCCGGCCGGAACCGAGGCGCGGCTCGCGGGTGTGCACTCGCTGACGGTCAACCTGACCGACCGCGAGACCGGCCTGCTCAACCCGCTCGGCGTCAACTGCCTGCGCACCTTCCCGGTGACCGGCCCGGTCGTCTGGGGCGCGCGTACGCTGGAGGGCTCGGACGCGCTCGACAGCGAGTGGAAGTACGTGCCGGTGCGCCGGCTCGCCCTCCATGTGGAGGAGAGCCTCCAGCGCGGCCTGCAGTGGGTGGTGTTCGAGCCCAACGACGAGAACCTGTGGCAGCAGATCCGGCTCGCCGCCTCCTCGTATCTGCACACCCTCTTCCGTCAGGGCGCCTTCAAGGGCGGCACCCCGCGCGAGGCGTACTTCGTCAAGTGCGACAGCGACACGACGACGACCGAGGACATCGAGAACGGCATCGTCAACGTCCTCGTCGGCATCGCACCGGTCCGGCCGGCGGAGTTCGTGATCGTCAAAATCCAGCAGACGTCCGGGCAGTTCGCGCTCTAGGCGCGGGGAATCGTGGAGAACTGAAGGAATCCGATGGCTGAGTTCACGGTCAACGCGCATCGCTTCGACCCCTACAAGAACTTCAAGTTCCTGGTCCTGTGGGACGGTCGCACGGTCGCCGGCATCAGCAAGATCAGTCCGCTGAAGCGGACGACGGAAGTCGTCAAGCACCGGCACGGCGGCGACCCGTCGTCGCCCCGCAAGTCGCCGGGCCGCTCCGAGTTCGAGGGAATCACCCTGGAGCGCGGCGTCACCCACGACCCCGAGTTCGACCGCTGGGCCAACAAGGTCTGGCAGGTCGGGGCGGGCCTCGGCTCCGAGGTGTCCCTAGCCGACTTCCGCAAGGACATCGTCATCCAGGTCCTCAACGAGGCCGGCCAGGTCGCCGTCTCGCACAAGCTCTACCGGACCTGGCCGAGCGAGTACCAGGTCCTCGGTGAGCTCGACGCCAACGCCAACGCGGTGGCCATCCAGTCGCTGAAGCTCGAGTGCGAGGGCTGGGAGCGGGACTACGAGGTGCCCGAGCCGGAAGAGCCGTCGTTCCTCAACCCAGCTTGAGCAGTGGGTAGTTGAGGGGGGACGAGATGGGGATCACCGGGGCGGCCGAGCTGCTGGCCACCTGGGAGGCGGGCCTCGCGGAGGCGCCGACGGGGCGCGCCCTGCTGCTGCACCGCACGGCGCGCCCGGACGCCGACGCCGCGACCCTGCCGGTGCTGCCGGTGGGGTCGCGCGAGGCCGACCTGTTCGCGCTGCGCCGCGCCCTGTTCGGGGAGCGGATGCAGGTGCGGCTGGCCTGCTCGGCGTGCGGGGAGGACATGGAGTTCGACCTGGACGCCGGGGAGTTCGCACGGTCGCTCGGCGGCCCGGGTGATTCCGTGGTGCGGGTCGAACAGGACGGCTGGGACGTGGAGTTCAGGCTGCCCGGGGTCGCCGACCTGACGGCGGCGGCCCGGGCGGCGGACCCGCGAGCCGCCCTGCTCGCGCGGTGCGTCGTCACGGCGGAGCGCGCCGGGGTGGCCGTGTCCGCCGAGGACCTGCCCGCCCCGGTCCAGCGCCGGATCGCCGAGGCCGTCGAGGCCGCCGACCCGGGGGCCGACGTGACACTCAGCATCGGCTGCCCCGACTGCGGCGAGGCGACGCGGGCCGAGCTGGACATCGCCTCCTACCTCTGGACCGAACTGGACGCCTGGGCACGGGACCTGCTGCTCGACGTCCATCTGCTCGCCACGTCGTACGGCTGGAGCGAGCCGGAGATCCTGGCGCTCAGCCCGCTGCGGCGCCGCTACTACCTGGAGCTGTGTGCGGATGTCTGACGCCGACGGGGCACCGGTGCCCGACTTCCTCGACCGGCTGATCGCCCGGCACGCCCCGGCCGCCGCCGGTCCGCGCCCGGGTGTGACGCGGGTACGTCCCCGGCTGCCCGGCCCGTTCGAACGGGTCGAGGCCGTACGGGGCACCGCGCCGGAGCCGGACGAGGGCTCCGGCCTGCTGTGGCCGTCCACCGCACCGGCCGCCGTACGGCCGGGGGATGCGCCGCGTCCGTCGCCGTCCGCCGCCCGCATGCACACCGAGTGGGAGCGGACGGTCGTACGCACCGAACAGGCCCCTGCCGATCCTGCGCCGCGGCCTGCCGCGAGGCCCCTGCCCGAGGCGCCGCTGCTCCGCCCCGTCGCCCCGGTCCAGCCTGGCCCCCGGCTGGCGCCGGACGTCGTGCAGCGGGCGGCGGGCCGAGGACGTCCGGAGCGGGGCGCCTCCCGGAACGCGGCGTCCGTACCCATCCCCCCGGGGACGGACGCCGCCACCGCCGCCGTGCCGACCCCCCTGCGGCCCAGTGCCGCCGACACGGCGGCGGCACGGGACGCCGTACGGCAGGCCGCCGCCCGACGCCCCGGCAGGGCGCCCGAGCAGGTGGTGCAGGTGCAGATCGGGCGCCTGGAGGTGACGGCGGGACCGCTGCCGTCCGGCGGGTCCCGGCAGCGGACGCCGTCGACGGGGCGCTCGGGGGCGACCTTGAGCCTCGCGGAGTACCTGGCGCGAGGGCGGGAGTGACATGGAGCTGCTTCGGCAGGCCGAGGGCCTGCGGTGCGGCCGGCAGGACGACGAGACAGACCGAGGAACCGAGGAACCGACGCCATGAGCAACGCACTCGCCATCGCCCATGTCACCCAGGCCCTCGCCCTGCTGCTCGCCTCCAACGTGGGCCCGGAGTTCGACGAGGCCGTGAAGGTCGAGCCGCACCGGCCGCCGACGGAACCGCCGGACCACCCCACCATCAACGTGTTCCTCTACCAGGTCACGCCCAACACGGCGATGCGCAACAACGACCTGCCGACCCGGGCCGCCGACGGCACGCTGGTGAAGCGGCCGGCCGCCGCGCTGGACCTGCACTACCTCATCAGCGCCTACGGCGACGAGACGACCCTGGTCGGGCAGCGGCTGATCGGCTCCGTGGTGCGGACCCTGCACGAGATCCCGATCCTGCCGAAGGACGTCATCGAGGAGACCGGCCACCTCCCGCACCTGGTCGGCAGCGACCTCGCGGAGTCGGCGCAGCGGGTGCGGTTCTCGCCGACGGTGATGGACATCGACGAGACGTCGAAGCTGTGGGGCATGCTCTACCAGACTCCGTACTCGCTGTCGGTGGTCTACCAGGCCGCCCTCGTCCTCATCGACGGCCGCGAACAGCCCGTACCGGGCAAGCCGGTGGAACGGCCGGAGGTACGGGTGCTGCCGTTCGGCGCGCCTGGAGCGCCCGTCCCACCAGGGCCCGAGCCGACGTCAACCGACCGGTCGACGGCAGGCGTTGAGGAGAAGGCGAGTGAGGATCCCGCTCCTCCCACCCTTGCCAAGAAGGCCGCGAAGGCGCCGGCCAAGACCGTAGCCAAGGCTCCCGCGCGGGCGCGCAAGGCCACCCGGCCGAGCAAGGCGGCGCAGCCGGAGCCGCGGAAGGGCACCGAGGGCTGAGACGGAGTGGGAACGACGGGGGCAGGTGAGGGAATGGGAACGAACGAGCCGGGCACGGCGGGTGCTTCGGGTACGGCGGCCGCGGGCGGCGTCGGAGTCACGCTGACCGCGGAGATCCGGCGTGTCCTGTCCCGGATCGACGCCCACGCCGCCGGCGAGCCGTCGGACGCCGTCGCCCCCGCGAGCCCCGCGCCGCCGGCGACCCCCGGCACCGCACCGCTCGACGCCCTCGTCTCCTGCTTCGGGCTCACCGCCTTCGAACGCGACCTGATCCTGCTCGCCGCCGCCGACGAACTGGACCCGACCACCGCGGCCCGCTGCGCCGCCGCCTGCGGTGACCCGCAGCGGGCCTACCCGACGTTCTCGCTCGCCCTGGCCGCCCTCGCCGAACCGCACTGGAGCGCGCTCACCCCCGTCGCGCCGCTGCGGCGCTGGCGGATCGTCGAGCTCGACGACGAGTCCCGCCTGACGACCTCCCGGCTGCGGCTCGACGAGCGGATCCTGCACTTCCTGCTGGGCTCTCCCTACCTGGACGTCCGACTGCACGGCCGGCTGCGCCGCACCCCCGTGCCGGAGCAGCTGCCGCCGTCGTACGACCTTGCCGCGAGCCGTGTCGCCGAGGGCTGGACGACCGGGGCGAACCCCGACGCGCCGCTGCTCGTCGAGGTGACCGGCGGTGACCTGCGCAGCCGCGCCGACATCGCCGCCGCGGCGGCCGCCCGCTCCGGGCTCGGGCTGTACGCCATGGTCGCCGAGGACATCCCCACCGACCCCGCCGAACGCGACCGGCTCGCCCGGCTCTGGCAGCGCGAGGCGATCCTGCTGCCGTCCGCGCTGCTCGTCGAGGTCGGCGACCTGGACCGCGACCAGCGGGCGGCGACCGAGGCGTTCCTGGCCGGGGCGGCCGTACCGGTCGTCGTGTCGAGCGAGGATCCCCTGCGCACGGACCGCCCGCACGGTGCGCGGGTGGCGGTGCCGCGCCTCGACGACGAGGAGCAGGTCGAGCTGTGGGCCCGGGCGATGCACCCGATCGCCGACCTCGACGACACCGAACTGCGCTCCTTGGTCGCCCAGTTCCAGCTGCCGCCGCACGTCATCAGGACCGCCGCCGCGACCGTGCGCCGCAGGCTGCCCCACGAGGACCTCGACGCCGCCGAACTCGCCTGGCGGGCCGGCCTGGAGGAGGCCCGGATCGGCATGGACGAGCTGGGCCGCCGGATCGAACCGCAGGCCGGCTGGGACGACCTGGTCCTGCACGACCGGCAGACCGCGGTGCTGCGCGAGATCGTCGCCCACGTACGGCAACGGGCCACCGTCCACCAGGAGTGGGGCTTCGCCGGCACCCTGCGCCGCGGACTCGGCGTCACCGCCCTCTTCGCGGGCGGCTCCGGCACCGGCAAGACGCTGGCTGCCGAGGTCATGGCGAAGGAACTCGGCCTCGACCTGTTCATCGTCGACCTCTCCCAGGTCGTCAGCAAGTACATCGGTGAGACCGAGAAGAACCTGCGGCGGGTCTTCGACGCCGCCGAACGCGGCGGCGCGCTGCTGCTGTTCGACGAGGCCGACGCGCTGTTCGGCAAGCGCAGCGAGGTCAAGGACAGCCACGACCGGTACGCCAACCTCGAAGTGAGCTACCTGCTGATGCGCATGGAGGCCTACCGGGGCCTCGCCATCCTCACCACCAACATGAAGAAGGCCCTCGACACCGCCTTCCTGCGCCGCATCCGCTTCGTCGTCGACTTCCCCTTCCCGGCCGAGCACGAACGCGCCGAGATCTGGCGGCGGGTGCTGCCCTCGCAGGCCCCGGTCAAGGGCATCGACCCGGGCCTGCTCGCCCAGCTCACCGTCGCGGGCGGCTCGATCCGCAACATCGCGCTGTCCGGGGCCTTCCTCGCCGCCGAGGAGGGCGACCGGTTGCAGATGCGGCACATGCTGGCGGCCGCGCGCACGGAGTACCAGAAGCTGGAGCGGTCCCTGACGCCGGGGGAGGTGCGGGGGTGGGTGTGAACGGGGAGACCCGCGACGAACCTCGTGAGATCCGGGTGGAGATCGGCGAACTCGCCCTGTCCGGCTTCCGCGTCGACGCCGAGCGGGTGACGGACGCCTTCGAACGCGAGCTGACCCGCCTCATCCGCGTCCACGGCGTGCCGCTGGCGGCCGGCGGCACCCTGACCGCCGACACCCTGACCGGTCTTCCCTCGCTGCCTGCCGGACTCTCCGCCCGCCGCCTAGGCCAGGAACTGGCCCGCGCGGTGCACGAAGGGCTCAGTGGCCACGGGGAGGTGACGCGATGAGTTCCCAGGCCCAGGACGCCCGCAGCGAGCAGGCCGCCGAACAGCGCCGCCGCAAGCGCAAGGAGCGGGCCGCCAAGTCCCGTACGCCGGAGCCGAAGGACATCGTCAGCGGCGCCGGGCAGCCGCTCGACCCCGGTGTGCGACGGGAGTTGGAGGAGCGGCTCGGTCACGACCTCAGCCGGGTGCGCCTGCACACCGGTCGTGACGCCGGGCAGCTGACCGAGCTCCTCGGCGCGGACGCCGTCGCCGTGGGCCAGGACGTCTTCTTCGCCGAAGGGGCCTTCAAGCCCGGCACCGACGAGGGCCGCCGCCTGCTGGCCCACGAACTCCTGCACACTGTCCAGAACCCGCACGGCCTGGGCACGTTGCGCGCCGGGCGGGAGCTGGGTGCGGTGAGTCTGCCGCAGCAGGCCATCGAACGGGAGGCGGAGTCGGCGGCGCGAGACGTCGTACGGGAGCCCGAGGCCGCGGCGGAGGCGGCGGACGTCGAGCAGGACCAGGCGACCCCCGGGTGGCTGCGGTACGCCACCGTCGACGCCGACCGGAACCGCGCCGAGACCCTGGACCCGGCGACCCTCGTCGACCGCCTCGCCAACTCGGTCGTCCGCTCCCTGCGCGGCGACCCCGAGGACCACTCCCAGCGCACACGCAAGCAACTCGCCCGGCTGCCGGAGGAGTTGCTGGACGGCGTCCTGGTCCGGCTGGAGAACCGGCTGCTCGGTTCGGAGCACGACCGGGTCCTCGATCTCGTCGAGGAGATCGAGGCGTACGACGACCATGCCGAGGACGGTCTGGAGCGGGACGCCCACGACGCGCCCGAGATCGAGCCCGACACGGCGGAGGAAGTCCGCACCGAGCGCGAGAACGCCCTGCGCGAAGCCGAGGAGCGGAGGGCGCGGGACGACCGGCCTCGTGTCGCCCCCGGTCCTGAGAAGGAGCAGGGGGCCGAGGAAGGCGCGAAAGGCAGCACTCCGCAGAACGGCGATACGCGGGAGCACGGGAGCACACCCCAGGGTGTGGGCGCGCCTGAACCGGCGCCGGCAGCAGAGGGTTCCGGGGCGGCGGCTCCGGGCTCAGGCACCCGGCAGAGCGAGAAGGAATCCGCCGACTCGGCTGCGGGCAAGGGGTCGGGTGGTTCGGCGGACAAGGGGAAGTCCGGGCAATCGGCTGCCGAGGGCAAGGACGAGGGCAAGGAGAAGGGCGGCCAGGAGCGGACCGAGCGCGAGGACGCGGCCGCCGCGAGCAAGGAGGAGTCCGCGGCGAAGAACCGGCCGGGCGCGGCCGAAGCCGCCGTGGCCGGCCGGCAGCTGAGGCAGCAGGACAAGAAGGGGCAGCAGAAGCCGGCCGGTGCGCCGACGACGACCGGTAAGGACGCCCAGCTGCCCGGCAAGGTCAGCACCCTCGACGGCAAGCGCAACCAGGACCTCGTCCCGGAGGAGGAGACCGACGAGGACCCCTTCGGCTCCAGCAGCGAGTCGGAGGTCGAGGTCGGCGGAGAGGAGCCGAGCGCCTGGGACGTCAAGCTCCAGCCGGAGGACTTCGTACCGCAGCACGACCTCGACGTGTCCGCCGTACCGACCGCCGACGAGCTGGACCCGGCGGCGCCCGCGACCACCCAGAGCGCTCCGTCCTTCCCGGCGCCGCCACCGACCCGGGCCGAGCAGGTGCAGGCCGAACGGAAGGCGGAGGACGCCGAGGACGAGGCGGCGGAGCCGGAGGAGGAGTCCGCCGACCTCGCCCCGGAGCCGGAGTCGTCCGCACCCGAGACCGAGGGCAGCCCCGACAGCGCCGCCGGGCTCGGCGGCCTGGGGCTGGACCGGGCCGCCGCGCCGTCCACGGGCACCCGCGACCCGAAGAAGGGCGACGACCCCAAGGCCGGCCCCGTCGCCGCGCAGACGACGGTGCAGGAGGCGCCGGGCCGGCAGGAGAGCAAGTCCGAGGGCGGTGGTGAGGCCAAGGAGCCGGCCGCCAAGGAGGAGAAGGGCACCGGAGCGGCCGGGGACAAGGGTGGCGCCGCCCCCGAGAAGGAGTCCCAGCAGGCGACGGGCGGCCGGTCGGCGCAGGGGGACGCCGGGGCGAAGGAGACGGCGGACGGCTCCGCGTCGGCCTCGGGCCCGGGGGCCGGGGCGCAGGGCTCCCAGGAGGCGGGGGGCTCCGCGGGCGGGCCGGACGTGTCCGACGTCGGAAGCGGTTCTACGGCGCCTCGCGCGTCCGGTGCGACGAGCGGGGCGGGTGCGTCCGGCGCATCGGGCGGAAGCGGCGCCGAGCCGGCGAGCGAGGCACCGGCACCGGAGACCCGTAGCGAAGGAAGCGGCCGTACGCAGTCCGCGGCGGCCTCGGCGAAGGCCGCACCTGCGCCCCCGCCCGCCTCCGCCGCGAAGGCGGCCCCCGAGCCCGAGGGCGACGCGGAGCGCGCGCCGGCGCCGAAGTCGGCGTCGGGCGGGGCCGCACGGGGTGGTGGCGGTGGGACCGGTGGCGGTGGGGGCGGTGGCGCCACCCCTGCCCAGGGTAAGGGCAAGAAGGATTCGGCTCCGGTGCCGAACCTCGCCGGGGTCTCTCCGGAGGCAGGCCTGGCGACCGCGTCGAAGCTCAAGCCGCACAAGGCACTTGAGGCGATGGGCGGGGTCGGCGGAGCCGTGGACCGCTCGGTCGGCGAGGAGCACAAGGAACTGGCCGCCGCGCCACCGTCGATGCAACGCCCGGCGGGCGCGCCGCGGACTCTCCAGGGCAAGCCGAAGACGGAGGCCCCGGCCGCGTACTCGCAGGACAAGCCGCAGGAAGCGCAGGCCCCGGAGCAGAAGAACGCCGAAGTCAAGGGCGCCAAGGAGCCCGAGGGCCAGATCGAGGCGGAGAAGGCCGAGGAGCCCGGCGGCTGGGACACCTTCAAGATGGCTCTCGGCTTCGGCATCGGCAAGGTCGCGAGCTGGCTCGGCTTCGAGGTGGACGCGCAGGAACTGGCCGCGAAGTTCGCCGGGCTGCCCACGAAGGACGAGGCGCTCAAGCAGGCCCAGGCGGGCAACGCGCCCGGCGTGGAGATGAAGGGCGACGCGGAGCGGACGGCCGGCGAGCAGGACGGCCATGTCGACGCCAAGGGCCAGGACACCGTGGCCACGGCCCGCGACGACTCCGGCCGGGGCATGGGCGAGGACCAGGTCTATCCCAATGCTCCCAAGGAGGAGTTGAGCGCCCAAGTGCCCGGGGCGCAGGGCGGCGAGGGCGTCGCGGCCGGGGGCGGCGGGGCCACCGGGGCCGTACCGCCGGAAGCGGCCTCGGAGGTGGCCGAGCACGAGCAGGGCCCGCGGTTCCAGGCCGCCTTCAGCGACGGCGAGAAGCGCATGTCGGAGGGCCGGCAGGCCAAGGACCGCGACTTCCGTGACTCGCAGGCCAGGCACAAGCGGCAGGTCGACGCCGAGATCGCCACCAACACCGAGACGCAGGCCGGTGAGCGTGAGAAGGCGATGGGCGAGGTCACCGCCCAGCGCGAGGGCTGGCGCGCGGAGCAGGACGAGGAGCTCAAGAGCCTCGGCGACAAGAAGTCGGAGCGGCACGACAAGGTCCGCAAGGACGTCGAGGACCAGGAGAAGAAGACCGACGACAACGTCGAGAAGGAGAAGGAGGGCAGCGACAAGAAGATCCAGGACGAGAGCGACAAGGCGGAGCGCGACGCGGAGAAGCAGCGCGACGGCGCCACGCAGGAGTCCGGCAACTGGATCACCAAGGCCTTCGACTGGATCAAGCAGAAGGTCATCGAGATCAAGAACGCGATCGTCCGGGTCATCCGGGCGGCGCGGGACGCCGTCGTCGGCTTCATCAAGAACTTCAAGGACACGGTCGAGCGCTGGATCAACGAGGCGCGCAAGGGCATCGTCGAGGCGATCAAGAACCTCATCAAGGACCTGATCGAATTCGCCGTGGCGATGGTCCGGGCGGTCATCGAACTGGCGGCGCGCATCCGCAAGTTCATCACCGACCTGATCGCGGCGGCGATCGCCCTCGTCAACCGCCTGGCCGAAGCGCTGAAGAAGGCGATCAGCGACCTCCTCAACGCCATCGGAAAACTCCTCAGCAGCATTCTGGACGTCCTGAAGAAGGCGCTTCTGGACGCGGTCAAGGCGATCGTGGACGCGGTGAAGGCGGTCCTTCAGTTCGCCTCGCGGATGCTGAGCGCGCTCGGCGAGTTCATGCTCATCGCGGTCGACTTCCTCTCCGACCCGGGCGGGTGGCTCGGGGGTGCCAAGAATTCCGCGGTGGACGGCGCGAAGAACCATCTGTTCCGCGAGGTCAAATCGGCCGTCAAGGAATGGTTCCAGTCCAAGATCCAGGAAATCATCGGAATTCCGAAGGCCATCCTCGACAAGCTGATCAAGGGCGGCATCGCCCTGGAGCGGATCGTCAAGGAGGCGTGGGATGCGATCGTCCCGCAACTCCCGTTGATCATCGGCGAGATCGTCATCACGAAGGTCATCGCCAAGCTGATCCCGGGCGCGGGCTGGGTCATGGCGGTGATCGACGCGATCCGCACGGCCATCGGAGCCCTGGGCGAGATCCTGCGTGCGATGGGCGCGGTCCTCGACTGGCTGAAGGCGGTCCGCCGGGGCGGCGCCGGCGTCCTCTTCGCGAAGGCGGTCGCGGCCGGCATCGTGGCCCTCCTGGAGCTTGCCTACGAGGCCCTGATCAGCGGCATCGGCAAGTACGTCGCGAAGGTGGGCCGCCGCTTCAGGGACCTCGCGGCCAAGCTCGGCGGCAAGGGCAAGGGGGACAGGCCGGGCAAGGGCGCGGGGGCGGACGGTTCGGACGACAAGGGCGGCGACCGGAAGCCGGCCCAGGAGGGCTCCGCGAAGCAGCCGGGCAGGCCGTCGACCGCGGCGGCACCGAAGCCGGGCCAGTCCAAGGACGCCCCCGGCAAGCCCAGGACGCCAGGCCCCGCCGACGCCAGGAAGCCCGCGCCGGCCACGAGCAAGGACAAGAACGGCAAGCCGAAGACCGCCGACGAGAAGCCGGACACCAAGCCGACCCCGACGACGAAGCCGAAGCCGAAGGCAGAGCCCCCGGCCAGGCCGAAGCCCGAACCGACGCCGAAGCCGAAGGACACCGACGGGAAGGGCGGCCCGGACAGGACGAGGGACGACAAGGAATCCGGCAAGCCCAAGGACACCGACCCCAAGTCCCCCGACAAGCCGAAGGACCAGGACCCGACCAAGCCGAAGTCCTCGGACAAGGACGCCCCGGCCAAGCGCAAGCGCGACGCGGACAAGGACCGGGACCGGGACAAGACCAGGGACAGGGACAGGGACGGCGACAGGCCCGGCAAGCCGAAGAAGCAGGACGAGGACGGCAAGCGCCCCAAGCCGAAGCACGAGTCCAGGGATCCGCGGAAGCCGAAGCGCGACAAACACGCGGACGGGAAGCCAAAGGACAGGGATCCCAAGAAGGAGAAGGAGCAGAAGAAGGACCGGCGGAAGAAGGAGGAGGACTCCAAGGAGTCAAAGGACGCACGGCTTCAGAAGATCATCGCGCGCATCCGCCCGAAGATCGGTGGCTTGCTACGAAAGCCCGTTCAGGATCGTGTCCTGGATACCGCCCTCGGTGGCATGCGGGCCTGGTACCGCCTCACGAGCCTCACGAAGAACGGCTCCCATGCCTTCCAAGTCGTGGCCACGCTGAATCCGAGCGGCAAGGCCGAGGACGGCTACCGGCTTTCCGGCGCGGAGATCCGTCCCATCATCCGAGAAGTCACCAACGAACTGCTCGATCGCGAGGAAGTGCTGGCGCGTGCGCGCGAACTGCGCCGGCAGAAGCACGAGGCGCAGGAAGCCGCCGACCGTGAGGGGATCGACGAGGCGCTGCAGATCGGTGGTGGGGACATTCCAGCGGCCGTGCGGTACCTCCTCGACCGTGGTGAAGATCTGGACGTGTCGAGGCCGGGCGAGGACGAGGTTCTCGCCAGTCCCTACAAGGTCGGCACGGGAAAGATGGAACTCTATGACATAGGCGAGAACCAGGAAAGGGTGAAGGAGCAGAAGCAGAAGTGGGGCTTGACCAATCTGATTACTCAGGGGATCGGAAAGTATCAGCATCTCCCTGAGGGTAAGGAGTTCGACCCCGAAAGCGTAAGTCGCCGTATGCCGGAGGAAAGCCTGAGGAGCGTCGGCCTGTCCGGCCCGCGTTTTGCCCTCGGTCTGCGTACCTATGTTCTTGAGGGGAAGGCGCCCGAAGGCTTCACGGACGCTCAGGCAGAATTGGTCAGGAATGCTCACTGGCTGATGTTCGTTCGGGAGTCGCATCGCAATCCGACCAACTTGGCGTACGCCGCGATGACGGCCGATCTGCTCACCTACGGCCCTCAGAGGGGCGGTCTGACGCCGCATCAGGCATTTGCCGAGTACGAGGGAGTGCGGCTCGGTGACCGCGGTTGGTTCCCCATGTCCATGCTGGGCGCGTCTGCAGCAGCCCAGGGAAATGAACAGGAAGAGGTCGGGAAACAAACGAGCGGCCTGAAGAGTACGAAGGCCAAGCGTGACGAACTGAAGAAGCGTGAAGGTGAATTGGCGGAACGATGGTTGCTGGCCAGAATGAACATGGAGGACATCGACTTCGATAGTGAAGACGACGCCAAGCAGAAGGCGCGTCAGATGATCCGTCAGTTCCTGCTAAGGTTCTACGGACTTGAATGAGGAGAGGTGTCACTATGACGGATTTTATTGAGCGATTGGTCATCAAGCCCGGTTTCTCGTCGGATGACGTTGATTTCGTTTCCATGCAGCGCGGGTGGATTCTGCAGCGTTCCCGGATTCCAGAGGGAGGAGCATACGTCGACACCTGGGTCACGCTGGACCGCAAGACCGAGATCCACCAGGTCGATGACCAGCCCATCGGCACCCGGTACTTCACCCTTCGGGGGCCCAGCAGCGCGGAAGTGGCGCGGCACATCCGCCAGGACTGCGACATCTGGTCGACCGATGAGGCGCTGGAAGCGCTGCGAAGGGCGGACGCCCGGGACGAGAAGCTGAGGCTGGTCTACGCCGCGGCGCTTTCCGCGGGGGAGCAGGAAGCGGAACATGTCGTGGAGGCGTTCAGAAACCTCGTGGGCGATCCCGATGCGGGGGTCCGCCAGGCCGTGGTCATCGCCACGGGCTACTTTCCGCAGCCCGGTCTGGTCGAACTTGTGGGGGAACTGCGTGACAGCGACCCCGTGGACCACGTTCGCCGAAACGCCGCGCTATTGCTGGACGGACTCTCTGAAGGGAACTGACATGAGCCCCCTTGTCCCGGCTTTCCGCCGGCCCTTGCTCACGGAGGCCGCGCGGTGACCCGCTACGCCGACATCCCCAAACCCATCCGCTCCGGAATAGTCGTCGTCAACCCCGACACCGGCACCCCCCAACGCATCATCGTCCTGCAGTTCAACCCGGACACCCTGGAGCGCAGCGTCGCCCCCCAGTCCGCCGGGGACAGCGGTGATGCCGGAGGCGGCGGTACGGGGAGCGGGGATCGTAACGAAGCCCTGCGTCTGAAAGGGCCCGCCCAGGAGACCTGGAAGTTCACCGCCGAGATCGACGCCACCGACCAGTTCGAGGTCGCCGCGCCCGACGGGATTCACCCCCAGCTCGCCACCCTCGAAATGCTCGTGCAGCCGACCGTCGCCCAGCTGAGGGCCGCGAGCAAGCTGTCGCAGAAGGGTGCCATCGAGATCAGTCCGATCGAGATGCCGCTCACCCTCTTCACCTGGGGGAGCAAGCGGGTGATGCCCGTGCGGCTGACCGAGCTCTCCGTCAACGAGTCGGCCTTCGACGTCAACCTCAATCCGATCCGGGCCTCCCTCAGCATCGGCATGAAGATCCTCACCGTCAGCGATCTCCCCGCCGGCCACCGCGGCGCCGATCTCTACATGGCGCACCTCGCGCAGAAGGAGCGGCTCGCCGCGGCCGCCCGCGGCGGCGGGCTCGGCTCGCTCGGACTCGGCGGCATCGGAACCAACGCCGTGATCGGAAGGGGCTGAACAGCACACCATGGCCGACATCGAGCCCTACGAGAACGCCCTGGACGCCATACCCGGCGCCCACCCCTACCCCCGCACCAGCCGCTACCACGACGCCGAGATCGGGATCCACCGCCGCCCCGACGGGACGGAGGTCCGGTACACCAAGCGCCGGCTCCTCCCCCCGCTCGACCAGACCCCCGACAGTGACCTCACCCAGCCCCACGCCGTCGGCGCCGGCGAGCGCCCCGACCTGCTGGCGCAGCGGTACTTCGGCGACCCCTCCCAGTGGTGGCAGATCGCCGACGCCAACCCCGTACTCGATCCACGCGAGTTGACCGACGAGGCCGGGCGGGTCGTCGACATCCCGCTCGCCGGCGGGTTCCCGGGCGGCAGGGGAGACCGGCGTGTTTGATCTGCCCGTGGGGCAGGGCCCCGTGCACATCACGCTCCTCATGGGGCCCAAACTCGCCCGGCCCGTCCCGGCCGAGGTGACCGAGGCCCTGCTGTCCGCCCAGATCACCGCCACCGCGGGGGAGCGCAGCGGCTTCCAGCTCGCCTTCGATCTCACCAAGAACGGGATCATCAGCCGACGGCTGCTGCCCGAGGGGTTCTTCGACCCCAAGACGAGGCTCATCGTCACCGTCAGCGTCAAGGGCACCTCCGGCGTGCTCTTCGACGGTCTCGTCGTCCGGCACGAGGTCGGCGCCAGCAACCAGCCCGGCCACTCCACGCTCACCGTCACCGGCGAGGACCTCACCCTCCTCATGGACCTCGAGGAGCGCACCGGCCGCTACCCGAACCTGCCGCCCTCCGAGCGGGTGCTGGCGATCCTGCGGCGCTACTCCGACTACGGCATCCGGCCCGACGTCTACACCGAGAAGGTCGCCCAGCCCCCGCACCAGGACCTGCGCGTGCACTACCAGACGGGGACCGACCTGCAGTACGTCACCGAGCTGGCGCGGGCCAACGGGTACACCTTCTACCTCGAACCCGGACCCAACCCCGGCCAGTCCGCCGCCCGTTGGGGACCCGAGGTGCGCCTCGGCATCCGCCAGCACGCGCTCAACGTCAACATGGACGCCAACTCGACCGTGGACCAGCTGACGTTCGCCTACGACGGCACCGCGCGCGAGGAACCGCAGGCCCGCTGGCAGAACCCCGAGACCCGGCAGTCCGACCTGCTCCCGCAGCCGTCGATCAGCCCCCTGCGCCCGCCACTCGGCAAGCGGCCCACCCCGGCCCTCAAGCGCAGGACCCTCTCCGGCACCGCCAAGCACCAGCGCGAGCAGGCCGAGGCCGAACTCCTCGCCCGCGCCGCCGTGTCCGCCGACGTCGTCTCCGGCTCAGGCTCGCTCGACGTCATCCGGCACGGCTACATCCTCCAGCCGCGCCAGCTCGTCGGCGTACGCGGCTCGGGACGGGCGTACGACGGCGACTACTTCGTCAAATCCGTCACCCACAACCTGCGTCCGGGCTCCTACCAGCAGAACTTCACCCTCTCCAGGGAGGGCCTGGAGGCACGCGGCGACTACGTCCGGCCCTGACCACCCGCAAGGCAACACCGGCAGACACCACCGACCAGGAGCACTCCCACCATGGCGGCACCCAGCAATCGCTACCTCGGCAAGTTCCGCGGCCGGGTCGTCAGCAACGACGACCCTCTGCGCATCGGCCGTATCACCGTCGAGGTCCCGGACGTCCTCGGCGACGAGCCGTCCACCTGGGCGCTGCCCTGCCTGCCCTTCACCGGGCCCGAGTCGGGGCAGTTCGTGGTGCCGCCGCCGGGGGCGGGGGTGTGGGTGGAGTTCGAGCAGGGGGATCCCAGTTTCCCGGTGTGGACCGGGTGTTGGTACGGGGCCGCCGAGGAGCTGCCGCCCGACGCGCGGCGCGAGCTTCAGGCCGGCTCGCCCGACAAGCCCGTGGTCGTACAGACACCGCGGGCCCACAAGCTCGTCATGAGCGACACGCCGGGCGCCGAGCAGGGGATTCTGCTCCAGGCCCAGGGCGGCGCGTACATCCGCATCACCAAGGAGGCCGTGGTCATCTCGACCGGGGCGGGCGCCGAGGTCCTGCTGCGCGGCAACGAAGTGACCATCAACGAGGGCCAGTTGACCGTGCTCTCCAAGCGATGAGCAAGACGGCGATGAGCAAGACAGCGATGAGAAAGACGGGGGAACTCACGAACATGTCCGGGAGTCTGCTCGACGCCAGTGCCGTGATCGGCTGCCCGCACGGCGGCCGTGTCGCGCCCGCCACCACACCCTCCGGCGGCGTACGCCTCGCGGGCGGCGTCGTCGCCACGTCCGCCCACAGCTACGTCGTCACCGGCTGCCCGCACACCGTCGACCGGGTGCCCTCGCCCTGCGTGACGGTCCGGTGGACCGCAGGCGGCACCGGGATCACCGTCGACGGCCGGTCCGTGCTGCTCGACACCTCCGCGGCCGAGTGCTTCAGCGCGGCCCTCGTGCCGCAGGGGCCACCCGTCGTCCAGGCCGCGCAGCGAAAGGTCACCGTCCGATGAGCCGCCACCCGAGCGGGCGCGCCCGCAGCGACATCGCGAGCCCGTTCCGCGCCGACCGCCGGGGCCGCACCGCGCACGCCACCCGCGGCGAGCACGTCCACGACCTCATCGAGCAGCTGCTGTTCACCAGCCCCGGCGAGCGCGTGATGCGCCCCGACTTCGGCTGCGGGCTGCTCGACCTGGTCTTCGCGCCGACCAGCCCCGAGCTCATCAGCACCCTCGAACTCTCCGTCCAGGCCTCGCTCCAGCGCTGGCTCGGCGACCTCATCGACGTGGAGGCCCTCGACGTGATCAGCGAGGACAACGCCGTCCGCGTGTACCTGTCGTACGTCGTGCGCGCCGACGGCGCCCGCCGCGACGACGTCTTCGAAGGGAGGGCCGCGGCATGACCGGTACCACCGTCACCTCCCGCCGGGCCAAGGTCCGCGCCGCGCAGCTGGGCGGTGTCGACGCCGTCGAGGTCAGCGACGACGGACTGCTGCTCACCGTCACCTTCCTCGGCAAGGCCCCGCACGGCCTCGGTCCGGAGAACGTCCGCATCGACGGCGGCCGCCGGGTCACCCGCATCACCGCCGTGGACGTCAGCGTCGAGCGCGAGGAGGACCCCGAGCTCGACGACCGGCTCTACGTCACCCTCGACAAGGCCGGCGACACCTCCCGCTACCGGCTCGCCCTCGTCGAGGCCGACCTGTACGGACGCCCCGGGACGGAGCCGTACCGCGGCTTCGACCAGCGCTACCACAGCGCGGCCTTCGTCTTCCGGCCCGACTGCCCGACCCCCTTCGACTGCGCGGGGGAGGAGCACGGCGACGCGGACTTCCCCTCCGCGCCCGTCATCGACTACACCGCCCGCGACTACGACACCATCCGCAAGCTGCTCCTGGACCGGCTCGCGCTCACCACCCCCGACTGGGTCGAGCGCAACCCCGCCGACCTGGGCACGACCCTCGTCGAACTGCTCGCGTACACCGGCGACCAGATCAGCTACCAGCAGGACGCGGTCGCCACCGAGGCCTACCTCGACACGGCCCGGCGCCGGGTGTCGGTGCGGCGGCACGTGCGGCTCATCGACTACGCGATGCACGACGGCTGCACGGCGCGGGCCTACGTCGCCGTCGAGACCGCCGGCGACCACACGCTCGCCCCGGGCACCTTCCGCTTCGCCTCCGTCGACGTCCGCACCCTCGACCCGCACGACCGCCCCGAGCCGGGCACGGTCGTCGACGAGGCCGACCTCGGCGACCTCGACGAGCGCGGCTCGGTGGAGGTCTTCGAACCCGTCGTCACCGCCGACGCCCTGGAGCTGCGCGTCGCGCACAACGCGATCCGCCTGTGGACCTGGGGCGGCGAGGTCCGCACCCTGCCCAAGGGCGCGACCTCCGCGACCCTGCGCGACGAGTGGGTGGACCCGGAGACCTGCCGGGACCGCCGACTCGACCTCAGGGCCGGTGACCTGCTCGTCCTGGAGGAGGTCAAGGGCCCGCGCACCGGTACCCCCGGCGACGCCGACCCCGCCCACCGGCAGGCCGTCCGGCTGACCTCCGTCACCCCGGCCGTCGACCGCATCGAGGACCAGCCGGTCCTGGAGGTCACCTGGGCCGCCGCGGACGCCCTGCGCTTCCCGCTCTGCCTCGCCACCCGCGGCGGCCGCGACTGCCTGCCCGTCGAGGACGTGACGCTGGCCCGCGGCAACGTCGTCCTCGTCGACCACGGCCGTACGCTCCACGGGCTGCCCGAGACCTTCACCGTCCCGCAGGCACCCGCCGAGGTCGCCCCCTGCGACCCACCGGAGTTCGGCTGCGGCGACCGCGAGGAGGGCAACGCACCCGCGCGGCTGATCAACTCCCTCACGGACAGCACCGAGTCGGGCCGGTCCCTGACCGCCGACGACGTCCGCGAGCTGTTCGAGGTGGTCGGGGAAGCGGCGGCCAACAGGGCCGGAATCGGCCTGGAACGCGCCGGCCAGCGCCACGAACGCGTCGTGCCCGGCACCGCGTACGCCCAGGCCGGCGCCCTGCGAACGCTGCTCGCCCAGTCCGTGTACCCCGGCATCCGGCCCCGCTTCCGCCCCGTCCTCTCCCGCGCGCCCGTCGTCCAGGCGGTGCCGTTCCCCGAACCGGCCACCGTCGCCGCCGGGCAGGCCGAGAGGATCGCCGCGATCCCGGGGCGGGTGCGGCAGCGGCTCGTCGAGCTGTGGCGCAGCGCCCGCGACCGGGACGGCCTCGCCGAGGAGGAGATCGCCGAACTCGCGGTGATCTACGGGCTGCGGATCCTGGAGCGCATCGAGCTGCGCCGCCACCCGGTCCGCGCCCTGCGTGAACTCCTGCACCGCAGCGACGAATTGCTCGACGCCAAGCTGCGCCGCGTCGAGGTCCTCACGGCACGCGCCCGCGCGGGCACCGTCCTGGACGGGCACATCGCCTGGGAGATCGCCCACAGCTGGGGCCCGTCGTACGCGGCCGGACTGCACCCCGACGAGCTGGTGCTGCGCGGCTCCGCGACCGCCGCGCTCGACCAGGACCCGCGCCGCGCCCTGCCCGCCGTACGCCTGCACCAGGGCGACGACGAGATCTGGGAGCCGCGCCGCGGCCTCCTCGACAGCGGCCGGCGCGAGCGCCACTTCGTCGGTGAGCTGGAGGACGACGGCCGCCTCGCCCTGCGCTTCGGCGACGGACGCCACGGCGCGCGGCCGACGCCCGGATCGCGGCTCGCCGCGCACTACCGCCTCGGCGGCGGCACGGCCGGCAACGTCGGCGCGGAGGCCATCAACCACCTCGTCGTCCAGTCCGACTGCGAGACACCGCCCGCCGCCGTCGTACGCAACCCGCTGCCCGCCGTCGGCGGCACGGAACCCGAACCCGTCGAGCAGGTACGCCAGTTGGCCCCGCTCGACCTGCGCCGCACCCGGCTGCGCGCGGTCACCGCCGAGGACTACGCGGCCCTCGCCACCGCCCTGCCCGGCGTGCAGCGGGCGGCGGCCGAGCTGCGCTGGACCGGCAGTACGCAGGAGGCGCACATCGCGGTCGACGCGTACGGCACCGGCGCCCCGTCGGCCGAGTTGCTCGACTCCGTCGCCCAGGCCCTGGAGCCGTACCGGCGCATCGGCCACGACGTCGTCGTCGGCGCCGCGCGTCTCGTCCCGCTCGACATCGAGCTGAGCGTGTGCGCCGCGCCCGGCCACCAGCACGGCCAGATCCTCGCCGAGCTGTACCGCGTCCTCGGCAGTGGGTTGCGGGGCTTCTTCCACCCGGACGCCCTGACCTTCGGCGAACCCGTACGGCTCAGCCGGCTCGTCGCCGTCGCTGCCGCCGTGCCCGGCGTCGCGAGCGTCCAGGTCACCCGACTGCGACGGCTGTTCGAGCCGGACCGAGGAGAAAGGGAGGACGGCGTGCTGCGGCTCGGCCCGCTGGAGATCGCCACCTGCGACAACGACCCCGACCGGCCGGAGAACGGCCGGCTGGCGATATCCCTGGGAGGTGCGCGATGACCGAGGTCACGATCACCGACGACTGCGGCTGCGGCGGCGCCTGCCGGGGCGGCCACGACGAGCGCCTCGCCCCGGCCCCCGTGCACAACCCGCCCGGCCGCACGGCCCTCGACTACCGCGTCGGCGAGTACGGCTCGTTCCGCGCGGCCCTGCTCGACCGGCTCGCCTCACCGGCGTACCCGGCCCTCCAAGGGCTCACCGCGCGCACCCCCGACGACCCGGCGATCGGCCTGCTCGACGCCACCGCTGTCCTCGGTGACCTGCTCACCTTCCACTCCGAGCGGATCGCGGACGAGGCGTACATCCGCACGGCCAACGAGCACCGCTCCCTGGTCCTGCTCGGCCGGCTCGTCGGCCACCGCCCGCGCCCCGGCGTCGCCGCCGCCACGCACCTGGCGTACACCCTGGAACGCGACCCGCGCGCCGAGGCCCTGCCGGTGCTCATCCCGCGCGGTGCCCGCAGCCACAGCGTGCCGGCGTCCGCCGACGAGCAGTCCCTCACCTTCGAGACCAGCCGGGACCTGACCGCCCGCTGGGACTGGAACGACCTGAAGGTCCGCCGTCGGCGCCCCTCCCTCGTCACCCCCGCGGACCTGGAGAGCCGCTCGGAGATCTTCGTCGAGGGCACCGCCAACTCGCTGCAGACCGGTGACCAGCTGCTCTTTGTCTTCGGTGAACAGGCAGGCGGAGAACGCAAGTTGCTGCCGGTCGCGAAGGCCCGGGTCGACCGGGAGGACGAGATCACGGCGATCTCCCTGCCGAAGTCGGCCCCGCCGACCCTGAAGGAACTCCTCGACGAGGTACGGCGATGGACGGCTGCCCCGCGGTCGCCGGGCGAGCCGGGGGACGAGCCGCCCACGCCCGAGGTGCCGAACCCGCGGCCGGTCAGCCGGGTGATCGAGGACTTCGAGGACCAGGTGCTCGCGCCGCTGCGGGGGGATCTGGACGGGATCAAGAGTCCTGAGCGGCTGGCTGCGCGGCTTGCGGAGCCGGTGGCGCGTCTCGGTGAGGCTCAGGTGTTGGCCGAGCCGTACGAGGACGTCGCTGCCTGGTTCGAGCAGTTGGAGGCGGTGCTGGCCGAAATCGCGGAGCGCGCACTGGAGTTGGCGCCGGCCCAATCGGAGGAAGCGGGCAGTCGATCGTCTGCCGCGCCGTCGGGGCTGGTCGCGCCCCGCGGCGGAGCCGCAGATCGATACAGTCCCGCGCCCCCAAGCAGCGGCGATGCGCGCACCGCTGCTCTCGAAGCCCTCGGCGGTGTGCTTCCCGCCCTGCGTGCCTCCGCCCCCGCCCCGCGCGGCGGCATCGGCTCCCAGCGGCCCGGTACCGACACCGCCCGGCTGCTCTCCGCGCTCAACCCCTCCCTCGGCACCCTGTACCCGGCGTGGCGCACCGCCGCCGCCCCCGGCACCCCCCAACTCCTGCGCGAACTGCTCGCCATGCGGGTCACCGCCGCCCCCTTCGGCGCCACGGCCCCGCTCAAGCCGGTCCAGGACGACCGCGGCCGCGTCATCCGCACCGCCGACTGGCCGCTCACGGGTGCCGTGCTGGTGAGCACGCGCGTCGTGTACGACACGGCGGGCAGGACCCCGGTCCGCGCCGAGTTCCAGTACGTCGAGGGCAGCAGCTCCGACCAGCGCGCCGAGAACCTGCCCGTCACCCAGCCGGTGAACTTCCCGCTCGGCGCGGGCCAGGTCGAGCTGTCCGTGCGCTCCGGCCAGGACCGCGACCTCAACTGGCTCAACCGACGTCCCAACGACTCACAGGAACCCGGTGTCACGGCCCGCCTCCGCTCGGGCCTGCCCGAGCGGACGCTCTTCGTGTCGCGGCCCGACGACGAGGGCCTGGTCCACGTCGGTGTCCACAACGGCACGTCCGAGCAGATCACGCTGCGGCCGGGCGCGAACGAACAGTTCACGCACGGCGAGTACGAGGTCAGTCTCAAGTACACGGTGGGTACCACGGAGCCGAACGTCGAGGTGGTCATCGCCAGCAAGCCCGAGCCGCTCAACCGCCGGCTCCTCCAGCTGGACACCGTCCACGCCGGCATCACGGTCGGCAGCTGGGTCGCGGTCCAGCGCCCCGCGAAGGGCGCCCAGGACGGCGTCCCCGGCGACTCCCGGCTCGCGTTCGTCACCACGCAGGTCGTCGTGGCCCGTACCGCGGCGTACAGCAACTACGGCATCACCGGACGCGGCACCGAACTCACCCTGGCCGACCCGTGGCTGGACGAGTTCGACGTCCTGCTCTCGCACATCCGCGACACCACCGTGCACGCGGCGGGCGAGCCGCTGCGCCTCGCCGACGAACCGCTCGGCGAGGACGTCCACGGCAACGAGATCGAACTCGCCGAGTTGTACGACGGATTGCGGCCCGGCCGCACCCTCATGGTGAGCGGGGAGCGCAGTGACATCCCCGGAACGGCGGGCGTGCGGGCCACCGAGGTCGTCACGATCGCCACCGCCGACCCGGCCGTCGACCCCCGGCTGCCCGGCGACCACGTCCACACCCGCCTGACCCTGACGGCCGACCTCGCCCACCGCTACCGCCGCGAGACGGTCAAGGTTCTCGGCAACGTCGTCGAGGCCACCCATGGCGAGAGCCGCGAGCAGGCCATCGGCAGCGGTGACTCCGACCGCGTGAACCAGACGTTCGCGCTCTGGCAGTCCCCGCTGACCTGGCTCGCCGACGACAACCCCCTCGGCGCCACGCCGGTCCTGGAGATCCGGGTCGACGGCGTCCTGTGGCACGAGGTCGACAGCCTCGCCGGACGCGGCCCGGGCGAGCGGGTCTACATCACCGGCTCCACCGCCGACGGCCGGACGACGGTGACCTTCGGCGACGGGATCAACGGCGCCCGGCTGCCGTCCGGCCACGAGAACATCCGCGCCCGCTACCGCTTCGGCACCGGCAAGGCGGCCAACGTCGCCGCCGACCGCGTCACCCAGCCCCTCACCCGGCCGCTCGGCGTCACCCAGGTGACCAACCCGCGCCCGGCGAAGGGCGGTGCGGACGCGGACGGCCCCGGCCTGACCCGCCGTACGATCCCGCTCGCCGTCTCGGCGCTGGACCGGCTGGTCTCCGCCTCCGACTACGAGGACTTCGCCCGCTCCCGGGCCGGCATCGGCCGGGCCGCCGCGCGTGAACTCTTCGACGGGCGGCGCCGCGTGCTGCACGTGACGGTCGCCGGCACCGACGACGTGCCGATCGACGGCGACTCGGACACGCTCGGGGCGCTGCGCGGCGCGCTCACCGAGTACGGGGACCTGAACCTCCCGGTGCGCGTGGACGTGCGCGAGCTGGTCCTGCTGCTGATCGCCGCCAAGGTGAAGGTCGCCCCCGATCACACCTGGGAGATCGTGGAACCGCGCCTGCGCCAGGCACTGCTGCGCCGGCTCGGCTACGAGGGACGGGAGCTGGGCCGCCCGGCCCGCCTCTCCGACGTCCTCGCCACGGCCCACACCGTGCCCGGCGTGGACTACGTGGACGTCGACGTGTTCACCGGCGTCCCCGCGTCCGCCACGCCGGCGGAGCTGACCGGGATCCTCACCGACCCCGGCCCGCCCAGGGCATCGGTCCCGGCGCACCCGGCGGCGTACGACGAGAAGATCCACACGGTGCGCGCCGCCGACGGCGAGACCCTGTCGGCGATCTGTGCCGAGTACGGCGTCCCGCTCGCCGAACTCCTGCGCCTCAACCCCGACATCACCGACACCCGGCGCCTGGCGAAGGGCCGTTCGGTGTTCGTCTTCCGCGGCATCCGCCCGGCCCAGCTCGCGATGCTGTCGCCGAAGGCCGCGGACACCCTGATTCTGACGGAGGTCAAGTGATGGCCGCGCATTCCGCGGATGTCGAGTTGGAGGCCGCGGCCCCGGCGACCGCCTCCAGGGAACCCGACGGTCTCGCCGCCCTGCTGCCCCGCTGGCACCTGCTGCGCGACGCCGAGGAGGGCGAGGCGCTGCGCGCGCTGCTCGCGGTGATCGCCGAGCAGCTCGACCGGGTCCGCGACGGCGTCCAGCAGGGCTACGAGGACCTGTTCGTGGAGACGGCGGCGCCCTGGGTGCTGCCGTACCTCGGCGACCTGGTCGGCTACCGCACCCTGCCCGGCTACGAGCGGGTCCTCACGACCGGCCTGCACGAGGGAGGCAGGGCCGCCCTGGCCGAGGCCGTCGCCCCGCGCCGCGAGGTGGCCGCCACCGTGGCCAACCGCCGCCGCAAGGGCACCCTCCACCTGCTGGAGGAACTCTCCGACCAGGTCACCGGCTGGCCCGCCCGCGCCGTCGAGCTGTCCCGGCAAGTCGCGCACACCCAGCCCGTGAAGCTGTACGGCGACACCGGCGTCCACCGTGGCGAGCGCGGCCGGCTCGTCGACCTGCGCGACAACTCCGCCCTCGACCTCGCGGGCGGCCCCTTCGGCGCGACGGCCCGCACGGCGGACGTCCGTCGCGCCGACTCGGCGCACCGGCAGGGCGGCTGGACCCCGGCGGGCGTCGCGCTGTTCGTCTGGCGGCTGAAGGCGCACTCGCTCACCCAGTCCCCGGCGTACTGCATCGATCGCGCCCGCAACCTCTACACGTTCTCGATCCTGGGCAACGACACCCCGCTGGTCACCAAGCCGTTCCCGGAGCCGTCGCCCACGCACGTCGCGACCATCGACAACGTTCCGGCGTTCATCACCCGCCGTCAGCTCCACGACCGGCTCACCGACTACTACGGCCCCGGCAAGAGCCTCGTCATCCGGCGCGACGGCGAGGACCGGCCGGTACCGCCCGCCGACATCGTGGTCGCCGACCTGTCGGACTGGCGCTACCGGCCCAGGCGCGGGCAGGTCGCCGTCGACCCGGAGCTCGGGCGGATCGCGTTCGGGTCGCGGTCGGCGCCCCGGCAGGGCGTGTGGGTGGACTACCAGTACGCGTTCGGCGCGGACATGGGCGGCGGCGAGTACGAGCGTCCGGACCGCCAGCCGCGTCCGGAGGCGGAGGTGTACCGGGTCGGACCCGGACAGCCCTACCGCCAGATCATGGATGCCTACCGGGCCTGGCAGCACGACCGCCGCGCCGACCGGACCGGTCCCGCCGGCGTCATCGAGATCACGCACAGCGGCGCCTACCAGGAGCAGCTGGACTTCGACCTCGACCCCGGCGACCGCCTGGAGGTCCGCGCGGCCGAGGGCACCCGCCCGGTGATCCGCCTGCTCGACTGGTACAGCAACCGTCCCGACGCCCTCAACATCCGTGCCGTGTCCGAGGACTGCGCCCCGCACGAGCGTCCGCGCATCGTCCTCGACGGCCTGCTGGTCGCCGGACGCGGCATCAACGTCACCGGCCCCATGGGGGCGGTCGTCCTGCGGCACTCCACGCTGGTGCCCGGCTGGTCGCTGGAGCCCGAGTGCGACCCGCACTCGCCGGAGGAGCCCAGCATCGTCCTGGAGCGCACCACCGCGTGCCTCCAGATCGAGCACAGCATCCTCGGCACCATCGAGGTCATCGGCGACGAGGTGAGCGAGGAACCCCTCGACATCCACCTGCGCGACAGCGTCCTCGACGCCACCGGTACGGGCCGTGAGGCCCTGTCCGCGCCGGACTGCCGGCACGCCCACGCGGTGCTGCACCTGCACCGCACCACGGTGATCGGCGAGATCTTCACGCACGCCGTGCGGATCGCCGAGAACTCGATCCTGACCGACCGGCTCCACGTAGCCAGGCGCGGGATCGGCTGCCTCAGGTACTCGTACGTGCCGCCCGGTTCGCGCACTCCGCGCCGGTACCGCTGCCAGCCCGACCTGAACGCCGGTGTACGGCCGTTGCTCACGTCGCTGCGCTACGGGACGCCCTGGTACGGGCTGCCCGCCGACCGGTGCCCCGAGGAGATCCGGCGCGGTGCGGACGACGGGGCCGAGATGGGCGCCTTCCACGATCTGTACCGGCCGCAGCGCGAGGACGGCCTCCGGGCTCGGCTCGCGGAGTACACCCCGGCGGGCACCGACGCCGGGATCTTCTTCGTGACGTGATGCGTGACGTGATGCGTGACGTGATGCCTGACGTGATGCCGGCCATGAGTCGCGACACGTGCGCCGCCGCCGTAAGCCCAACCCGCACTTTCCTGAACCAGGGGGACCCCCTTCATGCACGCTGACCTCTCCCGCCTCACGTTCCGCCCGCAGCGGCGCTATTCGGCGGTGATCGCCCAGCAGGGCCGCGTCCAGCTCGACGCCGACCTCAACGAGCAGACCGCGATCCAGCTCCACCAGGCCCGCACCCTCGCCGCCGACCTGATCGGCCGGCACGGCGGGCCGCGCGACGCCGCGGGCTTCAAGATCGACTACGTGGGCGGCAGGCACGACATCGACACGCTCCACATCCGCGGCGGCCGCTACTACGTCGACGGCATCCTGGTGGACGCGACCCGTCCGGCGCCGGGCGTGCCGGTCCCGGACGAGGACGCCGAGGATCAGGACACCGCCGCCCCGCCCGCGCACTGGACCTACTGGGACCAGCCCGACGGCTTCCGCGACCCGGAGCGGCCCGGCGACCGGCTGCCCTCGCCCGCCACATCGCCGTTCGTGGTCTACCTGAACGTGTGGGAGCGAGCCGTCTCCGCCGCCGAGGACCCGGCCCTGCGCGAGGTCGCCCTCGGCGCCGCGATGCCGGACACCGCCGCGCGCGTGAAGGTCGTCTGGCAGGTGCTGCCCCTGTCGCTGGCCGCCCTGGACATCGAGGAGACCGACCCGTCCAAGGAGGTCGTGCGGGCCGCCTTCGACAAGTGGGCGCAGAAGCAGGCCACGCCCACCGCGCGTCTGGCCGCCCGCAGCGAACGGCCCGACCACGCCGACGAGGACCCCTGCCTGGTCAAGCCCGACGCCCGCTACCGCGGCCAGGAGAACCAGCTCTACCGCGTGGAGGTGCACGCCGGCGGCGAGGCCGAGGACGCCACCTTCAAGTGGTCCCGCGAGAACGGCTCGGTGGTGTTCCCGGTCGACGAACTCGATGGCACCTGGGTGCAGTTGGCCTCCCTCGGCCACGACGACAAGCTGGACCTGGACGTCGGCGACCACGTCGAGCTGGTCGACACCGCCTACGCCTCCCGACTCGAACCCCTGCCCCTGCTGCGGGTCGAGGAACTGGACCTGCCGGGCCGCCGCGTCCGCCTGAGCGCCGAGCCCGACCAGGGCGTCGGACGGCTGCCCCACCTCAACCCGTTCCTGCGCCGCTGGGACCACCACGAGGGGCCCAGGCGCAAGGGCCGTACGACCGCCCTCAAGGGCGGTGCCGTGCCCGTCACGGAGGGGGAGTGGCTGCCTCTGGAGGACGGGGTCGAGGTGTACTTCGCCAAGGGCGCCGCCTACCGCACCGGCGACCACTGGATCGTGCCCGCCCGCACCGCCACCGGCAACGTCGAGTGGCCCACCGACCCGGCCCGGCGCCCGCTGCTGCAGGGCCCCGCCGGCATCGTCCGCTCCTTCGCCCCGCTCGCCCTGGTCAAGGGGGAGGGCGGCACCGTCGACCTGCGCCTCGCCTTCAACCCGCTGGCCGGCGGCATCCCGGCCGCGGACGAGGCGACGCTCGCGGCGGAGGAACAGGCGCGCCGCGAGGAGCAGTTGGCGGAGGACCCGTCGCGGGGGCGGTCGCAGACCACGGCGGAAGCCGAGGCCACGGCGGAAGGAGACGAATGATGGCGAAGCCCCTTAGCGCGTCCAAGATGGTGGAGATCCTCCGCGCGGAGGGACTGACGGTCCACGAGGTCCGCAGCTGGCGCACCCACAACCGCAACAGCAAGGGCCCCTGGGGCCCGGTGAACGGCGTGATGATCCACCACACCGTCACCAAGGGCACCGAGAACTCGGTGAACATCTGCTACAACGGCTACTCCGGCCTGCCCGGCCCGCTCTGCCACGGCGTCATCGACAAGCAGGGCCACATCCACCTCGTCGGCAACGGCCGCGCCAACCACGCCGGCCTCGGTGACAGCGACGTCCTGCGCGCCGTGGTCAACGAGTCCAGGCTGCCGCCCGACAACGAGGCCGACACCGACGGCAACGCCCACTTCTACGGCTTCGAGTGCGTCAACCTCGGCGACGGCAGGGACCCCTGGCCCGAGGCGCAGAAGGAGGCGATCGAGAAGGCCGCCGCCGCGATCTGCAGGCACCACGGCTGGAGCGAACGCTCGGTGATCGGCCACAAGGAGTGGCAGCCGGGCAAGCAGGACCCGCGCGGCTTCACCATGGACGGCATGCGGGGGCGCATCGCGCAGCGGCTCAGGGGCGGGGGCGGCAGGCCCGACCCGGATCCCGACCCGAAGCCGGCGCCCAAGCCGAAGCTGGAGCCGTTCCCGGGCAGCGGCTTCTTCCACGTCGGCCAGAAGTCCGCGATCATCACCGCCATGGGGCGTCGACTGGTCGCGGAGGGATGCGGCCGCTACGAGGACGGCCCGAGCCCCGAGTGGACCGAGGCCGACCGGCGCTCCTACGCCGCCTGGCAGCAGAAGCTCGGCTTCAAGGGCAAGGACGCGGACGGTATCCCGGGCAAGGTCAGCTGGGACCGGCTGAAGGTGCCCAACGTGTGACGGTCCCCGACCGGCGAAGCAACGGCCCAGGTACCCCGTGGGGGTGTCCTGGGCCGTTTTTCGCGCGCCCGAAGGGTCTTGCCCCCCTGGCGGAAACACGTCACACTGAATACCGAACGAATGGTCGGTTGGGAAGCGGGAGCGATGACGACCTCACACTCCGCCGAGGCGCCCGGCGAGGAGCCGCTGCAGGAGCACTTCGACGCGACGATCTCGCGCGACCAGCGGATCGAGCCGCGGGACTGGATGCCCGAGGGCTACCGCAGGACGCTGATCCGGCAGATCGCGCAACACGCCCACTCGGAGATCATCGGCATGCAGCCCGAGGGTGAGTGGATCACCCGCGCCCCGTCGCTGCGCCGCAAGGCCATCCTGTTCGCCAAGGTCCAGGACGAGGCCGGGCACGGCCTGTACCTGTACTCGGCGGCCGAGACCCTGGGCACCGACCGCGCCGAGCTGACCGACCGGCTGATCGAGGGCCGCCAGAAGTACTCCTCGATCTTCAACTACCCGACCATGAGCTTCGCCGACGTCGGGGTGATCGGCTGGTTCGTGGACGGCGCCGCGATCTGCAACCAGGTGCCGCTGTGCCGCAGCTCGTACGGGCCGTACGCCCGCGCGATGGTGCGGATCTGCAAGGAGGAGTCCTTCCACCAGCGGCAGGGCTACGAGCTGCTGATGACGATGATGCGCGGCACCGAGGCCCAGCGCGAGATGGTGCAGGACGCCGTGAACCGCTGGTGGTGGCCGTCGCTGATGATGTTCGGCCCGCCCGACGACGCCTCGCCCAACTCCGCGCAGTCCATGGCCTGGAAGATCAAGCGGCACAGCAACGACGAGCTGCGTCAGCGCTTCGTCGACATGACGGTCCCGCAGGCCGAGAAGCTCGGCGTCACCCTGCCCGACCCGGAGCTGCGCTGGAACGCCGAGCGCGGCCGGCACGACTTCGGCACCCCCGACTGGACCGAGCTGATGCGGGTCATCAAGGGCGACGGGCCGTGCAACGCGCAGCGGATGGAACGGCGCAGGAGCGCCCACGAGGAGGGCGCCTGGGTGCGCGAGGCGGCCACCGCCCACGCGGCCAAGCAGGCCGCCCGTGCGGAGAAGGGAGCGGTGGCATGAGCCCCGAGAAGCAGGACTGGCCGCTGTACGAGGTGTTCGTGCGCGGCAAGCGTGGGCTGAACCACGTCCACGTGGGCTCGCTGCACGCCGCCGACGACCGCATGGCGCTCACCCACGCCCGCGACCTGTACACGCGGCGCAACGAGGGCGTGTCGATCTGGGTGGTGCGCTCCGAGCACATCACCGCCTCGACCCGCGACGAGAAGGACCCCTTCTTCGCACCCAGCGCCGACAAGGTCTACCGCCACCCGACCTTCTACGACATCCCCGACGACGTCCCGCACATCTGAAGGAGAGGGCATGAGCGACGACCACGTCTACATGACCCTCGCCGAGGGACACGAGGACGACACCCGCTGGGCCTACGGCACCGGCTTCGAGGACCCGCTGCACGGCGTCGACACCACCGTGCCCGAGGGGGTCGACCACGCTGAACTGGCCGCGCTGTGCGTGGCGTTGGGCGACGACGCCCTGGTCTCGGCCCAGCGCCTGGGCGAATGGGTCACCCGCGCCCCCGAGCTGGAGGAGGAGGTGGCGCTGGCCAACATCGGCCTCGACCTCCTCGGCCAGGCCCGCCTGCTCTACTCCCGGGCCGGCCAGGTCGACGGCACCGGCCGCGACGAGGACGCCTACGCCTACTTCCGCGACGCGGGCGACTTCCGCAACGTACGCCTGGCCGAACTCCCCGGCGGTGACTTCGCGTTCACGATCGTGCGGCTGCTGGTGCTCTCCAGCTGGCGCCTCGCCCAGTTCGAGCGACTGGCCGCGCACCCGGACCCCGTGCTGGCGGCCATCGCCGCGAAGGGCGTCAAGGAACTGGCCTACCACCGGCAGTACGCCGCCGACTGGGCGGTGCGCCTGGGCGACGGCACCGACGAGTCGCATCGCCGGATGCGCCGGGCCCAGGAGCAAGTGGCCCCCTACATCGGCGAGTTGTTCACGGCGTACGACGTCAGGGACGAGGTGGTCGAGGTGATCCGCCAGGTCACCCAGGCGGCCGGACTGCCCATGCCGGTGTACCGTCCGCTGCCCGGATCCGGCCGCGACGGCGAGCACACCGAACATCTCGCCCCGCTGCTCGCCGAGTTGCAGATCGTGGCCCGCGCCCACCCGGAGGCGACATGGTGACCACCCTGCTCGACGCCCGGCGCGCCCGGCAGGTCGCCGCGGCCGTGCCGGACCCCGAGCTGCCCATGCTCACCCTCGCCGACCTGGGCGTCCTGCGCGGCGTCGAGCTGACCGAGGACGGCACGGTCGTCGCGAGCCTCACCCCGACCTACTCGGGCTGCCCGGCCATGGCGGAGATGCGGGCGGACGTGGCGGCGCGACTGCGTGACGCCGGATACGCGCGCGTGGAGATCCGCACCGTGCTGAACCCGCCGTGGACCAGCGACTGGATCACCCCGGCCGGCCGCCGCAAGCTCGCCGAGCACGGCATCGCCCCGCCCGGCCCCGCCCCGCGCGGCGGCGGCCCCGTCCCGCTGGTGCTGTCCGCCACCCGGCACGCGGTGACCTGCCCGCGCTGCGGCTCGGCGGACACCGAGGAGACCTCACGCTTCGCCGCCACCTCCTGCAAGGCGCTGTGGCGCTGCCGCGCCTGCCGTGAGCCGTTCGAGTACGTCAAGGAGATCTGAATGGAAGGCCTCACCGAAGAGCAGACGGCCGCCGCGGTACGCCCGCGCGCCCGCCGCCGTCCGGCCTTCCACTCCCTGCGCGTCGCCGCCATCGAGCCCCTGTGCGCGGACGCCGTCGCCGTCGGCTTCGACATCCCGGCCGAGCTGGCCGAGGAGTTCGCCTTCGAGCCCGGCCAGTCGCTGACGCTGCGGCGCGAGATCGACGGACGCGACGAGCGGCGTTCGTACTCGATCTGCTCACCGGTCGGGTCGAGTCCCCGTATCGGCGTACGGGTGGTGCCGGGCGGCCTCTTCTCGTCCTGGCTGGTCAGCGACGTACGCCCCGGCGACACCGTCGAGGTGATGGCCCCCACCGGCGCCTTCACGCCCGACCTCACCACGCCCGGCCATCACGTGCTGATCGCGGCGGGCTCCGGCATCACGCCGATGATGTCCATCGCCGAGTCCGTCCTCGCCGCCGACTCCCGCTCGACGGTCACCCTGTTCTACGGCAACCGCCGCACCGACACCGTGATGTTCGCCGACGAGCTCGCGGACCTGAAGGACCTCTACCCGGCCCGGTTCCAGCTCGCCCACGTGCTCTCCCGCGAACCCCGCGAGGCCGAGGTGCTCTCCGGCCGGATCGACGCCGAGCGGCTCGCCGCGCTCGTCGACGCGCTGGTCGACGTGAGGACCGCCGACCACTGGTGGCTGTGCGGACCGCACGGCATGGTCCGGGACGCGCAGGGCGTGCTGGCGGGCCTCGGGGTCCCGGCCGAGCGGGTGCACCAGGAGCTGTTCTTCGCCGACGACGAGCCCGTGCGGGAGGTCCACCACGAGGAGGCCGGGCCGGACGGACCCGTCAGCCAGGTCACCATCACCCTCGACGGCCGTTCCACCACCGCGGCGCTGCCGAGGGAGCGGACCGTCCTCGACGGCGCCCAGCGCACCCGCCCCGACCTGCCGTTCGCCTGCAAGGGCGGTGTCTGCGGCACCTGCCGGGCCCTCGTCACCGAGGGCAAGGCGGACATGCGGCGCAACTTCGCCCTGGAAGCGGCCGAGGTGGACGCGGGCTATGTGCTGACCTGCCAGTCGTACCCGGTCTCCGAGACGCTGACGGTCGACTACGACAGCTGAGCCGAGGCGATTACGACAGCTGAGCCGACGAGAAGAGTTGAGTGGCGAGGAAAGCGAAAGGACTAGTTCAATAAGGAGTTGAGAAGGAAGCCCCTTCATGGCCTCGCCACGGCCGACTCTAACAGTCACTCGGGGATCAGGTCGCGCAGATTTTCGGGGACGACGACCCGCGAGTCGGGGTGCAGCCCGTCGGGCCGCTGAAGGCCGATGTAGGTGACGGGGCCCTCCGGGACCGTCTTGCCGTCCCACAAGGTCGTCGTCGTGACGTCCATCAGGCCCGTCAGGTAGCGCACCGTCAACTGCTCGCGCTCCACGATGCCGCGCAGCAGCGTCGCGACCGAGACCCGGTTGCCCTCGACCCTGTTGGCCGCCGGCGTTCCCTTCAGGTACAGGTGCAGCCACTTGGCCCGCCACCGGCCGTCCTCACCGCGCCGGAACGCCAGCGGGAGCGCGACCCGGCCCGGTCCGCGCAGATCCGACTTCATGCGCACGGTACGCGGCTCGAACGGGCGGCCCCGCTGCCCCGAGCCCCGCAGCATGAACCCGAAGAACGACTCCTCGACCTCCTCGAAGCCCTCCCCGGCGAAGATGTTGACCTGCGGGACGATGAACTCCCCGCGCGCGGCGCCCAGGCGCAGGTCGATGAACTCCGAGGCACCGTCGGGGGCTTCGGTGATGTCACCGGAGTGCTCGCCCTCCAGGTCCTTGAGGTTGGTGTACGCCAGCCAGCAGACCGTCGCGTAGTCGGCGTCCAGCATCAGCGCCGACAGGTCGTAGTCGGTGCGGTGGGCGGCCTGCTTCCAGTACACGAAGAAGCGCAGCAGCTCACCGTCCACGGGCGACACCGAGCCGCGCGGCAGCACGCCGAGCCCCGCGGCGGTCGCCCTGCCACTCAGCGGCAGCGCGACATCCAGGGCGTCCGGATCGATCAGCAGCCGGCCGGGGGCCGGCAGCCGGCGGCGCAGCTCCGCGTCGAGCGCGGCGATCAGGCGCTCCCGCTCGGGAGGCAGCACCGGCGGACGCTCGTCCTCGGTGACCCAGGCCCGGCCGAGGCGGTTCACGAACACCCGGGTCTCGCCCGTGTCCCGCGCGCGGTTGGCCAGGTGCTCGCGGACGGACAGCAGGACCCGGCCGGAGACGTCGGCCACGACCTCCTCGGCGGCGGCCGCCACCACGTCCCGCTCCTCCTGGTCCAGCGCCATGCGCAGCAGCCGGTCGAGCGCGCGGAACAGCTTGCCCGGCGCGGACTTCAGCAGCTCCACCGCGCCGGTCACGTCGTGCATGCCGAGCAGCTCCTCGACCCGGCTGTCGAACGAGCGCGCCCGCTTCTCACCCCGCGCGACCGCGAACACGTCGGCGGCGTGCGGCCACTGCGGGTACTCGTGCGGGTGCAGGCGCTCGCCGAGGCGCTTGAAGCCCTCGCGGTGCGCGTGGACGTCCGCCAGCTTGGCGGGCGCGGCGGCGACCACCGAGTCGAGGCCCGCGAGCAGCGCGCGGCGCACCGGCCGGGTCAGTCGCCGGAAGCGGGTGGCCGCCACGAGGGTCACATCGCCGTCCGACACCGCGCAGGCCAGCCGCAGCACATCGGTGACCGTGTCCAGCAGGGGCGGTGCGCCGGCCCGCAGCCGGGCCCTGTTGAGCACGGCCCGGTTCTCCCGGACCGGGATCGTCTCGGGCTGCGGCCCGTCCACGCAGGCCCGTGCCAGCACGTCGAGGTCACGCAGCCCGTCCTCGCCGAGCGGTGTGGTGCTGCCCGCCAACGCCAGGTACAGGTCGGTGACCTCGGCCTCCGCGTCCCCGCCGAGGTGCAGCACCGTCACACGGTCGCCCGCGGCGGCGATCAGCTCCTCGTGGTGGCCGAGCATCTCGGCGTACGTGTGCTGGTAGCGGCCGTACGAGGGCAGCGTGAGCAGATCGACGGCACCCTTGCCCAACTGCTCCAGCACGCTCTCGCGCGCCGACTCGTCGGCCAGCGCCTCGGCGACGCAGCGCGCCCAGAAGTCGTAGGTGTCGGGCACGTTGGCCGGGAAGTCGATGAAGTACACGTTGTGCCGCACATGGTCACCGACCATCTCGCGGACCGTGCCCAGCGTCCGCACCGCCGTGTCGACGACCGTCCCCTCGGACAGCCCCGACAGCCGCTCCAGCAACTCGGCCGAGAGCTTGAACCCCACGGACAGGAGCGCGGCGTCGAACTGCCGCGCCGCGACGGCCCCTTCGCCGGCGGGGCCGGTGGGGGAGGGGATACGACGGGTGTGCCGGATGACCAGGGGTTCGAGACGGTGGACCATGCCGGGATGATCCCAGAACCGTAGAAGCGTTCGCATGCGGGTTTTTCGTGGCCGAACCGTCCGAACTCACCTCGCATACGCGCCAGAAGTGCGGGATTTCGCCGGGTATCGTTCCCGGTTCGGCCGGGCATCGTTAGGTGGCGGGGTCCGAGGGTGAGAGGGGAACCATGCCGTCATCCAAGCCGTCGTCCATACGCTCGACCGGTGCGCTGCCGCAGCCGGTGCTGAGTCCGCAGGCGCCCGTCGCGGTGTTCCTGGTGGTCACGATCGAGCCTGGAGGCGAGCCCGCGGTACGTGACCTGCTGTCCGGCCTCGCCGGACTGGTCAGGGCCGTGGGCTTCCCCAGTCCGGACGGAGCACTGGGCTGCGTGGCCGGCGTCGGATCCGCGGCCTGGGACCGGCTGTTCGAGGGGCCGCGCCCGCAACAGCTGCATCCCTTCGAGGAGTTGACCGGCCCCCGGCATCACGCCGTGGCCACGCCGGGCGACCTGCTCTTCCACATCCGCGCCGCCCGCACGGATCTGTGCTTCGCCCTGTCCGCCGAGATCATGAAGCGGCTGCGCGGGGCGGTCACCGTCCAGGACGAGGTCCAGGCCTTCGCCTACTTCGACTCGCGCAACCTCCTCGGCTTCGTCGACGGCACCGAGAACCCGGTCGGACGGGCGGCGGCCGAGGCGGCGATCATCGGCGAGGAGGACCCCGCGTTCCGGGCGGGCAGCTATGCGATGGTGCAGAAGTACGTGCACGACGTCGACGCCTGGGAGGCCCTCGCCGTCGAGGCCCAGGAGAAGGTGATCGGCCGCTCCAAGCTGACCAACATCGAGCTCGACGTGCCCGGCTCCCACATCGACGTGAACACGGTCACCGGCCCGGACGGCGAGGAACTGGAGATACTGCGCGGCGCGATGCCGTTCGGCCGGCCCGGCCACGGAGAGTTCGGCACGTACTTCATCGCCTATGCCCGGACCCCCGCGATACCCGAGGCCATGCTGCGCAAGATGTTCCTGGGCGGCCCGGAATCCGGCCCCGACCCGATCCTCGACTACTCCCAGGCCGTCACCGGGACCCTCTTCTTCATCCCCTCGGCCACCTTCCTGGAGTCGATTCCGGAAGAGGAGCACAGGGACTGACCGGGCCGGGCGGCGGCCCGGCCGGGGTCAGGACTGCTGAGCCTCCCGCTCGGCGTCCCGCTTCTTGATCCGGGCCGCCTCCTTGCGCACGTCCGCCTGGGTGGCGCGCTCCTTGACCAGCCACTCGGGCTGCTCCTCCTTGAGCGCCTCGATCTGCTCGGTGGTCAGGGGCTCGGTCACCCCGCCGCGGGCCAGCCCCGCGATGGAGACGCCGAGCTTCTGCGCCACCACCGGGCGCGGGTGCGGGCCGTCACGGCGCAGGTCGCTCAGCCACTGCGGCGGGTCGGCCTGGAGCGCGTTCAGCTCGGCGCGCGTGACGACCCCCTCCCGGAACTCGGCGGGGGTGGCTTCGAGGTACACACCCAGCTTCTTCGCCGCGGTGGCGGGCTTCATCGTCTGGGTGCTTTGGTGCGACGTCATGCTCCCCAGGGTATCGACCGAGTGAACGATCGCCGACCACGGCCGGTAACCTGGCCAGGTGACAGGCTCGGAAGTACCCCCCTCCAGTCCGGAAGCGGCAGCCGCGTTCCGGCTCGCCTACGTCCCGGGAGTGACCCCCGCGAAGTGGGTGCGGATCTGGAACGAACGCTTCCCGGACATCCCCCTCACCCTGCACTCGGTGACCGCCGCCGAGGCGCCCGGCCTGCTGCGGGACGGCGGCGCCGACGCCGCCTTCGTACGGCTCCCGGTCGACCGTACGATCTTCAGCGCGATCCCCCTGTACACCGAGACCACGGTCGTCGTCGTCCCGAAGGACCACGTCATCGCGGCGGTCGAGGAGGTGACCGCCGAGGACCTGGCCGACGAGGTCGTCTTCCACCCCCTCGACGACGTCCTCGACTGGGAGCGGCCACCGGGGGAGCCCGCCTTCGAACGCCCCGCGACCACCGCGGACGCCGTCGAACTCGTCGCGGCGAACGTCGGCCTCCTCGTCGTACCCCAGTCCCTTGCCCGCCTCCACCACCGCAAGGACCTCACCTACCGGACCCTTGTGGACGCCCCCCAGTCGAGCGTCGCCCTGTCCTGGCCCGAGGACGCGACCACCGACCTCGTGGAGGACTTCATCGGCGTCGTCCGGGGCCGGACGATCAACAGCACCCGCGGCCGCACCACGTCCCAGCCCGCGGCCGGCGCGGACCAGCCGAAGCAGCGGGGGCGCGCCACGGCCACCGGGGGCGCACGCCGCCAGTCCGGCACCGACCGCGGCCGACGCGGCGGAACCGGCGGCACCGGCGGTACGAAGAGCACCAAGGGCACCAAGGGCACGCGGCGCGGGAAGCCCCGCCGCAGGTCGTAGCGGAGTCAGCGGCGCCGGGATCGGCCGCTCAGGGGACGTACGTGGCCTGAGCGGCCGTACGTACCACCCTCTGCCCGTCGGCCTGGCTCAGCAGGCCCGCCGTGACCCACGCGTCCACGGTGGACCGCACCCGCGCGACCAGCGCGCCCTTGTCGGCGAAAGGGGCCCCGGCCCAGATCTCGTCCAGCAGCGTGGTGCCGTCGGACTTCACGGGGTTGGCGACGCCGGAGTCGGAGTTGCCGAGGATCACGCGGGGCTCGGAACGCCTGAAGTTCGCCGCGACCGGCGGGGACGTCGGCGGCCCGAGCGCCCTGCAACTGAGCGATCTCGGCGGCGCTCAGGGCGCGCGACCAGACGTTGAACTCGTCGAAGGCGCCCGCGAAGACCGGGTCGGTGGCGAAGTTGGAGCGGCCGAGCCAGTTGTTGGTGAGGGTGCCGAGGGCGGCCGGGGTGAGGGTCATCGCCGTGTTCCTCGCGACGGCGGCGCCGTTGACGTACAGCGTCCCGGTCCAGCGAAGTTCGGGATTGCGAACGACGTGCGAAGGGTCGACCAGGCGGTATGCGTGGGGTAGGGACGCGTCAACGGTGCCGACGGGATCGGTTCTTGAGGCGTGGCTCAGCCGGCGGCAGCCGACCGCACCAGCCAGTCGTAAGCCGCCCGCGCCGTGAACTCCCCCTGTCCGCCCCGCAGCAGCAGCCCCGCCGTCCCGAATTCGGGCGCGTCCGCCTGGGCGGACACGTACGGCACGGCGATGCAGCGCATGCCGGCCGCGTGGGCCGCGGCGGCTCCCGGGGCGGCGTCCTCGACGACCACGCAGTCGGCCGGGGTCGCGCCGAGCCGGCGGGCCGCTTCCAGGAAGATGTCGGGGGCGGGCTTGCCGCGGGCGACCTCGTCCGCCGAGACGACGGTGCGCAGCCGGGCGTCGAGGCCCGTACCGGTCAGGATCGCCGTGATGGCCGCGCGGGACGAACCCGAGGCCACAGCCATCGGGACGACGTCGGCGGCGAGCAGTTCCACGAACTCGCGCATCTCGGGGTACACGCGTGTGGCGGCGCGGGCGAGTTCCAGATAGCGGCGGTTCTTGTCGGCGAGCAGGTCGTCCACGGAGGCGTCCAGACCGTACTCGCGCTTCCAGCGCGTGACCGTCTCCAGCGTGCTGATGCCGACGTGGCGCTCGTGGTCCGCCCAGGTGAAGTCGGGGATCCCGTGCTCGGCGAGGAGCCGGCGGCCCGCCTCGAAGTAGTTGGGCTCGCTGTCCACGAGTGTTCCGTCGAGATCGAAGATGACCGACATGCCCCTGAGTCCGCTCATGGGCCCAGGATGCCAAAGGTCATTTCCGTGCCGACGTCCGCCCGATCGACTCCACCAGCGGCAGGAGCCGATACGTGACGCGCTCCCGCAGGGCCACCTCGGAGCGGGTGCGGACCACGCCGGGCAGGCTGATCAGCTTCTGGATCACGTCCTCCAGGTGGGCGTTGTCGCGGGCCACCACCCGGGTCAGCAGATCCCCGCCGCCGGTGATCGAGAAGGCCTCGACGATCTCCGGTACGGAGGCGAGCGCGTCGCCCACGTCGTCGAGATGACCCTGGGTGACCTCGATGTGCACGAACGCCAGCACCGGATGGCCCAGCGCCGCGGGCGACAGCGTCGGCCCCGTGCCGGTGATCACGCCGTCCCGCTCCAGCCGGTCCAGCCGCGCCTGGAGCGTGCCGCGCGCGACGCCCAGGATGCGGGCGTACTCGCGCACGCTGGTGCGGGGCTGCTCCAGCAGGAGCCGCAGGACGCGGGTGTCGAGCTCGTCGACGGCCATGACGTGGCCTCTTTCTGCGCGTGTGGTCCGTTGGCTCGCTGATGGACGTACCCGGACCTGGATTGCTGTACCAATGGCACAGCATATGGAAGGACACTTGAGCCAGCACCCGTGTTGATGCTGCAATGAACCGGTCGATGGCGCTGCGGATCCCCGCGGCGCCTTTTTCATGCCGGTGCGAAGGGCGGAATCAGTGCTGAAGAGGGTGTTCGTGGCGCCGGACCCGGGGCGGGCGCGACTGCGTTTCGCCGCGCGGGCCGTGCTCGGCATCGGGCTCGCCGTCGTCGTCTGCTCCCTGGCCGGACACTCCCTCGTCGGCGCCGTCACCGGCGGGCTCGCCGCACTGCTCGCCCTGTTCACCGTCACCGACGCCACGGTCCGCGGACAGGCGGTCACCACCGCGCTGCTGCCGCTCGTGGGCCTGCCCGTGCTCGCGGCGGCGGCCGAGCTGCACGACCTCCCGGTCGCCCGCGACCTCACCTTCCTCGCCGTCGTCGGCGCCGGCGTGTACGCCCGCCGCTGGGGGCCGCGCGGGCACAGCCTCGGCGTGTTCGCGTTCATGACCTTCTTCGTGGCGCAGTTCCTGCACGCGACGCCCGCGCAGCTGCCCGAGCTCTACGCCGCCGTACTGCTGTCCCTGCTCACCGCGTCGGCGGTGCGCTTCGGGCTGTGGTGCTACGAGCGCCGGCTGCCCCCGGCACCCGTGCCCGCCCCGCCGGGCGGCGCCGGACTGGCCCGGGTGACCACCCGCCAGGCGATCCAGGCCACCGCCGGCGCCGGTTTCGCCCTGGTCGTCGGCCAGCTGGTGTCGGGGCAGCGCTGGTACTGGGCCGTCGGCGCCACCTGGTGGATCTTCGTCAACACCACCTCGCGCGGCGAGACCCTGGTCCGTGGCTTCCGCCGGGTCCTCGGCACGGTGATCGGCATCGGCCTGGGCCTGCTCGTCGCCGTCCCGCTGGAGGGCGCGGGGATTCCCACGGCCGCGCTCCTCGCCCTCTGCGTCTTCGGCATCTTCTACACGGCCGCCGTCTCCTACACCTGGATGATGCTCTGCGTCACGGTCCTCGCCGAGCTCCTCTACGGCCTGCTGGGCGTCCTCGACCCCGCCCTGCTGGCGCTGCGGCTGGCCGAGACCGGCGTCGGGGCTATCGGCGCCGTGCTGGCCGTACTGTTCGTGCTGCCCGTGACCACCCACGCCGTCACCGACACCTGGATCCAGCGCGCCCTGCGCTGCGTCCACGCCGCCACCGCGGAGGCCGCCGCACGCCTCGCCGGCGACGAGTCCGCCGACCCTGCCTCACGGCTGGCCGAGCTGGAGCAGCTCCTCGGCCGCGTACGCCTCTCGATCGCGCCGCTCGTGCACCCGCTGAACCCGATGCCGGCCCGCAAGCGACGCGCCCGCCGCGTGCTGGCCCTGCTCGACGACTGCGCCCGGGAGATCCGCGGCCTGGCCGCCGTCGCCGCCGACCCCGAGGCCTCGCACGACGCCCGCCTGGCCGCCGCGTGCTGGCGGGTCGAGGCCGCAGTGGAGGCCCTCACGGGCGGCGCGGACATCACCGCCGCCCCCGCGGCCGGGCCCTCGGCGGCGGATCCCGCCCTGACCCACCTGCACGGCCTGGAGCGGGCCCTCACCGAACTCGCCACCCCCCTGCGCGCGCCGTCGGGCTCGCCGCTGGTCGGGGCCTGAGGGCCGCAGCAGCGACCAAGGCCGGCGCCTACGCCTGTCACCTCCCCCCCTCCGGCGACCGATCGCGTTGGTCGGCCACCCGGAGGGTGGATCAGGCCATCCACGGGGTAACCCCGCACCCATCGGGCCCACCAGTCCGCGAGCCGCGCGGGAGCGGCCCGCGGGCGTGGCCGCCAACGCCCGCACCCTCGCTTCCGAGGCCCTCACGCAGGTGCGACACGGCGAACTCGCCGACGATCAGGCGACCTTGGTCTAGACCGATGATGTTCCGCTGCTACCGTCAGCCCGGACGGCACCCGACCGGAAGGGGACAGCGTTGGCAGACGTCGGCAGGCGGGGGAGACGGGCCTACATCGGATCGTTCACGGCGGCCGGAGGCCATGGCATCACCACGGCGTCCGTGGCCGCGGACAGCGGCGCGCTGAGCGTCCTGAGCGGCGTGCGCGACGTGCCCGACCCCGCGTACCTGGCCCTGTCGCCCGGCGGCGACACGCTCTACGCGGTGAGTGAGACGGCCGAGGGCGCGGTGGTCGCGTACCGCGTGACAGGAGGCAAGCCGGAGCTCCTCGGCGCACCGGTCCCGGTCGCCGCCGGCGGCCCCACGCACCTCAGCCTCTTCGCGGGGCACGTCCTGACGGCCAACTACGGCTCCGGCAGCGTCACCGCCCTGCCGGTCCGCTCCGACGGCACCGTCTCGGACGCCCCGCCCTTCGTACTGCGGCACACCGGCTCGGGCCCGTACACGCCCCGCCAGCAGGGCCCGCACGCCCACCAGGTGCAACCCGACCCGAGCGGCCGCTGGGCCGTCAGTGTCGACCTCGGCACCGACTCGGTACGCGTGTGCACACTGACCGACGGCACGCTGGAGGTGCACCGGGAGATCGCCCTGCGCCCCGGCTCGGGGCCCCGCCACCTCGCGTTCCACCCGCGCCGTAGCTACGCCTACGTCGTGAACGAACTCACCCCCACCGTCACCGTCTGCCACTGGGACGCCGACGACGGCACGCTGAAGCCGCTGACGGAGACCCCGGTGCTGCCGGGCGCCCCGGCCGGCGACGCCTATCCGTCGGGGATCGTAGCCTCGCCCGACGGCCGCTTCGTGTGGACGGCCACCCGCGGCGAGGACGTGCTGTCCACCTTCGCCGTCGAGGGCGAGGAACTCCGGCTGGTCGGGACGGTCGCCTGCGCCGGCCACTGGCCGCGCGCACTCACCGAGGCCGGGGGATTCCTGTACGTCGCCAACGAGCGCTCCGGCGACGTGTCCTGGTTCGCCGTCGACCCGGACACGGGCCTCCCGCGCCACGAGGGCTCCATCGAGGTACCGGCGGCCTCCTGCGTGGTGATCGGACCGGACCCCGCCCCGGCACCGTGACCGTATGACGAAGGGCCCGCTCCGGGGAGGAGCGGGCCCTTCGGCGTCACGGCTGTGACGTGCGGGTCAGCGGACCGGCGCGCCCTGCGGCTGCGGCGGGGCGATGCCCAGCGCCGTCGTGTACTTCGACAGGGCCAGCTTGCCGATCGCCGGGTACGGGCCGAGCGCCTCGGCGGCGGAACAGCCCGCCTCCTGCGCGGCCTCCGCGATCAGGCCCGGGTCGATCTCCGGCCCTATCAGGTACGGCGCCAGCGCCAGCTGCTGCGAGCCCGAGGACCGCAGCTGCTCGGCCACCGCGGTGATCGCGCCTTCCTGGTCCAGGGCCGCCGCCATCACCGGCACGGCCAGGCGCGCGGCGAGCAGCATGCCGGTGATCCCGGCCGCCTGCACGGCCTCCTCACCGCCGACGGAGGCCAGGATGATGCCGTCCGCGGCCGTGGCCACGGTGAACAGCCGGGCGCGGTCGGCGCGGGCGAGCCCGGCCTCCGACAGGCGCACGTGCAGCGCCTCGGCGAGCAGCGGGTGCGGGCCGAGCACATCGGTCAGGTCGGCCGCGACGCGGCTGTCCATCACGGCCTGGCGGATGACGCGCAGCAGCGCGTTGTCCGGGCCGGCCAGCAGCGGCACGACGACCGCGACGGGGCCCTCGGGCTCCTTGACCTCCACACCCGCGGCGAGCGCCTGCTCATAACGGGCGGTGCGCTCCTCGGCGGCGTGCACGAGCACCGCCTGGAGGGTGGGGAACTCCGCGTCGTCACCGTCGACGTACCCGATCCGGGCGTCGAGGCCGGGGAGCTCGGAGCGGGCGATGCTCACGACCTCCTCGGCGAGGCCGCGGGTGGCGGCGCTCGGCGTGCCCGGCACCGCGAGAACGAGCGCGGGCGCGCCCTCGGGAGCCGCCAGGGGCTCGGGTCGGCGGTGCCGCCCGGGCTGACGAGGTCGCGGCATTCGTACTGGCAGGCCGGACGCGGGCCCAGTGGGGGAGCTCATGGCGACGCATGTTACTGGCTTCTTGGGCTCCCCTGTTCGGGGAGGGTGCAGGTGAGCGGTATCCGTCCGCTTTTGTCTGATTGAGTTACGTACAGAGTGGAACCGGGCGACCCAGGAGGATCAGTCCCCCTTTACGGCCACCACGTAGAGCATCGCCTCGTCACCGGGCAGAGCGAGCGCGTCCGTCGCGAGATCGGTCGCGATGCGCACCGCCCCGTCCAGTGGATCCCCGGCGGCGGGCACCGTCCGCGCGTGCGGCAGGCGCGTCGCCAACTCCCGCGTCAGGGGTACGACGAGAGGGTCGCCCATCTTGAACAGGCCGCCGGTGAGCGCGACTCGGGGCTCTCCGGCGGCGGGGCAGACGGCGGCCGCGGCGTCGGCCATGTGCCGTGCGGCGGCCCGCAGGATGTCCGCGGCCACCGGATCCGCGTCGGCGCACGCGGCCACTTGAGGAGCGAAGGAGGCGAGGACGGCGGGTCGGTCCGGACGCGGATAGAGCTTGCCGGGCAGTTCCCGAACCGGCCCGAACAGTTCCTCGGCGCGGGCCAGCAACTCGGCGGATCCCTCGGCGCGGCCGTCGTAAGCGCGCAGCGCCGCCTCCAGTCCGGCCCGCCCGATCCAGGCACCGCCGCCGCAGTCGCCGAGCAGATGCCCCCAGCCGTCCGCGCGATGCCAGCGGGCCAGGTCGGTGCCGATCGCGATCAGACCCGTGCCGGCCGCGACCACGGCACCGGGCCGGGCCCCGAGGGCGCCGACATAGGCGGTGACGGCATCGGCGACCAGGGCGACCCGCCGGATCCCGAACTCCCGCTCCAGCGCGCCCGGCAGCTCGGCACGCAGGCCGGCACCGAGACTGGCGAGCCCGGCGGCCCCGACGGCGACCGCACCCAGGCGGCCGACCCCGGCCTCGGCCGCCGACGCCCGGACCATGGGCGCCAGTTGCTCCATGAAGTGCCCGGGGTCGATGCCCCTGTCCCCGGTGCGCACGGGCTCGCGCGACTCGCGCCGGGCCAGGGCGCCCCGGTCGACGGTGCCGACGACTACCCGCATCCCGGATCCCCCGGAGTCGACCGCGAGGAAGCCGGCGGCGTCGGTCACGGCAGGCGCCAGTCCACCGGCTGTCCGCCCTGACCGAGCAGCAGGTCGTTGGCGCGGCTGAACGGGCGGGAGCCGAAGAACCCGCGGTCGGCGGACATGGGGGAGGGGTGCGCCGACTCGACCGACGGGAGACTGCCCAGCAGCGGGCGGAGGTTGCGGGCGTCGCGGCCCCAGAGGATGGACACCAGCGGCTTGCCGCGGGCGGCGAGCGCGCGGATGGCCTGCTCCGTGACCTCCTCCCAGCCCTTTCCGCGGTGGGCGGCCGGCTTTCGCGGGGCCGTGGTGAGCGCCCTGTTGAGCAGCAGCACGCCTTGCTGCGTCCATGGCGTCAGATCGCCGTTGGACGGCTGCGGCAGCCCCAGGTCGGTGTTCAGCTCCCGGTAGATGTTGATGAGGCTGCCGGGCAGCGGGCGCACCTCGGGCGCCACCGAGAACGACAGCCCCACGGCATGACCGGGTGTCGGATACGGGTCCTGTCCGACGATCAGGACCCGTACGTCGTCGAAGGGCTGTTGGAAGGCCCGCAGGACGTTCGGCCCGGCCGGCAGATAGGTGCGTCCCGCGCCGATCTCCGCGCGCAGGAAGTCGCCCATCGCGGCGATCCGATCGGCAACGGGCTCCAGGGCCTTCGCCCAGCCCGCTTCGACGATTTCATGCAAGGGTCGTGGTGCCACGGGCGTCACCCTACTGCCGTACGGGCAGCGGCGATCAACCAGTGGCCAAGGCCGGCCGGTAAGCCGTGCCGGCTCATGCGACCACCGCGGCCCTGACACACAGCACGTCCGGCAGGTGCGAGGCGAGCTGCCGCCAGCTGTCGCCGTCGTCCGCGGAGGCGAACACCTCGCCGTTGCGATTGCCGAAGTACACGCCCGCCGGGTCCGCGTCGTCCGTGCACATCGCGTCGCGCAGCACCGTGCCGTAGTGGTCGCCCTGCGGCAGCCCCGCCGACAGCGCCTCCCAGCTGCGGCCCGCGTCCGCCGTACGGAAGACGCGGCAGCGGCGGTCGGCGGGTACCCGGTCGGAGTCGGCGTTGATGGGGAAGACGTAGGCCGTGTCACCGCGGTGCGGATGCGCGGCCGCCGCGAAGCCGAACGTGGACGGCAGACCCTCGCCGATGTCCGTCCAGTGCGCCCCGGCGTCGTCGCTGCGGTACACACCCCAGTGGTTCTGCAGGTACAGCCGGTCCGAACTCCCCGCGTCCTGCGCGATCTTGTGCACACACTGGCCGAACTCGGGGTTCGGATCCGGCAGGAACACCGCGGACACCCCGGAGTTGGACGGCGCCCAGCTCGCGCCGCCGTCGGCGGTCTTGAACACCCCGGCGGTCGAGACGGCGACCGTCACGGCCTTCGGGTCGCGCTTGTCGGTGAGCACCGTGTGCAGCCCCTCACCGCCGCCGCCCGGCACCCACTTCGACCGGGTCGGGTGCTCCCACAGCGGACGGACGAGGTCGAAGGTCTCGCCGCGGTCCTCCGAGCGGTACAGCGCCGCCGGTTCCGTGCCCGCGTACACCACGTCCGGCTCCGCGGCCGCCGGGTGCAGCTGCCACACCCGCTCCAGCGAAGCCTCCGTGTCCTTCGGGAACTTGACGGCCGGCCGGGCCGGTTCGGTCCAGGTGCGGCCCAGGTCGTCGGAGTGGAACACGGACGGGCCCCAGTGGGCGCTGTCGCCGCCCGCCAGCAGCCGCGGCCGCTCGCCCCGGGTGTCGATGGCGACCGAGTACACGGCCTGGGCGTTGAAGTAGGGACTCTCGTCGAACTCCCAGGTGCCACCACGCCCGCGCCCGATGAACAGGCCCTTGCGTGTCCCCACGGCGAGCAATACCTCGGTCATGCCGATCACCTCCGCGACGCCTTCGTCTCAGACAGGGGCCAGTCTGCACCCCGGCACTGACAGTCACCTCCGCAAACGATGACGTCGCAGGTCAGCGCGGCGATGATAGCCCGCCCCCGGCAGCCGCGGGCTCCTTTCGCGAAGTCGCCGACGGCGCCGCGTGACGCGTGCCACCGTCGACTCCCGGTAGGTGCCGTGAGCATCCGCCTGCCGTCCCCCGTATGGGAGGGAGGTCGGTCCGGCATGTTCGTGCGCTCATGAGGAGGAAGCCTTCGATGGCGTTCCGTGGTCCGAAGGTGTGGCTCTGGCGGTGGCGGCGCAATCCGCTCAGGCGCCGGGCCGACGCGGTCGAGGCCTGGGTGCTGCTCACCGCCTGGGTGTTCACCGTCCTCGCCGGAGTGCTCGGCGGGCTGGCGACGGCCGGCACGGTGGAGCGGGGCATGGCCAGGGAACGCGTGGAGTGGCGGCCCGCCGTGGCCCTGCTCACCGAGCAGGCGCCGGGCACGGCCCAGCCGCGCTCCGGCGGCGCGAGCGGTGAGCAGGTGTGGGCGAAGGTCCGCTGGAGCGCGCGGGACGGCTCCGCGCACACCGGGCAGGCCCGTGTCCACCCTGGCAGCGGTGTCGGCACCCCGGTCACCGTCTGGACGGACCCCGAAGGCCGTCTGGTGACCAGGCCCGCCACCCCCGCGGAGGCCCGCACCCGGGCCGCCCTCGTCGGCGGCCTGGCGGGCCTGTGCGCCGCGTCCGTCCCCTTCGTCGCGGGCCGGGCGCTGCGCAGCCGGCTGGAGAGCCGCCGTATCGATCGCTGGGGGTACGAGTGGGCACGCTTCGGGCCGTTGTGGGGTGGGCGGACGACCGGGTGACGAGGACCGGGAGCGGCCTGCCCGTCCCGGCCCGGCCTCTCCTCACTCTCCCCCTGGCAACGCCCGTGCCAGAATCCCGTCCGCATCGGCCGCGTCCGGCAGCGTCCCGAACGCGTGCCCCCAGTCGCCGCCGAGACGGGTCGCGCAGAAGGCGTCGGCGACCGCCGCGGGCGCGTGCCGGACCAGCAGGGACGCCTGGAGGGTCAGGGCCATCTGTTCGACCAGGCGCCGGGCGCCGGCCTCCGAGCCCGCGGCCACCGCGCCCTTGAGCCGGGTGACGGCCGCGTCCAGCCGGCTGTCCCCGCCGCGCGCCAGCGACAGCTCCCCGAACAGGGCCTCGGCGGTGCCCGGCTCCCTGCTCAGCGCGCGCAGTACGTCGAGGGCGTTGACGTTCCCCGAGCCCTCCCAGATCGACAGCAGCGGCGCCTCCCGGTAGTGCCGGGGCATGCCCGACTCCTCGACGTAGCCGTTGCCGCCCAGGCACTCCAGGGCCTCCGCGGTGAACGCCGGACCCCGCTTGGTCACCCAGTACTTGCCGACGGCGGTCGCGATGCGGCGGAACGCCGCCTCGGTCCCGTCCGCGTCGTCGGCTCCGCGCACGGTGCGGTCCGCCGCCCCGGCCAGCCGTAGCGTGAGCGTCGTCGCGGCCTCCGACTCCAGCGCCAGGTCGGCCAGGACGTTGCGCATCAGCGGCTGGTCGATCAGCCGGGCGCCGAACGCGCTGCGGTGGCGCACATGGTGTCCCGCCTCGACGAGCGTCTTGCGCATCAGCGTCGCCGAGGACATCACGCAGTCCAGGCGCGTGCAGTTCACCATCTCGATGATCGTCTTCACGCCCCGCCCCTCGGGCCCGACCAGCCAGGCGACGGTCCCGTCGAACTCCGGCTCGGAGGAGGCGTTGGAGCGGTTGCCCAGCTTGTCCTTCAGGCGCTGGATGCGGAAGGTGTTGCGGCTGCCGTCGGGCAGGACACGCGGCACGAGGAAGCACGACAGACCCCCGGGGGACTGCGCCAGCACCAGGAAGACGTCGCACATGGGCGCGGACGTGAACCACTTGTGCCCGCGCAGTGTGTACACGCCGGGCTCGGCGGTCGGCCACGCCGTCGTCGTGTTCGTACGGACGTCGGAGCCACCCTGCTTCTCCGTCATCCCCATGCCCGCCAGCAGACCCCGCTTCTCGGTCGGCACGCGCAGCTCGGGGTCGTACTCCCGGCTGGTCAGCAGCGGCTCGTACACCTTCGCCAGCTCTGGCTGGCGGCGCAGCACGGGGACGGCGGCGTACGTCATCGACGTCGGACAGCCGTGCCCCGCCTCGGTGTGCCCCCACACCATGCCGCCCGCGGTCCGGGCGACATGCGCTCCGGGCCGCTCGTCCGCCCAGGGAGCCCCCGCGAGGCCCTCACCGACCGCGACCCGCATCAGGTGGTGCCAAGCCGGGTGGAACTCCACCTCGTCCACCCGGTGCCCGTACCGGTCGTGCGTGCGCAGCACGGGCTCGTGGCGGTTGGCCTGCTCACCCCATTCCTGCGCCTCGGCGCTCCCGGCCCGCAGGCCGAGCCGCCGGATGTCCTCCTCGGCCCACCCGGCACCCTCCCGGCGCAGCCCTTCCAGCAGGGCCGTGTCCTGCGACGCGTCGTACGGCGCCAGGGGCGGGGGCTGGTTGGTGACGTCGTGCGTGGCGTACTGCTCGGACTGCTCCTGCGCGCGTATCGAGACCATGCCGTCAGTGTTGCACTATCGCTGCGGCCGCAGCAATCCTGTAATACGCCGAGCCGGCACGTAAGGTACCTGGCCATGCCGAACAACGCGTCCCCGCAGGCCGACGAGGTGGAGCTGCGCCCGCTGTCCGCCCGCTCGGTCGTCCTCAGCCTGCTGCTGGGTCTGCATCCGCCGGAGCTGCCGGTGAAGGATCTGGTGAGCGCGGTGGAGCCGTTCGGGATCGCGGGGTCGACCCTGCGGGCCGCGCTCAGCCGGATGACGGCGGCCGGCGACCTGCGGCGCGCCGACACGGTCTACGGGCTCAGCGACCGGCTGCTGGAACGCCAGCGCCGCCAGGACGACGCCGTCCACCCCGGAACCCGGCCCTGGGGCGGCGACTGGGAGATGGTCGTGGTCACGGCCACGGGGCGCGGCGCCGCCGAACGCGCTGAACTGCGCACCGAACTGACCCGCCTGCGGCTGGCCGAACTCCGCGAGGGCGTCTGGCTGCGACCGGCCAACCTGCTGCGCACCCTGCCGGACCTCGATGAGGTGGCCCAGTGCTACACGGCTCGCCCCGGAAGCCCCGCGCGGGAGCTGGCCGCGGACCTGTGGCCGCTGGACGCGTGGGCCGACACGGGGCACGCCCTGCTGGCCCATGTCGCCGGTGCCCACCGCCCGTCCGACCGCTTCACCGGCTTCGCCGCCCTCGTACGGCACCTGCTCGCCGACCCGGTGCTGCCCCCGGAACTCCTCCCCGCCCGCTGGCCGGGCGAGCGGTTGCGCGACGCGTACGCGGACTACCGGCGGGAGTTGGCGCAGGACGTACGCGCGCACGGCCCGCGGACATGACGCGGCGGCCGTCCGGAGCGCCCGGCGGGGACGCTTCGGACGGCCGCTTTCACCGTGGGGGGCTAGCTGCGCGTGCGGGCTACCTGTAGGTGAGGTCCGAGCTGGCGTCACCACCAACGCCTGGAGCACCCTCGCCAACACCGGCTCGATGCCGGTCAACGGCCGGTGGCTCGGCCTCACCCTGCCCGCCGGCCGGACGATCACGGGCGGCTGGGGGGGGCGGCTACGCCCCCGCCACCGGCACGGTGACGGCGACCAACACCTCGTACAACGCGGCGCTCGCGCCAGGTGCGCGAGGTGGCGGGAGCGGGAGACTCCGGCCGCCCCGCCCCTGACGGCGCCGCGATCAGCCTCCGTGCGAGCGGGTGACCCGCCGTTTTGCGGGAACCCGGAGCCGCACGCGAGACGACATCGATCGAGGCCATCCGTCACCCGAGGTCACACCATGGTTCTGGGACTGCTCACACGTCCGACAGCCGCAGCGGCCGGACTGGTCGCCGCGGGGCCGCGACTGCTGGCCAGGGGAGCCGCACCCGCGGTGGGAGTCGCCGCGGGGGCGGTGGCGGGTACGGCCCGGGCGGGGGTCCGCGGCGTCGACACCGCGGTGCGCGTCACTCGGGTCGCCCGCCACACGCTGCCCGGCCGCCCACGCCCCTGGCGGTCCGGTGCCCGGGCGCACCTGGCGCTGCGACCCGAGGAGCCCGAACGCGTACGGCGGGAGGGCGGGACGGAACGGGTGGCGCGCAAGGTCGCCGCGGAACTGGCCCAACGGCCCGACGTGGCCCTCGCCTACTGGGACGGCGGCCTGCGCCGACTGGTCGTGACGGCCGTCGAGGAAGCGGCCGGCGACCTGGTCGTCGACAAGGCCACCGCGATCGCCGCCCGGTACGGACTGGTCCCGACGGACGGGTCGGTGGACGACGTCCCCCACCCGGCGGACCCCGCCGGAGTACGGGCCGCCGCCACCGCGCTCGCCGCCGACGGGCTCGGCATCGCTACCGCCTTCGCCGGCTACGCACTGCGCCTGCCCGCCTCCCCCCGGGCGGTGACCGCGGCCGTGACGTTGCTGCGGGAGAACCCCGCCTTCCGCGGCTGGCTGCGCGAGCGGATCGGCCGCTCCCGTATGGACATGGTCCTGGCCGTCGCGAACGCGGCCGCCCACGGAGCCGGCCGGACCCCGACCGCCCTCCTGCTCGACGGCGCGCTGCGCTCGCTCCAGCTGGGGGAGACCGTGGCCCGCGCCGCGGCCTTCGACCATGTCCACGACGAACTCTGCGCGCCGGAGCGGACCAGCGTGGCGGGCGGCGGCTTCCCGCGCCCGCCGCTGCGCACGTCCCCGGCCCAGGAGTACGCCGCCCACGCCGAGACCGGCAGCCTCGCCGGCGCGGCGGCCATGCTGCTCGTCAAGCACGACGGCACCGAGGCGGCCGAGGCCGTGCTCGCGGGCTCTCCCAAGGCCGCCCGCTACGGCCCCGCCGCCTTCCACGCCGTACTGAGCTCCACGCTGTCCCGCACGGGCGTCCTGGTCCGCGACGCCGAGCGGCTGCGGCAGTTGGAGATGGCCGACACGGTCGTCCTGCATCCGAGCGGGCTCAGGACTCCCGGCGCGGACGCCGACCCGTGGGCGGAGGTGGTGCTGGACGCGGCACGGCGGGCCGGGCTGCGGGTCGTGATGGTGGACGATCCTGCCCTGGCCGACTTCACCGGCCTCGCCGACCAGGTCGTGCGGGACGAGCGGCCGCTGAGCGACGTGGTGAACGCCTTGCGCGGCGAGAACGGCGTCGTCGTCACGGTCGCGCGGCCGGGAGAGGCGGACGAGGACGTGCTCGCCGGGCTGCTCGCGGCCGATGTGGCCGTCGCCCTCACCGACCGGGACGGGGCCGTCGTCTGGGGCGCGGACGTCCTGGCCCCGCACGGCCTCGCCGACGTCTGGCGGCTGCTGCGGGCGGTCCCGGCCGCGCGCGGGGTCGGCCGCCGCTCGCAGGTCCTGGCCCGGTCCGGGGCCGCCCTGTCCGGGATCTTGGTGGCCATCGGCAAGTCCCAGCGAGGGCGCCCGACGCCCTGGCCCGGCTTGCGCCACACTCCCGTCGACGTGAGCGCCACCTGGGCTCTGCTGACCGGCACCCGGGCCGCCCTCGGCGTGGCACTGGCCCGCTCCCCGCACCCCCGGCCGCGCGTCGCCTGGCACGAGCTGGAGCCCACCGAGGTCCGCGAACGGCTGGAGCACGAACGCGGACCCGAGCCGACCGTGCGCGAGCAGGTCACCGACCGCACGCGCGAGGCGCTGAGCACGATGGGCCGGCAGCGCGTGTTCGCCCCGCTGAGCGGGCCGCTGCGGCTCGCCCGCGCCATGCGCGGCGAACTCGACGACCCCCTCACCCCGGTGCTGGCCGTCGGCTCGGCCGCCGAGGCGATCCTCGGCTCGGTCCTGGACGCCCTGCTGGTCGTCGGCGCGCTCGACCTGAACGCGCTGGTCGGCGGCGTCCAGCGGATGCGGGCCGAGCGGGCGCTGTCCGGGCTGCTGGCCAAGCAGAAGCAGAAGGCACGCGTCACCTCCGACGACCGGTCGTCCCAGCCGGACATCGTGGACGCGGCCAAGCTGGGGCCCGGTGACCTGATCGAGCTCCTCGCGGACGACGTGGTGCCCGCCGACGCCCGGCTGGTGTCGGCGGACGGCCTCGAGGTGGACGAGTCCGCGCTGACCGGCGAGTCCATCGCGGCCGCCAAGTCCACCGAACCGACGCCGGACGCCGCCGTGCCGGACCGCGACTGCATGGTGTTCGAGGGCACGACCGTGGTGGCCGGGCACGCCCGTGCCGTCGTGGTGGAGACCGGGGACCGCACGGAGGCCGCACGGGCCGTCTCCCTCGCCTCCCGCAAGCCGCCCTCCGCCGGAGTGCAGGCCCGGCTCCGTGAACTCACCGACAAGGCCCTGCCGTGGACCCTCGCGGGCGGCGCCGGGGTGACCGCCCTGTCGCTGCTGCGCGGCACGCCCATCCGCCGTGCGGTGAGCGGCGGGGTGGCGGTGGCCGTGGCCGCGGTCCCGGAGGGGCTGCCGCTGGTGGCGACCGTGGCGCAGCTGGCCGCCGCCCGCCGGCTGAGCGGACGCGGTGTCCTGGTCCGGGCCCCGCGCACGCTGGAAGCGCTCGGCCGGATGGACACCATCTGCTTCGACAAGACCGGCACGCTCACCGAGAACCGGCTGCGCCTGGTGCGCGTCAGCGACGCCGACGGCACGGTCTGCACGCCGGACGAGCCGGAGGCCGACGCCACGCTGCGCGTCGCGGCACGTGCCTGCCCCCAGCTCAACGGCGGCTCGGACCGGCCCGTGCACGCCACCGACGAGGCCGTCCTGGACGCGGCCGCACCCGACCCCGAGTGGTCCCAGACCGAGGGGCTGCCCTTCGAGGCGGGCCGTGGCTACGCCGCCGCCGTCGGCCGGGCCGAGGACGGCTCTCCCGTACTCGTGGTCAAGGGCGCCCCCGAGACGGTGCTGCCCGCCTGCCCCGACCTGCCCGCGTCGGCATCGGACACGGCACACGAGCTGGCCGGCGACGGACTGCGGGTCCTGGCGGTGGCCCGGCGCCCGCTCGACCGGGCCGACGACGCGTCGGAGGTCCTGGAACAGCCCCTGGAAAAGCTGGAGTTCACCGGGCTGCTCGCACTCGCCGACGTACCCCGCGACACCTCCACGGCCCTCGTCGAGGGGCTGCGCGAGGCAGGCGTACGCCCCGTCATGCTGACCGGCGACCATCCGCAGACCGCGCGGGCGATCGCCGCGCAGCTGGGCTGGCCCGAGGACACCGGGGTGATCACCGGGGACGAGCTCGCGTCCGCGGACCGGGAGGAGCGCATACGGATGCTGCGCGACATGGGTGTCGTGGCCCGGGTCGCGCCCGAACAGAAGCTCCAGGTCATCGAGGCGCTGCGGGACGCCGAGCGGGTCGTCGGCATGGTCGGCGACGGCGCCAACGACGCCGCGGCCATCCGTGCCGCCGACATCGGCGTCGGCATCAGCGCCCGCGGTTCGGCCGCCGCCCGCAACGCGGCCGACCTCGTGCTCACCAACGGCGACCTGACGGTCCTGATCGACGCGGTCGCCGAGGGCCGCGCCCTGTGGCACAGCGTCGCCGACGCCATCGCCATCCTGATCGGCGGCAACGCGGGCGAGGTGGGCTTCGGCCTCCTCGGCACGCTGCTGTCGGGCGCCTCGCCCCTGTCCACCCGCCAGATGCTGCTGGTGAACCTGTTCACCGACCTGTTCCCGGCGATGGCGGTCGCGGTGACGCCGAAGGAGACGGGCGAGGAGGAGAGCGACGGGGCCGAGGGCGCCGCAGAGTCGCCGTACACGCAACCGGGGACCGGCCCGGAGGCCACCGAACCCCTCGGCGCACCCCTCATCCGCAAGATCCGCCACCGCGCCCTGACCACCACCCTGGGCGCCACCTCGGCCTGGCTGTTCGGCCGCTTCACCCCGGGCACCGCCCGGCGCTCCACCACGATGGCGCTGTGCGCGGTGGTCGGCACCCAGCTAGCCCAGACCCTCGCCGACCGCCGGGGCAGCCCACTCGTCCAGGCCACCGCCCTGGGCTCGGCGGCCGCCCTGGTCGTCCTGGTCCAGGTACCCGGCCTCAGCCACCTCTTCGGCTGCACGCCGCTCGGCCCGCTCGCCTGGGCGGGCGTGGCCGCCTCCATCGCCCTCGCGGTGACCGGCCAGCGTGCCCTGCCGTACCTGGAGCGGCTGGTGGAGGGACGGCTGCCGGGCGGCATGGGGTGACGCGCGGGGCCGGCGGGAGGGGCGTACGCCGGGGGCCGGGCCGCTGGTGGCCGGATGGCTGCCGGCTGACCTCAAGTCCCCCGGGCAGCCGGCCGGCCCCGGCCCAGCCGCAGGGCGCCCCCGCGGCCGGCCCGCCCGGTCACACGGACCGGTGGTACTGGTCCGGCACGTGCACGTCCGCACCCAGCTCCCGCGCCGCGTGCCGTGCCCACGACGGATTGCGCAGCAGCTCGCGGCCGAGCAGGACCGCGTCGGCCTCGCCGTTCGCGATGATCTTCTCCGCCTGTTCGGCCTCGGTGATCAGACCCACCGCGGCGACCGGGAGCGAGGTCTCGTTCTTCACCCGCGCCGCGAACGGCACCTGGTAGCCGGGGCCGACCGGGATGCGCGCGCCGGAGGCGTTGCCGCCGGTCGAGACGTCCAGCAGGTCGATGCCGTGGGCCTTGAGGTCGGCGGCGAAGCGGACGGTGTCGTCGGCGGTCCAGCCGCCCTCCTCCAGCCAGTCCGTCGCGGAGATACGGAAGAACAGCGGCTTGCCCTGCGGCCACACCTCCCGTACGGCGTCCACGATCTGGAGGGCGAGACGGGTGCGGTTCTCGTACGAGCCGCCGTACTCGTCGGTGCGGTGGTTGGAGTACGGCGAGAGGAACTCGTTGATCAGATAGCCGTGGGCGCCATGGATCTCCGCGACCTCGAACCCGGCGGCGAGGGCACGGCGCGCGGCGTCCGCGAACTGCCCCACGATCTCCTGGATCTCCGCGACCGTCAGCTCGGTCGGCACCGGGTGGCCGTCCGCGAACGGCACCGCGCTCGGCGCCACCGGCTGCCATCCGTGGGCGTCCGGCCCGACCGGCGCGCCGCCCGTCCAGGGCCGGTCGGTCGACGCCTTGCGGCCGGCGTGGGCCAGCTGGATGCCCGGGATCGTGCCCTGCGACTCCAGGAAGCGGGTGATCCGGCGGAACGCCGCCACCTGCGCGTCGTTCCAGATGCCCAGGTCGTAGGGGGAGATACGGCCCTCGGGGCTGACGCCGGTCGCCTCGACGACGATCAGGCCCGTGCCGCCGGCCGCGCGGGCGGCGTAGTGCGCGAAGTGCCAGTCGTTGGGGACACCCGCGTCGGGGCCGTCGGGCGCGGCCGAGTACTGGCACATCGGGGGCATCCACACCCGGTTCGGGATCGTCACATCGCGCAGGGTGTAGGGCTCGAAGAGCGCGCTCACGGCGGACTCCATTCGTCACGGGGGACCAGTCGTCAAGTCGTACGATAACCATCGTAGTACGGGAGATGTCAAACTACGAGAGGTCTCGTACAAGGTCTCGTACAATGGGAGAACCCCGGTCAGGGGAGCCCAGTGAGGGAATCCGACGAAGTGGAGTCGCCGTGACCAGCCCCGCCGTGAGCAGCCGAGACCTCCCGCACCCGGCGCGCGAGGAGATCCGTCTGGAAGGCGTGCTGCACGCGCTGTCCGATCCGCTGCGCCTGCAGATCGTGCGGGAGCTCGCCGCCGTCGGCGACGAGCTGTCCTGTTCGCACTTCGACCTGCCGGTCACCAAATCCACCACCACGCACCACTTCCGGGTGCTGCGCGAGAGCGGCGTGATCCAGCAGAACTACCGGGGCACGGCCAAGATGAACGGCCTGCGCAAGGACGACCTAGACGGACTCTTCCCGGGACTTCTCGACGCCCTGCTCGACGCCGCCGCCCGCCAGGCCGCCCGGCTCGCCGACGGCTGAAGACGCGTCCTCGGTGCCTGAACCGGCCTTCGCGGGCAGGTGGTTGAAGAGCAGGTTCAGCGCGATCGCCGTGAGGCAGCCGGCGCTGATGCCGCTGTTCATCACCGTCTGGAACCAGTCCGGGAACCTCTCGTAGATCGTCGGCACGCCGACCGGCAGCAGGCCCACGGCGACCGACACGGCCACCACCGTCAGGTTGTCGTTGCCCTTGAAGTCCACCCCGGCCAGCGTCCTGAGCCCGCTCGCGGCGACCGTCCCGAACATCACCAGGCCCGCACCGCCCAGCACCGGAGCCGGTATCGCCGCCACCACCGCGCCCAGCTTGGGCAGCAGCCCGAGCAGCACGAGGATGCCGCCCGCGGTGGCCACCACCCAGCGGCTGCGCACGCGGGTCATGCCGACGAGGCCCACGTTCTGGGCGTACGCCGTGTACGGGAAGGTGTTGAAGACGCCGCCCAGCACCGTCGACAGTCCGTCGGCCCGCAGGCCGTCCGCGAGGGAGCGCGGATCGACCTTCCGGTCCGTCATCTCGCCGACGGCGATCAGGTCACCGGTCGTCTCGGTCATGGTCACCAGCGCCACCACCAGCATCGGCACGATCGCCGCGAACTCGAAGACGGGCGCCCCGAAGTGGAACGGCGTGCTGATCCCGAGCCAGTCGGCCTCGCCGACCCCGCCGAAGTCCGTGAACCCGAACGGCACCGCCACCGCCAGCCCGACCGCGATGCCGATCAGCACCGCGACCCGGCCGAGGAACGCCGGCGCGAACCGCTGCACACCGAGCACTACCGCGAGGACGAACGCGGCCAGCGCGAGGTTCTCCGGCTCCCCGAAGTCCGCCGAACCGGCACCGCCCGCGGCCCAGTTGCCCGCGACCGGCAGCAGGGAGAGACCGATGATCAGGATCACGGTGCCCGTGACGAGCGGCGGGAAGAACCTCAGGAGCTTTCCGAAGACCGGCGCCAGCAGCACGATCGCGAGCCCGGCGACGATCACCGAACCGTAGATCGCGGGGAGCCCGCCGCCCGTCGTGCCGATGAGCACCATCGGGGACACGGCGGCGAAGGTGCAGCCCTGCATGATCGGCAGCCGTACGCCGAAGCGCCAGAAGCCGATGCACTGGATCAGCGTCGCGATCCCGCACACCAGCAGATCGGCGGTGATCAGATAGGCGAGGTCCGCGGGCGGCAGCTTCATGGCGCCGCCGACGATGAGGGGGACGGCCACGGCGCCGGCGTACATCGCCAGTACGTGCTGGAGGCCGAAGGCGGCGAGGTGGCGGGCGGGTGGGACTTCGTCGACGGGGTGTGCGGTTGTGGTCATGGGCGGACCGTAGACTCCTTGCACAGTTTGTTGATTTCGGGGGTGTTGCCGCCTCGTTGCCCGCTCAAACGGTGTTGCCCTGAGCGGCGGTCATGAGTGAATCCCAGTCCGGGAGCTTCACCACACCCCTGCCCAGCGAAGCCCCGAGTTCCGCCTCCGCCCGCTCGATCGCGCACCAACCCGCCCACTCGACCGGCGTGACCCCCTCGGCGCCCAGCGCCGCGAGCGGATCCTCGGGCACGTCCTTCCGTACGAGCACGTCGGCGTCCTCCAGCAGCGACGTCACCGTCTCCTTCGCGCACGGCCGGTTGGTGCCGATGACGCCGGTCGGGCCGCGCTTGATCCAGCCCGCCACGTACTCGCCCGGCGCGACGACGCCCTCCCGCAGCACGCGGCCCGCGAGATGCGGCACCGTGCCGGTCGCCGTGTCGAACGGCAGGCCCTCCAGCGGCACTCCGCGATAGCCCACCGAACGCAGCACCAACTGGGCCTCGACGTCCTCGTACCGGCCCGTGCCCGTCACGCCGCCCCGCCCGTCGGGCACCGTCCGCTCGAAGCGCACCGCGCCCACCCGCCCCGCGTCGGCGAGGAGTTCGACGGGGCGCAGGAAGAAGCGCAGCCGGATGCGGTGGCGGGCGCTGCGCGTGGGGGACTCGGCCCAGCCGCGCAGCACCTCGACGTTGCGGCGCTGCGGCGCGGGCAGTCCGGACGGATCGGCGTACGCCGGATCCAGCGCCAACTCCGCCGGATCCACGGTCACTTCGGTGTCCGGCAGGGTGCCCAGCTCCCGCAGCTCCTTGGTGGTGAAGCGGGCCTGCGAGGGGCCGCGCCGGCCCACCACCGTGACGTCCGTGACGCGGCTCGCGCCGAGGGCGGTGAGCGCCGCCTGCGGCATGTCGGTGGGGCTCAGTTCGGCCGCGCCCCGGGCCAGCATCCGCGCGACGTCCACCGCGACGTTCCCGACGCCGATCACCACCGCCGAGCGCGCGCCGGCCACGAACCCGTCCTCGGCGGTGTCCGGATGGGCGCTGTACCAGGACACGAACTCGGTCGCCGACCAGCTGCCAGGAAGGTCCTCGCCGGGAATCCCCAGATGCCGGTCGGTGGCGGCCCCGACGCAGTACACGACCGCGTGGTAGAGCTCCCGCAGCCGGGCGGCCGGGATTCCGCCGGGGCCGATCTGGACGCCGCCGAGGAACCGCACCCGCTCGTGCTCCAGGACCGTCCGCAGGTTGTTCTGGAGGGACTTGATCTTCTCGTGGTCCGGCGCGACGCCGTACCGCACCAGGCCGTACGGGCACGGCAGCCGGTCCAGGACGTCGACGGTCACGTCGGGATCCTGCTGTACGAGACTCTGGGCGGTGTAGCACCCGCTGGGCCCGGAGCCGACGACGGCGACATGAAGCACGGCGGAACTCCTTGTCCGGGGGATCGTCAGGAGTCGCTCTCGAGTCCAGCATCGCACCGCGGCCGCTCCGCTGACAGGGTGCTGTGCGCCGTGCGGGGTGCGTGTTCGTTCGTATGGAATGTGATCATGCGGTTACGTTGCGTGTGTGCTGGAAGCATCCTTTCTTAATCTTTCCGATCGCTCCGCGACGGACGGTGCCGTCTCGGTCTGGCCCGCGTGGCAGGTGCGGGACGGCGGCGGGGCCACCGCCTGGTTCGGCGTCCGGCTGGAGTTCGGCGACGGCGCCCGGGTCGACGCGCTCGCCGTGGTCGCCAAGGGGTGTGTGTCCATCGAGGACGTCCGGGCCGAGCCCGCGCTGTCCCTCGACGACCTGGCGGCGCTCGCCGACTGGATCGAGGTTCCGCTCTCCCAGGCGTGCGGGATCGGGAACGCGACGGACGGCGAGGACGGCGGGCCGGGCGGGGTCCGGCCGGTCTGGCCGCGGGGCGTCGAAGGGCAGTGGCTCATCGCGCAGAAGTACCGCGCCGCCCAGGAGGCGGGACTGGACCCCGTCCTCGCGGTGATGAGCGCGACGGGGCACAGCCGCCGCAGGTCGCTCCGGCTCATCGGGCAGGCACGCGACGCGGGATTCCTCACCCCTCGCCGCGCCCGCCGCTGACCTCGGTCCGGTAGCGCCCGCGGCGACGCCGGGCGCCTACTTCGACCGCTCCTCGGCGCAGTCGGGGGACCCGGTGGCGAAGAACCGCGACAGATCGGCGTCGCACGCCTCGCCGGGCGCCGCCCCCTCGGCCGGCGGCAGTCCCGACTCCTGGTCCAGCCGGTACCGCTTGAACAGCTCGGCCCGCAGCACCGGCACCGGCATCGGCACCCCGGGCACCAGCGCCGCGTAGACCGCGCCCATGAGCAGGGCACGCAGCATCGGGTAGTCGGCGTCGACGTCCGGCGAGCCGTACCGCACGCAGGTGTCGCGCAGCAGCTCGGCCAGGCGCCGCTGCTCCGGGCACTGCACGAAGCCCTCGGCCTGGAGGATCCCCGCCATGTGCTGGCGCATCAGCACGGGCCGGTCGCGGGCCAGGCCCAGGATCGCGTCGATGGCCCTGGCGAGGCGCTCCCGGCCGTCCTCGGTGCGCGGCTCGCGCTCCAGCGCCTCCTCCAGGGTGCGGTGCATCAGCCGGTGCACAGCGGACTGCACCAGCTGGCGCTTGCCCGGGAAGTAGTACGACACCAGTCCGCGCGCCGAGCCCGCCCGGTCCGCGATGTCGCCCAGCGTGGTGGCCTCGTAGCCGCGCTCGCCGACCAGCTCGACTGCCGCCTGCAGGAGCCGCTCCCGGGAGCGGCGTCGCAGCTCTTCGTTGACCGATGCGCTGCGCGGGGACATCCTGAAACTCCTGCGTTGACTGGCTGCCAGCCAACTATACTCAGGACATGCGGTCCGGCCTCAACACGGCCAGGCCGCGGTTGCCGCCTGCCCCGGGCGACGCGGGGGATCGTCCGGGGTGGGCCACACCCCTCCCGTGATAGTCGCCGGAGGCTACTTCTCGGCCCGTGCGCCGCTCCCGTCGGCCCGAGCCCCGGCACCCACCAGGTCCAGCACCGGACGCAGCGCGTCCGGCCGTTCGGCCGCGGGCAGATGGTCCACGAAGTGCACCGCGCAGCCCAGGGCCGCCGCACCGCCGTCCGCGCGCCGGTTGTCGCCGACCATGACGACCTCCCGCGGATCGGCGTCGAGCGCCTCGCAGGCGGCCGCGAACAGCCGGGGATCGGGCTTCTGGATACCGTGCTCGTAGGACAGCACGTAGGTGTCCACATACGGGTCCAGGCCGTGCTCCCGGAACACCGGCCGCAGATCCCAGCCGATGTTGCTGACCACCCCGACCCGAACGTCCCGCTCGCGCAGCGCCCGCAGCACCTCGGGTGCGTCCGGGTACGGCAGCCAGGCGGCCGGTGCCATGTGGCGGTCGTACAGCATGTCGTGCAGCCGGTCGTCGGGCAGCGCCACCTGCCGGGAGAGCCCGGTGTACGCCGCCCGGTGCAGCTCCGCGCTCTTGTCTCGCACCCCCCAGACACTCGCCACGTCCTCGGGCAGCCAGGACGGATCGACGCCGCCCGGCAGCGCGCCCATGGCCTCCAGCGCCCGCGCCGCCTCGGCCAACTCGGCCTCGGGGAGCACCAGCCCGGCCTCGGCCAGCGCTCCGCGCAGCCAGGACTCGGTGGACTCGACGCGGAAAAGGGTCCCGGAGAAATCGAACAGAACTGCGGTCATGAAGGGATCCTACGGGCCCGTACCGTCCCGCGAGGGAAGATCGCCGCGACCGAACGCGATGCCGAATTCGCCCTCGCGCAGGACGGTTTGCTCACCCCCGCAGGCGCTCGTGCACCGCCACCGCGAGCACCACGACCAGTGCGCCCAGCAGCCAGCCGCCGAGGACGTCGGTGGCCCAGTGGACGCCGAGCCACACCCGGGTCAGGCCGACGCCGGCCACCGAGACCGCGGCCACGCAGACGGCCGTACGCCACAGTGTGCGATCGGCGCCGTGGCGGTGCAGGAGCCACAGCAGCAGGCCGCAGACCACCGTGGCCGTCATGGCGTGGCCGGAGGGATAGGCGGCGTAGTGGGCGGAGTCGACGGGGTCGGGCCAGGCCGGGCGCGGGCGGTCGAGCAGGGCCTTGAGGGACTGCTGGATCGCCGTGGCGAGCGCACATGTGGCCACCAGCCATACGGCCGTCCAGCGCGCGGCTCCGCGCCACACCAGCCAGACCGCCACCGCGAAGACCAGGAGGCGCATCGTCCATGGATCCCAGACCCAGTCCGTCAGGATGCGGAACGCGTGGGTGACGCCGCCTTCGTCGACCGCCCAGCGGTGAGTGGTTCTCGCGATGCCGTTGTCGAGGGTCATCAGCGGGTACCACCGGACCGCGACCAGGGCGAGCAGCAGCACGGAGAACAGTGCGAGGGCGCCGGCCCAGCGGGAGGCACTGCGCTGGGCCGGTGGTTCGGGCGGGGACTCGACGGACTGGGTGTGCATACTGCGATCCTCGCCGACCCTTGGGGCGGGAGGCCAATGCAGGGGGCGGGTTTGCGTCGCCCGCCCACCGACACCTCCGCCCGACGGTATCCGGGTACCCGGCGACGGCCCGGCTATAGCGGCACCGCGGACCTGTCCCGCCGCTCAGAGGGTCAGCAGCATCGCCACCATCGCGATCCCCATCGACAGCCGGCAGGCCCGCGCCAGCTCCGGCCGGTCGCCCCAGCCGAGCCCGGCGCCGACGGGAGCGACGGCCGGCACCAGGCGGACGCCGGACAGCAGGACGTAACCCGTGAAGTAGGCGAGCAGCGCGCCCGTCACGAGGGGGATGCCGGAGCCGCCGTGGCCGGGCGATACGGCCATCGTGAGCGACATGTAGACCATGGCCGAGGCGCCCACCAGGTGGTGCAGATGGTGTGTGCCCGCCCGTGCCGACCACAGGGCGTGCAGCGCCGCCGCGCCGAACACGGCGGCATAGCCGGGCCAGGCCCACGAGGGGGGCGTGTACGCCGCGGCGGGCACCGCCATAGCGGCCATCCCGAAGCCCATCACCGCCTCGCCGCCCGCGGTGCGGCGCTGCTCCTCGACGTGGCTGCGCATCCGCAGCAGACAGTAGGCCCCGGTCGCCGCACACAGCGCGACCAGCAGCCAGCCGGGCGAAGCCGGTCCGTGCACGCGCACCTCCCCGCTCGACGGTCTCGGACAGTCCGTCGATGCCCCGGCCATGCGGCGCGCACGCGAGCGCAAGGGTGTACACGGGGAGCATTCGGCGGAGCACGGCAGGTAAAGACTGCCCTTCGGGTAGTCTTTTACAGATAAAACACTTGCTAAGCTGATGCGCATGAGCAGTCCTCTCCCGCTCGCCGGAGTGCTGCGCCTCGGCCGGCCCTCGGACATCTGGTTCAAGCCCGCCCTGAGCGTCGTGGCCGCCGTCGCCCCGCCCAACCTCGGCCTGCTGGCGCTCGGCCGCCTGGACCTGGCGATGTACACCATGGCCGGATCCCTGTGCGCGCTCTACGCCCACAACCGTCCCTACGCCGCACGGGCCCGAGCCCTGGCCTGGGTCGTACTCGGCATGCTCGGCGGTCTCGCCGTCGCCCTGGTCGCGGCGTCGCTGACCCGCAGTGCCGTCGTGCTGGTGGCCGTCGGCGCGGTGCTGGCCGCCGTGCAGAAGACGCTGTGCGACGCGACCCGCATCGGCCCACCGGGCAACGTCGTCCTCACCTTCATCAGCTCCGCCGCCCTCTTCGCCCCGGAGTCACCGGGCCGGATCCCGGGCCACCTGGCCCTGGCCGCCGCGGCCGGCGCCTGGGCCTGGCTCGTCGGCATGGCGCCCGGCCTGCTGCGTCCGCACGGACCGGAACGCCGGGCCACCGCGAGCGCCCTGGACGCGGCCGCCACCCACGCCGAGGCGCACGGCACGGGCCGGCCCCCGACTCCCGGCGACGCCACCGCCGTACGGGCCGCCCGCCAGGCGCTGCGCTCCGCGGGCAGCCCCTCCGAGACCCGCCACGCGCTGGAGCGCCTCTTGGTCCGCGCCGAGATCGCCCTCGCCGCCCCGGCCGACGCCGACCCCGAACTGCTGCGCACCTGGGCCCGGCAGACACGCGGCAACCGGCCCGTGCCCGACGTCGAGGACCTCATCGGCATCGACACCGAGGCCGCCGCGCACCCCGGCCCGCTGCGGCACCGCCTGCGCCCGCTCGCCCCGCTCGCCGTACGCACCGCCCTCGGCTGCGCCCTCGCCGGGTACGCCTCGCTCGCCCTCGGGGTCGGCCGCCCCTACTGGGCCCTGGTCACCGCGGCGTCCCTGTACCAGGCCAACCTCACCCTCACCTGGGGCCGCGGCGTCCAGCGCGTCGTCGGCAACCTGCTCGGAGTCCTCGTCTTCGCCGCGCTGGTGCCACTCGCCCACACCGGCCAGGCCGCGCTGGTCCTGTGCTGTCTCGCCCTCAACTTCGGCGCCGAGGCGCTGATCGGCCGCAACTACTGGCTCGGCGGCCTCTGCGTGACCCCGATGGCCCTGCTGATCACCGAGTTCGCCGGGTTCCAGGAACCCGGACGGCTGATCACCGAGCGGGTCGTGGACACCCTGGTCGGCGCCCTGCTCGGGCTCGCCGCGGCCGTGGCCGTTCCGCACCGGTCGCGGGTCGCGCGTGCCGAGCGCGCCGGACCACGTACGCTCGCCGCTACGGGTGGTGACCGAGGACGGCACCCGGACCAGCGCACGGGCAACACTACGGAGGGCGTACGGCCATGACGGCGACCAGCGGCGGGCCGACCGGGACGAGACAGGACACGGTGGCCGCGGTGGTCCGGCAGTGGCGGACCGTCCACCCCGACCTCGACACCGCCCCGATGGAGATCATCGGCCGCATCAACCGCTGCGCCGCCCTCCTCCAGCAGGCCGAGGACGCCCCGCTGCGCCGCGCGGGCCTCAGCCGCCCCGAGTTCGACCTGCTCGGCGCGCTGCGCCGCACCGGCCACGAGCTGACCCCCAGCGAACTCGCCCGCGAGACCTTCTCCTCGGGCGCCGCCGTCACCAAACGCCTCAAGCAGCTGTCCGAGCGGGGCCTGGTCGAGCGCCGCGGCGACACCCGCGACCGCCGTGTCGCCCACCTCCGCCTCACCGACGAGGGCCGGGACCTCGTCGACGGCATCCTGCCGGAGCAACTCGCCTACGAGACCTCAGTTCTCTCCGAGCTCGACTCCGAGGGACGCGGTGAACTCGCCTCCCTGCTGGGCGAGTTGCTCGTCCGGCTGGAGGGACGGCTGGGCGCCCTGCGTGCCTGAACCGGGTGTCAGGCCTGTGGGGGCTCGTGGTACACGCCGAACACCGCACCCTGCGGATCCCGCAGGACGGCGATGCCCCGCCCGTTGGGCATCGAGGTGGGTTCCATGAGCACCGTGCCGCCGGCCTGGGCCGCATCCCGGGCCGTCGCCCCGACGTCCACCACGGCGAAGTACGGCAGCCAGTGCGCCGGCACCTCGTGCGGGAACTTGTCGTCCATGGCCATCATGCCGCCGAAGTCGGCGCCCTCGATGCCCCACTGCGTGTAGTGCTCCGAGGCGTTGACGGTCCAGCCGAACACCGTCGTGTAGAACTCGACGGCCCGCTCGGGCGCCCGCGTCATCAGCTCCACCCAGCCCAGCGCGCCGGGCGCGTTGAGGACCCCCGCGCCGGCGAACGACCGCGCCTGCCACAGCTGGAACACCGCTCCCGTGGGATCCACGGCGACCGCGAAGCGGCCGACGTCGAACACGTCCATCGGGCCGAGAAGCACCGTGCCGCCGGCCTGTGTCACCTGCTGGGCGGTGGCATCGGCGTCCGGCGCCGCGAACGACACGTTCCACGCCACCGGCTGGCCCTCCTGGTACAGCGGCGTCAGCGCGGCCACCGCCGCGTCGCCGAGGTGCGCGACGGTGTAGCCGCCCGCCTCCTGACGCGGATCGGTCTCGGCGCGCCAGCCGAACAGCCCCTCGTAGAACCCCTTGGCCCCGGCCAGATCACTGGTCCCGAGCTCGGTCCAGCAGGGCCCACCGGTCACCGGCTTGTCGAGCTTCATGGCGCCTCCCGCGGGGAATCCCCCTCCAGCACGCTAGTCCCGGCCCCCGGGCCCGGCCATCCGGCGGCGCCCCGGAGCCCCCAGAGCCTGTCTTTCGGATCAGCTCGCCATCGCGAGGGCTCAGATCCCGGGCCGGTACCGCAGCGGATGGTCCGCCGGCACCTCCACCAGCACGATCCGCGTGCCGTCCGGGTCGGCGAGCCACATCTCGATCAGCCCCCACGACTCCTTCACCGGCGGCCGCGCGATCTCGACGCCCTTCGCCACCAGCTCCTCGTGCGCGGCGACGACGTCCTCGACCTGCATCCACAGCTGTACGGCCGGGGACGGCGGGGTCTCGGAACGCCCCGACACCTCCAGGAAGCCCCCGCCGAGGAAGTAGACGGTGCCTCGCTGCGGCCCGGTCCCGAACTCGCGGTAGACGGCGAGGCCCAGTTGCTCGCCGTAGAAGACGCGCGACCGCTCGGGATCGGTGGGGTGGAGCAGGGTCCGACCGCTCAGTACATGCACCATGCAGCCGGAGCCTAGTGGCGCGTTACGCTCAGCGGTGCCCGAGCCGCGCCCGAGAGTGGAGAAGCGCCCCATGGACACCGCCGCGAGCCCCGCCGACACCGGACTCACCTACCGCGACGCCACCGACGCCGACGTGGACGCGCTGGTCGCGCTGATCGAGTCCGCTTACCGCGGGGACTCCAGCCGGGCCGGCTGGACCACCGAGGCGGACATCCTCGAAGGTCAGCGGACCGACCCGGAGGGGGTGCGGGAGGTCGTCAAGTCCCCCGACAGCCGGCTGCTCACGGTCGAGCGGGACGGGCGGATCGTCGCCTGCTGCCAGCTCGAACACCGCGGCGCACACGCCTACTTCGGCATGTTCGCGGTCAGCCCCGCCCTCCAGGGCGGCGGCCTCGGCAAGGTGATCATCGCGGAGGCGGAGCGCCGGGCCCGCGAGACCTGGGGCGTGACCGAGATGCACATGACCGTGATCTCGGTACGCGACGACCTGATCGCCTGGTACGAGCGGCGCGGCTACCGCCGTACGGGCCGGATGACCCCGTTCCCGTACGGCGACGAGCGCTTCGGCATCCCGCAGCGGGACGACCTTCAGTTCGAGCTGCTGGTCAAGGAGCTGGTGTGACGCGCACGCGGCGGCCGGTCACGCGGTGAAGCGGCCGGTGCGCTTGATCTCCGGGTAGTCGGTGGTCGCGCCGTCCAGTTCCAGGGCCCGTACGAGACGCAGATGGTCCTGTGTGTTGACGACCCAGCCGATGATCCTGAGGTCCGCCTTGCGGGCGCGCTCCACGACCTCCAGCGTGAGCCGGCGGATGTTCAGGCACACCGTCGCCGCCCCGACCGCGACGGCCCGGTCCACGATGTCGGTGCCGTAGCGGCTGGCGATCAGCGCGGTCCGCACCCCGGGCACCAGGCGGGCGATCTCGGCGACCGCGTCGTCGTGGAACGAGGACACCTCCACCCGGGGAGCCAGATCCCGGTCGTTCATCACCTGGGCGAGCGCCCGTGCCGCCGCGACGTCCTTGATCTCGGCCTGGATCGGCGCCTTCACGGCGTCCAGGACCTCCTCGAACACCGGCACCCGCTCACCGCGGCCCGCGTCCAGGGCGCGCAGCTCGGCGAGGGTCTTGTCGGCGATGGGGCCGGTTCCGTCGGTCGTGCGGTCCACGTCGGTGTCGTGCATGACGACGAGTGCGCCGTCCTTGCTCAGGTGGAGGTCGAGTTCGATGACGTCGAGGCCGGCCTGCTGGGCGGCGACGAAGGAACGGAGGGTGTTCTCGGGTTCGACACCCATGACTCCGCGATGACCGATGGTAAGGAAGTTCAAGGTTCAACTCGCTTCCGTCGACGGCGGCTCGGCTCGCGCACGAACCGGAACGGGCTGTTCGCGCGGCAGTGCCGCAGCCTAGTGGCCTGTGCGCGTGATGAACCCCACGTGTACGCAGGGTTTGCGGCGAGGGACAGGCCGCACCTGGCTCGCACCCCTTTGTCCGGTCACCCGGGCGTGGGCGAGTCCTGCGGGCATTGACCGGTTCCCGCCGGTCGGCTCCGCGTCTGCCCACTGGATGCCGGAGTAATCGCCGCCGAGGCATCCAGCAGGAAAAAATTCTGTGACCTTGCGGGTGCGCAGGATAATTTCCCGCACCTCCTCTTGCTGGGAGAAACCTCGTATGCATACGGTGTCCTTACGCGAGGTTCTCCCGTGGAGGATGGGACATGACGGAAATTCTTGTGCAGGCGGCGACGGAGGAGCGGGTTCCTCCCGTGACCAGGGTGGTTGAGCACCCGGCATGGCCGGTGCTCAAGGATGCCGTGGAGCAGATCCGGCCATGGCAGTCCAAGGACGGATCGATCGACTTCGAGGCCGAGGGCGCGCCCACCCGGGCGGACGCCGAGGCCGCCGTCGGGCGTGTCGTCGAGGCCGTGGGTGAGCTCTCCCCGCTGCTGCCGCACGACGCCGCCTACCACGAGGCCCTGGTGAAGGACCTGACCCGCTGGGCCGAGGGCGGCTTCGAGGTGCCCGACTTCCTCGACTCGCTGCTGGCCTTCCAGCCCGCCGCGAGCCGCGCGGACGGCCTCCAGCACCTGGTCGTCTTCGCGATGTACACGCAGAACGGCAACCCCGACCGCAACCTCGAGGCGGTCGTCCTGCGCATGGTCTGGCCGGACTGGCTGGCCGAGCTGGAGCGCACCCGCTACGACAACCCGCTGTTCTGCGGCATCAAGTTCGAGGACTTCACGGCCGGGTACGACACCAACTCCGCCGTCCTCTTCCCCGAGACGATCGCCGTGCGCCAGGCGCCCGAGCGCTTCAGCTGGGGCGGCATCTTCTGCGACCGCGAGGCCGCCCGCTTCCGCCGCGTCACCGACGCCGCCGTCGACATCCTCGGCCTCGACCTGCCCGAGGACATCGCCGCGATGGTCCACGACCAGAAGCGCACGGAGGAGGCCTTCGTGCTGTGGGACATGGTCCACGACCGCACCCACAGCCACGGCGACCTGCCGTTCGACCCGTTCATGATCAAGCAGCGCCAGCCGTTCTGGATGTACGGCCTGGAGGAGCTGCGCTGTGACCTCACCGCCTTCAAGGAGGCCGTGAAGCTGCAGGCCGACGGCGTCCCGCAGGCCCGTGACGTGCAGTACGCCGTGCTGTTCGACCGCATGTTCCGCTTCCCGGTCACCGGCGAGCGCGTGCGCAACTACGACGGTCTGGGCGGCCAGCTGCTCTTCGCCTACCTGCACAAGCACGGGGTCGTCCGCTGGACCGACAACAAGCTGCACATCGACTGGGACCGCGCCCCGCAGGTCACCAACGAGCTGTGCGCCGAGATCGAGAAGCTCTACCGCGACGGCATCGACCGCCCGAAGCTCGTGCACTGGTTCGCCGGCTACGAGCTCGTCTCCACCTACCTCGCCCCGCACCCGGGCTCCAAGTGGGCCAAGGGTCCCGACGCCCTCGACCTGAGCCAGCCGCCGCGCAAACTCGTCGATGACGTGCTTCCGGACGAGTTTCCGCTGAGCATGTTCTATGAGGCCCTGTCCAAGAAGCTGAAGAACGTGATCGCCTCCACCAAGGGCATCACCGCGGACAGCGCCGAGCGAGTCGCCGCGTGAGCGACGGCACCACCAAGAACACTGCTCAGGAGGCGAAGAAGATGGCGGGGAACGGAGCTCTCAGCGGTGCGGTGATCGCGGTGGCCGGCGCGGGCGGACCCGCGGGCCGGGCGGCGCTGCGGCGACTGGCCGAGGCGGGCGCGACCGTCGTCGGCGCAGACAACGACCCCGAGCGGCTGGCCGAGGCCGTCGACGCCGCGCGCTACGCCTCCGGCGGCGCGGCCGTCACCGGCGAGACGGTCGACCTGCTCGACCTGGAGTCCACCCGTGACTGGGCGCTTCGCACCGAGAAGGAGTTCGGCCGCGTCGACGGCCTGATCCACCTGGTCGGCGGCTGGCGCGGCAGCGAGACCTTCATCAAGACCAGCCTCGACGACTGGGACTTCCTGGAGCTGCTGCTCATCCGCACCGTGCAGCACACCTCGCTCGCCTTCTTCGAGCCGCTCCAGCGCAGCGACCGCGGGCGCTATCTGCTGATCAGCGCCGCCGGCGCCTCGAAGCCGACCGCCGGCAACGCCTCGTACGCCGCCGCCAAGGCCGCCGCCGAGGCGTGGACGCTCGCGCTCGCCGACGCCTTCCGCAAGGCCGGGGGCGGCGAGGAGCTGACGTCCGCGGCTGCGATCCTGGTGGTGAAGGCGCTGGTGCACGACGCGATGCGCGCCGACCGCCCCAACGCGAAGTTCGCGGGCTTCACGGACGTCAAGGACCTGGCCGAGGCCGTCGTGGGCGTCTGGGACAAGCCCGCCGCCGAAGTGAACGGAAACCGCCTGTGGCTGACCGAGAAGCCGTGAACCCTCCGAAGACCGACGCCCGGCGCCACCACGACCCGGACGTCCGCGGCTTCGCCAGTGACAACTACGCCGGCGCCCACCCGGAGGTGCTCGCCGCCCTGGCCCTGGCCAACGGCGGGCACCAGGTGGCGTACGGCGAGGACGACTACACCGAGAACCTCCAGCGGATCGTGCGCAGCCACTTCGGCGCGACCGCCGAGGCCTTCCCGGTGTTCAACGGCACCGGCGCCAACGTCGTCGCGCTCCAGGCGGTCACCGACCGCTGGGGCGCGGTGATCTGCGCCGAGAGCGCGCACATCCACGTCGACGAGGGCGGCGCCCCGGAGCGGATGGGCGGCCTGAAGCTGCTCACCGTCCCCACGCCCGACGGCAAGCTCACCCCCGAGCTGATCGACAAGCAGGCGTACGGCTGGGACGACGAGCACCGGGCGATGCCCCAGGTCGTCTCGATCACCCAGAGCACCGAGCTCGGCACCCTCTACACCCCGGACGAGATCCGCGCGATCTGCGACCACGCCCACGCGCACGGCATGAAGGTGCACCTGGACGGCTCCCGGATAGCCAACGCCGCCGCCTCGCTGAACGTGCCCATGCGGACGTTCACCAACGCGGTCGGCGTCGACATCCTCTCCCTCGGCGGCACCAAGAACGGCGCCCTGTTCGGCGAGGCGGTCGTCGTCCTCAACCAGGACGCCGTCAGCCACATGAAGCATCTGCGCAAGCTGTCCATGCAGCTCGCCTCCAAGATGCGCTTCGTTTCCGTGCAGCTGGAGTCCCTGCTCGCCAAGGACCTGTGGCTGCGCAACGCCCGGCACGCCAACGAGATGGCCCAGCGCCTCGCCGAGGGTGTGCGGGCCGTGCACGGAGTGGAGATCCTCTACCCCGTGCAGGCCAACGGCGTCTTCGCCAAGCTCCCGCACGACGTGAGCGAGCGCCTCCAGAAGCGGTTCCGCTTCTACTTCTGGGACGAGGCGGCCGGCGTCGTGCGCTGGATGTGCGCGTTCGACACGACCGAGGACGACGTGGACGCGTTCGTGGCGGCGCTCAAGGAGGAGATGGCGCGCTAGCGGGCGGCGCCCGTCAGTTGACGACGATCTGCGCCCTGTTGTTGCGCAGGTTCGGGTCGAACTTGCTGACGGGCAGCTCCGCTTCGTCGTCGAGGATCTCGACGGTGGTGCGTGCCCCGCGCACCACCTCGTCGATCCTTAGCCGCACCTCCATCGTGTGGGACGCCCTGTCGTGCAGGTAGATCGGCGTCCAGCAGAAGTACGTCGTGACCGATGGCCCCTCCTCGGACGGCGGCAGCGTCCAGCAGTCCTCCGGCGTACCGACGACCGTCGTGCCCTCGGGCGCCTGGAACCGCACCGTCGCCACGGGCGCCCCCGCCCCCAGCGAAGCCACCCACGCCGGACCCCGGTTGTAGACGGTGATCCGGGCGGTCACGGTGTCCCCGGCGCCCCCGCGCGCCCTGCTGCCGGTGAGCTTCAGATCGGCGGTGTTCCTGGCCTCGAGGATGACGACCCGGCCGTTGTCCGACAGATCGAGGTCCTCCTCCCCGGCGGCGGTCCGTCGCGCCGGCGTGAGCCGCAGGTCCAGCTCGGGGCCCGTTCCCCGGGTCCAGGTCCTGTCGCCGTGCGCCTCTTCCAAGGCCTCGTCCGAGTACGGCTGTACGGAGTGGTCGAACCGCTCGTACAGCGCCTTGCGCCCCACCCGCAGACCGGTCGTCAGCTCGTACAGCTCACCCGGAGCCACGGCCTCGTCCAGCACGCACACCGCGGACGTCCCCGTGGCGTGCTGCGCGTACTCGCAGTTGGAGTGCCGCTCCCGGAAGTCGGTCCCGTAGGACGCGTTGAGCCACAGCAGGGTGCGCTCCACCGTGCGGTTGCCGTTGTTGCCGACCGTCGCGCTCACCCGGGTGTTCGTGCCCGGCCTGAGATCGCGCTGGTCCTCGGCCTGGCTGAGTCCGAGGTCGGGGCCGTTGCCCAGGGTGATCACGGTCTCGGCGGGGAACGCCGACAGCTCGCCCGCGGTCGCGGTGAAGCGCAGGGACCCGGAGGCGCCGAGGTCGGCGTCCGGCAGCGCGCTCAGGCCGAGTTGGGCGGCGGCCACGCTGTTCGTGCCCGCCGGTGTCTCCGGGAAGTCGCACACCGCCTTGACGGCCGATTCGGGCACGCAGTTCGCGGGCCACGACACACGCGCGAAGGCGGCGATCTCGCTCGCGTCCACGGTCAGTTGGCCGGCCGCCACCCCGGTCTCCGTGTTGTCGTGGGTGACCCGCACCGCGAGGGTGCGCTCCGGCGTGCCGCCCGCGGCCAGCACTGCCTGTGACGGCACGTCGAGCCACAGCTGGTCGGACGCGGCGTGCACGGGCCCGGTGCCCACCGCGGCCAGGGCGGAGCCGGCGAGCGCGGCTGTGAGCAGGCGAGACTTCATGGATTCCCCCTAGTCGATGACCTGTCCGGTGGCGAGACCCGCGACGCGGGGGAGGGGTTGTGGCCGAGCGCTGGGTTGCGGCAATGACCGGCCATTCCTGCGCGCCGCCTCGACTCGGCCGTATATATATGCGGAAGCCCGCAAATCAATTGACCATCTCCTTGTCTGCCGCCTAGTCTCTGGCGTTATGCAGATGATCCAGGAAACGGCAGATCTCTCTGCCTACTTGGCCGCCGACGACGTGATCGACCATCATCATCCCCTCGTGCGCGAGACGGCGGCCAGGCTTGCGGTAGGGGTGGCCGACTCGTATGAATATGCGCGGATGGCCTTCGAGTTCGTGCGGGACACCATCCCGCACTCGCAGGACTCCGGTGATCCCCGGGTCACCTGGCGCGCCTCGGACGTCCTGGAACAGGGCACGGGCATCTGCTACGCCAAGTCCCACGCTTTGGCCGCGCTGCTGCGGGCCGAGGACATCCCGACCGCGCTGTGTTACCAGAAGTTCGACGTGGTGCACGGACTGGTCGCCGTGCGCTTCAACGGGGCCTGGCACCGGCAGGATCCGCGGGCCAACAAACCCGGCGTGGACGCCCAGTTCTCGCTCGACGGCGAGCGGTTGGCCTTCATGCCCGACCCGGAGTCCAATGAGCTGGACCATCCGGTCCTGTATGCTGTACCGCACCCGTCCGTGTTGAGCGCGCTCAGGTCCGCCCGAGACCGGCCGCACCTGTGGAAGACGCTCCCCACCGCTCTCTGAGGCAGGCCATGACCCTCTCCCTGACCGTGTCCGACGCGGTGCGCGCCCTCGCGCCCGGATTCACCCACGTCGCCGTCGAGGCGCATGGACTGGTCAACGGCCCCAGCACGGACGCCAGTGCCGCGCTCCTCGACGACGCGACCCGCCGGCTCGCCGAACGCCTGGCCGGGCGCGCTCCTCACGAGGACCCGCACATGGCGGCCTGGCGGGAGGCGTACACGGCGTTCGGGTCCAAGCCCTCGCGCACCCGCAACTCCGCGGAGGCGCTGGCCAAAAGGGCGCTGTCGGACGCGGGAATGCCCCGGATCAACGTGCTGGTGGACGTCTACAACGCGATCAGCGTCGCCCATCTGATCCCCGTCGGCGGTGAGGACCTCGACCGCATCGAGGGCGGCATGAGCCTGGTGCGTGCCACCGGTGAGGAGGACTTCGTGACCGTCGCCGGCGGCGAGGAGGTCGTCGAACACCCCGACGCGGGCGAGGTCGTGTGGCGCGACGAGGCAGGAGTGACCTGCCGTCGCTGGAACTGGCGCCAGGGTCCGCGCACCCGGCTCACCGAGGAGACCGTGTCCGGAATCTTCCTGCTGGAGAGCATGGCGCCGATGCCCGTCGCCGACGTCGAGGGCGCGGCGAGTGAACTCGCGGACCTGCTCGAGAAGTTCAGCCCGGGAGCGCGGGTCGAGGTCCGTCCCCCGGCCTGCTGAAACGCCGGGGCCTCAGCGCGCCTCGGCCTCGCGGACCTGCTCCGGAGTGGGCGCCGTACCGCCGAGGTGGGCCGGCATCCACCAGGTGTCGCCCGAGTCCTTCGGGCGCACGGGGTAGGCGCGCTGGGCCGCCTCCAGCAGTTCCTGGATGCTCTCGCGCAGCTGGCGGGTGATGGCGCCCGCGTACTTGTCCCTGGACGCCTCGATCGCCTCGCCGACCCGGATCGTGATCGGGGTGTGGCTGCGCTTGAAGTTGCGCGGGTGGCCCTTGGTCCACAGTCGCTGGGTGCCCCAGACGGCCATCGGGATCAGCGGGACGCCCGCCTCCTGGGCCAGCCGGGCGGCACCCGACTTGAAGCTCTTGAGCGTGAACGACTGCGAGATCGTGGCCTCCGGGAAGACACCGACGATCTCGCCGGAGCGCAGCGAGTCCAGCGCGTGGGCGTAGGCCGCCTCACCCTGCTTGCGGTCCACCGGGATGTGCTTCATGCCGCGCATCAGCGGGCCGGAGATCCGGTGCCGGAACACGGACTCCTTCGCCATGAAGCGCACGAGCCGCTTCTGCGGGAGCGCCGCCAGGCCGTTGAAGACGAAGTCCAGGTAGCTGATGTGGTTGCTCACCAGCACGGCGCCGCCCGAGCGTGGAATGTTCTCCGACCCCTTGCAGTCGATCTTGAGGTCCCACACCTTGAACAGTGTCTGGGCGAAACCGACGACGGGACGGTAGACAAGCTCTGCCATGGGACGCGGTGGACCCTTCCTTCTCTGCCTGGGAAGGAGCTCCCAGTGAAAAGTTACGCAGCCGTAGGTTTACGGCTTGCGCAGATCGTGCCCCAAGAACGTCCGACGGCCAAGCCCAAGTGCCGCGGAACGGCGAGATCCTCGTCACGTCACCCCGTGATCCACCTCGGATTTTGGCTCCGCCTTTACCCGGCGCGCACCGTCAGTCGCCGCAGCAACAGGAACATCTCGCACCCCAGGCAGTAGCCGAAGACGGCGTTGAGGAAAGCCGCGGCGAGCGCGGCCCCGGTGGCGGCGAGACCCAGCCAGTCCGGCCCGAGCGTGTACCCGACCAGACCCAGCCCCGCGAAGACCAGCCCGACCGCCTGTGCGAACCGCGGCGGCTCCGGCGCCTCGAACCCGGTCGGCGGCCCCAGCCGGGGACGCACGGCCCTGCGGAAGAGCCAGCCGTACGGCGAACGGCCGACCCCGCCCGCCGCGCCCAGCGCGAACGCCAGCGTCTGCCACGCGAGCAGCCAGGGGCTGCCGGTGACCAGGACGACCGCCAGCACCACGGTCGTCACGGCCGCCCCGAAGCGCGGCCCCCTCACGTCAATGTCCATGAATCAAGCATTCCGCAACGGAAAGACTCAGGGGAGCTGGGAATCTTTGCAGTCTCGTGAACGCTTGAGCAGGGTGATGACCGGACTTGTGGTGTGCGTGGCGGTGCTCGCGGCGGCGAGCGCGTATGGAGTGCTGCAGCGGCGGCGGAGCGGGAGAGTCAGGGTGCGCGGGCGGGACGACGGAAAGCGGCTCCAGGCCGCCGAGTTGGGCGCGGACCTGGGTGAGCGCGCCACGCTCGTGCAGTTCTCCAGCGCGTTCTGCGCGCCCTGCCGGGCCACCCGGCGGGTGCTCGGCGAGGTCGCCGGCATGGTGCCCGGTGTGACCCACGTCGAACTCGACGCCGAGGACAATCTGGACCTCGTCCGCCGGCTCGGCATCCTCAAGACGCCGACCGTGCTCGTGCTGGACGCCGACGGCAACGTCGTACGGCGGGCCACCGGTCAGCCGCGCAAGGCGGACGTGATCGCCGCCCTGGGCGAAGCGGTCTGAGGGGGTGTGACACGAGGGTGAGTCATCTCCCACATCCCGGGACCTACTTGACTGTGCGTACCACCTATCGTCAGTCTGACCGTATGTGTGAGGAACTCCTTCTCTTCGGACGGGCCCACGTCGATCTGGCCCGCACCGCGAGCGCGTGCTGTCCGGGCTGTTGAGCAGCCACGGATCTCCACGCCTCCCCTCGCAGAAGGACAACTCCATGACGGCCACGTCAGGCCTCGGCACCGCCCGGCAAGCCTCGCCCGATCTGCTCCGCTCCGTGTTCCGGCGTCATGCCGCCGGCGTGGCCGTGATCACCGCCCGCGGTGAGACGGGCCCGGTCGGCTTCACCGCCACTTCGCTCACCTCCGTCTCCGCCGAGCCCCCGATGCTGTCCTTCGGCATCGGCACGGGCGCCTCATGCTGGCCAGCGGTGGCCACGGCGGACCATGTCGGCGTCCACATACTCGGCGAGCACCAGCAGGACCTGGCCGGCACCTTCGCCCGCAGCGGCGCTGACCGCTTCGGTCCGCCCACGGCCTGGCGCGAGGGTCCCGAGGGCGTCCCCGTCCTGGAGGACGTCCTGGCCTGGATGGTGTGCCGGGTCGCGGCGCGGGTGCCGGCCGGCGATCACCGCATCGTGCTGGCCGAGGTCGTGCTCGGCGACCCCACCGGACCGGGGCGCCCGCTGCTGTACCACCAGGGCCGCTTCAACGGGCTGCGTGACTGACCTCACCCCGCCTGTGTGACCGACCCCGCCGTCCCTGGTTCTGCGAAGCCGTCGATTTCCGATTACGCTGCGTTGCAAAGGTCACAGTTCAAAGCGCTTGCTTAGCGGGAACGAACTGGGTGTACTGACGAGTAATATTTCGCTCGGAGCGCGGGTCGCCCCGATCGGGATCGGCCGCTTGGGGCGCCTATGCTGCCTGCAAGTAGGCAGCAGAGAAATGTCGACGCAGTAGGAGAGCCGGCGTGAGCTTGAGGATCGTTGTCACTGTGAAGTACGTGCCCGACGCCACTGGCGACCGGCACTTCGCCGATGACCTGACCGTCGACCGGGACGACGTGGACGGTCTGCTCTCCGAGCTCGACGAGTACGCGGTCGAGCAGGCGCTGCAGATCTCCGAGAACTCCGACGACGACGTCGAGATCACCGTCCTGACCGTGGGTCCGGAGGACGCCAAGGACGCGCTGCGCAAGGCGCTGTCCATGGGCGCCGACAAGGCGATCCACGTCGAGGACGACGACCTGCACGGCACCGACGCCCTCGGCACCTCGCTGGTGCTGGCCAAGGCGATCGAGAAGGCCGGCTACGACCTGGTGATCTCCGGCATGGCCTCCACCGACGGCACCATGGGTGTCGTACCGGCGCTGCTGGCCGAGCGTCTGGGCGTCCCGCAGGTCACGCTGCTGTCCGAGGTCTCCGTCGAGGACGGCACGGTCAAGGGCCGCCGGGACGGCGACGCCGCCTCCGAGCAGCTCGAGGCGTCCCTGCCGGCCGTCGTGTCGGTCACCGACCAGTCGGGCGAGGCGCGTTACCCCTCCTTCAAGGGCATCATGGCCGCCAAGAAGAAGCCGGTGGAGTCCTGGGACCTGTCCGACCTGGAGCTCGACGCCGAGCAGGTCGGTCTTGAGGGTGCCTACACCGTCGTGGACTCCGCGACCGAGCGTCCGGCCCGTACCGCCGGCACGATCGTCAAGGACGAGGGCGAGGGCGGCAAGCAGCTCGCTGAGTTCCTCGCGAGCCAGAAGTTCATCTGAGCTCGACTTCGCTGACCGCCCCTCAACTGATCCAAGCAGGAGAGCAATCCCATGGCTGAAGTTCTCGTCTACGTCGACCACGTGGACGGCGCCGTCCGCAAGCCCACCCTGGAGCTGCTGACCCTGGCCCGCCGCGTCGGCGAGCCGGTCGCCGTCGCGCTGGGCAACGGCGCCGGTGACACCGCCGCCACGCTCGCCGAGCACGGCGCGGTCAAGGTCCTCACCCACGAGGCCGCCGAGTACGCCGACTACCTGGTCGTCCCGAAGGTCGACGCCCTCCAGGCCGCCGTCGAGTCTGTGTCCGCCGCGGGCTCCCTCGCCGCCGTGCTGGTCCCGTCCTCCGCGGAGGGCAAGGAGATCGCCGCCCGTCTGGCGCTGCGCATCGGCTCCGGCATCATCACCGACGCCGTCGACCTCGAGGCCGGCGACGAGGGCCCGGTGGCCACCCAGTCGGTGTTCGCCGCCTCCTTCACCACCAAGTCCCGTGTCTCCAAGGGCACCCCGGTCATCACGGTCAAGCCGAACTCGGCCGCCGTGGAGGCCGCCCCGGCCGCGGGTGCGGTCGAGGCCCTGTCCGTCACCTTCTCCGCCCAGGCCACCGGCACCAAGGTCACCGGCCGCACGCCGCGTGAGTCGACCGGCCGCCCTGAGCTGACCGAGGCCGCGATCGTCGTCTCCGGCGGCCGTGGCGTCAACGGCGCGGAGAACTTCGCGATCATCGAGGCCCTCGCCGACTCCCTCGGCGCGGCCGTCGGTGCCTCGCGTGCCGCGGTGGACGCCGGCTGGTACCCGCACACCAACCAGGTCGGCCAGACCGGCAAGTCGGTCTCGCCGCAGCTGTACATCGCCTCCGGCATCTCCGGCGCGATCCAGCACCGCGCCGGTATGCAGACCTCGAAGACGATCGTGGCGATCAACAAGGACGCCGAGGCCCCGATCTTCGAGCTGGTCGACTACGGCGTCGTCGGCGACCTGTTCGACGTCGTCCCGACCCTGACCGAGGAGATCAAGGCCCGCAAGGGCTGATCCCCGAAGGGCACCTCGAGGCCCCCGTGACCGTGCCGACGGTCGCGGGGGCCTCGTGTCATCCCAGGGTCAGGAACGCCTGCACCGGGAGATGGTCGCTCGGGAACTGGCCGTCGTCCGCGTAGGTGTTGATCACCGCCCGGTGCGCCGTGACACCGGGCGTGCCCAGGATCCAGTCGATACGGTCGCCGTCCGGCGTCAGCGGCTTGTAGCCGTGGAAGGTCGCGTACAGCGCGCTGCGCTCGGCGGCGGTGTCCCAGGTGTCGACGAGACCGGCGCCGAGCAGGGTGTCGTACACCGTGTTCCGGTGGGCGGCGACGTTGAAGTCCCCGGTCACCACGACCGGCAGCGCGCGGTCGAAGCCGGTGATCCGCTCCGCGATGAGCCCGGCGCTGCGCTCGCGCGCGTACTGGCTCACATGGTCGAAGTGGGTGTTGAGGACGTAGAACTCGCGTCCGTCGGTCAGGTCGCGGAAGCGGACCCAGGTGACCATGCGGGCGAACGCGGCCCCCCAGGTGTTGGAGCCGATCACGTCCGGGGTGTCGCTGAGCCAGAAGTGGTCGTACTCGGTCGGACGCAGCCGGTGGGAGTCGTAGTAGACGGCCATGGACTCGTCGCGGCTGCCGTGCAGGCGGCCGGTGCCCACCCAGTCGTAGCGCGCGCCGAGATCGGCGTCGATGTCCAGCAGCTGGGAGAAGATCCCCTCCTGGGTGCCGACGACATGCGGTGCCTCGCGGCGCAGCAGGTCGCGCATCACCGGTCTGCGCACGGTCCAGCTGTTGGGCTCCGCGGTGCTCGCGAACCGCAGGTTGAAGGACATGACGTGGAGGTGGCGGCGGGAGGGGCGCTCGCCCGCCGAGGCGGACGACGTGGGCAGTGCTGTACTGGAGAGGGGCGCGGTGACCGCCGCGGCCAACGCGGCCTTCAGCCCCAGGCGGCGCGTGACTCGGCTGTGGTTCGGCACTTCGGGCTCCTTCGGTCGGAACTGCCGGACGAGTCGTGCGTGGCGTGCGTATGGAAGTGTGATACCGCGCCCTGAGTTGGGCGTGAACATGGCGAGATGGGGGAGTGACTCCCCGTGGACATGGTGTTGACCAGGCGGAAGGTACCCGGATAACTTCGTTCTACGGATTGTTGATTCCGTATCGCGGAAATCAGGAGGATGTGGGATGGGTCAGGGCCAGCAGGAGAAGGTGGCGACGAGCCTCGCGGGCGCCGTCAGCGAGGAGATCAGCGCCTCCCTCGCGCCGGTCGACGCCGAGCTGGAGCGCCGCTACCCCGGAGACCCCGGCACCCGGCAGCCCGTCCACACGGTCTACGTCCCCGGCGACGCCTTCGCCGCCGACACCCTGCGCACGTGGGGCGACCAGGCCCTCGCACTCCTCGACGAACACGCCCCGGACGCGGCCTCCTTCGCCGCCGTGCTCGGCCTGACCGACGACCTCGCCGAGCCGGTGTACGCGCGCGTGCGCGCCAAGCTGGAGCGCGAGCCCATCGAGGACCTGCGCGTCGACTTCGAGGACGGCTACGGCCCCCGCCCCGACGCCGAGGAGGACGAGACGGCGGCCCGCGCGGCGCGCCTGATCGCCGACGCGTACGAGAACGGCACCGCGGCCCCGTACATGGGCATCCGCATGAAGTGCATGGAGGCACCCGTACGCGACCGGGGCATCCGCACCCTCGACATCTTCCTCACCGGACTGATGGAGGCCGGCGGCCTGCCCGAGGGGCTGGTCCTCACCCTGCCCAAGGTGACCTACCCCGAACAGGTCACCGCCATGGTGCGGCTGCTGGAGGAGTTCGAGAAGGCGCGCGGCCTCGAGCCCGGCCGGATCGGCTTCGAGATCCAGATCGAGACCAGCCAGTCCATCCTCGCCACCGACGGCACCGCCGCCGTCGCCCGGATGATCCAGGCCGCCGAGGGCCGCGCCACCGGCCTGCACTACGGCACCTTCGACTACAGCGCCTGCCTCGGCGTCTCCGCCGCCTACCAGGCCAGCGACCACCCGGCCGCCGACCACGCCAAGGCGATCATGCAGGTCGCGGCGGCGGGCACCGGCGTCCGCGTCTCGGACGGCTCCACGAACGTCCTGCCGGTCGGTACGACCGAGAAGGTCCACGACGCCTGGCGGCTGCACTACGGTCTCACCCGCCGCGCCCTGGCCCGCGCCTACTACCAGGGCTGGGACATGCACCCCGGCCACATCCCGACCCGGTACGCGGCCGTCTTCGCCTTCTACCGCGAGGGCTTCGAACAGGCGGCGGGCCGCCTCGCCCGGTATGCGGGCCGGGTCGGCGGCGACGTCATGGACGAGCCCGCGACCGCAAAGGCCCTCAGTGGATATCTGCTGCGCGGCCTGGACTGCGGTGCCCTCGACATCGCGGAGGTCGCCCGGCTGACCGGTCTGACTCGTGCCGATCTGGAGGGATTCGCGGCACCCCGACGCGGTGACCTCACGGTCTCCGCGAAGTAGCGGGCGGGTCACAGCGGTCGTCGGCGGCTGGTGTTGTCACCGGGGCCCCTTAGTCTGTACGGACGCAATGGCGGTCCACAGGAACGGGGCAGCGGTGTCATCGGGGGAGAACGGGCAGGCGGACGAGACCGGCCGGCTGCTGGCGGGGCGCTACCGCGTCGTGGCCCAACTCGGGCGCGGCGGCATGGGCGTGGTCTGGAAGGCCCTCGACGAGGTCCTCGGCCGCGAGGTCGCGGTCAAGGAACTGCGCACCTACAGCGACGCCGACGGCCCCGAACTCGCCGATCTGCGGCTGCGAATGCAGCGCGAGGCGCGCGCGGCGGCCCGGGTGCGGCACCCCGGTGTCGTGGCCATTCACGACGTCGCCGAGGTCGACGGGCGCCCGCTCATCGTCATGGAACTGGTCGACGGCCCCTCCCTGGAGGCCGTGCTGCGCGAGCGCGGCACGCTCGACCCGCGGGAGGCGGCCGGCATCGGCGCCAAGGTCATGGACGCGCTGGCCGCGGCGCACCGGGCCGGCGTCCTGCACCGTGACGTCAAGCCCGGCAACATCCTGCTGGAGACCTCCGGCCGGGTCGTGCTCACCGACTTCGGCATCGCGACGATGGACGACCCGGGCGACGGCTCGGCCACGCACCTGACCCGCACCGGCCATCTCGTCGGCTCCCTGGACTACATGGCCCCCGAGCGCGCCCAGGGCGCCGAGCCGGGCTCCTCCTCGGACGTCTGGGCGTTGGGCGCCACGCTGTACGCGGCGGTGGAGGGCGCGGCGCCCTTCCGCCGCACCTCGACCTTCTCCACGCTGACCGCGATCGTCAGCGAGCCCCTGCCCGAGCCCCGCAACGCCGGACCGCTCGGCCCCGTCCTCCAGCGGCTGATGGACAAGCGCCCCGAGTCCCGCCCCGAGGCCGACGAGGCGCGCGGACTCCTCCAGGAAGTGGCGGACTTCGGCGGCACGGACGCCCCGACGACGGCGCTCAGGGGGCCGGCGAACCCCGGCCCCGGGGAAACCCAGCGCAGCCTCCCTTCGGTACCGCCCGGCTTCGGACCCACGGCACCGGCCGGGCCGGGTGCGCCCGTGGCCCACGGCGGCGACACACCGAGGCAGGGCGTGGCCGCGTCCGACCTGCCCGGGGCGCCGGTCTTCGGAGCGGTCGGCCACTCCGGCCCGCCCGCGCCGGGACCCGGCACCCCCGGACAGCCCCCTTCGCCGTACGGCGGTGCGCAGGCCCCCTCCGGTCCCCAGCAGCACGGCTTCGGCGGGCCCACGCCGCCGCACGACCCGGGCGCCACCGGCCCGATGGTCACCTCCTCCGGTACGCCCGCCCGGCGCAAGGGCCGCGCGCTGCTCGCCGCCGCGGCCGTCGCCGTCGTCCTCGCGGCGGCCGGGGGCACCCTCGCACTGGTGAACAGCGGGGGCGACGCCGACGACGAGGCCCGGGACTCGTCGTCCGTCAGCGTGCGGGAGGGCAGGTCGGCCCAGGCCAACGGCAGCCCGGACGCGGGGCGTTCGAACGACTCCGGACTGACCGACGAGGACGACGACAAGAAGTCCCCCGAGGCCTCCAAGTCCCCCAGCCGCACGGCGAAGACCGAGCCCTCGGACCGGCCCACCACCGCCGCCCCGACCAAGGACTCCGGCGAGGGCGGCTCCAGCGGCGGTACCACGGGCGGCGGTTCCGGCGACGGCGGCACCACCGGCGGGGGCGGGACGACCGGTGGCGGAGGCAGCACGGGCGGAGGCGGCGGCACCACACCGGAACCGTCCTGCTTCTCCATCGGCGGTGGCAAGTACAACTGCCAGGTCTGGACGACCGCCAAGTCGTACACCGCCTCCGGAACCGAGGTCGGCGTCCTCCACGCGGGTACCAACTACTTCTACTGCCAGCAGAACCTGGGCCGCCGCGAGACCTCCGGGCAGTGGACCAACGTCTGGTGGGCCAAGACGGACGACGACAGCGGCAACACCAATGTCTACGTCAGCGACGTCTACATCGAGGGCGGCAACAACGACGAGCCGGTGCCCGGACTCCCGGTCTGCTGAGCCCGGGCGGGCTCGGTCGTGACATACGCCTCCAGCCCTGAGACCGTCACGAGGTTCTCCTGCGCGAGCAGCCGGGTGCCCCGGGCGCACAGCCGCGCGTCGGCTCGCGCCCGCGCGCAGAACTCCTCCGGAGTCCCGCCGAACAGCTCCCTCAACCGGGCGGACCCCAGCAGGAGTTCGGTGATCACCGCCCGCTGACCGGGGTGGTTGCGCGGCGCGCCGGTGCCGTCGCGCAGGACGCCATGGCGGTTGACGTACACGAAGGCGCCCGGGAGCGCGGTCCCGTCGGCCAGGTCGATCCGGACGTCGGACGACGGCAGCCAGGCGCGGCCGAAGTTGCCGTCCGGCAGGGGCACGCCCTCGCTCGCGTCGATCACCGCGAGCTGCTCGTCGTCGAGCCAGGTGAGGAACAACTCGCGTACGTGGCCCGGCGCGTGGAACGGCGAGGCCGACACGTAGCCCATGCGGCTCACATGCGCGGACACGCCCACGTCGAGGCCGGTCACCCGGGCCTTGACCAGCGGAATGGGGGAGACGATCCCGAACGCCCTCATCTTGCGGCGCAGTTGGCCGGGGCAGGCGTTGGAGCCGACCGCGAGGACGGGCACCCGGTCGTCGTACACCAGGCGGTCCAGCGGCAGCAGCCGGTCCCCGTCGAGCAGTCCGGAGTCCGACGGCCAGGCACCCGGATAGAGCAGGGGGGCGTCGCGCGGGGCGTCCGCCAGACCGAGCGTCTCCAGAGTGCGGTCGTCCATACCGGCTCAGTCCTCCGGCGGCAGTTCGCCCGAGCCACGGGTGATCAGCCGCGTCGGCAGCTCGATGCGCTCCGGGCCGGCCAGGGCGCCGTCCAGCTGGCGGAACAGGCGCTCCGCGGCGGTACGGCCGAGGGCAGCGGAGTCCTGGGCGACGACGGTGACGCCCGGCTGCAGCAGATCGGCGAGCTCGATGTCGTCGAATCCGACGAGGGCGACCCGGCGGGTGTGCTCGGCGAGGACCCGGATCACGGTGACCGTCACCCGGTTGTTGCCGGCGAAGATCGCGGTGACGGGGGAGGGGCCGGCGAGCATCTCCTCGGCCGCCCGGCGCACCCGCTCGGGGTCGGTGACGCCGAGGGACATCCAGGCGTCCTCCACCGGTATGCCCGCGTCCTCCATGGCGGCCCGGTAGCCGCGCAGCCGCTCTGCGGCCGTGTGGATGCGGGGCATGTCGCCGATGAAGCCGATCCGGCGGTGGCCGTGGGCGATGAGGTGGGCCACGCCGTCGCGGGCGCCGCCGTGGTTGTCGGACAGGACGCAGTCGGCGTCGATCTTCCCGGCCGGGCGGTCCACGAAGACGGTGGCGACGCCCGCCTTGAGCTCCGGCTCCAGATAGCGGTGGTCGTCACCGGCCGGGATGATCACCAGCCCGTCCACCCGCCGTGCGCACAGCGCCAGCGCCAGCTCCTGCTCGCGGTCCGGGTCCTCGGCGCTGGAGCCGTTGATGAGCAGGGCGCCGTGTGCCCGGGCGACCTCCTCGACCGACCGGCTCAGCGGACCGTAGAAAGGGTCCGCGAGATCCTCCAGGACCAGGCCGATGCTCGCCGTACGGCCCTTGCGCAGCACCCGAGCGCTGTCGTTGCGGCGAAAGCCCAGGGCGTCGATGGCCTCCTGGACGCGGCGCTCCGTCTCCGGGGTGACGCCGGGCTCACCGTTGACCACGCGCGAGACGGTCTTCAGGCCGACTCCGGCACGCGCGGCGACGTCCTTCATGGTGGGACGGTTGCCGTAGCGGTTCTCGGGCGCGCGGTCGGATCGGCGGATGGTCTCGGGCACGATGCGGTGTCCTGTCCTTGTCGTCGTCCACGGGGGATACGGCGGCCCGTCGTCCACGGGGGGATGCGGCGGTCCATGGGTTTGTATGAGGATGTGGCGTCGAGCATAGAGCCTGGACAACGTTGTCAGATCCGGGAGACACTGTCCACCGCAATCTCCGGCCTGCGTCCCCACCGCGAGACCGGCTCGCCCAATTCCCGTGGTTGACGGGGAGTTCCGAATGGTTGACGGGGAGAACTGACACTGATGCACACCGACCTCGTGGCTGCGCTCGACATCGGCGGCACCAAGATCGCCGGAGCGCTGGTGGACGGCCACGGCACGATCGTGGTCCGGTCCCAGCGCGCGACGCCGGCGCGGGAGGACGGCGAGACGGTGATGCGGGCCGTCGAGGAGGTCGTCGGCGAACTCACCGCATCGCCACTCTGGGGGCGTGCCACGGCCCTCGGGATCGGCAGCGCGGGACCCGTGGACGCCTCGGCGGGCACCGTGAGCCCGGTGAACGTGCCCGGCTGGCGCGACTACCCGCTGGTGCGGCGGGTCCAGGAGGCGGCCGGTGGGCTGCCCGTCGAGCTGATCGGCGACGGGGTGGCCATCACGGCGGCCGAGCACTGGCAGGGCGCGGCACGAGGGCACGACAACGCGCTCTGCATGGTCGTCTCCACGGGCGTCGGCGGCGGTCTGGTGCTGGGCGGCCGACTCCACCCCGGACCCACGGGCAACGCTGGCCACATCGGCCACATCAGCGTCGATCTGGACGGCGATGTGTGCCCGTGCGGTTCGCGCGGCTGTGTGGAGCGCATCGCGAGCGGCCCCAACATCGCCCGGCGCGCGATCGAGAACGGCTGGCTTCCCGGCCCGGACGGCGACACCTCCGCCGCCGCGGTGGCCGCCGCCGCGCGCGACGGGGACCCGGTCGCCGTGGCCTCCTTCGAGCGGGCGGCGCAGGCCCTGGCCGCCGGGATCGCGGCCACCGCGACCCTCGTCGAGATCGACATCGCGGTGATCGGCGGGGGCGTCGGCAAGGCGGGCGACGTCCTGTTCACGCCGTTGCGCAAGGCGCTCCACGACTACGCCACCCTGTCCTTCGTCCAGCGGCTGGTGATCACGCCCGCCCAGATGGGCACGGACGCGGGCCTGGTCGGGGCGGCCGCGGCCGCGCTCGCCAGGAAGGCGGACGCGACCGCGGCGGGGGTCTGAGAGCCCGGCTCGGGCAGGAACGTTCAGTCGCCGGGGAGGCGGCGGGGCCGGAGTGGTCCCGCCCGCCCCCTGCCGCTCAGCAGCTGAGCCGCGCCTGCGCCCAGTCCCCGTGGTCCGACGTGACGCCGTCGCCGCCGTCGGTGACGACCAGCCGGACCACCTGGGCGCCGGTCACGTCGGCCGTGATCAGCTGGGCCGGCTGCGCGTTGGTGAGGACTCCGGTCGAGGCGGCCTTGGTGCCGTCCGCCCAGATCTCGAAGGCGACGCTGCCGTCCGCGCCCTCCTCGTCGTCGACCCCGACCTGCGCGGTGACCGTCTCGCACGCGCCGCCGGCGTAGTACTCGACGGCGCTCTCGGCGTGGACGCCCAGGCCCGTGCCGTACACCACGCCGCCGATGGTGATCGGGTTCCCGTCGCCCGCGTCGCTCTCGCCGTTGCTGGTGTTGCGCTCGGCCGGGCCCCAGCCGTTGGTGGCCGACAGCCAGGGGAGGTCACCGAGCCCGGACGTCCCCGCGGGCGGTGGAGTCACCACGGTGGCGGTCAGCGGCAGCGCGCTGTCGACGCGCACGCCGGCCGGTGAGCGGTAGCCGGCTCGGAGGGTCAGGCCGTACGACCCGGAGGGCGTCCCCTCGGGCGCTGTGACCGCCCACTCGGTGCGCAGGGAGCGGCCCGTCGGGAGCGCCGGCGAGGTCGTCGGGGACGTCGGCCGCACGGACCATCCCTCGGGGCCGGTCAGCGTGACCGACACGCGCCTGGCCGTCGTACGCCCGAGATCGGTGACCGTCGACGTCAGGTTCGCCGCCTTTCCGGCCTCGACCAACGGGCTGCCCTCCAGGCCGACTTCCACGGCGGGCGGGTGCTGGGCCCACCTGCCGTCGGCCCGGACGCGCAGGAGGACCGTGCCGTGTGCGGGGACCGTCGCCGAGATCGTGCCCGCGGTGTTGTAGCTGCGGTGCTGCCACAGGTCGCGCAGCGTGTACGCGTCGGCCGACGCCAGGCCGACCGCCGTCGCGCTCGTGGTGATGCGCTGGGCGCTGCCGGTCTCGTTGAAGAGCGCCACCGCACGGCTGCCGTCCCGCATCTCCTTGGCGACGACCCAGCGACCGCCCGAGGACGAGACGACGCTTCCCTGTTTGCCCAGCGGGTCCTGGTCGACCGCGATGACCTCGCGGTTGCCGAGGATCTCGAAGGTCTCCTCGGAGACCGAGCGCAGGTCGGAACCGATGAGCAGCGGCGCGGCCATGATCGCCCACATCGAGAAGTGCGAGCGGTACTCGGTGGCCGTCATGCCGCCGTTGCCGACCTCCAGCATGTCCGGGTCGTTCCACCGGCCGGGGCCGGCGTGCGGTGCGAGCGGGAGGTTCTGCTTGAGGATCGACAGCATCGAACCCCAGTTGTCGCTGATGTCGCCGGTCGTGCGCCACAGATGGCCGACGTCGGCCGCCCACTCCCAGGGCTGGTTCTCGCCCCACTCGCAGATGCTGTAGACGATCGGGCGTCCGGTCGCCCTGAGCGCGTCGCGCATGGTCGTGTAGCGCAACTTGGCGTCCACGCCCTGGTTGTTGCAGTTGTCGTACTTGAGGTAGTCCACGCCCCAGTCCGCGAACTGCTGGGCGTCGCTGTACTCGTGGCCGAGGGAGCCGGGGAAGCCGGCGGAGTTGCAGGTCTTCGTGCCCGCGCTGGTGTAGATGCCGAGCTTCAGGCCCTTGGAGTGGACGTAGTCGGCCACGGCCTTGATCCCGCCCGGGAACCTGACCGGGTCGGGCACGAGCTTGCCGTTCGTGTCCCTGGACGGCAGGGCCCAGCAGTCGTCGAGGTTGACGTACTCGTATCCGGCGTCCTTGAGACCCCGTTCGACGAAGATGTCCGCGATCCCCTTGACCATGGACTCGTTGAACTCGGCACGGCAGTGGGTGGAGTTCCAGTTGTTGAAGCCCATGGGCGGGGTGAGTGCCAGTCCGTCGTCCACGGTGGGCGCGGCGGGCGCCGCGGGCGCCGCGGTGGCCGCGGGGGCGGCGAGTCCCGCCGCGCACATCAGCCCCGCCACGAGGGCTCCGACCAGCCTTCTTCGGGTTGTGCGGGTGTGAAGGTGACGCACCGTTACGTTCCTCCGTACCTGCGAGAGCGTGATGACGTCATGTACGCGTCACGGTTGGCTCACGGTAGAACCTGTCGGAGTGTGTTGGAAAGTGGTCTGTACCGGAAGTTGTGACGCGGCACACTTTTGAACATGTTCAACTGCTGCGCTAGGCTCGGTCCCAGATCCGAGGGGGAGCTGATGAAGATAGTGATTCCCGGGGGAACCGGGCAGGTGGGCACCATCCTGAACCGCGCGCTGAGCGGCGCAGGACATGAGGTCGTCGTCCTGACCAGGACGCCTACGCGCGAGCGCGAGGTCCAGTGGGACGGTGCGACCAGGGGTCCGTGGGCGAAGGAGATCGACGGCAGCGACGTCGTGATCAACCTCGCCGGGCGCAGCGTCAGCTGCCGCTACACCCCGGCCAATTTGCAGGCCATGATGGATTCGCGGGTGCACTCCACCGAGATCGTGGGGGAGGCCATCGCGAACGCCGAGCGGCCGCCCCGGGTCTGGCTCCAGATGAGCACGGCCACCGTCTACGCCCACCGCTTCGACGCCCCCAACGACGAGGCGACCGGGGTGATCGGCGGCAGCGAGCCCGATGTGCCGGACTACTGGGCCTACAGCATCGAGATCGCGAGGGCCTGGGAGCGGGCCCAGGAGATGGCCGACACGCCGCACACCCGCAAGGTCGCCCTGCGCTCCGCGATGGTGATGAGCCCTGACCGGGGCGGTGTGTTCGACGTCCTGCTGCGGCTGGCGAGGCTGGGCCTCGGCGGGCCCGTGGCGGGCGGCCGGCAGTACGTCTCCTGGATCCACGACCAGGACTTCGTGCGTGCCGTCGAGTTCCTGGTCGCACGGGAGGGTCTCACCGGTCCGGTGAACCTCGCCGCGCCCGAGCCGCTGCCCCAGCGCGCCTTCATGCGGGCCCTGCGCTCGGCCGGGGGCGTCCCCGTGGGCCTGCCGGCGACGAAGTGGATGGCCGAACTCGGCGCGTTCGCGCTGCGCTCGGACACGGAGCTGCTGCTGAAGAGCCGCCGCGTGGTTCCCGGCCGGCTGCTCGACGAGGGGTTCGACTTCGCGTACCCGCGATGGGCGCCGGCGGCCGGCGATCTCGTACGGCGGCGCCGTGGCGGCCGCGGGAGGGCCGGCGCCGAGTCCGCGTCGCTGTCCGGTTCGTCCGGCGTCGGGGCGTGACTCCGAGGCCGTTTCGTAGTTGAACCGGCCATGAAGAAGCGCAGCATGCTCGCCATCGCCTCCCTCGCCACCGGATTCGTCGTCGCGGCGGTCACGCCGTCCCACTCGGCCGAGGCCCCCCAGGCCTCCGGCACCGGAGGGCCCACGGCCGGGCTGCCCGGCACCACCGGCGGACAGATCAAGGCGGCCGGCCTGGACATGAGCGGCAAGAAGCTCGGCGGCCTCGGCACCACCGCTCCGACCAAGCTGGCCGGGATCAACGTGGACCAGACCCTGGACACCTTCGGCAAGGCGATCAACCGCGAGACGGACCGGGCCGTCAACGACGCCCCGCACGGGAAGTCCGGCAAGAAGGGCTGACGAGCCACCGACTCCACCGCACGGCGCCGCTGCCCCGCACCCGCGGGGGCTCCGGCGCCGTTCTCATGCGCTCTCTACGAGAGCTGGTTTCCGTGGCAGGGTGGAGCGGGCAAGCCACAGGGGGCCAACAGAAGAGGGGGAAACGTGATCGTTTGGATCAACGGCGCGTTCGGTGCGGGGAAGACCACCACCGCACGGGAACTGATCGAGCTGATCCCGAACAGCACGCTCTTCGACCCCGAGGTCATCGGCGGAGCACTCGCCCATCTGCTCCCGCCCAAACACCTCACCGAGGTCGGTGACTTCCAGGACCTGCCGATCTGGCGACGTCTCGTGATCGACACGGCGGCCGCGCTGCACGCCGAGCTCGGCGGGACCCTCGTGGTCCCCATGACCCTGCTGCGCCAGGAGTACCGCGACGAGATCTTCGGCGGCCTCGCCGCCCGCCGCATCACCGTCCAGCATGTCCTGCTCGCCCCGGCGGAAACGATCCTGCGCGAGCGCATAGCCGGGCGGGAGATACCGCCGGAGCTGCCCGACGGCGAGATACGGGTCCGGCAGTGGTCGTACGACCACATCGAGCCGTACCGCGCCGCGCTCGCCGCCTGGCTCACCGCGGACGCGCACCCCGTCGACAACAGCGCCCTGACGCCGTACGAGACCGCCGTGCGCATCGCCGAGGCGGTCGGTGACGGCACGGTCCCGGTCTGCGACATCGTGCAGACCCCCGAGCCCACCGCCGAGACGCTCGCCTCGGGGGTGCTCCTCTTCGACGAGCAGGACCGGGTGCTGCTCGTCGACCCCACCTACAAGGCGGGCTGGGAGTTCCCCGGCGGTGTCGTCGAACGCGGCGAGGCGCCCGCGCGCGCGGGCATGCGCGAGGTCGCCGAGGAGACGGGGATACGGCTGCGGGACGTGCCGCGCCTCCTCGTCGTCGACTGGGAGCGGCCCTCGCCCCCCGGCTACGGCGGTCTGCGCCTGCTCTTCGACGGTGGCCGCCTCGACTCCGACGAGGCCGCGCGCCTGCTGCTGCCCGGCCCCGAGCTGCGCGACTGGCGCTTCGTCACGGAGGAGGAGGCCGCCGATCTGCTGCCGCCGGTGCGCTACGAGCGGCTGCGCTGGGCGCTCAGGGCACGGGAACGCGGGGCGGCGCACTACCTGGAGGCGGGCGTTCCGGCACCTTCCTGAGCGAGCCGCAGCTCTGTGTCGGGGAACGGGGTCAGCCTGCTGTCGTGCTGGAGCCGCCGGGCGAAGTCCCCCATGACGGCGGCGAGCGGCGCGTACCGCTCGATGATGTCCGCGGCGGCCCGCGGGATCCCCAGGGCCGGCTCGCCGTCGGCACACGCGCGCACGAAGGTCTCGCGGCCGTCCCGGTCATGGCCGTACAGGGCGGTCGCCAGCCAGTTCACGAAGTGGAAGGCGATGTGGACGCGGTCGTAGTCCCGGTGCCGCTCGAAGAAGTCCCGCTCCTTGGGGGTGAGCGGGAAGCGGGCGGAGAGGGCCAGGCCGTAGTCGGCGAGGTAGAGCCGGTGTCCGTCGGTGAGGAAATTCTGGAAGTGGGCGTCGAAGTGCAGCAGGCGCACCTCGCGCAGGAAGTCGGTGACGGCCGTGAGCTCCTTCTCCACGAAGGTGCACGCGGCGTCGGCGTCGGCCGTGCGTACCCGGGCGTCCAGCCAGTCGCTCAGGGTGTACGGCACGTACTCGAGGAACAGCACCAGGCTCGCGGTCGCGGTCCGTAGTCCCACCAGCCGCTCGCGGACCTGCGGGCCGCCGCCCCAGTAGGCGACGGCCCGCTCCAGGTCGGCGAGCAACTCGTGCGGCGGCTGCGGTGTGTCGGGCAGGACCCGCCAGTGATGGGTCAGTGGGAAGCCCTGGAACCGATCGGCCAGAACCCAGTTGGTGGTCATCGTGTGCACGGCGAGTTCGCGCCAGGCGCCGAATCCCGGGCTGCCGATCCCGTAGTGGAAGTAGGCCGGCAGGCCCAGCAGGTTGGCCGTCGAGCGGACGTTCTCCGGCCGCAGCTCGACGTCGGTGAGCGGAACCCGCTTCACGAACACCGCCCTGCCGTCCACCTCGACCAGCGCCGCACGCCCGCCGATCCCGGAGCCGAGCGGGGTGCCCGACTCCACGAGATCGGCGAGCTCGCGGTCGGAGAGCAGCGCGAGCGATGTGGCGATGTGGGTGTGGGCGGCGAGGCGTTCGGTGCGGTTCACGCACCCATCCTCGGCGCTACGGCCCTCAACTGGCCGCGTAATTACGCAGGAAGATCGCCTCGGCGACCGAAAGGCGCTCCAGCTCCTCGGGGGACACGCTCTCGTTCACCGCGTGGATCTGTGCCTCCGGCTCGCTCAGGCCGATGAGGAGGATCTCCGCGTGCGGGTACAGCGCGGCGAGGGTGTTGCACAGCGGGATCGAGCCGCCCTGGCCGGCGTACTGCATCTCCTGGCCCGGGTAGGCGACCGCCATCGCGTCCGCCATCGCCTGGTACGCCGGGCTGCTCGTGTCGGCGCGGAACGCCTGGCCCTGGCCGATCTGCTCGGTGCGCACGCGGGCGCCCCACGGCGTGTGCGCCTCCAGGTGGGCCTGGAGCAGCTTGGTGGCCTCGGCCGCGTCGACGCCCGGCGGCACCCGCAGGCTGACCAGAGCACGCGCGCTCGCCTGCACGGACGGGGTGGCGCCGACGACCGGCGGGCAGTCGATGCCGAGGACGGTGACGGCCGGGCGCGCCCAGATGCGGTCGGCCACCGTGCCGGAGCCGATCAGCTCGACACCGTCGAGGACCTTGGCGTCCTTGCGGAACTGCTCCTCGTCGTACTGGAGGCCCTGCCACGACGGTACGTCGGTCAAGCCGTCGACGGTCGTCGAACCGTCCTGCGCGCGCAGCGAGTCCAGGACGCGGATCAGCGCGCCGAGCGCGTCGGGCGCGGCCCCGCCGAACTGGCCGGAGTGCAGGTTGCCCTCCAGCGTGTCGACCTGCACCCGCAGGGCGGTCATGCCGCGCAGGGTCGTGGTCACCGTCGGCAGCCCCACACGGAAGTTGCCCGCGTCGCCGATCACGATGGTGTCGGCCTCCAGCAGCTCCGGGTGCTCCTCGGCGTAGCGCTCGAGACCGCCCGTGCCCATCTCCTCCGAGCCCTCGGCGATCACCTTCACATGCACCGGCACACCGCCGTTCGCCTTGAGCGCGCGCAGCGCCAGCAGGTGCATGATCAGGCCGCCCTTGCAGTCCGCGGCACCCCGGCCGTACCAGCGGCCGTCGCGCTCGGTCAGCTCGAAGGGCGGGGTGCTCCAGGCGGCCTCGTCCAGCGGGGGCTGCACGTCGTAGTGGGCGTACAGCAGGACCGTCTTCGCGCCCGCGGGGCCCGGCAGGTAGCCGTACACCGACTGCGTGCCGTCGGGGGTGTCGAGCAGGGCCACGTCCTCGAAGCCCTCGGCGGTGAGCGCGTCGGCCACCCAGCGGGCGGCGCCCTCGCTCTCGCTCTTCGGGAACTGGTCGAAGTCCGCCACCGACTTGAATGCCACCAACTCGGTGAGTTCCGCCTTCGCCCTGGGCATCAGGGAGGCGACGGTCTCGGCGACCGGATTCGACGACATGGGCACGCTCCTTGTGGGTGCGACGTTGTACCTGTGAGTGCTGTGATCCTCCCACAGCGGCCTGCGACGATGCCCGCCGTAGGATGCGGGGGACAGCAGGCGTAGGCGGCTTGATCGGGAGCAGTAGACCATCGTGAGCAGCGAGAACTCTTCGGCGGACGACGTGCAGCAGGTGTGGGACGTCGTCGTGGTGGGTGCGGGACCGGCGGGGGCCTCGGCCGCGTACGCGGCGGCGGTCGCCGGGCGGCGCGTGCTGTTGCTGGAGAAGGCGGAGCTGCCGCGTTACAAGACATGCGGCGGCGGCATCATCGGCCCCTCGCGCGACGCGCTCCCGCCCGGCTTCGAGCTGCCCTTCCGCGACCGGGTGCACGCGGTGACGTTCTCGAACAACGGCCGCTTCACCCGCACCCGCCGCTCCAAGCAGATGCTGTTCGGGCTGATCAACCGGCCCGAGTTCGACCAGCAACTCGTCGAGCACGCGCAGAAGGCGGGCGCCGAGCTGCGTACGGGCGTCACCGTGCAGCGTGTCGAGCAGCACGGTTCGGCGGTGCCGGACCGGCGCTCCGTCGCGGTCGTCCTCCAGGGCGGCGAGACGCTGCTCGCGCGGGCCGTGGTCGGCGCGGACGGCAGCGCGAGCCGGATAGGAGCCCATGTCGGGGTGAAGCTGGAGCAGGTGGACCTCGGCCTGGAGGCGGAGATCCCGGTGCCGGACACGGTCGCCGAGGACTGGAAGGGGCGGGTCCTCATCGACTGGGGCCCGATCCCCGGCAGTTACGGCTGGGTGTTCCCCAAGGGGGACACACTCACGGTCGGGGTGATCTCGGCCCGGGGTGAAGGCGCCGCGACCAAGCGGTACTTGGAGGAGTTCATCGGCCGGCTCGGGCTCGCCGGGTTCGAACCGAGCATCTCCTCCGGGCACTTGACCCGCTGCCGCGCCGACGACTCCCCGCTGTCGCGCGGGCGGGTTCTGGTGTGCGGTGACGCGGCGGGGCTGCTGGAGCCGTGGACGCGCGAGGGCATCTCGTTCGCGCTGCGCTCCGGGCGGCTCGCGGGGGAGTGGGCGGTACGGATCGCCGAGGCGCACGACGCGGTGGACGCCCGGCGCCAGGCCCTGAACTACGCCTTCGCGATCAAGGCGGGCCTCGGAGTGGAGATGAGCGTCGGCAAGCGGCTGCTGACGGTGTTCGAGCGCCGGCCGGGGCTCTTCCACGCGGCGCTGACCGGATTCCGGCCGGCCTGGAAGGCGTTCATGGACATCACCCGCGGCTCGACCTCGCTGGGTGAGCTCGTCCGCTCCCATCCGATGGCCCAGCGTGCCCTGACGGCGATGGACCGCCGCCCGGTGTCCCCTGCCGACGAGGTCACTTCTTGACGGTGATCCGGAAGACGGGGTGGTCCTGGGCCGCCGCGGCGAGCTCCTCGTCGGACGACTTCGCGGTGACTCCGTTGAAGTACTGGTTGACCTCCCAGCCCCACTTCTCCAGATAGGTCCGCAGGATCGGGAGCTTCTCCCCGTCGGGAAGCTCCACCGCGGAGAACTCCCGCACCTTGCGTCCGACGCGCAGCTCTCCGCCGCCCGCCGCCCGCATGTTGCGCACCCACTGGGAGTGACCGCGGGCCGAGACGAGGTACTGCGTGCCCTCGTAGCTGTGCGGGTTGACCGGAATGCGCTGCATCTTGCCGCTCTTGCGGCCGCGCACCGACATCTCCGCGGTGCCGGCGAGGCTGAGCCCGTGCCGGGCCAGCCAGCCGATGACGCTGTTGAAGCGGACGTTGAGCGGGCTGCCCTTGAGGTAGTACGGCGACGACATGGTGACCCCCGGTCGGTAATGAGAGAGCGGTGCTCTCGCTTGAGAGCAGTGTGCACGACTTGGGTGACCCAAAGCAAGAGCAGTGCTCTCGATTGTGTGCACTGCTCTGATTTTCGTGGGAGACTGCCTCATATGAGCAGTCGCATCGCACAGGGCGCCCGTGCCCGCGCCAGGATGGAAGTCACCGCGGCCATCAAGGACGAGGCCCGCAGACAGCTCGCGGCGGAAGGCGCCGCCAAGCTGTCGCTGCGTGCCGTGGCCCGCGAACTCGGCATGGTCTCCTCCGCGCTCTACCGCTACTTCCCCAGCCGCGACGACCTGCTGACCGCTCTCATCATCGACGCCTACAACTCCCTCGGCGAGAGCGCCGAAGCGGCCCACGCCGAGTGCGCGGACGCCGGGCCGGTGCGGCGCTGGACGGCGGTGGCGGAGGCCGTACGCGGCTGGGCGCTGCGCCATCCGCACGAGTACGCGCTGATCTACGGCTCGCCCGTGCCCGGCTACACCGCGCCCGACACCACCGTCCCGCCCGCCTCCCGCGTCGGACTCGTCTTCATCGGCATCGTCCGCGACGCCCACCGCGGCTCCGCCCTCACCGAACCCCCGGCGCTGCCCGCCGACCTGCGCGCCGAGGCCGAGCGCATGGCCGCCGACCTGGCGCCCGACCTCCCCCCGGCGGCCGTCGCGGCCCTGGTCGCCGCCTGGGCCGAGCTCTTCGGGCTCGTCGGCTTCGAGCTGTTCGGGCAGTTCCACCGGGTCGTGGAGGACAGGGAGGTGTTCTTCCGGCACGCGGTGACCCGGCTCGCGCTGGGTGTGGGCCTGGAGTGAGCCGTCACCGGGGGCGTACTTCGCGGGGAGTACGCGTGATCACCACGCGCGGGTGACGCCGCCCGGCGGCCGTCGCGTCTAGCGTGGCGGACATGGACGAGCAGCAGGTACGCCCGCGCGGCGGCCCGCCGATGTGGTGGCGGCACGGGCCGCCGTGGTGGAACCGGTGGGACGACGAGGAACAGAGGCCTCGCCTGCCCTGGCGCTCCACCGTCCTGATCACGGTCTTCGTACTGGCCGGCTCGAACTTCGCGGGGCAGGGGCAGGGCGACCGCCAGGACCTCGACCCGTTCGCGCGTGTGCTGCTGTTCGTGGCGGCGGGGCTGCTGCTGTGGCGCAAGAGGTATCCGGTGGCCGTCGTGTTCGGCACATCGGTGGCCGCCACTGTCTACCTGGGCGCCGGATATCCCTACGGCCCGGTCTTCCTGGCCGTCGCCGTGGCCTGCTTCAACGCGATCGTCACCGGGCACCGCAGAGCCGCCTGGGCGGCGGTCGGGGTGTTCTGGGCCGGGCACGCGCTCGTGGCCCACTGGCTGTACGAGTGGCTGCCGCCGTCCGGTGACCCGGCCGCCTCCTGGGGGCAGGAGGGCGTGATCGCGGCCTGGGTCGCGGCGATCGTCGCGGTGTCGGAGCTGGCGAAGACCCGGCGCGAGCAGTGGGCGAAGGAGCGGGCCGAGCGGGCGCAGGCGGCGCGGCGGCGGGCCGACGAGGAGCGGCTGCGGATCGCCCGCGAGCTGCACGACGTCCTCGCGCACAGCATCTCCGTGATCAATGTGCAGGCAGGCGTGGGCCTCGCCCTCCTCGACACCGACCCCGAGCAGGCCCGCACGGCGCTCACCACCATCAAGGCCCAGAGCAAGGAGGCCCTCGGCGAGGTCCGCCAGGTCCTCGACACCCTGCGCACCCCCGGCGACGCCCCGCGCGCCCCGGCACCCGGCCTCGACCGCCTGCCGGAACTGGTCGGCCAGGCCGCGAGCGCGGGACTGACCGTCGAGATCGAGGGCACCGCGCCCCGTCTGGCGCCCGGTACCGACCTCGCCGCCTTCCGGATCGTCCAGGAAGCCCTCACCAACGTCGTACGCCACTCCGGATCGCGAAACGCGCGCGTGCGTCTCGATCGGGACGACGTCGGGGCGCTACGGCTGCGGATCGACGACGACGGTCCCGCGACCGGCGCCGACGCGGGCGGCAGCGGCAACGGGTTGGCCGGAATGCGGGAGCGGGCGGCCGCGCTGGGTGGCACGATCGAGGCGGGCCCGCGTGCCGACGGCGGGTTCCGGGTGCTCGCCGTGCTGCCGGTGACAAGTCCCGCCGAGACCAAGGAGGACCGGTGATCCGCGTTCTGCTCGCCGACGACCAGTCACTGGTGCGGGCCGGTTTCCGCGCGCTGCTCGACGCGCAGCGCGACATCGAGGTGGCCGGGGAGGCGTCCGACGGCGAGGAGGCGCTGCGCAAGGTGCGCGAACTGCGGCCCGACGTCGTCCTGATGGACATCCGCATGCCGCTCCTCGACGGACTCGCCGCGACCCGCCGGATCACCGACGACGAAGGGCTGGAGGGCGTCAAGGTGGTCATGCTCACCACCTTCGAACTCGACGAGTACGTCTTCGAGGCCATACGCTCGGGCGCCTCCGGCTTCCTGGTCAAGGACACCGAGCCGGAGGAACTCCTGCGGGCCGTACGGGCGGTGGTCGAGGGCGACGCCCTGCTGTCGCCCGGGGTGACCCGGCGTCTGATCGCCGAGTTCGCCGCCCGTTCGAAGGAGCCGGCGGCGGCCGGTACCCTCGCCGAGCTCACCGAGCGCGAGCGGGAGGTGATGGCGCTGGTCGGCATCGGTCTGTCCAACGAGGAGATCGCCCGCCGCCTGGTGGTCAGCCCCCTCACCGCGAAGACCCATGTCAGCCGCACCATGGTGAAGCTGGGGGCGCGGGACCGGGCCCAACTCGTCGTCCTGGCCTACGAGTCGGGGTTGGTGCGGCCGGGCTGGTTGGGCTGAGAGGCTTGCCGGAACCGTGTCAGGACACTGACGACCCGGGCGAAGAACAGCAGCACCGCGACCGTGGCACCCACGGAGACAAGGGTGCCGCGCGCGCCGTCCGACACGTCGAAGACGAACGCCGGTCCGGCGATCGCTCCGAACAGTACCGCCGCCGCGAAAGCGGCGCTGAACAGCGCGTACCCGATCTCGACGGTGATCGCGTCCCGCTCCGCCTGCCGGCGCCGTCCCCCGTAGCTCTCCATCCCTTGAGTCAAACAGGCGTGTGCCCGGCGGAGCAAGGGGCACCGCCGGGCACACGCGGGAGGCGGTCCCCCTACTCGCGGAGCGCCACACGCTCCTCTTCCGCCTCCCTCGCGGTGGACTTGGCGACCACGACCGTGCGCCGGCCGGGGCGGGTGCGCAGTCCGGTCAGGGCGATCAGCAGCCCGGCGACCGCGATCCCGGTGATCACGACCAGGGCGGGCAGATAGCTGTCCAGGACGGCCTGCGGGGAGGCGGGCTCCGCGGGCGCGTTCGCCGTCAGGACCGCCGTGACGACGGCCAGGAAGAGCGCGCCGCCCACCTGGACCGAGGTGTTGAGCAGACCCGAGACCATGCCCTGCTCGTGCTCGTCGACGCCGTTCGTGGCCTGGACGTTGAGCGAGGGGAAGGTCAGTGCGAAGGCGGAGCCGACCAGCAGCATCGTGGGCAGGATCACCGCCGCGTAGACCGGGTCGAGGTCGATGCGCAGGAACAGGACGTAACCCGCGACCATCAGGGCGAAGCCGACCACGATCAGCCGGGGCGTGCCGAACCGGTCGATGACCGCCCCGACCTTCGTCGCCGACAGCGCCACGAGCGCGCCCGCCGGCAGGAAGGCCAGTGCCGTGTGCAGCGCCGACCAGCCGAGCAGCTGCTGCATGTAGAGCGTGACCAGGAACTGGAAGCCGATGTAGCTGCCGACGAACGTCAACGCGCCCAACTGCGCCCGCACCTGGGCCCCGGAGCGCAGCACGCCCAGCCGGATCAGCGGGCTCGGGCTGCGCCGCTCGACGAGCACGAAGGCGGTGAGCAGGACCAGGACGGCGACGAAGGACAGGACCGTGCGGGCCGAGCCCCAGCCCATCTCGGGCGCCTGGACGACGGTGAACACGAGCAGCAGCATCGACGCGGTGCCGAGGATGGCGCCCGGGATGTCGTAGCCGCCCTCCGTCCGTTCGCGAGCGCTGCGCGGCAGCAGCTTCAGGCCCACGGCCAGGGCGATCAGCGCGATCGGCGCGGGCAGCAGCATGGTCAGACGCCAGCTGGCCTCGGTGAGCAGGCCGGAGAAGACGAGCCCCATCGAGTAGCCGGTGGCGCCGCAGGTGGTGTAGATCGACAGGGCGCGGTTGCGGACCGGGCCCTCGGCGAAGGTCGTGGTGATGATGGACAGGCCGGCGGGCGCGGTGAAGGCCGCGGCCAGGCCCTTGACGAACCGGCTCGCGATCAGCAGCGGGCCCGAGTCGACGAGACCGCCGAGCAGCGAGGCGAACGCGAAGACGGCCAGGGCCACGAGGAAGACCTGGCGCCGGCCCAGCAGGTCGGCGGTCCGTCCGCCGAGGAGGAGCAGACCGCCGTAGCCGAGGATGTAGCCGCTGACGATCCATTGCAGGGTCGAGGTGGACAGGCCCAGGTCGGCGCCGATGGACGGCAGGGCGACGCCCACCATCGAGACGTCCAGCGCGTCCAGGAACATCGCGGCGCACAGAACGAGCAGGGTGCCCCACAGCCGGGGGGTCCAGCGTCCCTCGGCCGTGGGGGAGTTGAGCGGAGAGGTCATGGGCAAGACGCTACATGCACATGCATGAGATGCAAATGCATTTAATGCTGATGCAACAAATGCGAATCTCTGCTAGCGTGCGCCCATGGCGGCGAAGAAGGCCGAGCAGGCGCTCGTGAACCAGTGGCGGGACATCCTGGCGCTGCACGCGCGCACCCAGTGCGAACTGGACCGGGCGCTCAACCAACACGGCCTGTGCGCCAGCGACTTCGAGGTGCTCGACGTCCTCGCCGAGGGTGCGTCGCGCGGCGGCTCGGCGGATCCGCGGCGTGCGTCGTCGTTCCGTGTGCAGGAGATCTCCGAGCGGGTCCATCTCAGTCAGAGCGCGCTGTCCCGGCTGATCGCCCGGCTGGAGAAGGACGGCCTCGTCGAGCGCTGCATGTGCGCGCAGGACCGGCGCGGCGTGGTCGTGGCGCTCACCCCCAAGGGGCGCGCGCTGCACGGTGAGGTGCTGCCCGTGCAGCGGGCGGTCCTGACGAGAATGCTCGCGAACTGACTGGCGTGCGACCGCAGTTCAGCTCCAGGTGACGGCCGACTTCTCCCGCCACAGCGTGGCGACCGAGGCGTCGCCGGTCACGCCGGGGAAGGGCAGCCGGTTCCAGAGCGCCAGATACAGCCGGTCCGCCGGCCCGGCGACCTCGCAGTCGGCCCTGCCCGCGCCGTCCCGTTCGGTCACCGGCGGCTCCGGCGACAGCCGTACGGTCCACACGGCGTCGTCGGTGTCCGTCGCCCGCACCCGCAGCACCCGGGGTTCGCCGCTGCGGACCCGGCTCTTGGGCCGGACGTGAAAGGCGCGCAGCAACTCATCGATGCCGTCCGTCGCGAAGCCGGCGTCGATCTCGCTCGGCGTACCGCCGCGCGCCGACTCCGCGTCGAAGCGGTGCACCGTCGTCTCGTGCGCCTGCCGGCGCGCCCAGAACGCGAGCGGTGACGGGGCGGGCAGGAAGTGCCAGCACCGCACGTCGGCGGGCGCGCCGGCGAGCGTGTCGACCAGGCGGCGATGCCCTTGCCGGAACCAGGCGAGCAACTCCGGGCCGTCGAGGTCGGGCAGGCCGCCGTCCGGGTGGTAGGAGGTGTGCCGCTCGGCCACGAACGCCGTCGCCCAGCGGTGCACCATCCCCGTGTGCCGCACCAGGTCCCGCACCTGCCACTCCGGACAGGTCGGCACCTTGGCGTCGACCCCGGCCTCATCCGCCGCCGCGGCCAGCAGCAGACCCTCGCGGTCCAGGGCTCGAACGAAGTCGGCTGTCTCCATGGCAGTGAGTGTGCCCGATGGAGTGCGGTCGAGGGGATGCGCCGTCCGGTCGCCTTCGGATGCAGGGGTGCGGACGTCAGGGCTTGGACGTCAGGGCTCGGCGGTCAGGGTTCTGACGTAAGAGTTTCGTCATCACGCTCGGTGTACGTGAGCGGCCGCCCTCCGCGTTGAATGGGATGGCGAAGGACAACTCTCGGGAGGCGGGACGGACATGGGGCGGGTTCGGAAGGCGCTGGGCAGGCCGCTGGGCATCGGGGTACTGGCACTGGTTCTCGCGGTGGGCGGCTTCGGGCTGTACTGGTTCCAGCCGTGGAAGCTCTGGCAGGACCAGACGGTGGAGGAGGCCCTGCCCGTGGCCGCGCCGACCGTCGCGCCGGGGGCCTCTTCTCCGCCCGCCGCGCCGCGGACGCTGGCCGCCGGCGACCTGATCAGCCATGAGCACGCGACATCGGGCACCGTGAAACTCGTACGGCTGGCCGACGGCTCCCACGTCGTACGGCTGGAGCGGCTCGACACCAGCAACGGACCGGACCTGCGCGTGTGGCTGACGGACGCGCCGGTGAAGCAGGGGCTGAAGGGCTGGCGCGTCTTCGACGACGGGCTGCACGTCAGCCTCGGCAAGCTCAAGGGCAACAAGGGCAGTCAGAACTACGCCGTGCCGCAGGACGTCGACCTGTCCCGCTACAGCAGCGTCAGCATCTGGTGCGACCGCTTCGACGTGTCCTTCGGAGCGGCGGAACTCGCGCGCGTGTGACCGGGGTTCAGGGTGCGGATACATGCAGAACTCGTTGCCCTCGGGGTCGGCCGGCACCCAGTGGTCCTCGTGGCGGTCCTGGAGCCTCCCGCCGACCGTGAGCAGCCGGGTGACCTCGGCCTGCGCGTCGGCCGACACCAGGTCCAGGTGCAGCCGGTTCTTCACCCGCTTGGCCTCCGGCACGAGCTGACACCACAGGCGAGGGCCGCCGCCACGCGGCTCGACCAGCACGGTCGGGTCGTCCTCCGGCCCCGAGATGCCCTGCGCCCGCAGCCGGGACAGCTCGGCCTCGTCGTACGGGGCGACGGCGTACCCGTCGAGGGCGGCGGCCCAAAAGAGGGCGGTGGCGGCGGGCCGGGAGCAGTCGATGACGATGTCGTGGAGTCGCGCCATCCGGCCATGATGGTGAGCGCGGACGGCGCGGACAACGCCCGGGCCGGTCAGTCGGGTGTCGTGCGCCGGGTCGCGACCCCGATGAGCGTGGCGATCGCCGCCAGCACGGCGACGCTGGTGAGGGCGACGGGCAGGGAGAACCACTCCGCCATGAAGCCGATCGCGGGCGGCCCGAGGAGCATGCCGCCGTAGCCGAAAGTGGAGGCCGTGGCGACGCCGCTCGGGCCGGCCAGGGTGCCCGCCCGTTCGACGGCCACGGGGAAGAGGTTGGCGAGACCGAGCCCGGTCACCGCGAAGCCGAGCAGCGCCGCCCACAGGGAGGGCGCGAGCGCGCCGAGCAGCATCCCGGCCACCGCGGTGGCGCCGCCCGCGACGACGGTACGGCCGTGACCGAGCCGTTCGAGGAGGGCCGTACCGCTGAGCCGGCCGATGGTCATGGCCAGGGCGAAGCAGGAGTAGCCGACGGCGGCGACCCCGGGAGAGGCGTCCAGGTCCTGTTCGAGGTGGAGGGCGCCCCAGTCGGCCATGGCGCCCTCGCCGTAGGCGGTGCACAGGGCGATCAGGCCGAAGACGATCACCAGCGCGCGGGTTCGGCCGGCCATGCGGCGCGGGACCTTGCCCGTGGCGTCTGCGGGACCGGCGGTCGCCGGCGGCTCCTGGCGCAGCAGCGTCCGGCCCACCACCGCCGTCACCACCAGCCCGATGACGGCGAGCGCCGCCAGATGCCGGGAGGGGGAGAGGGCACCGGCGACCAGCCCGCCGAGGCCGGCGCCGACCATGCCGCCCAGGCTGAAGGCCGCGTGGAAGCTCGGCATGATGGGCCGGCGCAGGGCGGTGACCAGGTCCACGGCGGCGCTGTTGAAGGCGACGTTGATGCCGCCGTAGGCCGCCCCGAAGACGAGCAGGACGGTGCCGAGTGCCAGGACGGAGTGCGTGAGCGGTGGCAGGGCCACGCTGAGGGAGAGCAGTACGGCGCAGACGACCGTGACCTGGTGGCTGCCGTAGCGGCGGCAGAGCCGGCCGGTCAGCGTCATGGTGAGGACGGCACCGGCGGAGACGCCGAGGAGGGCCAGGCCGAGGGCGCTGGCGGAGGCGCCGGTCTGGTGCTTGATGGCGGGGATGCGCACGACCCAGCCGGCGAAGAGGAAGCCGTCGAGGGCGAAGAAGACGGTCAGGGCGATACGGAGGCGGGTGAGGTCGCTGGGGGCACCCGGCACGGCGTTGTGCGTTCGGGTTTTGTTTATTGGCGGCACAAAACAACGCTAGGTGGCCGCCGGGAGCAGGGCAAGGGGTTTCGGGCGCGCAGCGAGCGCTTTCGGAAGCGGCGAGAAGGAAAGACGTGAGACTTCGCAGACCCGGGCCCTCACCTGTGTTTGAGCCGTCCTGAGGCGTGTACGCGATGTACATGACCCAGTCGAAGCGTGAGACAGAGCGAAAGTACGACGCTCCGTCGGCCGAGGACACCTCGTGGCTCCCGGAGCTCACCGGCGTGGACCGCATCGCGGCGGTCCTGGAACAGGGCATGGACGAACTGGACGCCGTGTACTACGACACCGACGACCTGCGCCTCGCGGGCGCGTCGGCCACGCTGCGGCGAAGGACGGGCGGGGACGACGAGGGCTGGCACCTGAAACTGCCCCTGTCGGGGGACAGCCGGGAGGAGGTGCATGCGCCGCTGTCCGAGACGCTCCCGGACACCCTGCGTGACCTGGTCCTTTCACGGACCCGAGGCGCGGAGCTGACGCCGGCGGTCCGGATCCGGTCCACCCGCGACACAAGGCACCTCGTCGATTCCGCCGAAACGGTCCTGGCCGAGCTGGTCATCGACAGGGTCCGCGCCCAGTCCCTGCGCGGTACGACCACGGTGGCCGCCTGGACCGAGCTTGAGGTCGAGCTCGCCGAGGACACCGATCCCGCGCTGCTGGACGTCGTGGACAAGACCCTGCACAAGAAGGGCATCGAGCGCGCGGACCATCCGTCGAAGCCGGTCAGGGCGATGACGGAGACAGGACTCGGCGGGCCGCGGATCCCTGACACCCGTGCCGAGACCGTCGTGGACGGTTCGGCCGGTGACGAGGTCCTCGGATACGTCGACGAGCAGGTGCGCAAGCTGGTGGGCCTGGATCCGGCGGTACGGCGCGACGTGCCCGACTCGGTGCACCAGATGCGCGTGACCTGCCGGCGCCTGCGCAGCGTGCTGCGTTCCTACCGGCCGGTGCTGGACCGCGAGGTCACCGACCCGATCCGCGACGACCTCAAGTGGCTGGGCGGCGAGCTGGGCGCGGAACGCGACCAGGAGGTTCTCATGGGCCGGCTCGGCAAGCGCATCGGAGCCGCGCCGGACGAACTGGTCCTCGGACCCGTCGCCGCCCGGCTGCGGACGTGGAACGTCGCCAACACCGCCGAGGCGCGCCGACGCACCCTGGACGCCCTGAACACCCCCCGCTATCTGGCCCTGCTGGACTCCTTGGCCAGGCTCCGCGAACAGCCCCCACTGCGTCGGAAGGCCGCCCGCAAGCCGCGGAAGGTGATGGCCAAGGCCATTTTCAAGGAGTACGACCGGCTGGCCGACCGGACGGCACACGCCCTGGAGCTCACCCCCGGAACGGAACGCGACAAGGCCCTCCACGAGGCCCGCAAGTCGGCCAAGAAGACGCGTTACGCCACCGAACCGGCGCGCGCCACGCTCGGCAAGCCCGCGAAGCGGCTCGGCAAGCGCGTGAAGGCCGTGCAGAAGGTGCTCGGGGACCACCAGGACAGCGTCGTGGCCCGGGACGCCCTGCGAAAGCTCGCCCTGGCGGCGCAGGCGGCCGGCGAGCCGGGTTTCACCTGGGGCCTGCTGTACGGCAAGGAGCAGGCCGTGGCCGCGGACCGAGAACGGGAACTGCCGGCCGCGTGGGCCGACGCGTCCAATCCGGGACTGCGCAAGGCGATCACCGACTGACGCGTGCTCCGGCCGTTCACGCCGGCACCGGCGGCCGGTCGACGACCGCCGGTGGCGGCGCGGACGAGGTGCGGTCAGTGGCGCCTCGGAGGCGTGGAGAAGTCCCCGACGGACGTCCACACGCCGTTCTTCACGGTCACTCGCTGCACGCTGCACGCTGCGCGTGCCGAGGTGGTTGCTCGCGCTGAAGCTCATCACCGGTGACACCCCCGGGTCCACGTCGGACGCCTTCCGGTAGGCATCGGCCTGGGCCTGCGAGGTCACCGGGCCCTTGACCGTCTTCGCGATCTCGGCGAACACCTTCGCGTTGCTCCAGCCCCACAGCGCGAGGAAACCGGCGTCCTCACCCGAGGTTGTAACCCTGCGTAGAGGTGCTCCGCCAGCGGCGGGACCGCTGCTGTCCTCCGACTGTTCGGGGCCCGCCCGAGGTGCGACTCTGGGACGGAAAGGTATCCGCCGAGGGGACTCGGGAGGGCCACGATGGGACGTGATGTGCCGGCCCTGGTGTTCACGCGCGAGGACCGACGCCGGTACCGGGAGAAGATGCACACCTGCCTCGATGTGCTCGCCCAGATGCTGCGCGATTCGACCTTCGAGAGCGAGCGGCCCAAGGTCGGGCTGGAGATCGAGCTCAACCTCGTCGACGACGACGGGCGCCCGGCGATGCGGAACACCGAGGTCCTCCAGGCCATCGCCGACCCCGCCTGGTCGAGCGAGCTGGGCCGTTTCAACCTGGAGATCAACATTCCGCCGCGCGAGCTGACGACCGGCGGCCCCGGGGCGTGGGAGCAGGCCATCCGCGACGCGCTCAACCACGCCGAGGACCGCGCCTCAGCCGTGGGCGCCCACCTGATCATGGTGGGCATCCTGCCGACCCTCGGGGAGACGGACGTCGGCGAGGCGGCCCTGTCCGGCGATCCGCGCTACCGGCTGCTCAACGAGCAGATCTTCGCGGCACGGGGTGAGGACCTGCGGATCACCGTGGACGGAGTGGAGCGGCTGGCGACCTACGCCGACACCATCACCCCCGAGGCCGCCTGCACCAGCACGCAGTACCACCTCCAGGTCTCGCCGAAGCAGTTCGCGGACTACTGGAACGCCGCCCAGGCCGTCGCCGGCGTGCAGATCGCCCTCGCGGCGAACTCGCCGTACCTCTTCGGCAAGGAGCTGTGGCGCGAGACCCGCATCCCGCTGTTCGAGCAGGCCACCGACACCCGGCCCGTGGAGATCAAGGCGCAGGGCGTACGGCCGCGGGTGTGGTTCGGAGAGCGCTGGATCACCAGCGTCTTCGACCTCTTCGAGGAGAACGTGCGCTACTTCCCGGCCCTTCTGCCCCTGTGCGACGACGAGGACCCGCAGGCGGTCCACGACCGCGGGGACGCCCCTGAGCTGGGCGAACTGACCCTGCACAACGGCACGATCTACCGCTGGAACCGCCCCGTCTACGCCGTCACGGAGAGCGGCCCGCACCTGCGCATCGAGAACAGGGTCCTGCCCGCGGGCCCCACCGTCTCCGACACCATCGCCAACGGCGCCTTCTACTACGGCCTCACCCGCGCCCTGGTCGACGAGGACCGTCCGGTGTGGTCGCGGATGTCCTTCTCGGTCGCCGAGGAGAACCTCCACACCGCCGCCCGTGACGGCATCGACGCCCGCCTGTACTGGCCCGGCATGGGCGAAGTGCCGGTCACGGAACTGGTGTTGCGGCGCCTGCTGCCCCTCGCCCATCGGGGCCTCGAACTGGCCGGCATGGACGCCGCCTGGCGTGAGCCCCTGCTGGGCATCATCGAGCAGCGCTGCGTCACCGCCCGCAACGGCGCCCTGTGGCAGGTGGAGACGGTCCATCATCTGGAGAAGGCCGGCGTCTCCGATCGACAGGACGCCCTGCGGCGGATGACCAGGACGTACATGGACTACATGCACCTCAACGCGGCCGCCCACACCTGGCCCGTGGACTGACGTCCGCTCACGGGGAGGGTGCTGTGTGGTGGTCCCCGCGCCAGTCCTCGGGCGGAGTCAGCGGCACGGGAGCGGGGGGATTCACGGTCGTCGTCAGCTCGACGCGACGCCCCTCGGCCGCCGAGCGGAGCAGCGCGGTCATCGTCTCCAGTACGTGCAGGGCGAGTTCACCATTCGCGCGGGGCGCCCGGTCTTCGTGCGCGGCGACGAAATCGAGCAGGCCGATGCCCCGGGCGCCGTCGGCGTAGCCCGCCGACACCGGGAGCGTGCGCCACTCGGTGCCGCCGAGTTCGAAGAGCCGCACCTCGCCGTCGAAGTAGTTCGGGTCGGGGACCGCGAGCGTGCCCGTCTCACCGTGGACCTCGATCGGCGCGGCGGTCGTGGCCACGCCGTCGAAGCTCGTCGTGATCGTCGTCAGGGTCCCGCCGACGTGCTCCAGCACACCGGTGACATGCGTGTCCACCGCGACGGGGATCCGCTCGCCCGCGCGCGGCCCGCTTCCGATGACGCGCTCGGCACGCGGCCGCCCGGCCGCCCCGGTCACGGCACGCACCGGACCCAGCAGATGGACCAGGGACGCGAGGTAGTACGGCCCCATGTCCAGCAGCGGGCCGCCCCCGGCCGTGTAGTAGAAGTCGGGATGCGGATGCCAGCGTTCGTGCCCCGGCGTGACCATCACGGCCGACGCGAACTGCGGACGTCCGATGCTCCCCGCCGCCACGGCCGCGCGCGCCGTCTGGATGCCGGTGCCCAAGACCGTGTCCGGCGCGCACCCCACGCCGACCCCCGCCTTCGCGGCGGCCTCCAGTACGGCGTGCGCGTCGGCGAGGTCGGCGGCGAGTGGCTTCTCCCCGTAGACGTTCTTCCCGTGGCCGACGGCGCCGAGGGCGATCTCGGCGTGGGCGGCGGGGACGGTGAGGTTCAGCACCGTGTCCACGTCCGGGCTGCTCAGCAACTCCTCGACGGTCAGGGCGCGGACGCCGGGCCGCTCGGCCGCGACCGCCTCCGACCGGGTGGCGTCGAGGTCCGCGACGGCGGTGACACGGACGGCGGGATGCCCGACCAGTGTGTCCAGGTACGCGCGCGAGATGACGCCCAGTCCTACGACGCCGACGCGGTGCGCGTCGCCCACAGCATTCCCCTCTCGATGACGGTGCGGACGGCGGGGTGCTCCAATACGTCGAGGCTGTGCCCCGGCGTCGTCACCACGACGCGGCCGGCGCCCCACTGCCGGGTCCAGACCGCCGGCGAGGTGACCGGGCGGTGCCAGGGCTGCCAGGGCCGGGTGGGATGGGTCGTGGTGGCCAGGACGTCGATCAGGTCGTCGTGGAGCACCCAGTACTGCTCGGTGTGCAGGTCGAAGTCCTCGATGCCGGCGGTGACGGGGTGTTCCCGGCCGAGGTCGGTGACGGTGACGGTGTGCGGCAGGTAGTTGTCCTCCTGGACCCCCTCGCGCTCGCACGGCTCCTTGCCCGGGTGGGTGGCGAACTGTCCGCCCACCAGGTGGAGATAGTCGGAGGAGGCCCGGAACGAGTCCGCGATGCCGCCGTGCCAGCCGGTGAAGCCGGTGCCGGCCACGACCGCCGCGCTCAGCCCCGCCAGTTGCTCGGCGCTGATCTCCGACATCGTGACGCACTGCACGACCAGATCGGTGCCGGCCATCGTGCCGGCGTCGGCGTAGACGTCGGTCGACTCCTCGACCCTTACGGTGAATCCGTTCGCGCGCAGGAAGGGCAGGAACAACTCCGTGGCCCGGACCGGCTCGTGTCCTTCCCAACCCCCTCGGACCACCAGGGCGTTCTTCCGCGTCATCTCGTCCCTTCGTGAGGCCGCAGAACAGCGTCATCACTATGCGTCAGGCCCCTGCCCGGAGGAAAGAGTCGCCGGATTCCGCGAAACTTTCGTTACGGCGCGGTCGAAGCGGAGGGCGCGGGCGAGTCGGCCGACCCGGACGTCGCTCGGGCGCCGACCATCCAGCAGCCCGCGGTGAAGCGGACCTCGGCACCTTCGACAAAGCCGTCGAACGCGGCGCGAACCGTCTCGACGACTTTGGCGCGGGTCCGCTCGTCCACCCCGGGCAGGGCCTGGCCGACCGGACCGAGCCGGGTGAAGTAGCGCACCAGCTCCCGCTCGGGAAGCGCGCAGGCCACGTCGACCGGCCGGATGTCGATGGCGGACCACCCGCTCTCCGCCAGGATGCGGTGGACCCTGCCCGAGTCCGCGAAGGCGAACTGCCCCGGCTCGTCCGGGCGGCGGACGGGCAGGTTCGGCAGCAGCGGTGCCGCGGCGCGCTCGGCCGTCGTCATGAACGGGTTCTCGGCCGGCCCGCGCCAGGCGACGAACCGGAGCGCGCCCCCTTCCCTGGTGGCGCGCCGGAGATTCGCGAAAGCCCGGACGGGGTCGTCGAAGAACATGACTCCGAAGCGGGAGATGACGGTGTCGAAGGCGGCGGGCTCGAAGGCGTGCTCCTGTGCGTCGGCGAGGATGAAGGACACCTGCGCGCCCTCCCGCTCGGCGCGCGCCCGGGCGGCTGTGATCATCGGTTCCGAAATGTCGACACCGGCGCAGTGACCCGCCGGGCCGAGCCGGCGCGCGACGGCGACCGTGGTGCCACCGGTCCCGCAGCCCACGTCGAGCACGTGCCCGGCCGGGTCCGCGGGCATCGCCTCGATCAGCAGCTCTTCGAACGGCCGCAGTACGTCGTCCAGCAACCCCTGCGTCTCGACCCAGGCGTTCCCGCCGGGCCCGTTCCAACGGGACGCCTGATCGTCACCGGTCCCGCGCCTCACGTCCATGATCGCCTCCTGTGCTTGCGTTCGCCGAGCCGGGATGACAGCGTGCTACTTCAAGTCGACTTGAGGTCAAGCGAATGACGGACCTGGACATCGCCGAGGTGGCGCGGCGCGCCGGAGTTCCCGCCTCCACGCTGCGGTTCTACGAGGAAAAGGGGCTGATCGCCTCGACCGGCAGGCGGGGCCTGCGTCGTCAGTACGATTCTTCCGTACTGGAACGGCTCGCGCTGATCGTGCTGGGGCGGACGGCCGGGTTCTCGCTCGACGAGATCGCACGCATGTTCGCGCCGGACGGGGGGCCGCGCATCGACCGGGAGATGCTCGCGGCCAAGGCGGACGAGCTGGACGCGAGGATCCGCGAACTGGGCGTCCTGCGGGACTCCCTGCGGCACGCCGCGGCCTGTCCCGCGCCGAGCCACGCGCAGTGCCCCACCTTCCGCCGCCTCCTCGACGCCGCCGCATCGGGCGCTGTCGCGGTACCGAGGAAGCGGGCGCCGGGGCCGCGGTGAGGCCCTGGCGGGCGTCGAGGCGTCAGATCCAGCCCTGTTCCCAGGCGCGGTGCGCTGCGGCATGGCGGGTCGGGGTGCCCAGCTTGGACATGGCCGCGGAGAGGTAGTTGCGGACCGTGCCGGGGGCCAGATGGACCTCTGTGGCGATCTCGGCGATCGAGGCACCGGAGCGGGCGGCGCGCAGGACCTCCAGTTCGCGGCCCGTGAGGGGGCAGTCGTCCTCGGTCAGCGCGGAGGCGGCGATGTCCGGATCCACATAGCGGCGGCCGGCGGCGATGTCCCGGATGATCTCGGCCAGCCGGGCCGCCGGGGTCGTCTTGGGGACGAAGCCGCGCACACCGGCGGCCAGGGCCCGGCGCAGTACGGCCGGCCGGGCGTGCCGCGTCACCAGGACGATCTGGGTGGGCAGTTCGGCCTGGATCTCCTCGGCGGCGCGCAGCCCGTCGGTCGGCGGCATCTCCAGATCGAGGACGGCGATGTCCGGACGCTGCGCGCGGGCCAGCCGTACGGCGTCGGTGGAGGTGGCTGCCTCGGCGACCACGCTGAGGTCCTCCTCCAGCGCGAGCAGGGCGGCCAGGGCACTCCTGAGCAGGTCCTCGTCGTCGGCGATCAGCAGGCGGATCATCGGGCGGCTCCGTCGGTGGGGTTTCGCGAGTCGGCCGGCTGCGGCGAGCGAGGCGGCCCGGACGCCCGCGGTGAGTGGCTCGGCAGCGCGGCCTCGACCATGAAGCGGTCCCCGTCGTGCCTCCAGGTCAGTTCGCCGCCGGCCGCCTCCAGCCGCTCGGCGAGGCCGCGCAGTCCCGTTCCGTCCAGGGCCCCCGGATGCTCCTCGGCACCGTCGTTGATCACGCTCAGGCGGGCGTGGCCGTCGGCGACGCGGTAGCGGACCTCCGCGTGCCCGGCCCGGCTGTGCCGCAGCACATTGGTGGTGGCCTCCCGCATCACCAGACCGAGCAGACGGCGGGCGGGGTCCGGGAGTTCCCCGGCGTCGGGGTCGAGCGTCGTCCTCGCCTCGATGCCGGCGGCGGCCAGCACCCGGGTCGCGTTGGCGAGCTCGTCGTCCAGCGTCGTCCGCCGGTAACCCCGCACCACCGCACGGGTGTCGCTGAGGGCGTCCGCCGCGAGCCGCCGTACCTCCTTCATCTCCCCGGCCGCGCGTGCCGGGTCCCGCTCGACCAGCCGCTCCGCCAACTCGGCCTTCAGGGCGATCACCTGGAGATGGTGGCCCTGGATGTCGTGCAGGTCGGCGGCGAACCGCAGCCGCTCCTCCCGGACCGCCAGCTCCGCCTCCAGCCGGCGCGCCTCGTCCAGCCGCCGCGCGGTGTCCCAGGCCCACAGGGGGCCGAGCGTCACCCACGCCGTGAAGGCGACCAGCCCGGCCGGGAACAGCGCGGCGTACGCCAGCTCACCGTCGCCCTCGGCCAGGCTGACGACGCTCCCCGGCAGCAGCGCGAGGGTCACCGCACCGACGAGGAGCCGCCGTCTGCGGTGCGGGGGCAGGTAGGTCGCGGCGATCGCCACCACCACGGCGGGCGCGATCGGCCACAGCCCGTAGTTGCCCACGGCCAGGGGAGCGGCGGCGAGCACGCCCGCGGCCCCCGCGGCGGCCGCCAGCCATCTCCTGGAGGGCGTGGCGGACGCGGGCGGGAGCGCCAGCCGCCGGCCCAGCAGGACCACGCTCGCCCCCACCTCGACCGCCAGGGCTCCCGCGGCCGGAGCACGGGCCCACAGCGGGACGTCGCCGTCGAGCACCCATGCGCCGACGAAGACGGCCAGCGCGCACGCGGTCATGCCCGGCACGGTCCACCAGGTGTGGCGGCGCAGGCCCGTCAGCCCCGCCGCGTCACGCTCGATCGCCCCGTCCCCCACGGGGTCATTGTGGCCCAGGCCGCATGACAAATGTCATGCGAGGACGTGACAACCCCACGCGGCCGCATGGGGGTTCGGCACTACTGGCCGGTACTGCGACGGAAGAGGCTGTGACCAGGCGGCGGTTCCCCGTGAACTCGCCCCCGCCCCCTACGACTTCACATACCGGAGGACCCCATGCCCACCACCGCAGCGCACCCGGCCGCCCGGCTCACGCGGCGTTGGCCCACCGCGCTGGCCGTAGCGGTCGTCGCCCTCAACGTCGCCACCTCCGGCGGACAGGACCTGGCCGGCGCGGTCGGAGGCTACGGGGAGGTGCTGCCGTTGCTCCCCCTGATCTACCTGATGGTCCATCAGCTCGGGGAGTCGCGGTTCACCTGGCCGGTGCTCGGGGTGGGCCTGGTGGCCGTGTTCGGGCTCGCCGCGCAGGATGCCGTGGACGCCTCGGCGGTCCTCGTCGGCCTCGCCGCGGTTCTCCTGGCCTGGGGTGCCGTCCGTGGAACTCCCCACGGACGGGCCGCCTTCGGGATCCAGGCCGCGGGCGCGGTCCTCTTTTGCGCTCTCGCGCTCGCCGGACTGGCCGTGGACCCCGGTCAGGGCCGCTACCTCGTGGCGGCCGGCTGGTTCCTCCACGGGGTCTGGGACTTCGTGCACCTGTCGCGCGCCAAGGTCGTCTCCGGCACGTTCGCCGAGTGGTGCGGCGTCATCGACGTACTCGTCGCCGTACAGCTGCTGTTTCTGGTCCCGTCGGCGTGAAGAACGGCCGAGAAGCGCCGGGGCGGGGGCCGTAACCGGGTCCCGCCCCTTACGTTGCCACCAGTGGTCTCTCCCGTCCGATCCGCCAACTCCGCGCACTGGGAGCTCTCTTGGACACCGAAGACACCGCCGGCGCCCCGAGTTACGGCCCGCTCTCCCGCCGCAGATTCCTCCAGGCGACCGCCTCGGCGACGGCGCTCGCCACCGTCGGCACACCCGCCGCGTCCGCCGCCCCGGGCCCGGACACCCTGTCCTTCACCGCCGCCACGGGCGGCTCCGCGACCCTCGCACCGACCGGTGACCGCCTGGTCGCCGAGGTGCAGAACGTGCTCTGGTCCGTCCCGCGCAACGGCGGCACCGCCGTCGCGCTCACCCCGCCCGGCCTCGAACCCACCCGCCCGCAGTTCTCGCCCGACGGCACCCGGCTCGTCGTCTGCGCCTACCGTGGCGGCGGCTTCCACCTCTGGACGCTGCGGCCCGACGGCACCGGGCTGCACCAGCTCACCGACGGACCGTGGGACGACCGGGGCCCGGCCTGGTCACCCGACGGCACCCGGGTCGCCTTCGCCTCCGAGCGCGGCGGCGACACCGTGACCGGTGCCCCGTACCGGATCTGGGTCGTGGACGTGCGCACCGGCGCTCTGACCCGGCTCACCGGTCGCCCCGGTCAGCAGGGCCCCGGCCAGGACGCCCGCTGGGAGGACTTCGACCCGGCGTGGTCGGCCGACGGCGAACGGGTGCTGTTCGTGCGGGCCGGCGTCACCGCCACGGGCACCCTCCGCGCCACCACCATCGCGTCGGTGGCCGCGGACGGCTCGGGACCGGTCGTCACCGAGCACACGGACGACTCCGGCGCCCAGCTCATGACCCCCGAAGTCTCGCCCGCCGGACGCCTGGCGTACCTGCGCACCACCGCCTCGCCCGCGGCCTCCTGCACCCTCGTCGTGGACGGCGAGCCGGTCGCCGTACAGGGCGACGTCCTGCCCGCACCGCCCCGCTGGACGGACGCCGAGCGCCTGCTCCTCACCGTCGACGGAAAGTTCCGCCTGGTCGACCCGGACGCGCCGGGCGACGGCGAGGAGATCCCGTTCACCGCCACGCTGCCCGTGGACCGGCCCCGCTACCGCGGCAAGGCGTACGACTTCGAGGGCTCCGCCACCCGCCCCGTGCGCGCGCTGCACCTGCCGGCCCTGGCACCGGACGGCCGCAGCGTCGCCTTCGCCGCGCTCAACGCGCTGTGGACCGCCGGGACGACCGGCGCCGGGGCGCCCCGCAAGGTGCTCCAGGCCCCCGCCACCCGCTATGTGCTGGCGCCCGCCTGGACGCCCGACGGCACGGCACTGGTGTACGCCGACGACCGCGACGGACTCTTCGCCGTACGCCGCCGCGACCTCGCCTCCGGGCAGGACACCCTGCTCGCCGGGGGCGGCCGTGTCTTCCCCGCCCTCTCACCCGACGGGACTCGGCTGGCCTGCCTGGACATGTCCGGCAACCTCGTGGTGCGCGACCTGCCCGACGGCACCGAACGGATCCTCGCCGCACCCCTCGGAGCGGGCGGACTGCCCGGCCGCCCCAGCTGGTCGCCCGACGGCCGGTACGCGGCGCTGTGCGACCGCAACCGCCTCAACCAGCGCTTCCGGGAGGGCTACAACCTCATCCGCGTCGTCGACACGGCCACCGGGACCGCCGCACTGCACGCCCTCGCCCCGCACACCTCGCTCTCCGACCGCTACGACTCCGGCCCGGTCTGGTCCCCGGACGGCCGCTGGATGGCGGTCGTCGCCGAGTCGGCCCTGTGGCTGCTGCCGGTCCGCCCCGACGGCACCCCTGACGGCGCACCGCGCCGGCTCACCACCGAGCCCGCCGACCACCCGTCCTGGTCCGCCGACGCCCGCACCCTGCTCTACCTCAGCGCCGGCACCCTGCGCCTGATCGACGTCACCGACGGCAGCCGCCGTACCGTCCGCGTCTCGCTGGACTACCGCAGACCGCGCCCGGCGGACACGGTCGTGCACGCGGGCCGCCTGTGGGACGGCACCGGCTCACAGGTCCGTGAGGACGTCGACGTCGTCATCCGCGACGGCCGGATCGCCGAGGTGGCCCCGCATCGCGGCGGCCGTCCCGCCGCCCGCCGCGTCGACGCCGGCGACCGCACCGTGATCCCGGGCCTGTGGGACGCGCACACCCACCCCTGGCAGTCCACGTACGGCGGCCGGCAGACCGCGCTCCAGCTCGCCTACGGCATCACCACGGCCGTCTCCCTGGGCGGCTTCGCCTACGAGCAGGCCCGCGTCCGGGAGGCCGTCGCCGCCGGCGCCCTCGCCGGACCCCGGCTGCTCACGACCGGCGAACTCCTCGACGGGGCGCGGGTCGCCTACAGCATGGGCCGCGCCCACCGCACCCCCGAGGGACTGCGCCGCTCGCTGGCCCGCGGGGAGGCGCTGGACTGGGACTTCGTGAAGACGTACGTACGGGCCCCGGGCTGGCTGATGAAGGAGGCCGCGGACTTCGCGCACCGGCGGCTCGGCGTGCGCAGCGGCAGCCACCTGTGCAGCCCCGGTGTGCAGCTGGGGCAGGACCTGACCACCCACCTGCAGGCCACGCAGCGGCTGGAGTTCGGGCACGCGACCTCGGCGAGCGGGCGCGCCTACCAGGACGTCGAGGAGATCTACACCGGCACCGGCTTCCACCTCGTCGCGACCCCCTTCACGGCGACGGCCCTGCTCGGCGCCGAGCCCGCGCTCGCGGACGACCCGCGCGTCACCGCGCTCATGCCGCCGTGGGACACCGCACTGGTCCGCGAAGGGGCCGGCCGGCCGCCCACCGAGGCCCAACTGGCCGCGCTGGGCCGGGAGATGGACGTCTACCGGCGGATCCTCGCGGGCGGCGGGCTCGTCGCGGTCGGCACCGACCAGCCGATCGTCCCGGTCGGACTCCATCTGCACCTGGTGCTGCGCGCCCTGCACCGCGCCGGCCTGTCCCCGGCCGAGGCGCTGCGCACCGCGACCCTGCTGCCCGCCCGGGTCTTCGGCGCGGACGCCGACCTGGGCACGGTGGAGGAGGGCAAGCTCGGCGATCTCACCGTCGTCGACGGCGACCCGTTCACCGACTTCGCCACGCTGATCCGCACCGTGGCGGTCCTGCGCGGCGGTGTGCTGTTCGAGCAGGCGGACCTGGTGGACGCCTTCGGCACCCCGACCGGACGACGGGCGCGGGAGGACTGGCTGGAGGTGAGCCGGCACCTGCGGCGCGAGGGCTGCTGCGACCTCTGAGCGGGGCACGGTGCGCACACACTTCCTGGCACATCTGCGCAGGAGCATCACTCAGGCTGCACACAGCCCGTCGAAAGCCTCGTTAGCGTTGCTGGCCGTTCGCTCCCCCCGTACGAACCCAGGAAGACCGTAGATGGACTACTGCTCATCGTGCCGTCGGCATCTCAACGGGGCCCTTGTGTGCCCCGGGTGCGGCGCCTACGCCCCGGACATCGCTCCCTCCGCGGTCGGGGGTGCCCCGGGGTCCGCCGCGCCGGGCGCCGCGACGTGGGGCAGCGCCGCCGACGCCGCGTGGTACGACGACCACCCCCAGGACGGGGCGACGCCGTCGGACCACCACGACGAGACCGCGCCCGGCGAGGCCGAGGGCGTGCCCGCCGCACCGCAGGGCCGCGCCGCGCGCCGGCGCCAGCGGGCCCGCTGGAAGAAGAACCAGCGCCGGGCCGTGGTCGCGACGGCCGTCGCCCTGGTCGGCGGCGGCCTGACGGTCGCCTCGATGGACCGGGGCTCCGGCGACAAGGCCCAGGCGGCCACGGCACCGGAACACCCGAACGCGGGGCTCCCGGAGCAGCAGGAGACCGAACTCACCCGCCCGGCGTCCACGCCGCCGGACACCCGCGAGGCCGGGCGCACCGACACGCCCACGTCGAAGCCGAGCCCGACGAACGCCGCCCGGGAGTCCATCAGCACACCGCGCACCACACGGCAGTTCACCCGACCGGACGTCGCCGGCACCCCGAGCCCCACCGCGACCACCGTCCCGCAGACCCAGACCGTCTCCCCGGCGCCCGCGTCGGGCTCCGGCGGCGGGGCGGCCGAGGCGCAGCAGCCCGCCCCCACGCCGACCCCGACGGACGGGGCGAACTCCGGGGCGTCCCCGGCTCCGTCGAGCCCGGAACCGCAGGAGACCACTCCCGCGCAGCTGTGCGTGCTCAACGTCGTCTGCCTCGGCTGACCAGGAACGCGGCGCCATCTGAGATCGTCGTCACGCTCCCGCCTCACCACACAACCTGACGGATGCGTTCATGCTGGAAGGAGCCGAACCCCCACGAGGGGTCCGGCACCGGCAGATCAGGATGAAAAGCCCTCAGGAAGGAACTCTCCATGGTCGAGCAGGACGAGCGCTTCGATGTCGTGGTCCTCGGCGCGGGCCCCGGTGGCTACGTCGCCGCGATCCGCGCCGCCCAGCTGGGCAAGCGCGTGGCGGTCGTGGAGGAGAAGTACTGGGGCGGCGTCTGTCTGAACGTGGGCTGCATCCCCAGCAAGGCGCTGCTGCGCAACGCCGAACTGGCGCACATCTTCACCCGCGAGGCGAAGACCTTCGGCATCCAGGTGGACGGACAGGTCAGCTTCGACTACGGCGAGGCGTTCCGCCGCAGCCGGAAGGTCGCCGACGGCCGGGTCAAGGGCGTCCACTACCTGATGAAGAAGAACAAGATCGCCGAGATCGACGGCCGCGGCACCTTCCTCGACCCGCACACCCTCCAGGTGGCCGGCTACGACGGCGAGACCCGCACCATCGGCTTCGAGCACTGCATCATCGCCACCGGCGCCACCCCCAAGCTGCTCCCCGGCACCCGGCGCAGCTCGCGCGTGGTGACCTTCGAGGAGCAGATCCTCGCCGAGGAGCTGCCGCGCTCGATCATCATCGCGGGCGCCGGCGCGATCGGCGTCGAGTTCGCCTACGTCCTGCACAACTACGGCGTGAAGGTCACGATCGTCGAGTTCCTCGACCGGATGGCCCCGCTGGAGGACGCCGAGGTCTCCGCCGAACTCGCCAAGCAGTACCGCCGGCTCGGCATCGACGTGCTGACCTCCACCCGGGTCGACACCGTCGACGAGTCCGGCGAGCAGGTGCGGGTCACGGTCACCGGGAAGGACGGCGCCCAGCAGGTCCTGGAGGCCGACAAGGTGCTCCAGGCGATCGGCTTCCAGCCGAACATCGAGGGCTACGGCCTGGAGAAGACCGGTGTGACGGTCACCGAGCGCGGCGCGATCGACATCGACGGCCGCTGCCGTACGTCCGTCCCGCACATCTTCGCCATCGGTGACGTGACGGCGAAGCTGATGCTCGCGCACGCCGCGGAGGCGATGGGCATCGTCGCCGCCGAGACCCTCGCGGACGCCGAGACGATGGAGCTCGACTACGTGATGATCCCGCGGGCCACGTACTGCCAGCCGCAGATCGCCAGCTTCGGCTACACCGAGGCACAGGCCCGCGAACTCGGCCACGACGTCAAGGTGGCCAAGTTCCCCTTCACCGCGAACGGCAAGTCCCACGGCCTCGGCGACGCGACCGGCTTCGTGAAGCTGATCAGCGACGCCAAGTACGGCGAGCTCCTCGGCGGCCACTTGATCGGCCCGGACGTCACCGAGCTGCTGCCCGAGCTGACCCTGGCCCAGCAGTGGGACCTGACCGTGCACGAGGTCGCCCGCAACGTCCACGCGCACCCCACGCTCGGCGAGGCGGTCAAGGAGGCGGTCCACGGCCTCGCGGGTCACATGATCAACTTCTGACGGTTCAGCCGGAGAGCCACCAGCGGGCCGCCGCCCAGGCGAACGCGTAGCTGAAGCCGTTGACCGCCCAGTGCAGGGTCATCGGCGTCAGCAGGCTGCCGGAGCGGCGGCGCAGCTCGCACAGGACGACCCCGGCCAGGGCCGTGACCACGATCGCCGCGGCCACGGTCGGGGCCACCCCGGCGGGTCCGTCACCGAAGACGGACCCGATGGCGGCGTTGGAGCGGTTGATGCCGCGGGACGGCATGAGGTGCCACACCCCGAACAGCAGTGACGACACGCCCGTGGCCCACGCCGTGCCGTGCCGGCGCCGGATCATGGCCCACAGCACGCCACGGAACGCGGTCTCCTCCAGCAGCACGGTCCCGAACGGCACCCGCACCAGCGCTCCCCACAGCATCCCCACCAGCGACAGGTTCGCCGCCCTGCCGTCCCGGAACGCCTCGCGCCCGGCCGGAACGGCGAGGAGGACCAGCAGGACCAGCAGGACGATCGCCACCAGGACGGGCGCCCACCGCAGCCCCCGACGCACGCCCGCCGCGTCGAGCCCCAGGTCGGCGGGGGTGAGACCGTCCCAGCGGGCGATCATCAGCAGCACGGCCGTCGCCGTCACGCAGATGATCACGTACATGGCGGGGCTCCGCGCGAGCCAGTTGTTCAGCAGGTTCGCGGCGGCGAGCACGGCGAGAGCACAGGTGATCCGCATCCGGGTTCCAGCATGCCCCGGCCGTGACGATCAGCCCAGTTCGCGGCAGTACAGCGCGTCGGGTGTCCGGGCCGAGCCCACCCGGCCGGTGTAGGCGATGCCGGCCGCGTACTCGTCGTCATCGCACTGGCCCTTGTAGCGGCCGTACGCGAAGTCACCGCCCTTCGCGGCCGTCCCCCGGTTGTCGCCCCGGTCGAACCAGACCGTACGGCCGCTCGTGCCGAGCCTTCCGGCCGGTGCGGCCGCGCACAGGGCGGCGGAGACGGCCGCGCCGCGCACGCTGTACCCGATGAGGAACTGCCCGTCGGCGCACTGGAGTTTGGTGTAGCCGGACGCCCAGTCGCCGCCCGGACGTACATGCCGTTCGTCGACTACCACCTCGTGTCCGCGGGCCGGGTCCCACAGGGCGCCCGAGGTCACGTCCGAGCACAGGCCCCGGTTGCCGGTGTGGGCGAGGCCGAGCAGCCGCTGACCGTCGGGGCAGACGGCCTTGCGGGCGCCGGAGTCCCAGTCGGGCAGGGCGCGCATCCGCCGTGACTGGACGAAGTCGCCGTGGTCCGGGCTGAGCATGGACCAGTCGGAGACCTGTGGCACCGGACCGGTACGGCCGTCGGCCTCGACGAGCCGCGTCCAGGCGGCGGCCCGCCAGTCGTCGCCGTCGTAGAGGCCCATCCGATGTCCCTGCGCATCCCAGTGCAGCAGTGCCCAGCCGTTGCCCTTGCGGTCCTGGTGCCAGCCGACGAGCGGCCAGTAGGCGAAGTCGGCGTCCGTGCGGACGAGTTGGTCCACGAAGTTCTCGAACCAGGCCCGCTGCTTCTGACCGGTCTCCTCGCGGCCGCCGACGCCGAACTCGCTGATCCACACCGGGGCGGTGAAGTGCTGGTCCGGTTCTGCGCTGACGAAGAAGGCCTGCCGGTTCAGGACGGCGACCAGTTCGGCGGGGCTCAGGTCGCGGTAGCGGGGGTCGCTGGTCTCGCCCGTGCCGGTGGCGCCGCTGTGGTTCGGACCCGTGTAGTCGTAGAAGTGTGCGGAGTACACGAGCTTGCCGGAGTCCACGAGCGTGTGCGACAGGCGCCGGGCGGGCTCCAGGGTGGGGCGCTCGTGCGGCAGGCCGTCGACGGGGATGCCCGTCCAGTTGATGCCCTCGACCACGATCAGCAGATTCGGATTGGCCTCGGTGAGGATGCGGTCGCCCGCCCGCTGCGAGGCGGCGAACCAGTCGTGGTCGTCGCCCAGACCCCAGTTGGGGTCGTCCCAGACGTTGCGGCGCACCTCGTTGTACAGGTCGGCGCCGACCACACGCGGGTTGTCCCGGTAGCGGCGCGCCATGAACAGCCAGTCGTCCTCCCAGGCGGCGGTGGACCGGCTCGCGTTCCAGCGCTCGTTGCCGTCGACCCCACAGCACCAACGCGTGGTGTTCGTGTGGTTGTTGAGGATCACCGCGAGTCCGGCCGCGGTGAGCTCGCGCACCACCGCGTCGTACACCCGCAGCGGGGTCAGTCCCCGCAGGGAGGTGTTGGCGGCGACGACGTCGTCCGTGACGGGGCGGGTGTCGTGGACCATCTCGTTGGAGAAGGGCAGCCGGACACTGTTGATGCCGATCTCCCGGAACCCGGCGATGATCTCGGCCATCGGGGCGCGGTCCAGACCGAGCGGGACCCGGCCGGAGTTCTCGCCGGCGTGGTGGGCGGCGTCCTGCTCGGGGTCGCCCGAGCCGTTCCAGGTGCCGCTGGCGCCGTGCCAGTTGCCGGAGCGCAGCTTGAAGCGGTCCCCGTCCGCGTCGACGATCCAGCGGCCCCGGGTGCTGAGCGGAGGCGTCCAGTCCTCCGCGACCAGCGGGGCGGCGGCCGTGGCGGCCACGCCGGCGGGCTCGGCCACGGCCTGGGGGAGTGGAGCCAGGGGGACCAGGAGTGCTGCGGCGGCGAGTGCCGCCCTCACCAGGGTTCCGCGCACGGTCACCATCCCGAGGCTGTGTATTTGTCATGGCGGCGTCATGTCGCGCCGGCTCATACACCGTAGTGCACGAACGACACCCAGGCACTGGGATGGTCGGGCAGACGCAGACGTTCCTCACACGGAGCCCATACGGCCACCCCCCGTCCCCACCCCGACACGCGAAGGGCATCACGGTTCGGACCGGCCGTACCGCCCTGTGGCGCCCCGGCGGTCCCCTGCGCATGCTCGGTGGTACCGCGTCCCCCGGGAGGTCCGATCCCCATGCCGGCCAAGAACCTCAGCCTGAACCGCACCACCCTCGGACACCGGCTCGCCTACGCCCTGCGCCACCCCGACCGCGTGCCCCGCCACCTCGCCCGGTCCGCCCGTGATCTGTGGCTGCGCCGCCGGCACCCGGACCACATCGCCTACTACCGGGCCGTGATGCGCTCCGACACCCGGGCCGACCCGGACGCGGCCGTCGGCAGCCGCAACCGTGAGCGCTGGCTCGCGCTCGGGGCGATGCAGTTCGACTACCTCGTCGGCCACGGCCTGCGTCCCGAGCACCGGATGCTCGAGATCGGCTGCGGCAACCTGCGAGGGGGCTGGCGGTTCATCCGCCACCTGGAGCCCGGCCACTACTACGGCATCGACATCTCTCCCGACATCCTGTTCGCCGCGCAGGACACCGTCGCGGAGATGGGTCTGCAGCAGCGGCTCCCGACCCTCACGCCGGTGCGCGACCTGACGCTGCGCTTCCTGCCCGACGCGCACTTCGACGTGGTGCACGCCCACAGCGTCTTCTCGCACTCGCCGCTGACGGTGATCGAGGAGTGCCTGGCCCATGTCGGCCGCGTGATGGCGGCCGACGGCTGGTTCGACTTCACCTTCGACCGCACCGAGGGCGAGGAGCACCACGTCCTGCGGGAGGACTTCTACTACCGCACCGAGACCCTCGTCGCACTGGCCGAGAAGCACGGGCTGCGGGCCCGCTTCATGGCGGACTGGGAGGCGCTCCCGCACGGCCAGTCCAAGATCCGTGTGACGCACGCGAGTTGAGGGGGCGCAATCACGCACGCGAGTTGAACCGCGCAATCACCCACGCGAGTTGAGTCACGCAATCGTCATCAGGTCATCCGTCCCGGACACTTGACTCGTAAAGCGGTAGTGGCGATCCTCTGTCGCACATATTGCGAGGTCGTGACAATCCGGCCTCGCCATCCCGCCGACCGAGGGACGAGGGCTGTGACCAGTGCCGGACGCCCGTACCGCCGACGCAAGAACATCACCGTTGTCTCGCTGCTCCTGCTAGTGCTGTCCGTCGCGCTCGGACCCACACCGAGCTCGGCGGCCGGAACCAACTGGTGGGACCCCAGCGCACGGCCTGAGCCCGACTCCCGGATCAACGTCACGGGAGAGCCGTTCAAGGGCGCCGACGCCAAGGGTGAGGTCCGCGGCTTCGTCGACGCGCACGACCACATCTTCTCCAACGAGGCCTTCGGTGGCCGGCTGATCTGCGGCAAGCCCTTCTCCGAGCAGGGCGTCGCGGACGCCCTCAAGGACTGCCCCGAGCACTACCCCGACGGCTCACTCGCGATCTTCGACTTCATCACCAACGGCGGTGACGGCAAGCACGACCCGGTCGGCTGGCCCACGTTCAAGGACTGGCCCGCGCACGACTCGCTGACCCACCAGCAGAACTACTACGCCTGGATCGAGCGCGCCTGGCGCGGCGGCCAGCGGGTGCTGGTCAACGACCTCGTCACCAACGGCGTGATCTGCTCGGTGTACTTCTTCAAGGACCGCAGCTGCGACGAGATGACGTCGATCAGGCTCCAGGCCAAGCTGACGTACGACATGCAGGCCTACGTCGACAAGATGTACGGCGGCACCGGGAAGGGCTGGTTCCGGATCGTCACCGACAGCGCCCAGGCCCGTCAGGTCATCGAGCAGGGCAAGCTGGCGGTCGTCCTCGGTGTGGAGACCTCCGAGCCCTTCGGCTGCAAGCAGATCCTCGACATCGCGCAGTGCAGCAAGGAGGACATCGACAAGGGCCTGGACGAGCTGTACTCGCTGGGCGTGCGCAGCATGTTCCTGTGCCACAAGTTCGACAACGCGCTGTGCGGCGTCCGCTTCGACTCGGGCGGACTCGGCACGGCCATCAACGTCGGCCAGTTCCTGTCGACCGGTACCTTCTGGAAGACCGAGACGTGCAAGGGCCCGCAGCACGACAACCCGATCGGCAACGCCACGGCGGCCGAGGCCGAGATGAAGCTTCCGGCGGGCGTGGACGTCCCCTCGTACAACGCGGACGCCCAGTGCAACGTCCGGGGGCTCACCGCTCTCGGTGAGTACGCCGTACGGGGCATGATGAACCGCGGGATGATGCTGGAGATCGACCACATGAGCGTCAAGGCCGCAGGCCGGGCGCTCGACATCTTCGAGTCCGCGTCCTACCCCGGCGTGCTGTCCTCGCACAGCTGGATGGACATGGACTGGACCGAGCGGGTCTACGGCCTCGGCGGCTTCATCGCCCAGTACATGCACGGCTCCGAGGGCTTCATCTCGGAGGCCAAGCGCACGGAGTCCCTGCGCGACAAGTACGGCGTCGGCTACGGCTACGGCACCGACATGAACGGCGTCGGCGGCTGGCCGGGCCCGCGCGGAGCGGACGCCCCGAACAAGGTCACGTACCCCTTCAAGAGCGTCGACGGCGGCTCCGTCATCGACCGGCAGACCACCGGCGAGCGCACCTGGGACCTGAACACCGACGGCGCCGCCCACTACGGCCTCGTCCCGGACTGGATCGAGGACATCCGCCGGGTCGGCGGCCAGGACGTGGTCGACGACCTCTTCCGGGGCGCCGAGTCCTACCTCGACACCTGGGGTGCCTCCGAGAACCACCAGTCCGGCGTGAACCTCGCCCGTGGCACGGCCACGTCCGCCAGTTCCTCGGAGTGGAGCCTGTTCACCAGCTACCAGCCGGGCCGGGCCGTCGACGGCGACGGCGGCACCCGCTGGGCGAGCGACTGGAGCGACGACCAGTGGTACCAGGTCGACCTCGGCGCCACCCGTCTCGTCGGGCGGGTCACCCTCGACTGGGAGCGAGCCTACGGCAAGGCGTACCGCGTCGAGCTCTCCACCGACGGCGCGACCTGGCGGACCGCCTGGTCCACCACCGCCGGTGACGGCGGCCTGGACACGGCCAGGTTCGCCGGCACACCGGCCAGATACGTCCGTATCCACGGGCAGGACCGCGGCACCGACTGGGGCTACTCCCTCTACGAGGTCGGCGTCCACAGCGGCTGACAGTCACGAGAGGGGCTCCATGGCACGGTTGCCGTCCGCCGAGCGGCGGCGACAGCTCACCGAGGCGGCCATCAGGGCGATGGCCCGGGACGGCGTCCCCAGGACGACCACCCGGTCCATCGCCGCCGAGGCGGGCGTCTCGCTGAGCGTCTTCCACTACTGCTTCGACTCCAAGCAGGAGCTGATCGAGTCCGTCATCACCACCATCACCGGGCACTACGTGACCCTGGTGCAGGAGGCGCTACGGCCCCGGGCGACCCTCGAGGAGACCGTCCGGGCCGGCTTCCAGGCGTACTGGGACCACGTCCGCGCCCATCCGGACGAACACATGCTCACCTACGAGCTGACGCAGTACGCGCTGCGCCAGCCCGGATTCGAGCACTTGGCGCGCCGGCAGTACGAGCTGTACGCCGAGACGTACGGCGACCTCATCGACCAGCTCGGCCGGACCATGGGCCTGCGGTTGCGCGTGCCCGCCCCCGTGCTGGCCCGCTACCTGGCCGCCATGACCGACGGCCTGACCCTCAACTACCTCGTGCTCGGCGACGAGGCGGCCTGGAACGACATCCTCGACACGGTCACCGCGCACATCGCCGGACTGGTGAGCGAGAGCTGACGGGGAAGGTTCACTCCCGTGCGGCGACCGGCTCCCGGCCCGGTGCCGGTGCCTCCCGCCGGAACAGCCACCGCAGGTCCGGCTCGACCACGAAGCGCAGGGCGCGCCGCACGGGGGGCGTGCACAGCACGGTCACGACCGCCGCGGCCACCACGGTGATGACGACCGCGCCGAGCGGCCGGTGGGCCCAGGCGGAGTCGTACCAGCCGCCGTACTTGGCGCCCTGCGCCAGGAAGCCGTGCAGCAGATAGCCGTAGAGCGTGCCCGCGCCCAGCGCCGTGCACCACATCCGACGCCCCGGCACCCAGGACAGGAAGCAGGCCACCAGCAGCAGCGAGCAGACGAACAGGACGGGCGTCATCACCAGGCCGTACCAGGCGGGCGCACCGAGCTCCTCGGCGCTGTCGCGGTGGTAGAACCAGCTGCCGGTCATCCGCGGCACCGCCCAGTACGCCACCGCGAACGCGCCCGCGAACACCGGCACGGCCGCGATCCGCACCGCACGGCGCCGCACCAGCCGGAAGTGCTCGGGCTTCAGCGACAGACCCAGCACGAAGTACGGCAGGAACTGAAGGGCGCGCTGGAGGTCGAGGTCGTTGCCGATGGACGGTGAGAGGGTGGCCAGCATCGCCACGCCGAGGGCCAGTGGCACCGGCATGCGGACCCGCTGCCACAGCGGGGTGGTCAGCCGCCACAGGAACACCGCCGCCAGGAACCACGTCAGATACAGCGGGTCCAGCAGACTGACCGGGCGGTCCGGCTCCTGGTCCGTCCACCGGGTGAAGAAGGTGTAGGCGGTCTCGAACACGACGTACGGCACGACGAGGCCGCCGACCAGCCGTCTGAGCCGGTCCGGGCGGTGGTCGAAGCCCCGGGAGAAGTAGCCGGAGACGATGATGAACGCCGGCATGTGGAAGGCGTACACCAGCATGTACGCCGCGCTCACGGTCCGGCTGCCGTCCCGCAGCGGTTCCCACGCATGGCCCATCGCCACCAGCACGATCGCCGCGTACTTGGCATTGTCGAAGAACGCGTCCCGCTGCCGCGAAGGCGCAGGTGACGGCGGTGCGGCGGGCTCACGGGCGAGGTCGGTGACGGCTTGCTGGGACATTCCCCGCGTCTCACCACTTGTCGGCGGGGCAAACCTCTCCGGGGGAATGCGGGGTTCCGGGGGGCGGGGCTGCTCGGCATAGGGCCGTCAGGGTGTGGTCGTAACCCGTGTGATCGCTCCGGATGGTGCGTCCCGAGGACATGACTGACGGTGGATCACGTCAAGGTCTGGCTCCAGTGGTGATGAAGCGTCAGCCGCCCAGGCCGTGACGGAAGGATTTACCTATGCGCTCTGTCCGCATGCTGCTCGCCACCGCGACGGCCACGGCCGCGCTGGCGATCGCACCTGCCGCGTACGCCGTCACCATGGGTGACTGGGACCCCGAGGACAGCTCCCACAGCAAGGAGCACGAGAAGTCCGAGGACCACGGCAAGTCCGAAGAGCACGGCAAGTCCGAGGACCACGGCAAGTCCGAAGAGCACGGCAAGTCCGAGGACCACGGAAAGTCCGAGGACCACGACCAGTCCTACAGCAAGGAACACGAGGAGAAGGGCAAGCACGACGGGCCGCATGGTGGGATCCACACGGGTGGTGGAGCGCTGGCTGTCGTGAACGACGACGACTACGAGGAGCACGGCAAGTCCGACGAGTACGGCAAGTCGGATGAGCATGGCAAGTCCGACGAGCACGGCAAGTCCGATGAACACGGCAAGTCCGAGGGGCACGACGAGTCCTCCGGCAAGGAGCACGGCAAGGAGGGCAAGCACGACGGGCCGCGTGGCGGGATCCACACCGGTGGCGGAGCGCTGGCCGCCGTGAACGACGACGACTGGGGCGGTGACAAGGACCCGAAGCACGACCCGGACAGTTACCGGAACAAGGAGTCCGAGAAGGGCTGGGGCGGCGAAGAGGAGCCCTGGAAGGAAGACCACGGCAAGGACTCGTGGAAGGGCGACAACGACGACTCGTGGGGCGGTGGCCACGACGAGGGTCGCGGGCACGACAAGCCGCACGGCGGCATGCACACCGGCGGTGGCGGTCTCGCCTCCTCGTCGGGTGTGACCGCCGGTGGTCTGGCCGCGCTGGCGGTCGCCGGTACCGGGGTCTACGCGCTGCGCCGCAAGAAGGCCTCCGGAACCGCGGCCTGACCATGCCCGATGACATAGCCGCTGTGGCCGCCGCACGTGCGCCGCGCGTCGCGGCGGCCCCTTCGGTTCACCCGCTCGTCCTCTCCACTGCCGTGCCCCAGTGAGGTGGTGTCCGATGGCCGCCGGCCGTCCCCCTTCCCCCGAAACCGCCCCGTCCCGCTCGGCCACCCGTGCCGAGACCTCGCGTCGGATAAGGCGCGTGGCGATGGCGCTGTTCTGGAGCGCCGTCACCTTGATGGTGCTGGCGGTCACCCTGGGGGGCGGCGACGACCGGGCGTCCGAACCGGGCCGGGCGCCCCGCCTGCCTCCGGCGGTCGAAGGGCACGACCCCTCAGGGGCCGGGCGGCACGCCGCACCGGAGTCCGGGTCGCCCGACGGGCGGCCCGTGGGCAGGCATCTGGCCCGTTCCCGGCCGGTCCGGCTGCACATCCCCAAGATCTCCGTCGACGCGCCCTTCGTCGATCTCGCCATCGGCAGCACCGGCCGGCTGGAACCGCCGCCGGCCGGGAACACCAACCTCGTCGGCTGGTACGCCGAGGGCGCCACCCCCGGCGAGCCGGGCACGTCGATCATCGCCGGGCACGTGGACACGACCACGTCCGCCGCGGTCTTCGCCAACCTCAGCCAGCTAGTGAAGGGGGACCGCTTCGAGGTGGCGCGAGCCGACGGGCGCAGGGCGTCCTTCGTGGTCGACAGCGTCGAGACCTTCGACAAGGACAACTTCCCCAGCGACCGCGTCTACGCCGACACGCCCCGCGCCCAGGTCCGGCTCATCACCTGCGCGGGCGACTACGACCGCCAGGTCAAGGACTACACCGCGAACCTGGTGGTCTTCGCCCACCTCGTGTGACTCACCGGCGGCGGCTCAGCACTGCGGGAGTTGCGACTTCCAGGTGTTCGGGCCGCCGGTGTCCAGGTACCAGTCGTTGACGTATCCGTCCCCGATGCCGTTGTCGACCCGCATCCAGTAGCGGTACCCGTGTCCGTCGGCGTCCGGGTCGCCCGTGGTCCAGCAGATCAGGCCGAGCTCGTCCCCGTTGTGGTACTGCCCGAAGACGGGCGACTTGGGGGCGCTGTAACGGGGAGCGGTGCGCACCGCCAGATGGGATCCGGCGTCGATGCCGGTGACGTAGGCGCACTGGGTGCGGTCGCCCGAGATGCTGCACGTGTGGATCGCGGCGCCCGCGGGGCCCGCTCCGGTCAGCACTGCGGAGGCCGCGACGGTGAGTACGGCACCCGTCAGGGTGAGGGCGCGCAGGCGCCGGCCGGGCGGCTGGTTCGGCTGTGTCACGAAAGCTCCTTCTGATGGTTGGGTGCGATCAGCGGCACTGCGGGAGCTGCGACTTCCAGGTGTTCGGGCCGCCGGTGTCCAGGTACCAGTCGTTGACGTAGCCCCAGGTCCTGGGCGTGGAGACCTGCATCCAGTAGCGGTAGCCGTGTCCGTCGGCGTCCGGGTCGCCGGTGGTCCAGCAGGAGAGTTCCAGCCACTGCCCGTTGCCGTAGCGGGCCACTTCCGTCGAGCCGTAGCGCGGCTCGGTGCGCATCACCAGGGCCGAGCCCGGGTCGATGCCGATGACCTGGGCGCAGCGCGCCGGGTCGCCCGGTCCGGCGCCGGGGCAGGGGCGCGGGGCGGCCTGTGCGGGCGCGGCGGTGAACAGTCCGGCTCCGGTGAGCAGGGCGGCGGCGGCCCCCGCGGCGGCCGCCGACCTGCGCCGGGAGGTGCGCGGTCGTGAGGTGGGCATCGGCCCCTCCGTTCGATCAGGTCGGTCCTCGATGCACACCGACCTTGGCACCGCGGGGGGAGGAGCACAGCCTGTGATGTCTCAGGGTGGCGGGACGGAGGCGGGAGGCGGCCTCCTCCGGGATCGCCGCACTCCGCGCTGACCTCGTGTCTTAGAGTGACTGTGACCCATTCCGGTGACTGGACCTGTGAGGTAGTCGCGAACCATGCCGACCGAGACGTTTGAGTTTCAGGTAGAGGCCCGTCAGCTGCTCCAGCTGATGATCCACTCGGTCTACTCGAACAAGGATGTCTTCCTGCGCGAGCTCGTCTCCAACGCGTCGGACGCGCTCGACAAGCTGCGCCTGGAGAAGCTGCGGGACGACACCCTCGACGCCGACGTGTCCGACCTCCACATCGAGATCGACGTGGACAAGGACGCCCGTACCCTCACGGTGCGGGACAACGGCATCGGGATGTCGTACGAGGAGGTCGGCCGGCTCATCGGCACCATCGCCAACTCGGGGACCGCCACCTTCCTCAAGGAGCTGCGGGAGGCGCAGGACGAGGCCGGGGCCGAGGGGCTCATCGGCCAGTTCGGCGTCGGCTTCTACTCCGGCTTCATGGCGGCGGACGAGATGACGCTGGTGACCCGGCGGGCCGGCGAGACCCAGGGCACCCGCTGGACCTCGCGCGGCGAGGCCACGTACACGCTGGAGACGGTGGACGGGGCGCCGCAGGGCACCTCGGTCACGCTCCACCTCAAGCCCGCCGACCCCGAGAACCAGCTCCACGACTACACCTCGCCCTGGAAGATCAGGGAGATCGTCAAGCGCTACTCGGACTTCATCACCTGGCCGATCCGGATGGTCCCGGAGGCCGCTTCCTCCGACGACGGGGACAGCGCGCCCGAGCCCGAGACGCTGAACTCGATGAAGGCCCTGTGGGCGCGCTCGCGCGACGAGGTCTCGGACGACGAGTACCACGAGCTGTACAAGCACATCAGCCACGACTGGCGCGAGCCGCTGGAGACGATCCGGCTCCAGGCCGAAGGCACCTTCGAGTACCAGTCCCTGCTGTTCATCCCCTCGCACGCCCCGCACGACCTGTTCACCCGCGAGTTCCGGCGCGGTGTCCAGCTCTATGTGAAGCGTGTCTTCATCATGGACGACTGCGAGGCGCTGCTGCCGCCGTACCTGCGCTTCGTCAAGGGCGTCGTCGACGCGGCCGACCTCTCGCTCAACGTCTCCCGCGAGATCCTCCAGCAGGACCGGCACATCCGGATGATGCAGCGCCGGCTGACCAAGAAGGTGCTGTCCACGGTCAAGGACATGATGACCAAGGACGCCGAGCGCTACGCCACCTTCTGGCGGGAGTTCGGCACCGCCCTCAAGGAGGGCCTGGTCACCGACTCCGAGAACAGCGAGGCGATCCTCGCCGTCGCCTCCTTCGCGACCACGCACGCCGACGACGAGCCGACCACGCTCGCGCAGTACGTCGAGCGGATGAAGGACGGCCAGGACGACATCTTCTACATCACCGGCGAGTCCCGGCAGAGCATCGAGAACTCCCCGCACATGGAGGCGTTCCGCGACAAGGGCATCGAGGTCCTGCTGCTCACCGACGCCGTCGACGAGGTCTGGGTCGACACCGTGGGCGAGTACGCGGGCAAGAAGCTGCGGAGCGTCGCCAAGGGCGAGATCGACCTCGACGCCGAGGGCGACGAGAAGGCCGACGGGGAGCGGGCGAAGCAGGCCGAGGAGTACGCCGGGCTGCTCGGCTGGATGGGGGAGCAGCTCGACGAGGACATCAAGGAGGTGCGTCTGTCGTCGCGGCTCACCGTCTCCCCGGCCTGTGTCGTCTCGGACGCGCACGACCTGACGCCGGCCCTGGAGAACATGTACCGCGCGATGGGCCAAGAGGTGCCCCGCACCAAGCGGATCCTGGAGCTCAACCCCGACCACCTGCTGGTGAAGGGCCTGAACCAGGCGTACAAGGAGCGCGAGGACCGCTCCGGGCTCGTCGAGTCCGCAGAGCTGCTCCACACGCTGGCGGTGCTCGCCGAGGGCGGCCAGCCCAAGGACCCGGCGCGGTTCGTGAAGCTGGTCGCGGACCGGCTGGAGCGCACCCTGTAACCGGAGCTGTGCTCCATGCGGCCGTGTGCGCGGGCCGTTGTCAGCGGCCCGCGCTACCTTCCTTGCAGTCGGCTTCCGGCCCTACTCCTGGAGGATCCATGGCCTCGCGTCTCAACCCCTACATCACCTTCGCCGGCGACGCCCGCCAGGCGCTGGAGTTCTACAAGGAGGTCTTCGGGGGCACCCTGAACCTCAACACCTACGCCGAGTTCGGCCAGAAGGACTCCCCGCTGGCCGACAAGATCATGCACGGCATGCTGGAGGCCCCCAACGGCTTCACCCTGATGGCCGCCGACACTCCGACGGACGACCACAAGCCGGGCAACAACATCTCGGTCAGCCTGAGCGGCGACGACGACGCCGAGCTGCGCGGCTACTGGGAGAAGCTGTCGGACGGCGCCCATGTGACCGTGCCGCTGGACAAGCAGATGTGGGGCGACGTCTTCGGTATGTGTACCGACCGCTTCGGCATCACCTGGATGGTCAACATCGCCGGGCAGGCCGCCTGAGCGCGAAGCCGCCTCACCGCCGGGGCAGCCACTCGCTCAGCGCGTCGATGAGCCGGTCGAGGGCCGGCTCGTCGACGGAGCGGTCCGTCATGACCGTACGGCCGTCGAACCGGAGCGTGTACTGGAACAGGTCCGCTGCCTCCATGTCCCGCGTGTCGTCGGAGACCTCGTCCAGCGCCGGATCGCCGAGCAGCGTGCGCAGTTCGGTGAACTCGGCGGGGTCGGCCCGGCGGACGGCCTGCTCGCCCTTGTCGGTGTGCACGGTGCCGTCGCCCCGCAGGACGACCTCCTGGTGCACCCCGGCGAAGCCGCCGGTGACCACCATGGTCACCAGCCGCTGATCCGGTCCTGTGACGGGGACGGAGGTCGCGGTCCGGGCCTCCGAAGGCACCGACGAAGGGGATGCCGACTGGGACACCGAGGGGGGTGTGCCCGTCGAGCTGCTGACGGCCGTGTCCGTCCGCTCCGTCACACCGCCGCCCTCGTCCGAGGAGCACCCGGCGGTCCCCAGCACCCCGGCCGCGGTCACCGCGACGGCCACTCGCCTGATGAACACCGCGTCCCCGTCCCGTCGTTCGCGTCGACTCCAGTGTGCCTACCACGGAATGAACCGTTCCGGTCGGCGGCTGACCGCGCGGCAGACCGGCGGCGCGCACCGGTGATTTTCGGCCCACCTGTTGACGTACCGCCCAGCAGTGCAGGTACAGGGCGTAAACCGCGGGGAGCAGGGAAAGGAGCTATACGGCATACCGCGGGGAGTGGTCGACAGCGCCCGGAGCGTCGGGCCCGAAGGGCGGGGGAGGGCCGGGCATGGGCGGGCAGCCCTTGTTTCTCGAACCGCGGCTGGAGTCACGGCTGCGCTCCTTGCTGAACTCCCCGGAGCTGCTGCACACCCTCACCGACGCCCTCGGCTCACCGCTGAACATCGTCGTCCCCGACCAACTCGCCGACAATCTCCGCCAGTTCCGCGCGGTGTACGGCGCCCACCACCTCGCGGGGCAGGTGTTCCTGGCCCACAAGGCCAACCGGTCCAGCGCCCTGCTGCGCAGGCTCGCGGCCACGGACGCGGGCGTGGACGTCGCCTCGCTGGGGGAACTGCAGCACGCCCTGGGTGCGGGACTCACCCCGGACCGGATCACCGCGACCGGACCGAAGAACCCGGAGTTCCTGTGGCTGGCGGCCCGCACATCGGTCACCGTCAGCCTCGACACGCGAAGCGAGCTGGAGCAACTCGCCACCCTGGTACGCGAAAACGCCCTGCCCCGAACCCGGGTCCTGCTGCGGCTGTCGGGGTTCGAGGCGTCCGGTGTACGCGTCCTGACCAGGCGGAGCCGATTCGGCACCGCCCCGGGGGACTCGGGCCCCCTCCTGGAGGCCGTCGAGCGACACGCCGACGCGCTCGACCTGGTCGGTGTGGCCTACCACCTGGACACGACGAGCCTGACCGAGAAGGCCGTGGCGCTCGAAGGCTGTCTGCGGGTGCTGGAGGAGTGCCGCAGCCGCGGGCTGCGGCCCCGGGCCGTGGACATCGGCGGCGGATTCGGCGTCAACTACCTTGCCGACGGCGGCCAATGGGAGCGGTACACCACCGAGCTCACCGAAGCCGTCCTGGGTATCCGCCCGCCCCTGACCTACGGCGGCCACGGCTACGGGCTGCGCAACGAGGCCGGCACCCTGCGTGGCACGCTCGGCCTGTACCCCGCCCACCGTCCGGTCGCCGGCGCCCGCTATCTCGACGAACTGCTCGCACACCCGGCCGCCTCCTTCGGCGGCCGCCCCCTGGCCGCGCTGCTCCTGGAGCACCTCTACGACCTGCACACCGAACCCGGCCGGGCGCTGCTCGACCAGTGCGGTGTGACCCTGACGAGGGTGCTGGAGGTGCGTGACCAGGAGACCGGCGGCCCCCTTCACGTCCGGCTGGCGGCCAAGGCCGACGACGTGGGGCTGGAGGAGCACGGGGTCCTCATGGATCCCGTCCTCGTGCCACGGGACCGGGCGGGCGAGGACGCCGGCACCGAACCGGTCCCCGTGCACCTCTTCGGCAGCCTGTGCCTGGAATCCGACCTGATCACCCGCCGCACGGTCCTCCTGCCCCGCCGCCCCGCACCCGGCGACCTGCTGGCCTTCGCCAACACGGCGGGCTACTGCATGGACTTCCACGCCACCCGTGCCCAGCACCAGCCCGCCGCGCGCAAGGTCGCCGCCTGGCAGGAAGGAGACCGATGGCGCTGGTGCCTGGACGACCAGTACTGGCCGACCACACCCGTGGGGGGAGCGCAGTGAGGTACGACAGCATCACCGAGGCCATCGGCAACACACCGCTGGTGCGCATCGATCCGGCCGTGCACGGCCTCAGGAACATCGACCTGTACGCCAAGCTGGAACTGCTCAACCCGTTCGGTTCGGTGAAGGACCGGACCGCCTGGAACATGGCACGCCCCCATCTGACCGCCGGGGCCGGGCAGGTCGTCGAGTTGTCGAGCGGCAACACCGCCAAGGCCCTGGCCGTCCTCGCGGGCATGCACGGCCTGACCTTCAAGAGCGTCACCAACCGGATGCGGATCCCGGAGATCAAGGACCTGCTCCTGCTGCTCGGCGCGCAGATCGAGGAACTGCCCGGCCAGAGCGAGTGCCTGGACCCGACCGCCACCGACGACCCGCTCACCCTGTTCCACTGCACCCTCTCCGAGCCCGGCAGCCGGTATCTGCACACCGACCAGTACTTCAACCCGCGCAACACCGAGGCCCACTTCACCGGCACCGGACCGGAGATCGTCAAGGACCTCGACGGCCGGGCCCCGGACTGGTTCATCGCCTGCGTGGGCACGGCCGGCTCGTCCACCGGCGTCGCCCGCGCCCTGCGCGAACACGACCCCGCCGTACGGGTCGTCGGCCTGGTGGCCGGCAAGTCCGACTTCGTCCCCGGCATCCGCACCATCGACGAGGCGCACGAGGTGGGCCTGTTCGACCCCGGTACCTACGACACCGTCGACTCGGTGAGCGCCGACGAGGCGATCGAGGGAATGCTGACCCTCAACCGCCGCTGCGGCATCCTGGCCGGACCCACCGGAGGCGCCGCGTACTTCGGAGCGATACGCCAACTACAGGCAGTCGACCAGGAGCTGACGGAACGCCAGTCGGCCGTCTTCATCGTCTGCGACCGCGTCGAGAGCTATCTCAGCTACGTCCGTCAGCGCCGCCCCGACCTCTTCGGCCGCCCGCGCCGCGACAACTCCCCGGCCGACCTGACCGACGCCGAGATACGCACGGCACCGGCCATCGGCGTGGCCGACGCCCAGGCGTGGATCGCCTCCGGGGAAACGCTCGTCGTCGACCTGCGCGGCTCCCACGCCTACGCGGCCCTGCACATCGACGGCTCGGTCAACATCGTCGACGAGCTCTTCGAGGAACTCCTGCACGGCGGGCTGCCGTTCAGCCGCAACCGCCCGGTTCTGCTGGCCTGCCCGGTCGGCGAGAAGTCCGCCCGCTACGCGGCCCTGCTGACCCGGATGGGGCACCCGGACGTGCGCAGCCTGTCCGGCGGCATCATCGCCTGGCGGGACGCGGGCGCACCCCTCGTACGGGACTGACGCGCATGACCGACATCGACCTCACCGCCCCGTCATGGGAGTTGGGGGAGTGGCAGCGTGCTCTGCGCGCCCAGTTCCCGATCATCACCGCCCACCCGGACCTCGCCTACCTGGACAGCGCTGCCACCGCCCAGAAGCCGCAGGCCGTGCTCGACGCCGTGCACGCCTACCTCACCACGAGCAACGCCAACGCCGGGCGGGGCACCTATCCCTGGGCCAACCGGACCACGGCCCTGGTCGAGCAGGCCCGCGAGCGGGTGAAGCGGTTCCTCGGCGACCCCGCGCCGGAGGGCTCGGCCGTGCACTTCACGAGCGGTACGACCGAGGGGCTGCGCACGCTCGCCCGCGACTGGCTGCCCCACTTCCTCGCCGACGGCGACGAGATCGTGGTCCCGGTCGCCGACCACGAGGCCAACATCGCGCCCTGGCTGGAGGCTCAGGGGCAACTGGCCCGGCAGGGCGTCCACATCCGCGTGCGGCCGATGCCGTACCAACGGGCGTCCGGCGACTACGACCACCGCGCGCTCGCCGAACTGGCCGGACCGCGCACCCGCTTCGTCGCCGTGACCCACGTCCACCATGTGTACGGCGGCGACATGAACATCCACCGCGTGCGCCGCGCGGTCGGACCGGACGCGGTCATCTGCCTGGACGCCGCCCAGAGCGTCGGCCATCAGCCGGTGTCCGTGGCCGAGCTCGACGTCGATTTCGTCGTCTTCTCCGGGCACAAGGCGATGGCCCTGCCCGGCACGGGTGCCGTGTGGGCACGCCGGGCACGTGGTCCGCGGTTCACCCCCGGAGGCTGGGCGGGCACCCCCAACACCGTCGGCATCGCCTCCCTCACCGCCGCCCTGGACTGGCTGGAGGCCGCCGGCACCGACCGGATCGAGCGCTGGACGGTCGCCCTGGCGGCCCGGCTCACCGAGGGACTGCGCCACCTCGACGCCTACGAGATCCTCGGCTGCCAGACCAGCCTGGCCGCCGGCTCGCCCGTCCAGCGGCGCCGCGGCATCGTCACCTTCCGCCACCACGCCATCGACTCCGGCGATCTCGGGTTCATCCTCTTCAGTGACGGCTTCATGGTCCGCTCCGACCAGCACTGCCAGGGCGGTGCGGGCGAGCGGACCGGCTCGGTGCGGGTGAGCCTGCACGTCCACAACACCGTGGAGGAGGTGGACCGGCTGCTGGCCGTGCTTGCCACGCTCGGGTGACGGTACCGCCATTAGAGGGAATGGGAACCGTTTCCACCTGTAGGGTCGAGCCCGGCAGCGTGAGACAGGTGTGGAACGGCGAGGTGGCACGGCCGCATGGGGTTGAGCCTGGCGACGGCGGAGCGATGGGTGGAGCGCTGGGAGCGCCAGCAGCAGCGGTACGCCGTGGACCGCGAGGAGCGGTTCACGGTGATCGCCGACGTGGTGGAGCGGGCCGTCGAGGGCCGGTCGCCCGCCCCGCTCGTCGCCGACCTGGGCTGCGGCCCCGGCTCGCTGGCCGCCCGGCTGGCCCGGCGGCTGCCGTACGCCGACATCGTGGGCGTGGACATGGACCCGCTGCTGCTGGAACTGGCCCGCACCCATCACGCGGACGCGGCCCGCTACGTCGACGCGGTGATCGGCGCGCAGGGCTGGACCGACGCCCTGAGCCTCGGCCGGCCGCTGGACGCGGCCGTGTCGACGACGGCGCTGCACTACCTCGCCCCGGACGTCCTGGAGCGCACCTACCGGCAACTCGCTGACCTGTTGCGGCCCGGCGGTGTCCTCGTCAACGGCGACCACTTCCCGCAGGACGACCGCGCGCTCGCCGAACTCGCCGGACACGTCGGCCGTCGCCACGCCGGACGCGGGCACGCCTTCGCGTACGAGGACTGGGACTCCTGGTGGACGGCCGTCGCCCAGGACCCCGAACTCGCCGACCTGCTCACGGAACGCCGGCGCCGGCAGTCGGCCACCGCCGCCGACTGTGAGGTCCGTCTGTCGGTGGCCGCGCACGAACGACTGCTGCGCCGGGCGGGGTTCCGGCACGCCGGGGTCGTCTGGCAGTACGGCGACAGCCATGTCGTCGTCGCGATCCGCTGACCGGCTGCACAGCCTCGTGCGGGGCCGCCACGGAACCGGAACAAGATCATCCCATTGGTGCACAGAGGAACGATTCGCCAGGTGAACGGCGTGAGATCCGATCAGGCGACCCGCCCGGCCCGGAGATCCTTGTGCCCGTATCCAGCTCATCGGCGGGCACGGCCCCTGACGGTCCGTCCCCGCCACCGGCCAAGGAGTTCGCCTTGAGTCTTCGTCGTATGGTGACCGGTGCCCTCGGTTCCGCCGCCCTCGTGCTCACGTCCCTCGGCGCCGTCACCGCCCACGCGGGCCCCGCGGCAGCCGATCCGTGCGGCTTCTACGAGACCAGCGCCGACGCCTACTACAACCACTGCACCTCCGACGGCTCGCGGGTCGTCATCCAGGTCAGGGTCGCCTACGCCTCCGACTACGAGCGGTGCGTCGCGCCCGGCAAGACCTGGCTGGGCTCCGCCGACAAGATCCAGGGGGCGCACTACGTCGGCCGTACCTGCTGACGACCGGACGCACTCCCGGCCCTGCCGAACCAAGCGCAGCTAAAGGATCGTTCAGGCGCCTTGACAGTGTGCGTACTGTTTCGCGACGTTTGAGCCTCGCCACAAAGTTCGACATGGGGGACACCGTGGCGAGGCGCCAAAAAGCGCCTCTGGGGGGATTCTGGGGGGAGCGGTCGCATGCGATCCACGAACGCCATCACGATTCACAGACCCGAGGAACTGAACGAGTCACTGCGCCGGGCATGGCACCGGGCGATGGACGAGTCGCCGGACTACGCCAACCCTTTTCTGGCGCCGGAGTTCGCACTCGGGGTCGGCAGGTACCGCCCAGGAGCACGGGTGGCGGTCCTGCACCAGAACGGGGAGGCGGTCGGTTTCCTCCCCTACGAACGCAACGTGTACGGCGTGGGCCGGGCCATCGGGCTCGGCCTGTCCGACTGTCAGGCCCTGGTGCACCGGCCCGGGGTCACCTGGGACACCCGCGCACTGCTGCGGGCCTGCGGGCTGTCCGTGTTCGAGTTCGATCACCTCGTCGAGGAGCAGCAGCCGTTCGGCCCGTACGTCACGGGCACCTTCGCCTCTCCCGTCCTGGACCTGAAACCCGGCGAGGGCGGCTACCCCGAGTGGCTGCGCGCCACGTACCCGGGCCTCGCCAAGACCACGCTGAAGAAGGAGCGCCGCCTGGGCCGGGACGCGGGCGAGGTGCGGTTCGTGTACGACGAGCGGGACCCGCGGATGCTGCGCACCCTGATGCGGTGGAAGTCGGCCCAGTACCGCAGAACCGGGCGGATGGACCGCTTCTCCCGCCCCTGGATCGTCGACCTCGTCGACGATCTCTTCCAGGTCCGCGAGGAGCACTTCACCGGCGTCCTGTCCGTGGTGTACGCCGGGGACCGGCCGGTCGCCGCGCACTTCGGGCCGCGCTCGCGCACCGTGTTCGCGGCCTGGTTCACCGCGTACGACCCGGAGTTCGGCTACTACTCGCCCGGCCTGATGATGCATCTGCGGCTGGCCGAGGCCGCCGGCCGCGACGGTGTGACGCTCATGGACATGGGGCGCGGCGAGAAGGAGTACAAGGACTGGCTCAAGACCCGTGAGCTGCGGGTTGCCGAGGGGTTCGCGGTACGCCCGCACCCGGTGGCGGCGGCCCACCGGATGTGGCGCAGACCCGTGCGCGGCCTGAGGAACACCGTCCTGGCCCATCCCCGGCTGCGGGACCCCGCCGACCGGCTGCTGAAGACCGTCGGCACCCTGCGCACCTCGGGCCGGACCCACCCCCCGAACGCGGGAGCCCGCGCCCGCTGAGCGGGCCCCGCTCCCGTCATGCGTACGCCCGGGCGTCGTATCCCTGGCCGAGGCGCGGCCTCGGACGACGCGCGAAGGCGTGCGCCCGCCGCCCGCTTCGGGCAACCCTTCGTCGGACCCTTCCACGGAAGAGGTGACCATGCCGTACGGATCGCGGCTCGCCGCGATGATGACACGGCGCATCGGACGCGAATGCGTCTACACGCCCTCGGCCCGACTCGCCCTGTACCTGGCGCTGCGGCGCTGGTGCCGGCCGGGCGCACGGGTGCTGATGTCCCCGGTGAACGACGACGTGATCCTCTTCGTCGTCCTCGCCGCCGGACTGCGCCCGGTCCAGGCGCCCGTGTCCCAGTGGGACGGCAACATCGACCCGGCCGCCGTACCGGATTCCACCTGGCGCAACGTCGACGCCGTCCTCACCACCAACCTCTACGGCATGCCGGACCGGGTCGTCGAACTGCGCCGTCGCTGCGAGCAGTTGGGGATCCCGCTGATCGAGGACGCGGCGCACGCCATCGGCACCCATGTGGGCGGGCAGCCCATCGGCACCTTCGGGACGGCCGCGGCCTTCAGTCTGTCCAAGCATGTCGCGGGGATGGCCGGCGGCTTCCTCGCCGTCGACGACGCACGCACCCGGCGCGAGCTGGAACTGCTGCGCGACGACCTGCTCACCCCGCGCCGGCTGCGCGTCGACCTCGCCACCACACTGCGCCCGCTCGCGCGCTCCGCCGTACGCGGCTTCCGCCTGGTGCGGCCCGTGTGGCGCACGATGCAGCGCCTCGGACTCCTCGAACGCGACGACTTCCGGATGGCCCTGCACGCGCACCGCCTCGCCGGCAGCGCCCGGCACGCGCCCAGCCTGACCGCGTACGAGCCCTGGGTACGGGTCGACCTGCACGGCTTCCGCACCCGCCACGGGGCCCTCGTGCGCGGCCAGCTGGAGCTGCGGATGGCGCTGCTCGACGGCGACCTGGCCCGCCGCCGGGCCGGTGTCTCGCTGCTGTCGGGCACCACCTGGGCCACCCCGGCACTGCGCGACCACGTGGCACACGAGGGCCCGCCCTCCCTCTTCCGTGTGCCGCTGCTGGTCCACGACCGCGACGCCCTGGTGGAACGCCTGGTCGGCCATGGCCTGGTCGCGGGGTACATCTACGACCCGCCGCTCGACGACTACGCCGGCGCCGAGTTCGTCGAACCGTCCCCCGCCCCCGCGGCCGCCCGCTGGTTCGCCTCCCACACCCTGCCGGCCGATCCCCTCACGGCCCGCAGGATCGCGGCCGCCCTGACGAAGGAACAGGCGACCCCGGCCCACCCGCCCCTGCGGGCCCCACTGCCCGAACCCGACCCGACGACCACACCACCCGCCCCACTCGGCCCCTAGAGGGCCGGTGGCCGCCGCTGACGAGGTGCCGTCTCCCGTGGGACGGCACCTCGTCCTCCCGCCGACGGCGGCCCTTGGCTCGTCCGGCCGGTCGTGCCGTGCCACCCTGGAGGCGTGGCTCGGTCCAACGACGACGTCGCCGCCCTGCTCCAGGAGTACGCGGACCTGATCTCGATCACCGGAGGGGACGCGTTCAGGGCGCGCACCTACGAGAAGGCCGCCCGGGCGATCGGCGGCCACCATGCCGACGTGTCCACGCTGGACGTCAAGGGCCTCAAGGAGATCCCGAACGTCGGCAAGTCGATCGCCGAGAAGGTCGTCGAGTACTTCGCGGCCGGCAGCGTGTCCGCGGTGGAGGAACTGCGCGCCAAGATCCCGGCCGGTGTCCGGCAGCTGACGGCCATCCCCACGCTCGGCCCGAAGAAGGCCATGGTCCTGTACGAGGAGCTCGGCATCTCCACGACACAGGAACTGGCCGACGCCATCCACGAGGAGCGGTTGCGCGACCTGAAGGGCTTCGGGCCGAAGACCGAGGAGAACATCCTGCACGGCATCGGCCTGCTGCAGTCCTCCGGCGACCGCGTCCTGATCGACGTCGCCATGAGTCTCGCCGAGGACATCGTCGCCGAGATGTCCCAGGTGACCGGCGTCAAGCGCTGCTCCTACGCCGGCTCGCTGCGCCGCGTCCGCGAGACGATCGGCGACATCGACATCCTCGTCGCCGCACGGAAGGCGCAGCCGGTCATGCGGGCCTTCACCGAGCTGCCGTACGTCTCGGAGGTCATCGCGCACGGCGAGAAGAAGACGTCGGTCCGCACCCGCAAGGGCCTCCAGGTCGACCTGCGGGTCGTACCGCCGGACTCCTGGGGCGCGGCCATGCAGTACTTCACCGGGTCCAAGGCGCACAACATCCGCACCCGGGAGATGGCCGTCCACAAGAAGCTCAAGCTCTCCGAGTACGGGCTGTTCGACACCGAGACCGGCGAGAAGATCGTCTCCGAGACCGAGGAGGAGGTGTACGCCCGGCTCGGCCTGCCCTGGATCCCGCCCACCCTGCGGGAGGACCGGGGCGAGATCGAGGCCGGGCTGCGCGGCGAACTGCCCAACCTGATCCAGGAGAGGGACATCCGGGGCGATCTGCACACCCACACCGACCTCACCGACGGGCTCGCCCCGCTGGAGGAGATGGTCGCCGCGGCCGCCGAGCGCGGCTACGCCTACTACGCGGTCACCGACCACGGCCCCGACATGGCCATGCAGCGGATGACCGACGAACGGATCCTCGCCCAGCGCGAACGGGTCCGCGAGCTCGACGGGGAGTACGGCGGGCGCGGCACGCGCGGCGGCATGCGGGTGCTGCACGGCGCCGAGCTGAACATCGGCCCGGAGGGCGAGGTGGACTGGCCGCCCGACTTCCTCGCCGGCTTCGACCTGTGCGTCGCCTCGGTGCACTCGCACTTCAACCAGGGCCGCGAGGCGCTGACCCGGCGGATCGTCCGGGCCTGCGAGAACCCGCACGTCCACATCATCGGCCACCCCACCACTCGCCTGCTCGGCAAGCGCCCGGGCATCGACGTCGACCTCGACGCGGTCTTCGCCGCCTGCGCCCGCACCGGCACGGCCCTGGAGATCAACTCCCACCCGGACCGGCTCGACCTGCGGGACGAGGACATCCTGCGGGCCCGGCGGCACGGGGTGCGGTTCGCCGTCGACAGCGACGCGCACGCCGTGATCCACCTGGCCAACCTGCGCTACGGCGTGGGCACGGCGCAGCGCGGCTGGCTCACCAAGGAGGACGTGATCAACGCCTGGCCGCTGACCCGGCTGCGGCGCTTCCTGGACAAGGGCTGACCGGGGTCAGAGGAACGGCGTGCCCGGGTCGACGCCCGACAGGACCCGGCCGTAGATCTCCAGGTTGGTGGCGGGGTTCACGAACGAGTGCAGGCTCAGCGCGTTCAGGTCGCGCACGGCCCGCTGCACGGGCACGTCCAGGTTGAGGGACGACGCCCCGGAGGCAGAGCCGAGCAGGTCGACGGCCTCCTTGCACAGCCGGGTCGCATAGCCGTTCTGCGCCCGGATCCTGGCCCGCTCCTCGGGTGTGTGCGGCTCACCGGACCGGGCCCGTGTCTCGATGACGGTGATGAACCCGTCGGTGAGCGCTTCGGCGCAGGAGATCTTCATGGCCGCCTCGGCCACCTGCAGATGGGTGACCGTCGCCTCGCTCTGCCGGGTGTGGGGGCTGTAGGTGATGCCCCGGCGGTGGCTGCGCTCGGTGAACTCGGCCAGGGCGGAGCGGGCCAGCCCCAGGGCGTTGGGCGCCGTCCACGCGCAGAACATCAGCAGGACGGGCATCCGGTAGAACGGGTCCTCGGCACTGGCCTTGGAGGGGAACACGCCCGCCAGCAACGGGCCGACCGGCAGCGTGCGGTGTGCGGGCACGAACACGTCCCGTGCGACGACGCTGGCGCTGCCCGTGCCCGCCAGTCCCGAGACGTGCCAGTCGTCGAGGATCTCAAGGTCGGCCATCGGCACCGCCGTCCACAGCAGCTCGGGCGGTCCGTCGCCGGAGGCGGACTCGACCCGGACCGTCAGCAGATGCCAGTCGGCGTCGTGGCAGCCGGTGGCGAAGCCCGAGGTGCCGTTGACGACGTAGCCGCCGTCCGCCCGGACCGCCGTGGCGTCCGGCACGAGGGTGCCGCCGACCTTGACGTCGGGGCCGGTGAAGATCTCGTCCTGCGCCTCGTCGGGGAACAGTGCGGCGATGTACGAGCAGCCGGCCTGGATCACCGTCTTGAACGCCGTCGAACCGCACGCTGCGGCGATTTCGGCCACCGCGTCGACCTGGGTGCGCAGCCCGCTCTGGTAGCCGCCGTACCGCCGCGGCACGTTCATCCGGTGGATCCCGGCGTCGGTCAGCGCCGCGGCGACCTCGGGCACCACACGCCGCCGCTGTTCGGCGAGCGGCGCGTTCTCGCGGATCAGCGGGCGCAGGGACCGTACGCGGTCGACCAGCTCGGCGTCGGTGCCGGCTGCTGCCATGGGTGACCTCCCGGGCGCGAGGAGTCATCACCGTGACGCGGATCCCCGGCGCTGTCAACGCCCCCTCGCGGAGCCCGAGTTGGCGCACCGCACGGTCTCGGCCAGATCTGTTGATCTTCGTTCGTTTGGGCCGGTGGCGGGGCGGGGAGCGTGCGGGGGTGGGCGTGCCGAACGGGTCCGGCTTTGCCCATCTCGCCGCAGAGGGGTTGTCCTTACATTCCGTCCCTGCCTAGGGTCGCCCTCGAAGTGCAAGCGCTTTCTGGCAGTGGGCTGTCCGCCGGCCGTCCGAGGAGAACCGCATGTCCCCAAGCTCCACCCGTCGTCGTGTCGCCGTGATCGGCACCGGCGCCATCGTCAGCGGCAGCCATCTCTCCGCCCTGAGATCCCATGCGGACCGGGTGGAGCTGGTGGCCGCCGTCGATGTGGACCGGTCCCGGCTGGACGCCTTCCGGGAGCTCGCGGGCGAGGACGTCGCCGGGTACACCTCGACGGGCGACATGCTGGACGCCGTACGCCCCGACCTGGTCCTGATCGGCACCCCGCCGTCCCTGCACCGGGAGCAGACGATCGCCGCGCTCAAGGCGGGGGCCTGGGTGCTGTGCGAGAAGCCGCTGTGTCTGTCGCTCGCCGAGTACGACGACATCGCCGCCGCCGAGGAGGCGTCGGGGGCGTACGCCTCGGTCGTCTTCCAGCACCGGTACGGCTCGGGTGCCGTACACGCCCGGGAGCTGATCGCGAGCGGTGAGCTGGGCGCTCCGCTGGTCGCCCACTGCCAGACCACCTGGCACCGCGACGCCGCCTACTACGCGGTGCCGTGGCGCGGACGCTGGGCCACCGAGGGCGGCGGGCCGACCATGGGGCACGGCATCCACCAGTTCGACCTGCTGCTGAACCTGCTCGGCCCGTGGACGGAGATCCGCGCCATGGCCGCGCGCCTGGTCCACGACACCGAGAGCGAGGACGTCTCCACCGCCCTGGTGCGGTTCGAGAACGGCGCCCTGGCCACCGTCGTCAACAGCGTGCTGTCCCCGCACGAGGTGAGCCGGATCCGCGTCGACTGCGCCGACGCGACGGTCGAGCTCACCCACCTGTACGGCCACCGCAACGACGACTGGGTCTACACCCCGGCCCCGCACGTCTCCTCCGAGCGTGCCTCCGCCTGGCGCACCCCGGCCGCCGACGTGCCCAGTTCGCACACGGCGCAGCTCGGCGCCCTCCTCGACGCCCACGACAACGGTGTCCGCCCGCCCGGCAGCGGTCCGGACGCGCGGGCCACCCTCGACTTCGCGGCCGCCCTCTACAAGTCCGCGTTCACCGGGCACCCGGTGCGCGCGGGCGAGATCGGACCCGGCGACCCCTACTACCGGGCCATGCACGGAGACCACCCCCACTGGGCCCCCAAGGAGCGCGCATGAGCATCCGCGTCACCCACGCGCACGGCGACCACATCGCGGTGACGGCGGCAGGCGGCACCGAGATCCTCCGCTACGTCTATCGCCCCGACCCGGACGCCTTCGAGTCCCGCAAGCCCTACGCCCACCCCGTGCGCACCCTCGCCGGGCACACCGTGACCGGCTACCGGCCCAGCGACCACCGCTGGCACAAGGGTCTTCAGATGACGGCCAGCCACCTGTCCGGGCAGAACTTCTGGGGCGGCAACTGCTATGTGCACGGCCAGGGCTACCTCGCCCTGCCCGAGCGGGTCGGCTCCATGCGGCACGACGGCTTCACCGATCTCACGGTCGAGGAGGACCGGCTCGCCTTCACCGAGGAACTGACCTGGGTCGAGAACGGCGGCGAGGAGTGGGCGCGCGAGGTGCGCGGGCTGACCGTGCACTCGGTGGACGAGGAGGCCGGCGCCTGGGCGCTGGACTGGTCGATCCGGCTCACCAACATCCGTGCCGAGCCGCTGCGGTTCGGTTCCCCGACCACCGAGGGCCGGGAGATGGCCGGCTACACCGGACTCCAGTGGCGCGGCCCGCGCGACTTCACCGGCGGGACCGCCTTCGCGCCCGACGCCGACGCCGAGAAACTGATGGGCAGTCAGGGGCCGTGGCTCGCCTACACCACCGAGCACGACGACGTCGACGGGCACTCCACGCTCGTCTTCGCGCACGCCCCCGAGAACCTGGACGCCGTGCACGAGTCGCACTGGTTCGTGCGCTCCGAGCCGATCCCCACGGTGGCGTTCTCCTGGGCGTTCTTCGAGGAGTTCGAGCTGGCGCCGGGGGAGTCCTTCGGCTACCGCTACCGCGTCGTGTTCGCCGACGGCGCCTGGGACCGCGAACGGGTCGCCGCCCACCTGGAGGGGCTGCCGTGGTGAAGCCGGCCCTCCCGCACCCGCTGCCCGGCGCCGTCGGCCTGTCCCACCTCAGCGCCTACGACTGGGAGGCCGCCGACGGTGTGTGCGGCGGCAGCCCGCATCTGCATCTGGTGTGCACCGAGGCGTACGTCGTCACCGGCGGCCGGGGGGCCGTGCAGACGCTGAGCCCCGACGGCCACCGGGACATCCCCCTGGAGCCGGGATCGGTCGCCTGGTTCACGCCGGGAACCGTGCACCGCATGGTCCAGGGCGGCGATCTGCGCATCACCGTGCTGATGCAGAACAGCGGCCTGCCCGAGGCCGGGGACGCCGTCTTCACCTTCCCGCCGGAGGTGCTCGCGGATCCGGACCGGTACGCGGCCGCGGCCGCACTCCCGCCCGGCACGGGCCCGGAGACCGCCGAGGCCGCCCGGCGCCGCAGGGACCTCGCCGTCGAGGGCTACCTCGCCCTGCGGGCGGCGCTCGTCGCGGGGGACAACGGCCCGTACCTGGAGTTCCAGCGTGCCGCGGCCCGCCTGGTGCGGGCCAAGGTGCCCCACTGGCGGGAGCTGTGGCGGGCCGGCGCGCTGGCCACCGCCGAACGCACGGGCGCCCACCTGGACGCGCTGGAGGCGGGCGAGCCGGCGTACCTCGGCGACGCGACCGCGCACGAGACCGGGCCCACCAGGCTCGGCGGGTTCGGGATGTGCGGCCGGCGGGACGAGTACAACCTGCCGGGGGTGACTCTGCCGTACGGCGGCGAGTGACCGCTTTGGCGCAGGGGGTGTTCGGAGGGGGCCAGGAGAAATCCCGAGGAGAGGAGAGGTGACCTCGGTATGCCCGGACACAGGACAAAGGGGTTCTGCGCCGCGGCCGCCGCACTGGCGCTCTGCGCGATCCTGGCAGGCTGCTCAGGATCCGGGGAGTCGGTCGGCGGCGGCAAGGTCGTGCTGCGCTACACGTGGTGGGGAAACCCCGACCGCGCGGAGCGCACCGAGCGGGCCCTCGCCCTGTTCGAGAAACAGCACCCGGACATCCAGGTGCAGACGTCGTTCTCGGCCTACGACGCCTACAAGCAGAAACTCGCCACCCAGGCCGCCGGCGGCGATGCTCCGGACGTGATGCAGCTCGACTACCGGCAGATCGACCAGTACGCCTCCGGCGGGGTCCTGCTCGACCTCGGCGAGCAGAAGGCCGTACTGCGCACCGCGGAGATCGACGCGGGGCTGCTCGCCACCGGACGGCTGGACGGCACGCAGTACGCGATCCCCCAGGGCCGCGGCACGGAGACCGTCGCCTACGACGTCCAGGCGTGGAAGGCGTCCGGTGTGCCGCTGCCCGGCCGGAGCTGGACCTGGAGCCAGTGGGCCGACACCATGCGCGCGCTGGCCGAGAAGACCGGTCGGCCCGGCGCCACCGACCCCGGCCAGAGCGAGGACTGCTTCGAGGTGTGGCTGCGCGGCCGGGGCAAGTCCCTGTACACGAAGGACGGCGGGCTCGGCTTCACCGCCGACGACCTCACCCGCTGGTGGACCTTCACCGACAAGCTCCGGCGTGCGGGTGTCGTCTCGCCCGCCGAGCAGACGACCCAGCTCGACGGCTCCGTCGAGAACACCCCGCTCGGGCGCGGTGAGGCCACGGCCGACGCCAACTGGGACGCCCCGGCCAGCGGTTACCTCGCCCTGATACCGGGCGGCGTCGCGCTCGCGCCCATGCCGTCGGGCGAGGACGGTACCCCCGGTCAGTACTTCAAGCCGTCGATGTTCCTCGGCGTCGGGGCGGGCACCGCTCACCCCGAGGAGGCGGCCCGGCTCGTCGACTTCCTCGTCAACGACGCGGCGGCGGCGAAGATCCTCGGCGCCACCCGCGGCATTCCCGTGAACGACTCCCTGCGTGAGGACATCGAGCCGGAACTGAAGGACTTCGACAAGACCATCGCCGCCTACCAGACCTCCCTGGAGGGCACCCTGGAGGACCCGCCGCAGGCTCCGCCGTCGGGCGACAACGCCCTGCAGACCACCTTCCAGCGCGACTACGACCAGGTGTCGTACGAGCGGATGTCGCCCCGCGAGGCGGCCGAGAACTACGTCACCGAGGCGAAGGCGGAGCTGAGGTCATGACCACCACCACGATCCCCGCACGGGCGAAGCCCGCCACCACCGCCACCGCCAGGCGCCGGAGCGGGCGCGAACGGCAGGGCCCCGCCTGGGTGTTCCTGTCACCATGGGTGCTCGGCGCGATCGTGCTGACCCTGCTGCCCATGGCCGTGTCGCTGTACCTGTCGTTCACGGACTACGACCTGTTCAACCCGCCGCGCTGGGTGGGGCTGCGCAACTACGTCCAGATGTTCACCGAGGACCCGCGGTACTGGCGGTCGGTGGTGACCACCCTGACTTACGTCGTCATCGCCGTGCCGCTGCAACTCGCCCTCGCCCTCGTCGTCGCGCTCGCCCTGAAGTCCATGCGGCGCGGCAAGGCGTTCTACCGGTCGGCGTTCTACGCCCCTTCGCTGCTGGGCGCGTCGATGTCCATCGCGCTCGTGTGGCGGGCGGTCTTCAACGACGGCGGCACGGTGGACAACCTGCTCGGCACCGGCGGCTGGGTCAACAAGCCGGGCTGGGCGCTGCTCGCCGTGGCCCTGCTGACGGTGTGGCAGTTCGGTGCTCCCATGGTCATCTTCCTCGCCGGGCTCCAGCAGATCCCGGCCGAGCTGTACGAGGCCGCGGCGGTGGACGGGGCCGGGAAGTGGCGGCAGTTCCTGTCGGTCACCGTGCCCATGCTGTCCCCGGTGCTGTTCTTCAACCTCGTGCTCCAGACCATCCAGGCCTTCCAGGTCTTCACGCCCGCCTTCGCGATCGGCGCGGGCAAGGGCGGCCCCGCCGACTCGACCCTCGTCTACACCCTCTACCTCTACGACCGCGGCTTCGTCGCCTCCCACATGGGCTACGCCTCCGCCATGGCCTGGGTGCTGCTGCTGGTGATCGGCGCCGTCACGGCGGTGCTGTTCCGCACCTCGCGCTCCTGGGTCTTCTACGCCTCCGAGGGGGAACGATGACCGCGACCGCCGTTGCCCGTAAGCCCGTTCGCTGGGGTCGGATCGCCCTGCACCTCGGCTGTCTGGCCGCCCTGCTGGTGATGCTGTACCCGCTGGCCTGGCTGCTGGCGACCTCGCTCAAACCGGCCGACGAGGTCCTCGCGAGCCTCGACCTGCTGCCCCGCCATCTGGAGTGGTCGAACTACTCCACCGCCCTGGACGGCGTGAACGACGTGTCCATCTGGCGGCTGCTGAGCAACTCGCTGCTGATCGCGGGCGGCGCGGTCCTCGGAAACGTCATCAGCTGCTCGCTCGCCGCCTACGCCTTCGCGCGGCTGCGCTTCCGGTTCCGCGGGCCGCTGTTCGCGTTCATGATCGCCACGATCATGCTGCCGCACCACGCGGTGCTGATCCCGCAGTACATCATCTTCAACCAGCTCGGCCTGGTGAACACCTACTGGCCGCTGATCCTGCCGAAGTTCCTCGCCACCGAGGCGTTCTTCGTCTTCCTCATCGTGCAGTTCATGCGCGGACTGCCGCGTGAGCTGGAGGAGGCGGCGCGCATCGACGGCTGCGGGCCGTTCCGCAGCTTCTTCCTGGTCGTGCTGCCGCTGACCCGCCCCGCCCTGATCACCACGGCGATCTTCACCTTCATCTGGACCTGGAACGACTTCTTCACCCAGCTCATCTACCTCTTCGACCCGGACAAGTTCACGCTCACGCTCGCCCTGCGGTCGTTCGTGGACGCCTCCAGCACCTCGGCGTTCGGCCCGATGTTCGCGCTGTCCGTGATCGCGCTGCTGCCGATCGTGCTGTTCTTCCTCGCCTTCCAGCGCTTCCTGGTGGAGGGCATGGCCAGCTCCGGACTGAAGGGGTGAGCGGGATGCCGGCACGTGAGGCGGGCGAGGTGTTCGGCCCGCGGATGACCCTGTTCGCCGATGTGCTCAGCGTCGGCCTCGCCACGGCCGTGGCCTGTCTGCCACTGCTGACCGCGCCCGCCGCGCTGTCCACGGCGTGCGCGGTGCTGCGGGGCACGCGAGGGGGGCAACCGGCCACCGCCGGGCGGTACTTCGCGCTGCTACGGCGCCGGCTGCGGGCCGGTGATCTGGCCGCGGGCGCCCTCGCGCCGGCCGGCGCGCTGCTGGTGGCCGCCGACCTGGCGCTGGCCGGGGCGGGGCTGCCCGGTGGGGCGGCCTTCGCCGTGACGGCGGCCGTCATCGGGGCGGGCGCCCTGGTCGTCGGCCTGCGGGCCTGCGCCCGCCCCGAGTCGCTGACCGACTGGCGGACCGCCGTGCGCGGGGCCGCGGGCGATGCCGTACGGGATCCCGGCGGCAGCGGCCTCGTGCTGCTCGCGGTGGCGACCGCCTGCCTGTGCGCCTGGATGCTGGTGCCGCTCGCGTTCCTGGCGCCGGGACCGCTGGCACTGGCGGTCACCGCGGTGGACGTGCGCAGGGGAGGATGACGGCGAGTTCATCCTCTGATCTCCTTGCTCGCCCATGAGTTAACGGTCCATTAGGCGGCATGCGGTGTGAAAGGTCTGTCCGGGTGTCAATCATCTTGTCATGAACCTGCGACCCGATGGGCGGGTCGCAGCCTCATGGAGGTGTGGAATGCACCGCAGACTCGCCACCGGTCTTGCCGCCTCGACCCTCTCCCTCGCAGCCGTCCTCGCCACCGCCTCGGCCGCCGACGCCGCTCCCGCCGACAAGCCCCAGGTCCTGTCCAGTTGGACGCAGACCAGCGCGTCCAGCTACAACGCCTGGGTGGCCGCCCGCGCCAACCAGTCCGCCTGGTCCGCGTACGGCTTCGACTGGTCCACGGACTACTGCTCCTCCTCGCCCGACAACCCCTTCGGCTTCCCGTTCTCCACATCCTGCGCCCGGCACGACTTCGGCTACCGCAACTACAAGGCGATCGGTGCCTTCGACGCCAACAAGTCCCGTCTGGACAGCGCCTTTTACGAGGACCTCAAGCGTGTGTGCGCCAACTACGGCGGTGCCACGAAGACCGCCTGCAACAGCACGGCCTGGACGTACTACCAGGCCGTGAAGGCCTTCGGCTGAGATCCAGGACAGGAAAGGGGGGCGCCGCACCCGCGGCGCCCCCCTTTTTTTTGTGCGTGTTTTTTGTTCGTGTTTTTTGTGCGTGCCGGATCAGTCCGCGGCCCGGAACGAGCGCAGCCGCAGGGAGTTGCCGACCACGAACACCGAGGAGAAGGCCATGGCCGCTCCGGCGATCATCGGGTTGAGGAGTCCGGCCGCGGCGAGCGGCAGGGCGGCGACGTTGTAGGCGAAGGCCCAGAACAGGTTCGAGCGGATCGTGCCGAGCGTCCTGCGCGAGAGCCGGATCGCGTCCGCCGCGACGCGCAGGTCCCCGCGGACCAGGGTGAGGTCACCGGCCTCGATCGCGGCGTCGGTACCGGTGCCCATCGCCAGGCCCAGGTCGGCCTGTGCCAGCGCGGCCGCGTCGTTGACGCCGTCCCCGACCATCGCGACCGAACGGCCCTCATCCTGAAGGCGCTTGACGACGTCCGCCTTGTCCTGCGGCAGCACCTCCGCGATCACGGCCTCGGGGGCGATGCCGACCTCGCGGGCGACGGCCTGGGCGACGGCCCGGTTGTCCCCGGTCAGCAGGATCGGGGTGAGGCCGAGCGCCCGCAGCCGGCGGATCGCCTCCGGGCTGGTCTCCTTCACCGCGTCGGCGACCTCCAGCACGGCCCGCGCCTCGCCGTCCCAGGCGACCGCGATGGCGGTGCGGCCGGCCGCCTCCGCCTCGGACTTGGCTCGCCGCAGCTCCTCCGGCAGCTCCATGGCCCAGTCCGCAAGCAGCCGCTCCCGGCCCACGAGCACCGCGTGGCCCTCGACGACGCCCTGCACCCCGAGGCCGGGCACGTTCGCGAAGTCCTCGGGCGTGGGCAGCGCGCCCAGCTTCGCCAGCGCCCCCTCGGCCACGGCACGCGCGATCGGGTGCTCGGAGGCGTGCTCCAACGCGCCCGCGAGACGCAGGACTTCGGCCTCATCGGCGTTCTCGGCGGTGTGCACGGCGAGCAGGGTCATCCGGCCGGTGGTCACGGTGCCCGTCTTGTCCAGCACGATCGTGTCGACCCTGCGGGTGGATTCCAGCACCTCCGGTCCCTTGATCAGGATGCCGAGCTGCGCGCCCCGCCCCGTGCCCACCATCAGCGCGGTCGGCGTGGCGAGGCCCAGGGCGCACGGGCAGGCGATGATCAGTACGGCGACCCCGGCGGTGAAGGCGGCGGCCGCCCCGGCGCCGTTGCCGAGCCAGAAGCCGAGGGTGCCCAGCGCCAGCGCGATCACGATCGGCACGAACACGGCCGAGATCCGGTCCGCGAGCCGCTGTGCCGCGGCCTTGCCGTTCTGGGCGTCCTCCACCAGCCGTGCCATCCGGGCGAGTTGGGTGTCGGCGCCCACCCGCGTGGCCTCGACGACGAGCCGGCCGCCCGCGTTGATCGTCGCGCCGGTGACCGGGTCGCCCTGCGCGACCTCGACCGGGACGGACTCGCCGGTCAGCATCGAGGCGTCCACCGCGGACGAGCCCTCGACGACCGTACCGTCGGTGGCGATCTTCTCGCCGGGACGGACGAGGAAGCGGTCGCCGGCCTTCAACTCCGCGATGGGAACGGTCCGTTCGCCGCCGCTTGCGTCCAGGACGGTGACGTCCTTGGCGCCCAGCTCCAGCAGTGCTTTCAGGGCCGCGCCCGCCTTGCGCTTGCTGCGGGCCTCGAAGTAGCGCCCGGCCAGGATGAAGGCGGTGACTCCGGCGGCGGCCTCCAGGTAGATGTTCCCCGAGCCGTCGCCGCGGGCGATGGTCAGCTCGAAGGGGTGGGTCATGCCGGGCTCGCCCGCGGTGCCCAGGAACAGCGCCCACAGGGACCACAGGAAGGCGGCCGACGTCCCGACCGATATCAGCGTGTCCATGGTGGCGGCGCCGTGCCGCAGATTGGTCAGCGCCGCCTTGTGGAAGGGCCACGCGGCATACGTGACGACGGGCGCCGCCAGGGTGAGGGACAGCCACTGCCAGTACTCGAACTGCAGCGCCGGGATCATGGCCATCGCGACGACCGGCACGGCGAGCGTCACCGCGGTGACCAACCGCTCCCGAAGCGACCGCAGTTCGTCCTGACCCTCGCCGCCCCCGGCCTCCTCCTGCGCGGGCGGCGCGGGCTCCTGCGCGGTGTACCCGGTCGCCTCGACCGTGGCGATCAGGTCCTGGACGGAGACGTCACCGCCGTAGCTGACCTTCGCCTTCTCGGTGGCGTAGTTGACGGTGGCGGACACGCCGGCCATGCGGTTCAGCTTCTTCTCGATGCGCGCCGCGCACGAGGCGCAGGTCATCCCGCCGATGGCGAGCTCTACCTCGGTCGTGGGGTCGGACGCGGTGGTGGTCATCCCTGCTCCTCGTGCGGGGTGCGGGCGGGGCCCGGTGCGGCCGGGCCCCGGCGGTCGGGGGTGCGGGTCAGGCGGCGCGGCCGGTGAGCTCGTAGCCGGCGTCGTCGACGACCTCCGCGATCCGGGCGTCGTCGGGCGTGGTGGCGCTGGTGACGGTGACCTGTCCGGTGGCGAGATCGACATCGACCTTCGTGACGCCCTCCAGCTCGCCTATGGCCTGGGTGAGCGTGGCCTTGCAGTGGGCGCAGCTCATACCGGAGACGGCGTACGTGGTGGTGGACATGGGTTCCTCCAATGGGCGCGGGTCGAGTCGACCCGGGTACGGGGTGGGGGTATCCTTCGGTATCCATGTATACCCCCAGGGGGTAGGTGAAGCAAGGGCTGGTCGGAGGTTGACTTAATACCCCCCAGGGGTATTGTGAAGTGCATCGAGGGGACGCCACCGCAGCATCGACCCGCAGGAGACCGCCATGAATGCCGGATTGAGGATCACCGCGTTCGCCGCCGCACTGGCCGCGACCTTCGGGACCGCCTACGGGGTGGGCAAGGGCGTCGACCCCGTCGTCGAGGACCCAGCGCCCGCCCGCCACGACCGTCACGGCGAGACCTCGTCGAAACCGGCGGAGGACGAAGGCCACGGCGGGCACGAGACGACGCCGGCCGGCGGGCTGCAGATCTCCGAGGGCGGCTACACCCTCGACCTCGGGACCTCGCGCGTCACCGCCGGCAAGCGCTCCGACCTGAGCTTCGTCATCCGCGACGCCGCCGGCCGCGCCGTCACCGCCTTCCAGCGCGAGCACGAGAAGGAGCTCCACCTCATAGTCGCCTCACGCGACCTGGCCACCTACCGCCATCTGCACCCCACCCGCGCGACCGACGGCACCTGGAGCATCCCCGTGGAGCTTCCCCGCGCCGGCGGATACCGCGTCTTCGCCGACTTCACCCCGGCGAAGAAGGGCGCCGAGAACCTCACCCTGGGCGCGGACCTGGCGGCCGCGGGCACCTACGAGCCGCAGAACGTGCCCGCCCCGAACACCACCGCGAAGGTCAACGGTTACGAGGTCCGCCTCGACGGCGCCCTGAGCCCCGGCAAGGCGAGCGAGCTGAAGCTGAAGGTCTCACGAAACGGCCGCCCGGTGACCGACCTCCAGCCCTACCTCGGCGCCTACGGCCACCTGGTCGCCCTGCGCTCCGGCGACCTCGCCTACCTCCACGTCCACCCCAACGGCGAACCCGGCGACGGCACCACGAAGCCCGGCCCGGAGGTCTCCTTCACCGCCACCGCGCCGAGCAGCGGCACCTACCGCCTGTTCCTCGACTTCAAGCACGAGGGCGAGGTGCGCACCGCGGAGTTCACGGTCCGGGCGGGGGCGGCAGGCGAGACGGCCCCGCATGAGGAGGATGCCGGACACGGGCACTGACGGTGCGGCGCACTCACCTCACCCGAGGGCCCGGTCCAGGTTGAACGCGGCGCTGATCAGCGCGAGATGGGTGAACGCCTGCGGGAAGTTGCCCTGTTGCTCACCGGTGTGGCTGATCTCCTCGGCGTACAGGCCCAGATGGTTGGCGTACGTCAGCATCTTCTCGAAGGCGAGGCGCGCCTCGTCGACCCGGCCGGCCCGGACCATGGCCTCGACGTACCAGAACGAGCAGATGGAGAACGTGCCCTCGTCGCCGCGCATGCCGTCCGGGCTCGCTTCCGGGTCGTAGCGGTAGACCAGCGAGTCGGACACCAGGTCCTCGGTGAGGGCGTCGAGCGTGGACAGCCACTTCGGATCGGTCGGCGCGATGAACTTCGCCATCGGCATCATCAGCACGGCGGCATCGAGTACGTCGCTGTCCTCGTGCTGGACGAAGGCCTGGCGTGTCTCGGACCAGCCCCGGCTCATGATCCGCCGGTAGATCAGGTCCCGGCTCTCCTGCCAGCGCGGCAGATCGGCGGGCAGACCGCGGCGGTTGGCCATGCGGATGCCCCGCTCGATCGCCACCCAGCACATCAGTCGCGAGTACAGGAACTTCTTGCGCCCGCCGCGGGTCTCCCAGATGCCCTCGTCGGGCTGGTCCCAGTGTTCGCACACCCACTCCACCAGCGCGCACACGTCGTCCCACTGGCCGCTGGAGATCGGCTGCGCCCACTTGTCGTAGAGGTAGATCGAGTCGACCAGCGCCCCGTAGATGTCGAGCTGGAGCTGTTCGGACGCGGCGTTGCCGACGCGCACCGGGGCGGAGCCGAGATGGCCCTCCAGGTGGTCGAGTTCGCGTTCGGGCAGATCGGTGCGGCCGTCGATGCCGTACATGATCTGCAACGGACCGGTGGGGGCGCCGTCGCCCCGGCTGACGTGCTCGGTCAGGAACTTCATGAAGGCCTCGGCCTCGGTGGTGAAGCCCAGCCGCAGCATCGCGTACACGCAGAACGCGGCGTCGCGCACCCACATGTACCGGTAGTCCCAGTTGCGCTCGCCGCCGAGCTGCTCGGGCAGGCTCGTCGTCGGCGCGGCCACGATCGCGCCGGTGGGCGCGTAGGTGAGCAGCTTCAGGGTGAGGGCGGAGCGGTGCACCATCTCCCGCCAGCGGCCCCGGTACTTGGACGCGGACAGCCACTGCCGCCAGTAGGCCACCGTGCTGTTGAACTGCCGCTCGGCCTCGGTCCGCGCGCACCGGCGCGGGGTCACGCCCTTGCCGACCTGGTCCAGCGCGAACACCGCCGTCTCGCCCTCGGAGAGCTTGAAGTCGGCGCACACGTCGGTCCCTTCGGCCTCCAGCGGCACCGTGGAGGTCAGCCCCATCGACAGCTCCCCGGCCTCGAAGACCGCGAGCTCGTCCTCCAGGCGGACGGTGTGCGTCCGGCTGCCGTAGTCGAAACGGGGCGCCACGCGCGTACGGAACGGGATCGAGCCGCGCACGCACACCACGCGCCGGATCAGCCGATGCCGCTCGACCTCGGTGGGATCGCCGTCGACCGGCATGAAGTCCTGCACCTCGCCGACGCCGTCCTCGGTGAAGAACCGGGTGATCAGGACGTTGGTGTCGGGGAAGTAGAACTGCTTGGTCCGGGCCGGCACGGAGGCCGCCAGCTCGAAGCAGCCGCCGCGCTCGGCGTCCAGGATCGCCGCGAAGACGCTGGGCGCGTCGAAGGACGGGCAGCAGTACCAGTCGATCGTGCCGTCCGTGCCCACCAGGGCGACACTGCGCAGATCGCCGATCAGGCCGTGGTCGGCGATCGGCACGTAGCGCGACGCCCCGGGGGCGCCCGTCTCGATCGGGGTAGTGCTCATCGCAGCCTCCCTGGCCCGCCATGCGCCTCGATCCCAGGGTAGGGGGAATCGCGGGCGTGGGGCCGGGTCCGGCGTGATTGCGCGGGCGGGTCAGTCGGTGCCGCGCACCGCCGCGAGGCACTGGTCGTAGAGGTCCGCCAGGTCGGGCCGCCCGTCGTGCCTGGCCCACAGCTCGGTCGCCGTGTCGACGCAGGCGAAGACCGTCGCGACGATCGCCCTGGCGCGTGGATCGGAGGCGGCGTCGGGGGCAGGACCGGGTCCCAGCCGTGCCGCGACGACCGGGACGAGCTCGGCCTGCCAGCGAAGTCGCTTCTCGATGTAGCGGGCGTGCAGCGAGGGGGTGTCGAAAATGAGGCGGGACAGCTCCAGGACCCGCTCGGGGGTGTGTTTGGCCGAAGACGTCGTCCGCACCGCGCTGGCCGCCCTGGACCGCAGAAACCCGCCGCCCAGCGTCATCGCCGGACGGCTGAACCGGATCATGGCCTTCCTCGCCCGCCGACTCGCCACCCGAAGGCAGGTCATCAGGTTGATCGGCCGGCTGACCGCCGAGGGGACGTGAGGAGGGGACCACGGCCCACCGCATCGCAGAGGCGGTCGCCCGCGTCGGCCGCCGCCGCTCAGACCGTGACGACCCGCAACCCCGCCTCCTCGAAGCCCCGCACCGTGTCCGGGTCCGCCGCCGAGTCCGTGACCAGCGTGTCCACCGTGTCCGCCGCGCAGATCCGGGCGAACGCGCGGCGGCCCAGCTTGCTGGAGTCCGCCGCCACGATCACCCGCTCGGCGCGCTCGCACAGCAGGCGGTTGATCGCCGCCTCCGCCTCGTCGTGGGCGGCGGCGCCGTGGGTGAGGTCGAAGGCGACGACGCCGAGCACCGCCACGTCGAGGGTGATCTGGGCCAGCACCGCGTCGGCGAGCGGGCCGATGAGCTCGTACGACTGCGGACGTGCGACCCCACCGGTGAGCACGATCTTGAACTGCGGGCGTACGGCCAGCTCGTTGGCGATGTTGAGCGCGTTCGTGACCACGGTCAGAGCGGGCGCGCCGGAGCCCAGGTCGCTGCGCACGGCCAGCGCGCGCGCCACCTCGGTGGTCGTCGTGCCGCCGGTCAGGCCGACGGCCTCGCCGGGGGCGATCAGATCGGCCACCGCCTTGGCGACGCGCTGTTTCTCGGAGGCGTGGCGGGCCGTCTTGTAGCGCAGCGGCAGCTCGTACGACACCCCGTGCACGACCGCGCCGCCCCGCGTGCGGACCAGCATCTGCTGCTCGGCGAGCTGATCGAAGTCGCGGCGGATCGTGGCGGCCGACACCGCCAGCTCGGCGGCCGCCTCCTCGACGTCCAGCCGGCCCCGCTCGACGAGCAGTTCCAGCAGCGCCTTCCAGCGGGCGTCGCGCGACATCGGCCCTCCCATCCTCGATCTTCCCGGCGACCATAGCGCACGCATCTCAGCCGATTGCTTGATTATGCTCGAAAGCTCGCGATATCTTGCAAGAACAAGCATTTGCCTGTCGAAGGCCGGGAGGGTGTCGGCATGACCCATGTCGAGGACGAGCTGAACAGCCAGCCCGAGTGCTGGACCCGCGCCGCGTCCGAGGCGGCCGGCCTCGGCGGGGTGCTGCCGGCGCCGGGGGAGCGGGTCGCGATCGTCGGCTGCGGCACGTCGTACTTCATGGCCCAGGCGTGCGCCGCCCTGCGCGAGAGCGCGGGCCAGGGTGAGACGGACGCCTTCGCCGCGTCGGAGTTCCCGCCCGGACGGACGTACGACCGAGTCGTCGCCCTGACCCGCTCCGGCACCACCACCGAGGTGCTCGAACTGCTGGGACGCCTGAAGGGCCGCACCCGCACCACGGCGATCACCGGCGACCCGGACACCCCCGTCATGACCGCCGCCGACGACGTCGTCGTCCTCGCATATGCGGACGAGCGATCCGTCGTACAGACCCGCTTCGCCACCACCGCCCTCACCCTGCTGCGCGCCCACCTCGGCCTGCACACCGACGCCGTCGTCGCCGACGCCCGTGCCGCGCTCGCCGCCGACCTGCCCGAAGGGCTCGTGGAGTGCGGGCAGTTCACCTTCCTCGGCCGCGGCTGGACCGTGGGCCTGGCCAACGAGGCCGGGCTGAAGATGCGCGAGGCGTCGCTGTCCTGGACCGAGGCCTACCCCGCGATGGAGTACCGCCACGGCCCGATCAGCATCACGACGAGCGGCACGGCGACCTGGATGTTCGGCGAGGCACCCGAGGGACTCGCCGAACAGGTCCGCGTCACAGGCGGCCTGTGGATCGAGGGCCGTCTCGACCCGCTCGCCGAACTCGTCCGCGCCCAGCGGCTCGCCGTCGCCGTCGCCGCCGCCCGCGGCCTCGACCCGGACCGGCCGCGCCACCTCACCCGCTCGGTGATCCTCGCCCCCTGACGCCTCCTGACGGGCGCCGAGAAAGGAACAGGACGTGCCTCTCGCCACCACCGGTGAGCTCATCAACCGTGCCACCGCGGCCCGTTCGGCCGTCGCCGCGTTCAACGTCATCACCCTGGAGCACGTCGAGGCCGTCATCGCCGGTGCCGAGTCGGTGAGTTCGCCCGTCGTCCTCCAAGTCAGCGAGAACGCCGTCAAGTTCCGCTACGGACGGCTGCTGCCGCTCGCCCGCGCTGCCGTCGCCGCCGCCGAACGCGCCGCCGTCCCCGTCGCCCTGCACCTCGACCACATCCAGAGCGACGACCTGCTGCGCCAGGCGCCCGACGCCGGGTTCAGCTCCGTGATGTACGACGCGGCCCGCCTGCCGTACCTGGACAACCTCGCCGCGACGAAGGCGGCCGTGGACTGGGCGCACGCCCAGGGCCTGTGGATCGAGGCCGAGTTGGGGCGGGTTGGCGGCAAGAACGGCGAGCCGCCGCTCGACGCCCACGCCCCGGGCGCCCGCACCGACCCGACCGAGGCCCACGCCTTCGTCGCCGACTCCGGGGTCGACGCCCTCGCCGTCGCCATCGGCAGCTCGCACGCCATGACCACCCGCACGGCCGCCCTCGACCACGAACTCCTCAAGCGCCTCGCCGCCACCCTGGACGTCCCCCTCGTCCTGCACGGCTCCTCGGGCGTCCCGGACGGCGAACTCGCCGCGGCGGTCGCGGGCGGTATCGCCAAGGTCAACATCGGCACGGCCCTCAACATCGCGATGACGAGCGCCATCCGCGACTACCTCGCCGCGAACCCCGAGGCCGTCGACTCGCGCAAGTACCTGAGCGTGGGCCGCGAGGCGATGGTGCGGGCGGTCGCCGCCCTCATCGGCGTACTGAGGGCTCCCTGACCGTCACTTCCTGACCGCCCGCAGCACCACGAACTTCGGGTCGCTCGCCACGAGCTCACTGTTGCCGAACAGCCGCCGCAGCTTCACGTGGTACCCGAGATGCCGGTTGCCGATCACCCACAGCTCACCGCCCGGCCCGAGCGCGCGCCGCGCCCCGCTGAACATCCGCCAGGCCGTCGCGTCGCTCGTCGCCTGGTGGGAGTGGAACGGCGGATTGTTGAGCACGAGGTCGACACTGCCGTCCGGCACGCCCGCCATCCCGTCACCGACCCGGAACTCGGCGTGCCCCGGCACCCCGTTCGCCCGGTACGTCGCCTCCGCCGAGGCCACGGCCTGGAAGGACTCGTCCACGAACAGCACCTCCGCCTGCGGGTTCGCCAGCGCCACCGCCGTACCGACGACACCGTTGCCGCACCCGAGGTCCACGACCCGCCGGGCCCCCTTCCCGTCCGGCAGATGGCCCAGGAAGAACCGCGTGCCGATGTCGAGCCGGTCCGCGCAGAAGACGCCCGCGTGATTGACGACCGTGCGCCCCGAGACCGCACCGATGCCGTCCGGGAGCGTGTAGGTGTACGGCCACGGGTTCGCGGGCCGCTCCGCCGAGGGCCGGGGGGCGCAGAAGATCAGCCGGGCCTTCTTCTCCGCGAGCGAGGTGCGGGTCGGGCCGAGCAGCCGCTCGAACAGCTCGAGCGTGGAGGTGTGGATCTCCTTCACCATGCCCGTGCCCACGACCACCGTGCCCTCGTGCACCGCGGGCGCCAGCCTGAGCAGCTGGTCCTCCAGCAGCGCGAGGCTCTTCGGCACCCGCACGAGCAGCACGTCGACCCGGTCCGGCGGGGTGTCCCGCGTGGTGAGCAGCCGGACCCCGCCGGGCTCCAACCCTTGCCGGGCGAGGTTGGCGCGGGTCGCCTCCTGGGTCAGAAAGGAGTCCGTGATCTGCGTCGGCCGGTGCGCCGCGAGTGCCGTGACCAGGGCTCCCCAGCGGTCACCGACGACCACGACCGAGCCGGACAGCGCGATCTCCTCCTGAGCCAGGTACCGGAGCAGGTACTCGTCGGAGGCGTCCCAGGCACGCAGCCTGTCGCGCGGGTCCTCGGGGAAACGGGTCAGCGCGAGCTCGCCCCACGGCGTCGTCATACGGTCGTTCATCGTGCGTCCAGGCTAGCCGAGCCGCAGCTCACGGCCGGTGGGGGAGGATGGGGAGATGGACGCCGAGCTGTTCCCGCGGGACCGTACGGAGGTGGCTCCGGGCGCGGTGCACGTGCCCGACTGGCTGGACGCCGAGGGTCAGCGCGAGCTGCTGGCGGCCTGCCGTGAGTGGGCCCGCCCACCGGCCGGCCTGCGTACCGTGCGCACTCCCGGCGGCGGCACGATGACCGCCCGGCAGGTCTGCCTCGGCTGGCACTGGTACCCCTACGCCTACTCCCGCACGGTCGTCGACGGCGACGGCACCCCGGTGAAGCCGTTCCCCGCCTGGCTGGGCGAGCTGGGCCGCCGTGCGGTGCGGGACGCCTTGGACCGGGCGGGGGAGGCCTACGACATCGCGCTGATCAACTTCTACGACGCCGACGCCCGCATGGGCATGCACCGCGACAGCGACGAGAAGTCGCAGGCACCGGTCGTGTCCCTGAGCCTCGGTGACACCTGCGTCTTCCGCTTCGGCAACACCGAGACCCGGACCCGGCCGTACACGGACGTCGAACTGCGCAGCGGCGACCTGTTCGTGTTCGGCGGTCCTTCGCGGCTCGCCTACCACGGCGTACCGAAGGTGCACCCCGGCACCGCGCCGCCCGAGTTGGGACTGACCGGACGGTTGAACGTCACGCTCAGAGTGAGCGGGCTGTAGACCGCCGCGGCTGCGGATCATGGGAGACTCGCCCTCATGAGCGGCAAGGCGGACCCCCGGCCGGCGGGGGATGGGACCACCTCGAGGACGCGGTTGGACCGGGGGCGCGGTGCGCTCGGACCCGCGTTGGAGCTCGTGCACACCGGCCGCGCGCCCACGCGCGCCGTGCTCACCGCCGAGCTCGGGGTGACCCGGGCGACGGCCGGCGCGGTCGCCGCCGAGCTGGAGGCGCTCGGGCTGATCCGGGTCGACGCCCGGCCCGGCGCGGCCGCCGGTTCCCAGGGGCGCCCCTCGCACCGGCTGGCGGTCGCCGAGGACGGGCCCGTGGTCCTCGCCGCCCAGGTGCACGCCGACGGCTTCCGGGCGGCGCTGGTGGGTCTCGGCGGCCGCATCGTCGCCACCGCGCCGGGCTGCGAGACCGTCGACGCCGACCCGGCCAAGGTGCTCGGCTCGGTCGTCGAAGCGGGCGCCGACCTGCTGCGCACGACCGGACGGCGCTGCGTCGGCGCCGGACTCGCCGTACCGTCCGCCGTCGCCGAACCCGACGGGCTCGCGCTCAACCCCCTGCACCTCGCCTGGCCCGTCGGCGCCCCGGTGCGCCGTATCTTCGCGGAGTGCGTGCGCGCGGCCGGGATCACCGGCCCGGCGTTCACCGGAAACGACGTCAACCTCGCCGCGCTCGCCGAGCACCGGCACGGCGCCGGGCGCGGCGCCCGCGACCTGCTGTGCGTGGCCACCGGACACCGGGGAGTCGGCGGCGCGCTGGTGCTGGACGGCCGCCTGCACACCGGCAGTTCGGGTCTGGCCCTGGAGGTCGGCCACCTCACCGTGAACCCCGAGGGCAGACCCTGCCACTGCGGCAGCCGCGGCTGTCTCGACGTCGAGGCCGACCCGCTGGCCTTCCTCACGGCGGCGGGCCGCCAGCCGGGCCCCGAGGTCTCGCTGCTCCAGCAGTCCAAGGACCTGATCGGCAACCACTACGACGACCCGACGATCCGCACGGCCACCGAGGCCCTCATCGACCGCCTCGGCCTGGGCCTGGCCGGCCTGGTCAACATCCTCAACCCCGACCGCATCATCCTCGGCGGCCTCCACCGCACCCTGCTCGACGCCGACCCCGACCGTCTGCGGGCCGTCGTCGCCGACCGCAGCCTGTGGGGTCAGAGCGGCAGCGTCCCGATCCTCGCGTGCACCCTCGACCACAACAGCCTGGTCGGCGCGGCCGAGTTGGCGTGGCAGCCGGTGCTGGACGATCCGTTGGGGGCGCTGGCCTGACCGGGGGGCGGTGGACCGAGCGCGTGTCGCACTGCGGGCGTGCCATGCCTGATTGGCGCGGCCGAGTCGGCGTGGCAGCCGGTGCTGGACGATCCGCTGGGGGCGCTGGCCTGACCGGGCGGCGGCGGACCGAGCGCGCGTCGCATCGCGGGCGTGCCCTCGTGCGCCCCGGCGGGCCGAGCGGCGCCGAGTAGGCTCGGGGGCATGCGGATCTCCGTTTCCTCGGACATGGACGAACCGGTGGCGCGCACACTCGTCACCGAGCTGCGCGCTCGCGGCCACGAGGTGGTGGCGTACGGTGCGCTCAGCCCCGGCGCCGACCCGCAGTGGGCCGCCTGCTCGGAGGCGGCCGCCCGCGAGGTCGCCGACGGCACCGCCGACCAGGCGGTCGTGTGCTGCTGGACCGGCACCGGCGCCTCCATCGCCGCGAACAAGGTGCCGGGCGTACGGGCCGCCCTGTGCACCGACGCCTACACCGCCGACGGCGCCCGCCGCTGGAACGACGCCAACGTCCTCGCCCTCAGCCTCCGCCTGACGTCGGGCCCCCTGCTCAAGGAAATCCTCGACGCCTGGTTCGCCGCCGAGGCGAGCGCCGACGCCGACGACCGGGAGAACGTGGCCCGCATCGGCCGACTGGACCGGGGCAGGGCGTAGAGCCTGCCCGGATCCGGTCGGCAGGCGCTCAGCTCAGCATTCGCCGCCCCACACCGCGCTGTGCAGGGTGACGGGGCCCAGGTAGGTGGTCATGTTCTCGTCGTTGGGGTAGTGCAGGCACCCCTTGAAGTTGCCACCGGCCTGGGCGGTGAGGTTGTACCAGATGTGGTCCGCCCCCGGGTAGCGCACACCGTTGTTGACGATGACCATCCCGTGCTCCGAGTGCAGGTCGTACAGGTTCCCCGTCGACTTCCACGTCGGCTGACCCCACGCCACGTCGTTGTTCCATACGCAGACGTGTTCCCTGGGGCAGTCCGACACGGCGGCCGACGCCGATGGTGCCGAGGCCACACCCCAGGCCGCCGCCATCAGCAGTGCCGCTGCGCTCACGCCGGCCTTCGTGCGAAACCGTGCCGTCACAGTTTCCTCCGTCCTCGTCGGTGCCGGGCGGCTGTGGTCGGCCCGGCCGCTTCCAAGTGGCCAAGCATTGCGGCCGGGCAAAGGCTCTGGTCCCTGACAGATGTCAGGGACCAGAGCCTTGTCAGCACCGCGACCGGTCGCGCGATCCCGCGCGACCCCTCACCGGCGGCGCGGCCTCGTCACCAGCTCGCCGCCGCAGTTGGGGCAGACGCCCCGCATCGCCTCCGTGCAGGGGACGCAGAAGGTGCACTCGTACGAGCAGATGCTGGCCGGGGCGTCGGGCGGCAGTGCCGCCGTCTCGCAGCGCTCACACCGGTCGCGCATCTCCAGCGCCATGTCTTCCGCCTTCCTCGCGGGGTCACTTCACCGTAGGGACCGCACTCACCACTGCCGCCCCCGCGGCAACGCGCCGCGCTCCGGCGCCGACAGGTGAAGCACCTGGTACACCTCGCCCTCGGCCTGGGGCGGCTCGCGGTCCCAGAGCGAGAAGTGGACCACCTCCCAGGCACACGTGTCCACCGCGGCGGCGGCCAGTACGACCTCGTCCCGTTTGGCCAACTCACCGGCAGCGTCCGCCGATTCCGCCATGAACGCGGCCAACTCCACACCGTCCGGCACGGGTCGGCGCCGACGCGCGGCGAACTGGGCGGGGGAGTCCGCGGCGCCGCCCTCCGCGTACGCGAGCCCCGTCCACCGCCGTATCCGGGGCCGCCCGAAGTCGTTCACGGGCCCCTGGAAGGCGCCTCCCCACAGGAAGGCGTTCATGCCCTCCATGGTGTTCCAGAGGTAGAAGGACCCGTACTGGTTGACCGGCGACCCGTGCACCCCGCGCTCCCGCAGCAGATACGCCTTGATGCCGAGGCCCTCCCAGCCGTCCAGCAGATGTCCGAGGCGGGCGACACGGGAGCGGATGACGCCCATGTCGTAGTCGGCGGGCAACGTGAACGAGTACTGCATGGCATGCATGCCGAATTCCCTTCTCCCGCAAGAAGTACGGGGTTTTCAAGGGTGCGCGGGGTGCTAGGGGAGGCGGGGTCCTCAAGGTGTGCGGGCGTCAGCGTGCGGGGCGAGCAGCGACAGCAGGCCCCGGACGCTCGCGTCGAAGGCCGCCGCCGAACCGGACGCGCGAGCGAGGACATAGCCGCCCTGGAGGGTCGCGACGATCGTCGCCGCGACCGACTCACCGTCGAGTCCCGCCGCGAACTGGCCCTGTTCCCGGCCCTCCTCGACGATCGCCGCGAGCCGCTCCCGCAACCAGTTGAGGGTCTCGTCGACCGGCGCCCGCAGCTCGTCGCTCGCGATCACGTCCGGATCCATCGTCAGCCGCCCGATCGGACAGCCGCGCAGCACGTCCCGCTCGCGCCGCAGATACGTCTCGATGCGCTCGTACGGCGTTCCCGGCCCGTCGAGTACTCCCGCGGCGGTAGCCCGCATCTCCTCGGCGGTCCGCGTGATCGCGGTCAGCGCGAGGTCCTGCTTCCCCTTGAAGTGGTGGTACATGCTGCCCTGCCCGGCGCCCGAGTGCTCCAGGATCGCCTTGGGGCTGGTGCCCACATAACCGCGCTCCCACAGCAGCTCACGGGTGGACTCGATCAGCCGGTCCGAGGTGCTCATAGGGAGACTGTACATACTAGTAGTTACAGAAGTCGAGGCCCTCCGAAGGCGCTTCCGAAGGCCCTCCGAAGGCCTTTCGGAGCAGCGCCACCAGCCCGTCCTACTCCCCGCGAGGTACACGCACTGCCGCTGGCCGTACGACGACCCGGACCCCCTCCCGGCGCGAGTCTCGAGACATCACCGAACGACCGGAACGACCCGAACCACCCGAACCACCCGAACCACCCGACCGAAACGACTCGGGAGATGACTCGAGATGCAGACCCTGGCTCACTTCGCGGACGGCGGCCCCGGCCCGTGGATCCTCTTCTTCCCGCTGATCTGGGCGGCCGTCGTGATCGGCGGCATCACCCTGCTGCGCCGCACGGTGTGGCGCGGGCGCCGAGGCCCCTGGCGGTCCGCCGAGGACGACAACTCGCCCATCACCGTCCTCGGCCACCGCTTCGCCTCCGGCGAGATCGACGAGGACGAGTACTGGCGCCGGCTGTCCGTCCGGGACGAGCAGTTCGGCCGCAAGGGCAAGGGCAAGGGCGGTGCGGCATGACGGCCACGAGCGCCACGAGCGCGGTGACGATCACGCCGGCGGCCGCCCGCGTCGTGGACGCCGTGAAGGTGTACGGCAGCGGCGACACCAGCGTGAGGGCCCTGGACGGGGTGAGCGTCGACTTCCCGGTCGGCCGCTTCACCGCGATCATGGGGCCCTCGGGCTCCGGCAAGTCGACGCTGATGCACTGCGCGGCCGGCCTCGACACGCTCACCTCGGGCACCGCCCACATCGGCGACACCGAGCTGAGCAGTCTCGACGACCGCCGCCTCACCCTCCTGCGCCGCGACCGGGTCGGCTTCGTCTTCCAGGCCTTCAACCTGGTGCCGACGCTGACCGTCGCGGAGAACATCACGCTGCCGCTGGACCTCGCGGGCGGCAAGGGCGGCCGCGGCGACAAGGAATGGATCGACGCGCTGATCGACGTAGTCGGCCTGCGCGACCGGCTCCACCACCGCCCCTCCGAGCTCTCCGGCGGCCAGCAGCAGCGCGTCGCGGTGGCCCGCGCCTTCGCCGGCCGGCCCGACGTCGTGTTCGCCGACGAGCCGACCGGCAACCTCGACTCCCGCTCCGGCGGGGAGGTCCTCGGGCTGCTCGGCCGCACGGTGCGCCAGACCTCCCGCACGGTCGTCATGGTCACCCACGACCCGGTGGCCGCCGCCCACGCGGACGAGGTCGTGTTCCTCGCCGACGGGCGCCTGGTCGACCGGATGGAATCCCCGACCGCCGACAAGGTCCTGGACCGCATGAAAGCCTTCGAGGTGCCGTCATGAACGCATCCGTCCGCCTGAGCGTGTCCTCCCTGCGCGCCCACAAGCGACGCTTCGCCGGCACGTTCCTCGCGGTGTTCCTCGGCGTGGCGTTCCTCGCCGGAACCCTCGTCATGGGCGACACGCTGCGCGCCAGCTTCGACACCATGTTCGGTAACGCGACCAGCGGCACCGACGCCGTCGTCCGCAGCGCCGACGCCATCACCACGCCCGGCGAGAGCCAGGGCGTACGCGAACCCGTCGGCACGGACCTCGTGCGCACCGTCGAAAAGGTCCCCGGCGTCGCGGCCGCGGCGCCCAGCATTCAGGGCGCCGGCCAACTCGTCGGCAAGGACGGCGACCCGATCGGCGGCCAGGGCCCGCCCACCCTTGCCGGCAACTGGATCGGCGACCCCGAACTCAACGCGTACCAGCTCGCCGACGGCCGCGTCCCCGGGAAGTCCGGCGAGGTCGTCATCGACCGCGGCACCGCCGAACGCGGCGACCTGCGGATCGGCGACACGACGACCCTGCGTACGCCGGACCCCGTCAAGGTGACGATCGTCGGCCTCGCGACCTTCGGCGGCGAGGACGGCATGGCCCAGGTGACCTTCACCGGCATGACCCAGGCCGACGCGGAGAAGTACCTCACCGCCGGGCCGGGCGAGGCCACGAGCATCCAGGTGCGGGCCGGTCCCGGCGTCAGCCAGGAGGAACTGGTGGACGCCCTGACGCCCGTACTGCCCAAGGGAGTCGAGGCGATCACCGGTCAGGAGTCGGCCGCCGAGAACACCGACATGATCTCCAGCCAGTTCCTGTCCGTCTTCACCACCTTCCTGCTGGTCTTCTCCGGCGTCGCCCTGCTCGTCGCGACCTTCTCCATCCACAACACCTTCGCGATCGTCGTGGCCCAGCGCACCCGCGAGAACGCCCTGTTGCGCGCCCTGGGCGCCTCGCGCCGCCAGGTCACCGCGTCGACCCTCGTCGAGGCCACCGCCGTGGCCGTCGCCGCCTCCGTGGCCGGACTCGCGGGCGGCATCGGGATCGCGGCCGGGCTCCAGGCGCTGTTCCCGGCGATCGGATTCCCCTTCCCCGAGGGCGACTTGGTCATCAGCGCCCTCTCCATGGCCCTGCCGCTCGCGGTCGGCGTCGTGGTCTGCCTCGGCTCCGCCCTGCTGCCCGCGGTCCGCGCCGGCCGCACCGCACCGCTGGCCGCGCTGCGCGAGACGTCCGTCGACACCTCCGGCGCCTCCCGGCCGCGTGCCGTCACCGGACTGGGCCTCATCGCCCTCGCCATCGCCGTGACGCTCACCGGCGTCCTGGTCTCCCCGTCCCTCTGGCTGGCGGGCACCGGCGCGGTCCTCGCCCTGGTCGCCTTCGTTGTCCTCGGCCCGGTCGCCTCCACGACGGCCGTACGGATCCTCGGCGGCCCCCTCGACCGGCTGCGCGGCGTCACCGGCGGCCTCGCCCGGCGCAACGCCCTGCGCAGCCCGAAGCGCACGGCGGCCACGGCGAGCGCGCTGATGATCGGCGTGGCGGTGGTGTCGCTGTTCACGGTGTTCGGAGCCTCGCTGAAGGCGACCATGGACCAGACCGTGTCCCGTTCCTTCGCGGGCGACGTGGCCGTGAGCACCCCGTCGTTCGGCGCGGGCGGCAGCGGCCTGAGCCCGCGTCTGGCCGACGCGGTCCAGCGGCTGCCCGAGGTGGACACGGCCGTCGGCCTCGGCCGCGGCGTCGCCGAAGTCGACGGCGAGGGCAGGGCCCTGACGGTCACCGACCCGGTCGCCCTGGAGCGCACCTTCGACCTCGGCGCCGTCCACGGCTCCCTGCGCGACCTCGGTACGGACGGCATCGCCATCACCGAGAAGGAGGCCGGCAAACAGCACCTGACGACCGGCGACAAGACCCGTCTCACCTTCACCGACGGCCGTACGGAGAACTTCACCGTCCGCGCGGTCTACGGCCAGTCCGAACTCGCCGGCGACTACGTCATCACCCGCGACGCCTGGGCCCCGCACCGCACCCAGGACGCCGACACCCTGATCGCCGTCTCCTTCAAGGACGGCGTCGGCACGGACGCCGGCAAGGCGGCGGTCGAGAAGGTCGCCGACGGATACGGCAACCCCGAGGTGCAGACCCGCGACGAGTACGCGCAGTCCTCGGCGGGCGGCATCGACATGATGCTCACACTCGTCTACGCGCTGCTCGCCCTCGCGGTCCTCATCGCCCTGCTCGGCATCGCCAACACCCTGACCCTGGCCATCCACGAGCGCACCCGCGAACTCGGGCTGCTGCGGGCCGTCGGCCAGACCCGGTCCCAACTGCGCGCGATGGTCCGCTGGGAGTCGGTCCTGGTGGCCGCCTTCGGCACCGCCGGCGGCCTCGCCCTCGGCGGCTTCCTCGGCTGGGTCCTGGTCAAGGCGTCCGACGGCGCGAGCGACAGCGCCTTCGCCTTCGCGATACCGCCCCTGCAACTCGTGGTCGTGGCCCTGGTCGGCCTGACGGCCGGAGCTCTCGCGGGCCTGCGCCCGGCGCGCCGCGCGGCACGCCTGGACGTCCTGCGGGCCATCGCCACGGAGTGACCCGGCCGGGCCGGCTCACCCCAGCACGGGGTCACCCGGCAGCCAGATCCCCCTCACCGCCCGGTCAGCCCACAACGGCCGACCGGGCGGGAGCGTGCTCCGGCCGACGCAGGTCCACCCGCTGCGCGACCTCCGCGAACTGCCGTACGGGCTTCTCCACGGCCATCGCCGTCCGCCTCGGCGGGCGCGCGGCCGCCGCCCGTGCCGACACGACCGGTGTCGTGAGCGCGAACCACACGACCTTGCCGGACTCGCCGTCCGGCCGTACGCCCCAGCTCTCGCTGACCGCGGCCACCATCGCCAGCCCGCGCCCGCAGGTGGCGAGGGAGTCGGCTTTGCCGACGTCCGCCACGACCGGCAGCCGCGGGTCGGTGTCGCGCACCGAGACCATCAGCCGGTCGAGCAGCAGCTCGATCTCCACGGTGCACGTCTTGTCCGGCTGGGCATGCTGGTGGACGTTGGTCAACAGCTCGGTCACACCGAGCGCGGCGCGGTCTATCAAGGCGTCCAGATGCCAGTAGCGCAAGTGCGCCGATACGATTCTGCGGACCTGACCGATCCGCGACGGCAGGGCTTGGAGCTCCACCGTGCAGTGCCTGCTTGGGTACTTGATCACGGCTGCGACTCCCCGACTGAAGAGGTCCGGAAGAACACGAAGTACGGATCCAGCAGGGTCCTTGAGGAAAACGGCCGCCTGCTGTCGTGGCCGGCGGGCTGGTTCGCAGCGTTATCGCCGGTAAACCCAGAGTGACGTGAGACCAGCGTGACGCAGGGGGTGCGGGACCGCAACTCGCGGTGACTCAGCCCTTGCGCCCGGCGGCCTTCCGTACGGCCTCGATGAACCGGCGCGCCGCGGGCGGACCCGGCTCGCCCGGAGCGGGGTCGTGATCGCCCAAAGTCAGTGAATAGCGATTGCCGTTGAGGTCCGCGAGGGCCCGGTCGTCCGGGGCGAACCAGGGCTTGGACGCCCGTACCGCCTGCACCGGCGCGCTGTCGATCTCACTGCCGTAGCTGGTGAGCAGCTGCACCCTGCCGTCGCTGATCCGTATCTGCCCGGCCCGGGTCAGCGAGCGCAGCCGCTTCCCGATCCGCACGCCCGTGGCCCTGAACTCCGGCTCAGCCATGCCCCGCCCCTTAGTGCGCCTCGGTGTGCCGGTCCGTCCCGTGCGGGCCGCGGCCGGCTCTGGTCGTGATCCAGTGTGCCCCCGCTCGGGATCGCTGTCCCGTCCGGTGCAGTCTGCCCGCGTACCGCGCCGGACACCAGTACGCACGTCATGCCTGGCCGGGGGCGTTGGAAGCACTCGCGCGAATGCGCCCCCAGAGCCCCGTGAGGCCATCGGCCCAGGGCTGCCTTTGAGGCTCTCAAAGGTGTGTTTATGCAGGTGAGAAGCGTGCGGAAGGTGTTTATGCTCGAAGCGACGGCCGCGCGATTCGGCGCCGCCGCACAGCACGAGGAGCAGCGCCGTGAGTACCCTCCAGCAGACCCCGTCCGGCGTGACCCTCGACGTCGACCGCACCGACGCCCACTACCGCGACTGGCTGAAAGAAGCCGTACGCAAGGTCCAGGCCGACGCCAACCGCTCGGCCGACACGCACCTCCTGCGCTTCCCGCTCCCCGAGCAGTGGGGCATCGACCTGTACCTCAAGGACGAGTCGACCCACCCCACCGGCAGCCTCAAGCACCGCCTGGCCCGTTCCCTCTTCCTGTACGGCCTGTGCAATGGCTGGATCCGGCCGGGCCGCCCGGTGATCGAGGCGTCCAGCGGCTCGACGGCCGTCTCCGAGGCGTACTTCGCCAAGCTGATCGGCGTGCCCTTCATCGCCGTCATGCCGCGCACGACGAGCGCCGAGAAGTGCCGTCTGATCGAGTTCCACGGCGGCCAGTGCCACTTCGTGGACGACTCGCGCAAGATGTACGAGGAGTCCGCCCGGCTCGCGGTGGAGACCGGCGGCCACTACATGGACCAGTTCACCTACGCCGAACGGGCCACGGACTGGCGCGGCAACAACAACATCGCCGAGTCCATCTTCCGCCAGCTCCGCCTGGAACGGTTCCCGGAGCCCGCGTGGATCGTCGCCACGGCCGGCACCGGCGGCACCTCCGCGACCCTCGCCCGGTACGTCCACTACATGCAGTACGACACCCGCATCTGCGTCGCCGATCCCGACAACTCCTGTTTCTTCGAGGGCTGGACCACCGGCGATCCGGACGTCACCTGCGACTGCGGCTCCCGCATCGAGGGCATCGGCCGGCCGCGCATGGAGCCGAGCTTCGTGCCCGGCGCCATCGACCGGATGATGAAGGTGCCGGACGCGGCGAGCGTGGCCGCCGTGCGCGCCCTGGAGCGGGCCATCGGCCGCAAGGCGGGCGGCTCCACCGGCACCGGGCTGTGGAGCTCGCTGAAGATCGTCGCCGAGATGGTGGCCGAGGGACGGCAGGGGAGCGTCGTGACCCTGCTGTGCGACCCCGGGGACCGCTACCTCGACAAGTACTACTCGGACGCGTGGCTGGCCGGGCAGGGCCTGGACATCGCGCCGTACGCCACGGCCATCGAGCAGCTGCTGGAGACGGGCGTGTGGCCCGAGTGACCCGGCGGCCTCAGCGTGCCGCCGCGGCCAGCCGCCGGTCCAGGGACGTCACCGCGTCCCTGAACGCCTTGCCGAGGCCGGCCCGCGCCAGGCCGAACACGAACCGGAAGGGCGCCGTACCGTCGACGGCGAAGGTCCACTGGACCCGGGTTCCCGCTTGGCCCGAGTGACCCGCCGGCCTCAGCGTGCCGCCGCGGCCAGCCGCCGGTCCAGGGACGTCACCGCGTCCCTGAACGCCTTGCCGAGGCCGGCCCGCGCGAGGCCGAAGACGAACCGGAAGGGCGCCGTACCGTCGACAGCGAAGGTCCACTGGACCCGGGTTCCCGCCCCCGCCGGGGCGAGCCGCCACTCCTCGACCATGGCCCGCGCCCCCGCCGCGTTGGTGAGGTCGACGCGGTAGGCGTACACCTCGGGGCTCTTCGCCGCCAGGATCGTCTCCTCGAAACGCGTGCCGCCCTTGAGCCGGACCTCGCGCCGGGCTCCCTCGTCGAGCGGACGCGCCAGCGTCACCGCCGAGAACCACTGCGGCCAGGCGGCCACGTCCTCCGCGAGCGCCCGGTACACCGTCTCCGGGGGAGCGGAGATCTCCCGCGCGAAGACATGACGTACGGGTGCGGTCCCGACGAAGTCGATCCCCACCTCGCGCAGCAGGTGAGCCATGGACGAAACCCCCTATGCCGAAGCCGCTCCGGGCAGCGTCACCATAGCTGGCGCCTCGTCAGATGTCTGCACCCTCATCGGGCTCACCGGCCACCACCAGCCGGCGCAGGTGCTCGGCGATCCCCGAGCGCGCGTCGGTCGCCAGCCCGGCGTCCGTCACCAGCGTGTCGACCTGATCCAGCGCCGCGAAGGAACTCAGCCCCACCACACCCCACTTGGTGTGGTCGGCGACCACCACGACCCGCCGCGCCGACTGCACCAGCCGCCGGTTGGTCTCGGCCTCCGCGAGGTTCGGCGTGGACAGGCCGGCCTCCACCGATATGCCGTGCACACCGAGGAACAGCACATCGAAGTGGAGCGCCGCGATCGCCTGGTCGGCCACCGGGCCCACCAGCGAGTCGGACGGCGTGCGCACCCCGCCGGTCAGCACCACCGTGGCCGCGCCCTGCCGGGGGCCCGTGGTGCGCTGCGCCACGTGAAAGACGTCGGCCACCCGCACCGAGTTCGTGACCACGGTGAGGTCGGGAACCTCGACCAGCTGCTGCGCCAGCGCGTACGTCGTCGTACCGCCCGACAGCGCGATCGCGCTGCCCGGCGCGACCAGCTCGGCCGCCGCCCGCGCGATGTCCTCCTTGGCCGTCAGCTCCAGACCCGACTTGGCCTCGAAACCCGGCTCGTGCGTGCTGGCCTCGACCACCGGGACCGCGCCGCCGTGCACCTTCTCCAGCACGCCCTGCCGGGCGAGCGCGTCGAGATCGCGGCGCACCGTCATGTCCGACACGCCGAGCTTGCGCGTCAGCTCATTGACACGCACACCGCCGCGGCGCCGTACCTCGTCCAGAATCAGGGCGCGCCGCTGCTCCGCGAGGAGGTTCTGATTCTCGCTCACGTACGCTCCGGTCCTTTCGCCGCCGCCGTCCGACATGCCCCCCGCAACCCCTCCCACAAGGACATTCTCGCCCCTCCACGTGCGCGGGGCGTCTCATCCTCGCATGGGTCGGTACCCGCCGCGCCACTGGCTGTCACGATGCGTGCATGTCATCTCGGCATCCTCCGTTCCCCGGTTCTTCACACGGAACGGGGAGATTCCGTGACGAGAGGTGTACGGACGCCTCCGGGCGGAGATCCTTGTGCCCGCACGGACAGAAGCCGACGGCTCGTCACGGGGGAAGTGCGAACAGTGGAACTGGCTGAGAGACGCGGAGCGGACGACGCCACGGAAGGGCCCGACGACCCGGGCACGGGGCGGACGGGTACCGGAATTGCCCTGGAACTCCTGGTCCACGGGGTCGGCGGCAAGACACCGGAGGACATGCTCGACGATCCGCGGACCGTGCGGATCACCGGCGACGACACGGCAGCCGTCTTCCGGCGGGCCGACGACGTCGACGCCGAGGACCGGCCGCAGGACCACCGGGGCGAACCGGTGCGCGAGGCCTACGTCTGGTGCAACCTCACCTCGGGCAACAGCGCACGCGCCCTGTGGCTGTTACTTCTGCCGTTCATGGTGGTGAACCTCGCCCACTGGATGCGCCCCACCGCCCGCGACCACGGGCGCACGGTACGGCTGTACGGCCTGCTCGTGCGGCTCGCGGGCCTGACGCTCACGGTGCTGCTCGTCGCGGCCGCGTGCGAGGTAGCCCTAGACCTCGCGGCCTGGCAGTGCGCGGGCACACGCGCGTGCGCCGACCGGCACAGCTGGCTGGGCTTCCTGTCCCCGACGGTCTCGAACGGCGGCTGGTGGAGCGACCCCGGCCGCAGGCTCGCCCTCGCGGCCGTGGTGCCCGCCGCGCTGACCGGCCTGCTGTGGTACCTCTCCCGGCGCACCTGGAGCGCCTACGAGTCCCAGCAGCCCATCGCCCGTGAGCCCGAGCCCGACGAGGAGACCGGCGGCAGCTCCCTGGGCCGCCCCGGCTTCTGGTACGGCCGTCGCCTCGTGGCCCGGCTGCGCGCCGCCCACACCGCCGCCGGCCTGCTGACGGTCGCCGCCGCGGTCGGCTCGGCGGCGGCCCGCTTCGACCGCCGCCCCGGCGGACCGGCGCTCCTCGACACCCTGGGGTGGACCCTGGACGCGGCCCTCGTCGCCTGTGCGGCGGTCGTGGTGTGGGTGGTATGCCGCCGGGGCCGCAGCGAGAACCGCCTCGGCCAGGAACTGGACGAGCATCTCGTACGACGGCTGCCGCTCGCCGCCCTCGGCCTGCTGGCGCTCGCCCTGGTGTACGCCGGGTGGGACCGGCCGGGCTGGCAGTCGACCGGTCGCCTCCCGGGCGACCCCACCTTCGGCGCCATCGCCTTCATCCAGGGCCTGCTCGTCATCGTGCTCGCCGTGGTCGCCCACCTCCTGTACCGCACCCGGCCCGACGCCCGTGCCGCGATGCGCGGCCTCGGCGGACCCGCCGTGGTGATGCTGGCTTGCGCTCTGGGCGGGGTGATGTCCGGCGGGGTCTCCCAGCGGGTGGCCGACTGGCTGGACGGCACAGGCACGTCGATCGTCGGACCGCCCGTGCTGCTGACCTGGCAGGCGTCCGTGATCCCGCCGCTGCTGGTCCTCGTCCTGCTGTTCTGCGGCGGGCTGGGGTGGCGGGCGTGGCGGCTGCGCCGGACCGAGCTGGGCACGGTGGAGCTCGACTACACGGGGGAGCCGCAGGACCCCGCCCGCACCCGGCGTATCGCGACGACCCGCGCGATGGCGACGCTCACCGACCGCGCGCCCCTCCTCGTCGCCGTCACCTCCGCGGCCACCCTGCTCCTGGGCGCCGGAGCCCTGGTCGGTGCCCTGACGACCGACGCGACACCGAGCAAGGCCGCCGACGGGACGTACGCCTTCGTCCACGGCGCCGCCGAGACCGCGCAGGCGCTGGGCTCCTGGCTGATCGGCTTCGGCTTCATACTGTTCGTCACCTGGGGGCGACGCGCCTACAAGGACGCCTCCGCCCGGCGCACCATCGGCATCCTGTGGGACGTCGGCACCTTCTGGCCGCGCGCCGCACACCCCTTCGCGCCGCCCTGCTACGCCGAGCGCGCGGTGCCCGACCTGACCTGGCGGATGGCCACGTGGACCGGCGCGGAGGACGGCCGGCGGCTGGTCATCTCCGGTCACTCCCAGGGCAGTGTGCTCGCGGCCGCCGCGGCCTGGCAGCTGACGCCGGCCGACCGCAAACGGGTCGCGCTCCTGACCTACGGTTCCCCGCTGGAGCGCCTGTACGGCCGCTGGTTCCCGGCCCACTTCGGCCAGGCCGCGCTGACCTCCCTGCACGCCGACGTCGACTGCTGGCGCAACCTGTACCGGCTCACCGACCCCATCGGCGGCCCGGTCCGGCTGCCGGGCAGCTGCACACCCGAGGTGGACCGCGAGCCCCTCAGGGACCCGCTGGCCTACGGCCGCACCCCCGAACACCCCCTGCCCGCACCCATCCTGGGCCACGGCGACTACCAGGCGGACCCGGCGTTCGCGAAGGAACGGGAGCGGCTGCTCGCGCGGCTCAGGCCGGGGGTGCCGGCGCAACGGCCCGAGACCGCGGCCGAGAGCTGAGCCAAGGGCGACCTGCCGGGTCGGGTCAGAGCAGCTCCGGCAGGTCGTCCGCGTACAGTAGCGTCAGATCGTCCGTGCTCGGCTCCTCCAGCTGCGCGACCCGGCTCGCGTGCCGCTCCACCATCGCCTCGAAGGTCTGGCGTGCGGTGCGGCCGTTGCCGAACGCCGGGCCCTTGGGGATCGCCGTGAAGTACTTCAGCAGGGCCTCGGTGACGCCGGCGCCGAGCCGGTACTCGTGCTCCTCGGCCTGCTGCTCCACGATCCGCAGCAGCTCGTCGGGGCCGTAGTCGCTGAAGGTGATGGTGCGTGAGAAACGGGACGCCACACCGGGGTTGACCGACAGGAAGCGCTCCATCTCCGCCGTGTAGCCCGCGACGATCACCACGACCGCGTCGCGGTGGTCCTCCATCAGCTTCACCAGCGTGTCGATGGCCTCCTTGCCGAAGTCCCGGCCCGAGTCCTCCGGCGACAGCGCGTACGCCTCGTCGATGAACAGCACACCGCCGCGCGCCTTGTCGAAGGCCTCCTGGGTGCGGATCGCCGTGGAGCCGATGTGCTCGCCGACCAGGTCGACACGGGAGACCTCGACCAGGTGGCCCTTCTCCAGGACGCCGAGGGAGGCGAGGATCTCGCCGTAGAGACGGGCGACCGTCGTCTTGCCGGTGCCGGGGGAGCCGGTGAAGACCAGATGCCGCTTGACCGAGGCCGCCTTCAGGCCCGCCTGCTGGCGGCGCCGGCCCACCTCGATCATGTCGGTGAGGGCGCGCACCTCGCGCTTGACGCTCTCCAGGCCCACCAGCGCGTCCAGTTCACCGAGCACGGCCTTCGAGGTCCGCGTCGGCTGCTCCTCGGCCCGCGAGGCGGCGACGAGCGCCTCCTGCTCGGTGGTGCGCTGGCCGGGGATCGCGCCGAGCAGACCGGGGGTCTGGCCGGCCGTCTGCACGACCGGCTCCGGCGCCGCAGCCGGCTGCCTCAGCCCGGCGCTCTCGTCGCTGGTGCAGTCCTCCACGTCGGGGCCCACCCCGGAGGCCCCGTCCGAGCCGGCGTCGGCGAACTCGTAACCCCCGCGCGCACACCGCTCCGTACGGCACTTCCGCAGCGTCGTACGGCAGCCGTCGATCACGTGGAAGCCGTATCCGGCGCTGCCCCGCACCCGGCAGTTCAGAAAGGTGCCGCGCCCGCCCGCCGAGACGTAGAACCCGGCCTCCGCGGGGGAGTCGACCGTGCAGCGCTCTATGGTCGGGTCGGCGCCCTTGGTGACGATCACGCCGGTCTGGGTGCCGTCCACGGTGCAGTTGTTGAGGGTGCCGCCGCTGCCGTGGTCGCGGAACCAGGCGCCGGTCGCCGCGTCCCGGATCCGGCAGTCGTCGAGCTGGGCGGTGGCGCCGTCGCTCACCGACACGGCTGTGTTGCGCACCTGGGAGAGGTCGCTGTCGACGACGTCCGCGCGGGAGCCGCGGTCCAGGACGAACAACGCGTCCGGCACGTCGTGCACCCGGCACGAGTCGAGAACCGCCGTCGCGCCGTCGCTGACCCAGACCGCCGGGTAGTCGCCGGTGCTGTCGAAGATCTCGCACTGGTTGGCGTCCACGCGCGTGCCCGGATCCCACACCGACAGGCCGTTGCGCCCGAACTGACGCACCGTCGTGCGGGTCAGGGTGAGCACCGAACGGGAGCGCAGGTCGACCGCGTTCTCCGGGATGTCGTGGATACGGCAGTCCGCCAGCGTCAGCACCGCGTCCGTGTCCAGCGTGACACCGTCGGCGGTGGTGCGGTGCACATCGCAGTCCGTGAGGTGAGCGGTGGCCCGGCCCGTGATCTGGACGCCCGAGCCGCGGACCTCGTAGACCTCGCAACCCACGGCTTCCAGCGCGGAGTTCTCCCCGGTGGCCGTCAGCCCCGAGCCCGCCGCGTGGTGCACCCGGCAGCGCTCCAGGCGGGGGTGCGCGCCGCCGCGCACGGCGATGCCCGCCTGGCCGGCCGCGACGACCTCGCACTCCTCGAACACCCCGCCACCGCCGTCCAGTACGGCGATGCCGATGCCCGCGGGGTTGTCGACGGTGCAGCGCCGCACGGTCGGTCGCGCCCCGCCACGCACCTCGATCCCGGCCGCGGAGCGGGTGACGATCCGTACGTCCGACAGCTCCGGGGCACCCTCCTCCACCAGCAGCGCGGGCGCCGCCGCGTCCTGTCCCTCCACATGCAGGTCCTGAACCACGGCCGAGGCGCGCACCGTCAGCGGCACACCGTCCACGGGCGCGATCCGCACCGAACCGGGGGAGCCCTCGGGGCCGCGCAGGGTCACCGCCCGCTGGACGACGAGGTTCTCCCGGTAGGTGCCGGGGGCGACGGTGAGGACGTCACCGTCGGCCGCGGCCTCCAGGGCGGCGGCGAGCGACGCGTACTCACCCGTGCGGCGCCGCCACCGCGATGTACCGGTGTGCGTCACCTGGACCGTGCCCTGTGCCATGGCGTTGTTGTGCCCCCACCTCGTAGTACGCGGGTTCTGCTGCCGAAGAGTTCGGCCGGTCCACCGTAGCGTGCGCGCGGACGGTGGGTTGACCAGAGCCGGAAGGCCGTCAGCTGCCGGTGCCGGTCCGGCCCCAGTCCGGACCCGCCTTGTCCCACGCCCGGTCCCAACGCTCGTACCGGCGACGGACCATGCGCCAGACGATCAGCCGTCTGCCGCCCTCGACCAGGCCGGCCGCCAGCAGGGCGGTGCCGACTCCGGCGAGCACGGCGTGCGTCGACGCCGTCGCGGAGTCCAGCGGGCGGGCGACCGTACGGCCCTGCTGGTCGGTCCATATCCGGAACCGGTCGCCCCGCTGCGGGCTGTCCAGGCTCGCCATGACCCGGCCGTGGTGCACGGTGCCGTCCGGTGCGGTCCAGTCGGCCACGACCCGCGTGCGCCGGTCCCGACCGGTCGCCGCCTCGGGGTCCATGTCCAGCGGGGAGGCCTCCAGCCTGCGGACCACCTTCGCGGTCACCAGGTGCCGCGACAGGCGCTGTTCACGCACGGACTGCTGCAAGGCGTCCTGAGCGAGACCGCCGATCAAAAAGCCCGCCAAGGGCGCCACGGCCAGGATCAGCAGCAGCGCCGCGAGAGCGAGCCAGGCCTCCGCCAAGTCCGTCGCACGGCGCAGCGGATTGTGCCGCCAGCGCCAGAGTCCGCTGATCGCCCGCATCGTCCGGCCACCCCCTTCCCGCTCCGTGATAACCCGTGGCGGAGCCGTTCACCCGCGGGCCCCGCCGAAGAGAGAGCCAAATCACCTGCGTCCGTGGCCTCTCATGAACTTCTCACGAAAGGCCCAACGCCCGGGCCCCGGCGCGAGGTTCCCCGGTCAGGAGCGCTTCTCAGCCAGGAGGTCTGCTCAGTCAGGCAGGATCGTGACCGGATCGCCGACCCGGATCGTGCCTCGGGACAGGGGCACCAGGTTCTGGCCGAAGACCAGCTTGCCGCCCATGCGGCGGTGTCGGCCCAGGGTGAGCAGCGGCTCCCGGCCGCGCTCGGCGGTGGCCTGGTCGGTCGTGGTCACCACGCAGCGCCCGCTCTTCTTCGGCAAACGGAAGGTGACCTCGCCGATGGCGATGCGCGACCAGTCGTCCTCGGCCCAGGCGGCGGTGCCCGACACGACGACGTTCGGCCGGAAACGGTTCATGGGCAGCGGGCCCTCGTTCGCGTGGTCACCCTGGGCGATCAGGGAGTTGAGGGCGTCGAGCGACCCGGTCGTGGTGAGCAGCAGCGGATAGCCGTCGGCGAAGCTGACCGTCTCGCCCGGCAGGGCGTACTCGGGGTCGACGGGCCGGCTCGTGGCGGGGTCGGCCATGTACACGAGGCGCGTCTCGGCGCCCAGATAAGTGCTGCACCAGGTATGGGCGGCGTCGTCCTCGGGGAGGGCCGCCTCGACCTTGTCGCGGAAGAGCTCCACCGGCACGGTGTCGGGCGTGCGCGGCACCGGCACGGTCAGCGGGTCCATGCCGGGCGCGGTCAGCCGTACGCCGCCACCGGGCAGCAGCTCCGCGGCGGCGAGCGCAAGGCGAGGCCGCTGGCGCTGGGTAACGACCTTTCCCCCGTCGTCGATCAGCATCCAGCGACGATCTCCGGCCAGCCCCCAGGGCTCCACGGCGGCTTCCGGGGGTGAGGTGCCCCGGAACGCTTTGACCGGATGAACGTGAATCGACTGCAGCTGTGCATGCCCCATGGGGCCATCGTGCCAGGTGGCGCCGACAACCCCGCAGGGAATGGATCAGTAGCCGCGGTACTGCTGGTTGTTGTACGGATCCTGGTAAGGAGCCGCGGCGGGGCGGGGAGCCGCGGGGCGCATCGCCTCGTAGCCCATGCCACCGGGGGCCACCGGCCGAGGCTGCTGCGCCTGCGGGCCCGGGTAGCCGCGCGGCGCGGCCGCCTGCTGCGGGATGTAGGCCGCGGGCGCCTGTTGCAGCGGAGAGGGCTGCTGGGCCTGCGGATAACCGTAGGAGGGCTGGGACGGTGCCGCCGGGAGGGCGGGCAGCGCCGACGGCAGCGCGGGCAGGTTGCCGCCCGGCATGTCGTACGCGGCGGGGACCCGGATCGGGGCGATCTGCGGGGTACCCCGCTCGGCCACGAGCTTGTCGTAGATCGGGGTGTCCGGGAAGGAGGCGGAGTAGTAGCCGCCGCCATAGGTGGAGCGGGGGGAGGTCATGGCACATAAGGTAAGCCCACGATGTGCTGGTTGGGGAGACCGATAAGAGGGTTGTTTTATGCGCCCGCAGTGACGCAGGATCCCCAATCCGAGCGAACTTGGCAAAAAGGGACGCCAATCGGCGCTCGGATCCTGTAAATGCCGAGTTCCGGGCGGGTTACCGCCGGTTGACCATGAGTGTTTCCGCGCCCCCGTGGGACTTCGAGGGCCAGGGGAATTAGGTTGACCCAGGAGAAGAACCCAGTGGGCCGCCGGGACATGCCTGGCGCGGTGAGCAGGTGATGGGGGCGGACATGTCAATGCCGAAGGGATCGAATGTTCCGGTGCCGACGACGGCACTGCGGGTCGAATTGGGCTGGCGTTCAGGACCCGGCGTCCCCGACGCGGACGCCTCGGCCCTCCTGCTCGTCGGCGGAAAGGTCCGCTCCGACGCGGACTTCGTCTTCTACAACCAGCCCGCCCACGCCTCCGGCGCCGTCCGCCACGAGGGCAAGCGGGAGGCCGGCGGCCAGGTGACGGACAGCCTCCTCGTCGACCTCACGCGCGTGGAGCCCGCCATCGAGACGGTCATCCTCGCCGCCTCCGCCGACGGAGGGTCGTTCGGCCAGGTGTCAAACCTGTACATCGAGGTCAAGGACGCCGCCCAGGGCACGACCGTCGCCCGCTTCGACAGCACGGGCGCCACCGTCGAAACCGCTTTCGTGCTCGGTGAGTTCTACCGCCGCCAGGGCGCCTGGAAGTTCCGCGCCGTCGGCCAGGGCTACGGCAGCGGCCTGGAGGGCCTCGCCACCGACTACGGCATCACCGTCGACGAGCCCCAGCAGGCGGCGCCCGCACCGACGCCCGTCGCGCCACCGGCCGCGCCCGTGATGACCCCGCCGCCGCCCGCCATGCCGCCGGTCGCCCCGCCCGTCCCCCAGGCAGCGCCCGTCAGCCTCAGCAAGGTGACGCTCACCAAGGCGGCCCCCTCGGTCTCGCTGACCAAGCAGGGCGGCACCTCGGGCGCCCTGCGCGTGAACCTCAACTGGCAGGTCCGCAAGCAGTTCTCCGGCTGGGCGAGCAAGCTGGGCCGCCCGGTCGCCATGCACAACGACCTCGACCTCGACCTGTGCGCCCTGTACGAGCTGGCCGACGGCAGCAAGGGAGTGATCCAGTCCCTCGGCAACGCCTTCGGCGCCCTGCACCAGCCCCCGTACATCCACCTGGACGGCGACGACCGTACCGGTGCCGTGGCCAGCGGCGAGAACCTCACCGTCAACCTCGACCACCAGCGGGCCTTCCGGCGCATCCTGATCTTCGTCACCATCTATGAGGGCGCGCGCTCCTTCGCCGACCTGCACGCAACGGTCACCCTCACACCGCAGCACGGCGCCCCGGTCGACTTCTCGCTCGACGAGTGCACCGTCCCCTCTACGGTGTGCGCGCTCGCCCTGATCACCAACACCGGCGACGACCTGGTCGTCCAGCGCGAGGCCCGCTACCTGGTGCCCGAGCGCGGCGTGAGCCCGCAGCGCACGGTCGATTACGCCTACGGGTGGGGCATGAACTGGACCCCGGGCCGCAAGTAGTCAGCCCTCGTCGGGCACCGCGTTGGGACGTGTATAGGTGCGGCCCTTCCAGGCCGCACCACGCCCCCGGTAGTGCTGCACCGCGGAATCGACCGTCATCAGGAGGTAGAGGAACGCGGTGAATGGAAGCAGGGGCGCGAGCCACAGCGGCTGGCGGTAGTAGCGGAGCATCGGTACGTACGTCCCCGTCATCACCAGCCATGCGAGACCGCCGCCGACCGCGGTCGCCGTGTCCCCGCCGGCCAGACCCGCCACCAGGGCCGCCGGCGGCACCAGATACACCAGCGCGAGACCGGCGACCGTCCCGGCCAGCACCAACGGGTTGTGCCGAAGCTGCGCGTACGCGCTGCGCGAGACCATCCGCCACAGATCGGCAAGCCGCGGATACGGACGCACGCTGTCCACCCGCTCGGCCAGCCCCAGCCAGATGTGGCCGCCCCCACGCTTGACGGCCCGCGCGAGCGCCACGTCGTCGATCACGGCGTGCCGGATGGCGTCCGGAATCCGCGCCCGCTCGGCGGCCTCGGCACTGATCAGGACACAGCCGCCCGCCGCTGCCGCCGTCCGCGCCCCCTTCGCACCGATCCGGCGGAACGGATACAGCTGAGCGAAGAAGTACACGAAAGCCGGCACGACCAGTCGTTCCCACAGGCTATCCACCCGCAGCCGCGCCATCTGCGAGACGACGTCGAAACCGCCGGTGCGGGCGGCCGCGACCAGCTCCCGCAGACTGTCGGGCGCATGCGCGATGTCAGCGTCCGTGAGCAGGAGGTACTCGGGGTCACGCGCGCGTGCCAGGCCGATGCCGTGCCGCACCGCCCACAGCTTGCCCGTCCAGCCCGCGGGCGGCTCACCGGGGGAGTCCACCGTCAGCGGCAGCCCGCCCCGCTCCCGCGCGAGCTCTCGCGCAAGCTCCCCGGTGCCGTCCGAACTGCCGTCATCGATCAGGAAGATCTCCGCGCGTCCCGGATAGTCCTGGGCGAGCAGCGACGGCAGGCTCATCGGAAGTACCGCGGCCTCGTCGCGGGCCGGCACGACGACACAGACCGACGGCCAGTCGTCCGGCAGCGCCCGCCGCGGGAGTCTGACATCCGTACGCCAGAAGAAGCCCTGGCAGAGCATCAGCCACAGCCAGGCGGCCAGTGATGCGGCGGCGATCCACGCGATGGCGCTCACGTGCGCAGTCTGCCCCACCCGGCCGGTCGAAAAGGGCCCATCGTCTATCGTGGCCGGGTGAAGATCGCGCTGATGGACTCCGGAATCGGCTTGCTGGCGGCCACCGCTACGGTACGGCGGCTGCGACCCGACGCAGATCTCGTGCTCTCACTCGACCCCGACGGCATGCCCTGGGGTCCCAGGACTCCCGAGGACCTCACGCGGCGCGCGGTGGCCGTGGCCGAGGCCGCCGCCGCACACCGGCCCGACGCCCTGATCGTCGGCTGCAACACCGCGTCCGTGCACGCGCTGCCCGCCCTGCGGGCCCGGCTCGAACCCGCCATACCGGTCATCGGCACGGTCCCCGCGATCAAGCCGGCCGCGGCCGGCGGTGGCCCCGTCGCGATCTGGGCCACTCCCGCCACCACCGGCAGCCCCTACCAGCGCGGACTGATCAAGGACTTCGCCGACGGTGTGACCGTCACCGAGGTGCCGTGCTTCGGACTGGCGGAGGCCATCGAACACGCGGACGACACGGCGATCGAGGTCGCGGTCGCCGCGGCCGCCGCGCTGACCCCCCGGGACGTGACGACCGTCGTCCTGGGCTGCACGCACTACGAACTCGTCGCCGAGCGCATCCGCACCGCCGTGCAGCGCCCCGGCTTCCCGCCGCTCGTCCTGCACGGCTCCGCCGGCGCGGTGGCCGCCCAGGCACTGCGCCGCCTCGATGAGCAGCCCGCCCCCGCGGCCGCGCCGACCGGCACGCTCACCGTGCTCCTGAGCGGACGCGAGGGCACGCTCCCCGCACCCGCTCTCGCCTACGAGGAGGGGCGTCTCCTCCAGGAGATCAGCCCTGTGCTGTGACCTAAGGGCATAAAACGGACGACAAGAGTCCGCAGTGGTCCGGTCGGCGCAGTCACCCTCCGCCACGAGCTACCAGCGCAGCGAATCCTGAGTAACCTCATAGCCATGAGGGACCACCTCCACGGCGGTAAGCCGCACCCCGATGTATGGACCGGGCGGGCGACCAACCGGGTCCAGTGGCTGCTCGCGCTCGTCGGGGCCGCCTGCATGGCGCTCGGAATCGAGCTGGCCGTCGACTCGCCGTGGACGGACGGCGTCGCCCCGCTCGTCATGGCGGTCGTGGGGTGCATCGCGGCCGGACTGCTGGTCCTCTTCGGCACCCTCGCGTTCGTGCATGTCGCCCTGAAGGTCGACCAGGAGTGCCTGGAAGTGCGCTGCGGCCACATCGGAGTGCCGCGTCGCCGTATCCCCCTGTCCCAGGTCGTGGGCGCCGAATTCGTCCCGCTCGTCACTCCGCGTCACTGGGGTGGCTGGGGCTACCGATGGCGGCCCGAGAAGGGCACCGCGGTCGTCGTACGGCGTGGTGAGGGTCTGGTGCTACGGCTGTGGGACGGCCACACGTTCACCATCACCGTCGATGACGCGGAGGCGGCCGTGGGGGTCATCCGGGATCGGCTGCGGTCCAGGGCGGCGGGTACGGCGCTCTGAGACGGTCTTGGGTCGAGGGGATCCAGGAGGACGGGTGGATCCGCGGAGGACGGGTGGATCTGCGGGTGACGCGTAGAGCCGAGGGTGACGGGTGGATCCGGAGGTGACGCGTAGATCCGAAGGTGATGCAGGTCGTCGCTGGGATCGGGGGATCGTCGCCGAGGGTGGCTTCCGAGCCCATGTGCGCCGATGACACTGCCGTAGTCCGGGGCATGTGGCCGCAGATCAGTGCGTCGGCCGATCGCCACCCGCGCGTACGCCGTTCTCAGGATGCGCCGGTACGACGGCTATGGGGCGTGCCGTCGCCAGCCCCGCCAGCAGGCCCGCGCCGACCGACACCGTGGTGAAGCTGAGGGCGTTGCCGACCGCGGCGATCCCCGCCAGGGCCGTCAGGGCCGCGCCCGCTGTGAGGGCGACCGGGGTGGGGCGGGCGGTGCGCCACAGCGCGAACAGCATCCAGCAGAAGGCCGCCGCCAGCAGCAGCACGCCGACGACCCCCTGTTCCGCCGCCTGCTGCAAGGGCGCCGAGTGGGGCTTGCCGTCGGACAGCAGTGTCCCGGCCGCCTTCTCGCCGAGTTCGCCGAAGCGTCCCGGACCCACGCCGAGGGCAGGCTCCTGTTGGGCCAGGTGCAGCGCGTCGTGCCACAGCTGGATCCGGTGCTCCGTCAGCTGCCCCTCCAGCCAGGCGAGCAGTCCGCCGGGCACCATGTTCCCGGCGACCGCCCAGGTCAGGCCGGTGACCGAGGCCGCGGCCAGGGCCAGACCCGCGATGCCCACGCCGCGATGACGGATGTGGCCGGCGGCGAGTGAGCAGATGAGGACGGCGGTACAGGCGACGAACCCGCTGGTGGAGCCCAGGACCGCGGCGGTCACCGCGATTCCGGCGGCCACCGCGCGTAGGCCCAGACGCACGAGCGGGGTCGACGCGGCCCAGGCGGCGCAGCACGCGGCGCCCGTGGAGAGGGTCAGCATGGCGGCGGTGGCCCCGGCGTGGCCCAGCGGGGCGATGATCTGAGGGCCGGGAGACAGATGCGGAACGGTCAGCGTCAGGCTCACCCCCGCCAGCGCTCCCGCGCAGGGCGCGGCGACCGGCAGCAGCGCCCCGCTGATCCGCCCCGCCGCATAGCCGGCGGCCACGGCGAGGATCGCGAGCAGCACACCTTCGGGGCGGCCGTCGCGCACGGCAGCCGAGATCAGCGACCAGGCGGCGCAGGCCCCCAGCACCACCACGCCGGCCGCATCAGAAACGTTTCGTCTGTCGCTGTCCTCATCCGGACCTGCCGCAGACGTCATCCCCGCGACACCCAACCCGCCCCCCGAAACCGGTCCCCCGACCTGTGACGGGCCCCGGCCGCCCGGACCTTCTCGGCCGGTACGACTGAGGCTCCGGCATACCGTAACGGCTTATGGCCGATTTGTGGACGTCCAGTGCAGGAACGATGCGTCACCCGGCCGCCGGAGGGCCTCGGCGGGGCATCCGGTACGGGCGAGGGGCGGGCCGTCTCCGCACTCGGACCGCGCTGTCGTTGCCAAGGTCAGCCGCCGTACACTCCCGGAGTGACCGTCACCGCAACCTCCGTGGACGAGTCGGACCAGTTGGAGCCGCAGATAGCGCCCGCTTCGCGGGCCGCACGGCTCGTCCGCCTGGTTCCGGCCCTCGCCGCGGCGCTCTCCGGAGTGCTGCTCTACGTCAGCTTCCCGCCGCGCACGCTGTGGTGGCTCTCCCTGCCCGCCTTCGCCGTCTTCGGCTGGGTGCTGCGCGGCCGTAGCTGGAAGGCGGGCCTCGGCCTCGGCTACCTCTTCGGGCTCGGTTTCCTGCTGCCGCTGCTGGTGTGGACCGGAGTGGAGGTCGGGCCCGGCCCCTGGCTCGCGCTCGTCGTGATCGAGGCGGTCTTCGTCGCGCTGGTCGGCGCGGGAGTCGCCGTGGTGTCGAGACTGCCGGGCTGGCCGGTGTGGGCGGCGGCGCTGTGGATCGCCGGGGAGGCGGCACGCGCGCGTGCGCCGTTCAACGGCTTCCCCTGGGGCAAGATCGCGTTCGGCCAGGCGGACGGCGCCTTCCTTCCGCTCGCCGCGGTCGGCGGCACACCGGTGCTCGGCTTCGCGGTGGTCCTGTGCGGCTTCGGGCTCTACGAGGTCGTACGCCTCGTCCTTGAGCGTCGGCGCACCCGGGCCGTCCAGCGGTCCACCGCGGCCGTGGCCCTGCTGAGCGTGGCCGTGCCCGTGGTGGGCGCCGTGGCCGCACGTCCGCTGGTCAGCGACAAGGCCGAGGACGGCACCGCGACCGTCGCCGTCATCCAGGGCAACGTCCCGCGCGCGGGGCTCGACTTCAACTCCCAGCGGCGGGCCGTCCTGGACTACCACGCGCGCGAGACCGAGCGTCTCGCGGCCGAGGTCAAGGCGGGCAAGGTCGCGCAGCCCGACTTCGTGCTGTGGCCCGAGAACTCCTCCGACATCGACCCCTTCGCCAACGCCGACGCCCGCGCCGTCATCGACACCGCCGCCAAGGCGATCGGTGTGCCCATCTCGGTCGGTGGCGTCGTCGAACGCGACGGCAAGCTGCTCAACGAGCAGATCCTGTGGGACCCGGCAAAGGGCCCCGTCGACACCTACGACAAGCGGCAGATCCAGCCGTTCGGCGAGTACCTGCCGCTGCGCTCGCTCGTCGGCGCGATCAACGAGAACTGGACCTCGATGGTCCGCAAGGACTTCAGCCGCGGCACCGAGCCGGGCGTGTTCACCATGGACGGCGCCAAGGTCGGACTCGTCACCTGCTACGAGGCCGCCTTCGACTGGGCCGTGCGCTCCGAGGTCACCGACGGCGCGCAGATGATCTCCGTGCCGAGCAACAACGCCACCTTCGACCGCAGCGAGATGACCTACCAGCAGCTCGCCATGTCCCGTGTGCGGGCCGTCGAACACAGTCGGACCGTCACCGTCCCGGTGACCAGCGGCGTCAGCGCGATCATCATGCCGGACGGCACGATCACCCAGCGCACGGGCATGTTCGTGGCCGACTCGCTCGTCCAGAAGGTCCCGCTGCGCTCCAGCGAGACGCCCGCCACGCGCCTCGGCATCCTGCCGGAGATCGCCCTGGTGCTGGTCGCCGCGGGCGGCCTCGGCTGGGCGATCGGCGCCGGGCTGCGCGCGCGACGCGCCGGTGACGTGTAGTCGTACGCCGGTCGGACGCCCCCGGAATTCACCGGGGGCGCCGCCACCTGCCCGTTAGGGTCGACGGCATGGCTACTCCCGACTTTATTCGTACGATCAGGGCCTCCGCCGGCCACCAACTGCTCTGGCTTCCCGGGGTCAGCGCCGTCGTCTTCGACGACGAGGGACGGGTCCTGCTGGGAAAGCGCGCGGACAACCACCAGTGGACGGTGATCAGCGGCATCCCCGATCCCGGCGAGCAGCCCGCGGTCTGCGCCGTACGGGAGGTGTACGAGGAGACCGGGGTCGAGTGCGTACCCGAGCGGGTCGTCCTCATCAAGGCCGGCCGTGAGGTCACCTACCCCAACGGCGACCAGTGCCAGTTCATGGACATCACCTTCCGCTGCCGCGCCGTCGGCGGTGAGGCACGCGTCAACGATGACGAGTCCGTGGAGGTGGGCTGGTTCGCGGTGGACGCGCTGCCCACGATGAAGGAACGGCAGATCTTCCGGATCAAGCAGGCCCTGTCCGATGAACCCACGTGGTTCGAACCCATGACCTCGGACTGAAGTATGGGCTGTGACCATATGTGGCCTGGTGAGGGTGGTGCCTAGGGTCGAGCCATGACCGCGTCCAGAACCCTCCCGGCTCACGGCTCGCCCGCGCCGTCCCCCCTCGACCTCGATGGCCGTACCGCCCTGGTCACCGGTGCCGCCGGCGGCATCGGCCGGGCCTGTGCGCTGCGGCTCGCGGCGGCGGGGGCCAAGGTGAGAGCGGTCGACCGGGACGCGGTGGGCCTGGAGGACCTCGAGGCGCGGGCCCAGGGGCTCGCGGGCGCCGTCGAGCCGCACGTCCTCGACCTCACCGACCTGGACGCAGCGGAACTCGCCGCCGCCGGCACCGACGTTCTCGTCAACAACGCCGGGATGCAGCTGGTGCGTCCCATCGAGGAGTTCCCGCCCGATGTCTTCCACACGGTGCTCACCGTGATGCTGGAGGCACCGTTCCGGCTCATCCGTGGAGCCCTGCCCCATATGTACGGGCAGGGCTGGGGCCGGATCGTGAATGTGTCCTCCGTACATGGGCTGCGCGCCTCGGCTTTCAAGTCGGCCTATGTGGCCGCCAAACATGGCTTGGAGGGACTCTCCAAGACCGCCGCGCTGGAGGGCGCGGCACATGGCGTCACCTCGAACTGTGTGAACCCCGCCTATGTGCGCACCCCCCTGGTCGAGAGGCAGCTCGCCGACCAGGCCCAGGCGCACGGCATTCCCGAGGAGCGGGTGCTGTCCGAGGTGCTCCTGAAGGACAGCGCGGTCAAGCGGCTCATCGAACCCGAGGAGGTCGCGGAGGCCGTGGCCTACCTGTGTAGCCCTCAGGCGTCGTTCGTGACCGGTACCTCGCTCGTGCTCGACGGTGGCTGGACCGCGCACTGACCGGCCGGGGCCGGCGGAATCCCGAGTTATCCACAGGCCTGACGGGGCGGCGGTGCGATGAGCAATCCTGTCGGCATGTCTCGCGATCACGTCCACCCTGCCGAGCGCTTCCCAGCCGATGCCGGAGCGCCCCCGAGCGGCGCCGAGACGCCGTTCCTCGAGCTGCTGGCCCGGGGCGCGTCCGCCGACGCCTATGAACAGCCGGTGCTGCTCGCCCGCGCCGAGGGCAGATCCACCGAGTGGATCGTCGCCCTCGAACAGGCCAAGCTGCTCGCGTTGCGCGTCCGCTCCGAGCTGGAGGGGCGGCGCAGGCGCGAGGCCGAGCTGTCGGCCCTGTTCGAGACGGCCCACGACCTGGCCGGCCTGCGGGATCTGGACGCCGTGCTCCAGGCGATCGTGCAGCGCGCCCGGTCTCTGCTCGGCACGGACGTCGCCTATCTCAGCCTGAACGACCCGGCCAGGGGCGACACCTACATGCGAGTGACCGAGGGCTCGGTCGCCGCCCGCTTCCAGCAGCTGCGGCTCGGGATGGGGGAGGGGCTCGGCGGACTCGTCGCCCAGACCGCCCGCCCCTACGTCACCGACGACTACTTCAAGGACGACCGCTTCCAGCACACGCTCGCCATCGACGCCGGCGTCCGCGACGAGGGGCTGGTCGCCATCCTCGGAGTGCCGCTGATGCTGGGGCACCACGTCATCGGGGTGCTTTTCGCGGCGGACCGGCGTGCCCGGGTCTTCGAGCGGGAGCAGATCGCCCTCCTCGGCTCCTTCGCCGCCCTCGCCGCGGCCGCCCTCGACACCGCGAACCTGCTCACCGAGACACGCTCGGCCCTGGCCGGCCTGGAGCGGGCCAACGAGATCATCCAGGACCGCAGCGGAGTCATCGAGCGGGCCTCCGACGTGCACGACCGGCTCGCCCAACTCGTGCTGCACGGCGGCGGGGTGCACGACGTGGCCGCCGCCGTCTCCCAAGTCCTCGACGGCACCGTCGAGTTCACCGAGGCCGCCACCGCACCGGCGGGAGCCCTGGAGGCGTCCCGCGCCGAGGGCCACGCGGTGCGGCACGCCGACGACTGGATCGCGGCGGTGGTCGCAGGCGGCGAACTCCTCGGTGCGCTGGTGCTGCGCGGCCAACCCGGCCTGGACCCCGTCGACCAGCGCACGCTCGAGCGTGCCGCAACGGTCACCTCGCTACTGCTCCTCGCCCGCCGTTCCGCCGCCGAGGCCGAACAGCGTGTCCGCGGCGAGCTGTTGGACGACCTCCTCGACGCCCGCGACCGTGACCCACGGCTGCTGCGCGAACGCGCGGCGCGGCTGCACGCCGACCTCGACGCCACCCACGTCGTCCTCGCCGCCCGCATCGACGCGGTCCCGGCCGACGCCGACCAGGAGGCGGCCGCTCGCCGACGCCTGTGGTCCGCCGCCTCCCACCTCGCCGCGACCAGGCAGGGCCTGGCCGTGGCCCGCGACGGCGGCACGGTGCTGCTCCTGCCGCTGGAGCGCGGGGACACGGCCACGGCTGTGGCCCGCCGAACCGCCCGTCACCTGGGTACGGCCGTCCACGAAGCGGTCACCGTCGGCGCCTCCGCGCCGGTCGAGGACCTGACCGCCCGTCAGGACGCCGTGGCCACCGCCTACGACGAGAGCCGGCGCTGTCTCGACGCGCTGCGGCTGCTCGATCGCTCGGGGGACGGCGCCGCCGCCGAGGACTTCGGCTTCCTGGGACTGCTGTTGGCCGGGGACCGGGACATTGGGGGCTTCGTCGACCGTACGATCGGCAAGGTGGTCGCCTATGACGAACGCCGCGGCACCGACCTGCTGCAGACCCTCGACGCCTACTTCGCCTGCGGGATGAGCCCGGCCCGCACCAAGGACGACCTGCACGTCCACGTGAACACGGTCGCGCAGCGCCTGGAGCGGGTCGGTCGCCTCCTCGGCGCCGACTGGCAGAGCCCCGCACGCGTCCTGGAGATCCAACTGGCCCTGCGTCTGCACCGGTTGTCCGCACCGGGACAGCGCTGACCCCCGTACGCGGTGGCGTACGGGGGCCGGGGCCGGTTGCGATGGTCAGGACTAGGGTCAGACGGAGTGTGATTCCGCCGCCCGGGCCGCTGTGGGCTCCGCTCCTTCCGAGGGTTCGATGTCGGCCAGGTCGCGGTGGCGGGTCTCCTTGGCCACTCCGACCGCGATCACCGTCAGGACGGCCGCGGCGATGACGTAAAGGGCGATCGGGGTGGAGTTGCCGTAGCTGTCCAGCAGCGCGGTGGCGATCAGGGGTGCCGGCGCGCCCGCCGCGACCGACGCGAACTGGGCGCCGATCGAGGCGCCGGAGTAGCGCATCCGGGTCGCGAACATCTCGGAGAAGAAGGCGGCCTGGGGTGCGTACATGGCGCCGTGCAACACCAGGCCGACGGTCACCGCGAGGATCAGGTTGCCGAAGCCACCCGTGTCGATGAGCCGGAAGAACGGGAACATCCACAGCCCGATGCCGACCGCGCCAAGTAGATAGACGGGACGGCGACCGATCCGGTCCGACAGCGCGCCCCATGCCGGGATCACCGCGAAATGGACGGCCGAGGCGATGAGTACCGAGTTGAGTGCCGTCTGCTTGGAGATGCCGGCCGACGTGGTGGCGTAGACGAGGATGAACGCCGTGATGACGTAGTAGCTGATGTTCTCCGCCATGCGTGCGCCCATCGCCACGAGCACGTCACGCCAGTGGTGCCGCAGCACGGAGACGAGCGGCAGCTTCTCGGCGGCGTCGGCGGACGTGCGCGCGGTCTTGCGAGCCTCGGCCTGCGCCAGCGCCTGCTTGAAGACAGGCGATTCATCGACAGACAGACGAATCCACAAACCGACGATCACCAGCACACCCGACAGCAGGAACGGAATGCGCCAGCCCCAGCTGCCGAAGGCACTGTCCGACAGGGTGGCTGTCAGCAGGGACAGCACGCCGGTCGCCAGCAACTGGCCCGCGGGGGCGCCGGTCTGCGGCCACGAGGCCCAGAATCCGCGCCGCCGCGCATCGCCATGCTCGGAGACCAGCAGCACGGCACCGCCCCACTCACCACCGAGAGCGAATCCCTGCACCAGCCGCAGCACGGTCAGCAGCACGGGCGCCGCGGACCCGATGGTCGCGTGAGTCGGCAACAGGCCGATCGCGAAGGTCGCCCCGCCCATCAACAGCAGACTCAGCACCAACAGCTTCTTACGGCCGAGCCGGTCACCGTAGTGGCCGAAGACCAACGCGCCCAACGGCCGTGCGGCGAACCCGACGGCATAGGTCAGGAACGACAACAGGGTTCCGACGAGCGGGTCGGAGTCCGGGAAGAACAGCTTGTTGAAGACGAGGGCGGCGGCCGATCCGTAGAGGAAGAAGTCGTACCACTCGATGGTGGTGCCGATGAGGCTGGCGGCAACGATGCGACGGAGGTTCGCGGGTGGTGGGGGAGCGGTGGTTCCGGAGGCCATGTGCGCCACTTCCTCGTGTGCGGTGGGGACGGGTACGTGTTCGCACACCGTAGGAACGTGCAGGTCAGGGGCACATGTGGTGGGGCAACATAGTTCGGGGCCCAGCTATGCGTCGGACCACCATGCCAGCTCGGGGAGGGGCGGCTGAGGGGCTTAACGAGGGGTGAAAAAACGTCTTGGGCCGGGGCGGCCGTGAGCCCCAGCACGATCGCGAGCCCACAACACCGGCCAGGTGTCAATGACCGGTGTTGCAGGAGGCGTTGACGAAGGAAGCGAAAAGGACAAGGCGTGACGATGTGTCCCGCCGAAGTGCCTCAGGTCGACCAGACCACCGCGCCGTTGTGCACGATCACCACCTTGGCGTCGGCTCGCAGGACCAGCTGGGCGCCCTCACGGCCCCAGGTCTGGGAGGCCCAGATGGGTTGGTCCTCGCCGTTGTGGATGACGAGGTTGCCGTCCTGCTGGAAGATCGCCCGGTGGTTCTGCCCGAATGTCATGGACGCCCAGATGGGCTTGCCCTCCTCGTTGTAGACGACGAGATTGCCGTCGGTCTGCATCACCATCCGGATGCGGTTGGTGGTCCAGGCCTGGTTGACCTCCAGGACACTCGTCGCGTAGACGGTCTCGGTGCTCCAGTTCGACTTCGGGGTCGCCGCGGGCTTGGGCGCCGGCTTCGCCTTGGGCTTCGACTGGGCCGTGCGGCTCGGGCTGGGCTTCGGCTCGGGTGCCGCGGGCACGGGGACCGTGACCTTCGGCGGCCCGCTCTTCTTCGCCTTCTTCGGGGACGGACTGGGCTTCGACGCCACGTAGTCGTCGAGTGCGGCGGGGGCGGAGGTCGGGTTGAGGACGGTGTCGGAGCCCTCCGCGGCCAGCCCCTTGGCGGAGTCGGGAGGCCCGTCGTCCTTCGCGCTTCCCGCCAGGAACAGGGGTATGGCTATCAGCGCGGCGCCGGCGATCGCGGCCCCCGCCAGGATCGGCTTGCGGGGTCGTCCGCTGCCGACGCCGGTGTCGGTCCTGACACCCGGAGGCGTCGTACCGACGGCCGCCGCGACGGCGACGCGCTCCTCGGACGTCTCAGGGGTTGCGGCTGCCGCTGCGGGTGTGGGCTGGGACGGGGTGACCGTTGTCTCCTCGGCACCGGTGGTGCCGGACTCCGCCTCCGTGGTCCCGGAGTCCGAGCCGGAGTCGCCGGACGCCGAACCGGTGGCGCCGGACGCCGAAGCAGTGGTCCCGGAGGTGGAACCGGTGGTCCCGGACTCCGCCTGGGGGGCCGGGGGTCGGCTCGGCTCCGCTGCGTCCGGTGCGGAGGGATCGGTCGGTAAACCGGCCTCCCCTACGCGGGCGGCGGCCGCCTCCGCGTTCGCGCCGGTGGTGGGGTGCTGGGGGGACATGCGGTACTCCTCCTCGGGGCGGAGCTGTCGGTGGCGGAGCTGTCGGTGGCGAGCTTGACCCGCACAGTGGCCGGCTGGACGAACGCCGGGCGGCCCGGCGGGCGTTGGGTGAGCGCCGCGCCGGGGTGGACCTGGTACGGCCCTGCCCCGGTCGTCGAGGCGTACAAGACCCGCCGCGGTGGCGGCCGCGGGCCGGTCAGGCGCCCTTTCGAGCTGCGTGGTCTTCCCGTGTGGCCCAACTTAGCCCGTACCGCGGGTGATCAGTCGTACCACCCGCCCCAACTCTCCCATCGCTTTGTCCGCTCCCGCCGTGCTGCGCCCGGAAAGTCCCTCACCCGGTCAGCAAACGGGCACGTGAACAACTGATTCGGACCCTGCTCTGCCCGCAACGGGCTTGACTGTTGTGGCATTCTGATGGCTCCCCGATCTGATCAGTGTCGTCGCGTGCGCACGCCGCCGGCACCCAAGTGTTCGTACAGAGCGAAGAGTTCAGGTGGAGATGCGGCCCGGACAACGGCAAGAGGGCGGGCCTGACAGCCGGCTCGCGGCGCCCGACGGCTCCGGCCCGGCCGCCGTCGACTCATCCGGCGCCGACGACGCCGGGCCCACCGACATCCCCGAGATACCCGAGGCCGTACGGGCCGCTGCCCGGCGTGCGCCCGGCCACTGGATCGGTGTGGTGGACCCGGAGTGGACGCAGGAGCGGACGCCGCCGGAGTGGGCGGTACTGGGGGAGTGGCAGTCGGACGAGAGCGGCGGGGTCGGGGACTACCGTCCCAACCCCGCATACCGGCCGTCGGCTCGGGTGCTCGGCTGGCCCGAGCCCACCGACCCGGTGGACGCGGCGGCGCAGCGGGCCGCCACCGGCTACGGCTCGGTGGACGAGGCGCTCGAGGCTCTCGCCGAAGCGGAGATCACCGTGGTGCGCGGACCGGACGGCGGGCCGCTCACGGCTGCCGGGCTGGACGGGGCGCCCGTGGTGCTGCTGTTCACCTCCCCGGCACACGAGTTCATGTCCGGGGCACTTCGGCATGACACCGTTCCGGCACGGGAGCTGGCCCGTTCACTGCGCGGCTCGGACACCCTGCTGATGGTCAACGCCGGTGCCGCGGCCCCCTTGCTCGTCCCGGCGGACGGACTCCTCGATCCCGTGCGCGAGCCGGGAGCCGAGCAGGCACCCGCTGCCCGCCCCGAGGACCGGACTCACAGCTCTTCTGAACCCTGGCCCCACACCACAGGGAGGACGCCGTGACGCGTTCGGTCCAGCCCAACCCCAGCTCCCCGAGGGCGGAGTCCGGTTCCGGCGGCGAGGAGGCAGCCGCGGCCGCTGCCGCGGAGCCCCAGTCCGAGGCCGCGCTGGATCCGAGCGAGGCGAAGGCCGGGGCCCGTGCCGAGGAGACGGCCGCCACGGCCGAACCCGTCACGGAAGGCCGGACCGCTACCGCTACCGAGCCGGAAGCCGAGACCGGTCCCGGATCCGGCGCAGCCACCGGCAGTCAGTCCGCGTCCGATGCCACGTCCGCGTCCGAGTCGGACTCCGAAGCCGACCCCGGTGCCGCCACGGCAGCCAAAAGCCAGCTCCCCGCACTCGTGCGGACCATGACCGCGACCGCCATCGACCGGCCCCAGCAGCAGCCCGGTCACGTGGGGCGGCCGGGCAAGGCGGTGCTGGCCGGGGCGGCCGTCGCGGGGGCGCTGCTCGTGTCGGTGCCGTTCCTCGTCCTCACCGGGGACGACGACAAGAGCTCCAAAGTGGCGCCGGCGGGAGGAACCGTCCTCGGCGGCGGTGAGCAGGAGCCGCCGGGCGACTTCGTGGTGACCAAACCCGACACCGGCGCCCCGTCCGACGGCGAGAAGAACTCCGCCAAGCCCGAAAAGCCCGTGCAGAAGGCCCCCGCGGGTGGCGCGGCGCAGGGCTCGGGCAAGGACACGCCGAAGCAAGTCACCGGCGGCAAGGACACGTCCGAGACGGACTCGGGTGAGCGGGACCAGCCTGCGAAGTCCGGGGGCGACAAGGCGTCCGGCGGCGACGACCGGCCCGCGAACCCCGGTTCGGGCGTGACGTTCAGTGCCCCGGTCTCCCTGCGCAGCCATCTCTCCGGCCGCTGCGTCGATGTCCCGTACTCCGACTTCGGCGACGGCAAGAAGCTGTTCGTGTGGGAGTGCAACGGCAGCGAGGCGCAGAAGTGGCAGTTCGCCTCCGACGGCACCATCCGCATCAAGGGCCTGTGCCTGGACGTGGCCAACGCGAACTACAGCGACGGCACCCCCATCCAGATCGCCTGGTGCAGCGGCAACGCCGCCCAGAAGTTCGTCCTGAACGAGCGCCACGACCTGGTCAACACCGTCGTAGGCAAGTGCGTCGACATCAAGGACAACAACACGGACAACGGAGCCTGGCTGCAACTGTGGACCTGCGCCGGCACCGACAACCAGAAGTGGAGCGTCTGACCGCCCGGCGGACGCGTTCAGGCCGAGAGCAAGCACTCCCGGCCTCAGCCCGCCCCGACAGGAGGGCATGATGGCACCGTCGGCTCGCCGACATCACGCGCACCCGACGTACCGGGGGCGCCCCGCAGAAGACGCCGCCCTAGCAAGGAGGTTGGTGCGTGTCGCGCCAGGTACTCACGGTCGGTCCGGGGGACCGGGACCGCTACCGGACGATCGGTGAGGCACTCTCGGCTGCCCGTACCGGCGCGCTCATCAGCGTCCGGCCAGGGACGTACGCGGAGAACCTGGTGATCCACACCCGGGTCACCCTCACCGCCGCCGAGGGCCGGGGCACGGTCGAGATCCGGCCACGTTCGGGCAGCGTGCTCGCCCTGCGCGCCGACGCCGTGATGCTCTCCGAGCTGACCCTGCGCGGCGGCGACGCCGAGCTTCCGGCCGTGGACGTGCGACGCGGGCAGGCCGCGCTCGACGGCTGCGAGATCGTCGGCGCCGCCTGGACCGCGATGCTGGCCGGAGGCACCGGGTCACTCGCGCTGCGGGACTGCCGGGTGAGCAACCCGCAGGGCGCGGGAATCGTGGTCACCTCGACCACTCCCACCACCGTGGAGTCCTGCACCCTTGAGCACCTGGGCACCAGCGGGCTGGTCGTCGCCGAGCAGGGCGAGGCCCGCCTGCGCGGCTGCACCGTGCGCGCCGCCCGCGGCAACGGCCTGCTCGCCAACGGCGAGTCCACCGGCAGTGTCGAGGACTGCGACATCTCCTCCACCGACAAGCCCTCCATCGCCCTGGAGCAGAACAGCTCCCTCACGGTGATCCGGACCGTGGTGCACGACACCAGCACCGGAGTGCATCTGAGCAGCTCGGGCCGTACGACGCTGGAGGACGTCCGCGTCACTGGCGCCTCCGGCAACGGGATCGCGCTGGCCGCGGGCACCGACCCGGTGCTGCGCCGCTGCCGCGTCTCGCGCACCCGCGGCCACGGCGTGCTGGTCACCGACCGGGCGCGCGGCACCTTCGAGGACTGCTGGGTGGACGGCGCACAGGGCGCGGCGCTGCGGGTCGCCGGGGCCGCGTCCCCGGCGCTGACCGGCCTGACGGTCCGCGACTGCGAACACACCGGACTGCTCCTGGAGGAGGACTCGGCGCCCGAGCTGGACCGCCTGGAGGTGATCGGCGGTTCGCCCGCGATCGCGGTGCGCGGCGGCGCCAACCCGCTGCTGCGCCGGGCCCGGCTGGTGGAGCCCGGCGGCGACGGCATCGTGGCAGGCAAGGACGCCCGCGGCCGCGCCGAGGACTGCGAGATCGTACGGCCGAAGGGCGCGGGCGTGCGCGCGGGCTCCGGCAGCACCCTCTACCTCGCCGGCGGCGGCGTCTCCGACACCGCGACCAACGGCCTGGTCGTCGACGACGGAGGCAACGTCACCGTCCGCGACTTCCGCATCGAGATATCCGGCGAGGAAGGCGTCGTGGTCGAGGCGGGCGGCGAACTGACCGCCAACCGCACCACGGTGCACGCCGCCCAGGGCCACGGCTTCCTGCTCCGCGAGGGCGCGCTCGCCTCCCTCAGCGGCTGCGAGGTCTCCGGCGGCGCCCAGGACGGCTTCCGCGTGGAGTCCACCGCGCCGGTCTCGCTGGTGAACTGCCTCGCCCGGGAGAACGAGGGCGGCGGCCTGGTGCAGACCACGCCCGGCGAACGGCTCGCCGTGGACGGCCTGAAGAGCACCGGCAACGGCAAGCGGGACGCCTGGGGCAGCGGCAGCGCCGAGAACACCGACCCGGCCGGCTCCGGCGCCGCGGACGCGCCCCCGCCGGACCGCGAGGACGGCCCGCTCGGCGCGCTCAACGCGCTGATCGGCCTGGAGAACGTCAAGCAGCAGGTGCGCACCCTGGTCAACCTGACCCAGCTCGCCCAGCGCCGCGAGCAACTCGGCATGTCCGCCCCGCCGATGAGCCGGCACCTGATCTTCGCCGGTCCGCCCGGCACCGGTAAGACCACCGTCGCCCGCCTCTACGGGGCGATCCTGGCCGAACTGGGCTCGTTGCGCAGCGGGCACCTCGTCGAGGTCTCCCGCGCCGACCTGGTCGCACAGGTCGTCGGCGGCACCGCGATCAAGACCACCGAGACCTTCGAACGGGCCCTCGGCGGCGTGCTGTTCATCGACGAGGCGTACACACTCACCGCGGACAGTGGCCACGGTGGCGCCGACTTCGGCCGCGAGGCCGTCGACACCCTGCTGAAGCTGATGGAGGACCACCGCGACGACGTGGTGGTGGTCGCGGCCGGCTACTCCCGCGAGATGGAGTCCTTCCTCGGCTCCAACCCCGGCCTCGCCTCCCGCTTCTCCCGCACCGTCGAGTTCGAGAACTACTCCGTGCCCGAACTGGTCGCCATCATGGAGAACATGTGCGCCCAGCACCAGTACGAACTGGGCGAGGGCACCGCACAGGCGCTGGTCGCGCACTTCGAGGCGATGCCCAGGGACGCCGGGTTCGGCAACGGCCGTGCCGCGCGCGGGGTGTTCGAGGAGATGGTGGACCGGCAGGCGGTCCGTCTCGCCTCCCTGCCCCAGGTCGGCGAGCACGATCTGCAGCTGCTGCTCCCGGAGGACGTCTCCGCCACCGCCGCAGCCAAGGCCACCGAGTCCGCCGTACCGGACGACGACCCGCTGACCCGCCTCGGCGACATGATCGGCCTGGCCGAGGTGAAGCGCGACGTCGCCGACCTGGTCAACCTCATCACCACCGCCCGCCACCGGGCCGCCGCCGGGCTGCCGGTGCCCTCACTCAGCCACCACCTGGTCTTCACCGGTCCGCCCGGCACCGGCAAGACCACCGTCGCGCGCCTCTACGGCGAGATCCTGACGCAACTCGGCATCCTGCAACGAGGCCAGTTGGTGGAGGCGGCCCGCGCGGACCTGGTCGGCCGCTACATCGGCCACACCGCCCAGCTCACCCGCGAGGTCTTCGAACGGGCGAGAGGTGGTGTGCTGTTCATCGACGAGGCCTACACCCTCACCCCGCAGGGCAGCGGTGCCGACTTCGGCCAGGAGGCCGTGGACACCCTGCTGAAGCTGATGGAGGACCACCGCGACGAGGTGGTCGTCATCGTCGCCGGGTACACCGACGAGATGGAGCGCTTCCTCGGCTCCAACCCCGGCCTGTCCTCCCGCTTCCCGCGCCGGATCTCCTTCGCCGACTACTCCTCCGAGGAACTGGTCACCATCGTGCGCGCACAGGCCGCGAGCATGGGTTACGAGTGCGGACCCGGCACCGGCCCGGTGCTCAAGGCATACTTCGACGCGCTGCCCCGGGACCGCTCGTTCGGCAACGCGCGGCTGGCCCGGCAGGTGGTCGAGTCGATGGTCACCCGCCAGGCGGGGCGGCTCAGTTCGCTGGCCGCACCCACGCTGGACGACCTGCGCATCCTCATCCCCGAGGACGTCGCCGCGGCCCCCAAGGGGGTCGGACTGTGACCGCGTACGCCCGTGGGGCCGCCCGTCTGCTGTCCGGGGCAGGCCTCGCCGCCGCCCTGTTGCTGCCCGCGACCGTGCCGGCCCATACGGCCGACGGTGGAAAGGGCCAGGAGCTTCCCCCGATGCCCTCCGCGCTCGACGCGGACGCGGACTGCACCCCCGCCTCCCGGGAGACGGCTCAGAAGCAGGACTGGTCACGCCAGCGCCTCGACCTGGACCGGCTGCGCGGGCAGGGCACCGGTGAGGGGGTCACCGTCGCCCTGATCGACACGGGCGTCGACCCTGACGCCGCGGGCCTCGACGGCCGGGTCACCGCCAGTGGTACCGCCGCCGACGACTGCGTCGGGCACGGCACCTTCCTGGCCGGGCTGATCGCCGGAACCGGCGGGGACAGCACGCGTCTCGCCGGAGTCGCCCCGGGCGCCAGGATCCTGGCCCTGCGGGGTACCGACACCCGCGGTGAGTCGAGCGCCTCGCTGGTCGCGCAGGCAGTGCGCGAGGCGACCGAAGCCGGGGCCGACGTCATCGCCGTCACCGTGGCCCTGCCACGCCGGGACGCGACACTGACCCGGGCGGTCGTCGAGGCCCGCGGCGCGGGCGCCGTCGTGGTCGCCGCGGCCACCCCGGACCCGCCGTCACGGGGCACCGACGAGATCCCGTCCCGCCTGTACTGGCCGGCCGGTGAACCGGGCGTACTCTCGGTCGCCGACATGCTGCCCGGCGGCGTCCGCCCGGACAGCGCCCTGCCCACCACGGGCATCGACCTGGCCGCCCCCGGCGCCGGGGTGGTCTCCGGCGGTCCGAGAGGCGACGGCCACTACCTCGGCGCCGGCGCGTCGGTGGCCGCGGCCTACGCGGCCGGGGCCGCCGCGATGGTCCGCGCCGCCCACCCGGACGACTCGGCCGACGCCGTCACCGGCCGTCTGACCGCCACGGCCTATCCCGCCGACATCCCGCAGCTCGACGCCTACGCCGCCGTCACCACGGTCCTGGGCGACTCGGGAACCGCGTCCGGTACCGAGCGCGCCGCGGAACCGCTGTCCGTCCGTGACACCTCCGCCGCCGACCGCGCGACCGGCCGCGCCACCCTCTTCGTCATCCTCGGCTCCGCCGCCGTACTCACGGTCCTGTGGGCCGCGTTCACCCTTCCCCGCGCCCGAGCCCGCGGCTGGCGCCCGGCGAGGGCGGGCGGTACGCAGGAGGACTGAGCCGAGCCTGGGGGCGCGGGTGCTGACGGTTGTGCGCCCTGCTGGGGCTTGCTTGTGCCGGATGCCAACGGCTGCGCGCTCGGCACTGGCGACCGGTCCCCGAGGGCCCCTCGGGCGGCGTGGGCTTGTTTCGGTTGCGCATCCGGTGCATGCGGCCGGTCCCGTAGGTGCCCGGGGTCGGCCCTCGGGCAGGCGGCTCGTGTCCGCTGTGCACGCGATGCGTGCGGCTGGTCCGGGAGGCGCCTGCGCTGGGCCGTCAGGCGGCGCCGGTCCGGTAGGTGCCCGGGGTCGGCCTGCGGGCGGTGGCGGCTCCCGCTCGGCTGCACAGCCCCCCATGCGGCCGGTCCCAGAACGCACCTGCGGTCGGCTCTCCGGCAGGGACGGGTGCCGCCGGAGTCGCGGCTGCCCACCTGCCCGCCCACGGCGCCCCTCCCGCAAAGCCGACGGCGGGGGCCACCCCGAGATGGCCCCCGCCGTATCTCACCGTGTCGTGGTGTCACTCCTCCTGGCCGCGGCCCGTCTCCACCAGTGCCGTCTGCATCAGCCGTGACCGGCGGCGGGCGATGTGCTGGGCGCGGCCGGGTGGGAGGTTGAGGGGCTTGGCGTTGCCGAAGAGGCGGCCTTCCGTGGGCGGGCAGGAGAGCAGGATCGCGGGGTTGTTCGCCTCGTCCAGGCGTCGGATGAGCGAGTCGCTGAGGCCCCGGCCCGCGCCCATCGCGCTGCGGGCGACGATCAGGTGGAGGCCCATTTCGTAGCCGAGGGTCAGATGCTCGAAGAGCGGCTCGAAGGGGCTCTGGAAGGAGTTGCCCGCGACCATGTCGTAGTCGTCGACCAGGATGAACAGACGCGGCCCCGTCCACCAGTCGCACTTGCGCATCCGGGCCGGGGCGATGTCCGCACCCGGGACACGGGTCTTCAGCGCGCGGGCCGCGCCGTCGATGGTCTCCGTCAGGTTGTCCAGGGAGATCACGTGCCCGATTCGGTACTCCTCCGGGATGGCGTCCACCAGCGTGCGCCGGTAGTCCACCGCGATGATCTTCGCCTCGTTGGGGGCGTACCGGGCGGTGATGCCCTCGGTGATGCGGCGCAGCAGGTTGGTCTTGCCGCTCTCCGTGTCGCCGACCACGATCAGGTGCGGGGTGCGGCTGAAGTCGTGCCACACCGGCTCCAGCGCGTCCTGGTCGATACCGAGCGGGAGCCGCATGCCGCCGCCCTCGGTGGGTTCGGGCGCGGGGAGTTCGGCGACCGGCAGCCGGTGCGGCAGCATCCGGACCTGCGGGGCGGCCGGCCCGGACCAGTGCTTGGAGACTTCGCCGACCAAGTGGGCGACGCCCTCGCCGAGGTCGTCGAGGGAACCGCGGCCGTCGAGGCGGGGCAGTCCGGCGAGGAAGTGCATCTTGCTGTCGGCGGTGATACCCCGGCCGCCGCTGCGCGGCACCGAGCGGGCCTTGCGGGTGTCGATCTCCGAGTCCATCGGGTCACCCATCCGCAACTCCAGGCGGGTCGCCGCCTGGTCGCGGACCTGCGCGGACAGCTCCACCCAGCGGGTGGTGGTGATGAGCAGATGGATGCCGTAGTTCAGGCCGCGGGCGGCGAGTTCGTTGAACTTCGGGACCAGTTCGTCGTAGTCCTGACGGACCGTGGACCAGCCGTCGACCACCATGAACACGTCGCCGAACGGCTCGTCGGGGAACTCCCCGGCGGCCCGGCGACGGCGGTAGGACTGCATGGAGTCGAGGGTGTGGTCGACGAAGAACTGCTCGCGGCGCGCGAGGAGCGTCATCACCTCGGCGACGGCCCGGTGCACCCGCTCCGGGTTCAGGCGCGCGGCGACACCGCCGACGTGGGGGAGCCCCGCGAGCTGCGAGAGACCGCCACCGCCGAAGTCGAGGCAGAAGAACTGGATCTCGGCGGGCGTGTGGGTGAGGGCGAGGCCGGCGATCAGGGTGCGGGCGAGAGTGGACTTGCCGCTCTGTGAGCCGCCCGCGATGGCGACATGGCCGCCGGCCCCCGAGAGGTCCACGATCAGCGGGTCGCGGCGCTGCTCGAAGGGCTTGTCCACCAGGCCGACCGGAACCCGCAGCTTGCCGTTGCCGGACCAGCCGGCGGCGGTGAGGCCGCGCTCGGGGTCGGGCGCGATACCGGGCAGCAGGGCGTCCAGCGGGGACGGCTCGTCCAGCGGCGGCAGCCACACCTGGTGGGCGGCGGGACCCGAGTCGCGCAGCCGGTCGAGGGCCACGTCCAGCAGGGTCTCCTCGTCGCCGGTCTCCTCGGTCTCCGGCTCCGGATCGGGCGCGGCCTCGAGCGTGCGCGGCACGACCCAGCCGCTGGTCCACGGCACCACCTGACTGGCCACCCGGGCCTGCACCACCGCGCCGGTACGGCGCCGGTACGTCCCGGAGGAGTAGGCGGCGCGGAACCGGGTCAGCGCCTCCACACCGGACTTGAGGTAGCCGCTGCCGGGCTGGGCAGGCAGCTCGTAGGCGTCCGGCACGCCGAGCACGCCACGGCTCTCCATCGCGGAGAAGGTACGCAGGCCGACCCGGTAGGACAGGTGGCTCTCCAGTTGGTGCATACGGCCCTCGTCCAGGCGCTGCGAGGCCAGCAGCAGATGCACACCCAGGGAGCGGCCGAGGCGGCCGATCATCACGAACAGGTCCATGAACTCCCGGTGCGTCGCGAGGAGTTCGCTGAACTCGTCGACCACCACGAACAGGCTGGGCAGCGGCCTGAGATCCGCCCCGCCGGCGCGGGCCCGCTCGTACTCCAGGGCGGAGGTGTAGTTGCCGGCCGCGCGCAACAGTTCCTGGCGGCGGATGAGTTCGCCGTGCAGGGCGTCCTGCATGCGTTCCACCAGGGCGACCTCGTCGGCGAGGTTGGTGATGACGGCGGACGTGTGCGGCAGCTCCTCCAGGCCGAGGAAGGTGGCACCGCCCTTGAAGTCGACCAGGACGAAGTTGAGGGTCTCGGAGGAGTTGGTCAGCGCCAGGCCCAGGACGAGGGTGCGCAGGAGCTCGCTCTTGCCGGAGCCGGTGGCTCCGATCAGCATGCCGTGCGGGCCCATGCCGCCCTGCGCCGACTCCTTGATGTCCAGCTCCACCGGACGGCCGTCCACGCCGACCGCGATCGGCACCCGCAGCCGCGCGGAGCCGGTGTTCCGGGCGAAGAGGGCCTTCGGGTCGTGCCGGTGCAGATCGGGGATGCCGAGCAGGGTGGTCAGCTCCACGTCCGCGTCCAGCGGCTGCGCGATGTCGCTGCCCAGGCTGATCCGGCGGGAGGCGAGCAGCCGGGCCAGCGACTCGGCGCCGAGCAGGCCGAGCCGGTCCGGCCGGCCGAGCGGCACCGAGCGCTCCTTGCGGCTGCGGTCGGTGCGCACCAGGTTCACCAGGTCCGGTCCGACGGTCAGCCGCAGCGTGTTACGGCCGGGCCGCCAGCGCAGCGCGCCGGACACGTCCAGGACCACGGCGTTGCGGTAGCCGTGGCCCTCCCAGCGGTGGCTCTCGGGGACGGTGATGCCGTCGAGGACGACGACCGTGTACGGCTCGTCACGCCCCGGTCGGGCATCGGGGTCGAAGCCGGGGCGTTCGGCGAACTCGGCGCCGAGCAGGTCGTCCAGCTCGGTGAGGTCGGCGGTGATCCGGCGAACCTGGCCGGCGCCGTCCTCCTCGTGCGGATGCAGTGCGTGCGGCAGCCACTTCACCCACTCCCAGTCGGCCCGCCGCTCGTCACTGACGCACAGGGCGATCCACAGCTCCTCGGGCGCGTGGAACACCGCGAGCTGCCCGAGCGCGGCGCGCACCAGAGCGCGTACGGCGTCGGGGCCGCCCTCCTCCGACGGGGCGCCGGACTCTTCGCCCGACGGCTCCTCGGGCCGCACCATGACCCGCGCCGAGGAGCGCAGATAGAGGCCGAGGGGCTGCTCGGGAATGGTGGAGTAGGCGCGGATGAAGCGGCGCAGGGCATGCGCGCAGAGCGGTTCGAGGTCCTCCACCGGGCGGGTGGAGACGGGGTTCAGGGTGAGCGCGAGCTGCTGTTCGCCGACCGCGAGCCGGACCTCGCCGAAGTCCTCGTCGGCCGGGCGGCGTTCCCACAGCCGTGAGGTGCGGGCCAGCGAACGCAGCGACGAGGGCTCCGGGTGGCGCCAGGCGAGCGCCCGCTGCTGCTCGACGATGGTGGCCCGGACCCGTTTGCGCATCTGCGCCAGATAGCGGAGGTAGTCGCGGCGTTCGCCCTTCAGGCGCTGCTTGCGCTCGCTGGAGCGGCGCATCAGCTGACCCAGCAGCATGGCGGCGGCCGACAGCGCCATGACGCCCAGCGCCAGATACATGAAGACGCCGTTGCCACCGCCCGGACGCATGAACATCAGCATCATCGACACCGACATCAGCGCCATCGGCAGGTAGGTCCAGATCGCCGAGGTGTCGGGAACCGTCTCGGCCAGGACCGGTGGCTCCTGGAGGGTCAATTGCCCTTCGGGCATCTCGGGTCCGCGCCTGCGGGCCGGCCGGCGAAACAGCACCACACTCAAGGAACAGAACCTCCGGTTTCACTGGCTTTCCGGCCCGCGCCGAATACCGGTACACACCCGGTAACGGGAAAGACCGCACCGCGCTCATTTTCCCGGGACCCGGGTGCGCGGTGAACGCCGGATGAATGTTGTGAGCCAAGAGCGGGGAACTCTCAACTCCCCCACCATTCAGCCGCATACCGGACAAGGAGTCCGGTCCCCAGCACGATCCGGCGAGCGTAGGCAGTAGTCTGCATTCACGTAACGCGACCTGTCCACGCGGGAGGGGTGGTTGCCGCGGTGAGCGGAGTCAATTCCCCCGTCCGAACCCCCTGTTCTGGCTCGTGGGGACCTTCCGTACTCTTCGCACTGCCCCTCTCATGGGGAAAGTCCTCCTGCAAACCCTCCAAGGAAGACGAGAGTTCAGCTGATGACCGACAGCGCGGTGGCCGAACTGTGCCGCCTGACCGTACGCGCGCCGAGCGTCTCCGTCGATCTGGCCGTGCCCGCCGACGTTCCGGTCGCCGATCTGCTGCCCACGCTGCTGCGCTATGTCGGCGAGGAGGCCGAGGAGGCCGGACTCGACCATGCCGGCTGGGTGCTGCAGCGGCTCGGTGACGCCCCGCTCGACGAGGAGACCACACTCGCGCGGGCCGGCCTCGCCGACGGGGACGTGCTCTATCTGCGCGCGCACACCGAGGCGCTGCCCGAGGCGCGGCTCGACGACCTGGTGGACGGGATAGCCGACACCGCGGGCCGACGGCTGCACACCTGGCACCCCGAGGCGGCCCGCGGGCTGCTGGTCGGCACCACCGTGGCGACCGTGCTGGCCGCCCTGGTGCTGGTCTTTCGGCCGGGAGTCACCGGCTCCGGCTCCTTGAAGGCCGCCTGCGCGGCCGTGGCGGGCATCCTGCTGCTCGCGGGCGCGGGCACCGCCAGTCGCGCGGTCGGCGACCGTCTCTCCGCGACCGCGCTCGGCCTGCTCGTCGGGCCGTGCCTGGCGCTGGCCGGCTGGGTGCTGCCCGGCGGCGATCTGACCGGCCCGGACGCGGCGCAGGTCGCCGGTGCGCGCCTGCTCGCGGCGGGTGCCGCGGGCGCCGGCGGCGCGGTCCTCGCGCTGGCCGCCACAGCGGTCGGCGCCCCCGCCCTGCTGGCCACCGCGGTCGTCTCGGTGGCCACCGCGATCGCCGGCGCCCTGATCGGGTACTCCGGCCTGGACGTGCAGGCAGCGGTCGCGCTGGTGGCGACGGTGATCGTCCTCGCGGCCGGAACCGTGGCACCGTTCGCCTTCAAGCTGGCCGGGATGCGCATGCCCTCCCTGCCGTCCTCCGCCAGCCAGCTCCAGGAGGGCATCGAGCCCTACGCGGGCGACGAGGTCGCCGAGCGCACCGAGTTGGCCGGGCGCTGGGTCACCGCCCTCTTCGCCGTCAGCGGCGTCATCTCCGCGGCCGCCCTGGCCGTCCTCACCCACCACCCGGACCTGCCCGAGGTGGTGACCTCGGTCGCGCTGAGCATGCTGCTGCTCCTGCACTCCCGCGGCCTGGTGCACATCGGGCAGCGGCTGACCCTGGCGGTGCCCGGCATCTGGGGGCTGCTGCTGCTCGCCCGCGCCTGGGCGGTGGACAGCGACGGCGACGGGCGCCTGGTGGTCTTCGCGGTACTGCTCGGCGCGGCGGCGGCCCTGGTGATCGCCGCCTGGACGGTGCCCGGCCGACGGATGCTGCCGTACTGGGGCCGGGCCGCGGAGATCGCGCACACCGGCATCGCGGTGGCGCTGCTGCCGCTGAGCCTGTGGGTGGCGGGACTCTTCGGCTGGCTGCGCGGCCTGTTCGGCTGAGCACACCCGCACTACTGCAAGAGAACGAGTAGGAGAGGCCGTGCAGTCCAAACGCGACCAGGTACACGCCCACAGTTTCATGATGGGCAGGCTCAGTTCGGGCCTTTTGATGGCCGACCCGGACGCCCCCGAGAGCCCGCTCGGGCGCACCACACGCGGCGTGGCCTTCGGCATGCTGGTCACCGTCCTGATCGGCGCGGGCGCCACCGTGTACGGCCTGCTGCGCCCCGGCGGCAACGACGCCTGGCGAGACGGTGAGCACCTGGTGGTCAACCGCGACACCGGCGCCCGGTACCTGTGGACCGGCACCGACGGCGTACTGCACCCCGTGCGCAACTACGCCTCGGCGCGGCTGATCGGCGGCTCCGACCTGGAGACCGTGGACGTCGGCACCGCTTCCCTGCGCGACGTCCCGGTGGGCGCCCCCGCCGGTATCCCCGGCGTTCCCGACACCGTGCCCGAGCCCGGCCAACTCGACGCCGACGCCTGGCACATGTGCGTCACCGGTCCCGACGGGGCGCTGCCGGACACCTCCGGTGCCGTGGCGAGGACCGGCGTGGAGGAGCCGGGGGCGACGACCGTGGTGGCCGGGTCGCCGCTGGACTCCCGCGGTGTCGGCGGCGACCGCGCCGTGCTGGTGCGCGGGCCGGACGACACCGAGTACCTGGTGTGGCGGGGCAGCAGGCTGCCGCTGGACCGCGAATCCGACGCCCGAAACGCCCTCGGCTACGGCTCCGAGCGGCCGATGCGGGTCTCGGCGGCCTTCCTCGACGCACTGGCGCCCGGTCCCGTCCTGAAGCCGCTCGCGGTGCCGGAGCGTGGTGCGCAAGGCCCCGTGCTCGGCGGTGAGGCCAGCCGGATCGGCCAGCTGTTCAAGGTCAGCGTCCCCGGCGGCGACAGCACGTACCACCTGCTGACCAAGGACGGTCTGGTGCCGCTGACCCGGCTCGGCGCCGCCCTGGTGCTGGGCGACCCGGCCACCCAGAGGGACGCATACGAGGGACGCTCGCCCGAGGTGCGCACCGTCGGTGCCGACGCGCTGCGCGAGCACCGGGCCGCGGACCAGGACCCCACCGCGTCCGCGGAGTTGCCGGACGCGCCCCCTGTCCCGCAGTCCGTGCCGCGCGGTACCGCGCTATGCGCGCAGGTGGACGGCGACAATGGCGGCGTCCGGATCAGGTCGGTGCTGGTGCCGCTGGCCGACCTCGCCCCGGTGGCGGTGTCCGAGGGCACCGCTCAACCGATGCGGCAGGCCTGCGTCCCCACCGACGCCACGGTGGTCAGGCCCGGCAGGGGCGCCCTGGTCCGGGCTCTGCACGCCAGCGGCGCCGCGCACGCCGGCACGACCTATCTGGTGGCGGAGAACGGCGTGAAGTACCGCGTCTCCAGCAAGAACTCGCTGGCCGCACTCGGATACGGGGCCGCGGACATCGGCTCGGTCCCGGCGCCGCTGCTCGCGGCCCTCCCGACCGGCGCGGACCTCGACCCGGCCGCCGCCATGGGCGCCGCGGAGCCCCGGGTTACCGCTCCGCAGTGCGATGCCGCCGACGACCGGGAGCAGGGTGAGGAGAGCGCCCGGCCGGACAAGGCGGACAGCGCGCGCTGATCACTGCAAGGGGTGCATTCAGCGCCGATGAAGAGGAAAAGGGCGCTACAGCAGGGAAATTGAGCCAATCTCGGTTCCGGTGATGTGAAGTCTGTCTCGTCGTCCCGGGATCGGGCGCGGGAAGGACCTCAAACAAAGCTCAGATATTTGGGCCGACCGTGTCCGCGGAATCCCGGGGGAAGCGCTCTCAATGCTGGATACCGTCGCTCCGCGATGCCCGTTCTCCGACTGTGCGTGCCCGCTTTCTGCCCGCATCGCGACGCGGGGTGGACGATGTACCTCGGTACGTCCGGCCCGTTCGGTGAGGCTTGTTCATTTCCCTGAAACCAAGGCACAACTCCCTTGCCACGCAAGAATTCTGAGGTGAGCAGACCGAAGCTCAAATCTTCCCTGATCGCGTTGCGCGGAACGCCGGCTTCTCTTTAGCCTCAGCGAGCAACGTACGACGAGACAGGCCTGTAGGAAGGGAGCGCGACATGGCGGACAGCGCCGCAAGGAAAGCGGACTATGCCAAGGGCTTGGGGGGTGTCTCCTCCCTGGAGTCGGCCCGGAGCCAGGTCGAGAAGATCCAGAACAACGTGGCTGAGATCGCTGCGCGTTCGGGCGTCGGCGGCGACGAGGGCCAGGCCCTGCTGAAGCTCTTCCGCAGCTGGAACGCCGAGGCGCAGAAGGTCGTCATCCAGATCAGCAAGATGGTCGACGCGCTCCAGGAGAACGTGACCTCCGCCAACCGCCTGGCGAAGGAGAACCAGGATCTGACCGAGATCCTCAACAGCAAGACCAGCCAGGGCGTCTTCGAAGCGCTGCTCTGACCGATCCGCAGCACCGGCCCCGTCACGGCGCGGCCGGACCCCTTGAGCTTCCCGGGCCCAGGCGCCCGGCCGTACGAGAGGAGACGTCATGGCCGACGGCATCATCGACGTGCAGTACCCCGTGGTCCGCAACGCCATCGAGGAACTGATGGCTCAGACCCAGCAGATCATCACGACCCTCAACAACCTGGAGGACGAGCTGAAGCCGCTCGTCAACTCCTGGGAGGGCTCGGACCAGGAGACCTACCGCCAGGTCCAGGCGGAGTGGGACCAGGCCACCAAGAACATGGCCAAGCTGCTCGGGGACAACGGCGAGCTGATCCAGACCATCCACGACAACCACTCCCGTGACGAGCGCAAGAGCGCCGATAACTGGGGGAGCGTGCGGGCCCGCTAGGCCCTGGCCGCAGAAGAGTCCCCAGGAGTCCCGGGGAGGCCGTGCCGGGCGCCACTTACGCGGGCGGCACTCTCCGGACCGTCCCGGTGTGCCCCAGCGGCATGCGGGTGCGCCGGCCCGGCCGTCGTCCGTACCCGCGGGCGCCCGCCGGGCCCCCCTATCCCCGTCCGGCACCGAGCGGCAGGAGAGCGTCCCATGGCCGGTGAGAAGGCCGACGTCAAGCATTTCGACCTCAAGCAGATGGAGTACTTCCGGGACAACGAGGTACAGCCCGTCTACACGGCCGCGAAGAAGCACAAGGAGCAGGGCGACGGGTCCCACATCCGCCCGCTCGGCCACCTCATCGACGGGCACACCACACCGGACAACCTCGCCCAGGACAAGCAACTCCTGCGCATCGGCAGGATGGTCACCGAACCCCTGGTCTCGGGTCCGAAGCTGATCGAGGACATCCGCACCGCGGCAACGGCCATCGACAAGCTGCTCGGTGACCAGATGGACCTCTTCAAGGAGTTGAAGGAGGCCCTCACCGAGACCATCGAAGAGGCCAACAAGACCAAGGACAAGAACCTCGACGCGATCGACGCGCAGACACTGCTGCAGACCTTCGACGAGGTCGACACCCTGACCGCCGGCACCACCGGCGAAGACGAGTCCTGACCAGCCGCACAGAATCTGAAAGGGCGCCAGGTGGCCGATCGGTACGATCCCAACTCCGGTGCGAACCTCGACAAGTTCGACAACGCCGGCGATCCGTCGGGCGACACCTGGGCCACCCTGGTCACCCACATCACCGGCTATCCGGTCCCGGACCGCAACACCGTCTTCGACACGCTCCGTTCCGAACACGGCGGCAAGCTCTTCCGGATGGACATCAAGGAGCGCAGCCTCAGCCTGCTCGTCAAGGACTCCGGCTTCCTGACGAACAAGGGCGAGGACTACGACATCTGGTTCTTCGACAGCGGCAAGAAGCGGTCCATCATGCAGGCCCGGATCGTCTTCGAGGGCCGGGTGAAGGACGGCGACAACATCATCTTCGCCGGTCCGGGCTCGGACAACGTCCATGACGCGCAGGTCCGTGAGGGCAACGAGTTCACGGACTACAACAAGGACAAGATGAGCACCATCCCGCTCGCCCGGTACATGAACGGGCCGCGGGCTGCGCTCCTCGCCCTGCTGGGCGGCAACACCCAGGACGCCCGGTTCAGCAACCTGGGCGTGCCCGGGGCCGACGTGGTGGACCTGAATTCCTTCAACACCACGGGCGAGTCCTTCGACTTCGCCGCCAAGTTCTTCAGGGACCACGCGGTGGTGCTGAAGGACTGGGAGGACCGTTTCGGCCGGGACGACGCCAGCTGGAAGGGCGAGGCCGCGGAGGTCTTCCGCAGCCTGCTGAAGAAGATCCGAGAGAACTACGACAACTACGTCGAGACCTTCGACTCCAGCCCCGGCTCCGGCGACGAGACCGGAACCGGCGGCACCGTGTACTCGAAGGCTCTCTCGCTGGGCCGCAAGTACCTGGAGGAGGCGGCGACCAAGCTGCTGGAGGCGTGGCTGGCCTGGGCCAAGTCCCCGTACTACGACCCGCACCAGGTGCTGCGCTACGTACTGGACGACCTCGCCCAGTGGGTCGACGCGAACAACGTCGCCAAGACGGACATCAAGTCGTACACCTCCCGCTACACGACCTCCGTCAGTCACAGCCCGCACGGCGACTTCACCCAGGTGCACCCGGAGTACGGCGACCTCACCGACATCGCCAACTGGAAGAAGGTCGGCGACAAGGCCGTCAAGATCTGGAGCCAGGGCGTCGACGAGTACCTGGGCAAGCCCGCCGCCACGGTGCAGTCGAACCTGAACAACCACTTCCTCGACCTGGGCGACGACTTCTCCGACAACGTGCCCAAGCCGAAGTCGACCAGCACCGCCTCCGAGGAGTACGAGGAGCGCAAGGCCGACGAGGAGCGGGAGGAGATCAACCGGCAGAACGAGGAGAACCGCAGGTACCAGGACGAGCTGCGCGCGGAGCAGGAGCGGCAGCGCGAGGAGGACCGCAAGTACCAGGAGGAACTCCGCGAGGAGCAGCGAAGGCAGCGGGAGGAGGACAAGAAGTACCAGGACGAGCTGCGCGAGGAACAGAACCGCCAGCGCGAGGAGGACAAGAAACTCCAGGAGGAGCTGCGCAACGAGCAGAACCAGCAGCGGGACGAGGACAAGAAGTACCAGGACGAGCTGCGCGAGGAGCAGCGGCGTGAGCAGGAGGAGGCCCAGCGCATCGCCAAGGAGCAGGCTCAGTCCGTGCAGGAGAGCCTCGGCGGTCTCAACGATCCCAACGCCGTCACCGAGCAGAACCTCGGCAACATCGACCAACTGCTGAACCCGACCACGACCACCGAGGGCCTGGGCGACCTCGAACCCACGAGCAGCCAGCAGTTCTTCGCGACCGACCCGCCCCCGGTCACCTCGAACCTGGGCAGCCTCGGTGGGCTGAACAGCGGAGCGGGCGGGACGAACAACAACGCCGCGGGCGCCGCCAACGACGCGATCACCGAGAACCTCGGCAGCCTCGGCGGCCTGAACAGCGGCGGCGGCTCCCTCAAGTCCCCGACCGGCAGCACCACCCAACTCGACGGCGGCAAGCTCACCACCGACTTCCCGGACGGCAGCAGCACCTCCTTCGACCCGGACAGCGGGGTCCTCACCACCACGCACCCGGACGGCAGCGTCACCACGCAGAACCTGGGCGACGGCACCCGGGTGACCAACCCGGACGGCTCGGTCACCTCCCTCGGCGACGACGGCAAGCTGACCACCACGTTCCCCGACGGCACCGTCCAGACCGTCGACCCCACCACCGGGCAGACCACCACCACCGCCCCGGACGGCACCACGACGACCCAGGACCTCGGCAATCTGGGCAACCTCAACGGCCAGGACAGGCTCGGAGACCTCGGCGACATCAACGCCGACCTGCCCACCGAGTCGATCGGTGACCTGGGCAACCTCGGGAACCTCAACGGCGACGGGTCCGGTCTTCCGACTCCGACGGGTGGCAGCACCCAGCTCACCGGCGGCGACATCACCACCGAGTTCCCGGACGGCAGCAGCATCGAGTTCGACCCGGACAGCGGGCTGCTCACCAGCACCAACCCGGACGGCACCACCACGACCACCGACCTCACCCACGGCGCGACGGTGACCAACCCGGACGGCTCCGTCACCCGCCTCGACAACGGCCAGCTGACCACCGAGTTCCCGGACGGCAGCAAGCAGGTCATCGACCCGGACACCGGCATCGCCACCGTCACCGACCCGCAGGGCAGGACCGAGACGGTCAACCTGCACGATCTCAACTCGCGCGGCGACGTGGACAGTTCGGGCCTGCTCGACGACCTCGGCAAGCTGGACGGCCTCGGTGGTGGCGGCGGTGGCGGTGGCGGTGACGGCACCACCACCCGGGACATGTCGCTGTCCGACCTGGGCCTCGGCGGCGGCGCGGGCGGCGGGGCCTCCGGCGGCGGCCTGACCGGGGACGGTTCCCTCTCGTCCGACCTCTCCGGCGGAGGCGGACTCGGTGCCGAGCCCCTCTCGGACGGTGCCGCCGACAGCCTGGGCACCCCGCTCGCTCCCGCCGCCACGGCCGGGACCCCTGGCGCACCCGGCATGCCCGGCAGCCCCGGTATGCCGATGGGCGGCGGCATGGGCGGCATGGGCGCGGGCGGCGACAAGGGCAACGGTGAGCGGGTGCGTGCCGTGCTCGTCGACGCGGCCGAGGAGAGCGAACGCCGTAACCGACGGCGCCGCAGCCCCTGGAACCGCCAGGAGGACGGCGACACCTTCCTGGCGCCGGCCTCCCGGGTGGCGACCACCGGCGGCGAATCCCCCGAGGAGGAGACGGAGCCGGGCCGCAGGGCCACCACCAGCTCCGCCGACTACCTGGAGGAGGACGCGGACGTCTGGGGCACCGAAGAGGGCGGCACTCCGGCCGTCATCGGACGGTGAGCACCGTACGGCCTCGGTGTGGGCTTCGCGCGGAGACGTACACCACGCGTCCCCGGCTTCCGCAGCGGAGGCCTCAACAGGCAAGATCAGCAGGACAGTTCAGGACCGGCCACCACAGCCGGGCGTAGCGAGACCGACCCGGAAGGCAGGAGCGGGCGTGACGGAACCGCTGGAGAAGCGCCTCGAGAAGGCCATGGCCGAACTCCAGGCCGCCCAGGAGGCGATCGCGCGCACCGAGCGCGAGCTGCGGCAGGCGTCGTTCGCGGTGCTCTCCTCCGACCGCGCCGTCCGCGCCACCGTGGGCCCGCAGGGCGAGCTGTCCGGGATCGAGTTCCTGGAGAACAAGTACCGCGACATGTCGCCCCAGGAGCTGGCCGCCAGTGTCCTGGAGGCGGCGAACGCGGCGCGCCTGAAGATGAACCGGCATGTGATGAAGGCGATGGCACCCTTCGCCGAGCCCAGCAGCAACGTGCCGGAGCTGAAGGGCTTCGAGCTGGACTGGGAGCGGATCTTCGGCCCCGAGGTGCTGCGCGACGATGCCGAAGACACCGCGCACACGACGCGCGACGGCCAGGCCACCCCGGCCTGGCGGGACGCGCTCGGCGAGGACGGGGAGGACTGACCATGGGACAGCGCTACTACGTCGACCCGAACCGCATCGAGGCCCTGGCCAGGCAGCTGGAGGAGATCGGCACACTGGCCAAGGGCATCACCGAGGAGTTCCTCGACGAGCTGGCGCCCACCGTCTCCTGGCCCGGCACGGAGGGCGAGTTCGCCGAGAAGGCCAAGCCGCAGGAGCAGAAGGAGCGGCAGACCACCAAGGAGACGATGATGTCCATCCGCGACGCGGTCGTGGGCATCACCGACGCCACGGTCAGCCAGGTCCGCATGATGAAGGGCACCCGCGACCGCAACATCGAGGACGTCGAGCGGGCCAACAACTTCATCGAGACCAACGGGTTGGACGGCGACACGGGCGGGCATGGCCGCCGCTGACCTCCGCACCGCCGGCCGCTCCCGCACCACGCCGGGAGCGGCCGCTCTTTCCTGCCCGCACAGCCCCCAGGACGGCTCCCGATGAGCATCAAGGCATCGCCCGAGGTCAACGCGATGATCTTCATCCTCACCGGGGAGAAGCTCATCGACGCCGACGAGGATCTCGCCTACGAGAGCCGCCGGCCCTACTCCGGACTGGGACGCAAGCTGGACAAGATGTCCGCGCTGATCGACAAGTCGATCCACGACATCGCCGAGGTCATGCCGGACGACCTGTCCAAGTCCTACGCCAAGGCGATGGGCATGCTCATCGACGACGGCGGCAAGAACTACCTGCGCGACTTCGCCGAGCAGCTCGACAAGATCGCCGAGGGCCGACGCAAGACCTCCATGGACATCATGGAGTCCAAGTGGCAGGTCATCGCCGAGGTCATCCGGCTGCTCATCGAGATCGCCCTCTACCTCGCGATGTCCTTCTTCACCGGCGGTGCCTCGGCCAGCCAGATCATGATGGCCAAGCTGCGCAGCCGGTTCGTCATCCTCACCACGCTCACCCATCTGCTCCAGCGGCTGCACATCGCGCCCTCGCTGACCGAGGCGTTCGCCGAGGCGTTCACCACCTTCGCGGTGCGCCTCGCGATGATGAACTTCGCCCCGGACGGCCGCCGCCCCGACGGCTTCGACTGGGACGACATCCTGAAGTCCGCCGCGTTCGGCGCCGCCGCGGGCTTCCTCACCAGCATCTTCGACGACTTCGCGAAGAAGATCGTCAAGAGCTACGACAACAACTACCTCAAGAACGGGCCCGACCTCGAATTCAAGCCCACCCCCAACCCCAACCTGCGCAACACCCCCGACCTCGACTACAGGAACAACACCCCCGACCCCAAGCGGAACCCCGATCCCGACCCGGGCCCCGGCCCGAACGACCGGCCCGACCCCACCCCCAGCCCCAACGGGAACGGTCCGAACCTCACGAACAACACGCCGGTCACCTTCAGGGACGGACCGCTGTCCTTCCGCAACAACCCCGACCTGTGGCGCAACAACCAACTCCTGCGCAACAACGCCGACCGGCCGGGCGCGCTGGCCGGCCACTACGGGCTCAAGGGCACGGCCGACTTCATCGCCGCCAGCGCCGGCGAGTCCCTCGCCGAGATCCTGATCAAGGGCGCCTTCGAGGGCGACTGGTCCACCAACTGGTCCACCTTCGTCGGCGCGGGAATCAGCAGCCAGGTCGAGTCGACCCTCTCCGACGCCGCCCTGAACAGCGGCGCCGAACTGCGCCACGTCATCGACAAGATGCGCAACCAGCCGCCGACGGTCTCCTCCGGTGACACCTCGGACTCCGGGGACACCCGCGACTCCGACACGCGGAACTCCACCGACTCCTCGCGCACTGAGGACAGCGACGGCCCCGACCGCACCGGCGGTCCCTCCACCACGGACCTCACCGGCGGCGCCGGCTCCACCAGCCCGTCGCCTCAACCCGACTTCGCGGAGAACCCGCCGCCGTACTCGACTCAGGACCCGCCGTCCTACATCACCCAGGACCCCCCGCCGTACTCGCCGGGCTCACTGCCCGTGACCTCCGCGGAGAACGCCCTGTGGCAGCAGGTCCACAACGGCCCCGCCGATGTCCGCGAGCAGGCCCTGCGCGACCTCGCCGACCTGCGCGGCACCCCGCTGCCCGGCAACACCGAGATCGACGTCCGCGACACCGTGCACAACAACCTGTCGCAACGGCCCGAGGTCCGGGTGGTGCCCGCCGGGAACGGCCCGGCCGTCCAGGTCGACGCCGACAACGTCCGCCGCGCGCTGGACGGCTTCGGCACGCCGGTCACCGTGGACAGCGACGTCCAGAACTCGCCGGACCCGGATCTGGCAGCCGAGCGGGACGGCCGTACGGCGCCGGTGCCGGGACAGGTGAACAACGGTCCCGTCACCGCGGGCGGTTCACAGAACGCGTCCGCTCCTGGAACGAGCACGGGGGCGGGCACGGGCGGTCGGCCGGCGGGCGCCCCCGTCTCCAACGGCGCCAACCCGGGTCCGTCCACCGCGCAGCCGCCGCAGACGTCGCAGCCACAGGGCACCCGTACGCCCGACGGCACGGCTCCGTTGGACGGTTCGCGGACGACGACGGACGACTCCACGCAGCCCTCGCAGTCGCCGGAGACCACGTCCTCGCCGGAGACTCCCTCTTCCCCGGACACCACGGTCTCGCCGGAGGTCACTCCATCCCCCGAGACCTCGGACTCGACCGACAGCGTCTCCACCCCGGCCCCCGACATCACCACTGATCCGCCGAAGGTGAGCACCACCGGCTCCTACGCCGACACCAGTGACACTGCCGGCACCACCGACGCAAGCAACATCAACGGCACAACCCACGCACCGCCCCTGACCATCGTCGTCTCGGAGACACCACCCCCGGTGGAGGGGGACCCCGAGGCGGCCGAGCTGCTGGACCGGGCCGGGGTCGACCGGGCCGTGGTGCTCGGGCCTCCGGTCACGCCGGACGGGGCGAGCCGCCCGGTTCGCGCCGCCGTCGAACTCACCCGCGAGGGACCGGGCGCCCCGGTTCGCGTCCGCCCGCTGGCCGGTCCTCCGCCCATCGTGACACCGGACGGCGACACCGTCACCACGGTCACCACCGAGACCGCCTTCCCCGGCGCGGACGTCCTGATGCCGCTCGCCGACGCCCTGGGCCCGGCACCGAGCCCCGCCACCGAGAGCTCGGCCACGCCGCCCGCGAAGGTGCTCACCGAGTCCACAACTCCCGTATACGACAACGGAGTCGACCCCGACTTCAAAGTCACGACCGCTCCCCGCCCCACCACCGCCGCGGCCGAACCCCCCACGGCCAAATTCGACACCCTGTCCCGCCCCTGGACCGAAACAGCCACCGACCTGCACCTGGAGTCCGGCGACAGCAACGGAACCGGCGGTCACGCACCCGGTCCCGGCGGCGGACGCGGGCCCGGGAACGACGGCACCCCGCCGCCACCACCCCCGTCCCCTACGCCCGACACCCCCGCGGCGGCACCCACCGTGCCGCCCCCGCCGCCCGGACGTATCGTCGTGCGCCCCGCCAACGACGGCAACGGCCCCACGCCGCCGGCCCGCGAGCCGGCCGTCACCACCCTCGACGGCCACACGGTGCCCCTCGCGCAGCTGCGGCGTCTGGTGCCGGACACATCCATGAAGCCCCAACCCGGGCGTGCCGTACAGACGTTGACCATCTCGCAGAGCCCCGCCGAGGACGGTACGTCGCACAGCGCAGCCCGCCAGGCCCTGCTCGGCCAGGACACCTTCCGCGGTGTGCGCACCACCTCGCGTCCCGTCGGCTCGGAGACCGACACCGCCCAGTCCCCGCCGCGTACGGTGTTCACCGGCCCGCCGACCGCACTGCCCGGTTCGGGCACCGAGCGGGGCGCCGACTACTTCACGGGGCACGGCACCCCTCGTACCGTCACGCTCGGCACCGACGACGTGGCACGCCCCACCGTGAAGGTCAGCGGTGTGCAGCTCGGCGAGGTGCTCAAGTCCTGGGCGCGGGACGGCGATCAGGACCGGCCGCTGGTGCTGTTCTCCTGCGAGACCGGCCGGCAGCCGCAGGTGGCCGGGCTGCCGGTGGCCCAGCACGTGGCGAACCGCACCGGGCGGCCCGTGTATGCGCCGACCACCGAGGTGGGCACGGCCCGGGACGGGAACGGTGACATCCGCCCGGTGTTGACCGAGGGTCCGGACGGGCCGGGACGCTGGCGGCTGTTCACCCCGGAGCCCGACGGCGCCGACCTGGACGGCCTGGCTCGCGACGCCGGCCTGCACACGGGCCCGGAACCCGCCGACGCCTTCGCCCGGGCCCGGACCCTCCAGCAGGTCCGCACCCTGCGCGACGCCCTCGGCACGGACGCCGAACAGCAGCCGGGGAACCGCGAGTTGCTCGCCGGGCTCGCCTATGTGGACGGCTTGCGCTGGCTCAGCCCGGACACCGCCGCCCGCTACGGCGACGGCCGTATGACCCCCGACCTGCTGCGCCGGATGGTCACCGACTGGTCCGGCGCCGACGTCGACCCGGCGACCGGCCCCACCGTCGAGCAGTACACCGACTTCCTGCGCGCCGCAGGCGAGTTGCGCTCCACCGCAGGGCCCGACACCACGCTCGACGCCCTCCTGCCCCCGCCGCCGCCCGCCCTCCCGCCGAACACCCTTGTCTCGCCGGACGACGTGCGCGGTCTTTCCTACGCGCCGTCCGCGCAGATCACCTGGTCGCTCTCCGACACCCCGCTGCCTCTGTCCGAGCTGGGGCTCAGCCCCGAGGACACCGCTGAACTCGCCCGCCGCAGGCCCGACCTGTCGCCCCCGCCGAGCCGCCCGGAGAGCCTCGCCGAAGACCTGCTCGTGCTGAGCAACGGCACCACGACGCCCGGCCCGGCGGACACCGTGCGCGCGGACGGCCGCAACTTCAGACGACTCGACACCCCGGGCGGCGGGAACTGCCTCTTCCGGGCACTGCTCGACAGCGCCCGCAGCCAGGACGTCCCGCCCGCGTGGGCCGCGCGGAACGTCGCCGGGCTGCGCACCATGCTGCGCGACCGGATCACCGGGTCCGAACTCGCCGCCGCGGCGGCCGAGGCCACCCCGGACCCGGTGCTCGCCGTGGTGGACGACCTGCGGATGACCGCCCTCGCGGGGGTGCGCAACCCCGACGCGCGCAGCCGGATCACCGAGCGCTGGAACCGCATCGCACAGTCGGTCGTCACCAACGGCGACGCCCGCCAGTGGCGGCGCATCCTCCGCGACAGCGGCTACCCGCACCTCGCCGTCGTGGCGCCGACTCCCGCCGACGCTCGGAGGATCGGCACCGAGGGACTCGTCGCCGCCGCGGCCGAACACTCGCAGCTGTGGTCCTCTCCCTTCGCCGACCTGCTCCCGCAGGCGCTGGCGCACACCCTCGACCTCGACCTGCGCCTCGTCCAGCCCGACCCGCACTCCTCGGCGAACACTCTCGTCACCACCCTCCACCCGGGCGGCCGGGGAGGCACGCTGCACCTGGCCTACAACGGCAACGACCACTACGACGCCCTGGTCCCGGCGACGGCCCCGCTGACCCCCGTACCGGACACCGACACCACCACCCCGGCCACCGAGGACCCGGCCAGCGCACCGCCGGACGACTCCGACCCGTTCAGCGAGTGGCTGCGCGGCATGGGCGGGATCACCGAACTCGACCGCCCCGACACCGAGACCCCCGACCGGGGCGACCGGGTGCCGCTGGAGACCCAGCTCGACCGGTACCGCCCGCCCCGCCTGCTGACCGGCCCGGACGCCCCGCCACCGGGCCCGGCACCGCGCACCGTCACCTTCGAGGACGGCAGCCGGCTCCCCACCGTCCTGATCAGCCCGGACGCCGATCCGGACGACGGGAACCCGGACTCCCGCACGGCTGACCGGACCGGCCTCTTCAACGGCCCCGGCGTCCTCACCCTGCGCTCACCCGAGCAGGTCGCCCAGGAGATCCTCGGGAACCTGCCGAAGAAGCTGCGCTCCCAGTTCGACGAGGCGGAACTGCTGCGCCTGCTGACCGACCAGCCCGGTGCCTTCACCGCCCCGCGCGGTGCGCGCTTCGTGGGCCGGGAGAAGTCCGGGGTCGGCCACGAGATGATCGTCGAGGCCATCCCGTACCACCGCTGGGAACGCTTCGCCGACGTGGACGGCGGCACCACCCGCCTGGACACCATGCGCCGCGGACAGGCCGGCACGGGCGGCGGCCGCAGCGTCGGCTACGGTCGTCGAATCGCCGCCGCGCTGAGCATGGGACCGCCCCTCAACTGGCTTCTGAAGATCGGCGTCTCGCTCGGCTGGACCCGCCGCACCGACTACTCCCAGGGCACCCAGGCGTACCACCAGACGGAGTACCGCGCCCACGAGGGCTCGCACCTGCACCTGGACGACGTCCACTACCGGGTGCGCGTGGAGCGGGTCACCGAGGCGCCGAGCAACACCCCCGACTCGCCCGGGCCGGGCCCCGATTGGCAGCGCAGATCCGTCCACACCGCCGAGTTCGCTATGCGCGACGGGCTCAGCTGGCGGCTGCCCGACGACCTCACCGTGCCCTTCAAGGGGCCCCGACGGGCGCCCGAGACGCTCACCTTCCCGGACGGGGTCGAGCCGAGGGTCTCCGACACCACCGGACTGCATCTGCCGGACCCGCCGGAGGACATCGCTCTCGCCATCTCCGGTGCACGGCCCGGCAGTTCGGCGCACCGCACGCTCGTCTCGTACGTCCGTCCGGGGCGGCTGCTCGCCCTGTTCGGTCGCTTCTCCGGGCCGGTCAGCGGACCCGAACTGACCCGGGGGAGCGGACAGCATCCGCTCGGCCACCTCGTCGTCGAGCGGTCGATCCCGCACCGGGCCACCCTGGTCGCCGAGTCGGTCAAGGCCGAGCTGCGCGACCTCACCCAGACCACGTACCAGAACGAGCGAGGCCACGTCCGCGACACCCGCTTCGGCGTCCAGGTCACCGCCGGCCCCAACTACACCCTCGTCGGCCCGGAGACCGACGTACGTCTCCAGGGCGGGCCGCTCGTCCGTGGGGACCTCAGCACCGGGCGGGGCCACTACCTCGGCACCGACGCGGCCCGCAAGACCACCGGTCGGGTCCGCAACCACCCGGTCGCGCTCTACCGGGTGGAGCGCACCCTGATGGTGCGCAAGGCCGGCGAGCCGCCCTCCGCGGCCCGCCCGGTCCGGGTGGTCAGCCTGGACTGGATCTCCACCCAGGACGCCCGAAGGCTCGCGGGCTGGGACAGCCGTACGCCCGGCCAGACCGGCCCGAACCCGGACGCCGAGCCGCCGGTGCCCTGGTACCTCACCCGGGAGGATCCCGTCCACCTGAGCGGCCAGGTCCGCGCCGAGGGCTTCCGCCCCGACCGCCCGCAGGATGCCGTACCGAACCAGGATCAGGATCCGGGCCAGGATCAGCACCCGGATCCCCAGCAGAACCAGGAAGGGCAACCCACCCCCCAGGACCCCCTGCGCACCTTCGCGGACACCGTCCTCGACACCCTGCACCGCTCGTACCCGTCGCTGTTCGTCCCGCCGCTGATGCTGCGGCACCCGCGACTGGCGAAGTTCTGGTACGGCGACGGACGGATGCGGACCGCGCTGCACAACGACCGTCAGGTCCGCGAGGCCCTCAACCGGCCCAGCCTGGCGCAGAGCCTGGACGACCTGACCACCACCGGCATCCCGGTCACCCTCACCGAGGACGGCAAGGTGCGCCGCGGCCACCACACGCTGATCCTGCGGGCGAGGCTCACCGACCGGCGGTTCGAGACCACCATGAGCGAACGCTCGCTGCGCAACGCGGTCATCGGCACCGAGGTCTCCGGCCAGGGGCAGCAGGCGTCCAGCACGCTCTCCGGCGGTGTCGAGCTGGGCATCTCGCCCCGCGACCACGACAAGGTGCCCGAAGCCGGACTGCCGCGCCAGACCGGCAACGTGTCCGTGGGCGCCCGCTACGCCAGGACCGACCAGAAAGCCACCCGCAACACGGTCGCGGTCAACCACGACCACCTGATGTTCCAGAACGGCGCCGACCTGTACAGCTACCAGGTGGAGCTGGGCGCCACCTTCGAGGGCCATCGACGCCCGCGCGGCTGGGCCAGGCTCGCCTCGGTCGGCCTCCTCGGCGCCGGCGTCTTCGTCAGCAAGGCCGAGGAACGCCCGCTGTTCGCCCGGGGGAGCGAGACGGTGGGCCGGGTGGAGCTGGCCGTACCCATGGCGCACGGCTCCGACCGCTACGCCCCCGCCGACCCGACGCCCACCGGGGCGGCACCGGCCACCGACCCCGCCCCGCAGCGGCTCTCCTCCACGGAGGCCGACCAACTCCTCGACGGCACCCGCCCGTTGCCGAGGTCGGACTCGGCCGACCGACGGCTCGTCCGGAAGCTGCTGAGCGCCCCGCACGTGGTGCTCAGCACCGAGGGCGGCACCCAACGCCAACAGCTGATGCAGGACACCGCCGACCGTGCCTCGGGCACCTCCTGGCACGTCAGCGCGCCCGGCGCCCCGGTGCGCAGCGCGCTGCGCCGCGCGATGGCGAACCTCCACGTCGCCGGTCAACTCGGCCAGTATCTGGGCCCGTTCGGCTCCCGGATCACCGGACTCAACGGCGCCGGACCGTTCCAGACGCACCACGTGAAGGCCGCGGTCCGCGGCGCGCTGGACAACCTCCGCGTCAAGAGCGACCCGAAGCCGGCCACACTCGAAGCCACCATCGGCAACGAGCACCGCATCGCCGGCAGCGCGAGCACCGTCTCGCGCACCACCGTCGGTGTCCAGGGCGCCGACATGCCGCTGCAGCAGGCCCCCGGCCAACCGGCGGTGGTCGGCTCCTACTCGACCGCCCTCCAGTACGCCTGGGGCAAGGGCCGCAGCGTCGCGCAAACCCTCACCCGGGGACGCAACACCACCCTCGCCTACGGCGGGCGGATGTACCTGGTGGTCGCCGACGCCGCCGAGACCGTCGCCGTACGGGACAACTGGACAGCCGCGATGGGTGCGATCGGCACCAAGGCCGGGGCCAGGATCAGCTCCGCCGCCGGGCGGCTGTCCGAGCGCCTCGGCCGAAGCCTCGCCCCGCGCCGGGCCGCCGCCGCGCTCCACCGGGTCCGCGACGCGGTGATGTTCCACCTGCCGATGCAGGACGTCATCGAGGCCGGGCTCGCCCCCGACGGCCTGGGCACCACCACCCCGCGCAACCTCGGCGGCGGCTACCGCCTGCCCCCCTTTCTGCGCGGCCGCCGCTTCCCCAGCCACCCCAGCGGACAGCTCGACGCGAGCCACGCCGCGCAGCAGCTGACGGGACGGCTGAAGAAGATCGGAGTGCCCTCGCACGACCGGGAGCAGGTGCTCCAGCGGCTCTCCCCGGACTTCCTGCGCGCCCATCTGCACGAGCTGACGACCGACGGGATGACCCTGCCGGTCCGCTACCGCACCTGGTCCAGCCCGACCCGTCTGCCGGTCGGCGGCAGCCCCGGACAGCTGCGGTTCAAGCTGACGCCGATCACCACCACCGTGGAACGGCTGCGCACCGGCTACGAGTTGGAGGACTACCGCACCACCGCCCGCGACGACTCCGGCGCCACCTCCCAGGACCGCGGCGGCGACGTGACCCTAGGCGTCGGCCAGCGCGCGGCGGACAGCGGCGTCCTACTCGCCAACCCCTCGCTCCAGGGCACCGCCGCCAAGGGACGGTCGAGCACCCGCACCGACACCACCGGCAACACCTCGATGCCGAACATCGCCACCACCCAGGCGCACGCCGAGATCGTCACCAGCTACGTCCTGACCGTCACGATGACGGACGCGACCGGCCAGACGCTCTCCCCGCGCGCCGTCGCGTCGGTCGGCACCCTCAACGAGATCGTCCCGGCCGGCCTGCTCACCCCCACCGGCGACGGCGCCGACGGCGCGCTCACCGAGGAGGACGTGCCCGAACCGGAGCGCGCCGTACGGATGCTGACGGTCGATCAGGCCCGACCCGAGGGCATCGCCGCCTGGCGCGGCGACTCCGAGGCCTCCGACGTGCTGCCGTTCGACGACCGCCTCGGCTCCGGCATCCTCGCCGTGGACATCCGAGGCGCCGCCAACGTGCAGGACGCCCTCACCCTCGCCACCGCCCGAGCCGACGGCCTCGGCGACGGCGACCTCGGCAAACGGCACACCGGCAACTCCCTCACCGAACGCGTCCGCATGGCCCGCCTCACCCCGCTGACCGGCCTCGGTACCGCCCCCGCCCAGGCCCAGCAGGAGGCCACCAGCCAGGTCGGCCTGACCGCCGGCTTCCGCGAGGCGCTCACCGCGAACGGCTCACCGCTGCCCGCGCAGGCCTCCGCCCGCCTCTTCGGCCAGTCCCACACCGCCGAATCCCGCCTCTACGCGAAGATGCACCGCGGCGGCGCCAGGCTGCTCGCCGTCGAGAGCAAGCCGCGCATGGAGGCCATGCAGCGCTCGAAGACCTCCGACGCGCTGGAGGCCGGCATCACCGACAGCGTCGAGGGCGTGGTCGGCACCGCGCCGCTGGCCGGCAACAGCAACGCGGGTGTCATGAACCCGGGCGCCTCGGTCCCGATCGGTGGCGCGACCGACGGCACCGCGCTCAAGGGCACCGCGGACACCACCCTCGGCATCCACCTCAAGGTCGTCACCGACCGCAGCATGCTCTTCGCCGTGCCGGTGAGCTGGCTGTCGGTGGCCGAGGTGGACCACGGGATCACCGACAGCCGCCCGCTGCACGCGCTCGGCAAGGCCAAGCGCGGCCCGCGCGCCGCCGAGGCGGAGACCACCGCCCTGGTCTGGCTGCGCGAGGACATCGCCCGCGACTACGGCCTCCTGGACGACACCTCGTTCCCCGACGAGGTCAGCAAGGCCTGGGACGACCTGGTCAAGGCGGCGGGCGACCTCGCCGCGGCCGAGAAGAACTACTACGACGCCCGGGCGCGGGCCCGGGAGACATGGCTGGACCTGAACCCGGAGGAACAGGCCGCACTCGGGGACGGCAACCCCGACCAGGCGACCGTCCTGCCGCAGGCCATGGCGCAGTCCCCGGCCGTCGCCGCCTGGCAGGCCGCCCGCGAGGAGGTCCGCCGCTGGGAGGGGCACACCGACGCCGCCGCCGCGGACCACCACCGGCTGCACCTCGCGGCCTCCCGAGCCACCGCCCACCACCAGGGCCGGGCCACGGTCCCGGTGCCGGACAGCCCGCAGGAGTACACCGAGCCGGACTGGCGCTCCGAGGCGCCCGAGCCGTACACGATCACCGACGGCACCGACTCCGCCCCGCGCACCCTCACCCCGCCGGACGGCACCACCGTGCGCGACGTGCACGACATGCCGCACGACGGCGCCTCGTTCTTCCACGCGCTCATCGCCGTCGCCCAGGACCGCGGCCGGCTGCCCCACCTGCTCGGCACCGACCTCGCGGCCCGCTTCACCGCCAACCCCGGCGACCCGGCGATCACCGAGCGGGCCGTCCGAGCCGCCCGTAACCGCCTGGCCTGGGAACTGGGCCAGGACGGCAACGAGGACCTGCTCGACTCCCTCGCCCTGGATGCCGAGGACACCTTCACCCAGGACGAACTCGACTTCGCGCAGGTACGGTTGACGCCCGCCCAGCAGGCCGAGTTCGACGCCCTCGGCCGTCTCCCGCTGACGTTCTGGCCGACCCCCGCGCAGCGAGTGGGCCTCGCCACCGCGGCCATGCTCCGCCCGTTCACCAGCGAGCCGCAGCCGGACGGCACCGGCCGACCGGACGGCGAACCGGCCCCGCCCGAGCGCCGCGCCGGCGACCACGGCGGCGCCGACCTGCTGCCCGCCCTCGCCGCGCGGGTCCTCGGCACCCCGGTCACCGTCGTGACCGGTGAGGGCCGCGAGCAGACCTTCCTCCCGCACGGCACGGATCCGGCCGCCGTCAACCCGGCCACGGATCCGGTCCTCTTTGCCGCCGACGGCTTCTTCCACGCCACCCTGCCGCCCGGCACCCCGCCCCCGGTCGCCACGGCGCTACCGGCCACGGCCGACATCGATACGGGCTCCGGGACTTCGGGCAGCGCCGGCACTGAGACCACCCCCACGCACCGCAGCCACACCACCCCGCCCTGGCACCCGCCCGCCGATAGCACCGGCCCCCGCTACGGTCTCGACCGCGACGGCGTCCTCACCGCACCGGACGGCGCCACCTACACCCAAGGCACCCCCACCGGCCGCGGCAACGGCTTCTTCGGCGCGCTCTCCTCCGCGCTGCACCACGCTGCCCAACAGCCCGGCCTGGACCGCCACGAGGCGAATCGACTGCGCCTGCGCGCCGAGGCACCGCCCACCCGGCTGATGCGCCTGGGCGGCCTGCCCGGCACCCGCGCCGAACGCGACTCACTCTTCACGCCCCCGCCCCTCACCCTCCGCCCGGGCGCGCCCCCGCCGAGCCAGGACGCCCGCGACGGGCACCTTCGGCGCTACCTCGCCGATGCCCCCTGGACCCCCGGGGCCGACCGTGCGGTGGCCGAGTGGGCCGCCGCGGCGACCGGCACCACCGTCACCCTGGTCGAGGAGAACGGCACCGCCCACACCTACCCAGGCCCGTCCGGCGAAGCCGGCCCGCACATCCGGCTCCGCCGCCGCGGCGGCGACTTCGTCCCGCTGATCCCGCGCACGCCGGCACCCGCGCCGGCCCCGCCCGTGCGGGACCAGGACCCGGCTGCCATCCCGTTGCCCGAGTCCCCGCCCGGCAGCCCCCTCCCTGGCCTGCAGGGCGAGGAGGAGGCGTACGAACTGAGCACACTGTCCGGAGCCGACGAGGCGACGGACGCAGGCGCGGACTCGGACGTCGAGATGGACCTGGGCTCCGACTCCGACTCCGAGAGCGAGCAGGCGACCGTCCGGACCAGCCCCGAGTACGAGTTCGCCGCCGAGTTCGCCGACCTGCTGGACGAGCCCGAACTGCGGGCCGACGCCCTGCTGAACGTGGTGACGCGCCGCAACGAACGACTCGGCGGCTTCCCGGACGTCGCGTTCGACAGTGCGTTCACCGAGCACGCGGGCATCGGCGTCCCCGAGGCCCTGGACGCGGCGGAGCAGGCCGGCAGGCTGGCGTCCGAGGAGTACGACCAGCTACGGGAGGCGCTCGGCCTCGGAACCGGCACCCCCTTCACTCAGACGCGCCCGCCGGGTACCTCCCAGCGGGACCGCGAAGTGACGCTGCGCATGCTGGACCGGGTGGCCCGCATGGTGAAGGAAGTGCTCCGGAAGCCGGACCGCCAGGCGGACGCCCAGGTCACCCCGCACATCGCCGTCGGACTGCTGCCGGACGGCTCGCTCGGCATCGCCGGCAACACCGGCACGAAGGCGCTCACGGCGGACGAGGCGGCCCTGGTGGAGGACGAACTGCGCTGGTTCGTCTCCGGCCAGGAGCCGGGCGGCACCGGGCGGCAGCGGGAACTGGAGAAGTGGTCCCGGGACGAGGAGTCGCACCGGCAGTGGTCTGCGCGGCTGGACCAGGGGCAGCGCGAACTCGACCAGCGGTCCCAGGAGCAGGCGCAGCTGCGGGGGCAGCTGGAGCAGAGGTACGACTCGGGCGTCTGGGACGAGGGCCTTCAGCGGCAGTGGGACACCCTGCTGGAGGAGGAAGCGGCCGCCCAGCAGGAACAGCAGCGCCTCACGACGGAGCGGCAGCAGTGGCGCCGGGACGAGCGGTGGCTCGCACGCAGACGGCCGGGTGTCGCACGGGACATGCGGGATCGCACGAAACTGCGCGCCCTGGCCACCGGCTGGTACCGGCTCTACCACCCCGACTCACCCGAACTCGACCTGGTCAAGCGGGCGTTGGCGAGGCCCCGCATCCTCAACGTGGCCGGCCGGGACGGCACCCCGGCGGCCGGATCGTACGGCTCCGAGCACGGCGAGCTGACCCTCCTCGGGCACTGGGTCGAGCACTGGGAGAACAACCCGGGCGACCCGAACGCCCCCCAGACGCTGAACCTGGGCGGATTCAAGATGGCCTGCGCCTCCTGCGACCTCGCCTACCAAGCCGTCAACGAACACATCGGCAACCCCCTCGGCCACCAGGTGCAGGCGTCGGGCACCCACGGCATGTTCTTCCCCGGCTGGCGCATGCCGCAGTGGATGCGCGAGCGGCCCCAGCTGCTGCAGCACATCAGGGACAACGCGGAGAACATCGGCGCGTACCTGGACCAGAACGGGGTGCTCCAGGGCGCCAGGACGGCGAACGCGAACGAGCAGTATCCCGCCGGCTCCTCGTCGGAGTACGAGTCGGGCGAGGACGAGATGGACACGGACACCGTGCCTGTCTCCACGGCACCGGGCACGGACGCTGTAGGCCCGCGTCTCCCGCAATCCCCGACACCCACACCGACCGACCCCACGGCCACCCCACCCGCCCCAAGAGGCCGGCGGGACAGCCGCCCCCGCTTCGTGGTGCGCTCCGGCTTCGACGCGCGCCGGTTCTCGTTCGGCGGTGAGCCGGTCACCGACCTCACGGTGCGTCTGGCGCTACGGGGCCCGCAGGACGAGGTCGCACACGTACGCAGGCAGCTCGACGCAGGCGTGCGGGAGTTGCTGAACAGCCCTGCCTACCGCCTGCCCAACGGCGACCGCCTGCACGTCACCGTCGAGCACGTCGACCCGGCCGACTCGCCTCACCTGACGGTGGACCTGGCGGGCCGGGACCGGGCCATGAACCAGACGACGTGGTGGGCGGATGCTGCCCCGGCACATCTGGTGCACGAGCTGACGCACCAGTTGGGTCTGCGGGACGAGTACCGGGATGCCGACTCCCCGCACCGCCCCCACATCCCGGGCAGCCTGCTGGGCGATCTGAACGAGCCGCCGGAGGATTCTTCCCTGGCTGTGGCCGGTTTGCGTGGCCGTCATCTCGACCTCCTGGCCGCCCAGATCGGCGATGTGACGCCACAGCCTGAGCAGGACGACCAGTCCTGGGAGTCGGCGCGCTCTGCTTCCACACCGGTGCCTCGTAGGTCGGTGTGGGTGGATCCGGTCTCCCTGCCCAGGTCGACCGAGTCCGATGTCCCGGCTCGTATGCCGCAGGACGCGGAGACCATTACCCCCTTCAAGTCGGGGAACTTCGAGTTCACGAATTTGAAGCACACGAATGAGAAGTACCGCGACAAGGCGGTCCGGATCATTGATCTGTTGCGGAAGCACGACACGATCGCGGATTACATAGGCAATCGTCCTTGCCGTATCACGCTACATCTGCGCACGACGGAGACCCCGGCCGATGTGATCGACCGTGGTGACGATGGCGTGGACATCAATCTCGCGAGTTACTACTTCGAGAAGTACGACATCGGCTATGTGATGGGCATGTTGGCCCATGAGATCGGCCTGCATCCCCTGGCCTCGCGGAACACGAACATCCCGGATGAGGAGTCGATGTTCGAGGGCGTTCCGCTGGCCGTGCCGGGGCTGGCGGATCTGAAGACGCCACGGACGATGAGTACGGAGGGTGCGGGGCAGGCCGATCACATCATGGCGGCCTTCCCGAGCAGTACCCGGCACGGGATCTACCGGGACATCGTGGTGAAGATGGCGGGCGTGTTGGCGCAGGACGCCCGGACCGGGGAGGAGGGTGCCAAGGCCAAGGACGTCACCGATCTGATCGACACCTATCTCATGGATCTGGCGACGATCGCGGTCACGAACGACCGTCGCAAGGACGCGGCGTGGGAACCCCGGAACACGGCGCGGGTCTATAACGCGTACAAGGAGATGTTTGTCGCGCAGTTGGCGCAGGACAGCCCGGTGCGTGCACTGCTGCCGGCGGACAAGAGCTGGTACAACGTGACCGGCAATTTCCTGGGTCTGGGTTCCAGCTTCACGTTCAACAACCAGGGCGACAGCATCCAGACCGGCACCGACCCGGGCGAGGCGCGCCCACGGCTGCCTCAGCCCAGCCCCGACACCGTGCCGCGGCAGAACCCCGAGCCGAAGCCGCAGGGTCGGCTCGACCGCCGTCCTCGGTACGTCGTTCGCTCCGGCTTCGACGCCCGCCGGTTCTCCTACGACGGTGAGCCGGTCACCGACCTCACCGTCCGCGTCGCCCTTCGAGGCGCCGATGCGACGCAGGTGTACGACCGACTCACGGCAGGCGTGCACGAGTTCCTGAACAACCCCGGCCACCGACTTCCCAACGGCGACCGCCTGCACGTCACCGTCGAACTGGTGCAGCCTTCGGACTCGCCTCACCTGACCGTGGACCTCACCGGACGAGACCGGGCCATGGACCAGACGACCTGGTGGACGGACGCCAGCCCGGTCCACCTCGCCCACGAACTCACTCACCAGCTGGGCCTGCGGGACGAGTACCGGGACGCCGACTCCCCGCACCGCCCGCACATCCCGGGCAGTCTCCTCGGCGCCCTGGACGAGCAACCCGAGGACTCCCTCGCGACTGCCGGCCTGCGTGGCCGACACCTCGACCTCTTGGCCGCCCACATCGGCGATGTGACCCCGCAGCCCCAGCCCGACGACCAGACCTGGGACGCGGCCCGAACGAGCACCACACCGGTGCCTCGCCAGTCCGTCTGGGTGGACCCGGTCTCCCTACCCCGGCCGGCTGAGTCCGGGGCCGAAGTCCCGGCCCGTACGCGACAAGACGGGACACCGCAGGAGGGGACCCTCACTCCCTTCAAGTCGGGGAACTTCGAGTTCACGAATCTCAAGCACACGAACGAGAAGTACCGCGACAAGGCCATCAGGATCATCGAGCTGCTGAGGGACCACCCGACGATCCGCGACTACATCGGCAACCGCCCCTGCCGTATCACTCTGCACGTGCGGACCACTCAGACGCCGGCCGACGTGATCGACCGTGGCGACGACGGTGTGGACATCAACCTGGCCAGCTACTACTTCGAGAAGTACGACATCGGCTACATCATGGGCATGCTGGCTCACGAGATCGGTCTGCACCCACTCGCCTCCCGGAACCCGAACATCCCGGATGAGGAGGCCATGTTCGCCGGCGTTCCGCTCCCGGTGCCCGGACTCTCCGATCTGAAGACGCCGCGCACCATGAACACCGACAGCGCGGGCCAGGCCGACCACATCATGGCGGCCTTCCCCAGCAGCACCCGGCACGGGATCTACCGGGACATCGTCCTGAGGATGGCCGACATGCTGGCCCGCGCCGCGCGATCCGGCGCGGACGGAGCCAAGGCAACGGACGTCACCGACCTGATCGACTGCTACCTCATGGATGTCGCCTCGATCGCGATCACCAGCGACTACCGGATGAACGCGGCCAAGGAGCCCGGCAACACCGCCAAGGTCTACAACGCCTACAAGGCCCTGCTCGCCCAGCACATGGCCGAGGACAGCCCCGCCCGCCCCCTCCTGCCCGCGGACAAGGGGTTGTTCGGCGTCGTCCGGGACTTCGCCACACTCGCCACCAGCCTCGCGACCAACAACCGCGGCGACAGCATCCAGCAGCCCATCACGACCGAAGAGGCCCGCCCACGGCTCCCGCAGCAGACCGAGGTGCCCGCACAGCAAACCCCCGCGGCGACACCTCGGTTGCGTGGCCCGCGCGACGATCGCCCCCGTTTCGTGGTGCGGTCGGGCTTCGACACGCGGCGGTTCTCGTTCGAGGGCGAGCCCACCACCGACCTCACGGTACGGCTTGCGATACGGGGGCCGGCGGACCAGGTCGCACACGTACGCAGTCAGCTCGACGCGGGCGTGCGGGAGTTGCTGAACACCCCTGCCTACCGCCTGCCCAACGGCGACCGCCTGCACGTCACCGTCGAGCACGTCGACCCGGCCGACGACCCGCACTTGACCGTGGACCTCGTGGGCCGGGACCGGGCGATGGATCAGAACACCTGGTGGGCGGACGCCGACCCGGTCCACCTCGCCCACGAACTCACTCACCAGTTGGGCTTGCGGGACGAGTACCGGGACGCCGACTCCCCGCACCGCCCACACATCCCGGGCAGCCTGCTCGGCGCCCTGGACGAGCAACCCGAGGACTCCTCCCTCGCGGCTGCCGGTCTGCGTGGCCGACACCTCGACCTCCTGGCCGCCCACATCGGAGACGTGGCCCCACAGCCCCAGCAGGACGAGCAGACCTGGGCCGCGGCCCGCTCCGCGACAACGCCCGTCCCGCGCCAGTCGGTGTGGGTAGACCCAGTGTCCCTGCCCCGGTCCACCGAGTCCGGGACCGATGTCCCGGCCCGCATGCCGCACGACGCGACGACCGTCACCTCCTTCAGGTCGGGGAACTTCGAGTTCACGAACCTGAAGCACACCAACGAGACCTACCGCGACAAGGCCGTCCACATCATCGAGCTGCTTCGCAAGCACGACACGATCCGCGAGTACATCGGCAACCGCCCCTGCCGCGTCACCCTGCGCCTGCGCACGACGGAGACGCCGGCCGACGTGATCGACCGTGGCGACGACGGTGTGGACATCAACCTGGCCAGCTACTACTTCGAGAAGTACGACATCGGCTACATCATGGGCATGCTGGCTCACGAGATCGGCCTGCACCCCCTCGCCTCCCGGAACACGAACATCCCGGACGAGGAGTCGATGTTCGAGGGCGTTCCGCTGGCCGTGCCCGGCCTGACGGACCTGAGGACGCCGCGCACCATGAGTACCGAAGGCGCGGGCCAGGCCGACCACATCATGGCCGCCTTCCCCAGCAGCACCCGGCACGGGATCTACCGGGACATCGTTGTGGGGATGGCACAGATCCTGGCCGAGGACGCGGTGAACGGGGAGGGCAACGCGACGTCCAAGGACGTCACAGACCTGATCGACTGCTATCTGATGGACCTCGCCTCGATCGCCGTCACCAACGACCACCGGATGAACGCGGCGAAGGAACCCGGCTACACGGCCAGGGTGTTCAACGCCTACAAGGCGGCGTTCCTCGCCCAGTTGGCGGACGACTCTCCGGTGCGGACCCTGCTGCCGTCGGACAAGAGCATGTTCGGCGTGATCAACGATTTCCGCCGCATCGGCACCTATATCGCGATCAACAACCGCGGCGACAGCATCCAGCAGAGCGACGACCAAGCATCCTGAGCCCACCCGGGGATCGGCGGCCGTAGTCGTTCCTGATCACAGGGGAGGTGCAGGGTGGTCCTGGAGGCGCGGTCGGGCCCGGATTGGTGGAGGGCGCGGTGCTTGAGCATGGCGCGCAGGACGTCGACGCGGCGGCGGCCAGGCAGATGAGGGCTGCGTTCAGCGTCGGGTTGTTGCCCGGTGGCGTCTGCGCCCGTGGGACCGGGTCCCCCGAACGTGACGCCCTGGGGCAGGCACCGCGATGGGCCGCAGCGGTGCGCGCTGACAACGTCACCCGGCATACAGACCATCTCCTGCTGTCGATCGAGGTCTGGCTTCCTCGGAGCAAGCAGGTGCCCTGCCCTGCTCGTCTGGCGGAGTCAGGGCAGGGCCACTGGAGCACCCGTCTTGGCATGCTGTCGTGGGACGGCTCTCAACCGATCGGGCGGCTCCCTGCGCGGTGGTAGGGGTGGCGGGTCAAGGGAGCGTGGTCCACTTCTGGTTGTTCTGGCCGTTGCAGGTCCACAGGATGACTGGGGTCCCGTTGGCGGTTTCGGCCCCGTTGGCGTCGAGGCACAGCCCGGCGTGGACGTTGCGGATCGACCCGTCGGTGCCGACGGTCCACTTCTGGTTGCTCTGGCCGTTGCAGGGCCAGGTGATGACTCGAGTGCCGTTGGTGGTGCCCTGGTTGGAGGCGTCCAGGCACTTGTCGCCGTAGACGCGGATCTCGCCTCCGGCCCAGGTGGTCCACAGCTGGTTGGCGGCCGTGTGGCAGTCCCAGATCAGCGTCGTCGTCCCGGCCTCGGTGGAGGCGCGGTCCACGTCCAGGCAGCGGCCGGACCCGGTGCCGCGCAGGCGTGCGGTGGTGGCGGCCAGCGGGCTCCCGCCGGTCATCTTGAACACGGCGACACCGTGCGCGGGGACGCTCGCCGAGATCTGCCCGGAGGTGCTGGACGTGCCGCCGGTCCACAGGTCGGTGAGGGTGAACGAGCTGCCGGACAGGCCGACTTGCGCGGCCGTGGCGGTGACAGTCGCGGTGCCCTCGCCCCGGTTGAACAGGCCCACGGCGACCGAGCCGTCGGACAGGGGCTTGGCGAAGACCTCGGTGCTGCCGTCGTCGCGGACCCGGCGTCCGCCCGCGCCCAGCGAGTCCTGGTTCACCGCCAGCAGCCGCGGGTTGCGCAGGATGGCGCTCACGTCGGCGGACATGGTGCGGATGTCGTTGCCTGCCATGAGCGGGGCGCTCATCAGCGCCCACAGGGCGAAGTGGGAGCGGGACTCGGCCAGTGAAAGGCCGGGGCGGCCGACGACCAGCATGTCGGGGTCGTTCCAGTGGCCCGGACCCGACTGCGCGGCCAGCGGCGCGGTGACGTCCAGGACGTTGCCGACGCCCATGGGATAGCTGTTGGTGTTGTTGTTCTGCCAGATGTCGAGCAGGTCCTCGGTCGTCCGCCACAGGTCGGCGACCTCGCCCCAGTTGTACTTGTCGCCGGTGGGGGCGTGGAAGCTGTTGGGGTTGATGCTGTAGACGATCGGGCGGCCGGTGGCGCGCAGGGCGTCGCGCATGATGGTGAACTGTGCGATCTGCTCGGTGAGGGTGCCGTTGCCGGAGCACCAGTCGTACTTGAGGTAGTCCACGCCCCACGAGGCGAACGTGGCGGCGTCCTGGGCCTCGTGCCCCTTGCTGCCGGTGGAGCCGGGGTAGGTGCCCACGCCCTGCGCGCACGTACGCTCGTTGGGCGCCTGGTAGATGCCGAACTTCAGGCCCTTGCTGTGGATGTAGTCCCCGAGCGCCTTCATGCCGCTGGGGAACTTGGTCGGGTTGGCCCGCAAGTTGCCCGCGCTGTCGCGCTGTGGGTCGAACCAGCAGTCGTCGACGACGACGTACTGGTAGCCCGCGGCCTTCATGCCCGAGGACACCATCGCGTCGGCGGCCTCGCGGACCTGGGCCTCGGTGATCCCGCACCCGAAGCTGTTCCAGCTGTTCCACCCCAGCGGCGGGGTGAGCGCGGGGCTGCCCGGCGCGGCCTCGGCGGTCGTGCCGGCGGAGGCGGTGACGGAGGCGGTGAGCGTCAGTGCGGTGGCCGCGAGGAGACGCAGCAGTCGTCTGTGCAGGGGGACCATGGGGGTTCCTTCCTGGGAGACAAGGCGAAAGCAGTTCGTGACCGTGCCCGACAGGCACGGTCACAAGCTTCTGGTCGTGTGCCCTCGGGTCAGCGCTGCAGGGTGAGCAGGCCCGGCCGGTAGGGCAGTTGTATGTAGGAGGTGTTCGGCGGGATGTCGGGGGACAGGCCCTGGTAGAGGAACTGCAGGTTGCAGGGGTCGATGGTCATGGTCTGGTCGGGGTTGTCGCGGACCAGGTCACCGTGGCTGATGTCGTTGGTCCAGGTGGCACCGCTGTTGGCCTTGCCGGCGAAGGGGTTGCTCTCGGTGGCGGCCTGCGGCGTCCACGGACCGTTCAGGCTGGTGGCCGTGAACGAGCGGAAGAAGCGGTTCTCATTCGCACCCCGCGCCTCAACGATCATGAGGTACTGGTTCTGGCCCTGGACCTTGTAGACCTCCGGCGCCTCGAACAGGTTCTTCACCGTGTCGCTCATGATCGTCGTGTACGACGAGCCGAAGCTGGCCGGGAAGTTCCCGATCGGCATGGTCGACTGGTAGATCTTGCCGTTGTCACCGGCGAAGAACATGTGCATGGTCTGGCCGTCGGCGATCATGGTCGGGTCGATCGCGCTGCCGTCGGGGAGGCTGCCGGTGAACAGCGGCTGCGGCGCGGACCAGCTGTTGGGGTTGGTGGGGTCGCTCGACGTGCGGTAGACGAAGGGCCATTGGGTGCCCCACCCGTTCGAGGTCAGCACCCAGATGTTCTTGGGCGCGAAGTAGAACAGTTTGGGAGCCACCGCGCCCTGGCTCATCGCGGTCTGGGGGGCCGACGCCATGTCCGACCAGTTCGTGAAGGGACTGAACGCCATCGATTTCCACGACGACCCGTCAGAGTAGGTCGCGTAGACCAGGTGCCGGCCGTTGTGCGTCACGGTGGTGAAGTCCTTCAGCGAGGCCCACCCGTTCGCCGGCTGGGCCAGCGCGCCGGTCGAGCTCCATCGGTACGTCGACGGAAGAGCACACGTGCCGCCCGGCGGCGCGGACAGGCCGGTCCACTTCTGGTTGTTGCCGCCGGTGCAGTTCCAGAGCTGCACCGCCGTGCCGTTGGCCGTTGCGCCGCCACTGACGTCCAGGCACAGCCCGGACTCCACGGCGACGATCGTGCCGTCGGAGTTCACCCGCCACTGCTGGTTCGTACCGCCGTTGCAGGCCCAGATCACCGGCCGGGTACCTGCCGTGGTGGCGTGGCCCGGAACATCGAGGCACTTGCCGTACACGGTCAGCTGGTTGTTGTCCGTGAGCGTCCACTGCTGGTTGGTCCCGCCATGGCAGTCCCAGATCTGCACGTTCGTGCCGTCGGTCTGGTTGGCGCCCGGCACATCGAGACACCGGCCGGAACCGATACCGCGCAAGGCACCGCTGGTGGCCGCCTGAGCCGGGTCGGCGACGAGTGTCGCCGCCGAAGCGACCAAAGCCGCGAGCAGCACGGACAGATGTCTGCGGCTAGGAATACGTCTGAGCATGGGGACCTCATTCCTTGGGTGAGCGGTTCCGGTCGGCCCCGTCGGGGGCGGTCCGGACTGATGTGCTGCGCCCCGACCGCGTTCGGTCTGTCGAACATTGATCGCAGCGTCGAGCAGAGTGAAGGGCAGAGAGCGACCAAGACCTGGTTCCGGGGCAGATCTCAGTTCCTGACGATGCGCCACCGCTGGTCGGCGGTGCCGTCGTCAGAGTCCTGGACCGCGAACGCGCCCACGGCGGTGGAGTTGTCCGCGATGGCGAGCAACTTGCCGCTGTTCTCGTTGCGGATCTTGTAGGTCCCGTCTCCCTGGTCGAGCAGCGTCCATCTGTGGTCGGCGGTGCCGTTGTCCGACCACTGCAGGACGGTCGCGTCGTCCGCCGTGGACATGCCCTGGACGCCGAGCACCTTGCCGCTGTGGGCATTGCGGAAGCGGAACCCGTTCCCGTCGGTGATCATGTACCAGTCGTGGTCGGCGGTGCCGTTGTCCGGCCACTGCAGCGCGCGGCCGCCGTCGGCCGTGGACATGTTCTGGATGCCCAGCAGGAGACCGCTGGCCGCGTTGACCAGACGGACGGTGCCGCCGGCTTTCCAGTAGACGGTGTAGTTGTGGCCGTGCGCGTCATGGAACGGGCCCAGGTTGACGGAGGAGCCGTTGGCGATCGCGGTGAAGGCGAGCGAACTGCCGCTGGTCCGTGTGATCGACGACGTGTCCAGCGTGGGGAGGGAGCTGAGCGCGGAGTTGCCGTAGTTGCCGGACAGGACCACCGGGCCGTAGGTGATCGCCGCGACGTTCGCGTTGTCGTTGGCCGCTCGCATGACGATCCGCATGGGAAGGCGGACGGTGACCGTGTCGCCGGAGGTCCAGGAGCGGCTCAGGGTGGCGTAGCTGCCGGGGTTGGTGTTGATGTTCTGCTGCGTGCCGTTGACGCTGATGGAGGCCCCGGTGGTCCAGCTCGGGATGCGGATGCGCATGGCCCAGGTTCCGCTGACGTTGCCGGTGACCTGCAGGGTCGTGGTGTCGCTGACGGGGTATGTCGTGGTCTGGGTGACCGTGATTCCGCGTTCTGACCAGTTGAGCACCGAGGGTACGAACAGGTTCACGATCAGGGTGTTGTCACTGCGGTAGTAGATGGAGTCCATCAGCCTGGTGTGCATCTCCAGACCGGTGCCCTGGCAGCACCAGAAGCTGCCGTAGTCGGTGCTCCAGGTGCCGCCGCCCCACGCCGGGCCCACACCGCGGCGGCCTCCCGGGTTGAGCGGGGTGAAGTAGGTGACGTGGCCGTGGTCGTCGGCCGGATTCTGCTGGCCGATCATCTGGTTGAGCCACGCCCGCTCGTAGTAGTCGAACAGTGCGGCTCGGTTCGGGTCCAGCGCGAACAGTTCCCGGGTGAGGAGGAGCATGTTGAAGGTGTTGCAGCTCTCGCACGTGTCGTTGTTCAGGTAGCCGGCGATGGCGTTCGGGGCGCGGAAGTGCTCCGCCTGGCTGTTGCCGCCGATGGCATAGGTGTGCGAGTTGACGGTGAAGTTCCAGGCGTTGGTGGCGATGTCCCGGTAGCGGGCCGTGCCGGTGGCCTTGTACTCCCGGGCGGCCCCGATCCACTTGGGCACCTGGGTGTTGGCGTGCAGTCCGCCCAGCCGGTCCTGGCCGGACGCCAGCGGGTCGAACACCGCGGCGTGGTCGAACCGCCGGGCGACGGTGAGCCACCGTGCGTCGCCTGTCTGCTGGTAGAGATCGGTCAGCACGGCGTTCATGCCGCCGAACTCGGTTTCCAGCATGGTCTGCATCTGCTGGCTGGTCAGCCGGCCGGTGCGCCAGTCGACCCATCCCGCCAGGGCGAGCAGCACGTCCCGGGCCTGTGTGCTGCCGATGAGGCGCCATACGTCCAGCAGGCCGGCGAGGGTCTTGTGGATGGTGTAGTACGGCACGTTGCCGTTGCTCAGGGTCCGCTGCTCGAGAGCGGTGAAGTCGGACTCGGGATAGCCGGAGAGGTACCCGGCGTTGAAACCGGCGGCGCTGTTGTTGGCCTGGCACTTGGCCAACTCCGCAACCATGGTGGTCGCCTTGTCCCGGCAGGTGGTGTCCCCGGTCCCGGCGTACAGCTGTGCCCATGCCGTGAGGAAGTGCCCTTGGACGTGGGTACGGAAGGGGAAGTCCGGTGCGTCCCAACCGCCGCTGGCGGCCGCGCCGTTGGTGGACAGCCGGTGGTTGGCACGGAAGTTGTACAGCAGCCGGTCGACATCGACGAACCGCAGGTAGTTCTGCGCACGGTTCTGGTTGTCCAGCCAACGGCTCGCGGTGAGCCGGACCTGGTCGAGTGCGAAGGGGTGCGCGGAGACCCCGATGTCGGCCCTTGCGGGAGGGATCGCCGCGTGGGCGGGAGAGCTGCCGATGAAGGATCCGGTGGCAGAGGCAGCGGCAGTGGCCCCGGCTATTTGCAGGAGGCGCCGTCTGCTGACGGAGGAAGACATCTTGAACCTTTCGGTGGGGGGAGAGCGACTGCTTGGTCGTCAGTGCGTCCGCTCGCATGTCCGACGGCCGGATGCAGTACGTCACGGGCTTGTCTGCCGCCGATGTGGCGCCATACGTCGGCAGGCCGACGAAGTCTCGGTCCCATCAGCCCTCTCTACTGATCCATGGGATGGATTAACGGACGTGAATGTTGCCTCTGTCCAGTCCTGCGACACGAAAAGGCTGGAATGCTTTCGGATGGGGTCGACCCGCTCTCTGGGAGGCGAGTCAGACATTGGATGTCCTGAGAGGAAGCATGCGGGGCCGAGTCGGGGCCGTGCCGCCGTGGGTGGGGCCCGCGGCGGAACGGCGGGAGGGCGGTGCGGAGGTCAGGCCCCTTCACCCGATCGGTGCTCCGGGCGAAACCGATCGTGTTCCCGGTCCAGTTGGTGGTGTAAGTGATGTAGTAGAAGCCGTCGGTGTGCTTGAAGATGCTGGGGTCCCGGATCAGGCCGGACGGCGGTGTGTAGGCGGGGCCCTTCTGCAGGGTGAATCCGGTGGCGTCCGGCGAGTCGTAGACGTACATGCTCGACTCGCTGCTGTTGGTGAACGCGGTCATCGTGTAGCGCGTGGCCTGCCCGGCCGGCGGGGCGGCGGCGGAGGCCGTGCCCTGAAGGGCGGGGACACCCAGCATGGCCAGCAGCACTGGGCCCAGCAGGGCGAGCAGCGTTCTTGCGGTTCTGTTCAACTCTTCCTCCGGGCCCGGCCAGTCCGCTTGGTCAATCGCCGTGGCGAGGGATGTCGTTGTTCGAAATCGCGAACGATGTACGGCAGTTCGAGCAGAAGATAGATTTGGGACGTGGCGCCGTCAATGTTTCCGGCGGGTTCCGTTCTGGTGTATTCCGTGCCGCCTGGATCACGGAAAAGTCGTTACTGTCGCATCAGTTGACTCCCGTACGTGGCTCCCTCTACGGTCGGCGCCGACCATGTCCGGCAATTCGACCCGCCTTCGAAATGCCGGACAATCGCGGTGCGAGAGCGCTCCCGCCTCCGGAAGGAACCCGCATGCCCCGAAGTGCGCGCTTTCCAGGCGCGAGACGTCGGTGCAGACGCCCTCGTCCGTGCCGTGGGGCTGATGACCGCCGTCGGCGGCCTCATCGGCATCCAGAGCCGGAGCGCGCCGAACCCCTCCGGGCGGTACCCCTCGCGGTGACTCCCCCCAGGTCGCGGTGCCACCGGCGCCGACGGGCCGGGCGTCCTGTGACACGGCGCCACGGGCACCAAGGTCGTCGAATCCGCCTCCACGAACGGCAGCAACGCGGCTCGTAGGCCCGTCCTCCAGGTCAACGACCGGCAGGCCACCGCGGTCGCCTTCCCGCCGACCGTCTCCTGGACCACACCCGGCACTGTCTCGGTCGAGGTCTCCCTGGCAAGGGGCTCGTCGAACACGCTGACGTTCTCCAACTCCGGCGACTGGACACCGGACTTCGTCGTCATCGAGATCCGCTCGCTGCCCGCCGCGGGCGGCGTCCGGGTGTCGGTCGGCAGTCGAACGGCGGAGCCAGCCCTGGCCGTCGCAACATCCCGGTCCAGAGGGGTGACGAACTTCGAGATCCGGCGGGACCTGATCCCTCAGGGCCGGAGAGCCGAGTCGGACGCGGGAGACGTACTCCCGGCTCATGCAAGAGGGCTACAGCACTCGGGAAGCGTGCCGGATGGTCGGCACGGACGCCCGCACCGGCAGAAGTGGCTCTACGGTCATGAGCCCACTGGCTCACAGAGGAAGGCCCCGGCCCTGCCTGGCACGGTGGCGGCGCTTTCCGGCCGTCCCTACGTCAACCCAATCATCCCGGCCGACCTCAGTGACTGGGACTGCATCCGGATCAAGGGCCCCATGGAACTGTGCCTAGTGCACCGCCGGTTACGACTCCGAGCACCGGGCGGGCGATGAGCACCAGTATGTGGAAGGCTTTGGGCAGCGTCAGCGTTCGATGAGCGCCCACGCGGCCCGTCTGGACAGAGGCTGTCGCCGCCCCCCAGTCCCAGGGGGTCGGAGCGCCGGGGCGCGGGTCGTACGGCGCCCGGCCCCTGGGGCAGCCGCCACCGACAACGGGGCCTTGTGCAGGAGGCTCTGGGCAAGGCCTCGCGCCGCCCCGGGTGGCATGCCCGGGTCAGCCGCGCCGGCGCCCGAGCCCGGCCGCCGGCCTTCGAGGCCGGCGCCGTGTCCCTACGCGCCGGCGAAGGAGCCGCTCCGTGCGGCATGACCGCCGATCGCCGCTCCGACCAGCCGCCTCTCGAAGGACCGCAGTATCTGCTCAAGATCCGTAGCGTCGAACGACGCGGCATCCGTCCCGAGACTGATTCCGGCCGTCTCGGACATGTCCCACACAACGAAGCAGAGCTTTCCGGAGTACGTGTCGACGTTTTTCGGGAATCGTCCGTACCGGCTGGACGCCATGGCTCGCTCGAAGTCCTGCCGTGCCCTGTCCACGCGAGCCCGGATCAGCGTGCGGGGCGCAACGGGGCGGATGTTGACCATGTACGGGTTGTCCGCGGAGCGGCCCAGTTCGGCGGAGACTTCGTCCAGGGACCTGGCGTAGCGCTCGGGCTCTCGCAGGCTGACGGAGGAGGATTTGACGAGTGCCGCGTCGACGGCACGACACAGCGCCGGGAACCGGTCACTGCCCAGGGATGTGTCGACCGGGACCAGGACCCTGCCGGCGATATGGGCCACCGCCTCGCGGGCGAAGGTGGTCTGCCGGTTGGCCATCACGGTGTTGAACACGCACTTCTCGATGCCGAGGTGCTCGGCGAGCACACAGGCGTATGCGGCTTGCAGGACGGCGGCCACGGATGTCCGGTACTGCTTCGCCAGACCGGCTGCCGCGAGCGCGACCGCCGCCGAGTCGAGGCATACGAAGTTGTAGAGGGCGCCCCTGGGGCTCGCGGGCACCTGGAGTTCGGGCATGGCGGACTGACGGAGCATGGCCCGGTCGTGGGCGTCGACACGATGGGCGTGCCGCAGCCCAGAGGGACTGGCTTCGAAACTCGCGATCTGCCGCGGCTGCCACCCAGTGCCGAGGTCGGCGCCCGGATCGGCGGCCAGTCGGGCCAGGCGTTCGGCCACGATCCGGGCGGCCGTCGTGTCCGCCGAGAAGTGGTGCAATGACAGCGCGATGTGGAGGGGGCTGCCGTCCACGGTGACGACGGCGGCCCGCAACGGCAACTCGTCCGGACCGAATCCGGGCTCGGCCAGTCGAAGGGTGAGGGCGCTCAGCTCGTCGCTCGTCGCCGGGGCGTCGGAGGCGTACTCGTCGACCTGGAGCACGCCGGAGGCCACGACGACGGCGCGAGGGTGCCCGTCCGCGTTACGTGGATACAGCGTGCGCAGCGCCTCGAAGTGAGCCATGACCGCGGCGAAGGCATGAAGCACCGCGGCCATGTCGGGTGTGCTGTCGAGTGCCCGCGCCATCCGTTGGTTCCTGTTGCGGGGGCCGTGGAGATGGGGGTGGCATCCTTCGCGTTCATGGGCCTTCTGCGACCAGGTCAGTTCATGCTCTCCGGCGGTGCCGGCGACGAAGACGACGTCATGGCGTGCGATCTGTCGCATGTCCGCCCGGCCCCCTCCGGTACGTCGGCTGCCCGCCACGTCTCGCGAATGGCGCGCGGCAGGTTCGCCGACCGGACGGCGTGGAGGCGCCCGAGCCTCCACGCCGTCCGGCGGTACGACGACGCGGCCGGAGCGCGGACGCCCCATGTTCGGGCAAAGGATAGTTCCGCGCGGACCACCTGGGTCAATGCTCAGTAGGTGTGGAACGCGACGGCGGACCGCCCTTCTTCCCGCGTCCCACCGGTCCTTCCCGCGTCCCGCCGGCGATCGCGGCCAGGTGGACACTGCCCCCGCAGAACGAGATGCAGATCGTTCACCCCGGTCACCCCCGCCGGGATCGGCGCGCTGACCGTGCGCCAGTCGTACCCGGCCGTCGGTGCCGGCGGGGACATGGAGGCCGACGAGCAAGGTGCCGATACTGGGACCGCCGCCGGTGTAGATCTCGACGGTCGCGTCCTCCGTCGCGCGGGACACCTCGGCCGTGATGACGAGCGGTCTGTCTGGCGGGCCGCCCAGGTCGACCGAGCGGTAGCGCAGTCCGCAGTGGATGGCACCGGTTGCCGGCGTGACCGCCTCCCCTTCTCCCGGGTTGCGTCGGCGAGCGTGCCGCCCACGCACTCGTCGAAGTCGACGGCCTCCAGTCGTCCGCCGATGAGACTGCGTGCGGGGAGGACCGACGGCCCCGTCACGGTGAGGGGTGCCGTCAGGGCGATGGCTTCGGCCGAGTGCCCGATCAGGATCTCGTACTGTCCCGGGTCCACGGCGAAGGCGCCCGCTGAGACGGACCAATGGGCCAAGACCGCAACGTGCATGTCGAACTCCAGCCGTCGTCGTTCACCGGGTGCGGGGGAGACCTTGCGGAAGTCCGTCAGTCTGCGTCTGGGCGCACGGTGGCGGGCGGCGAGTGCACGAGTGTAGAGCTGCACAGTCTCGGTGCCCGAGCGCCTCCGGTGTTGATGAGCTCGACGCTCACGGTCAGGGTGTCGTCCTGTGCCGCTTCCCGGGCGGACAGCCGCAGGTCGGAATAGGCGAAGCTGGTGTAGGACAGCCTGTGCCCGAACGGGTACAGCGGTGCGGCGTCGTGGTACTGGTACGTCCAGCCGGCGCTGATGATGTTGTAGTCGAGGCGGCCGGGCAGCGGGTCGTCGCCGCGGTACCAGGTCTGCGGGAGCCGTCCGGAGGGTTCGGCCTCGCCGAGCAGGACCCCGGCGAGCGCTCGGCCCGTCTCTTGCCCGCCGTGGGAGGTCCACACCACGGCGGGCAGGTGCTTGTCCGCCCAGTCGACGGCGTACGGATAACTGCTCATCACGACCAGCACCGCCTCAGGGCGCTCGGTGGCGACGGCGCGCAGCAGGGCTTCCTGCGCGGGCGGCAGCGAGATGCCCGTACGATCCTCGGTCTCACGGCCGTTGATGTGCGGGTCGTTGCCGAGGACGATCATGGCGACGTCCGCCGAGGCGACGTCCGCCGAGGCGGCGGCCGCGACGGCTTCGGCGATTCCGTCCCTGACGACCCTTAGGGTCCAGCGTTCCGCCTTCTCGGGGGCTTCGGCGGAGAGGGTGACCCGGCCGGTGGCGGAGTCCACGGCGGCGTACGGCTTTCCTCGATCGCAGGTCGCGCAATCGAAGCGCTTCGACGTTGACATGACGCTGAGTTGTGTGTCAATCACACGTCGCTCAGCCGCCGCAGGTCGATTTCCCGGCGTCGCCGCTTCCCGCTGAGGGTTTGCCCGGAAGACCAGCTCACCTGTGGTGAAGCCGTATGAAGGGCGGGGCGTGCCGTCACTCTCAACCATGCCTGTTACCGAAAAGTTACCTGTGCGGCCCGTTGTCGCCCAGGAAACCCAGCCTTAGTGTCACCGAAACGTCGAAGCGCATCGACTCGGATTCCTCCCGCCCTCCCGACCTCAGGCCACCGGCCGACGCAGGTCGGCGCGCGCGTCGGTCGGATCCACGAAAACGAAGGGCCGCAACGACTTGAGCATTGAGATGAACCGCCGAGCCGTCCTACGAACGGCCGCCGGCGTAGCAGGCGCCGCCTCTCTCTCACCTCTGCTGGCCGCTTGCGGCGGCAGCGGCTCCGGTGCCGGCAAGGGCGGCACCAGCAGCAAGAAGGACCTGGCCGCCGCGCTGCCCGCCTATGTGTCCAGCACGGTCGGCAAGCCGGACATAGCATCCGTCAGATTCCCCAACGGAGCGGTCACGGAGCCGGGTTACCTCACATTTCCCGCCGAGCCGGTCACCACGGTGAAGAAGACCCCGGGCGAGGGCGGTCACTACACGTCCGCCACGCCGCTGTGGGGAACCATTCCGCCCGCTCGCAACCAGTACTACCAGGGTCGGTGGTGCTGCCCACGTCGCGCGCGATCACCGCGGTGGTCACGCGGAGCCGGTCGGCCCGGACGGGCTGACGCTCGCCGCCCGTGCGCGGCGGTGCTGCGCCAGGGCTGACACCGTCCACCCACCCTGCTCCGACCACACCGGAGCCGACAGGGCCGCTGCTTGTGCGCAGCCCCGTACGGACCCGCACCCGAAAGGCAAGGACCCGTCATGAGTGATGTCCCGCACCTCTCCCGGCGAGGGCTGCTGGCCGCCGGCGCGGCCGCGGCCGCGCTCCCTGTGTTCGCCCCCTCCACTGCCTCCGCCGCGTCCGCCCACGCGGCCGGGAAGGCCCGACGCGCGCCCTACACCTTCCGCAACGCGGAGATAGTCGGCGGTGGCTTCGTCACCGGCATCATCTTCAACCAGAGCGAGTCCCAACTGGTGTACGCCCGTACCGACATCGGCGGCGCCTACCGCCTCGACAAGGCGTCCCGCCGGTGGATCCCCCTCACCGACTGGATCGGCTGGGACGAGTACGGACACACCGGCGTCATCAGCATCGCCACCGACGAGGTCGACCCCGACCGCGTCTACCTGGCGGCGGGCACCTACACCATGCCCGAATGGGACCCGAGCATGGCGGCGATCCTGCGCTCGACCGACCGCGGCCGCACGTGGAAGACCACCCCGCTGCCGTTCCGGCTGGGCGGCAACATGCCCGGCCGGGGCATCGGCGAGCGGCTGGTGATCGACCCCAACCGCAACAGGATCCTCTACCTGGGAGTGCGCGGGGGCCACGGGCTGTGGCGCAGCACCGACCACGGCAAGACCTTCGCGAAGGTGACCACCTTCCCCAACGCGGGCAACTTCGTCATCGACCCCACCGACCCCGACGGCTACAACGGCGACAACCTGGGCGTGCTGCAAGTCGTCTTCGACAAGCGCACCGGCAGAGCGGGCCGTGCCACCCGGACCATCTACGTCACCGTCGCCGACAAGGACAACATCCTCTACCGGTCGACCGACGCGGGAGCGACGTGGGAACGCGTACCGGGGCAGCCCACCGGCTTCATCCCGCACCACGCGGTCTTCGACCACGTCGGCGGCTACCTGTACCTGGCGACCAGCGACACCGCCGGCCCCTACGACGGCTCCAAGGGCGACGTGTGGAAGCTGGACACCGCCACCGACACCTGGTCCCGCATCAGCCCGGTGCCGTCCACCAGCGACGACAACGCCTACGGTTACAGCGGCCTGACCATCGACCGGCAGAACCCGGACACCCTGATGGTGTCCACCCAGGTCAAGTGGTACCCCGACTGCATCCTCTTCCGCTCCACCGACGGCGGCGCGAGCTGGACCCGCGCATGGGACCAGGGCCCGAACTCCGAGCGCACCCTGCGCTACGACATCGACATCTCCGCCGCCCCCTGGCTGACCTGGAACGCCTCGCCGTCGCTGCCCGAGCTCGCCCCGAAGCTGGGCTGGATGATGGAGTCCGTCCAGATCGACCCCTTCGACTCCGACCACTTCATGTACGGGACCGGAGCGACGATCTACGGCGCCGACAACCTGACCGACTGGGACAGCGGCGGCACGGTACACCTGTCCGTGCGCGCCCAGGGCCTGGAGGAAACCTCTGTCCTCTGTCTGATCAGCCCGCCCGCCGGTGCGGCACACCTCTTCTCGGGCGTGGGCGATGTCGGCGGCTTCCGGCACACGGATTTCCACAAGGCGCCGAAGATGTACGACAGCCCGACCTTCGGCGGCACCACGACCCTGGACTACGCGGAACTGGCGCCCCACACCATCGTGCGGGTCGGCCACCCCACCAGCGGCTGGACCCAGCACTTCGCCGTCTCCACCGACAGCGGCGACACCTGGAAGCCGTCGGGCAGTGAGCCGTCCGGAGTCACCGGGCCCGGAGACGCAGACCAGGCCGTCGCGATCAGCGCCGACGGCAGGCGGATCGTCTGGTCCCCGGCCGGCGCGCGGGTCAGCTGGTCCGACGACCACGGAGCGACCTGGACGGCGTCGAAGGGGCTGCCGACCGGGGCCCTCGTGCGCTCCGACCGGGTGAACCCGGCGAAGTTCTACGCCTACAACTCCGGCGTCTTCTACCGCAGCACGGACGGCGGCAAGAGCTTCACGGCCACGGCGGCGACCGGTCTGCCCACCGCGGGGAACGTCCGGTTCAAGGCAGTACCGGGCCACGAGGGCGACATCTGGCTGGCCGGCGGCACCAACAAGCCCACCACCCCCACACCGTACGGGCTGTGGCGGTCGACCGACTCCGGAACGTCCTTCACCAGGTTCAAGGCGGTGGACGAGGGCGACGTCGTCGGATTCGGCAAGGCCGCACCCGGCGCCACCTACCCCGCCGTCTACACCAGCTCCAAGATCCACGGCGTGCGCGGCATCTTCCGGTCCGACACCGCGGGCCGGACCTGGATCCGCATCAACGACGACCGGCACCAGTTCGCCTGGACCGGCCAGACCATGACCGGAGACCCCCGGGTCCACGGCCGGGTCTACTTCGGGACGAACGGACGAGGAGTCATCTACGGCGACCCCAAGTGAGGTTCGGCTGCCGGCCGCCTCGCTCCGCACCCGCCGTCCCGAAAGGGAGACCGACGTGGCCCTGCCGCCACGGCAGGACGACCGACATCTCCTCTCCTGTGTGATCCCCCACTCAGCACATTCCGGAGGGCTGATGAAATTCCGTATCGGCTGGGCCGCGCTTCTCGCGGCTCTGGCTCTCGTCTTCACTCTGCCGAACTCGGCAGTGGCAGCGTCACAGACGTACTGGTTCAAGCACTACGCGACCGGCGGCAACGCCTCGACGTGGTACAGCGACGACAACAACTGGGGTGTGAACTCCTCGACCGGCACCGGCTTCGTCGCCATGGTCAACGGCAAGGACTGGGGCTGGTCGTCCCCGGTGACCACCCTCCCCAAGAAGATCCGCGACGTCAGCCCCAGCAACAACTCGTGGTTCAGCCAGTCGGCGTGGCCGAAGTCCGGCTCGTACTACGACGCCGCGTACGACATCTTCATCGACCCCTACCCCGCGCCGACCGACCGCAACTCCAAGACCGAGATCATGATCTGGCTCAACTGGTACAACACCAAGCCGCTGGCCGACCACTACGACGCGAACGGCAACGCGATCCCCGCCGCGACCAACGTCAGCCTGGGCGGCCGCACCTGGGACATCTACGAGTACACCTGGAGCAACGGCGGCCACACCCTCAGCTTCCTGGACAGGAGCAAGTCCGGCTGGTGGTCCGGCAGCCTCACCCCGTTCTTCAACTACGGCCTCAACAGGGGCTTCTACACCGGCGACCACTACCTCAACAGCGTCATGGCCGGCTGGGAGTTCGGGCCGGGCGACTACACGGCTCACTCCTGGGGCGCCGTGGGCTTCTGACGCCGCCACAAGCGGAAGGGCGGACCAGTGACCTGCCGCCCTCTGCCCGGAAGCAGCGCCCGACTCTCTGCAGGGAGGCACCGTCGGGACCACACGCAGCGTCACCGACCGCTTGGGCGGTCTCGCCTTCGGCGGCGACCGCAACCCCGAGCAGCGGGACGAGGGGGTGTCGCGCTGCTCGCAGTAGGCCACCGCGCTCGCCATCCTCGTGTGCGGTGGGGACGGGTAGGTACCGGCACACCGTAGAAAGACGCAGGTCAGGCGCACATGTTGTGGGGCAACATAGTTCGGGGCTTGGCTACACGTGAGCCACCATGCCCGCTCGTGGTCTGGCTATGCGTGGGACCACCACGCCCGCTCGTGGAGGGACGGCTGGGAGGCTTGGCGCTGCGGCCTGTCGCCGGACAGCCGGTGCGGCTGTCCGGCGACGCCTCCGACCGGATCGGTCCCAGGTTGATCAGGGGCAGTTGAGGGCTGTGTCGCCGGTGTCGCGGTTGCAGGTGTCGAAGCCGAGGCCGCCGTCGAGACTGTCGTTGGCGATCATGTTGTCCACGGCGTTGAGGGTGTCGTTGCCCTCGCCGCCGAGGTGCGTGTCATTGCCCCTGCCCCCGGTGAGGGTGTCGTTGCCCTGGTCACCCCCGAGGGTGTCGTTGCCGTCGTCGCCGTTGAGGGTGTCATTGCCTGCACTGCCGTTGATGGTGTCGTTGCCGGCCAGCCCGGAGATCGTGTCGTTGCCGGGGCCGCCGTTGATGGTGTCGTTGCCCGGCGTCGCCCGCAGGCCGGTGGCAGCCGGGTCGTCGCCGACGAGCCGGTCCGCCCGGGGCCCGCCGTTGAGGCGGTCGTCACCCGCACCGCCGATCACCGTTCCCGCGGCGTCCAGGTTCGGGGAGATGCTGACACTGTCATCGGCGTCGTTGGCGTTGACCCGTATCGACGTGACCGGCAGCGGACACTCCGCCGTGTGCGTCCCCGTCGACTGACACGGGGCGACGGCGGCCACGGTGTCCCCGGCGTCCGTCACTACGACAACGGTGCCCTGACGCCGGATGGTGATGTCGTTCGCCACCCCCTGGTCAGCTGTGACGACCAGGGTGTCACCCACCTCCTGCACGACCGTGGTGCCTGCCAGGCTTCCGCCGGGGGCGGCACCGGGCGCGGCGGAGGCGGCGGTGAGCGGGGCGCAGGTGAGTGCGCCGATCGCCACCAGCGTGGTGTAGATGCTTCGTCTTCTCATCGGTGCCCGCCTTCCGTGTTGTCTCGCCGTGTACGGGTGCTTGCGTGCTGCTCACTCATGCTGATCAGGGGCATCCGCTGACGTTGTCGCCCAAGTCGGCGCGACAGTCGTCCACTTCGGTGCCGCCTTCGACGTAGTCGTTGCCGCTGACGTTGTCCACGGCGTCGATGGAGTCCCGGCCGCTGCCGCCCTCGGCGTAGTCGTTGCCGGCGCCGGCGACGATCCGCTCGTTGCCGCCGCCGCCGTAGATCACGTCGTTGCCGGCACCGCCGTCCACGATGTCCGAGCCGCCGCGTCCCTCGATGGAGTCATTGCCGGAGCCACCGAAGATCCTGTCCGCCTCGGCAGCCCCCGTCAGCGTGTCGTTGCCTGCGCCGCCGGAGAGGAAGTCGGAACCCTCGTCGCCTTCGAGGGTGTCGTTCGCGGACCCGCCGTACAGGCTGTCATTGCCGGCACCGCCGATGAGGGTGACACCGAGGGCCGCCAGCGACGACGTGACGCTGTCGTCCTGGTCTCCGGCGTTGACCACGAGTTCGGTGGTGTCGGCGGCCCTGCAGGCCACTTCGGTCGTGCTGATGGCGTAGCAGTCGCCGGACGGCGCGACCGTGTCTCCGGTGTCTCTGATTCTGATGCTGCTGCCGGACTGCCAGACACTGATCGTGTTGCCCCGTCCGACTCCGGCGGTGACCGTGATGGTGGTGCCGGTCTTGTTCACCAGCGTCGTGGCGAGAATGTGTGGCGCCGGTGCGTCGGCCGCGCGGGCCACGCCCGTGAGGCACAGAGTGAAACCGCACGCGGTGGCCAGAAATGCCACGGTGTGATGACGCGTTCTCTTCATGACCTGCTCCTGACGATAGGGCGCTGAATTTCGATCTCGCAGCCGTGCGCATTTCCCTTTGCCTTGGTCACCTTGCTTCGATCACCGAGCCAATCGGAGGAGACAGGTATTGACGGCTCGGGGGCGTGGTCTGCCGGCCGCAGCCGGGACCCAATAGCCGGCTTGGCGGAGTGCGAGGGAAAACTAGGGAAATGGTGTGGCCGCAAGCACTGAACCTACGGCTGCGGGGCCCATCCCGGCGCAACACCCGTATGTCCTTGCCGCTTTCAACAGTCCTCGGTCCTCGAAGACCCCTCCCATCGCGCCATGGCCGACGCCTGCTCGACCGGTGATCGGCCCTGGCGCCTGGGCACCCAGAGCATGCCGGGATGCGAAGCCGTGCTGAAGCCGAATTAGCGCCATTGCCGAATACACCGTCTCCGCGCGTGGATCGTCACCCTGGGCGGGGATGGATGAACTGCGCGCATACCTGTGCTTGATTATTATCAGGCCGGCTGCGTCAATTAACGATTCACCTATACCGAATTCAATTAGTCGTGGGGGGAGTTGATTCGGCCCGCACGGCCGATCCAAAAGGGCTCGTGAACAGGGCTTTCCGTCGGCATGTCCAAGCGGCTTCGGGCTCTGCGCCGAAGGCCCTGGGTATCCCGGTCTGTCTCGGTGCGAGCGGTGGACGGCAAGGACGTCCAGTGGTGGCCGGGCCGCCACTGCGCCGGAGCGCGCTTCGGGTGCGTACACGAGCCTCCTGATGTGGCTCTGGCTGGTTCGTAACCTGCAAGGAGACGGGCCTCCTCCCACCGCGTCCGCACCCTTGTCCTGGCCTGCGGTTCCCTTTACGTTGACGTGGCACATGCCGACCGGTTGGTATGCCTGAGCCGGGTGGAGGCCGTCGTGGCGGACAATGCGCGCGTGGAGGAGTGCTTCGCCGACGTGAGGGCCCGCCAGCAGCGCGTATGGCCGGCCTCGACGCCGAGGCAGGTGGTGTATCCGTTCGGGCAGCGGCCGGTTCAGCGGCCGGTCACCGACCACCTGGGGCACTGGGCCCGGCGTCATCCCGACCGCGTCGCGATCACCTTCTACGGCGACCAGATCACGTACGCGGCGCTGGAGGATCCGACGGCGCGGCTGTGCGGCTGGCTCCAGCGCAGTGGCGTACGCCCCGGAGAACGCGTCGGGGTGTTCCTGCCCAACTGCCAGCAGCTCGTGGTCGCCATGCTCGGCATCCTGCGCGACGGAGCCTTGCACGTCCCTGCAGCGGCACCGGCAGAAGATCGTGGAGATCGCGCCGGCGCCCGGTCTCGACGAGGCGGTGCGGGCCGGGCTGCACGCCGCGGCGCTGCGCATGGCCAGGGAGGCCGCCTATGCCGGCCTCGGCACGTTCGAGTTCCTTGTGGACACCGGTGAGGGCTCCGTCTCCCTGGGCTTCAAGGCCCAGCTGCGGGTGACCTCCGGCGAGAGCCTCGACCGCGTCGGGGCGTGGCAGGCTCCCGTTCCCCGCGGCTGCGCGTGCAGGTGCGGGTGAACGCCGAGACGGTCCGCCCCGACGGGACGGTGCTGCCCTGGTCGCCGTGTGTCTCCGGGCGGCGGTGCCAGGCGCCATGCGGACGGAGCGAAGTGTCAGTAGCTGAAGCAGAGGCCGTCCTCCGGGCAGAAGGCGACGCCCACGAGCCCGGTGCCGACCCACACACCGAGACGCAGCCGGTTCTCGGCGGCCTTCCCCTCGGTGACGTGACGTGAGCAGTGTGTTACCCGGCGCCGGGATCCCCGGCCGGCGGGGGTTGCAGCGCGTGCGTCACGGGCGTTCCCTGGAAGTATCCAAAGGGGGAGCAAAGGCGCCTGGGGCTACGACACGGACCGAGGGCTCCGCCTCGTTACCTGTTCTCCCGGCCAGGGCCTCGATCAGGGCGGCCCGTCGTCGTCACCCGGCGCTCGACGCAGAGGTGATCCAGATGAAAGCCGTTGTCTACGAGAAGCCCTTCAGCGTCGCCGTCAGGGATGTCGACGATCCGCAGATCCAGCACCCGAACGACGTGCTGGTACGGGTCACGTCCACCGCGATCTGCGGATCCGACCTGCACATGTACGAGGGCCGCACGGCAGCCGAGTCGGGCATCGTCTTCGGACACGAGAACCTCGGCATCGTCGAGGAAACCGGAGCGGGTGTGACCTCGCTGTCCAAGGGTGACCGCGTCGTCATGCCGTTCAACGTCGCCTGCGGATTCTGCAAGAACTGCCTTGCCGGGAAGACCGGCTTCTGCCTGACGGTGAATCCGGGCTTCGCCGGTGGCGCCTATGGCTACGTGGCCATGGGCCCCTACACGGGCGGGCAGGCAGAGCTGCTACGGGTGCCCTTCGCCGATTTCAACTGCCTGAAGCTGCCGACGAACAACTTCGAGACCGATTTCGTGTTGCTCGCCGACATCTTCCCGACCGGCTATCACGGATGCGAGCTCGCCCAGGTGTCTCCCGGCGAGAGCGTGGCCGTCTTCGGTGCCGGTCCGGTCGGGCTGATGGCCGCGTACTCCGCGCTGTTGCGCGGTGCGTCGAAGGTGTTCTCCGTGGACCGGGTGCCCGAGCGGCTCGCCAAGGCCGAGGAGATCGGAGCCATACCGATCGACTTCACCAAGGGCGACCCGGCCGCGCAGATCAAGGAACAGACCGGCGGGGAGGGAACCGACAAGGGCGTCGACGCCGTCGGCTACCAGGCCCAGGCGCACGACGCGAGCCACGAGGAACCCGCCGTCGTCCTCAACACACTCGTCGAGACGGTACGGCCGACAGGCATGCTGGGCGTACCGGGTCTGTACGTGCCGTCCGACCCGGGCGGACCCGACGAGAACGCCAAGCACGGTCAGCTGTTGGTCTCCATCGGCAGGATGTTCGAGAAGGGCCAGCGGATGGGCACCGGGCAGTGCAACGTCAAGCAGTACAACCGCCAGCTGCGTGACCTCATCATCGCGGGGCGCGCCAAGCCCAGCTTCGTGGTCTCCCACGAACTGCCGCTGGAGGAGGCGCCGAACGCGTACAAGAAGTTCGACCAGCGGATCGAGGGCTACACCAAGGTCGTCCTGCATCCAGGCCACGCACTCGCGGCGTAAGAGGCCGGACGGGACGCCACACCGTACGTCCAGGACGGCGGGTCGGCTGCTGGAAGCCAAGCCCAGCAGCCGACCCGCCGTGAGCGGCCTTGGCAGAAGAGGCAGTCATGGCTGAGCAACCGATCGACCCGACGGGCACGCACGCGTCGCCGGGCGGCTCTGCGCCCGCATCGGAACCGACAGCGTCCGGCCCAAAGAAGTCCAGCGTCGGAATCCACGGCATCACCGAATCCGCACGGTATTCCATGGCCGAAATGGGGCCGAAGCGGAGTCTGCAGACGCTCTCGGCGATGAACCAGGTCGACGGGTTCGACTGTCCGAGCTGCGCATGGGGCGACCCCGACCCCGACCACCGGAAGAGTGCGGAGTTCTGCGAGAACGGCGCGAAGGCCGTCGCGTGGGAGGCCACGCGCAAACGCGTCGACGCGGCGTTCTTCGCCCGGTACTCCGTCGCCGCCCTGCGGGAGCGGGACGGTCACTGGCTGGAGTCGCAGGGCCGGCTGGCCCGGCCGATGCATCTCGCCCCCGGCGCGAGGCACTACGAGCCCATCTCGTGGGAGGACGCGCTCGCGCTCACCGCCGACCGTCTGCGCGGCCTCGCCGATCCGAACCGTGCCGTCTTCTACACCAGCGGCCGTACGAGCAACGAGGCGGCCTTCCTCTACCAGCTGCTGGCACGCAGACTCGGCACGAACAACCTGCCGGACTGCTCGAACATGTGCCACGAGTCGAGTGGCGCGGCCCTGACCGAGACCATCGGTGTCGGAAAGGGCCTCATCACCTACCCCGACATCACCGATCACGCGGACTTGATCATCGTCGTGGGCCAGAACCCCGGCACCTGCCACCCCCGTATGCTCACCGCGCTCGAACAGGCCAAGCGGCGCGGCGCCCGTATCATCGCCGTCAACCCGCTCCCCGAGGCCGGCTTCCGCCGCTTCCGCAACCCACAGACCGCACGCGGCCTGATCGGTCCGGGTACGCAGCTCACCGACCGCTGGGTCCCGGTCCGCGTCAACGGGGATCTGGCCCTGTTCGCGGGCCTGAACCGTGCGCTGATCGACCGGGAGGACGCCCGGCCGGGCTCCGTCCTGGACCACGACTTCATCGACCGGTACTGCGACGGCTACGAGGCGGCGGCAGCGGCATGGCGTGCCCTGGACCGGTCGCGGATCGAGACGACGGCCGGTCTGTCCCGCCGCTTGATCGAGGACGTCGCGGCCGACGTGCTCGCCGCAGACAGCGTCGTCGTCTGCTGGGCGATGGGGCTCACCCAGCACCGCAATGCGGTGGCCACCATCCGGGAGATCGTCAACTTCCTTCTGCTGCGCGGAAACATCGGACGCCCCGGTGCCGGGCCCGCCCCGATCCGCGGGCACAGCAACGTCCAGGGCGACCGCACCATGGGCATCTGGGAGAAGATGCCGGACACCTTCCTGGACAGGCTCCGCGACGAGTTCGGCTTCGAACCGCCCCGTGCCCACGGTCTGGACACCGTCGACTCGATCAAGGCCATGCGCGACGGCAAGGTCGACGTGTTCCTCGGCCTCGGCGGCAACTTCGCCGCGGCCACGCCCGACACGGAGGTCACCGAGGCCGCACTGGCCAACTGCGCCCTCACCGTCCATGTCGCGACCAAGCTGAACCGGACCCATCTGTGCCACGGCACCGAGGCAGTGGTCCTGCCCTGTCTCGGCCGCACCGAACGCGATCTGCAGGCTTCCGGCGAGCAGTTCGTCACCGTCGAGGACACGATGGCCATGGTGCACGCGTCCCGCGGACGGCTCCTTCCCGGATCACCGCACCTGCGCAGCGAGGTCGCGATCATCGCCGACCTCGCGCACGCGCTCTTCGGCGCCGACCTCGGCTGGCGCGAGATGCGTGACGACTACGCCGTGATCCGCCGCCACATCGAGCACGTCGTCCCCGGATTCCACGCCTTCGAGCAGCGCCTCCGGCAGCCCGGCGGCTTCATGCTTCCCCGGGCACCTCGCGACTCCCGCACCTTCCCCACACCGGCCGGGAAGGCACGCTTCACCGTCAACCCACCGACCGCGACCGACGTCCCGCCGGGACACCTGCTGCTGACGACGGTACGGTCGCACGACCAGTTCAACACCACCGTCTACGGCCTCGACGACCGCTACCGCGGCATCAAGGGCGGACGGCGGGTCGTCCTGCTCAACCGGGACGACCTCCGCGACCTCCACCTGCGCGAAGGCGATCTGGTGGATCTGGTCAGCGTCAACCCTGATGGCGAACGCCGCGCCCCCGGCTTCCGCGCCGTCCGCTATCCGACACCACGGGGCTGCGCCGCCGCCTACTACCCGGAGGCGAACGTCCTGGCCGCACTGGACTCCACGGCCGAGACCAGCAACACTCCCACGACCAAATCCATCGTGATCCGCATCGAACCCGCCAACGGCTGAGCCGGACGCCGTGCGACGGATCAGCAGATCAGCGGGCCTTGGAACGCATCTCCCGGGGGCTCACCCCGAAGCGCCGGCGGAAGGCCGTGCTCATCGCGCTCGCCGAGGAGAAGCCCGAGGCGTACGTCAGGTCCGTGATCGTCATGTGCGCGCAGTCGGCGCGCAGGAGTCGCTCGCGGACCAGCCGCAGGCGCTCCTCGCGGATCAGGTCGCGAGGCGTGGTGCCCACCTGTTGGAGCGCGAGCTGGATCTGGCGGAGGGACCAGCCGAGGGCACGGGCCATGGAGGCGCCGGACAGGCCGGGGTCGGCCGCGTGCTCGCGCACATGGCGGCGGACCACCGCCTCCACCTCGGTCAGCTGCCCCAGGACGTCGGGACGGTCGTCCCCGCAGGCGAGCATGCACAGCAGCTCGACGACGCGGTCGCAGACGGCGTCGAACTGCGGGGTGGTGAGATGGCCACGCTCGTCGTTCAGGCCGCGCACCATGGAGTGCACCACACGGCCCAGCCCCTTGGTCAGATCGAGCCCGGTGGCCAGCGGTGCCTTCCGGTTCAGCGGGCCGTCGATCTCCTGGGCCGGGATCGACATGATGACACCGCGCAGGGACGCGCCGTGCAGGATCTCAAAGGGCGCACCGAGTGTGATCAGGCTGCCCGTGCCCGGCGTCAGCCGCACCTCCTGGTCGTCCTGCCGCAGCAGCAGTTCGCCCGCGAGCGGGAAGAGGAGCCGGTAGTCGGGGTCGGGCATCTGACGGATCAGGCCCGGCGTGCGGGCGTACTCGATCTGGTCGCTGTACCAGGTGACGACCTGGTAGCTGTCGCTGCCCTGCCGGATCATCTCGCCGCGGAAGCCCTCGGCGCGGGCGTACTTGTAGTCCATCCTGGTCTGGTACGCCGCGACGCGCTCACTCCACAGATCGGTCTGCTCGCGGGCCCCGACCTCGGCGGTTCTCGTCGTCTCCACGACGTAGCTTCCCGTGGGCAACGCATCCCCTTTGCTGCGACGTCTCCCGACGGCCTCGGGAGCAGCCCCGAACGCCCCTGTGTTCGAGGACTGTTGTTCGGCGCAGCCTAGGGACCAGCAATCGGTTTCCGGAACTCGAATCGGCCTCATCGGCCTCATCGACCCACGCCCGTGCCGAGCAGGTCGCGATCTGCGGGTCTCACGAACGGGCGTGCGTCCCGCGGCAACTTCCTTGCGCGCACGGACAAGTCCGGAAGCGGACGCGCCACTACCGTCGTGCGCTGCCCGTCGACCCGCCACCCGCTGTGAGGACTTGATGACGGAACAGATACCGGAGGCGGTGTTCTGGTGCCTGGCCTTGGGCCTGTTCGCCGTCGCCGTGCTGCTGGTGCGCGAACGCGGCATCACCGCACGGCAGCGCAGACGGAACGCCGAACTGGGGGAGGGCCTTCGGGCACGGGACGAGGAACTGCGGCACCTCGTCTCGGCCAGGCTGCCGGCCCTGGAAGACGCGACCCACCAGCAGGTCCCGGACGTCGGTCTGCTCGATCCCCGGCTCGCCGACACGGAGTTCGCGAAGTGTCTCGACGGCGTCGTGGAGCGATTCGCCGGTGCCGTCGAACACGCCCGGTCGACCGCCGACCAGTCGGCCAAGGCCGCCTTGAAGGCGTCCATGCGCTCCCTCCAGGCCTTGGCCAACGAACAACAGGTGTCCATCTCCGAGATGCAGGAGAGGCACGACAACCCCGGCGTGCTGAGCGACCTGCTCGAAATCGACCACGCCAACGCCCAGTTCGGCCGCCGTGCCCAGGTCATCGCCGTGCTGTGCGGCTCGTGGCCGGGCCGCCAGCGTGCCACCTCCGCGCTCGTGGAGGTCGTACGCGGCGCAACCTCCCGTATCCGCGACTACCGGCGCATCCGTATCAACGGCGAGGTCGACATCGCCGTGCGGAGCCGGGCCGTGGAACCGGTGGTACTGGCGGTTGCCGAACTGCTCGACAACGCGGCGCGTCACTCGCAGCCGGGCACGACCGTCGAGGTCACCGTCCAGACGGTGCACAACGGCGCCTGCGTGGTGATCGACGACGCCGGGGTCGGCATGGACGGCCAGGCGGCCGAGCACGCCGCCGAACTGCTCGCCCGCACTGACGACGTGGACATCGTCCGGCTCGGCGACCCGCCCCGCTTCGGCTTCGCCGTCATCGGGGCGCTCACCGAGCGCTACGGGTTCAACGTCTCCGTGGACACACTCTCCCCGTACGGCGGTGTCCGCGCGGTCGTGTTCCTGCCGGCCGCCCTGCTCACGCACCTGGACCCCGCCGACCAGGTGCCCGTGCCGGCCGCGGAACCGCCCGCGCCCGCGCAGGCCCATGCCCCTGCGCATACGCACTCGACCGACACAGCCCCCACCGCCGATCCGGCCGCCGCTCCCGACCCCGACCCCGACCCCGCGGAGGCAACGACGCCGGGCGGTCTGCCCAAGCGACGTCGCCGCACCCCACGGCAACCGGCCCCGCAGCCCGTGGCGGCCGAAGAGGTCGGCGGCCGCTCGGCCGAGGAGAACGCCCGGCGCATGGGCGCCTTCGCACGCGGCACCCGCTCCGGCAGGGACGCCCGGCACACACTCCACGACGACGAAGGGAACAGCCACGAATGACCGGGCCCACCAACAACACGTTGGGCTGGATGCTGGACGAGGTGCTGAAGGTGCCGCAGGCGCGTCACGCGATCCTGCTCTCCGCCGACGGCATGCTCCGCGCCTTCTCCAAGGACATCGACCGCGACGACGCCGAACGGCTGGCCGCGGGACTGTCCGGCGTCCAGTCGATCAGCCGCAGCACGGCCGAGTTCTGCGGCTCCGCGAACACCCCCTGGCGGCAGACCATGATCGAGTTCGCACACGGCTACGTCTTCCTGGTCGCCGCCGGAGAGGGCGCCTACCTCGCTGTCTCCACCGGTGATGACGTCGACATGGAGGCGGTCACCTACCGCATGCACAAACTCGTCGACCGGCTCGGCAAGGAGCTGACCAGCCCCGCCCGGCAGGACACCGGCAGTCCGGCATGACACCCCGGCGCCGCCCCGCAGACAGGCTGGTGCGGTCGTACGTCGTCACGGACGGCCGCGCCCACCCGACCCGCAACACCCTGGACCTGGTCACGCTGCTGATCGCCGCCGACGATCTGCCGCTGACCGGACTCAACCCGGAAAAGCGCAGGCTCATGGAGCTGTGCCGGCCCGGTGCCCTGTCGGTCGCCGAGGTGGCCGGCCACCTGTCGCTGCCGGTCGGCGTGGCCAAAGTGCTGATCGCCGATCTCATGGACAGCGGCCACATCGTCACCCGCGCACCGATCCCCGCCGCCCGGCCGACCGACGCCACAATCCTCCAGGAGGTGCTCGATGGACTCCGCGCCCGCCTCTGACGACGTCTATCTGCGGCCCAGCGTGCAGACGGCGGTCAAGCTGCTGATCGTGGGCCACTTCGCGGTCGGCAAGACCACGTTCGTCGGCACGCTCTCCGAGATCCGGCCCCTGTGCACCGAGGAGGTCATGACCGAGGCCGGCGCCCTCGTCGACGACCTGGCCGGCATGCGGGACAAGACGACCACCACGGTCGCCCTCGACTTCGGTCGGCTCACCCTCAACGACCGCCTGGTGCTCTACCTCTTCGGCACCCCGGGCCAGCAGCGCTTCACCCGGCTGTGGCAGGACATGACCCAGGGCGCGCTCGGCGCGCTCGTCCTCGCCGACGCCCGCCGCCTCAGCCAGTCGTTCGAGGTCATGGGCGTACTGGAGGAGCACGGACTGCCGTACGCGGTCGCCCTGAACCAGTTCCACGACGCCCCCGCGTACGAGCTCGACGAGGTGCGCGAGGCCCTCGACCTGTTGCCCGAAACCCCCCTCGTCCGCTGCGACGCCCGCGACCGGGTCTCGGCCACGCGGGCCCTCATCCGTCTCGTCGAGTACCTCCTCACCCTCCCCCACTCTCGGCTTCGCCCGAGCGGGGGGACCCCCATCGGCCCCATGGAGCATGCGTGACCTCCGTACCGCACGTACCGCCTTCCCCGCCGCCGGGCTGCCCCGCCCACTCTGCGCGCGAGTCCCTGCACGGACCCGAGTTCGCCGCCGACCCGGCGGCCGTCTACCGGCGGCTGCGCGACGTCGGCCCGATCGCGCCGGTCGAGCTGGCGCCCGGCGTGCGGGCCTCGCTCGTCGTCGGATACGACGCCGCCCTGCACGTGCTGCGCAGCACCGAGACGTTCTCCAAGGACGCCCGCCGCTGGAAGGACCTCGCGGACGGCACCGTGGCCCCGGACAGCCCGGTCGTGCCGATGATGATGTACCGGCCGAACGCGCTGTGGGCCGACGGCGCGGAACACCGCAGGCTGCGTGGCGCGATCACCGACAGCGTGGCCCGGGTGGCCCCTGCCACCCTGCGGCGCTACGTCGAGGCGAGCGCGGACACGCTCATCGACCGCATCGCCCCGGCCGGGCAGGCCGATCTGCTCGGCGAGTACGCCCAGGTGCTTCCGCTGCTGGTGTTCAACCGCCTGTTCGGCTGCCCGGCCGACTACGGGGAGCGGCTGGTGCAGGGGATGTCCGGGATCTTCGACGGAGTGGACGCCGAGAAGGCGAACGAACTGCTCGCGACGACGCTGCTGGACCTCGTCACACTGAAGCGCCGACGTCCTGGGCCGGATGTGACGTCCTGGCTCATGGCCCACCCCGCCCAGCTCTCGGACGAGGAAATGGTGCACACCCTCGTGCTGCTCATGGGCGCGGGCACCGAACCCCAGCAGAACCTGATCGCCAACGCCCTGCGGCTGTTGCTGTCCGACGACCGGTTCGCGGGCAGCCTCTCGGGCGGCAGCCTGCCGGTGGACGACGCCCTCGACGAGGTGCTGTGGACCGACCCGCCCATGGCCAACTACGCCGTTCACTACCCGATCCATGACGTCGTCCACGAAGGGGTGCTGCTGCGGGCGGGGCATCCGCTCGTGGTCAGTCTCGCCGCGGCGAACACCGACCCGTCCCTGACGGCGGATCAGCGTGCGGGCAACCGCGCCCACCTGGCGTGGAGCGCGGGCCCGCACAACTGCCCGGCGCAGGGTCCGGCCCGGCTGATCGCGGCGGTCGCGGTGGAGAAGCTGCTCGACCGGCTTCCGGACGTCGAACTCGCCGTACCCGTGGAGGAACTGGCCTGGCGGCCGGGTCCCTTCCACCGTGCGCTGGCCGCGCTGCCGGTGACCTTCCCGCCGGCTGCCGTCACCCCGTCCACCCCCTCCACCGTCGGCGACGAGTCGCCCGTGCGGCGCAGCGCGCCGACACCCGGGCCGACCGCGGGGCCCGAGGCCGATCGCGTGCGGCGAGGATGGGGCGCCCGGCTGCTGGCGTGGTGGCGTGGCGAGTGATCAGGACAGGCGTACCGGAAGGGACTGGTGGCCGTTGGAGATGAAGGAGTCGACCGGTTCCAACTCCTGCTGAGAAGCGGCGAGTCGGAGTCCGGGGAAGCGGTCGAAGAGCGCTTGGAGCGCGATGCGGGCCTCCAGTCGCCCCAGCGGGGCGCCCAGGCAGAAGTGCACGCCGTGGCCGAAGGCGAGGTGCTCCTTGTCGGCGCGGGCGACGTCGAAGCGGTCGGCGTCCTCGCCGTACTTCCCGGGGTGCCGTCCGGCGGCCGCGTAGGCGGAGAGGATGGCCTCACCCTTGCCGATCACCACCCCGTCCGGCCCGCCGAACTCGCTCATCACGAGGTCCTCGACGGCGTACCGCAGCGGCAGGCTGGCGACGGGCGCCTCCACGCGCAGCGCCTCCTCGACGACGTCCTCCCAGGAGACGCGGCCGGAGCGGACGTGGGCGAGCTGGTCCGGATGGGTCAGCAGGAGGTGAATGGCGTTGTCGATCAGGTTGACCGTGGTCTCGTGGCCGGCGCTGACCATGAGTACCAGGGTGTCGAGCAGTTCCTGCTCGCTCAGCCCGGTGTCGCCGTCGTCGCGGGCCGCGATGAGCGCCGAGGTCAGGTCGTCGCCCGGCGACCGCCGCTTGAGAGCGACGAGTTCGCCCATCGCCGCGTAGAACCGCGTATAGATGTCGGTGACTTCCTCCGGGGTGGCGGAGGTGTGGAAGACGCCGTCCACGACGGCCCGTAGCTCCGCACCCTGTTCCTCGGGCAGGCCGAAGAGTTCGCTGATCACCTGGATCGGCAGCGGATAGCAGAACTCCTCGCGCAGATCGACGACTTGGCCGTCCCGTCCGGCCGCCTCGACCCGCTCCAGCAGGGCGGTGGTGATCTCCTCGATGCGGGGTCGGAGCGCCATGCTGCGGCGTGCGGTGAACGCCTTGGAGACCAGGGCGCGCAGCCGCTTGTGCTCGCTTCCGTAGGCGGTGAACATGTTCTGCACCGCGACCCAGGTGAACAGCGGCCATTCCGGGGAGATCTCGCCGTTGATCCATCGGGGCCAGTGTTGGCGCGGGTCCTTGGAGACACGTGGGTCGGTCAGCAGGCGCTTGAGGAGATCGGGACTGCTGACGGCCCAGGCCCGCACACCGTCGGGCAGTTCGACGAGGGTCACCGGTCCGTGCTCGCGTATCCGGGCGGCCTCGCCGTGGATGTCGCGGCCGGTGGGGTCGATCACTAAGGGGCGGGGGTGTCCCACGGAAGCCTCCTGGCGCTCGCGCATCAGTACGGCCTGTAAAGCTACTTGAACGTAGCGTGTGCACGTGAGAGCCGTGCCCGAACGCTGCGCGCGGGGGCAACTTCCCTGCGCGCGGACGCAAGTCGGCGGTTCGTCGCCGCCTTACGGTGCGGGGTGTCGGATCGGAGAGCCGGTGAGTGCGATGACTGTCGACGAGGCTCCGTGGTGGATGCACCCGGGCAGTGTCGAGGTGCGGATCGTGGCCGCGGGTGGCTGGTGGGACGCCGTACGCGTACCGCTCGACCTCGGGACCGACACACTGCGCGACCTCGGGGACGGGACGGGAGCCGTGATCGGGGACGGCTTCGGCGGACGCCTGTACTGGCTGATTCCTCCTGGCTCCGCCGCCGACTGGGAGCTGCCGCAGGTGCGAGTCCTGGGCCGGGGCTGCCACGTGGCGATCCCCCCGCTGCACCGCGTCACGCGCCCCGGTCTGTACTGGCGGGTCTCCCCGTCGCGCGACCACGAGTGGACGAACACACCCCGCCTGCACTCCGCCCTCCGCACGGCCCTCCTCCAGGGGAAGCCGCCCACCATCTGACACCCGCCCCGGCCGAACCTGAGCCCGGCCGGGGCGGGATCCGCGGGGTGCGATGCGGGCGCAGTCTGCGAGTCCAAGCCGGGGATCAGCAAGTGATGCCGCGCACATACTGCCTGGTGGCGTGCCTGGTGCGTGTTAACTTCCGGCCGTGACTTCCCCGGCTCTGGATTCCCTCGCACCTGGTACCGGAGCAGCCGGGTGGGGCCCGGCGGCCGGCCCCGAACCCACCGACACCCGTGATCCGCTGGGTCTGCTCGACCTGTTCGGTGACCCTTTCGTCCGCGACCCCTACCCCTGGCTGGACCTCCTGCGGTCCGAGTCTCCCGTCCACCACGACCCCGCCACCGGGCTGTGGCTGGTCAGCCGCCACCAGGACGTACGCCGGGTCCTGCTCGACCCGGAGCGGTTCCACCCGGACAACGCCCAGCACGCTGTCACCCCGCTGCCCATCGCCGTGCTCAGGGTCCTGGCCCGCGTCGGCTTCACGCTCCCGCCCGCCCTGGCGAACAACGGCGCCCCGAGCCACTCCGGACTGCGCCGCGTGGTCACACGGTTCTTCAACGCACAGCGTGTCGCGGCGGCCGTGCCGGTGATCGAGCGCATCGCCGACGAACTGCTCGACGGGGTACGGTCCCAACTCGACGCCACTGACGGCTGCGACCTGTTCACCTCATTCGCGCAGGTCCTTCCGTGCCGGGTGCTGATGGAGGTTCTCGGCATCCAGGGCGTCGAACCGGCCACTCTGATCCGCTGGAGTGACGCCTCGCTGGAGCTGTTCTGGGGCAGGCCTCCACTCGAACGGCAACTGGAACTGGCAGAGCTCGTAGCCGAATTCCATCAGTGGCTCACCGCGACCGTGCGCAGCGCCGCGGTCCCTGCCGACTCGTTCATCGGGGCACTCGCCCGCCACCGCCTCCCCGACGGCAGGCCACTGGACGCCGAGACCGCGGTCGCCGCGTGCTTCTTCGTCTTCATCGCCGGCCAGTCCACCACCGGACAACTCATCGCCACCGTGCTGCGCCGGGCACTCGAGGAGCCCGGCAGGTGGCCGAGCGTGGCCGGGGCGGCGGGCCCGGCCGAGGCCTGGGTGGAAGAGGTTCTGCGACGTGAGCCGCCGGTGACCACCTGGCGCCGGGTGACCCCGCAGGCCACCCGACTGGGCGGAGTCGCACTGCCGGCCGGTGCGCAGTTGCTGCTGATGCTCATGGGCAGCGGATCCGACCCGGAGGTCTTCCCGAAGCCGGAACAGATGTGCCCGAACCGGGCGAACATCCGCCACCACCTGGCCTTCGGCGCCGGTCGCCACCGCTGCCCGGGTGCGTCCCTGGCGCGCACGGAGGCGGCGGTGGCCCTGCGGGCAGCGGCACGCAGACTTCCGGACATCCGGCCGGCCGCCGGGACGGGGGAGCCACCCATGCTCGGCCTGCTGTCGTTCAGGGCGCCGTCGAAGGTGGCAGTGGAACGGGCGTAGGCGGCACGGCGGCGACGACCATTCGGTGTTCCTCGGCCCGGGACAGGGCCCGGTCAGCCGAGCTTGAGGAGGCCGGCTTCGAGGACGGCCCGGCCGAAGGGGCCGGCGAGTTCGGCGAGGCGTTCGCAGTCGGCGTCACCCAGGGCGGCGTAGGCGGGAAGGGCCAGGCGGTCGGTGCGGTCCTCGATGTGCCGACGTAGGTGTACGCCTTCCGGGCTGAGGGAGTCGCCGTCGAGGAGGCCTCGCTTGCTCATCCGTTCCCGCGTGTCGGCCCACTCCTCCTCGGGCCACGCGCGGCTGGCCTTGAGGAAGTCGACGGGAACGTCACCGGTGGCGGCGTGCAGAACCAGGGCTTCCAGGGGCCCGATGCCCTCGCTCAGCAGGCAGGCCACATGGCCGTCCCCACGGAACTCCCGGAGCAGCGTCTGGGCATGCCACAGCTGCAGTACCGGATCCTCCGGCCAGGGCAGTGCGGCGTGCGCGGCGAACAGCGGGCGGCCCTGCGCGTGTTCGCGGGCCGCCTCGGCGGCCCGGCGGGTCAGTGCCAGGACCTCGTCGAGGGCGGGCAGTTCGTGGATTCCCGCGCGCCGCAGGGCTTCGCCCGCCGCGGCGTACCGCGCGTCCAGCACCTGCTGCGGCGTCGTCGCGTCCCAGGCCCCGTCGAGCGCCTGCCGTACGAGCGAGGGGTTGAAGTTGTAGAAGGTCGCGATGACCAGCTCGGCGGATGCCCGGCCGAACGCGGCGCTGCGGGAGGTGAAGTAGCCGGCGCGTCCGCTCAGTCCGAGGTCCGCGTACCGTCGCCTGGCTTCGGGGACGAAGTAGATCATGCCGTGCACGGGTTCGAGCCCGCGCCAGGCCGCACGCGCTGTCTTCACGGTCACCTCTTCGGAGAGTCGGGGGACGGGGTGTGCGCTGCGGTTCCGTACTGGCCGTGCGCTCGCAGGTGTTCGAGCAGCAGGCGGTTCAGGGTTTCGGGCGCTTCCTCCGGGACCCAGTGGGTGACGTCCGGGATGGACTCGAAGCGGTACGGCCCGTTGACCCACCGCTCGGTTTCCCGTGCCGCCGCCGGGCCGAACGCCCTGTCGCTCGTGCTCCAGACGTACAGCGTGGGCACGTCGATGGTGCCGATCTTGCCGTCGGGGCGGCCTGCCCGGTACCAGTTCAGTGCGGCGGTGAGAGCCCCTGGCCGGGACAGGTGCCGTACGTAGGCCTCGACGCTGTCCTGCGGAACCTTCCCGGCGTACAGGGCGCGCAGCAGCTCGGCGTCGTGGGCCAGCATGCGCTCCTCGGTCGCGGGGGTTTCACGCCAGTGGATCATGTACTGCGAGCGGCCGCGCTGGTCGTCGTCGGTACGCAGGGCGGTCGCCAGAGCGCCGGGATGCGGGGTCGAGACAACCGTCAGGGTGCGTACGCGGCCGGGGTGGGCGTCAGCGGTCCACCAGGCCACCGCACCTCCCCAGTCGTGCCCGACCAGATCGAACGCCGCCCAGCCCAGTTCCTCCGTGATCGCGACGACGTCGTCGACGAGAAGGCTCATGCGATAGTCCTCGGGCCGCTGGGGGCGGGCGCCGGGGGAGTACCCACGCTGGTCGGGCGCCACCACCCGATAGCCCTGCTCGGCCAGCTCCGCGATCTGCCGTTGCCACGCCAGCGCCGTCTGGGGAAAGCCGTGCAGCAGCAGCACCGGGCGGCCCTCGGGCGGACCAGCCGCGATCGCGTCGAACACGCCCGCACCGGTGGAGATGCTCAGCTCGGTCACGACTCACCCCTTCATACCAACTGGTCGGTAGCCTTCAGGCAGGGGGGCACGCTGTCAAGACCGCGGGCTGGTTGAACATGACGCCGGATTCAACTATAACCAGGGCCGGAGGCCGACCCCCGTACCCCTTGCGGCCGTGGCTCGTGTCAGGGAATCCCCGGCCCCGAAGATCCGGGACGAACCGCCCCAACAAAAGGCAGTGAGGCGACATGAGGGAAGCAGTCATCGTTTCGACGGCACGGACGCCGATCGGCAAGGCTTACCGCGGCGCGTTCAACGACACCCAGTCGCAGGAACTCGCCGCCCATGCCCTGTCCCACGCCGTACGACGCGCCGGACTCGAGGGCGGCGAGGTCGAGGACGTGATCTTCGGCTGCGCCGCGCAGCAGGGGGCATCCGGTTTCAATGTCGCGCGTCAGGCCGTTCTGCGCGCCGGGCTTCCGGACACCGTGTCCGGGATGACGGTCGACCGGCAGTGCTCGTCGGGCCTGATGGCCATCGCGACGGCCGCCAAGCAGATCATCGCGGACGGCATGCAGATCGCTGTCGGCGGCGGTGTCGAGTCGATCTCCCTGGTGCAGAACGAGCACATGAACACCCACCGGATGACGGATCCCTGGCTGGTCGAGCACAAGCCGAGCATCTACCTGCCGATGTTGCAGACGGCGGAGATCGTCGCCGAACGCTACGGCGTGAGCCGGGAACGCCAGGACGAGTTCGCCCTGGCGTCACAGCAGCGCACCGCGGCGGCGCAGGAGGCCGGCCGGTTCGACCAGGAGATCGTCGCGCTGGACAGCGTCAAGAAGGTGCTCGACAAGCAGTCCGGGGAGGCACGCCACGAAGAGGTCACCCTGACCCGGGACGAGGGCAACCGCGCGTCGACGACGCTCGAGGCCCTGGCCGGGCTGGCACCGGTGCTGCCCGACGGCCAGGTGAGCGCGCATTCCAGCGTGACGGCGGGCAACTCCTCGCAGTTGTCGGACGGGGCTTCGGCGTCGGTGTTGATGGAGTCGGGCGAGGCCGAGCGCCGCGGACTGGAACCGCTGGGCGTGTACCGCGGTATGACCGTTGCCGGTTGCGGACCGGACGAGATGGGCATCGGGCCGGTGTTCGCCATTCCGAAGCTGCTGAAGCAGCACAACCTCACCATCGACGACATCGGCCTGTGGGAGCTCAACGAGGCGTTCGCCTCCCAGGCGGTGTACTGCCGCGACGAACTGCACATCGACCCCGAGCGGTTCAACGTCAACGGCGGCGCGATCTCGGTCGGCCACCCCTACGGAATGACCGGTGCCCGTCTGGTGGGCCATGCCCTCATCGAGGGCAAGCGCCGGGGTGTTCGGTACGTGGTGATCTCGATGTGCGTCGGGGGCGGAATGGGCGCGGCCGGACTGTTCGAGGTCCTGTGAGCGTGGATACTTTGTCGAACGGCGTGGAAAAGGCCCGAACCGCGGTCCTGGTGGACTTCGGGGGTGTCATCACCTCCAGTGTGCTGCAGGCGTTCACCGACTTCGGCGCCTCCCTCGGAGACCCGCGCCTGCCGCTGCAACTCCTCAGCCGGGACCAGCCGTCACGCACACTTCTGGCCGACCACGAGTGCGGCCGGATCGACACCGAAGCCTTCGAGCGGGGCTTCGCCGAACGACTCCGCGTCCACGGCGCCGTCGTCGAGGCCGAGGGGCTCACGGCCCGGATGCAGGCGGGCATGTCGATCGACCAGGACATGCTCGCGCTGCTCGGTGATCTTCGAGTCGCGGGCCATCCCGTCGCGCTCGTGTCGAATTCGTTCGGTACCGGTACCTACGACGGTGTCGACCTGGCCGCTCTTGCGGACGTGGTCGTCATCTCCGGCGTGGTCGGGATCCGCAAGCCCTCCCGACGGATCTACTCGATCGCATGTGAACGTCTCTGCGTCGCCCCCGAGGAGGCAGTCATGATCGACGACCTCCAGCAGAACCTCGACGGAGCGGCACGGATCGGAATCGGCGGCGTACTGCACACCAGTGCCGCCGACACCCGTCGCCAGCTCGCCGAACGATTCGGGATCAGCGCCTGACCGACCGATCGAGAAACATCTCGTCTTCGACGGAGGCGGCTTTGTGACCATGGCGTCGGATTCAAGTACTGTTCCCGCGATGAACACCACTGCGGCCGACGAGATGGACGGCGAGAAGGCACCCCCCATGGCGCCCCTCTCGCACCTTCGCGAGCCGCCCGCGACGAAGCGCGGAGCGCGGACACGGGCCGCTCTGGTGAAGGCAGCGCGCAAGGTGTTCGAACGGGACGGCTACCTCGACACCCGCCTGACCGACATCACCAAAGAGGCGCAGTGCGCGGCGGGATCGTTCTACACCTACTTCGCGAACAAGGAAGAGGTGCTTGCGGCCGTCCTCCTGGAGGCGCAGGAGGACATGCTCCACCCCGGTATGGCCCGGGTGGAGGATGCCGACGATCCCTACGCGGTACTCGAGGCGAGCAATCGCGCGTATCTCCTGGCGTACAAGCGCAACGCGAAGCTGATGGCACTGCTTGAGCAGGTCGCGCAGGTGGAGCCGGAGTTCCGTACGTTCCGAAGCCGGCGCGCCGACGAGTTCATCCGCCGCAACGCGCGCGGCATCGCCGACCTGCAAGCGCGCGGTGTCGCAGACCGTGAGGTCGATCCGATGCTGGCCTCCCGTGCGCTCTCGGGCATGGTCAGCGTCATGGCCTACAACGCCTTCGTGCTCGGTGAGCGGCAAGAAGACGGCACGCCGGTGGACTTCGAGGAACTCGTCTCCACCGTCACCCGGCTCTGGGCGAACGCCCTACGGTTCCCTGACCAGGGCTGATCAGCCTCGCGAGGTGGTGTCCCTGACCCAGGGCAGCGCCAACCGTTCCAGCGACACCAAAGCGAAGTAGAGCAGGATGCTCATCAGGCCGATCAGGATGATCGCGGCCCAGGCGGTGGCGGTGTCGCCGACCCCGCCCGCCTGCACGATCAGATAGCCCAGCCCGCTCTCACCGGCCTGGAACTCGCCGATGACCGCGCCGATCGCGGCGAGAGGCATGGCCACCTTCAGCCCGACGAAGATCTGCGGCAGTGCGGCGGGCAACCGTACCTTCCGGAAAGCCTGCCAGCGCGAGGCGTCCAGCGAGCGCGCCAACTCGGCCAGGTCCGCCGGGGTCGACGTGAGGCCGGTCGCGGTGGACAGCACGATCGGGAAGAAGCAGAGCAGGAAGACCATGGTCAGGACCGGCTTCTGCCCCCAACCGAGCGCTCCCACCAACAGCGGCCCGAGCGCGATCTTCGGAACCGCGTTGACGGCGACCAGCAGCGGCGTGAACATTCGCTCCAGTACCCGCGAGGCCGCCAGTGACAGCCCGATCAGAACACCGCAGGCGCTGGAGAGAACGAACCCGACCACCGTCTCGACCGTGGTGTCGCCGGCATGTTCCAGGAACTGGCCCGGGGCCGCGGCGAACGCCGAGAGCACGGCACCCGGCGGAGGCAGCACAGCCGGGTGGATCAGCTCCAGCACCGAGGTGAGAAGCCACCACACGCCGAGCGCGACCAGCAGCCCGGCCAAGGGCAGCAGCAGAACGCCGATGCCCGTCCTGCGCCGTGGACCGACTCGCGGCGCGGGCACCGGCTCCGGGCCCGCCGCCGAGGCCTGCTGCGGCTTCGAGAGTTCGGTCATCCCATCCTTCTCCCAGCGAGGCCTTTCCCTCAGCGAGGCCTTTCTCCCAGCGGGGCTTTTCTCCGGCGCGGCACGGTCAGGCTTTCGGCACCAGGTCGAAGTCGATGATCCGCTCAGGGGTCATTCCCTGCCGCAGCGCGCCAGCTCGCTCCAGGATCGCGATGCTCCTCGCGACCCGCGCGGAGTCCAGCGTCCCGAGTGCCGTGCCGGAACCGCCCGGCGTGACGTACTCGGCCATCAACTCCAACTCGGCGGCCGCGGCGGTCGGGTTCGTGGCGTCCACGTTCCGCTGAAGGATCTCGGCGGCCTCCTTCGAGTGGGCGAGGCTGTACTCCAAGCCCTTGAGCAGCGCGCCGGTGAACCGCTTCACCATCTCCGGATCCTGCTCGGCGATCTTCTTCGACGTGATCAGCACGTTTCCGTAGAGGTCGGGCATCACGTCGCTGTACGGCAGCAGGACGGCCTTCTTCTTCGTCACCGCCTCGATCGTCGGCCTACCCACCACGAACTGGCCGATGCCGTCCACCGAACCGCCGGCGAGCGTGCCCATCAGGGTCTGTGCCTCGCCGTTGACCCAGGTCACCTTCTCGGCGTCCACGCCGGCCAGTCGGGCGTACGTCGGGAAGAGGTTGCGTACGACAGAGCCGGGCGTGTCGGCGAGCCGTTTGCCTTCGAGGTCCTTCGGAGCGGCGATGCCGTTGCCCTCGGTGGAGGCGATCGCGGCCATGGTGCGCTGCTGGATGGCGGCCACCGCGACGAAGTCCTTCGCCTGACCGCTGCCCATGTGCAGCAGACCTCCCGTCAGGTCGATCGGGCCGAACTGCGCCTGGCCACTCACGACGGCCGGAATCACGCCGCCGGTGCCCTGGCCCGGCTTGATCTCCACGTCGAAGCCGGCCTCTTCGAAGAACCCCTTGTCCTTCGCGACCCAGGCGTACGCGTCCCGGCCGAAGTTGCCGAACGAGGTCAGGTAGGTCACCTTTTTCAGTGCCTTGCCGTCGTCACCGGAACCTGCGTCGGAATCCGAGCCGCCACATCCCGCCACCAGCGCCAGCGATGTGGTCAGGGCCACCGCGGCGACCGTACGGGCGAACCTGATCATGCGCACAGTGTTGTCCTTTCCGACCGCCGACTGCGCGCCGGCGGAAGGGCGTCGAGACAGACGAGACAGACGGACGGAACGGCGTGACGGAACCGCCGCGAGCATGACACTTGGTGCGGGTAACAGCGTACGAGCGATGGGTAGTTGTGGGCCAGGTGTGGGGCACTGGGGCATTCGCGCGCCGACGTCGTCCGACCGGACGACAGGTACCGCCGAGCGGCCTGCTGCGGGTAGCCTGACTGGGCGTCACGAACCGGCCGACACGGCGATCGCCAGGGGATGGGGAGAGCGCCGGATGATCAGACTCACCGGTGTGTCCCGCGGCTTCACCAGCCGGTCCGGTTCGACGCCGGCGCTCGAGGACATCGGGCTGCACATCGCCGAGGGTGAGTTCGTGGCGGTCGTGGGCCGGTCCGGGTGCGGCAAGTCCACCCTGCTCCGACTGATCGCCGGGCTGCTGCCGGTCACCGAGGGCGAGATCACCATCGGCGGCGAGCGAGTCACCGGAGCCCGGCGTGATGTCGCCATGCTGTTCCAGCGACCGGCGCTGCTGCCCTGGCGGTCCGTCCTCGACAATGTCCTGCTGCCCGTGGAGATCTTCGGCTGGAACAAGGCCGAGTACCGCGACCGGGCGAAGCGGCTGCTGGAGACGGCCGGACTGGGCGGCTTCGAGAAGCACCGGCCGCACGAGCTCTCCGGCGGTATGCAGCAACGCGTCGCCCTGTGCCGGTCGTTGATGGGCGAGCCCCGGGTGATGCTCATGGACGAACCGTTCTCCGCACTCGACGCGCTGACCCGCGCGGACCTCGCGGTGGAGCTGCAGCGCATCCACGTCGAGAACTCGTCAACGGTCGTCTTCGTCACCCACTCCATGGACGAGGCCGTGCTGCTCGCCGACCGGGTGGTGGTGCTCAGCCCGCGGCCCGGCCGGATCCGCAAGATCGTCGACGTCGCCATTCCCCGGCCGCGGACGCTGGGCCGAACCGCGCACCTGGGCGAAGTGGCCCGATGCAGCGCCGATCTGCACGAGTTGCTGATGGAACGGGACACATCCACGTCGGCCGAGACGGAGGGGCGATGAGCCTGCGGATCTGCGTCTTCACCGAGCCGCACCGCGGCGCCGACTACGAGGATCAGCTGCGCTTCGTCCGACTCGTCGAAGCCGGCGGCTTCGAGGGCTTCTTCCGGGCCGATCACTTCCAGGCGATGGGCGCCGATCCCGGGCTGCCAGGCCCTACCGACGCGTGGCTCACGCTGGGCGCGCTCGCCCGGGAGACCTCCCGGATCCGGCTGGGCACCCTGGTCACCTCGGCCACCTTCCGGCTGCCGGGCCCGCTTGCCGTGACGGTGGCGCAGGTCGACCGGATGAGCGGGGGGCGGGTCGAGCTGGGCCTCGGCGCAGGATGGTACGAGCGGGAACACACCTCGTACGGCATCCCGTTCCCGCCCGCCGCGGAGCGCTTCGATCGGCTGGAGGAACAGCTGGCGGTGATCACCGGCCTGTGGCGGACACCGGTCGGCGAGAGCTTCAGCTATAGCGGCGACCACTACCGGCTGGCCGACGCGCCCGCCCTGCCGAAGCCCGTGCAGGTGCCGGGTCCGCCGATCATCGTCGGGGGCCGCGGCCCCAAGCGCACCCCGGAGCTGGCGGCTCGGTATGCCGACGAATTCAACATGCCCTTCAAGTCGGTTGCCGAGACTGCCCGGGCGTACCAACGGGTTGCCGAGGCCTGCGAGCGGACCGGAAGGGCCGATGCCGGTCGGTCAGCGCTGGTGCTCTCGGCCGGGGTCGTGGTCGCCATCGGCCGTACCGACGCGGAGGCGCAACGGCGGGCCGCCCCGCTGCACGTCAAGAGCGCGTTGCCGCCGGAGGATCCGGTGGTCGGATCCCCGGCCCAGCTCGTGGACCGGCTCGGCGAGTTCTCCGCGATCGGCGCGAGCCGTATCCATCTGCGACTGATCGACTTCGAGGACCTCGACCACCTGGAGCTCATCGCCGGTGAGGTGCTCCCGCAGCTGTAGTGCGTGGAGTCCGACGCACGCTGTGACGCCGGAGCCGCGCGGGCCGAACCTTGGTGCGGTGACGCTCACGCCACCGCACGTGAGTGACCGGTGAAGAAATTGGCACAGATAATCCTGGACCGCTCCTTGGTGATTCAACCAGCGTTCAGCGCTGCACATTTGCGCTCGGGTTGCTTCGAATGTGCGTGAATCTCGTGGAGATCGACCACTTGCCGGACGTCGGGGCCACATCAAGAGATTGATCTGCTCGCGACAAGTCGGCACTCTCCTGAGCACGCGCAGCGCTGCCGTTCGAACGCAAATCCCCCCACTTCACGAGGAGACCCCTCTTGACGGCGCATCACAAACGCTCAGGCAAGGCCAAGATCGTCACCGCGATCGCGGCTGTCGCAACCGTCGTCGGCACCGGCCTTTACGTGTCCCCCATTGCCTCGGCGGGACAGCCCGCGGAGGGCACCGTCTACGGTCTGAACGCCGAAGGAGCCGTGGCCGGAAGCTACATCGTCCTTCTGGACCAGAAGGCGTCCACGGCCGAGAAGCGGGATCTGGCCGCCGAGTACGGTGGCAAGGTCAGCCGGACCTACGGCTCGGCGGTCAACGGCTTCTCCGCCGGCAGCCTGACCGAGACGGAGGCCAAGCGCCTCGCCGCCGACCCCGCGGTGTCCAAGGTGGTCCAGAACAAGAAGTTCCACATCAATGCCACCCAGGACAACCCGCCGTCCTGGGGCCTGGACCGCATCGACCAGACGGACGCGGCCGGCGACAGCAAGTACACCTACCCGGACAAGGCCGGGGAAGGAGTGACCGCGTACGTCATCGACACCGGCGTACGCATCAGCCACAAGGACTTCGAGGGCCGCGCCGCCTCCGGGTTCGACGCCGTCGACAACGACGACTCGGCCGACGACGGCAACGGCCACGGCACCCACGTGGCCGGAACCATCGCCGGCGCCTCCCATGGGGTGGCCAAGAAGGCCAAGATCGTCGCGGTCCGTGTGCTCGACGACAACGGCTCGGGCACCACCGAACAGGTCGTCGCCGGCATCGACTGGGTGGCCCAGAACCACCAGGGCCCCTCGGTGGCCAACATGAGCCTCGGCGGTGGCGCGGACCCCGCTCTCGACGAGGCGGTCAAGAAGGCCATCGCCTCGGGCGTCACCTTCGCGGTCGCCGCCGGCAACGAGTCGGCGGACGCGGGGCAGGGCTCACCGGCCCGGGTCGCGGAGGCCATCACGGTCGCGTCCAGCACCAAGGACGACGCCCAGTCGGACTTCTCCAACTTCGGCTCGATCGTGGACCTGTACGCGCCCGGCTCGGACATCACCTCCGACTGGAACGACAGCGACCAGGGGACCAAGACGATCTCCGGCACCTCCATGGCCACCCCCCACGTCACTGGAGCAGCCGCCGTCTACCTCGCCGGTCACCCGGACGCCACTCCCGCCGAGGTCGCCACGGCGCTCACCGGCGCGGCGACCGGCGACAAGATAACCAACCCGAGCAGCGGAACGCCCAACAAGCTGCTGAAGGTGACCGAGTAGACCCACACAGGTCATTGGGCCCGACGGTGCCGCCAGCGTGTGCGGCGGCACCGCCGGGCCGCGTCGTGGCAAGGGGTGATGCCCGCGCGACACGGACGTCCGGACAGGGAACTACCGCTGTTCGGTGACCGCCATCTCTCCGAGCAGGGACCAGTCGTCCTGCGGAACGCTCATGTTCACGATGCGCGGCGTCTCGACCAGATGAGGCGGCAGTGTCTGCTGCGCGGCCTTGAAGTGCGCGGACTGCACATGCGCGGCCCCAGCCTCGTCGTCGCGGAAGGCCTCGACCAGGACGTACTCGGTGGGCTCTTCCACACTGCGCGACCAGTCGAACCACAGGCAGCCGGGCTCGGCGCGCGTGGCCCGGGTGAAGTCGGCGCTGATCTCGGGCCAGCGGTCGGCGTGCTCCGGGCGGACGCGGAACTTGGCGGTGATGAAGATCATGGAATTCCTTCAGTGATCGCTGTTGCTCGTCTCCGCGCCGTGCGTGCGGGGCGGAGGGGAAAGGGTCGCGCCGCGTGCAGGGTGGGCAGGGGCGCACAGCGACACGATCGTACGAGTTCGCCCTGCCGTCACGGCTTTACGGAGCCCAGGACACCCGGCGCGTCGCGGCATTCCGCACGGGACACCGCCCCTCCGACCGCGGACACCGCCGATGCGACCGTCCGGGGGCCGCGGCTGGCCTGCTCCTCCTCGTCTACGGCCGCCTGCCCCTCGGAGCAGAGGCCTTCGCTCATGACGGGAATGAGCATCTGCGGGCCAACTGGTTCGCCAACTCCGCCTTGTGGAGCCTGCCTTGGGCCCTCACGGCCGGCGCCTCCTCTAAAGTCGGCCTTATGACGGAGGCACCGGCCCTGGACCGTGGCGCGCGGTCCCGTGACGCGATACTGGACACCGCCGGCGACCTGATGTCGCGCCACGGCTACGCCGCCACGTCCATCTCGATGATCTCCGCCGCGTGCGGCCTGCCGGTCAGTTCGATCTACTGGCACTTCCGCAGCAAGGACGGGATCTACGTCGCGGTACTGGAGCGCGCCAGGACCGCGCTGCTGGCGGCCCTGCCCCCGGCCGAGGTGCCGGGGGCCGATGTCACGCAGCGGCTGGACACCTTTCTCGCGGAGGTCGAGGGCGCATTCCAGCGCCACCCACGAGGAGTGAAGCTGCTGTTGGGGCTGGGCATGGTGCAGCACGACGCCAGTGCGGCCGCCGTGGCCGAGGTGCATCACTACCGCGACGCGCTGGTGGCCTGGGCCCGGGATTCGCTCAGCTCCGTCTTCGCACTGCGTGACCACCCCGAGGTGGCGGACGGGTTGGCGCGCTTCACGCTGCGGATGGCGAGCGGAACCGCGGTGGCCCGTTGGTTCGAGCCGGACACCGTCCTGGAAACCGGACCGCTGCGCGTGGCGTTGCTGGCGCTGGCGACCCACCACGGAGTTCCGGTGCGGGGCGTCCCTGGCGAGGACGCCCCCTCCCACGGCGTCACGACCGGGGAATGAAGATCCGGTAGGTGCAGGATCCGAGGGGCGATGTCATCGCACGGCTCCTCGGGCAACCGGGGCCGGTTGCCAGAACGAGCAGTGGTGGTCGGCTGCGAAGCCGGTGGTGGGTCCGACCCGGTCCGGTGCCAGCACCTGGATGCGGTCGCCGACGGCCGTGTAGCGCGGCCAGGGCGGAGTCCCGGGCGCGTTGGGGTCGCCGGTGGCCGCGAAGCGGGCCCAGTAGGCGGTCATCGTGGCGGACAACCGCCGCTGGGCGGGCGTCAGGGGCGCCAGCACGTCCATGGGGAAGAGATAGGCCAGTTCGGAGGCGTGGAAGGCGCCCTGCGGGGTGTGCGGTGCCGGGATGAACGGCGGTGCCTGGGCGTCGTTGAACTCATAGGCGTAGACGGGCACCCGGTCGGCATACAGTCGGCTGTCGGCCCGCGCCGGGCAGGCGAACCGCTGATCGGTGCCGACGGCGGAGTAGGCCAGGTTGGGGGACGGGTATGCCGAGGCGGGGTAGGCGTCCAGGACTGCGGCCGCGCGGTTGCCGTACTGGAGCCTGACGAGGGCGGCGTACGAGGCGGGGGTCAGGGGGCCGCCGCCGAGCAGATCCACGTACAGCGCGGTGAAGTAGCGGTATTCGTCATGGGTGTTGCCGCTCAGCGTCGGGACCGCGTTCACTCGTCCCTCGGCCCACGCCGTGTGCGGAGGGCGGGGGAGGACACGAGGACCGGTGTTCGGGGTCCACAGGGAGGCGGCCCCTGTCCCGGTGGCGCGGATGAGCTCGGTGGTGGGGACGGCACGCAGGCAGCCCGCCGCGGTCGTCGGGTCGGTGCAGCCGACCGAGGTCGCGAAGTCGCTTCCCTTCCGCTCGGCCGCATCGAGTGTGAGGGGCGTCAGACCGCCGTCCGCGGCGCAGGATCCGCTCTGCTGGATCGCCCGGTGGAACAGGCCTTTCGCGGTCGGCGAGGCGATGTGCAGGCAGGTGTCCGCCGATCCGGCGGACTGTCCGCCTAGCGTCACCCGGTTCCGGTCGCCCCCGAAGGCGCCGATGTTGCGCCGTACCCAGCGCAGTGCGGCCTGCTGGTCCATGAGGCCGTAGTCGCCGGAGGCGTGGTCGGCGCCCTCGGCCGACAGGGCGGGGTGGGCCATGAACCCCAGTGCTCCGAGGCGGTAGTTGACCGTCACGACGACCACACCCCGCGCGGCCAGCGCGGCGCTGTCGTAGTCGCTGCCCGCGCCGTACGTGTTGCCTCCGCCGTGCAGCCAGACCAGCACCGGCAGAGGCCGGCCGCCAGTGCGGGCGGGGGTCCGGACATTGAGGTACAGGCAGTCCTCCACCGTGCTGCCGGTGCGGTTGGACTCACCGGGCAGGACGGGCCCGCCGTCGGGGAGCAGCGTCAGCGGTAGCTGGGGGCAGGGGTGGGCCGGTGCGGTGGCGTCCCGTACGCCGGACCACCGCGCCGCGGGTCGCGGCGGACGCCAGCGCAGCTCACCGGTCGGCGGGGCGGCGAACGGGATCCCATGGAAGGCCCGGCCGTCGTCGCGGACGGCCGTGCCCCGGACCCAGCCCCGGTCGGTGTGCACGACCAGGGATGCGGGTCCGGAGTCGGCGCGGGCCGTGGGCGGGGGAAGGATCAGTGAGAGGAGCAGGGCCGCGAAGGTGGCTGTGGCGCGGGCCGGCGTGGTGCGCAGGCGCGGGGCTCTCATCCATCACTCCAGGTGCCGGGGTGGGGGAGGGGGTCAGGGGGTGTGCTCGTAGGCGCCGATGTCGCAGGCGGCGCCCTGAGGTCGTACGACGCCGCGCTGATCGGTGGCCGGACAGCGGTCGGCCGCGTCCAGGGCGGGGCTGCCGGGCAGCAGTGCGACGGTGTCGGTGGGGCCACCGTTGTTCGCCAGCGGTCCGATCAGGGGGGCACGGCTGGGCAGATCGCCGGCCGCGGTGAGTCGGCAACTGCCGTCGCCGTCGACGTTGTTGCCCTGCGACGCGATGGTGGCGAAGGCCTTCTTGCAGTCGGCGGGCGCGCCGTCGACGGTGTTGCCCGCGATGATGGAGTTGCGCAGCGTCATGCGCCCCAGGGGCAGCTCGACGACGTCGGGGATCGGTGAAGGCAGGCTGTCGAGATAGGCCGGGGCGAAGTTGATCCCGCCCCCGCCATCGCTGGAACTGTTCCCGGTGATGGTCGCGTTGAGAATGTCCACGGGCCCCCTCCCGCGGATGTCGATGCCTCCGCCGTAACCGGCGAGGCTGCCGGGGCGGTCGCCGGGGTTCGTCACCCGGTTGTCCGCGATGGTCGAGTTGGTCACGGTGCCGGTGTTGTCGAACCTGATGCCTCCGGCCTCTCCCGCGACGTTCCCGCTGACGGTGCTGTCGATCAGATCGAGGTGGGAGTCCGGGACGTTGAAGATGCCGCCACCGTAACCGGCGGAGTTCCCGCTCACGGTGACGCGTCGCAGCGTCATGTGATGTCCGTTGGCGATCGCCCCACCGCCGGTGTCGGTGATGGGCAGTTCGCGTTGCCTGGTCACCCCTCCCGTGATCGTCAGATCGGACAGCCGGGACTCCGCCTGCATGCGGAAGGCCCGGTCCAGGTGGTTGGCGTCGATGACAGTGGTCCGTGCGCCGGCGCCCTTGATCGTGACGGGGGCGGCGACGTTCAGGTCGCCCGTGGTGGGGTCGGGATTGTCGCCGATGATCAGCCGCGGGTCGGGCGGGATCGTCAGCCGGTAGTGGCCGGGAGGCAGCGTGATCGTACTGCCCGGCCGGGCGTTGGCGGCCATCACCGCGGCACGCAGGCTGCACGCGCCCGAGGCGGTGAGGCACCGGCCGTCCGACCCGTCGGCGTCGACCGCGTCGGACGTGGTGTCCACGGTGAACTCGGCCGGGTCGGCGGCCGGGGGAGCGGCGGCATGGGCGACGGGAAGCGCCCCGGTGGCAAGGAGGACGGCGGCAGTTGCGGCCGTGACGGCCAAGCACTTCATGCGGTGAACCCCTCTCGGGTCAGGAATCCGGGCGTGGCAGGACTCGACTGCTGCGAGGACTTCGTGCTGATGAGCGATGCGCGACGGCTCGTACGGGCAACGGCGCCGGCGCGGCCGCGGGGCCGCGCCTCCATACCGCCCGGTCTGTAGCGAGCGTTCCATTCAGGCTGTCCCGCGTCCACCGGCGGACGACGGAATGGCCGAATGGGGATGTCGTGACCCTGGGGAGAAGAAGCCGCCTGAGCGCCACGGGTGTTGGCCGCGACGACGGGCTGAGGCGCTCGCGGCCTGCGGAGGTGTCGGCCGGTCACGCCGTGGCGGGCGGGCGCCACAGGGCCGGGGAACCGCACCGTCAATGGAATACTTCTGGTCCCCGATGAGCGAACCAACCGTGGCGGGCGGCCGCCCCACGGCCGAGCGTGATGAGCAGCGAGCGGCCTCTCGGCGAAGGCTCCTGAACGCGGCGGTGGAGATCCTCGCGGAGGAGGGCTGCCTCGGGCTGACGGTGAAGAAGCCCTCTGGGCTTTGTGCTCGGACGGCTCGGCTCCGTACTGAGCGGGGACAAGCCCCATCCCGGCCGCCCGGGCCGCCTTCGAGCGCCGGATCTCGCGGGCGGCGACACCTCCTGAGGGCTGCGCGGGGACGGCCGCGGACCGCCCGGACGCCGTAGGGCGGCCCGCAGCCCTGCCCATGGGCCGGGGGAGGTGCGTCAGCGGGTGGGGTCGAGCAGGATCTTGCGGACGCCGTCGGCGCGGCCCGCGAACAGTTCGTACGCCGCCGGGCCTTCGGAGAGAGCGAAGTGGTGGGAGACCACGACCTCGGGCTTGATCCGGCCGGCCTGGGTGAGGGCGATCAGGGGAGGGAGTTCGTAGTGCACCGAGCACAGCCCGATGGCGAACTCCAGCTCCTTGATCTGCGCCAGCTGCATGTGGAAGGGGAACGCCTTGTTCTGGCTGACCCCGATGACACTGACCCGGCCGGCCTGGCGGACGGCCTTGAGGGCGAGCTCGATGGTGGCGTCCGAGCCGACCGCCTCCACCACGGCGTCCGGCCCGCGTCCGCCGGTCAACTCCCGTATGGCCGCCCGCCCGTCCTCGCCCTCGACCGGCTCCACACCCAGGGTGGCGGCGAAGGCGCGGCGCTCCGCGACCAGGTCCGTGCCCAGCACCCGCGCGGCGCCCATCGCGAAGGCGGACTGGGCCGCCATCAGGCCGACCGGGCCGAGGCCGACGACCAGGACGGTCTCGCCGGGCTGGATACGGGCGCGGCGGCAGCCGTACCAGGCCGTGGGGGCGTTGTCCGTCAGGACGAGGGCGGCCTCGTCGGAGATGCCCTCGGGCAGCCGCACCAGATTGACGTCGGCGTACGGCACCGCCAGAGCCTGGGCCTGGCTGCCCGGGAGCTGCGGGCTCACGCCGTAGCAGAGCTCCATGCTCGACTTGGCGCGCTCGCACCGGGCGGTGAACCCGGCCGCACACGACCCGCAGTGCGCACAGCCGACCGAGGCCGGCACCAGAACCCGGTCGCCGGGCTTGAAGCGGGTGACCTGCCCCCCGGTCTCGACGACCACGCCGACGCATTCGTGTCCCGGTGTGTAGCCCAGCTCCGGGCTGAACGGATTGCCGCCGTAGATGTGCAGGTCGCTGCCGCAGATGCCGGCCGCGGTCACCTGCACCACCGCGTGGGTGGGGCTGGTGACGGCCGGGTCGGGGACATCGCCGTAGCGGATGTCGTGACGGCCGTGGTAGGTCAGTGCCTTCATCGGATTTCGCCCTCCCCTCGGCCCGGTCAGTCCGCGATCTTCAGCACGAGCTTGCCGTGGTTGTCACCACGGAAGAGTCGCATCAGGGTGTCGGGGAACTCCGCGACCGAGCCGGACACCACGTCCTCCAGGGACTTCAGCCGGCCCTCCGCCCGCCACGCGGCCATCTGCGCGATGCCCTCGGCGTACCGGTCGGCATAGTCGAAGACCACGATGCCCGTCATGGAGGCGCGGTTCACCAGCAGCGACAGGTAGTTGGCCGGGCCTTGCGGCTTGGTGCTGTTGTACTGGGAGATCGCGCCGCAGACGACGATGCGGGCACCGCGCGCCAGCCGCAGCAGCACGGCGTCCAGAACGTCGCCGCCGACGTTGTCGAAGTAGACGTCGACACCGTCGGGGGCGTGCTCGCGCAGCGCCTTGCGGACGTCCTCGTTCTGGTAGTCGATCGCGGCGTCGAATCCGAACTCGTCGACCACCAGCTTGCACTTGGCCTCGCCGCCGGCGATCCCGATGACCCGGCAGCCCAGGATCTTGGCGATCTGCCCGACGACGCTGCCGACGGCCCCGGCCGCTCCGGACACCACGACGGTCTGCCCGGACTCGGGACGCCCGACCTCGATGAGGCCGAAGTAGGCCGTCAGGCCCGACATGCCGAGCGTACCGAGATACGTCGGCAAGGGGGCCGCCGCCGGGTCGACCTTGGTCACGTCGCGTCCGTCCGACACGCAGTACTCCTGCACGCCGAACGAGCCCGACACATGGTCGCCGACCGCGAAGCCGGAGTGCCGGGAGGCGATCACCCTGCCCACCGCGCCGGCCCGCATCACCTCGCCGATCTCCACCGGGCGGATGTAGGACCGGCCCGCGTTCATCCAGCCGCGCATCGCGGGGTCGATCGACAGACAGAGCACCTGCACCAGGAATTCCCCGTCGCCCGGCTCCCCGGCCGGCTCCTCGACGTGGTGCCAGTCGGTGGGCTGCGGCGCTCCCACGGGACGTGCGGCCAGGCGCACCTGGCGGTTGATCCTGCTCATCTCCGGCGGCTCCTTCGGCGCTCCCACATGGCATACCAGCTGGTCGGTATGGAGAGTGAGCGTACGGGTGGTGTGCCGTTCGAGACAAGAGGGAGCAGGTGCGGATGATCGCGGCGCCCCCGGCCGCTCGTACCCCCGTCCTCGTGCTCGAAGGTGCCGAACCGCTGGATGTCGGCATCCCGGCACAGGAGTTCACGACGCGCGCGGCGTGTCGACGGCCGCCACACCGAGGTGATTGCCTGGTACGACAACGAGCGGGGCTCCTCCACCGCGTGATCGACACGCTGGAACTGCTCGCGATCGGCTGACCGGCGTCGGACCAGGCCGAACACGGCTGCGCCGGCCGCATGGTCAACTGTGACGTGGGAGCAGGCAGGCACCACGACTCTGGTCAAGGAGAGCGCGATGGGAATGTACGAGGACGTCTTCCGGGCCAGCCTCGAAGACCCGGAGAGCTTCTGGCTGCGGGCGGCGGAAGGCGTCGACTGGGACGTGACGCCGTCCCGTGCCCTTGATTCCTCGGGCGCTCCCTTCCACCGCTGGTTCCCGGACGGCCGGCTCAACGTCTGCTTCAACGCGGTGGACCGGCATGTCGAAGCCGGCCGGGGCGAACAGGCCGCGCTCATCTACGACTCCCCGGTGACCGGCACCCGCCGCACCTATACCTACGCCCGGCTGCGGGACGAGGTGGCGGCCTTCGCCGGGGCTCTCGCCGGGCTCGGGGTGGGGCACGGCGACCGGGTGGTCATCTACATGCCGATGGTGCCCGAGGCCGCCATCGCGATGCTGGCCTGCGCACGCATCGGCGCCGTCCACTCGGTCGTCTTCGGCGGGTTCGCCCCACCCGAACTCGCGGTGCGTATCGACGACGCCACCCCCAAGGTGATCGTCTCCGCCTCCTGCGGCATCGAGGGCAAGCGCGTCCTGCCGTACAAGCCGCTGCTGGACCGTGCGATCGAACTCGCCGGGCACAAGCCGCACAAGCGGATCATCCTGCAACGTCCGCAAGCGCGGGCCGAGTTGGGGCCGGACGACCTCGACTGGGCCGGCCTGGTCGCCGACGCACCGCCGGCCGCCTGCGTTCCCGTGGCCGCGACCGACCCCCTCTACATCCTCTACACGTCCGGAACTACCGGAAAACCCAAGGGAGTCGTCCGCGACTGCGGCGGTTGCGCCGTGGCTCTCCACTGGTCGATGGGCGCCGTGTACGACATCGGCCCGGGCGAGACGATGTTCACCGGGTCCGACGTCGGCTGGGTCGTCGGGCACTCGTACATCGTCTACGGTCCGCTGCTGGCCGGCGCCACGACCGTGCTGTACGAGGGCAAGCCGGTCGGCACCCCGGACGCGGGCCAGTTCTGGCGGGTCGCCGCCGAGCACGGCGTCAAGACCATGTTCACGGCGCCCACCGCCTTCCGCGCCATCAGGAAGGAGGACCCGAAGGGCGCCCTCACCGCCGACTACGACCTCTCCCGCCTGCGCTATCTCTTCCTCGCCGGTGAGCGCCTCGACCCCGAGACCTACCACTGGGCGGGCGCCCTCCTGGACATTCCGGTGATCGACCACTGGTGGCAGACGGAGACCGGCTGGCCGATCGTCGCCAACCCGGTCGGCATCGAGGCCGCCCCCCTCAAACCCGGCTCGCCCACCCTTCCGCTGCCGGGCTGGGACGTCCGCGTCCTCGACCCCTCGGGGCAGCCGGTGCCGGCGGGCGTGGACGGCGCGATCGTCGTGAAACTCCCTCTGCCTCCCGGTTCGCTGCCCACTCTCTGGAACGACGACGCCCGCTTCGTCGCCTCCTACCTCTCCGCCTACGACGGCTACTACCTCACCGGCGACAGCGGGCACCTGGACGAGGACGGCTATGTGTACGTCATGGGCCGCACCGACGACGTCATCAACGTGGCCGGACACCGGCTGTCCACCGGCAGCATGGAAGAGGCCCTGGCCGCTCACCCCGATGTCGCGGAGTGCGCCGTGATCGGGGTCGCGGACCCCCTCAAGGGGCAGGTCCCACGCGGCTTCGTCGTGCTGAAGGCGGGCACCGCCCGCGACCCGGCGGAGGTGGAGAGCGAACTGGTCCAGCTCGTACGCGAGCGCATCGGCGCCGTCGCCTCCCTCAAGGAGGTCGCCGTCGTGGCCGCCCTGCCCAAGACGCGCTCGGGGAAGATCCTGCGCAAGACGATGCGCGGTATCGCCGACGGCCTCGACGAGCCCATCCCGTCCACGGTGGACGACCCGAGCGTCATCGAGACCCTGCGCCCGCTGCTCCACCGCCCCGATCACACCGTCTGAGCCGGCTGATCGCCGCCGCTTCCCGTCTCCGGCAGGGCCTGTTCGGCCCAGATCACCTTGCCCTGCGGGGTGTACCGGGTGCCCCAGCGCTCAGCCATCTGGGACACGAGGAACAGGCCCCGGCCGCCCTCGTCCGTCGTCGCGGCGTAGCGCAGATGCGGTGACGTGCTGCTGCCGTCGGCCACCTCGCAGATCAGGCTGCGGTCGCGGATCAGCCGCACGTGGATGGGTCCGCTGCTGTAGCGGATGGCGTTGGTGACGAGCTCGCTCAGGATGAGCTCCATGGTGAAGCCGAGCTCCGACAGGTCCCACGCCTCGAGCCTTTCGGACACGGCGCCGCGCATACCCGCGACGGCCGCCGGGTCCGGCGGTACGTCCCAGTCGGCGATCCGGTCGGGCGGCAGTTCCCGTGTGCGGGCGACGAGCAGGGCGACGTCGTCCTTGGGACGCTCGGGGAGCAGGCTGTCCAGCACGTCCTGGCAGGTCTCCTCGGGCGGCCTGCCGGGGTGGCCCGTCAGCGCGTCGCGCAGCAGTTCCATTCCCACGTCCAGATCGCGGGCGCGGTCCTCGATGAGGCCGTCCGTGTACAGGACGAGCTGGGTTCCCTCCGCGAGGCACAGCTCCGCGGTCTGGAACGGCATGCCGCCGAGGCCCAGGGGCGGACCGGCCGGCACGTCCGGGAAGGTGACGGTTCCGTCGGGGTGGACCAGCGCGGGCGACAGATGCCCCGCACGCGCCACGACGTAGCGGCGCGTCACCGGGTCGTAGATCCCGTAAAGGCAGGTGGCGCCCACGACTCCCGCGGCACTCTCGGCCGCCTCGTTCTGGTCCATGTTCCCGACCAGGTCGTCCAGATGGCTCAGCAGCTCGTCGGGTGGCAGATCGAGGGAGGAGAAGTTGTGCACCGCGGTCCGCAGCCGTCCCATCGTGGCGGCCGCGTGCAGGCCGTGGCCGACCACATCGCCGACGGCCAGTGCCACCCGGCTCCCGGGCAGGGGAATCACGTCGAACCAGTCACCGCCCACGCCCGACTGGGCGGGGAGGTAGCGGTAGGCGATGTCGAGGGCGTTCTGCTCGGGCATGGCCTGCGGCAGCAGGCTGCGCTGGAGGGTGACTGCCAGGGTGTGCTCGCGGGTGTAGCGGCGGGCGTTGTCGATGCTCGTGGCGGCACGGGCCACCAGCTCCTCCGCCAGTGAGACGTCCTCCTCGTTGAAGCGCTCGTGCTGTCGCGCGCGCCAGAAGGTGGCCATGCCCAGTACGACGCCACGGGCCTGGATGGGGGCGGTGATGAGGGAATGGATGCCGTAGTCGATGATCGCCTTGGCGCGATCGGGGTCCTGCACGCGCCAGCCCGTCGCGGTCGGCAGATCGCTCACCAACTGGGAGCGGCCGCTGCCGTAGCCGCGCGCCTGGGGCGTGGAGGGAAGGTAGTCGAAAAGCCGGCCCTGTTCGGTGAGCGGATGGTCGTCCACGATGCCGGACACGGCCGCGCGTCGCATGTCCGTCCCCGTGGGGGCCGGCTCATCGCCGTGCAGAACGGCGTCCGCCAGGTCCACGGTGACGAAGTCCGCGAAGCGAGGAATGGGGACCCGCGCCAACTCCTGGGCGGTGCGCAACACGTCCAGGGTGGTGCCGATCTGGAGTCCGGCGTCGTACAGCAGCCTGAGCCGCTCCCGTGCGACCTCCGCCCTGCCGGTCACCGCCTGCAGCTCGGTGGTGTCGCGCAGCGTGACCACCGTTCCCTTGGGGCCTCCCTTGCGATCCGTGGGTCGTTGGTTGACCGCCAGCAGCCGCTCACCCGCGAGGTGTACCTCGTCGGTGGTCTCGCGCCCGGAGGAGAGCATCGCCTTCGTCTCGGGATCGAGGCCCGGCAGGTCCGAGACGAGCCGGCCCTCGACGTCCGGGGGCAGCTCCAGCAGTCGTCTGGCCTCGTCGTTCGCCAGCATCAGCCGCCCGTCGTCGGCCACGATCAGCACGCCTTCCCGGACGGAGTGGAGCACCGTGTCGTGGTGCTCGTACATCAGGGTCATCTCGGCCGGGGCAAGACTGTGCGTCTGCCGTCGCAGCCGCCTGCCCACCAGGGCCGTCACACCGGTCGACAACACCAGCGCCCCCGCCCCGGCGCCGATGATGATCGGTAGTTGCCGGGTCAACTGACTCTGGACGCTCTTGACCTTCATCCCGGCCGAGACGAGGGCCACCACCTCGCGGTCGGCGTTCTTGATCGGGACCGTGGCCTGCACCTCGCGGCCGAGCGGGCCGTCGACGCTCTCCACGTAGACCTTCCCCGCCAGTGACGGCCCGATCTCGCCCACGAACCGCTTTCCGATGCGGTCCGGCAAGGGGTGCGTGTACCGGATGCCCTCGGTGTTCATGACCACGATGAAGTCGACGCCGGCGGCGCGGCGGGCCGCCTCGGTGAGCGGCTGGAGAATCTTGCTCGGATCCGGGGTCCGCAAGGCCGCGTGGACGCCGGGTGAGTGCGCGAAGGTCTGTGCCACCGCCGTGGAGCGCCGCCTGGCCTCGGCACTGGTGTCCCGCTCCGACTGCAGGATGAGAGCGAAGACGCCGCAGGCCACGAGGAGCACCACCAGGGCCACCTGGAAAATCAACACCTGCCCGGCTACGCTCCGCGTGCCCTTGCCGATCACGCGTTTGACGGACAGGTGTGGAAAGCGGGCGAAGCGACTCGCCATGCGACCTTTTTAACACCGGTGATCCCGACTGGCCAGGGCTGATCCGATCCTTGCTCGGCCGGCCTGGGGCGTCTGTGCGGCCATGCGTCGCATGGCCTCGGCCCTCTCGGCGTGACTGCCGGCCGCGGATTCTCGCTGTGCGGCGCTTGATCTTTCCGTGCTGGATGCCCATTTAGGCCGATATGATGCTTTTTGTGATCATGTCTGCACGGCTGTGGCGCCGTCGCCCCGCCTACAGCGGCCGATGGGAAGCTGCCCGGTTGTCACCCGTGGTCCTGACCGTCCTCATCGCCGCTCTGGCGTTCTCCACACCCAGGGAGATCGCCGTCAGCCGCCTGCTGCCCGCCGCACCCGCCCTTGCCGCCGCGATGTGGCCCGTGGTCCCCACGATGCTCCTGGGGTCGTTCTGCCTGGTGCTCATGATCGTCCTCAGCTTCTTCTACACCGATCTGGGGACGCAGTACACGGCGGCCGCGATCGTCGCGGTCACCTTGGCGGCCGCATACGGGAGCCATGTCCGACTTCAGCGAGAGGAAACCCTCTTCCAGGTCCGGCTCGTCGCCGACGCGGCCCAGACGGTGCTGCTGCGCCCGCTGCCGAGCCGCATCGAGGACGTCGAGATCGAGTCGCTCTATCTGGCGGCCCAGGAGCAGGCCCGGATCGGGGGCGACTTCTTCGAGGCGATCGGTACACCGCACGGGGTCCGGCTGCTCATAGGTGACGTGCGGGGCAAGGGTCTGTCCGCAGTGGGGGCGGCCTCGGCGGTGATCAGCTGCTTCAGGGAGGCCGCGTACGACGAGCCGGACCTGCAGGGCATCGTCCACCGGCTGGAGACCACCGTCACGCGCCACAGCGACGCGTTTCCCGTCCACGACCAGCCCGAGCACTTCGCCACCGCTCTCCTCGCCGAGATCTCGCACGGCGGCGGCCATCTGCGACTGCTCAACTGCGGGCATCCCCCGCCGCTGATCGCGCGTTACGGAAAGGTCCGCGTCCTGGAGCCCACCGTCCCCTCCCCGCCCCTCAACCTCGCGGCGCTCATCGGTGACCGCTACTGGGTCGACATGGTCGACTTCGCCCCGGGTGACCAGCTGCTGCTCTACACGGACGGCGTATCGGAGGCCCGGGACCACGCCGGCCAGTTCTTCCCGCTGTCGGACTGGATGGGCCGGCAGGGCCAGGAGCAGCCGCGCGAGCTGCTCGATCAACTGCACCGGGATCTGCTCCAGCACTGCGGCGGAAGGCTCGGCGACGACATCGCGGCCCTCGCGCTGAGGTGCTCCGGCGCACAAGATCGGAGAGCCGCCGGCGCGGAGGGCTGAGTTTTCGGGAGGGGCGGAGGGCAGGCCCGGAACCGGCCCGTGGAGTGCTGGCCCTGTGGAAGGGGTGTCGGTGCGGCCGTTCGAGCGAGCCGGCCGCCTGCACGGAGGCCGCGGAGAACCTGTTGCGCCCACCCTGCGGTCAGGAGGCGCAAAGGGGCTGGAAAGCGGTCAACCTGGCGTGCGCGGCTGGATACTGGTGCCTTCTCGCGACGTGGCGATCAAAGGGGGAGTGGTCGGTGAACTCTGCTGTGGAGACGGGCGGTCGGGGCGTGGACGGTCGTCGAGGCGGACGGCATGCGGTCGTCGTGGGCGGGAGCCTCGCGGGGCTGCTCGCCGCGCACGCACTCGCCGGGCACGCCGACCGGGTGACCGTCGTGGAGCGCGACCGGTTCCCGGACGGGGCCGAGCCCAGGTCCGGTGTACCGCAGGGTCGGCATCCGCATGTGCTGCTGGAGGGCGGGCAGGTGGCCCTGGAGTCGCTGCTGCCGGGCTTCGTGGCGGAGCTCGGGGCGGCAGGTGCGCCCCGGGTGGGCATGCCGTCGGACCTGGTTCTGTGGCAGAAGGGCCGTTGGTTCCGCAGGACGCCCGCCTCGACGCACATCTACACCGGTTCCCGCGCGCAGCTCGAGGATCTGGTGCGGCGGCGAGTTCTCGCCAACCCTGTGATCAGCACCGTGGAGGGGACCGACGTCGTCGGACTCCTCGGCGACGCCTCGCGCGTGCGAGGCGTGCGCCTGCGGGACCGCTCCGGCGACGCCCGCGCAGAGCAGCGGGCCGTGGAGGCCGACCTGGTCGTCGACGCCTCCGGCAGCGGCTCGAAGGCCCCGGAGTGGCTCACGGAGATCGGGGCCGAGGCCCCGCACGAGGAGACCATCGACACCGGGCTCGCGTACGCGTCACGCGTCTACCGCGGCAGGAGCGGTGTCCTCGACGGTGACACCGCCGGGTACTACGTCTACCCGAACCCCGAACAGGTCCACGCCGGCGGTGCGCTGCCGTTGGAGGACGGCAGCCATCTGGTCATCGTCTCGGGCCTGCGTGGCGACGAACCGCCCAGGGGCGACGACGAGTTCGTGACGTACGCCAAGAGGCTGCCGCATCCGCTGCTGCACCGGTGGCTGGAGGAGGCCGAGCCGCTCACATCGGCGTTCGGCTACCGGCGGACCGCCAACGCCCGCCGCCGCTACGACCTTCCCGGCCGCCGCCCGGCCGGATTCCTCGCTGTCGGCGACGCACTGTGCACCTTCAACCCGATCTACGGACAGGGCATGACCGTCGCCGCGATGAACGCGGTCGCCCTGCGCGACGCGCTGGCCGATCCGCGCCGGACCCCCACGACACGGCGCGTCCAGCGGAAACTCCTCGCGTCGTCCCGGCAGGCGTGGGACATCTCCGCCGGGGCGGACCGCAAGATGCCGGGCGCGGTCGGCAACGCGGTCGACGGCGGGCCCGCGGACCGCTTCGCCGACTGGTACCTGGGCCGCGTCCAGGAGCGCGCCCCGGGCGACCCGGTCGTGGGGCGCGCCTTCCGCGCCGTGCTGGTCCTCGCCGCGCCGGTATCGGCCCTGTTCGCCCCGCCGGTGGCCCGGGCCGTCCTCTTCCGCCCGCCCGCGCCGACGCCCACCGAGCCGCCGGAGACACGGGAGGAACCGGAAGCCTGAGCGAGGGCGGCAGCCCGGGCATCCCCGTCGAACGGCCGTCAAATCGCCCGGCACAGCCCGCGCCGCGTCCAGCATCTCCGGCCGGCGAGGGGTCGGGTCAGGTCGCCGGCACCCCGGGTGGTCGAGGCGCAAGCACCAGATGGGAGTTGACCCAGACGGTGCCGAAGCCGAGTCGGGCGGCGACGGTGTGACTGCGGCGCGCGTCCTCGGTCCACACCGATGCCGACAGGCCGAGAGGGCCGAGAGGTACGTCGTTGACTCGCCGTACGGCTTCTTCCTCGTCGGCGAATGTCTTGACGATGATCACCGGGCGGTGAAGTCGTCGGGGAATGGGGGGCCGAGCCCTTCCGTAGCCCTTCGTGCAGCTCGGCGACGCCGCGGGCAGCATGCCGTCACCACGCGGTCAAGTAGGGGGCGAGCCCGGACGAGGCCTGTCTAGAGGTTGTCCCGTAACCGGTGGGGCGGTTGGTGCGTTGGCTGGGCATGGGTGGGGTGATCTCAGCGGATGATGCGAAGTGGATCGAGCCGTT
>NZ_JBIWJD010000009.1:126193-406790 GCF_044764945.1 Streptomyces sp. NPDC093568 | reverse complement strand
GCTGGGGGGGGGGGGGGGCCGCGCCGGCGGGGGGGGGGCTCCCCCCCGCCGACGTGCGCGGCGCGCCCCTGCGGCGGCCCCCCCCCCCCCCGGGGGGGGGGGGGGCCCCCGGGGCCCCCCCCCCCCCCGGCGCCGTTCTGCCGCCTCGGGAGACCCCGGAGGTACAGGAAGACGCCGGAGGGCCCGCAGCGGTTGCTGCGGGCCCTCCGGCGTCTTCGGCTTCGAACAGGGGCCTTACGCTTCCTCGCGGCGCAGCGAGGGCTTCAGGTCCTTGAGCCGGCCGAGCAGCCCGTTGACGAACGCGGGCGACTCGTCCGTGGAGAACTCCTTCGCCACCTGCACCATCTCGTCCAGCACGACGGCGTCCGGGGTCTCGTCGACCCAGATCAGCTCGTACGCGCCGAGCCGCAGGATGTTGCGGTCCACGACCGGCATCCGGTCGAGCGTCCAGCCGACGGAGTACTGCGCGATCAGCTCGTCGATGCGCTTCGCGTGCTGCGCGTAGCCCTCGACGAGCTGCATCGTGTACTCGCTCACCGGCGGCTGCCGGGTGTCGTCCCGGGAGAGCCGGATCCAGTCCGCGAGGACCGTCAGGACGTCGGCTCCGCGCTGGTCACCCTCGAAGAGGATCTGGAAGGCGCGCTTGCGGGCCGTGTTGCGGGCAGCCAATTTAGCTGTTCACCCGGCCGAGGTAGTCGCTCGTGCGGGTGTCGACCTTGATCTTCTCACCGGTGGTGATGAAGAGCGGGACCTGGATCTGGTGGCCGGTCTCCAGGGTGGCGGGCTTGGTGCCACCGGTGGAGCGGTCGCCCTGGACACCCGGCTCGGTCTCCTGGATGACCAGCTCGACGGCGGCCGGCAGCTCGACGAAGAGCACCTCGCCCTCGTGCTGGGCGACGGTGGCCATGAAGCCCTCGATCAGGAAGTTCGCGGCGTCGCCGACGGCCTTGCGGTCGACCATCAGCTGGTCGTAGGTCTCCATGTCCATGAAGACGAAGTACTCGCCGTCCATGTAGGAGAACTGCATGTCGCGCTTGTCGACGGTGGCCGTCTCGACCTTCACGCCGGCGTTGAAGGTCTTGTCTACGACCTTCCCGGAGAGCACGTTCTTGAGCTTGGTGCGCACGAAGGCCGGGCCCTTGCCGGGCTTGACGTGCTGGAACTCGACGACGGACCACAGCTGGCCGCCTTCGAGCTTGAGCACCATGCCGTTCTTGAGGTCGTTCGTGGAAGCCACGGTTGCGGAATCTCCTGGACTGACGTGGACGACCCCGGCGCACGCTCCTGTTCTAAAGGGCGAGCAGCTCCTTGGTCGTGATGGTGAGTAGCTCGGGTCCGCCGTCCGCCTCGGGGCGGACGACGAGCGTGTCATCGATCCGGACGCCGCCCCGGCCCGGGAGGTGGACCCCCGGTTCGACGGTGACCGGCACGCAAGCGTCCAGTTTACCCATGGCCGCGGGGGCCAACTGCGGGTCCTCGTCGATTTCGAGTCCTACACCATGCCCCGTCAGCGGCGAAAGCCCCTCCGCGTACCCCGCGGAGTCCAGCACCTGGCGTGCGGCACGGTCCACGTCCCGGTAGGCGGCACCGGGCGCCAGGCTCTCGCGTCCGGCGCGCTGGGCTGCGAAGACCAGGTCGTACAGCTCGATCTGCCAGTCGGCGGGCGACGTACCGATCACGAAGGTACGGCCGATCTCGCAGCGGTAGCCGCGGTACGTGGCCCCGAGGCAGACGGAGAGGAAATCGCCCTCCTCGACCCGGCGGTCGGTGGGCCTGTGAGCGCGTCGGCCGGAGTTCGGGCCGGTGGCGACGGCCGTCGGGAAGGCGGGGCCGTCGGCGCCGTGGTCGACGAGCCGTCGTTCGAGTTCCAGGGCGAGATGCCGCTCGGTGCGGCCGACGAGGATGGACTCGAGCAGCTCGCCGAGGGCCTGGTCGGCGATCTCGGCGCCGATGCGCAGGCAGGAGATCTCCTCCTCGTCCTTGACGACCCGGAGCTGCTCGACCGCGCCGCCGAGGTCGGTGAGGCGCAGCCGGGGCACGACGGAGCGGATGGCTCTGTGGCGGGCCACGGTCAGGTGATGTTCCTCCACGGCGAGCACGTCGGCGCCCTGCGCGGAGGCGAGGTCGGCCGCGGCGACAGCCGGGTCGCCGCCGTTGCCGGGCAGTGTCTGCAGACGCAGCGCCTCGTCGAGGCGTCCCTCGGCCGGCCGGTTCTCGGGCGGGCCCGCGCACACCAGCAGGTCCTCGGTCTTGCCGAGCAGCAGGACGGCGCCCTGGGGGGCCGTGCCCGCGAGGTAGCGGACGTTGGCGGGGCGGGAGATCAGCGCGGTGGCGCTGCCGCCGGCTTGGCAGCGCTCCCGTACCCGGGTTCGCCGGGCGGCGTACACCTCTGACATGACACGAGCGTAGGAGCTCCGCCGGTTTGGCGCCGGTTGAGGGCGTCTGAGTGGGCGGTGGCCGGAATATTCCGGTTGGGGTGGAGGTCGATCCGGGACTGGGGTGGTTGCTGAGGTTGTGCGCGCGCTGGCCGGGCCGGTGGGGTTGCTCGCGCAGTTCCCCGCGCCCCTTAGGTGGGTGCGGTCCCGTCGGTGGACGCGGTCGCGTCGGTGGATGCGGTCCCGTCGGTGGACGCGGTCGCGTCGGTGGGTGCGGTCCCGTCGGTGGGTGCGGTCCCGTCGGCTACCACTGCGGGGGGCTTGCGATCGATCGTGCCAGTACGTCGTCCAGGACCCGGGCCGTCTGCGGGACGTCGAGCTGGGAGTTGTCGATGATCGGCAGGCCAGAGCCGTACCAGCCCGCCATCCGGCCGTGGATGCGGGCCACCTCCTCGTCGGTGAGGCGGCGGTTGCCCGAGCGCTCGGCGTTGCGCTCCAGGACGATCTCCAGGCCAGGGAGCAGGACCACCGGCAGCAGGCCTGGGCCGACGTGGCGCTTCCAGCCGCCGAGGCCGACCACCGGGCGGTCGGGGAAGACGGCGTCGTCGAGGATGCAGGAGATGCCGTTGGCCAGGAAGTTCCGCGCGGCGAAGCCGCAGGTGCGGCGGGCGAGGCGGTACTGGGCCTCGGAGTTGTCGTTCCACCCGGACTGGGGGTCGGCGAAGCCGGAACGGACCCATTCGCGGACGTCGTCGAGGCTGATGTGGGCCGTGGGGACCCGGCGGTGGTCGGCCCAGTACTTGGCGACGCTCGTCTTGCCGGCCCCGGCCGGTCCGATGAGTAGCACCGCGATGGTCGTGGTCGCCGGGTCGGGTGCCGCCGTGGCGGGCGGGGCGCTCGGTATGCCGACCGGGCCGCCGGGCGGCAGCTGCACATGGCCGGTCGTGTCGGGAACCGGGGCGACCGGAGCGGGCTGCGGCACATGCGGGGCCGGTCCGGGAGGAGCGGTGAAGCCCGGTGCCGGAGGCGGCGGAGGCACCGGGGCGGAGCCCTGATGCGGGGCGGGTCCCTGGTGCCCGGGGTGGTGCGCACCCGGGGGCTGTCCGGCCGGCGACCAACCGTGCCCCGACTGGTGGGGCGGCGGCAGCGGAGAACCCACTGCGTGCTGCATCCGGTGCCACTCCGTCTCGTCGTCCATGGCCATTGGCGCTGGCAGCGGGGCTCCGGCCCCGCTCCCTACCGAACGGTACCGCCCCCGGCCGTCGTTTGGTGAACGGCCGGTGGCGGTCCGAAGTGCCCGTCACCACATGCGAATCGGGCGGAAGGGCGGTTGGACGGACTTACTGGCCGACTTCGCCGTACGCGGCGAGGAGCACGGCCGGGTCGGGGCCCTCCAGGACGGTGGGCTTGGCCAGGCCGTCCAGGACGATGAAGCGCAGCAGGTCACCGCGGGACTTCTTGTCGACCTTCATCGTCTGCAGCAGCTTGGGCCACTGGTCGTAGCGGTAGTGCAGCGGCAGGCCCACCGACTCCAGGATCGTGCGGTGCCGGTCCGCCGTCGCGTCGTCCAACCGCCCGGCGAGACGGCCGAGTTCGGCGGCGAAGTGCATGCCTACGGCCACCGCGGCGCCGTGCCGCCACTTGTAGCGCTCGTTCTTCTCGATCGCGTGGCCCAGCGTGTGGCCGTAGTTGAGGATCTCGCGCAGCCCCGACTCCTTCAGGTCCGAGGAGACGACCTCGGCCTTGACCCGGATCGAGCGCTCGATCAGCTCGGCGGTGTGCGGGCCCTCGGGCGTACGCGCGGCCTGCGGGTCGGCCTCGATCAGCTCCAGGATCACCGGGTCGGCGATGAAACCGGCCTTGATGATCTCCGCGAGACCGGAGACGTAGTCGTTCACCGGCAGCGAGCCCAGGGCGGCCAGGTCGCACAGCACGCCGGCCGGCGGGTGGAAGGCGCCCACGAGGTTCTTGCCCTCGGCGGTGTTGATGCCCGTCTTGCCGCCGACGGCCGCGTCGACCATGGCCAGCACGGTGGTCGGGACCGCGATCCAACGCACCCCGCGCAGCCAGGTCGCGGCCACGAACCCGGCCAGGTCGGTGGTCGCGCCACCGCCGACACCGACGATCACGTCGGAGCGGGTGAAGCCGGACTGCCCCAGCGCCTTCCAGCAGTAGGCCGCCACCTCGGCGGTCTTGGCCTCCTCGGCGTTCGGCACCTGGATGGCGACCGTCTCGAAGCCCTGCTCGGCCAGATCGGCCCGCAGCGCCTCGCCGGTCTCGGCCAGCGCCTCGGGGTGGATCACGGCGACCCGCTTGGCCTTGGGACCGATCAACCCGCCCAGCTCACCCAGGAGCTGACGGCCCACCAGGACCTCGTACGGCTCGCTGCCCGCGGTACCGCCGACCTGGATCCGCGTCACTGCCTCAGTCATGCGTCCTTCAACTCCAGTGCGTCCAGGGCGGCTTGAGTCACCTCTTCGGGCGTACGGCCATCGGTGGCCACGACGGCCGTGGCCACCCCCTCGTACAGATGACGTCGGGCCTCCATCAGCTCCCGCCACTGCTTGCGCGGGTTGACCGCGAGCAGCGGGCGGGCGGCGTTCAGGCCGGTGCGCTTGACCGCCTCCTCGACGTCCATGGACAGGTACACGACCCGCTGCCCGTCCAGCAGCGCCCGCGTGTCCTCGTCCAGGATCGAGCCGCCGCCCAGCGCGAGGACACCGTCGTGCTCGGCGAGCGCGCGGCGCACGGCCAGCTTCTCGATCGCCCGGAACGCCGGCTCGCCCTCGTCGACGAAGATCTCGGCGATGGTCCGGCCCTGCTCGGACACGATGTCGTCGTCGGTGTCCCGGTAGCCGACGCCGAGGCGCTCGGCGAGCTGCTGCCCGACCGTGGACTTGCCCACGCCCATCGGCCCGACCAGCACCACCACAGGCGCCGCGCTCATCGGATCGCGAGGTTGTCGAGGTACGACCGGACGTTGCGGCGGGTTTCGGGCACCGAGTCGCCGCCGAACTTCTCCGCGACCGCGTCCGCGAGGACGAGCGCCACCATGGCCTCGGCGACGATGCCGGCGGCCGGGACCGCGGAGACGTCGGAGCGCTGGTGGTGGGCCTGCGTGGCCTCGCCGGTCGTGACGTCGACCGTCTGCAGGGCCCGGGGCACGGTCGCGATCGGCTTCATCGCGGCGCGCACCCGCAGCAGCTCACCGGTGCTGAGGCCGCCCTCGGTGCCACCGGCGCGGCCGGACACGCGCCGGATGCCCTCCGGCGTGTTCACGATCTCGTCGTGCGCCTTGGAACCCGGCACCCGGGCCAGCTCGAAGCCGTCGCCGAGTTCGACGCCCTTGATCGCCTGGATGCCCATGAGGGCACCGGCGAGGCGGGCGTCCAGCTTGCGGTCCCAGTGCACGTGCGAGCCGAGGCCCACGGGGACGCCGTAGGCGAGCACCTCGACCACACCGCCGAGGGTGTCGCCGTCCTTGTGGGCCTGGTCGACCTCCGCGACCATCGCCTTCGAGGCGTCCGCGTCGAGGCAGCGCAGCGGGTCGGCGTCCAGCTTCTCGACGTCGGCCGGCGTCGGGTACACACCCTGCGGGGCCTTCACGGAGCACAGCTCGACGACGTGGCTGACGATCTCGATGCCGGCGGTCTCCTTCAGGTACGACCGGGCCACCGCGCCCAGCGCCACCCGGGCGGCGGTCTCACGGGCCGAGGCGCGCTCCAGGATCGGCCGGGCCTCGTCGAAGCCGTACTTCTGCATGCCCGCGAGGTCGGCGTGGCCGGGGCGCGGGCGGGTCAGCGGAGCGTTGCGGGCGAGGCCGGCGAGGATCTCCGGGTCGATGGGGTCGGCCGCCATGACCTGCTCCCACTTGGGCCACTCGGTGTTGCCCACCATGATCGCCACCGGGGAGCCGAGGGTGAGGCCGTGCCGGACGCCGCCGATGAAGGTGACCTCGTCGCGCTCGAACTTCATGCGCGCACCGCGTCCATAACCGAGCCGGCGCCGGGCCAGGTGGTCCGCCACCATCTCCGTGGTGATCGGCACGCCGGCGGGAAGACCCTCCAGCGTCGCCACGAGTGCGGGACCGTGGGACTCCCCCGCGGTCAGCCAGCGCAACCTGCTCAACGGTGCTCCTCAGTGCTCGCGCCCTGGTACTGCCCTGCGTACGCGCGTCCTCGCGTACGTCGACGGCGCGACCAGGTGCGCGGCCCCGGCCCGCCACCTTCGATCCTCCCACGTCCGGCGCCCGGCCCCGGCCGCCGGTCCACCAGACGGACGCGAGGCTGACGGCGCCTGACGTGAGCGCGGATCACGCGGGGCTGTTGCCCTGCGGCTGCTGCGGCGCGTACGCGCCCAGGTAGTCGGCGCCGCTGCCCTGCCCGCCGGGCTGTGCGGCCTGCGGCTGCTGCGGCGCGTAGGCGCCGAGGAAGTCGGCGCCGCTCGGCTGCTGCGCCTGCCGCTGCGGGGCGTACGGGCCGAGGTGGTCGGCGCCGCTCCCCTGCCCCTGCTGCTCCGCCGCGTGGATGGCCTGCCAGCGCCGCAGCTCACGCCGTCGGTCGATCTTGCGCTTCAGCTTGTAGATCCACGACCCGACGACGAGCAGCACGATCAGCACGAGCACCGGGATCTGCACCCAGTCCGGCATGAACTGCAGGACCGCCTCGAATATCTCGCTCTTGCCGGACGCCAGCGGCACACCAGTGGACACTGCTAGTACTCCCCCTCGATCCTGTCCGCCCCCTGCGGAACCCAGCGGATCCTAGCGGTTCGCGAGGGCCCGCTCTCCCGCTTTTCGCATGGCCTCCAGCGGCGCGGGAGCCCGGCCGGTCATCTGCTCCACCTGCAGCACCGCCTGATGAACGAGCAGGTCGAGCCCGCTGACGACGGCTCCGCCGAACATGGACCAGCGCGCGGCGAGGGCGGTGGGCCACGGGTCGTACAGCACGTCGAACAAGGTCGCGGGGCGCTCCGGTACGGCGGAGGCGAGCACGTCGGTCGTACCGGCCGGGGTGGTCGCGATCACCAGCGGCGCGTGCAGGGCCCGTTCCGCGTCCGCCCAGTCGGCCGTACGGACCTCGACGTCGAGCCGCTCGCCCCAATGCCGCATCTCGGCGGCGCGTGCCTCGCTGCGGACGTAGGCCACGACCTCGCCGGTGCAGACCCGGGCGAGCGCGGCCAGCGCGGAGGACGCGGTGGCGCCGGCGCCGAGGATCGCGGCCGAGTCGACCTGCTCGATGCCGTGTTCGCGCAGCGCGGCGACCATCCCGGGGATGTCGGTGTTGTCGCCGACGCGACGGCCGTCCTCGGTGCACACGACCGTGTTGACGGCGTCGACGGAGGCCGCGGTCTCGCTGGTCTCGTCCAGCAGCGGGATGACCGCGCGCTTGAGCGGCATGGTCAACGACAACCCCGCCCACTCCGGCCCGAGGCCCGCGAAGAACCCGGGCAGACCGGCCTCGTCGATCTCGAACCGGTCGTACGACCAGCCGGTGAGACCCAGCTCCTCGTAGGCCGCCCGGTGCAGCACCGGCGAGAGGGAGTGGGCGATGGGCTTGCCGAGAACGGCGGCCCGGCGGGCGTCAGCTGCCCGAGCTCTCATTGAACTTGTCCTTGAGCTTCTGGAAATCCGCGTGCGTCTTGGCGAATTCGGTCTTGCTCACGCCGTCGACCGCGACAAAGTAGTACCAGCCTTGATCGGTCGGATTCAGCGTCCCCTTGAGCGCGCCTTCACCCGGGTTGCCGATCGGTCCGGGCGGCAGACCCTTCTGCGTGTACGTGTTGTACGGGTCCTTGTTGCTGTTGATCTCGGATTCGCTGATATTGATGTTGCTCTCGCCCTTCAGGTAATTGAAGGTCGAGTCGAACTGCAGCAGACCGTAGGTCTCGGGGTTCGCGCGGTCGAGGCGGTTGTAGACCACTTCCGCCATCTTGCGGTAGTCGTCGTTGGTCTTGCCCTCGGCCTGGACGAGGCTGGCGACCGTGATGACCTGCAGCGGACTGTCCAGCTTGAGCGCCTTGGCCTTGGCCTCCAGGTCGAGCGCGTCGTACTTGGCGGCGGCCTGGGTGACCATCGCCTTGAGGACCGCCTCGGGCTTCATGCCCTTGGCGGCGGGATAGGTGCCGGGGTAGAGGAATCCCTCCAGGGGGTCCTTGATCTCGCTGTTGTCGTTGGCCCAGCTCGGCAGTCCGAGGCTCTTGTATTTCTGCTCGGCGAGCTTTTCGGTGGTGCCGGACGACAATTCGAGCTGTTCGTCGATCGCCTTGTAGACGGCGATGTTCCGCTCGCCCGGCCGGACCAGCACGTTGTTCTGGCTCTTCGGGTCGAGCATCATCGCGACGGCGCTCTCGGCGGACATCCGCTTGTGCAGGAGGTAGGCGCCGGCCTGGATCGACTTCCCGTCGGGGTTCTGCGACTGGGCGGCGACGAAGGCGTCGACGCTCTTGACGACGCCGGCTTGCTTGAGCGCCTGGCCGATCTCGTTGCCGAGCGCGCCCTTCGGGATCTCGACGGTGACGGTCTCGCTCGTGCCTTCCCCGGCGTAGTCGGGGGCCGCGCCGAAACGATCCTGGTAAAACTGGTACCCGAAGTATCCGACGCCGGCGACGCCTCCGCCGAAGATGACCACGACCACCAGACAGGCGAGCCCGCTGCGCCGCTTCTTGGGTTTCCCGCCCCGGCCCCGCCCGCCGCGTCCGCGCCCGTCTCCCGAGTCGTCGTCGACGTCGTCATCGTCGCCGCCCCCGGCGAAGAAGGCGTGTTCGCCCTGGTCAGGGCCGGGGTCCCAGTCGGTCTCGGGCGGCTCCGGCTCGGCCTGCCGCCGCCTCGGCGGCTCCGGCGGCGGGTACGCGTCGGGGGTGCCGTAGTAGTCGGCCTGCTCACCGCCGTACGCCGCGGCCCGCTGGCCGTAGGGGTCGCCCGGGTCGGGGTACTGGGCGTGCTGGTGACTGCCGGTGGCCCAGCCGTTGTTGTCGTACGGCTGCTGCCCGTGGCTGCCCGCGTAGTGCTGCTGGTCGTAGTGCTGCGGGTACTGCTGGCCCTGCTGGGGATGCTCCTGTCCCTGCTGGGGGTACTGCTGGCCCTGCTGGGGGTACTGCTGGCCCTGCTGGGGATACTGCTGCGCCTGACCGTACGCGTCCTGCTGGCCGTGACCCCAGTCGCCGTATTGCTGGGGCTGCTGCGGCTGCTGCGGATAGTGCTGCTGCTGGCCGCCGTAGGCAGCCTGCTGGCCCGTGTGGGCCTGCTGCCCTTCCCATCCGCCGTCCCCGTACAACGGGTCCTCCGGATGCCACGGTTCGGAGCCTTGGCCCCGGCCATACTCAGTCATCGATCCCCTAGAGCCGCGAGGCGGCGGTCACGCGGCTGCTGAAGATCCGGCTCCCGTCCCGCCTCTCTTTGTGCGCCAGCTGTTCGAACACCGGCACATCGCGCGGAACGTTACCGTATCGCGATCAGATAACCACTTCGACGCTCTCGCCGGGAGCTTTACCTGACACCCGTTCGGATTCGAGTGCCTGCTGCAAGATGATCACAGCGGCTGCCTGATCGATGACCGACCGGCCCTTCTTCGACTTCACGCCCGAGGCGCGCAGTCCCTGACTGGCCGTCACGGTCGTCATCCGCTCGTCGACGAGCCTGACCGGTACGGGCGCGATCATGCGCGCCAGTTCCTGGGCGAAGCCCCTGACCTTGACCGCGGCCGGGCCTTCGCCGCCCTTGAGGGAGCGGGGCAGGCCGACCACGACCTCGATGGGCTCGTACTCCTCGACGAGCTGTCCGAGACGACGGTGAGCTGCGGGGATGTCCCGGCCGGGGACCGTCTCCACCGGGGTGGCGAGGATCCCGTCGGGGTCGCACGAGGCGACGCCGATACGGGCGTCGCCGACGTCGATCGCGAGGCGGCGGCCGCGGCGCATGCCCCGGCCGTCGCCACCTGCGTGTGTGTCTTCGCTCACTTGGCCGTTTCCGCCACGAGCCGCTCGACGGCGTCGACGGCCTCGCCGACGGCGGCCGGGTTCTGGCCGCCGCCCTGGGCGACGTCCGGCTTGCCGCCACCGCCGCCGCCGAGGGTCTTGGCGGCGGTGCGGACCAGGTCACCGGCCTTGAGGCCGCGGTCACGGGCGGCGTCGTTGGTGGCGATGACCGTCAGCGGCTTGCCGTTGTTGACCGTGAACAGGGCGACCACGACGGCCCGTCCGCCCTGGATACGGCCGCGCACGTCGAGGACCAGCTTGCGCAGGTCGTCCGGCGTGGTGCCGTCCGGGACCTGACCGGTGACGACGGCGATGCCGCGCACGTCCTTGGCGGACTCGGCGAGACCGGCGGCGGCCTGGAGCACCTTCTCGGCGCGGAACTTCTCGATCTCCTTCTCGGCGTCCTTCAGCTTGCCGAGCATGGCGGAGACCTTCTCCGGGAGCTCCTCCGGACGGCCCTTGATCAGCTCCTGGAGCTGGGCGACGACCGTGTGCTCACGGGCGAGGAAGTTGTAGGCGTCCACACCGACGAGGGCCTCGATACGGCGCACACCCGAGCCGATCGACGACTCACCGAGCAGCTTGACCAGGCCGAGCTGGGCGGTGTTGTGCACGTGCGTGCCGCCGCACAGCTCCTTGGAGAAGTCGCCGATGGTGACGACACGCACCCGCTCGCCGTACTTCTCGCCGAACTCGGCGATGGCGCCCTGCTTCTTGGCCTCGTCGATGCCCATGATGTCGGCACGGACGTCGAGGTCGCGGGCCAGTACCTCGTTGATCTTCTGCTCGACGTCGGTCATCACGGCCGTCGGGACGGCGGACGGCGAACCGAAGTCGAAGCGGAAACGGCCGGGCTGGTTCTCGGATCCGGCCTGGGCGGCCGTCGGGCCGAGGGCGTCGCGCAGGGCCTGGTGGGTGAGGTGGGTGGCCGAGTGGGCGCGGGCGATGGCCGTACGACGACGCGAGTCGATGGAGGCGTGGGCCTTGGCGCCGACGGTGACCTCGCCGACCTGGACGACGCCCTTGTGGACGTAGACGCCCGGCACCGGCTTCTGGCAGTCGCGGATCTCGATCACGGCACCGGTGTCGACCTTGATGCGGCCGGTGTCGCCGATCTGGCCGCCGCCCTCGGCGTAGAACGGGGTGCGGTCGAGGACGATCTCGACCTCGTCGCCCTCGGTGGCGGCCGGGGAGGAGGCGCCGTCGACGAGGATGCCGACGATCGTGGACTCGCCCTCGGTGTCGCTGTAGCCGATGAAGTCGGTCTCGCCGACCTTGTCGGCGATCTCCCGGTAGGCGCCGGCGCCGGCATGTCCGGTCTTCTTGGCCTGGGCGTCGGCCTTGGCGCGCTCCCGCTGCTCCTTCATCAGGCGCCGGAAGCCGTCCTCGTCCACGGACAGGCCCTGCTCGGCGGCCATCTCCAGGGTGAGGTCGATCGGGAAGCCCCAGGTGTCGTGGAGCAGGAAGGCCTTGTCGCCGGCCAGCACGGTGGAGCCCGCGGCCTTGGTGTCGGAGACGGCCGTGTCGAGGATGTTGGTGCCGGCCTTCAGCGTCTTGAGGAAGGCGTTCTCCTCGGCGAGGGCGACCTTCTCGATGCGCTCGCGGTCGGTGATGAGCTCGGGGTACTGCTGGCCCATCATGCCGATGACGACGTCGATGAGGTCCTTGACGACCGGACCGGTGGCGCCGAGCAGGCGCATGTTGCGGATGGCCCGGCGCATGATGCGGCGCAGGACGTAGCCGCGGCCCTCGTTGCCGGGGGTGACGCCGTCGCCGATGAGCATCACGGACGTGCGCATGTGGTCCGTGACGACGCGCAGGGAGACGTCGGAGTTGTGGGCGGCGCCGTAGTGGACGCCCGTCAGCTCGGTGGCCTTCTTGATGACGGCCATCGAGGTGTCGATCTCGTACATGTTCTGCACGCCCTGCAGAATCATGGCGAGTCGCTCCAGGCCGAGGCCCGTGTCGATGTTCTTGCTGGGGAGCTCGCCGAGGATCTCGAAGTTGTCCTTGCCGATGCCCTCGCCGCGCTCGTACTGCATGAAGACGAGGTTCCAGATCTCCACGTACCGCTCGTCGTTGACGGCGGGGCCGCCCTCGACGCCGAACTCGGGGCCGCGGTCGTAGTTGATCTCGGAACAGGGGCCACAGGGGCCGGGGACGCCCATGGACCAGTAGTTGTCCTTCATGCCGAGGCGCTGGATGCGCTCCTTCGGCACACCGACGACCTCGTGCCAGATGCGCTCGGCCTCGTCGTCGTCCTTGTAGACGGTGATCCAGAGCTTCTCCGGCTCCAGGCCGTAACCACCCTTGTCCTGGGGGCTGGTGAGCAGCTCCCAGGCGTACTTGATGGCGCCTTCCTTGAAGTAGTCGCCGAAGGAGAAGTTGCCGCACATCTGGAAGAACGTGCCGTGCCGGGTGGTCTTGCCGACCTCTTCGATGTCCGGCGTGCGCACGCACTTCTGCACGCTGGTGGCGCGGGCGAACGGCGGCTTGACCTCACCCAGGAAGTAGGGCTTGAAGGGCACCATGCCGGCGGGGACGAGGAGCAGAGTCGGGTCGTCCGCGATGAGCGACGCCGAAGGGACGACGGTGTGCCCGCGCTCCTCGAAGAAGCTCAGCCAGCGGCGGCGAATCTCGGCCGACTCCATCAGTGGTCCTCATTCCGGTTGTACGAGTACGTCTGGTTGTCGACGTACTTCGGGTTGCTGCGGTTGTTCTCGATGGCGGTGTACCGCCGGGGCGCGGGGAGTTCGGGGTTGTCCTGGATCCCGAGCGCGTCCTCCAGCTCGGCCTCCCGCTGGGCCATGTTGTCGCGGACGTCGAGCGCGAATCCCACCGCGCGGTCCTTCAGGCGCTGGCCGGTCTCCAGGGCCTTGTTCGCCGCGGTGGCGGCGAGGCTCTCCGGCGTCAGCTGCTTGAGCTTGCGGTTGACCTTGGTGGTGGCCCAGACACCGGCGGCGACACCCGTGCTGAACCAGAACGTACGGCGGAACATCGCTCGGTCTCAGTCCTTACTTCCGCTTGCGGCGTGCGGCGGGGACCGTCCGGCCCACGATCACGTTACGCCGGGGCGACTTCGCGGGCACGTCCTCCTGCTTGCGGCCGCCGAGGGCCCGGCGCACGCCGTAGCCGAAGGCCGCGACCTTGACCAGGGGGCCGCCGAAGGTGGAGGCGACGGTGGTCGACAGGGCGGAGGCGTTCGACGTGACCTCCTGGACGTCGGAGGCGATCGCGTCGACCCGGTCGATCTGGGTCTGCGCGGAGCGCACCGCCGTGGAGGCCTCTGCCAGGAGCGGGACGGCCTGGTCGGTCACATCCGCGACGAGCTTGGTGGTCGCCCTGAGCGTCTGGGCCAGCCTCGCCAGCGCGACGGCGAGGAAGGAGACCAGAATCGCCCAGAAGACGGCCACCAGGATCCCGGCAACCTCTCCTCCGGACACTGTGTGCACCCGCTCCCTGAAACGTGCCTCTGCATCGGTCTGCATCGAAAAAGTCGTGCACCGAGCCTATCGCGCCGGGGACGCCGCTCCGCACCGCATTAACGCCCGTGCGCGGCCCGGGTCACCGGAAGCGATTGTACGGAGTGATTACGGTTCAGTACGCTCCGTATCCCATGCGGGATCAACGGCGCCCCCACTCCCCCCACCCCGGTGATCTGCCCCTGGAACTCAGCACGTTCGTGGGCCGCTCGGCGGAACTCGCCGAGCTGGCCGCGGCGCTCGGCGGCGCGCGGCTCGTGACGGTCACCGGTGCCGGCGGCGTCGGCAAGTCACGGCTGGCGGCACGCACGGCCGCGGAGTACGCGCCGCCCGACGGCGTGTGGCATGTGGAGCTGGCTCCGGTCCGCGACCCGGAGTTCGTCGACTACGCGATCGTGGAGGCGCTGGGGCTGACGGACCACACCACCCGGTTGCCCCACGAGACGCTGCTGGAGCATCTGGCCGGGCGTGAACTCCTGCTGATCCTGGACGGTTTCGAACACCTGGTGGACGCGTGCGCGGCGCTGGCGACGGATCTGCTGCGCCGGCTCCCGGGCCTGAGCGTGCTCGCCGTGGGGCGCCGCCCGCTGGGCGTGGCGGGCGAGCGGCTGTTCCCGCTGGAGCCGCTGGGCGAGGACGACGCGGTGGAGCTGTTCGTCGAGCGGGCGGCGCAGCGCGGGGTGGCCGTGCCCGACGACCCGGACATACGGGAGCTGTGCCGGCGCCTGGACGGGATCCCGCTCGCGATCGAACTGGCCGCGGGGCGGCTGCGGACACTGGGGCCGGGGCAGTTGCTGGAGCGGCTCGACGACCGGTTCCGGCTGCTGACCGGCGGCGGGCCGGACGCCCTGCCCCGCCATCGGGCGCTGCGTACGGCCGTCGGCTGGAGCCATGAACTGTGCACTCCCGAGGAGCGGTTGCTGTGGGCGCGGCTGTCGGTGTTCGCCGGCCGGTTCGACCTGGAGGCGGCCGAGTACGTGTGCGGCGGCCTGGGCCTGCACGCCGACGACGTCCTCGACGTGCTCTCCGAGCTGCTCGATCAGTCCGTCGTCGCGCGCGAGGAGACCCCGGTCGGTGTGCGCTACCGGATGCTGGACACGATCCGGGCCTACGGCGCCGACTGGCTGGCGGCGACCGGGGACGCGGCCCGGCTGCGGCGCCGGCACCGCGACTGGTACCTGGGCCTGACGACCTGGTGCGAGCTGGAGTGGTTCTCGCCGCGGCAGCACGAGGTGGCCGCCCGCGTCGAGGCGGAGCTGCCGAATCTGCGCGACGCCCTGGAGTACTGCCTGGGCGAACCGGACGAGGCGCATCTGGGGCAGTACCTCGCGGGCGCCCTGTGGTTCCACTGGGTCGGCTGCGGCCGGCTCTCGGAGGGCCGGCGCTGGCTGGAGCAGGCCCTGGCGCTGGACTCGGGGCATGAGCGGTCGCGGCTGAAGGCGCTGTGGGTGCTGGGCTATGTGGCGATCCTGCAAGGGGACGCGGTGCCCGCGCTGGGGATGCTGCTGGAGTGCCGGGAGGCGGCGGAGCGTGCCGCCGACCCCTCGGCGGTGGCGTACGCCGAGCACCGCACCGGCTGTCTGGCCCTGATCTCGGACGACATGGAGCGCGCGGAGGCGCTGCTGCGCTCGGCGCTCGCCCGCTACGAGGAGATCGGCGAGCTCAACAGCAATGTGCTGATGGGCCAGGTCGAGCTGGCGATGACACGGGCCTTCCAGGGCGATCTGCCGGACGCCGTGCGGTTGTGCGAGGACGTGCGCCAGGTGTGCGAGGACCACGGCGAGCGCTGGGCGCGCTCCTATGCGCTGTACGTCCTGGCGTACGCCGCCTGGGCCGACGGCGACCTGCCCGGCGCCCGCGGGCTGCTCGTGAACTGCCTCGACAGCGCCCACTCCTTCCACGACCTGCTCGGCTCGGTGCTGGCCGTGGAGCTGCTGGCCCTGGTCACCGGGGCGGAGGGCGATGCCGCGGAGGCCGCGGTGCTGCAGGGCGCGGCGGCCGGGATGTGGCCGTCGGTGGGGCTGCCGCTGTTCGGCTCGGCCAGCTTCAACGCACCGCACCAGCTGTGCGAGACGGCGGCCCGGGAGCTGCTCGGCGACGAGCGGTACGAGGCGTGCGTACGCCAGGGCGCGGCGCTCGGCCGGGAGGCGGCGGTACGGCGGGCGCTGGAGCCGTCGGCCGCTCCTCCGGCGCCGCGCGGGCCGGTGCGGCACGCCGAGGCGGCCATGCGAAAGCCCGCCGCCTCCCCCACCCGGAAGGGCGGGGAGACGACGGGCTGAGGCGCAGAAGTCCTACGACCGCTGAAGGATCAACGGGCGTAGTACTCGACGACGAGCTGCTCGTCGCAGATCACCGGGATCTCCTTGCGGTTCGGCTCACGGTCCAGGCGGAACGCCAGGGCCTTGAGGTTCACCTGGAGGTAGCGCGGGGTCTCACCCTCGGGGGCGAAGCCGCCCTCGCGGGCGATGGAGAAGAGGGTCTTCTCGCGGCTGCGCTCGCGGACCATCACGACGTCGTCGGGACGGACGCGGAACGACGGCTTGTCGACCTTGCCGCCGTTGACCTCGATGTGGCCGTGCACGACCATCTGACGGGCCTGGTAGATGGTGCGGGCGATGCCCGAACGCAGGACCAGGGCGTCGAGACGACGCTCGAGCTCGATGATCAGGGCCTCACCGGTCTTGCCCTGAACCTTGGAGGCACGCTCGTAGGCGCGGACGAGCTGGCGCTCGGACACGTCGTACTGCGCACGCAGACGCTGCTTCTCCAGCAGACGGACCTTGTAGTCCGAGTTCTGCTTGCGGCCACGGCCGTGCTCACCCGGCGGGTAGGGACGGGCCTCGAAGTACTTGACGGCCTTCGGGGTCAGCGCGATGCCGAGGGCACGCGACTTCTTGACCTTGGGGCGGGACTGGTTCGCCACAATCTCTCATTTCTCGGTGTTCGGCTCGTCAGGGTTGAGGGAGGTCGCATCCGCAGCCGGGGAAACCCTTCGGACCCGCACGGGGCCTTCCGGGCAGCCGCTCCCTGGTCTGGGCACATACGTGCAGCACGCGAGTGGCCCACCGACCGGTCCCGTCCTGCGACGGATGGTGGTGGGCTGCCCGCGACACCATTCGAACGGTGCGCGACGCTCCTGGAACCCACTGGGGGTTCCGGCCGGCTGTCCCGCTCTGACTGCGCGGGACTCGGCACTTCGAAGAATTCTACAGGGTGCTCAGGATCGCCGACGACCGAGGTGCTTGCGGGTCCACTCCACCGCGTCCGCGAACCGGGCCTCGGCGCCGTGCCGGGTGGGTTCGTAGTACTCGCGGTCCTTGATGGCGTCCGGGGCGTACTGCTGCTCGGCGATCCCCTCGGCCAGGTCGTGCGGGTAGACGTACCCCTGGGCGTGCCCGAGCTTGGCGGCGCCCTTGTAGTGCCCGTCGCGCAGGTGCGGGGGAACGGGTCCGGCCAGGCCCTTGCGTACGTCGTCCAGGGCGGCGCCGATCGCGGTCGTCGCGGAGTTGGACTTGGGGGCGAGGGCGAGCGCGATGGTGGCGTGGCTGAGTGTGAGGGCGGCCTCCGGGAAGCCGATCATGGCGACGGCCTGGGCGGCGGCGACCGCGATCGGCAGGGCGTTCGGGTCGGCGAGGCCGATGTCCTCGCTGGCGGAGATCATCAGGCGGCGGGCGATGAAGCGGGGGTCCTCGCCGGCCTCGATCATCCGGGCCAGGTAGTGCAGGGCGGCGTCGACGTCGGAGCCGCGGATCGACTTGATCAGGGCACTGGCCACGTCGTAGTGCTGGTCGCCGTCGCGGTCGTACTTCACCGCCGCCCGGTCGACGGTCTGCTCCAGGGTCTGGAGGCTGATCTCGCTCTCGCCCTGGTCCAGGGCGGCGCCCGCGGCGGCCTCCAGGGCCGTCAGGGCGCGGCGGGCGTCGCCGCCGGCGATCCGCAGCAGGTGCGCCTCGGTGTCCTCGGGGAGGCCGACGGCGTCCTTCAGGCCGCGCTCGTCGCTCAGCGCGCGCTTGAGCAGGCCTCTGACGTCGTCGTCGGTGAGGGGTTCGAGGGTGAGCAGGAGGGAGCGGGACAGCAGCGGGGAGATGATCGAGAAGTACGGGTTCTCGGTGGTCGCCGCGATCAGGGTCACCCAGCGGTTCTCGACGGCCGGGAGGAGGGAGTCCTGCTGGGCCTTGCTGAAGCGGTGGATCTCGTCGAGGAAGAGGACGGTCTCCTTGCCGTAGCCACCGGTGGCGCGGCGGGCGCCCTCGATCACCGCGCGGACTTCCTTGACGCCCGCGGTGATCGCGGAGAGCTCGACGAAGCGCTTGTTGGTGGCCTTGGAGACGACGTAGGCCAGGGTGGTCTTGCCGGTGCCGGGCGGGCCCCAGAGGATCACCGACGACGGGCCGGCGGGGCCCTTGGCGCCCTCGCCGACCAGCCGGCGCAGGGGTGAGCCGGGCTTGAGCAGGTGCTGCTGGCCCACGACCTCGTCGAGGGTACGCGGGCGCATGCGCACCGCCAGGGGACTTCCGGCTGGGTCCTTCTCCTGGCGTTCTTCTGCTGCGGCGGTGAACAGGTCGGGCTCCACGCTCAAAACCCTAAATCACCGCACTGACAATCCGGCCGGGGCCCGGTGGGCCCGGCTCAGCTGGTCCAGAAGTCCCACCAGCGGGTCAGGATCAGCATGCCGATGATCCCGATGTGCAGCACGGGCATGACCCAGGTGAACTCGCCGAAGAAGCCCTTGAGCCAGTTCGGCGCGGGCAGGAAGCCATTGCGGATGTTGAACGACGTCACGTACCAGAACATGACGATCGTCGCGACCCAGGCCAGCGAGCACCACAGGCACAGCGCGTTGATGTGGTACAGCGACTGGTACATCAGCCAGGCGCAGAAGACCACGCCGAAGAGGGTGCCGGCGTTGAAGGTGAGCCAGTACCAGCGCGGGAAGCGGGCGCGACCGAGCAGGCTCATGCCGACGCAGATGACGATGCCGTAGGCGACGAGGCCGAGCATCGGGTTGGGGAATCCGAACGCGGCGGCCTGCTTGCTCTCCATGACGCTGCCGCAGGAGACGACGGGGTTCAGGCTGCACCCGGGGGTGAAGGTCTTGCCCTCGACCTTGGCCTCGAGCAGCTTGAACTTGTCGATCGTGATGACCCACGCGGCAAGCAGTCCCGCCGCGCCGGTGATCACCAGCATCAGGGCGAACGCACGGCTGCCGCCCACGGACCGGGGCGCCGCCTGAGCAGGCTCCGACTCGGGCTCGGTGGAGACGTCTTTGACTGTCGTCTTGCTCATCACGCCGATTCCGTCACTTGAGACTTGGAGTTTCTCCGGACAGGCCACATTGTGCCGTACACGCACGCGTGCACGCCGTTCGCGGGACATAAGGAAAAGCGCGCAGGGCGGGGACCGGCCAGTCCCCGCCCCGCACATTCACGCTTCGGAAATCAGCCCAATCGGGCTTCCAGTTCCGCCACGATCTCGTTGACGCCGATCGCCGACTGCTCGCCGGACTCCATGTCCTTGAGCTGGACGACGCCCTCGGCGAGGTCGCGTTCGCCGGCGACGATCGTGTAGCGGGCGCCGCTGCGGTTGGCGTTCTTCATGGCGCCCTTGAGGCCCTTGGAGCCGTAGGAGAAGTCCGCCGCGATGCCGACCTTGCGCAGCTCGGTGACCTTGGCGAACAGCACGCGGCGGGCCTCCTCGCCGAGCGGCACCGCGAACACGCTGGTGGCCGACGGGAGTTCGAGCTCCACGCCCTCCGCCTCCAGCGCGAGGACCGTGCGGTCGACGCCGAGGGCCCAGCCGACGGACGGCAGCGCGGGGCCGCCGATCATCTCGGACAGCCCGTCGTAGCGGCCGCCGCCGCCCACCGCGGACTGGGAGCCCAGACCGTCGTGGACGAACTCGAAGGTCGTACGCGTGTAGTAGTCCAGGCCGCGCACCAGCTTCGGGTCGTCCTCGTAGGAGACACCGGCGGCCGTGATCAGCTCGCGGACCTCCTCGTGGTACGCCTTGCAGGCGTCGCAGAGGTAGTCGCGCAGGAGCGGGGCGCCGGTCAGCTGCTGCTGGACCGACTCGCGCTTGTCGTCGAGGACGCGCAGCGGGTTGATGTCGATGCGGCGCCGGGTGTCCTCGTCCAGGTCGAGGCCGCGCAGGAAGTCCTGGAGCGCGGCCCGGTAGACCGGGCGGCACTCCTTGTCGCCCAGGCTGTTCAGCAGGATCCGGAACTGGCTGAGGCCGAGCGAGCGGTACGCCTGGTCGGCCAGGATGATCAACTCGGCGTCCAGCGCGGGGTCCTCGGCTCCGATGGCCTCGGCGCCGACCTGCGAGAAGTGCCTGTAACGGCCCTTCTGGGGGCGCTCGTAGCGGTAGTACGAGCCGGAGTACCAGAGTTTGACCGGAAGGTTGCCTGCCTTGTGCAGGTTGGCCTCCAGCGCCGCGCGCAGGACCGAGGCGGTGCCCTCGGGGCGCAGCGCCAGCTTGTCGCCGCCCTTGGTCTCGAAGGCGTACATCTCCTTGGTCACGATGTCGGTGGACTCACCGACACCGCGCGCGAACAGCTCGACGCTCTCGAAGCCGGGCGTCTCGATGTAGCCGTAGCCGGAGTTGCGCAGGGGCGCCGCGATCGCCTCACGGACGGCCAGGTACTTGGCGCTCTCCGGCGGGATCAGGTCGTACGTGCCCTTGGGGGCCTTGAAGGTGCTCACGGAAAGGTCTCGTCACATTCCTCGTCGGGGAGCCTCCTGGGCTCCCAGGCCGGCCGCCACCTGCCGCAGATAGGGGTTGGTGGCGCGCTCCTGGCCGATGGTCGTCTGGGGGCCGTGGCCGGACAGCACCACGGTCGAGTCGTCGAGCGGCAGGCACACACGGGCCAGCGAGTCGAGCATCTCGGCCATGTCGCCGCCGGGCAGGTCGGTGCGTCCGATGGAGCCGGCGAACAGCAGGTCGCCCGAGAAGAAGACCGGCGGGATGTCCGCCGCCTCGGGCAGGCCGAAGGTCACCGACCCCTTGGTATGGCCCGGCGCGTGCGCGACGGTCAGCTCCAGACCGGCCAGCTCCAGCTTCGCGCCGTCGGTCAGCTCCTTGACGTCGTCCGGCTCCCCGATGGTCAGCTCGCCCATCAGCTGCATGCCGATGGAGCGGCCGAGCGCCTTCTCGGGGTCGCTCATCATGTACCGGTCCTCGGGGTGGATCCAGGCCGGTACGTCGTGCGCGCCGCACACCGGAACGACCGAGGCCACATGGTCGAGGTGGCCGTGGGTGAGGACGACGGCGACGGGCTTGAGCCGATGCTTCTTCAGTGCTTCCTCGACTCCTGGGGCCGCCTCGTGGCCCGGGTCGATGATCACGCACTCCTCACCGGCGGCGGGGGCGACGAGATAACAGTTCGTCCCCCAGGCCCCGGCGGGGAACCCGGCAATGAGCACGATCGTCCTTCGTTTGTGTCGACACGAGTGGTTTGCGGCGGACTCCGCCTGCCGTCAGAGCCTACCGGCGCTGCCGATTCCTCAGCGAACCCATATACGGTACGGGGCACACACAAACGGTCGACGCACTGAACACACGCGTACCGGTCGCCACATACGACGCATGAGGAGAGAACCCGGTGGTCAGCCAGGAACAGCGGCGGCGTCAGCTCGCCCGGGAGAAGTTCTTGCGGCAGCAGCAGCGGCGCACGTCCGCCCGGCGCAAGGCGCGCATGCGCAACTCGGTGATCGCGTCGGTGCTCGGCGTCGTCGTCATCGGCAGCCTCGCGCTGTACACGACCGGGGTACTCAAGGGCGACGACAGCAAGGAGAACGCGGGCGCGGAGGTCACGCCGAGCGCGACCCCCAGCAAGGCCCCGGACCCGTGCGAGAAGCCCGCCGCGGGCAAGGTCAAGACGGCGACCTGGAAGAAGGAGCCGGAGCTGACCGTCGACAAGTCGGCGAAGTACTCGATGAAGCTCGCGACGACGTGCGGTGACATAGACATCGACCTGAAGGCCTCGGCCGCGCCGCACACGGTGAACTCCTTCGAGTTCCTCGCCGGCAAGGGCTACTTCGACCACTCCAAGTGCCACCGGCTCACCACCAACGGCATCTACGTGCTCCAGTGCGGCGACCCGACGGGCACCGGCACGGGCGGTCCCGGGTACACGATTCCGGACGAGAACCTGAAGGACAAAAGCCTCAAGGACAACATCTACCCGGCCGGCACCGTGGCGATGGCGAACACCGGGCAGAAGCACTCCGGCGGCAGCCAGTTCTTCCTGGTGTACCAGGACAGTCAGCTTCCGCCCAGCTACACACCGTTCGGTACCGTTTCCGAATCCGGCATGAAGGTACTCAAGAAGATTGCCGGCGCCGGCGAGAGCACCGGCCAGGGCGACGGGGCGCCCAACGCGACGGTCGTGATCAACAAGGCGACGGTCACCAAATCCTGACCGCCAACTGCGAAATTTCGGTCGCGCGGGATGCGGACAGGCAACCCGCCGGTCGCCTATGTTGGCCGTGACGAAACTGTGGACGATGCCCGGGGGAACACAAGCCCCTCGCGAGGCATCATGTGGAGGAGGCGCTGTGAGCAGCGACCCGTGGGGCCGCGTCGACGAGACGGGGACCGTGTACGTGCGTACGGCCGACGGCGAGCAGGTGGTCGGCTCTTGGCAGGCAGGCACTCCTGAAGAGGCGCTGGCCTATTTCGAGCGCAAGTACGAGGGCCTGGTTGTCGAGATCGGCCTCCTCGAAAAGCGGGTGAAGACCACCGACCTGTCGGCGAAGGACGCGCAGACCGCGATCGACCACATCCGTGAGCAGGTCGACGCCCATCACGCGGTCGGCGATCTGGACGCCCTGAAGACCCGGCTGGACAAGCTGGTCGAGACGGTCGACAAGCGCCGCGAGGAGCGCAAGCAGCAGCGGGCGAAGCAGTCCGACGAGGCGCGCCACTCCAAGGAGGCGCTGGTCGTCGAGGCCGAGGAGCTGGCGCAGTCCGACCAGTGGCGGGCCGCCGGTGAACGGCTGCGGGCGCTGGTGGACACCTGGAAGGGCCTGCCCCGCCTCGACCGCAAGTCGGACGACGAGCTGTGGCACCGCTTCTCGCACGCCCGCTCGGCGTTCTCCAAGCGCCGCAAGGCGCACTTCGCGCAGCTGGACGCACAGCGCGAGGAGGCTCGCAAGACCAAGGAGCGGCTGGTCTCCGAGGCCGAGGCGCTGTCCGGCTCGACGGACTGGGGTCCGACGGCGGCGCGCTACCGCGAGCTGATGTCGGAGTGGAAGGCCGCCGGCCGCGCCCAGCGGGAGCACGAGGACGACCTGTGGAACCGCTTCCGCGGCGCCCAGGACATCTTCTTCGCCGCCCGCAGCTCGGTCTTCGCCGAGCGGGACGCCGAGCAGGCCGAGAACCTGAAGCTGAAGGAGGAGCTGGCCGAGGAGGCCGAGAAGCTTCTGCCGATCGGCGACCTGAAGGGCACGCGTGCCGCCTTCCGCTCGATCAACGAGCGGTGGGAGGCCATCGGCCATGTGCCGCGCGACGCCCGCCCCAAGGTCGAGGGCCGGATGCACGCCGTCGAGCGGGCCCTGCAGGAGGCCGAGGAGACCGAGTGGCGCCGGACCAACCCGGAGGCACGCGCGCGTGCCGCTGGGCTGACCGGTCAGCTCCAGGCCGCCGTGGACAAGCTGAAGGGCCAGATCGAGCAGGCGCGCGCCCAGGGCAACAACGCGAAGGCCGACAAGCTGGAGCGTGAGCTGGAGGGCCGCCAGGCGCTGCTGGACCAGGCTCTGAAGGGCCTTCAGGAGTTCGGCGGCTGACGCCGGCCGACACCGGTTACGACGAGAAGGGCCCCGTACGTGACGTACGGGGCCCTTCTCGTGTCCGGTCGTCGGTCCTACGACCGGCTGCGCGCCGACGTCACGCGGTACACGTCGTAGACGCCCTCCACTCCCCTGACCGCCTTCAGGACGTGCCCGAGGTGCTTCGGGTCGCCCATCTCGAAGGTGAAGCGGGAGGTGGCCACGCGGTCGCGGGAGGTCTGGACGGCCGCGGAGAGGATGTTGACGTGCTGGTCGGACAGCACGCGGGTGACGTCCGACAGGAGGCGGGAGCGGTCCAGGGCCTCGACCTGGATGGCGACCAGGAAGACCGAGGACTGGGTCGGCGCCCACTCGACCTCGAGGATGCGCTCGGGCTCGCGGGACAGTGACTCCACGTTCACACAGTCGCTGCGGTGAACCGATACACCACTACCGCGCGTGACGAATCCGATGATCGGGTCGCCGGGTACCGGCGTACAGCAGCGGGCCAGCTTGACCCACACGTCCTCGACGCCCTTGACGATGACGCCCGGGTCGGCGCTGGAGCGGCGCTTGCGCCGACGGCCGTGGGCCGGCGGGACCGTCTCGTCGATCTCCTCCGTGGCGGCTTCCTCGCCACCGAGGGCCTGGACGAGCTTCTGCACGATGTTCTGCGCGGAGACATGCCCCTCGCCGATCGCCGCGTACAGCGCCGAGATGTCGGCGTAGCGCATCTCGTGGGCGAGCGTGACGAGCGAGTCGCCGGTCAGGATCCGCTGGATCGGCAGGTTCTGCTTGCGCATCGCGCGGACGATGGCGTCCTTGCCCTGCTCGATCGCCTCGTCGCGGCGCTCCTTGGAGAACCACGCGCGGATCTTGTTACGGGCGCGCGGGGACTTCACGAAGCCGAGCCAGTCGCGGGAGGGTCCCGCGCCGGGCGCCTTCGAGGTGAAGACCTCGACGAGATCGCCGTTGTCCAGGGTGGATTCGAGCGGTACCAGACGGCCGTTGACCCGCGCTCCTATGGTGCGGTGGCCGACCTCGGTGTGGACGGCGTACGCGAAGTCGACGGGGGTGGCGCCGGCCGGGAGCGCTATGACGTCGCCCTTGGGGGTGAAGACGAAGACCTCGTTGCGGGACAGGTCGAAGCGCAGGGACTCCAGGAACTCGCCCGGGTCCTCGGTCTCCTTCTGCCAGTCCAGCAACTGGCGCAGCCACGCCATGTCGTTGAGGTGGTCGTCCTTCTTGCCGGCCTTCGGCACGTCGGTGCGCACCTTGGAGGCGCCGGCGACGGCCTCCTGCTTGTACTTCCAGTGCGCGGCGATGCCGTACTCGGCGCGGCGGTGCATGTCGAACGTGCGGATCTGGAGTTCGACCGGCTTGCCGTTGGGCCCGATGACCGTCGTGTGCAGCGACTGGTACATGTTGAACTTGGGCATCGCGATGTAGTCCTTGAACCGGCCGGGAACCGGGTTCCATCGCGCGTGCACGGTGCCGAGGGCGGCGTAGCAGTCGCGGACCGTGTCGACAAGTACACGAATCCCCACCAGGTCGTAGATCTCCGCGAAGTCACGGCCGCGGACGATCATCTTCTGGTAGACGCTGTAGTAGTGCTTCGGGCGGCCGGTGACGGTCGCCTTGATGCGGGCGGCGCGCAGGTCCTGCTGGACCTCGTCGGTCACTATGGCCAGATACTCGTCACGCTTCGGTGCCCGCTCGGCCACCAGCCGTACGATCTCGTCGTACATCTTGGGGTAGAGGATCGCGAAGGCGAGGTCCTCCAGCTCCCACTTGATGGTGTTCATGCCGAGGCGGTGGGCGAGCGGCGCGTAGATCTCGAGGGTCTCGCGCGCCTTCTTCTCCTGCTTCTCGCGCTTGAGGTAGCGCATGGTGCGCATGTTGTGCAGGCGGTCGGCGAGCTTGATGACCAGGACGCGCGGGTCCTTGGCCATGGCGACGACCATCTTGCGCACGGTCTCGGCCTGCGCGGCCTCGCCGAACTTGACCTTGTCCAGCTTGGTCACGCCGTCGACGAGCAGGGCGACGGAGTCGCCGAAGTCGCGGCGGAGCTGGTCGAGGCCGTACTCGGTGTCCTCGACGGTGTCGTGCAGCAGGCCGGCCATCAGGGTGGCCGGATCCATGCCCAGCTCGGCGAGGATCGTGGTGACGGCGAGGGGGTGCGTGATGTACGGGTCGCCGCTCTTGCGCTTCTGGCCGCGGTGCCAGCGCTCCGCGACCTGGTAGGCGTTCTCGATCTGGCGCAGCGTGGCGGTCTCGATCTTCGGGTCGTTGCTGCGGACTATGCGCAGCAACGGTTCCAGGACCGGGTTGTACGGGTTGGAGCGCTGGACGCCGAGGCGGGCGAGGCGGGCGCGGACGCGGTTGGAGGAGCCGGAGCGGGCGGGCTGACCGGTGTTCGGACGCACCGCCGGCGTCGACGAGGCGGGCTTGGGGCGGGGTGGCTCGGCCGGCTTGTCGACGGGCGCGGACTGGGCATGCTCGACCGCCCCGCGCGGGTCGTTCTTCGCGTGCGACGCGTTCGGCGCGGGCTTCGCCGCGGCGGCCGAGGCGGACTCGGGCTTGGCGGCGGTCAGGTGCTGGGCCTCGTCTGGCAAGAGGACTCCTCGTGCGCGATCCGGGTCCCCCGGTCAGGCTCCGGAGACCCCATGGTAGCGATCCTGCGCCCCAGGATCGCCTTCAGCCCGATGTGAGGGCCGTCTACCGGAGAAACACGAGGGGCCTCCGCCGGATTCCTTCGGGCCTTCCGGGCCATGTCCTGGGGGTGGCGTGAGTGTTTCCCGTGGCTGTCGTGGGGCTTGCGCATCTCGTTCCGCCGGATGTGCTCGGCCCTCACGGCACCGGTTTTCGGCCATGGTGTGCGGGGCGAGCCCGCGGGTGGGCGCATGCGCCGTGGCGTGCGGGGGCGTGTGCCGTACTTCGGTCCGAAAAGCGCGTATGCCGCGCGCCCCGACTGCGGGCGCGCGGCATACGCGCGGTGAAACGGCTGGTCGCTCAGACGGTGAGCAGCGCCTCCAGCGGGGCCCCGGACAGGGCCGGCTCCAGGCGGGCCCGGCCGCCGAGGAAGCCCAGCTCCATCAGGACGGCGAGGCCCGCGACCTCGGCGCCGGCCCGGCGGATCAGCTGGACCGACGCCTCCGCGGTGCCGCCGGTCGCCAGGACGTCGTCGATGACCAGGACGCGGTCGGCCGCGCTCAGGTCCTCGGCGTGGACCTCGATCTCCGCGGAGCCGTACTCCAGGTCGTAGGCCTGGCTGAGGGTGGCTCCGGGGAGCTTGCCCGCCTTGCGCACGGGGATGAAGCCGACGCCCGCGCGGACGGCGACCGGGGCGCCGAGGATGAAGCCCCGGGCCTCCAAGCCGACGATCTTCGTGGCGCCGGCGCGCCCGACGATCTCCGCCAGCGCGTCGGTGAGGACCGTGAACGCGGCGGGGTCCGCGAGCAGCGGGGTGATGTCCTTGAACATCACGCCCGGCTCGGGGTAGTCCGCCACATCGCGGATACGGCTGAGCAGGAGCTCCTTGATGTCGGTCATCGGCCGCGCTTCCCCGAGGGTCGGCCGCGGCCGCGGTTGCGGGACGCGGGCTGGTTGCGCGGGCCGACCACCGCGGGGGTGGCGCCCTCCGGCTCGTCGGTGAGCGACTCGTCGGTGGCCTGGGCGTCCGGCGACTCGCCCTTGGCGGCGGCCTGGGCCCGCTTGGCGAGCACGCGCTTCTTCAGCGCCTTCATCTGCGGCTCGCGCTCCTTGAGGTCGGCGACGAGCGGCGTGGCGATGAAGATCGAGGAGTACGCACCGGCCGCGAGGCCCACGAACAGCGACAGCGAGATGTCGTTGAGCATGCCGGCGCCGAGGAAGCCGCCACCGATGAACAGCAGGCCCGCCACCGGCAGCAGCGCGACCACCGTGGTGTTGATGGAGCGGACCAGGGTGCTGTTGATCGAGCGGTTGGCGATGTCGCTGTAGGTCCAGCGGTTCTGCTTGGTGATGTCCTTCGTCTGCTCCTTGAGGCTGTCGAAGACGACGACCGTGTCGTAGAGCGAGTAACCGAGAATCGTCAGCAGACCGATCACCGTGCCGGGCGTGACCTCGAAGCCGACGAGGGCGTAGATGCCGACGGTGATGGTGATGTCGTGGATCAGGGCGACGAACGCCGCGAGCGCCATGCGCCACTCGAAGGCGATCGCCAGATAGATCACCACCAGGACCAGGAAGATCCCCAGACCCTGCCAGGCCTTGTTGGCGATCTGCTCACCCCAGCTGGGGCCCACCAGCTCGCCGGTGACGTCGTTCTCGTTGACGCCCAGCTTCTCGGCGAGCTCCGCCGAGACCTTGTTGGCCTGGTCGGTGTCGATGCCCGCGACCTGGATGCGCAGCTCGGCGTCGTCGCCGGAGCCGAGCTTCTGGACGATCGCGTCGTGGCCGGAGGCCTCTTCCGCGTACTCCTGCGCCTGGGACACCGAGACGCTGGTCTTCGGGGTGTTGAAGACCGCTCCGCCCTGGAACTCGATGCCCATGTTCAGGCCGCGCACCGCCAGGCCGACGATGGCCGTGATGGTGATCAGGATCGAGATGCCGTACCAGATCTTGCGGTTGCCGACGAAGTCGTAGCCGACCTCGCCGCGGTGCAGTCGGGCGCCGAGGGTGCCGAGCTTCGACATCTCACGCCTCCTTCGGGTCGACAGGGCCAGCGGCGGGGTGGGCGGGACGGCGGGTGCGGCGCAGCGGCGGCTTGGCACCGAGTCGCTTGGGATCGAGCCCGGACCAGCTGTGGCCGTTGCCGAAGAACTTCGTACGGGCCAGGAGCGTCAGCAGCGGCTTGGTGAACAGGAACACGACCACCACGTCGAGCAGGGTGGTGAGGCCGAGCGTGAACGCGAAGCCCTGGACCTTGCCGACGGTGACGATGAAGAGCACCGCGGCGGCGAGGAACGACACGAAGTCGGAGACCAGGATGGTGCGCCGGGCGCGCGGCCAGGCCCGCTCGACGGCGGGGCGCAGGGTGCGGCCCTCGCGGATCTCGTCGCGGACGCGTTCGAAGTACACGATGAACGAGTCCGCGGTGATGCCGATGGCGACGATGGCGCCGCAGACGGCCGGCAGGTTCAGCGCGAAGCCGATCGCCGGGCCGAGGAGGGACATGATCGTGTAGGTCAGGGCCGCGGAGACCAGCAGCGACAGGATCGCGATGATCGACAGACCGCGGTAGTAGACCAGCAGGTAGATGACGACCAGGGCGAGACCGATCGCACCGGCGATCAGACCGGCGCGCAGCTGCTCACCGCCGAGCGCGGCGGTCACCGTGTTGACGCTGTCCTCCTCGAAGGACAGCGGCAGGGCGCCGTACGACAGCATGTTGGCGAGGCTCTGGGCTTCCTCCTGCGTGAAGCTGCCGGAGATCTGCGCCTTGCCGCCGCCGATGGCGCCCTGGACGAACGGGTGGGAGACGACCTCGTCGTCCAGAACGATCGCGAACTCGTTCTGCGGGCTGGTCTGCTTCGCCAGCGCGGCGGTGGTGTCGGCGAACTTCTTGGCACCGGCGGAGTTGAAGGTCATGTCGACCTGCCAGCCCGCGGCGCCCTGGGTGTCGAAGGTCGCCTGAGCCTTCTTGATCTCGGTGCCGTCGACGTCGACCGGGCCCAGCAGGAACTTGCTCCACACCTTGCCGTCCTGGCCACAGGCGACGGTGGGCTCGCCCTGCTTGGCTCCCTTGCCGGCGGTGGCGCGCTGCTTCGGGTCGGTGCAGTTGAGAGCCGCGTACTGCTTCTCCAGCTCGCCCGACGCGGCGCCCGAGGTGCTCGACGGCGTGGGGCTGCCGGAGGCTTCGGGGCTGTTGCTCGCGGAGGGCGTGGGGTCCGCCTTCAGCGCGTCGGTGACGGCGCGGCCCTGCGTGGTGGCGGTGGCCGACGGGGTGGCGGAGCCGGACGTCGCGGAGTTCTTGGCCTTGTCGGTGCCGGACGCGCTCGGCGAACCGCTCCCACTGGGCGTGGCGGTCGGTTCGGGCGTCGCCGCGCCGGTGGCGGCCTCGCGCTGCAGGACCGGCCGGAAGTAGAGCTTGGCGGTGGTGCCGACCTGGTCCCGGGCCTCCCTGGAGTTGGTGCCCTTGGGGATGTTCACGATGATGTTGCGATCGCCCTGGGTCTGTACCTCGGACTCCGAGACACCCAGACCATTGACACGGCGCTCCATGATCTCGACCGCGGTGTCCATGTTGGTCTTGTTGATCGCGGATTCCTGGCCGGGCTCGGCGACCGCGCGCAGCGTGATGCTGGTGCCGCCCGCCAGGTCGATACCGAGTCGCGGAGTGGTGTGCCCCGAGGCGAACATCCCGCCGGTGAGCGCCGCGATGGCGATCAGGATGAGGGCCAGCGAGCGCCCTGGCTTGCTCTGGGCGCTCGCGCTCCGGCCCTTCTTAGGTGCTGCCACCTTCTCGTACTCCCTCTCGGGCCGCCTCACCCCGGATCGACGGGCGGGCGGCCATGACATGGTGTCGGGATCCCGTGCGAAGTCGGCATGCCCGGGGGCGCGCAGGTGTGACCTGCGCGCCCGGGAACATGACTACTTCGCGTCGGAGTCGCCGTCGGTCTTCTTCGGCTCGTCGTCCGACTTCGCCTCGGCGGCCACGGCGTCGGAGGGCTCCTCGGCCTGGTCGCTCTCGTCCTTCTTACCGAGGTCGACGGGCGTCTCGTCGGAGGCGGCGGCAGCGGCGGGCTCGTCGGCGTCGGTGAGGGAGGAGGCGTCGTTCGGGACGACGTCGGACTTCAGGTCGTGCTCGATGCCGTGCACGATGCGGTTGTACTCGTCGTCGGAGAGGACGGCACCGATCGCGTTCTTGGCGAAGAGAAGCTCCACACCCGGGCCGGCGTCAACGAGGACGGTGTCCTCGCTGACCTCCTTGACGGTGGCGTACATACCCCCGATGGTGCGGACACCGGATCCGGGCTGCATCTGGTTCCGCATGTCGGCGGCCTGCTGCTGCTTCTTCTTGGCCGACCGGGTCATCAGGAACATGGCCCCGATGAGCACGATGAACGGGAGGAGGGTCACGAGACTCACGGGTCGGAACTTCCTTCACACGACCGCGATGGTGAGCGGCCTGATGGTTGGGGGATTGTCTGCCGCCGACAAGGGCGGCATCGGCGGAGTCTAAGCGAGTCTCCGCGCATGGAACAACGCTCAGCATGGCACCGGGGTTCCTGGTCCGGCCACTGAGCTCGCCGTCACCGTCCCATCACGCCCCGAACAGGTCCTGTTGTCCGTTTCCCGTGGCGGTCGGGCGGGGCGGCGTGAGGCCGAGATGCGCCCATGCCGCGGGCGTGGCGACCCGGCCACGGGGAGTGCGGGCGAGCAGGCCCTCCCGGACGAGGAAGGGTTCGGCGACCTCCTCGACGGTCTCACGCTCCTCCCCCACGGCCACCGCGAGCGTGGACAGGCCGACGGGGCCGCCGCCGAACAGCTTGAGCAGGGCCTCCAGGACCCCTCGGTCCAGCCGGTCCAGGCCCCGGGCGTCGACCTCGTACACGGCGAGGGCCGCCCCGGCGATGTCCCGGGTGATGATCCCGTCCGCCTTGACCTGGGCGTAGTCGCGCACACGGCGCAGCAGGCGGTTGGCGATGCGGGGGGTGCCGCGGGAGCGGCCGGCGATCTCGGCGGCGCCATCGGCCTCGATCTCGACGTCGAGCAGGTTCGCCGAGCGGTGGATGACGCGCTCCAGCTCGGCGGGCTCGTAGAACTCCATGTGCGCGGTGAAGCCGAAGCGGTCGCGCAGCGGGGGCGGCAGCAGGCCCGCGCGCGTGGTGGCGCCGACCAGGGTGAACGGCGGCAGCTCCAGCGGGATGGCGGTGGCGCCCGGGCCCTTGCCGACGATCACGTCGACGCGGAAGTCCTCCATCGCCATGTACAGCATCTCCTCGGCGGGCCGGGACATGCGGTGGATCTCGTCCAGGAAGAGGACCTCGCCCTCCTGGAGGGAGGAGAGGATCGCGGCGAGATCGCCGGCGTGCTGGATGGCGGGGCCGGAGGTGATGCGGATGGGGGCGCCCATCTCGGCCGCGATGATCATCGACAGGGTCGTCTTGCCGAGGCCGGGGGCGCCGGAGAGCAGCACGTGGTCGGCGGTGGCGCCACGCGCGCGTGCGGCGCGCAGGACGAGGTCGAGCTGTTCGCGGACCTTCTCCTGGCCGATGAACTCGCCCAGGTCCTTCGGGCGCAGCGCGGCCTCGACGGCCTGGTCCTCACGGTCGGCGACAGAGCCCACCAGCCGCTCTTCGGCGGCGTCGGTGTCGGAGGTGTCGTCCCAGTTCATAAGTGGTGTGCCTCAGCGGTGGTGGGGTCAGCGGGCGCGGTTGAGGGTCTGCAGGGCCGCCTTGAGCAGCTGGCCGACCGGGGGCGGGCCCCCAGCGGCCTCGGCCTGTGGGGCGACCGCGGTGACGGCCTCGTCGGCCTCGCGGGTGGCGTACCCGAGGCCGATCAGGGCGGCGTGCAGCTGGTCGCGCCAGCCCTGGGTGACCGGGGCGCCGAGCGCAGGGGCGCCGATGGGCTCGCCGAGGCGGTCCTTGAGCTCGAGGAGCAGCTTCTGCGCGCCCTTCTTGCCGATGCCGGGGACGGCGGTGAGCGCCTTCTCGTCGGCGGTGGCGACGGCTCTGCGCAGGGCGTCGGGCGAGTGCACCGCGAGCATCGCCTGGGCCAGGCGCGGGCCGACGCCGCTCGCGGTCTGGAGCAGCTCGAAGGTCTGGCGCTCGTCGTCGTCGGCGAAGCCGTACAGGGTCAGCGAGTCCTCGCGGACGACGAGGGAGGTGGCGAGCTTGGTCTGCTGTCCCATGCGCAGCCCGGAGAGTGTGTTGGGCGTGCACTGGACCGCGATGCCGATCCCGCCCACCTCGACCACCGCGGAGTCGGGGGCGAGGGCGGCGACCGGGCCGCTGACGAAGGCGATCATGCCGTACGGCCTTTCGATGTGTGCAGGGCGACGGCCTGCTGGAGTCGGTTCTGCGCGGGGGCGCGCCAGATGTGGCAGATGGCGAGCGCGAGGGCGTCGGCGGCGTCGGCCGGCTTGGGCGGGGCGCTGAGCCGCAGCAGGCGGGTGACCATGGCGCCGACCTGTGCCTTGTCGGCTCGGCCCGAGCCGGTGACGGCGGCCTTGACCTCGCTGGGGGTGTGCAGGGCGACGGGGATGCCGCGGCGGGCGGCGCAGAGCGTGGCGACGGCGCTGGCCTGGGCGGTGCCCATGACCGTACGCACGTTGTGCTGGCTGAACACCCGCTCCACGGCGACGAATTCGGGCCGGTACTCGTCCAGCCACTGCTCGATGCCCTGCTCGACGGCGACCAGCCGCGCTCCCAACTCGGCGTCCGCGGGCGTGCGTACGACGCCGGCACCGAGCATCGTCAACGGCCGCCCCGCGACGCCCTCGACGACCCCGACACCGCATCGCGTCAGTCCGGGGTCCACCCCGAGTACCCGCACCCCGCCCCCTCAGTTCGATCGCCTGTTTGTGCAGGCTATCTGCTGCCACCGACAACGGCGGCGGGCCGGTGGGGTGTGTCCCACCGGCCCGCCGTCATCCGCTCGGTTCGCGGCAGCGTCACGCGTCGACCTTCTCCATGATCTCGTCGCTGACGTCGAAGTTGGCGAAGACGTTCTGCACGTCGTCGCTGTCCTCGAGCGCGTCGATCAGCTTGAAGATCTTCTTCGCGCCCTCCTCGTCGAGCTCGACCTGGACGGACGGCACGAAGCTGGAGTCGGCGGAGTCGTAGTCGATGCCGGCCTCCTGGAGGGCGGTGCGAACCGCGACCAGGTCGGTGGCCTCGCTGATGACCTCGAAGGACTCACCGAGGTCGTTGACCTCCTCGGCACCGGCGTCAAGGACGGCACCGAGGACGTCGTCCTCGGACAGCTCGCCCTTGGGGACGATGACGACGCCCTTGCGGCTGAACATGTAGGACACCGAACCCGGGTCGGCCATGTTGCCGCCGTTGCGGGTCATGGCGACGCGGACATCGGAGGCGGCGCGGTTGCGGTTGTCGGTCAGGCACTCGATGAGCACCGCGACGCCGTTCGGGCCGTAGCCCTCGTACATGATCGTCTCGTAGTCGGCGCCACCGGCCTCGAGACCGCCACCGCGCTTGATCGCGGAGTCGATGTTCTTGTTCGGCACCGACTGCTTCTTGGCCTTCTGAACGGCGTCATAGAGCGTCGGGTTGCCTTCGAGGTCGACGCCGCCCATGCGCGCCGCGACCTCGATGTTCTTGATCAGCTTCGCGAAGAGCTTGCCGCGCTTGGCGTCGATCACGGCCTTCTTGTGCTTCGTCGTGGCCCATTTAGAGTGGCCGGACATCTGCCTGTCTCCTTCGCGTAACCCATCTATGAACGAACGCCAGAGATCCTACAAGGACTCCGCTGTCCGGTTGGCGCGCACCATGTCGACGAACAGGGCGTGCACCCGGTGGTCGCCGGTCAGTTCCGGGTGGAACGACGTGGCCAGCGCGTTGCCCTGGCGGACCGCGACGATGTGGCCGTCGTGCTCGGCGAGCACCTCGACCGCGGCGCCTACGGACTCGACCCAGGGGGCGCGGATGAAGACGCCCTCTACAGGATCGCCCTCGACACCCCTGACGTCGACCGCCGCTTCGAAGGACTCGTTCTGCCGTCCGAAGGCGTTGCGGCGCACGATCATGTCGATGCCGCCGACGGTCTCCTGGCCCGAGCGCGGGTCGAGGATCTTGTCGGCGAGCATGATCATGCCGGCGCAGGTGCCGTAGACGGGCATGCCGTCGCGCACGCGCGCGCGGAGCGGCTCCATCACGCCGAAGAGCATGGCCAGCTTGGAGATGGTGGTCGACTCACCGCCGGGGATGACCAGGCCGTCCACCTCGGCGAGTTCCTCGGGGCGCCGCACCGGCCTGGCCACGGCGTCGGCCGCGGCCAGGGCGATGAGGTGCTCCCGTACGTCGCCCTGGAGTGCGAGCACTCCGACAACGGGAGAGGTCATTACCAGCCTCGGTTCGCGTAGCGCTCGGTCTCGGGGAGGGTGTCGCAGTTGATGCCGACCATGGCCTCGCCCAGGTTGCGGGACGCGTCCGCGATGATCTTCGGGTCGTCGTAGAACGTCGTCGCCTTGACGATGGCGGCGGCGCGCTTGGCCGGGTCGCCGGACTTGAAGATGCCGGAGCCGACGAAGACGCCCTCGGCGCCGAGCTGGCGCATCAGGGCGGCGTCGGCCGGGGTGGCGACGCCACCGGCGGAGAACAGCACGACCGGGAGCTTGTCGAGCTCGGAGACTTCCTTGACCAGCTCGTACGGGGCGCGCAGCTCCTTGGCGGCGGCGTACAGCTCGTTGTTGTCGAAGCCGCGCAGCTTGGCGATCTCGTTCTTGATCTGGCGCAGGTGGCGGACGGCCTCGACGACGTTGCCGGTGCCGGCCTCGCCCTTGGAGCGGATCATGGCCGCGCCCTCGGCGATGCGGCGCAGGGCCTCACCGAGGTTGGTGGCGCCACAGACGAAGGGGGTGGTGAACGCCCACTTGTCGGAGTGGTTGACCTCGTCGGCCGGGGTGAGGACCTCGGACTCGTCGATGTAGTCGACGCCGAGGGACTGCAGGACCTGGGCCTCCACGAAGTGGCCGATGCGGGACTTGGCCATGACCGGGATGGAGACGGCGTCGATGATGCCCTCGATCATGTCCGGGTCGGACATCCGGGCCACGCCGCCGTCCTTGCGGATGTCGGCGGGGACCCGCTCCAGGGCCATGACGGCGACGGCGCCCGCGTCCTCGGCGATCTTCGCCTGCTCCGGCGTGACGACGTCCATGATCACGCCGCCCTTGAGCTGCTCGGCCATGCCGCGCTTGACGCGGGCGGTACCGGTCTCGGGGGCCTGGTTTTCGGAGATGGACACGGGTGACCTCGCTCGGTGAAGAATGGGTTTACTGCAGGCACCGAGGAAACGGGAATGGACCAGGCCACTGCAAGGGCCAATGAGCACCCGGTGGATCCTTTTCCGGCCGGACGGGGTGAATGTGCTGGTCAGGCGGCCCTGTCGACCAGTGCCGCCGGTGGCTCGTCGTCCATCTCGAAGGCCATGGGGAACGGCGCGTGGCCCGCCAGCCGGAACCAGCGGACCTTGCGGTGCCGGCGCAGCGCCCTGGCCGCCCGTACGGCGTCGTTGTGGAACCGCCGGGCCATCGGCACCCGGCGCACGGCCTCGGTCAGCTCACCGGCCGCCGCCTCTCCCCCGGGCGCCTCCCGTACCGCCTCCACCTGCTGAGGCTCGGCGAACACGGCCCGCAGCGCCTGGCTCAGCTCGCTCTCGGCGACCTCCCGCTGCTCCTCCTCGGCCTGCCTGGCGGCGTGGGCGGACTCGTAGAGCACGATCGACGCGGCCGGATCCAGGACGCCGGAGGTTGCCAGTTCCTGGGCCACCGAGGCGCGGCGCAGCAACTGCGCGTCCAGCGCGGCACGGGCCGCGTCGATCCGGGCGTGCAGCCGGTCGAGACGACCCGCGGTCCAGCTCAGGTAGAGGCCGATCGCGACGAGGGCTACGAGGATCCAGATGAGAGTTGCGGTCACGGGCGGACAGCCTACGGGGGTGCCTCACGCGGTGAACCGCTCGGCCCGCGCGTGCCGTTGCCGACCCGGTCACACGGTGCTGCGCCGCCCCTCCGTCCCACAACCCCTCAGTCCCGAGCCAACCTCAACCGCGCCCGCAACCCGCCGGTCCCGCCACCCCCGGTCCGCTCGTCCGCCGCCACCGCCGCCGCGCCGTCCGTGACCGTCTCGTAGACCGACAGGATGTCCGCGCCGACCGTCGACCAGTCGAAGCGGCGTACGTGCGCGCTTCCCCGCTCCCGCAGTTCGGCGCGGCGGACGGGGTCCTCCAGGAGGCGTACCGCGGCCTCGGCGAGGGCGTCCGCGTTCTCGTTGGCGAAGAGTTCGCCGGCCGCGCCCTGGTCGAGGACCTGGGCGAAGGCGTCGAGGTCGGAGGCGAGGACCGGGGCGCCGGCCGACATGGCCTCGACCAGGATGATCCCGAAGCTCTCGCCGCCGGTGTTGGGGGCGACGTACAGGTCGACGCTGCGCAGGAAGCGGGCCTTGTCCTCGTCGCTGATCATGCCGAGGAACTCGACGCGCGAGCGGAGCTCGGCGGGCAGGGACTCCACCGCCTCCTCCTCGTCGCCCCGGCCGGCCACCAGAAGCCGGGTCTGCGGGCGGGCGGCGAGGATCTTCGGCAGGGCCCGCATCAGGACCGGCAGGCCCTTGCGGGGTTCGTCGATCCGGCCGATGAAGCCGATCGTGTCGCCCTGCCACTCGGGGTTGGGCTCGGCCTTGGCGAAGAAGTCGACGTCGACGCCGTTGGGGATGACGACCGCGTCGCCGCCCAGATGCTCCACCAGCGTGCGTCGGGCGTACTCGCTCACCGCGATGCGCGCGCTGATCTTCTCCAGGGCCGCCTGGAGGATGGAGTAGGCCGCGATCATCGCCCGCGAGCGCGGGTTGGAGGTGTGGAAGGTCGCCACGATGGGGCCCTGCGCCGCCCAGCAGGTCAGCAGGCCGAGGGACGGCGACGCCGGCTCGTGGATGTGGATGACGTCGAAGCGGCCGTCGTGCAGCCAGCGGCGCACCCGGGCCGCCGACAGGAAGCCGAAGTTCAGACGGGCGACCGAGCCGTTGTACGGCACCGGCACGGCGCGGCCCGCCGAGACGACGTACGGCGGGAGCGGGGTGTCGTCGTCGGCGGGGGCGAGGACGGACACCTCGTGGCCGAGCCGGATGAAGTACTCGGCGAGGTCGCGGATGTGGAACTGGACGCCGCCCGGCACGTCCCAGGAGTACGGGCAGACGATCCCGATCTTCACGGACGCTCCCCGGCGGGGCTGTCGGCAGGCCGTGGTTCCAGGTCGTCGAGCCACAAGCGCTGGAGCATGTGCCAGTCCTCCGGATGTTCGGCGATCCCCGAGGCGTAGGCATCGGCCAGCGCCTGTGTCATGACAGACGTCTTCTCGGCCCGGGCACCTGACTCGGGTACCTCGACCGGGGGGTGGACGCGCCCCTGCATGACCGGGGAGTCGTCGTACCAGAGCGTGACGGGGAGCAGGAGCGCCCCCGTCTGCTGGGCGAGGAGCGCCGGTCCCGCGGGCATGCGGGCCTTGGCGCCGAAGAAGTCCACCTCGACGCCCGAGGCGGACAGGTCCCGGTCGGCGACCAGGCAGACCAGGCCACCGTCGCGCAGCCTGCGGGCCAGCGTGCCGAAGGCGCTGCCGCCGCTGTGCGGCAGGACCTCCATGCCGAGGCCCTCGCGGTAGGCGACGAAGCGGTCGTAGAGCGTCTCGGGCTTGAGGCGCTCGGCGACCGTCGTGAACGGCGTCTGGAGCTGGGTGGTGACCCAGGCGCCCGCCAGGTCCCAGTTGCCCAGGTGCGGCAGGGCCAGGATGACGCCCTGGTCGGAGGCCAGGCCGTCGGTGAGGTAGTGGACGTCCTTGGGGTCGAAGCCGTTCTTTATGCGCTCGGGGCTCCAGGCGGGCAGCCGGAAGGACTCCATCCAGTAGCGCAGGTACGAGCGCATGCCCGCGCGCGAGAGCTCCGCCAGGCGCTCCGGGCTCGCGCCCGGCACCACGCGCGCGTAGTTGCTCTCCAGCCGCTTGACGCCCTTGCCGCGCTGCTTCCAGGCGAGGTCGGCGATGGTGCGGCCGAGCCGTACGGCGACCGGCTCGGGGAGCTTCTTGACGGTGCCCCAGCCGAGCCCGTACAGCGCGTCCGTGAGCCGCTCCTGGGCACTCACTTCGCGGCCTCGCTCCCGTGCGAGGCGCTGTGCGGCGCGGCCTCCGCGGCCTCCGCCTCCGCCGACTCGCGGCGGACGGTGACGACGCGCTGGATGAGCGTGACGAGGCTGCCGACGGCGACGATCCACAGGGCGACGGGCAGCAGGTACTGGATGCCGGGCACCCCGAACTTGTGCAGACCCGCGAAACCGGCCGCGACCAGCGAGATCACCAGGCGCTCGGCGCGCTCGACCAGGCCGTTGACGGCGACCGGCAGGCCGATCGACTCGCCGCGGGCCTTGGTGTACGACACCACCTGGCCGCTGGCGAGGCAGAAGATCGAGACGGCGCACAGCACGAGGTCGTCGCCGTCACCGGCGTACCAGAGGATGAAGCCGCCGAAGATCGCGCCGTCGGCGACCCGGTCGAGCGTGGAGTCGAGGAAGGCGCCCCAGCGGCTGGAGCGGCCGAGCTGCCGGGCCATGTTGCCGTCGACGAGGTCGGAGAACACGAAGAGCGTGATCACGACCGTGCCCCAGAAGAACTCGCCCATGGGGTAGAAGACCAGCGCGCCCGCGACCACACCGGCCGTGCCGATGAGTGTCACGGTGTCGGGGCTGACGCCCCGCCGGATCAGAAACGCGGCGAACGGTGTGAGGACACGCGTGAAGAATGCACGCGCGTACTTGTTCAGCATGGCCTTCCCGAGGGTCGGTGTGGCGCCGTGCGGCCCCTGGTGGCCACCGGCTGGCCCATCGTAGCCACGCGCGCGTGCGTGCGACCGCCGGGCACTCGTACGGGCCGCGGGCGACGGTCGTCCACCGGTCCCCGATGGCAGGATCGCGTCCGCCGTATGGACGCACCGTGACGGGAGTGGAAAGCTCGAAGGACCGCGGGCGTCATCGGAGCCGCCATCGCACGCGGATCCTGATGTCCGCGCCCACAGTGACCTCACCGTGCACGGGAGGCAGGATCATGGGCGACAAGGCGAACGCACACCCTGGGGCCGCCGGCAGGGCTACAGCGGCCGACCACCCCGCGTCCGTACGGAATGTGGTGCTGGTCGGCCACTCCGGATCGGGCAAGACCACGTTGGTGGAAGCCCTCGCGCTCACCGCGGGGGCGGTGAACCGGGCGGGCCGCGTCGAGGACGGCGGCACGGTCTCCGACTACGACGAGATCGAGCACCGGCAGCAGCGCTCGGTGCAGCTCTCCCTGGTGCCGGTCGAATGGGACGGCATCAAGGTCAACCTGCTGGACACCCCCGGATACGCCGACTTCGTCGGGGAACTCAGGGCCGGTCTGCGAGCCGCGGACGCGGCCCTTTTCGTCGTCTCCGCCTCGGACGGCGTGGACGGCTCGACCCGCATGGTGTGGGAGGAGTGCGCGGCCGTCGGCATGCCGCGCGCGATCGTCGTCACACACCTGGAGGCGGCGCGGGCCGACTACGAGGAGATGACCCGCATCTGCGCGGAGGCCTTCGGTGGGGACGACCCCGACGCCGTGCTCCCGCTGTATCTGCCGCTGCACGGCCCGCAGGGCCCGGACGGGCACGCGCCCGTGACCGGTCTGATCGGCCTGCTGTCGCAGAAGCTGTTCGAGTACGCCTCCGGCGAGCGCAAGGAGACCGAGCCGAGCGGGGACCAGCTGCCGCAGATCGAGGAGGCCCGCAACCGGCTCATCGAGGGGATCATCGCGGAGAGCGAGGACGAGACCCTCATGGACCGCTATCTCGGCGGCGAGCAGGTCGACGTCAAGACGCTGATCGAGGACCTGGAGCGGGCCGTCGCCCGCGGCACGTTCTTCCCCGTCCTGGCCGCCGCGCCCGCCACCGACGGCGCCCGGCAGGGGCTGGGCACGGTCGAGGTGCTGGAGCTGGTCACACGGGGTTTCCCGACGCCGCTGGAGCGCGCGGCGCCCCGGGTCACCACGGTGGACGGCAGGCCGCGCGAGCTGAAGCTGTGCGATCCGGACGGGCCGCTGGTCGCGGAGGTCGTGAAGACGGCGTCCGACCCGTACGTCGGCCGGGTGTCGATGGTCCGCGTCTTCTCCGGCACCCTGCGCCCCGACGAGACGGTGCACGTCTCCGGGCACGGGCTGGCCGACCGCGGGCACGAGGACCACGACGTCGACGAGCGGATCGGCGCCCTGTCGGCGCCCTTCGGCAAGCAGCAGCGCACGCTCAGCCACTGCATCGCCGGTGACCTGGCGTGCGTGGCGAAGCTGAGCCGCGCGGAGACCGGCGACACGCTGTCGGCCAAGGACGACCCGCTGCTGATGGAGCCCTGGCAGATGCCGGATCCGCTGCTGCCGCTCGCCATCCAGGCGCACAGCAAGGCAGACGAGGACAAGCTGTCGCAGGGCCTGTCCCGGCTGGTCGCCGAGGACCCGACCATGCGCCTCGAGCAGAACCAGTCCACCCACCAGGTCGTGCTGTGGGCGCTGGGCGAGGCGCACGCGGACGTCGCGCTCGAACGGCTGCGCAACCGCTACGGCGTGCAGGTCGACGTCGTACCGCACAAGGTGTCCCTGCGGGAGACGTTCGCGAACAAGGCGGCGGGCCGCGGCCGGCATGTGAAGCAGTCCGGTGGCCACGGGCAGTACGCGATCTGCGAGATCGAGGTCGAGCCACTGCCGGGCGGTTCGGGCATCGAGTTCGTGGACAAGGTGGTCGGCGGCGCGGTGCCCCGGCAGTTCATCCCGTCGGTCGAGAAGGGCGTGCGGGCCCAGGCGGCCCGGGGAGTCGCGGCCGGCCATCCGCTCGTCGACATCCGGATCACCCTGCTCGACGGCAAGGCGCACTCGGTGGACTCCTCCGACGCCGCGTTCCAGACGGCCGGCGCGCTCGCGCTGCGGGAGGCGGCGGCCGACGCGAAGATCCATCTGCTGGAGCCGGTGGCCGAGGTGTCCGTGCTCGTCGGGGACGACTACGTCGGGGCCGTGATGAGCGACCTGTCCGGGCGGCGCGGCCGGGTCCTCGGCACCGAGCAGACCAACGGCGGCCGGACCGTCATCAAGGCCGAGGTGCCCGAGATCGAGATCGGGCGGTACGCCGTCGATCTGCGGTCGCTGTCGCACGGCACCGCGCGCTTCAACCGTTCGTACGCGCGGCACGAACCGATGCCGGCGCAGATCGCGGAAAGGATTCGTGAAGAGGCGCGCGACGCCTCGTAGTTGGCGCCGGGCGCCGCCAAGTGGCGTTTCCGGCGCGTCGAGCGACTTTTCGGAACGCTCCCCTCCGCGTCGGCGGGCGGCTTCGGCCGTCCGCCGACGATTGTCGGTGGCGGAGGATACTCTGATCATTGATCAACAGGTGTGCGGAGTACGGAAGTCGGGAAGGCCGCAGAAGCGACAGTGCGGCGATCGGGGGCGGGAATGACCGTTGAGAGCGGTTACGCGGACATCTTCGGTCCGCAGGTGCCTCGCACGGCCGGCGAGGGACAGACGGCGACGTTCGCGCTGGCCTCGGCGGCCTATCGCGACAACCCGTACGAGGACATCAAGAAGGCCGACAACGAGTGGCACCAGACCGATGTCAAGCCGGGCCGCTCCTGGGCGAAGATCTTCCGCCCCAACCTGGGTGAGGCCTATTCGCGGGCTGTCGTCGACCGCATGCTCGGCGGTGACCGCAAGCCCCTGATCCAGTCGTTCGGCACCGAGCCGCAGGTCGTCGTCGAGCACTGCCTCGCCGCCAACAACATCCGCAAGGCCCGCGACCGCATGCTCAGCGCCGTCATGGTGATCTGCGGTGTGCTGTTCCTGCCGGGGCTTTTGCTGTGGCTGCTGGTCTTCACGCTGCGCACGACCATCGTCAAGCGCGACGAGAGGCGCGGCGGCGCCCTCGGCTCGGTGCTGCTCGTCGCGGCGGGCGCGCTCGCGGTGCTCTTCCTGCTGAAGATGCCTTTCACCGGCTTCTGGGCCTGGTATGCGCGGGCCTCGGTCGTGATGCCCGTCCTCGGCTGGTTCTGGGCCAAGCAGGTCTGTGAGCGCACCGCGCGGGACCTGCGGGAGCGCTGGGACAGTCTGCTGGCCGGCAGCAGCGTCGGCGCGAAGGTACCGGAGGCGGTGCCGACCAGCCCGACCGAGACGCAGGCCGAGCAGCTGCGCCAGTCCCTGGCCAAGCTGAGCGCCGAGCAGCAGTCCAACTCCGTGTTCTACGCCGGGCCCAAGGGGATACTGGGCATGGGCACGCGCTGGGGCAGCTGGCAGCTGGCCGAGGACCTGGTGGCCGCCGACTCCACGCGTGAGATCCACCCCTTCCGCAGCTGGGACGTCATCCGGGCGATCCACGACCAGCTCCGCATGCTGGAGCGCGGCCCGCTGAACACCGGTGGTTTCCCGAAGCCCTCGATACGGCACTGGGTCGTCACGCCGATCGCGGAGGGCGCGAAGGCGGTGTCCCGCCCGGAGGGCACGGACGTCGAGGCCTACCAGGTCAAGTCCCATGCGATACAGGACATCTGCAACAAGCAGCAGTTCGGCAGCGGGGACCGGCACTACCTGGGCGTCCAGTGGACGCTGTGGGACGGCCAGTTGATCATCACGATGCTGATCACCGTGACCGTGTTGCACGAGACGCTGCGCATCGAGGTGACCGGCCACGCCCTCGGTCCGGTGAACGGGCTGTTCCAGGAGAAGCCCGAGGCGCCGACCAAGGAGGTCACCAAGTCGTTCAAGCCGTGGGAGACCCGCAAGGTGAAGCTTCCGCTGGTCAACACCGACGAGGTGGTGCGGCTGGCGGTGCGGGCCCCGATCTCCTGGTATCCGCCGCTGCTGAACTGGCTCGGCGGGACGATGGCCCTCCCCGAGCCGTTCGGGCTGCGCCACGCGTGGGCGGACCAGCCGTGGCGGCACCGTTTCATGGCCGACGACGCGCTGCGGGCGGCCACACCGGTGCTGCGCGTGGTGCACGCGGCGGCGATCAAGGTGCTGGCGGAGAACGGCGTGGACACCGAGAAGTTCGGCAACCGCTCGTCGTTCCTGAGCACGGCTGTGCAGGATCCGATGCCGCGGAAGGCGGACGTCTACGACGCGTAGGCCTCCGGCGGTCTTGCCGGGCGAGGCGGGTGAGCCGGCTGAGGGGGTTCTGGGCGAGCGGTCCTGGGGGCTGCGCCCCAGACCCCCCTTCGGCCTGTACGGCCTCGTCCTCAAACGCGGGACGGGCTGACAGATACAGATACAGATCAAGCCGCCGTCGGCCAGGCCTCCGCCAGCATCTTCCGGGTGTCCGCCAGCAGCTGCGGCAGCACCCGGGTGTGGCCCACGACCGGCATGAAGTTCGTGTCGCCGCCCCACCTCGGCACGATGTGCTGGTGCAGGTGCGCCGCGATGCCCGCGCCCGCGACCGTGCCCTGGTTCATGCCGATGTTGAAGCCGTGGGCGCCGGAGGCGGTCCGCAGGGCCGTCATCGCCTGCTTGGTCAGCCCGGCGAGTTCGATGGTCTCCGGCTCGGTGAGGTCGGTGTAGTCGGCGACGTGGCGGTAGGGCACGACCATGAGGTGGCCGCCGTTGTACGGGTACAGGTTGAGGACCGCGTACACCTGCGCACCGCGCTTGACGATCAGCCCGTCCTCGTCGGACTTGGCCGGGATCGAGCAGAAGGGGCAGCCGTCGTCCGCTCCGGGACCGGTCGGCTTGTTCTCACCCTGGATGTAGGCCATCCGGTGGGGCGTCCACAGGCGCTGGAACGCGTCCTGGACCCCCACTCCCCACTGCTGCTCCGGCTCACTCGTCATGCGTGCAGCATATGGCGTCCTCCGTTCGCGGCGTGTCGCCGGGGCGACGGGAGAGCCGGCACCGGCCAAGCTGGGCCGGTGGACGACGACAGCCCTTACAACCGCTGGGAGCAGCGCACCGAGATCCCGCTGTTCCTGGCATCGCTGCTGTTCCTGGCCGCCTACGCCGCCCGCGTCCTTGCTGTGAGCATGCCGTCCTTCTGGAAGGACGTGTGCCTGTACACGATGGTCGCGCTCTGGCTGCTGTTCGCGGTGGACTACGCCGTGCGCTGGCGGCTCGTCGGTGGTCGCCTCCTGCGCTTCGCGAGGACCCACTTCCTGCACACGGTCGTGGTCGTCCTGCCGCTGCTGCGGCCGCTGCGGATCGTGCCGCTCTACGACGTGATCCAGCGCCGGCAGGGGCAGCCCCGGGTCTCGCTGCACGCGCGCGTGATCGCTTACGCGAGTCTGGCGACCCTGCTGCTCGGCTTCGCCGGGGCTCTCGCGGTCTTCCAGGCCGAACGCGGGGCGCCCGGGGCCAGCATGCGGACGTTCGGGGACGCCGTGTGGTGGGCCGCGGCGACCCTCACGACGGTCGGATACGGGGACATCACCCCGGTGACCACGCGTGGCCGGTCGATCGCGATCGCGATGATGGCCGGCGGGCTGGCGCTGCTCGGCGCGGTGACGGGGTCGTTCTCGTCCTGGCTGCTGCAGATCTTCTCCCGCGAGAGCGACAAGAGGCCCCCGGAGAGCTGAGCTCCCGGGGGCCTCGTGATCGTGTCCGGCCGGATCAGACCTGCGCCCGCTCCTCGACGACCTGCGCGATCTTCGCGATGGCCTCGTCGAACGGGATGCCGTTCTCCTGCGAGCCGTCGCGGTAGCGGAAGGAGACGGCGTTGTTCGCCATGTCCTCGTCGCCCGCGATGACCATGAAGGGCACCTTCTGCTTCTGGGCGTTGCGGATCTTCTTCTGCATGCGGTCGGAGGAGGAGTCGACCTCGACCCGCAGGCCCTTCTTCTTGGCGGCCGCGGCGAACTTCTCCAGGTAGTCCACGTGCCCGTCGCCGATCGGGATGCCGATGGCCTGGACCGGGGCGAGCCACGCCGGGAAGGCGCCCGCGTAGTGCTCCAGGAGCACCGCGAAGAACCGCTCGATCGAGCCGAACAGCGCGCGGTGGATCATGACCGGGCGCTGCTTGGAGCCGTCCGCGGAGGTGTACTCCAGGTCGAAGCGCTCCGGCAGGTTGAAGTCGAGCTGGATCGTCGACATCTGCCAGGTCCGGCCGATGGCGTCCTTGGTCTGGACGGAGATCTTCGGGCCGTAGAAGGCGGCGCCGCCCGGGTCCGGGACCAGGGGCAGGCCCTGCTTCTCGGCGACCTGGCGGAGCGTCTCCGTGGCCTCCTCCCAGACCTCGTCGGAGCCGACGAACTTCTCCGGGTCCTTGGTGGACAGCTCCAGGTAGAAGTCGGTCAGGCCGTAGTCGCGCAGCAGGCCGAGGACGAAGGTGAGCGTCTTGTCGAGCTCCTCCGACATCTGCTCACGGGTGCAGTAGATGTGCGCGTCGTCCTGCGTGAAGCCACGCGCGCGGGTGAGGCCGTGCACGACGCCCGACTTCTCGTACCGGTACACGGTCCCGAACTCGAAGAGGCGCAGCGGCAGTTCACGGTACGAGCGGCCGCGCGCGTCGAAGATCAGGTTGTGCATCGGGCAGTTCATGGGCTTGAGGTAGTAGTCCACGCCCTCGTCGAGCTGCATGGGCGGGTACATGCCCTCGGCGTACCAGTCGAGGTGGCCCGACGTCTCGAAGAGCTTCCCCTTCGTCGCGTGCGGGGTGTAGACGAACTCGTAGCCCTCCTCCTCGTGCCGGCGGCGCGAGTAGTCCTCCATCACGCGGCGGATGATGCCGCCCTTGGGGTGGAAGACCGCGAGGCCGGAGCCGATCTGCTCGGGGATCGAGAACAGGTCGAGCTCGTTGCCCAGCTTGCGGTGGTCGCGCTTCTCGGCCTCGGCGAGGAAGTCGAGGTACGCCTTCAGCTCGTCCTTGGACGGCCAGGCGGTGCCGTAGATGCGCTGGAGCATCGGGTTCTTCTCGCTGCCGCGCCAGTAGGCGGCGGCGTTGCGCATCAGCTTGAACGCCGGGATCGCGCGGGTCGACGGCAGGTGGGGACCGCGGCAGAGGTCCTTCCAGCACAGGTCGCCGGTCTTCGCGTCGAGGTTGTCGTAGATCGTCAGCTCACCGGCGCCGACCTCGACGTCCGCGCCGTCGTCGGAGGACGCGGAGCCCTTGAGGCCGATCAGCTCCAGCTTGTAGGGCTCGGCGGCGAGCTCCTCGCGGGCGGCCTCGTCGGTGACGACGCGGCGGGCGAACTTCTGCCCGCGCTTCTGGATCTCCTGCATCTTCTTCTCGATGGCCTTGAGATCCTCGGGCGTGAACGGCTTCTCGACGTCGAAGTCGTAGTAGAAGCCGTCCTTGACGGGCGGGCCGATGCCCAGCTTGGCCTCGGGGAACAGCTCCTGCACGGCCTGCGCCATCACGTGCGCGGTGGAGTGGCGCAGGATGTTCAGGCCGTCCTCGGAGGAGATCTCGACGCCCTCGACCTCCTCGCCGTCGGCGAGCACGTACGACAGGTCCTTGAGCTCGCCGCCCACGCGCGCGGCGATGATCGAGCGCTCGCCGGCGAAGAGGTCGGCGGCCGTAGTCCCCGTTGTCACCACGCGCTCTTCCCGCTCGGAATCGCGTTGGATGATCACACGGACGTCTGACACCGGTCTCTCCTGACTGAAGGTGGGTTGCGGCGCCATACCAGGAGCGCGCGCATTACGCGATCGTACCGACCCCGGACGGCTGACCGCGAAACGGTCACCCTCGGCCCACCGGCTCAGCCTCAGTCCTCCCGGTCGTCCCCGCCACAAGCCTCTTCGAAAAAGTCCAGGTCCTCCTGGAGCGACTTCATCAGCCGGTCCCGCTCGGCCTCGTCCACCTGTACCGGTACGACGCCGGAGGCCCCGGTGAGCTTGCGGAAGCCGCCGCGGCTCTCCAGACGGCCGTGCACCCGCACGGGCAGCCCGACGAGGTGGGCGTGACCGGCGATGCGGTAGGCCTCCTCGTCCAGGGTCAGCCGGACGTGCGGCACCTCGGCGCCCGCGAGGACGCGCAGCCGTACGGTGCCCTCCCCGCGCGGCCCGGACCTGCGCATCCGTACCACCGCGCCGGTGAGCCTGACCGGCACGGACGGCTCCTCGCGCAGATAGCGGGCGCCGGCCTCGCGCAGCACGGGCAGGTCGCCCGGCGAGAACTCGACGGGCTCGACGCCGGCCGCGCAGTCCTCGGGCACCCCGGACGCGGGCGCCCACTCGACGGCGATCCGAGCGCCCTCCGTGCCGCGGACGAGGGCGATCAGGGCCTCGATGAGCTCGCGGCTGACGCCCGCCTCGACGGCGCCGTCGAAGGCGTCCATGCCGCCGGTGGCCCGCTGGTAGTCGATGGCCTCGCGGGCGGCGTAGAGGGCCTGGTGGAGGCGTACGGCGAGCGGGCGGCCGGTGCCGACGGGCACGAAGGCGGCGAGCCCGCGCCCGCCGGACGCGGCACCGACGAGGACGTTCTCCAGCATCGCGGCGGCCGAGCGGCGGTGCCGGGCGCCGTAGTAGCCCGCACGCGCGCGTGTGGCGAGCGCGGCGGCGAGGAGCATCTGGCGGGCGGCCGTGCGCAGCTCCTCCTCGACGGTCCAGGGCGCGGCCCCGGCCGGCCCGCTGGGGGTGTCCCGCCACCAGCGGACCTCGTCGCTGGGCACGGCGAGCCCGACCAGTACCTCGCGCGCGGAGGGCATGCCGCTGCGGGACAGGGCGACGAGCGCCTCGCCGAGCAGGTCGTCGCTGTCGGGGAAGGCGCGGGACTCGGGGACGAGCAGGCTGGTGCCGCCGCCACCCGGCCCCGGCGGGGTCCAGCGGCCGTAGCGCCCGGCCGCTCCCCCACGCCGCTGCCAGCCGTGCCGGTGCAGCAGGGCGCTGAGCACGGCGGGGTCGACCTCGCCGGGCTCGGGGGGACGGTCCCAGGCGGCGTCGACGGGGTGCGGCCTCACCGGTCGTATCGGCTCCTCCAGGGGGCGGTGCGTCATGGTTTGCCTCCCGTCCCGGTCCGCGTCATGATCTCGCAGAGCGCCCGGTCGTCGAAGATGCGTGAGGTCGGTATCCGCACGGTGGTGCGACGCCGCCCGGTGACCGGGTGTCCCGCCAGGTTGACCCAGTAGCAGCAGTGGCGCAGGTCGAGCCGGTCGTGGCTGGCGCGCAGCCAGTCGTCCTGGGTGCGCGGCACGATCATCACGACCAGGATCTTGTGCACCGAGACCGGGGTGCGGGCGAGCTTCGCCAGGTGGTCGTTGTCGAGCGTGAACGAGAAGAAGCGGCCGGGCGGGTTCGGTGCGATCTGGTACGTCGCCTTCAGCTGCACCTTGATGGTGACCTCGTCGTCGACCGTGTGTCCGGGCGCGCTGTGGCTGACGTGCCAGTCGATGCCGTTGTCCGGAAAGGGCTGGGACAGCGAACAGCCGGCCGCCGCCGCGACGGCGTGCAGATAGCCCACCTGCAGTGTCTCCATGCATGCGGTGGTGGCGAGTGAACCGCGATGGGGGCCCGTGCGTTCGGGCAGCAGCCCGCCCCGCTCGGGCTGCGCTATCGCCATGACCAAACAGCCTTCCAAGCCAGTGAATCCCCGTACCGGGCCGCTGAACTGCAAAGACCCGCACTCCTGTTGTGTCCTTCCGGCGTACGCCGCAAACGGGCCGGGTATCACCAAACGGGCAGAAGACGGTGCGTCAGCTGCCGTGGGTGAACGAGGGGTTGTGTAGATATGGCGTGCTGGTATGAAGGCCCGCTGGCGGCATTCGACACAGAGACGACAGGCGTGGACGTCGAGACCGACCGGATCGTTTCGGCGGCCGTCGTCGTCCAGGACGCCCCGGGAACCCGGCCGCGCGTGACCCAGTGGCTGGTGAACCCGGGTGTGCCGGTGCCGGAGGCGGCGACCGCGGTGCACGGACTGACGGAGGATCATCTCCAGCGCAACGGCCGTTGGCCGGCGCCGGTGATGCAGGAGATAGTCGAGGAACTGTCCGGACAGGCGGCGGTCGGCAGGCCCATAGTGGTGATGAACGCGCCGTTCGATCTCACCTTGCTGGACCGCGAGTTGCGGCGCCATCGCGCGTCGTCCCTGGACCGGTGGTTCGAGACCTCGCCGATGCTGGTGCTCGACCCGCGCGTCCTGGACAAGCATCTGGACCGCTATCGCAAGGGCCGGCGCACCCTGACCGACCTGTGCGCGCACTACGGCGTCACGCTGGACGGCGCGCATGACGCGGCGGCCGACGCACTGGCCTCACTGGAGGTCGTACGGGCGGTGGGGCGCCGGTTCGCGGCCCGCCTGGAACGCCTGTCCCCCGCCGAACTGCACCCTCTGCAGGCGGTGTGGCACGCGGCACAGGCGCGCGGCCTGCAGGCGTGGTTCGCCCGCAGCGGCAACGACGAGGCGGTGGACCCGGCGTGGCCACTGCGCCCGGACCTGCCGGCGGCGGCCTAGGGCGTCACGCGCAAAAAAGCCGGTCCGCTGTTGCGGACCGGCCTTTTCCCGGTGGGCGATACTGGGTTCGAACCAGTGACCTCTTCGGTGTGAACGAAGCGCTCTCCCACTGAGCTAATCGCCCGGGAACGGACTGAACAATACAGGTCCCCGCGCGTTTCCTTCAAACCGCTTGCCGACCGCCGGCCAGGTGGGCCAGCAATCCCCGCCGTCCGGCGCGCATCATCAGCCAGTGGTTGGCCCGGAAGAGCGGCCTCCCGGGCACGGCGAACCGCCTGAGCAACGGCTTGTGCACGTCGACGACCTGGTCGTAGCGGGCCAGGGTGCCGGCGCCGCGCGGAGCGAGGGTCCACCGCGCCCAGCCGTCGATGTCCCCGGACATGGCGATCTCCAGCACTCCGGCCGCCCGGTCCCGCCGGATCTCGCGGGCGGTGAAGACCATGTCGTACGGCAGGACGGAGCGGATGGTGATCACGCCGGTGATGTCGTCGAGCTTGGTCACCTCCCGCACCTGCGGCCACCAGCGGGGGTAGTCCTCGGCCTGCTCCAGCGCGTCGTAGACGGCGGCGGGCGGCGCGGGCAGGGTCCACAGGCTGCGGAAGCGGTAGTGACTCCAGTCCATGGGCCGAGTCTGCCCCTGCGCAGCGGGTTTCCGTCGTAACTGAGTACGTTCTGAGTACGCGCACTCATGCCGTACGAGGTGACGCGGACCACACTCCAGGCATGACGCACTTTCCGCCACCGGCCGAGGAGTTGCGGCTCCTCGACCTGGAGCTGCGCCAACTGGACGCCCGCCGGGCCCAGTTGCTGCACCGCCGGGCCTGGCTGGTCACCGCTCTGCAGGCGGCGCCCCGGCCGGCCGCTCCGGCCCCCGCCCCTTCCCCGCGCCCCGAGGCCTCCGCGCCCGGGGTCCAGAACGTCCTGCTGGTGCTCGGCGGGGTCCTGCTCACCATCGCCGCGATGGCGTTCACGCTGGTCAGCTGGGGACACATGGGGATCGCGGGCCGGGCCCTGGTGCTCGGCGGGGTCACGGTGGCGGTGCTCGCCGCTCCCCTGCCGCTGCTGAAGCGCGGGCTGCGCTCCACGGCCGAGGCGGTGGCGGGCCTCGGGCTCGCGCTGACCGTGCTGGACGCCTACGCGCTGCACGAGGTCGGGCTGGCCGACGTGGACGCCACGGGGTACTTCGCGGCCGCTTCGGCGGTGCTGGCGGCCCTGTGGGCGGCGTACGGCCTGCTGCCGCACACCTCCGAGCTGCGTCTGCCCCTGCCCGCCGCTCTGCTCGCCGCCCAACTCCCGCTCACGCTGGGGGCGGTGGCGGTCGACGCGAGCCCGTTCGGGATCACGGCCGCCGTGCTGGTGACGGCCGGGTTCGACGCGGGTGTGGCGCTCCGGGTGCCTGCCGGGTCCGTGCGGATCACCGCGGTGATCGGTGCGTACGGCATGGGCGCCTGGGGCGTGTGGGCCGCCGGCTGGCTGTCCTGGACGGCCACCGGCCCGAGCGCCGCCGCCCGTGCGGCGGCGCTCCTCCTCTTGGCCGCGGGCCTGGCGCTGGCGGCGGTCCGGAAGCAGGGGCTGGGCCCCGCGGTCGCCGCCGGCCTCCTCGCGGTCGCCGCGCTCGGCGGCATTGCCCGCTCGGTGCTGCCGGACGCGTGGACGGTTCCGGCGTACCTGGTGTGCGGGGTCGCCCTGCTCGCCGCGGTACGGGTGGAGCGGCTGCCGGAGACGCTGCGGGCCGGACTCGCCCGGGCCTCCGCCGCCGTACAGGGGCTCGCCCTGCTGTGGGCCCTGCCGCCGCTGGCCATCGCCCTGGCCGGTCCGTTCGCCTGGGCCGAGCGGGTGTGGTCCGGGACGCCGGGGAACGCGCGCGCGGCGGTGACGGTCGACGCGCCCTGGCCGTCGGACACGCACACGGTGCCCGTAGTCCTGGCGGTCGTCGCCGTCGTACTGCTTCTCGCGGTGCGTGACGCGCTCTGGCGTCCCCGGGCCCTGACCGGTGTGCTGGTGCTGGCATGGGCGACGGCGCTGGTCCTTCCTCCGGTGCTCGAAGTCCCTTATTCCGTGGGCCTGATGGCGCTCGCCCTCACCACGGCCGGCGCGCTCGCGGCGGCCGCGTGGATGCGGCCCTCCGAGCGGCCGGAGCCACCGAAGGAGCCCTCCGCGGCAGTCGCCTTCCCCACCCCTCGCGGCACCGCCACGGTCCTCGCCCTCCTCACCTCCCTCCCCCTCGCCTTCGCCTCCCTGGCCACCGAGCCCGCCACCCTCGCCGTGCTCGCGGCTCTGACGGCCCTCTTCGCGGCGGCCGCCTGGAAGCCACACCTCGCCCCGGTCACCGCCCCGGCCGCGCTCACCTACGCAACGGCCCTGGCCTGCGCGGCAGGTGCCGCGGCCGGCTGGGAGCCGCAGTACACGGCTGTGCTGGTCCTGGCGGTCCCGGTGGCGGCGGCGCTGCTCGCGGCGCGGCTCGACAAGGCGCCGGCGACGATCCCGGTCGAGGTGACGGGTGCGATCGCCGCGCTTCTCGCCGTCGGCCTCGCCGCCGCCTCCGCCGACCTGCCGATGCTCGCCCTGGTCCTGGCGCTCTGCGGTGTGATCACCGCCGGGACGGCGATCCGTCCCGACCGCCGCCACGTCTCCTACGCCTCGGCCGCACTCTTCGTCCTGGCCACATGGGTTCGCCTCGCCGCCTGGGACGTCGGGACCCCGGAGGCGTACACCCTGCCGGTCGGCGTCCCGGCGCTGCTCGTCGGCGTCCTGCGCAGGCGCCGCGATCCCGACGTCCCGTCCTGGACCGCGTACGGCCCCGGTCTCGCCGCCACCCTCGTGCCGAGCCTCCTCGCGGCCTGGGGCGACCCGCAGTGGACCCGCCCCCTGCTACTGGGCCTGGCGGCCCTGGCGGTCACCCTGCTCGGCGCCCGCCACCACCTCCAGGCACCGCTCCTCCTCGGCGGCGCGGTGCTGGCCCTGGACGCCCTGCACGAACTCGCCCCGTACATCGCCCAGGTGACCGACGCACTCCCCCGCTGGGTACCGCCCGCCTTGGCCGGCGTCCTGCTCCTCGCCACAGGAGCGACGTACGAGCAACGCCTCAGGGACGCCCGAAGGATGCGGGACTTCCTGGGCAACATGCACTGAAGCCCACCCGGGGGCGCGGGGAACTGCGCGACCAGCCACAACGGTCGCGCGGTTCCCCACGACCTGTCACGGCATTCTGTCCCCCAACAACGCCAGGTTCTCGATGGCGGCGAGGCCGTACAACGCGGTGTCGTTGGTCGACACCCAGCTCGCCTCACTCCCCTCCACCAGCGCCACCGGCCCGCTCAGCGCCTCCGTCTTCCAGGGCGCCGACTCCTTGTACCCGTCGGAGTCGTAGAACTTCTCCCACGCACGGGCGGCGAGCTTCGCGTCCCCCGTCCGCACGGCCGCGTACGCGTCCAGCCGCGAGTGCCCCTGGAACAGCAGCAGCGACCCGAAGTTGGACCCGTACCGCGCCGCCTGCTCGGCCTTGGTGGCGTTGAAGTAGCGGCAGTAGTCGAAGTACGCCTCGTTGAACTTCGGCATGTCGACGAGGTCGATGAGCTCCGCGCACAGTTCGTTCAGCCCGAACACCGCAGAGAGGTGCGATACCCCGACCACCGGCTGCGAGGCGATCGCGAACCTGCCCGTGTCGAGGTCGTACAGCCCGCTCCCCTGCACGAACCCGTTCGGCTGGGCGGCGATCGTCTCCATCGTCGACAGCACCCGCGCCTTGGCCTTCTCCCACTTGGGTCCCTTGCGCTCCCATTCGGTCAGCCAGGCCGAGACCAACCCGCTCCAGTCCGTGCCGAAGCCGATCGACAGCGCGTGCCGGTCGGGGGTGTACGGCTCGGTGCGGATCTTGCGGATCGGGTCGAGCACGAGGAACGTCTCGTCGGAGTCGACGTTGGCGTGCATGAGATCGCCGACCCGCTCGTCGGCGGTGAGGAAGTAGTAGTAGCGCCGGTACGTGGTGTTGGCGATGCGCTGCTGCTTGGCGCTGTCGGCGTAGTGCTGCACACCGTGCCGGGTGCCGAGACCCGCCCACTTCCCCAGGTGATAGACGTCGACCTCACCCGTGTGCCGGGTCATGGCTTCCGCGAACCGGAAGATGTCCGCGCGGCCCGACCGCAGATACGCGAACCAGAGCCAGAGGTCGGGCGACAGCTCGGAGTTGTCCCAGGCGTAGCCGCCGATGTCGTACCGCCACTGGTGTCTGACGGTGTCGTAGGTGTGCATGATGTCGCCGTAGTCCCAGAATCCGTACCAACGACGTTGCTCCACCTGGTCCTTGTAGTAGGTGAAGAGAAAGTCGAGGTGGTCCTCGATCTTCGCCTTGGCGGGGGTGGAGCGGTCCGGCTCGGAGTACAGGCCGGGGCCGAAGACCTTGGCCTTGATGAGGTGCTTGGGCGGGGCGGCGAGCTGCGGCAGCACCCGTACGGCCTCGACCTGGCGGGCGAGAGCGTCCGCCGAGGGCGTGGACTCGTTGGCCCAGAAGAGGAGTTCGGAGGTGCGGGCGATGCCGTACGGCGTTCCGAACTCCGGCTCGTAGTCCTCGTAGGTGATGTTGAGGCCCTCGAGTTGCTCGGCGTAGGTGTCCTGGCCCATGCCGTCGTGGTAGAAGCGCAGGTCCATGGGCTGCGCCTCGGGCGACCAGAGCCACAGGGTGACCTCGGCCGCGTCGGTGTGGGCGTGGCGGATGTCGAGCTGGGCGGGGAACTTCTCCCAGAAGTCCCGCAGCCCGAAGGAGAGGCCGCCGCTGACACCCCCGACGTAGGCGAATCCGGAGGCCCGCCTGCCGCCACCGGCGCCGATCCAGCCGTGACCCTTCTTGGTCCGCTTGCGCAGCGTGAAGCCGTCGGCGGAGAGCTGGGAGAGGGTGTAGTCGCCCCACTCGGGGATGTATTGCAGACGGGTGGTGACCCGCTGGTCCCAGGTGGCGGGGTCGGGCAGCTTCTCCCCCGCGAACTGCGCCGCCTGTACGGCCGCCCCCGGGTCGCGGCGCAGCCCGGTGATGCCCTTGACGGCCTCGCGGAGCATGCCGGTGCCCTCGCCGGCGACGCGGATGTGACGGTCGTACGACTCGTCGCGCATCGGCACGGTGAAGCGCACCCCGATGCCCCGGATGAAGTCACCGCTCGCCCGGCCCGGCTCCTGCGTGCCGTCGAACGTGATGGTGTGCACCATGCGGAAGGAGTCGGCGCCCGCGTAGAAGTAGAGGCGGAGGGAGAACGGGAGCCAACTCCGGTTCCCCTTGCGGTGCTTGCCGTCGACGCGGACGACCGCGCGGACGGGTCCCTCCTGCTCGACGGTGACCTCGGAGATGGCTCCCTCGAAGCGCTCGGTCCTGACCGCGCCCAGGTCCTCGTCCTCGATCTCGGGCTGGCGGATCAGTACGAGCCGGCCGTTCCTGGCGATCTCCGTGGAGCCGCGGGTGACCGACTTGACGAGGGTCGCGCCGGACTTGCCGATCCGCGCCGTGATGACACCGGTCGAGACGTCGATCGTGCCGCCGCTCTTGTCGACGGTGACCTTCTTGGCGGGGGCCGCGGGGTCCCCGGCGGTGAGTGTGAGCTTGCCGTCGCCCGAACCGACCGCGTGCGCCGTCCACTTGAGGGATCCGTCGGGCCAGTAGGCGATCGGCCACGACTGCACGGGCACGGCCTTGCCGGCGGCGTCCGTCAGCGCGAACGTCTGGTCCGCCTGATACGCGCCCTTCGGCCAGGGGACGCCGACGGTGGAGCCGGGGGCCGCGCCCAGGCCGCCGTCCTCCAGCCAGTCCAGGGTCACGGGGTCCGCGCCGGCGGCCTCGGGTGCGGCCTGCGCGTCCTTCGCGCCCAGCGCCCAGCTGAACTGCGCCGCCGCTCCGGCGACCGCGGCCGCCTTGAGGAGGGACCTGCGAGGGATAGGGGACATGGCCTTTCCTTTCCGTGCGCGAGTGCGAGTGCGAGTGGCAGGTTGATCAGGGGCATGACAGAGAGAGATACGGCGCTCAGGGCACCGACCTTGGGAAAGGCACCGCCCGTCAGCGGTGCCGGTACCGCTCCTCCACGGCGACGGCCGCCGCGGCGACGGCCCCCAGGACAGGGACAGCCAGCGGCGCGGCGAACCAGGCGGAGGCGGCGACGACGGCCAGCCCGCCGACGACCAGGAAGGACCCGGCGGGATCGAGCACGGTACGCCGCCCGGCCCCGGCGAGCAGCGCCCACCAGCCGGCGCCCGGCGTCCACCCGGCCGCCGCCCGCAGCACGGCCACGAAGGCGCCGATCAGCGCGCACACGCCGATCGCCCCGACGACCGGCCCGCCGGGAATCCCGGCGCGCGCGGCCTGGACGTCCACCCCGACCGCGGCCACCACGCCCCACCCGGCGAGCCCGACGGCCCACCCGCCGCGCACGGCGACCCGGAAGTCGGCGACGAACTCCCGCAGGCCACCGCCCTCGTGTGCGAGACGACGCCGCAGATGCCGGGCCCCGGCGGCGAAGGCGGCCGGCCAGGTGACCAGCCCGAGGGAGGCCACGGCGATCCACACGCCGGTGAGCAGACACTCGGCGAACACCCCGAACCTTCCCCAAGCTCTCGACTCCGCTCGAGCAGGGGAGGCCCCAATGGCGAAGGCCGACTCTCCACCGGCCGTACGAGCCTTCACACGCGCTTGGGCCATCGCGTCCGCCCCCTCAGCCCTTGAGTCCGGACGTCGCCATGCCGTCGATCAGATACCGCTGGAAGGCCAGGAAGAAGGCGAGGACCGGCAGCAGGGCGACGAGCGACATGGCGATCATGCCGCCGTAGTTCGCCAGCCCTTCCTGGTCGACGAACATCTTCAGGCCCAGGGAGACCGTGTACTTGTCGGGCTCGTTGAGATAGATCAGCGGGCCCATGAAGTCGTTCCAGGAGTTGATGAAGGTGAAGATCGCGCTGGTGATCAGGGCCGGCCTGCACAGCGGCAGCATGATCGACCAGTAGATCCGGAGGTGCCCGCAGCCGTCGAGGCGGGCCGCCTCGTCGAGTTCCTTGGGCAGGTTCCGCATGAACTGCACCATCAGGAAGACGAAGAACGCCTCCGTGGCGAGGTACTTCCCCAGCAGCAGCGGGGTGTAGGTGTTGATCATCTCCATGTTGCGGAACAGCACGTACTGCGGGATCAGCAGCACGTGGTACGGCAGCAGGAGCGTGCCGATCATCAGCGTGAAGAGCAGATTCCGCCCGGCGAACCTGATCCTCGCGAAGGCGTAGGCGGTCAGCGAGCAGGACACCACGATCCCGATCACCGAGCCGACCGCGAGGAAGAGCGAGTTGAAGAAGAAGGTGGAGATGGAGATGTCGGCGATGCCGTCGGCGAGGCTCGTGTAGTTGGACAGGACCGGGTCGGCCGGCAGGAGGTCCAGGCTGCCGACGATGTCCTCGCTGTTCTTGAAGGAGCCGCCGATGACCCAGATCACCGGGTAGAGGATCACCGCGAGGACGAGCAGGGACCCGATGTGCCAGGCGACGGAACCCGGCAGCCTGCGGCGCAGCGCCCCGGCCCGCGCGGTCGGAAGATCGTGGGTGCTCATCGGGCGCCCTCCTCGTAGTGCACCCAGCGCTTCTGGGACCAGAACAGCACCGCCGTGACCAGGGCGACGGCGACGAGCAGCATCCAGGCCATGGCGGAGGCCAGGCCCATACGGCTGTTCTCGAAGCCCTGGACGTAGAGGTAGCAGGTGTAGACCATCGAACCGTCGGCCGGACCGCAGGCGTTGCCCCCGGCGCCGCCGCCGACGATGTAGGCCGAGCTGAAGATCTGGAAGGAGTGGATGGTCTCCAGCAGGACGTTGAAGAAGAGGACGGGGGAGATCATCGGCAGGGTGATGTTCCAGAACCGCCGCAGCTTGCCCGCCCCGTCGACCTCGGCCGCCTCGTACAGCTCGCGCGGGACCTGCTTGAGGCCGGCGAGGAAGATGACCATGGGGGCGCCGAACTGCCAGATGGTGAGCGCCACCAGGCTGTAGATGATCAGGTCCGGGTCACCGGTCCAGCCGCCGACGCCGATCCCGAAGAGCTTCTGCGTACGATCGACGATCGCGTCGTCCGAGAAGATCGCCTTCCACACAATCGCCACCGAGACGCTCGCGCCGATCAGCGACGGGGCGTAGAAGGCGGCCCGGTAGAAGGCCTGGCCGCGTCGCTTCTGTGCGAGCAGGAGCGCCACGCCGAGGGCCGCGAGCAGCTTGAGCGGCGTGCCGACGACGACGTACCAGAGCGTCACCTGCACCGAGTGGCGCCAGCGCGGGTCGGCGAACATCTCGGAGAAGTTGTCGAGGCCGATCCATCGGGGCGCGTCGAAGAGGTTGTAGTCGGTGAAGGCGAAGTAGAGCGAGGCGGCCATCGGGCCCGCGGTGAGCAGCAGGAACCCGGCGATCCACGGGGACATGAAGAGATAGCCGGCCAGGTTCTCCCGGCGGATCCGCCGCTTGAGGGCGGCGGGTCGCTCGGGCTTCACCGGTCGCTGCCGCGGCTCGCAGTCCTCGGTCAGGCCCTCCGCCGCAGGGGCGTGTGTCACGGTCGTCCCCATCAGACGACGAGAGCCGTCTTCGACTCGGTGAAGAACTGCTCGACGGCCTCGTCGACCGAGCGCTTGCCGAGCGCGAGTTCCTCGGCGATGCGCAGGAACGCGGCCTCACAGATGTCCGCGCCGTTCGGGTGCGGGGTGATCGGCTCCAGGACACCGGCCTCTACGAGGGAGGTCTCGTAGGCGGCGATCCCCTTGTTGACCTCGTCCGTCGGCTGGAACGCGTCGAACTGGGCCTGGGTGGCGGGCACGCCCCGGTCGTAGCCCATGATCTTGGCGACCTCGGGGTCGTGCACCATGAAGTCGATGAACTGGGCGACCTCCTTCGGGTGCTCGGTGCGCTTGGAGGCGCTGAGCATCAGGGAGCCGAGGTACTGGCCGGTCTTCTTGCCGTCCGTCGTCGGGATGGGCGCGAGGCCGTACTCGCTCTTGCCCTCGGAGGTGTAGCGGACGGTGAAGTTGTCCCAGGTGAACTCGCCGCCGGCGAGTTCGGCGGAGACCGCCGACTTGGGCTTGATCTGGGCGACCTTCTTGGCGTCGGCGTAGAGGCCCTCCTCGACGCCCTTCTCGGCCTTGGTCCACCAGTCCGTCAGGTCCGCCTCGGTGAAGCCGAGTCCGTCCTCGGTGAAGAACGCCTTGCCGTTCTGACGGAGGTAGAGGTCGTAGAGGTACATGACGCCGTACATGCCGCTGTCGCCGGCGCGTCCGGTCCGGTCACGGATCCTCTTCATCGCCGCCTCGAAGTCGTCCCAGGTCCAGCCTTGCTCCGGTTTGACGCCCGCCTTGGTGTAGACGGGCTTGTCGATCACGAGGGCCATCGAGTTGGAGCCGACCGGGACACCGAGGAGCTTTCCGTCTATCTCGCCGAACTTGTCCAGGCCCGCGCGGAAGCCGTCCATCGAGAGGTTGCCCGCCTCGACCTGCTCGCCGAGATCGAGAAGTACATTCTTCGCGTCGTATTTGCGCAGGAATCCAATGGCATTCTGGAACACGTCCGGCGGATTCCCGCCGGAGGCCTGGGTGTTGAACTTCTTCCAGAAGTCGGTGTACGGCTGAAAGTCCGTCTTGACCTTGATCTTCGGGTACTTCTTCTCGAAGAGCGCGATGGTCTTGTTGATCCGCTGAGCGCGGTCCTCGGCCCCCCACCACGCGTAACGGATCGTCACCGTCCCGTCGGCGGCGGCTCCCCCGTCGCCGCCGCACGCCGTGGTCGAGGCCAGCCCGAGCGTGGCAGCCGTGGCACCTGCCGCCTTCAGGATCGTGCGCCGGTCGACATTCCTGTTGGTTCCCACAGTCGGGCCCTCCCCGCAGCGTCGTTGCCGCCTGCATGAATCGTTTCAAGTAAGCGCTTGCTGGCACAAGGTACGGAGGGCCTCGGGGTGCGTCAATGATTCGGACAGGAATTTCTTCGCGGGCATACGGGGCGAGTTGACGGTGTGTGAGGTCGGGCCGACGAGCCCGGAAGCGCGATGCCGCAGGTCAAGGGCGTGCGACAGACGGGCCGAACAGGGGTGCGGTGCCACGCGGGGGCCCGGTCGGCCGAATGCGGTCCGGTCGCCGGTGAGTTGCCCGGAGCCGGAGCGGAAACGGGAGCCGGCCGGGCGTCCGACCCGCACCCCGGAGCAGCATGCGGGGGCGGAAACGCCGGCGGCCCGCCTGCACAGTCGCAGGCGGGCCGCCGGATCCGGGTGGGCGATACTGGGTTCGAACCAGTGACCTCTTCGGTGTGAACGAAGCGCTCTCCCACTGAGCTAATCGCCCGGACGCAGGAAGAACATTACCCCATGTCAGGGGGTGCGCGTGACCAGCGCGAACCCGCACCGGACGACGTCCGCACCCCCTCGTGGATCACTGGTCCTTGATGTTCCAGGGCATGACGATGCCGAACTTCCACAGGTAGAAGCCGAGTATCGCGCCCACGATGACGAGGCCGATCGTCGTCAGGATGATGTTGCGACGCCGCACCTTCGGATCAAGGGCCCGCTGGGCCGCCTCGGTGACCTTGCGCTTGGTCCAGCGCAGGACGAGCTGGGCCCACACGAACTCGGTCGCCCAGACGGCCATGCCGCCGAAGATGATCACCCAGCCGGGCCCCGGCAAGGGCAGCAGGATGATGCCGGTGACGACTATCGCCAGGCCGATGATGAAGACGCCGACCTGCCAGCTCAGATGCAGCGCTCTACGCGCCTTGATGAACTCCGGCGCTCGCGAGCCGAGCCCCTGCTCGCTGTCGTCCTTCACACCGTCCACTTCGGTCTCGTCGGTAGCCACGGCAACTTCGCCCGGCTCGTTACTCCCCGTATTCATACGGCCAAACCCTACCGGACCGAAACGAGTCACCGGAATGGTCGTACCTCGCGAACAGGTTCTCGGCCGGAAGAGTTACGTAAAGGCACGCAAAACACTCAGAGGGGTTTACAACGGCACCGTAGGTGGCATGTCGATTTCGCCGACGTGCGAATCCCCGAGCGCACACTGAGCGAAAGGCCCTGGCGCTTATGAACACCACGGTCAGCTGCGAGCTGCACCTGCGCCTCGTTGTGTCGAGCGAGTCCTCCCTGCCTGTCCCCGCAGGCCTGCGGTACGACACGGCCGACCCCTACGCCGTGCACGCCACCTTCCACACCGGAGCAGAAGAGACCGTCGAGTGGGTGTTCGCCCGTGACCTCCTCGCGGAGGGGCTGCATCGGCCCACCGGCACCGGCGACGTCCGCGTCTGGCCGTCGCGCAGTCACGGTCAGGGCGTCGTCTGCATCGCGCTGAGCTCTCCGGAGGGCGAGGCGCTGCTGGAGGCGCCCGCGCGGGCTCTGGAGTCGTTCCTGAAGCGGACGGATGCCGCCGTGCCTCCCGGCACGGAGCATCGGCATTTCGATCTCGATCAGGAGCTCTCACACATCCTGGCGGAGAGTTAGGGCGAGACCGCCCCACGAAGCCGCCCGGCGCCGTCGACTCGGGGTGACGGCTCGGGCCTAGACAACCGCATACGGCACGCAGCAGCGCCGTCTCCGCTCCGCGGGGGCGGCGCTGGTGTGCTTGTGGGTGACGGGAACCGTCAGCGTCGCCGTGGCGTTGTAATCGGAGACGTGTGCGAGTACGACCCTTGGGCGGGCCGCGCGAGCCACTACGATCGGCCAGCATCGGCGGGCACTCCGCCCGACCCACCAGGCCAGGGAGCGAAACGTGCTGATCACCCATGACACCCGGTGTGCACTCGATGCCGTGGTGGACCTGGTGAACACCGCACCGGAGGGCGACGAGTCCCCGGAGGGGCTGCCGGACGTCGCGGCCCTCGAAGACTTCGTACGAAAGCACGAATTCAGTGATGTCGGGGTGCTGTCGGAGTTCGATCTGTCCGCGGTGCGCAAGGTGCGCGGGCGGTTCGCCGCGATCTTCGCGGCGCCGGACGCCCGGACGGCAGCGTCCCTGATCAACGAACTGGTCGCCGCCGCCGGCACCACCCCGCGGCTCACCGACCACGACGGCTACGACTGGCATGTGCACTACTTCGCCCCCGGCGCCTCCGTCGCCGACCACCTGGCGGCGGACTGCGGCATGGCGCTGGCGTTCTTCGTGGTCGCCGGGGAGGAGGAGCGACTGCGGCGCTGCGAGGCACCGGACTGCCGGCACGCCTTCGTGGACCTCTCCCGCAACCGCTCCCGCCGGTACTGCGACAGCCGTACCTGCGGAAACCGTCTGCACGTGGCCGCCTACCGGGCCCGCCGCAAGGAAGCGGCCGGCTGATCCGCGGCTGCGGCCCGCGGTGTCGACGCGGGCCCCGGCGGGTGGCGCCGGGGGCCGCGGGTACGGCTCAGAGCAGCAGCAGATCGTGCAGCGCAGCCATGAGCAGCAGACACCCGATCACCGCAAGGAAGATCATCAGCGGTGGCTGGGAAAGGGCGAAGAGGCACCCGCGAGGCTCGTCCTGAGGTGGCGCGGCCTCGCTCTGTGTCGTGTCCAGCATCTCGCGGGCGATGATGACGCAGTTGCACCCCGCCGCGCGATCAACACGCCCGGAATGAGCGGGAGTTCGCCGAATTCCGTGATGTCCGGTTCGGGTCGTGATCGCTTACGGCCGGGTCGGCGACCCACTGTGTCGTTTCAGTCCCGGAGTGCGGACGTCAGATGCCGTGCTTCTTGAGGATGGCCTCGATGTCGCTGAAGTCCTCCGATGCGTCCGACCGGGGTGCGGTCGCGGACTTCGTCGACTGACGGGTGCCCGCGCCGAGGGAGGGCGCGGAGGCGGCCGGCGCCACCGCGTCCCGCTGTGCGGAGGCACGGGCCTCCTTGCGCTCCTTGCGCGTACCGCCGCGGCGGCGCTCCACCGCACGGGTGGTCGTGAACAGCACCCAGGACAGACCGAGGACTCCGAAGCCCGCCCAGGCCGTCGGGCTGAAGGCGGTGTCCGCCAGCCAGTCGACGACTCCGGTCATGACCAGGCCGAGGGGCACCAGGGAGTACGCGGCGATGCGCGTGGCCGCGAGGAAACGCTTGCGGTACGCCGTGACCGCCGCGATGCCCAGGCCGGCCGCGGCCACGGCTGAACAGACGGTCTCGGCAATCATCCGGGCCTCCAGGCGTGCCGGGTCGGGTCAGGGCACTTCGTCCCTTCCATCCTGCACCGTGGCCACCCCGCCCGGCCATGCCTCGGCCCGACATCAGGGACATCTCCGGGTCATCTCCTCCGCAGGTGCCGGTCGGGGCCGTACCGCCGGGCCGGTCCGGACCGTCGCCCCAGGTCGGATTGGGTCGCCGGGGCCGGTGCTGGGAGACTGGGGCCATGAGCGACTCCTCCCCCGACCGTCCCGCCGCGCCCGTCCTCGACGTCTGGTGCGAGCTCCAGTGCCCCGACTGCCGCAGCGCCCTGGACGACCTTCACGCCCTGCGGGCCCGCTACGGCGACCGGCTGGAGCTGCGGCTGCGGCACTTCCCGCTGGAGAAGCACAAGCACGCCTTCGCGGCGGCGCAGGCCGCGGAGGAGGCTCTTGAGCAGGGGCAGGGGTGGTCGTACGTCGAGGCCGTGCTGGGCCGGGTCGAGGAGCTGGACCGTAGGGGCGAACCCTTCCTGGTCGAGGTGGCCCGGGAACTCGGCCTGGACGCCGAGGAGTTCGACACCGCGCTGATCGACGGCCGGCACATCCTGATCGTCGACGCCGACCAGGCCGAGGGCAAGGCGATCGGCGTGACCGGCACGCCGACGTATGTGATCGACGGCGAGCGCCTCGACGGCGGCAAGAGCCAGGAGGGGCTGCGCGAGCGCATCGAGGAGATCGCGGACCGGCTGCTGGGCGAATAGCCGGGTGTCTGAACGGTTGCTGTAGCGGCGGGAGGGGGCGGGCTCTCGGGGTGGGCCGTTGCCTGATCGGCCGGGACGCCAGCGGCCGAGCTCGGGCGTCGCCCGACCGGCCACAACAGCGACGGCCGAGCGCAGGGGGCGCCGACCGGCTGCTACAGCGGCGGCTGGGGTCACGCCCGCGCCTGACCGGCCAGGGCGCCAGCGGCTCAGGACAAGCCTCGCCGGTCAACCCCAACAGCAACGCCGAGCCCAGGCGTCACCGACGGGTACAACAGCAGGGGCTGAGGGCGGGCCCACCCCTGGCCGGCCACGGCACAAGTTTCGTCCGGCCGGCCCCAACAGCAACGCCGAGCACAAGCGTCACCGACCGGTACAACAGCAGGGGCTGAGGGCGGGCCCACCCCTGGCCGGCCACGCACAAGCTCCGTCCGGCCGGCCCCAACAGCAACGCCGGGCACAAGCGTCACCGACTGGCCGCTACAGCAACGGCCGGGGGCAGGCTCACGCCCGACCAGCCGCGACACCAGCGGCCCAGCACCAGCCTCGCGCGACCAGCCACAGCAGCAACGGCCGGGGCAAACCACGCTAGGCCGGCCCCAAGACCAGCGGCCCAGCACAAGCCTCGCCCGACCACCCACACCAGCAACGGCAGACCACAAGCCTCGCCCGACCGCCCCCTACAACAGCGCCTTGTACAGCGCGCGGATCGTCGTCTCGTAGCCGAGGGACTCGTAGAGCCGCTCGGCCGGGGTGTTGCCCGCGAAGACGTTGAGGCCGATGGTGCGGTGTCCGTTGACGATCGCCTGGACCTCGGCCACCAGCATCAGGGTGCGGCCGTGTCCCTCGCCGCGGTGGGACGCGTCGGTCTCGACGTCGTAGACGAAGGCACCGCCCTCGCGCGTGCCCACCCACAGGGTGCCCACCCGCGTTCCCTTGTGTTCGAGGACGCTGAGGAACACGTCGGGGGTGCGCAGGCCCTCCGGCAGCAGTGCCGCGTGGTCCCGTTCGGACTTGGCCCGGGCCTCTGTCTCGGGGACCCCGCGCTCGACCCAGCTGCGCATGTAACCCTCGTGGCTCTTGTCGAGCCAGGCCTCGTACTCCGCCTCCGTCATGGGCCGCGCCCTGCTGCCCGGGGGCAGGTCGGGCGGGGTGGCGCCGAGCGCCTTCTCCATGCCGCGGTTGCGTACGACGTAGCCGAGGGCCCCGGCCAGCCGCAGTGCCGGTCCGGCGTCGCCGGGGACGCTCACCTCGATGCGCCGGCAGCCCCAGCCGCGGGCCACCTCCTCGGCGGCGAGGGCGGCCACCGTGCCCCGGCCGCGGCGCCGGTCGGGCTCCTCGATCCGCAGCTGCGATATCCGGGCCACCGCGTCACCGAAGACGGGGTGCGTCCCGAGGTGGAGGATCCCGACGGGACGGCCGTTCACGCACACCTGATAGCGGCGCGAACGCGTCCCGTCGTCGTTGTGCTGAAGCGGCTCGGTCGGCCGCAGGGTCGTGGTCATCAGGGGTGTTCTACCCGTCAGGACGCCCGAGGTCAGCCGATTATCCGCGTCCTTCGCGGATCGGCATCCGGTGCCCTCACGGATCCAGGTCGTCCCCGGCCCGCTCGTCGAAGATCCGCATGGCCTTGGCGGTCACCGGGCCCGGCGCGCCCGGCAGTTCGCGGTCGTCGACGCTGTGCACGGCCTGGACGTCCCGCAGGGTGGAGGTGAGGAAGACCTCCTCCGCCCGCTCCAGCGCGTCCAGCGGCAGGTCGGTCTCCCTGGCCCCGGTCCAGTCGATCGTGAGCCGACGCGTGATGCCCGCGAGGCAGCCGGAGGCGAGCGGCGGGGTGTGGATCTCGCCGTCGAGGACGACGAAGACGTTCGAGCCGGTGCCCTCGCAGAGTTGGCCGACCGTGTTCGCGAACAGGGCTTCCGTCGCGCCGTGTTCATGGGCGCGGGCCAGGGCGACGACGTTCTCGGCGTACGAGGTGGTCTTCAGGCCGGTGAGCGCGCCGCGCTCGTTGCGCGTCCAGGGAACCGTGATCACGGCCGTGGAGTCGGGGCGCCGGGTGGTCTCGCCGAGGGCGACGACGAGGGTGGGGCCGTGTTCGCCGCGGTCGGAGCCGAGGGGGCCGTGGCCGCCGGTGTAGGTGATGCGCAGCCGGCCGAGCGGCATCGGGTTGGCCTCGAGGACGGCGGCGCAGGCGCGGCGCACCTCGTCGTGGTCGGGCTCGGGCAGGCCGAGTCCGAGGGCCGAGCGCGTCAGCCGGTCGAGGTGCCGGGTCAGCGCGAACGGACGGCCGTCCACCGCCTTCACGGTCTCGAAGATGCCGTCGCCCACGGTCAGCCCGTGGTCGAAGACGGAGACACGGGCGGACTCGATGTCCTGCAGTCCGCCGTCGAGCCAGATCTTCACGTCAGTCCCTCTCCACTCACCTCGTACGTCCCCGACGCTACCGCGAGCAGCCGGGAAGCCTTGAGCTCGGTCTCCCGCCACTCCCCCTCGGGGTCCGACCCCCAGGTGATCCCGGCGCCGGTGCCGAACCGCAGCATGCCCGCCTCCCGGTCGATCCAGAACGTACGGATACCGACGGCCAGCTCACCGACACCCCGGTCGGCGTCGACCCATCCGATGCCACCGCAGTACGGGCCACGGGGAGCCGTCTCCAGCGCGTCGATGATCCGCAGCGCACTCGACTTGGGCGCGCCCGTGACCGAGCCGGGTGGGAAGGCGGCGTCGAGCAGCTCGGGCCAGCCGGCGCCCTCGTCCAGCTCACCGCGCACGGTGGAGACCAGATGCACGAGCCCCGGATGCTTCTCCACGGCGCACAGATCGGGCACGGTCACGGTTCCGGTGGCGCAGACGCGGCCGATGTCGTTGCGGACCAGGTCCACGATCATCACGTTCTCGGCGAAGTCCTTCTCCAGCAGGTCCGCCTCGGTGCGTCCGGTCCCCTTGATCGGCCCGGACTCGACGACACGCCCCGCGCGCCGCAGAAAAAGCTCGGGTGACGCGGTGGCTATCTCCACCCCGTGCTCCGGCAGCCGGATCGTTCCTGCGTACGGCGCCGGGTTGCCGCGCGCCAACAGGGCGGTCAGCGCGTCCACGTCGGCGCCGGGCGCGACGGGCGCGCTCAGCACCCGGCACAGGTTGGCCTGATAGACCTCGCCGGCCGCGATGTACTCACGGATGCGCCGTACGCCCGCCGTGTACGCGGCGCGGTCGAGCGAGGACGTCCAGTCACCGACCGACGGGCCGTGCCACTGCCCCGGCACCGGCGCGGGGACGGGCTCCTCGCGCACGTCGCGGAAGCGGGCGCAGGTCAGACCGCCCTCGAAGTCGGCGCGGACGGCCCAGAAACCACTGGAGTCCAGGGCCGCGGGATCGCTGGTGACGTCGAGGAGGCCGGTGGCGACGCGGTCGCCGAAGCGGGCGAGAGGAGGGAGGTCGGGCACGCAGTCGAGTCTATGGCGGGTGTCCTGCGGATGACCTGGCCATGTCCCTTCGGTGGGCACCACGGGGTCCCTGAGCAGGTGCAGCGCAGCACGCTGCACAAACGCGTTTTTGTACTGGCCCCGGAATCCGCTAGAGTTCAACACGTCGCCGGGCCGCGGGAGCGGAACGAAACGACAAGCGGACGTAGCTCAGTTGGTAGAGCGCAACCTTGCCAAGGTTGAGGTCGCGAGTTCGAGCCTCGTCGTCCGCTCGAAGGAACAGGGGATCTTCCCGAACCCCTACACTCCTGGTGGAGTGGCCGAGAGGCGAGGCAACGGCCTGCAAAGCCGTCTACACGGGTTCAAATCCCGTCTCCACCTCCAAGGACGATTAGCTCAGCGGGAGAGCGCTTCCCTGACACGGAAGAGGTCACTGGTTCAATCCCAGTATCGTCCACTGGATCTCCGGATCCCCCGCGCGATTAGCTCAGCGGGAGAGCGCTTCCCTGACACGGAAGAGGTCACTGGTTCAATCCCAGTATCGCGCACGCAGTGCCCAAGATCGGCTCCTTGGAGTCACGGTCCTGGTCCCGAGGACGATTAGCTCAGCGGGAGAGCGCTTCCCTGACACGGAAGAGGTCACTGGTTCAATCCCAGTATCGTCCACACACCGAAGCCCCCGGTCATGCGACCGGGGGCTTCTTCGTGGCCCGGTGAGCCTCAGCTGGAGAACAGCATGTGGCCGAAGCTCTTGTGACGCTTGTGGCCGTAGTGACCGCCGTGGTGGCCACCGTGCGGGGCGCCCCAGGCGGGGGCCTGCGGGGCGGCGGCCGGGTAGGCCTGCGGAGCGGCCGGGGGCGGCGGGGCCGGCTGGGTCCACTGGGACTCCAGGCGGGTCAGCGCCTCCAACTCGCCGTAGTCGAGAAAGATCCCGCGGCAGCCACTGCACTGCTCGATCTGAACGCCGTTGCGGTTGTACGTGTGCATCGGTGCATGGCACTTCGGACACTGCATGGTCGGCTCAACTCCTCGCCGGTCGGTCCTGCTTCGCGTATCGCCAGGACAGACTCTGTCCGGCTGCGGTCGGTTGCACACTACTTCGCGGCTTCGTGGACCAACTGTGGGGGGACGGAAGCCATTCGGTCACAGGCGTCGACCAGCGCCTGCTCGACCTCGTCCAGGCCGCGCCCCTCGGCCAGGGCCTTGGTGATCGCGCGGGCGGCGGTCTGCGCGGTGAGAGCGCGGGCCGGGACGTCCAGCGCGGGCCACGGGTCGCCGTCGGCGGGGACGGCCGTGCCACCGGCGGCGCGGTAGGCGGCCAGGAACCGGCGCCATTCCTCGGGCGGGAGCAGGCCACAGGCGTACCACGCGGCCGGCCGCCCGAGATCCCAGGCCGGGACGCCCACGCCGAGGTCGTCGACGTCTATGAGCCGCCACGGGCCGTCGGGGGCCGGGTGCCGGACGAGCTGGCCGAGATGGAGATCGCCGTGGCAGAGCGTGGTGGTGTCGGGCTGCGGGGCCTCGGCGCGGGCCCAGACGGGGAGGGTGCCCCAGGCACGGAGGACGGCGTCGGCGGCGGGGCCGCCGTCGGTGGCGGCGCGGAGCCGGGACAGGGCGAGCGCGGCCTTGACCGGTCCGCGCATGGCGGGCAGCGGGGTGGGCGCGGGGGTGCGGTGCAGCCGTGCGAGCAGCCCCGCCGCCGCCTCCCAAGGGGCCGCGTCGGGATCTTCCGGGTCCACCGGGACGCCGTAGGGCCAGAAGCTCACGAGCCGGGTGTGCAGGTCGACGGGCGTCGGGGTGAGCGGGGGCAGGAAGAGGTCGGGGAGGTGGGCGGCGGCGGTGAGGCGGGGGGTCAGGTCGGTGGGGGTGAGGTCGGGGGCGTGCGCCTTGCCGACGGTGCCGGCGTGCCGGACGACGGTGGCGTCGGGGCGGTCGGCGAGGGTGACGGTCGCTCCGCAGGGGCAGACGGACGCGGACGTGCGTGAGTGGGCCTCGGCTCTGACACGCATCGCGAGGTCGGACAGGAGCGGGTTCTTCGGCGTCACGGGCGTCCCTGGTCGGCGAGTGGTCTGGGCCGAGAGTACGCGGGGTGGCGACGGCGGCTGAGGGGGATGCGAGCAGCAGGAAAAGTGCCGGACAAAAGCAATGCCGGCGCAGCTCCCCAGCTGCGCCGGCATTTGTGCCGTCCGCCGCACCCCCGTCCCCACGGGGTTTCATGGGTGGATGTCCCCGCCCGGACCGCTCTTCCGGGCCTGGGGTCGCCGCTCAGCGCCCCAGCATCACGCCCACGGACGACGCCTGTGTGGCCACTGTCTCCCAGCCGTCGAAGACGAGGAGGAGAAGGGCCGCCAGGGGAAGGGCCATGAGCGTCGCCACCAGGGGGTGGCGGCGGCCCTGGCGGCGCGAGCGCAGCATCATGCGCTCCTGTGTGCGGATCAGTGTCCGCGGTGCCGTCTGGGCCATGGTCCCTCTCCTGACCTGTGTCAGTTGTCGTTGGCAGCGGCGGGTGTCTGACCTCGGGGGACGAGTGCTGCACCCGCCGCTTGACCTCAAATCTAGGCGCGCGGCCCCGCCAGGACGTCATGCCCTCGTACCGATTGCCGGGCCTCCCGGAGGATGAGCCACCACCTGCGACGTACTCCCCAGGGTGGAGACGAGGTCCTAGGTCTCGGGGTCTTCCCCGAGGGGACGCCCGGTGTGCCCCGCTTTGTCACGACTCTTCTCCGAGCTGTCCTCCCGCGGGATCGGCTGCTCAACCAGCGCAAGGACCCGGTTCGCCATGAAGCGGGCCGTACGCACCACGGATCCGCTTCGGGTGACTTCGCTCACTTCCACGACACCTCGACGCACCGCCGTCTCCACCCTGCGGCCCGCCCTGCTCGCCACCACCTCGTACGTGCGCGTCGTGTCCCCGGCGTCCACGACTATCTCCACGCGATCACCCTTCACGGGCTCAATCCCCCTTCTGCCACGGGCGGTTGGGGGCACCTCGGCTGCTAAGTCGCCCTGCTCACCCGCCCTCTGACCACCCTTCAAGTCTCCCACCCACCACTGACAATCCATCACGGCGAGAGGGCGCGGCCTCTGCGCACGGCGGCCCGCGGAAACGTAAGCTGTGGCTCGTCACACGGACCGGGCAGCGGGGATGAACATGGCGATGATGCGCCTGAGGCGCGAGGACCCGCGCGTCGTCGGCTCGTTCAGGCTTCACAGACGGCTTGGCGCGGGCGGAATGGGCGTCGTCTACCTGGGCTCCGACAAGAAGGGGCAGCGGGTCGCGCTCAAGGTGATCCGGCCCGATCTGGCGGAGGACCAGGAGTTCCGTTCGCGGTTCGCGCGGGAGGTCTCGGCGGCCCGGCGGATTCGCGGCGGGTGCACGGCACGGCTCGTGGCCGCCGACCTCGAGGCGGAGCGTCCCTGGTTCGCCACCCAGTACGTGCCCGGCCCGTCCCTGCACGACAAGGTCGTCGACGGGGGCGCGCTCGGCGCCGCCGAGGTCGCCGCCGTGGGGGCCGCCCTGTCCGAGGGGCTGGTCGCCGTCCACGAGGCCGGGGTCGTGCACCGGGATCTCAAGCCCTCCAACATCCTCCTGTCCCCCAAGGGCCCGAGGATCATCGACTTCGGCATCGCCTGGGCGACGGGTGCCTCGACGCTCACCCACGTCGGCACGGCGGTCGGCTCGCCCGGGTTCCTCGCCCCCGAGCAGGTGCGCGGCGCGGCCGTCACCCCGGCCACGGACGTGTTCTCCCTCGGCGCCACGCTCGCGTACGCGTCGATGGGTGACTCGCCCTTCGGACACGGCAGTTCGGAGGTGATGCTGTACCGCGTCGTCCACGAGGAACCCCAGCTGCACGGCGTACCGGACGCCCTGGCCCCGCTCGTGCGGGCGTGCCTGGCGAAGGATCCGGAGGACCGGCCGAGCACGCTGCAGCTGTCGCTGCGCCTGAAGGAGATCGCGGCCCGGGAGGCGCAGGGATTCGCGGACGTACGACCGCCGGCGCCGCGTTCCGGGGACGCCGACCGGCCGACCGGGCGGCTCGCCGACACCTACGCCGACCAGCAGCGGGCCCAGCGCCGCGCGCAGGGCGCTCCCCCGCCCCGCGGCGCCGGCCTGCCCCGGGGCAACGGCACCCCGCGCGTACCCGGCCCCGCCCGTGACGCGGCCCCGTCGAGGGGCGGCAGCGCTCCCCACAGCGGTACGGCGTCGTCCCGGTCCGGCGCCCGGCCACCGGCGTCCGCCTCGCGGAACATCCCCCGCCCGGGCAACGGCGGCAGGCCCGCCCAGCGCGGCGGCAACGGTCGTCCGGCTCCCCGGCCCACGGGGACGGGCCGCCGGCCCGCCAACCCCCAGCTGCTCCGGCAGCGGCTGTTCGTGTTCGTCGTGGTGACGCTGCTCGTCGCGCTCGGGATCGCGGCGGCCCAGGGCTGCCAGGGGCCCGACCGCGGTCTCGGCGGCGCGGGCGAGGTCGTACGACCGCAGCAGGGGCAGGTCGATTCGGGGTCCGCATAGCCGGACGGGGATCTCATGTCCCAGGCGTACGGGCAGCGCGGGGAGTCGCCGCGGCTCGAACCTGTGCGGTGAACACGGCGTTGCGGCGTAGCTGCTGCGCGCACCACCGGAAGTGCCCGTCGCCGTCGTCCAGGCCGAAGAGGTCGTAGGTGGTGAGGGCGTAGGCGGCCTGATAGGCGGTGAGGGTGGTCGGCGCGTACCCGAACTCGTGGGCGAAGAGCCTGGTGAGCGCCGCCGTGTGCTCCTCGGCGTGCGGCCCGTACATGTCCCAGACGGCGGCGGTGACGGCGGCCTCGAAGGCCGGGTCGCCCGCGGTCGTGTAGAAGCCGAAGTCGAGTACCGCGACGGGCCGGCCGGCCGCGTCCATGTGGACGTTGGGCGGGACCAGGTCGCCATGGATCACTGTCACCGGGACGTCGGGGAGCGAGCGCAGCGCCTCTTGCGTCCGTTCGACTCCCGCTTCGAAGTCCGGCACGTGGGCGGCCAGGGCGTCACCGTGCCGGGCTGCGGCCCGCGCCACCAGGGCCGCGAGCGCGTCGCGGAAGCAGTCGTGATCCCGCCAGAGGGGACGGTCGTCTCCCTGGACGGTCAACTGACGCATGACGTCGGTGGCCGGCACGGAGGCCAGACCACGCAGGACAGTGAGCAGCGTGTCGCGCTGCTCGGTGGTGAGCTCGGGTCCAGGGGCCGCGTGTGCGGAGTCGACCCGCATCGAGACTCCGGGCAGCTCGCGCTCGTACGTCACCAGGACGCCCTCGTGGTCCTCTACATCGAGGATCTCGGGGGTGGAGAACGGCAGCGGGTGCCGCGCGATGTCCGCGTACACCTGCCGGGTGAGATCGAGATCAGCGGGCGGCCGGCCGCTCCACACCTTGGCGACCCGGCCCTCGCTCAGCCTGTAGACAACGCCCTCGACGCCAGCGCCGATACGGCGGACCCCCGTGTGCCCGCGGTCGGCGAAGTACGCAAGCCATGGGTCGGGGAGCGGGGCTTCCACGTCAGGGATGTTCTCCGTTCTCGGGAGCCTCAGCAGGGCGCTCAGGACGCCTGCGCAGGGTGAGTGAGGTGTGCAGTTCACGGAGCAGTTGTTCGACCACGGGCGACGGCATGACCGTCACCTTGTCATCAGCTTGACCAGGTCTCCACTGAAATTGCTCTAGGGCCGCGGTCGGCCGGTGGCCACCGCGTAGAAGGCGACCGCTGCCGCCGCACCGACGTTGAGGGAGTCGACGCCGTGGGACATCGGGATGCGTACCCACTCGTCGGCGGCCACCAGGGCCTGGGTGGAGAGGCCGTCGCCCTCGGCGCCGAGCATCAGGGCGACCCTGTCCATGCGCTGCGGGGCCGCCTCGTCAAGGCTCTTGGCCTTCTCGTCGGGGGTCAGGGCGAGGAGAGTGAAGCCCGCCTCGCGGACCGACTCCAGGCCCTTGGGCCAGGTGTCCAGACGGGCGTAGGGCACGGAGAAGACCGCGCCCATGGAGACCTTGACGCTACGGCGGTACAGGGGGTCCGCGCAGTCCGGTGAGAGCAGCACCGCGTCCATGCCGAGGGCGGCGGCGGAGCGGAAGATGGCGCCGATGTTGGTGTGGTCGTTGACCGACTCCATGACCACCACGCGGCGGGCGCTCCGCAGCAGTTCGGTGGCCGTGGGCAGCGGTTTGCGCTGCATCGACGCGAGCGCGCCCCGGTGCACGTGATAGCCGGTGACCTGCTCGGCGAGCTCGGGGCTGACCGCGTACACGGGAGCCGGGAGTTCGTCGATGACGTCGCGCATGACGTCGACCCACTTCGCCGACAGCAGCATCGACCGCATCTCGTAACCCGCGTCCTTCGCGCGTCTGATGACCTTCTCGCCCTCGGCGATGAACAGGCCCTCGGCCGGTTCGCGCTTGCGGCGCAGTTCGACGTCGGTCAGGCCCGTGTAGTCGCGCAGGCGCGGGTCGGTGGGGTCATCGACGGTGATGAGATCGGCCACAGAGTGATACTGCCTTGTCCTGGGTGCGGTGCCAACGGTTCGAGACGGGTTGCGTTACCCGCGGTTACGCGGAAGGGGTCGGTCCCACCCTCACGACCTCGCCGATGACGATGACCGCCGGCGGCTTCACCTCGTGTTCGACCACCGCCTCGGCGGCCGTGGCGAGGGTCGCGTCGACCCGGCGCTGGGCGGCCGTCGTGCCCTCCTGGACCAGGGCGACCGGGGTGTCCGGGGACTTGCCGTTGGCGATGAGCGTCTCGGCGACCTTCCCGAGCGTGCTGACGCCCATGAGGATCACCAGCGTGCCGGTGAGCCTGGCCAGGGCAGGCCAGTCGACGAGCGAGCGCTCGTCGTCGGGTGCGATGTGGCCGCTGACCACCGTGAACTCGTGGGCCACGCCCCGGTGGGTGACCGGGATGCCGGCGGCTCCCGGGACGGAGATCGAGCTGGAGATGCCGGGCACGACCGTGCACGGGACGCCGGCCTCGGCCAGCGCCTGCACCTCCTCCATGCCACGGCCGTAGACGAAGGGGTCGCCGCCCTTGAGACGGACGACCGACTTGCCCTGCTTGGCGTGCTCGATCAGCGCGTTGTTGATGGCCTCCTGGGCCATGAACCGGCCGTACGGCAGCTTCGCCGCGTCGATCACCTCGACGCTCGGCGGGAGTTCCGCGAGCAGGTCGCGCGGGCCGAGGTGGTCGGTGATGACGACATCGGCCTCCGCGAGCAGGCGGCGGCCGCGCACGGTGATGAGGTCCGGGTCGCCGGGGCCGCCGCCGACCAGGGCGACGCCGGGGGTGCGGGTGCGGTGGTGCGGGGCGACGAGCGTGCCGTCGCGCAGGCCCTCGACGACCGCGTCGCGGATGGCGGCGGTGTGGCGGGGGTCGCGGCCCTGCGCCCGGGTGGTGAGGACGGCGACGGTGACGCCCTCGCTGTGGCCGGTGGCGGGGGTCCAGGCCGTCGCCTGGTCGGCGTCGTCGGAGCGGACGCACCAGACGCGGTGACGCTCCGCCTCGGCCGAGGCGCGCGCGTTGGCGTCCTTGTCGCCGGTGGCGATCAGTGCGTACCAGGCGTCCGCGAGGTCGCCGTCCGCGTAGGGGCGCCGGTGCCAGGTGATCTCGCCCGCGTCCGCCATCGCCTCGACCGAGGGGGTCGCCTCGGGCGATACGAGGACGATGTCGGCGCCCGCCGCGATGAGCGCCGGGAGGCGGCGCTGCGCGACCTGGCCACCGCCGAGGACGACCACTTTGCGGCCGGAGAGGCGGAGGCCTACGGGGTAGGCGGGGTTTTCGGCCATGAGGGTGCGGCTCCCTTTTGCGGCGGCGGTGCGATGCCCTGACGTGCGGATTTTATGCTGCGGGCGCTGGTGACGGTTCGGGCGTCCGGTGGCTGGGCGACCACCGGCGACGTGACAGGGGACCCGGGGCCTGTGCTCCCCGGGTCCCCCGTGACCCACCTACTTCTCGGTGACCCCCGCCGAGTCGAACGTCGCCACCTCGTGCATCGCCCGCGCCGTGCTCTGCACCAGCGGAAGGGCGAGCAGCGCGCCCGTGCCCTCGCCGAGGCGCAGGTCGAGGTCGACCAGGGGGCGCAGGCCCAGCTTGTTGAGGGCGGCCACATGGCCGGGCTCGGCGCTGCGGTGACCCGCGATGCAGGCGGCGAGGACCTCGGGGGCGATGGCGCGGGCGACCAGGGCGGCCGCGCCGGCGCTGACGCCGTCCAGGATCACCGGGGTGCGAAGGGACGCGCCGCCCAGCAGGAGGCCGACGATCGCGGCGTGCTCGAAGCCGCCGATCGCCGCGAGGACGCCGATGGGGTCGGCCGGGTCGGGCTGGTGGAGCTCGATGGCACGGCGGACGACCTCGGTCTTGCGGGCGAGGGTCTCGTCGTTGATGCCGGTGCCGCGGCCGGTGACCTCGGCGGGCTCGGCGCCCGTGTAGACGGAGATGAGCGCGGCCGACGCCGTGGTGTTGGCGATGCCCATCTCGCCGGTCAGCAGCGCCTTGTTGCCGGCCGCCACCAGGTCGCGGGCCGTCTCGATGCCGACCTCGATGGCCTGCTTGGCCTCCTCGCGGGTCATCGCGGGCCCGGTCGTCATGTCGGAGGTGCCCGCGCGGACCTTGCGGGGCAGCAGGCCGGGGGTGGCGGGGAGGTCGGCCGCGACGCCGACGTCCACCACGCACACCTCGGCGCCCACCTGGCCCGCGAAGGCGTTGCAGACCGCGCCGCCGCCGAGGAAGTTGGCGACCATCTGGGCCGTCACCTCCTGGGGCCAGGGGGTGACTCCCTGCGCGTGCACGCCGTGGTCACCGGCGAAGATCGCGACGGCCGCGGGCTCCGGGATCGGCGGCGGGCACTGGCGGGACAGCCCGGACAGCTGCGCGGAGATGATCTCCAGCATGCCCAGCGCGCCGGCCGGCTTGGTCATCCGCTTCTGCCGCTCCCAGGCCTCGCCGAGCGCCTTGGCGTCCAGCGGGCGGATCTGCGCGACGGTCTCGGCGAGCAGGTCGTGCGGCTCCTCGCCGGGCAGAGCGCGACGGCCGTACGTCTCCTCGTGCACGACCCACGACAGCGGGCGGCGCTTGGACCAGCCGGCCTGCATCAGCTCGGGCTCGTCCGGGAACTCGTCGACGTATCCGACGCACAGGTAGGCGATGACCTCCAGGTGCTCGGGCAGGCCGAGGGCGCGGACCATCTCGCGCTCGTCGAAGAAGCTGACCCAGCCGACGCCGAGGCCCTCGGCGCGGGCGGCGAGCCAGAGGTTCTCGACCGCGAGGGCGGCGGAGTACGGCGCCATCTGCGGCTGGGTGTGCCGGCCGAGAGTGTGGCGGCCGCCGCGGGTCGGGTCGGCGGTGACGACGATGTTCACCGGGGTGTCGAGGATGGCCTCGATCTTCAGTTCCTTGAACTGCTTCGCCCGGCCCTTGGGCAGCGACTTCGCGTACGCCTCGCGCTGGCGCATGGCCAGTTCGTGCATGGTCTGCCGGGTGTCCGCGGAGCGGATGACGACGAAGTCCCAGGGCTGGGAGTGTCCGACGGAGGGCGCGGTGTGGGCGGCCTCCAGGACGCGGAGCAGGACCTCGTGCGGGATGGGGTCGCTGCGGAAGCCGTTGCGGATGTCCCGGCGTTCGCGCATGACCTTGAGGACGGCCTCGCGTTCGGCGTCGTCGTAGGCGGGCGCGGCGGGGCCGGCGGACTGGCGTGCTTCTTCGACCACGGCCGTGCTCTCTTCTGCCTGGTGGTCTTCCTGTTCGGCGGCCCGGGTGTCCAGGTCCTCCGCGTGCTGTACGAGTTCGGGGTCGCCCTCGCGGGGCGCCGGGACGGTGGGGAGCGGGCCCGGCCCCTCCGCCACGGGCAGCAGGATCGGCTGCGGCGGGGTCGGGGCGAGGTGCGGGGTGGTCGGCACCGAGCCCTCGACCGGCACGAACTGCCCCATGGGCTGCGCGGGCGCGGGCCCCTCGGGGACACCGGTCGCCGGCGGTACGGCCTCGCCCTCGCCGGACTCACCGGCCGGGAGGGGCGTCTGGGCCTGGGCGTCGTCGGCGGGGGCGAGCCGGAGCTGCGGGCCGGCGGGCTCGGCGACGAAGGGGACGGGGGTCTCCGCGGCTACCTCGACGGGGGCGGCTTCCGCGGGGGTGGGCTCGGCGGCTTCCTCGGCGGCTGGGGCTGCGGCGAGCGGCTGGGCGGGGGCGGCCGGCTCTGCGGGGACGTCCTGGGTCGGTGGGGTGTCCGGGAGCTGGGCTTCCGGCTCCGCCACGGGGGCAGCCGGGTCCTCCATCGGGGCGGGCGTGCTCACGGCCACGGGCTGTGCTTCGGCGGCGGCGTCCTGCGCGAAGTGCGGGTCCGGAACGGCTTCCGGAGCCTGGACGGGCTGCTCGGCCGGAGGAAGGGGCTCGTTCTGCTGCGGGGTGGCCTGTTCGGCGTCCACGGGAAGCGGGGCCGGCTCGGGGGCCACAGCGACAGGGGCGCTGTCGACCTCGGTCGGCTGCGGAGCCGCCACGACCGGCTCGGCCTGCGCGAGCTGCGGGGCCTGCTCGGCATCCGCTGCCGACGGCACTGGCACCGCCTCGGAAGTGGCCTGGGCGGCGGCGTAGGTGACGAGGTCTTCGGGGAACTGCTCGGGAGGCTCGGGCGCGACGACCTCAACGACCTCGACGGCCTCCGGGGCGGGGGCGTCCGGAACCTGTACCGCTTCGGGGGCGGGGGCGTCCGGAACTTGTACGGCCTCGGGAAGCGGCTCGCTCTCGGGGGCGGAGCCGTCGGCGACCTGACCGGCCTCGGCGGCGACCTGCTCCACCACCGGGCCGACGCCATCGCCGGCCACCTCGGAGCCGGGCTCGGCCACGGCCTCGGCAACAGGCTCGGCGACCGGCTCGGTCACGGACTCGGCGACGGGCGCTTCGGGAGCCTCGGGAGCCTGAGCACCCTCAGCCACCGGGCCCTCGGCGACCTGACCGACCTCGACCACCGGCACCCCGGCGACCGGAGCGGCCTCAACCACCGGCACCCCATCACCCGGGCCGGCCTCGGCGACGTCTACTGCCTCAGCACCTCCGCCGGTGACGACCGCGTCCTGCCCGGCCCCGGCGTCAGCGTCACCACCGGACGGCTCCTGGCCGCCGTACCCACCCTCCTGCGCGGTGGGTGCCTCAACGGGCTCGGCCTCCTGAGCCACCCCCACCGTGGCTCCGGCCTCGTGGGCGACACGCGCCACGACCGCCTGGGCCACGCCCGCGGGCTGTTCGGCCGGGACAACCGTTTCGGCAGCCTGCGCCTCCGCGGCCACCGGCACGGGGGCCGGGGCGGGCCACGGCGTGGTCGGCTGGGGAGCCGCCGGGGCGTCCAGGTACTCGGGGCCGGGCTGGCGGACCGGCGCTCCCACCGCGCCGCGGTCGGCGAGGGAGCGGACCGGGCTGGCCGAGGCGTCCGGGGTGGGCGGACCGAGATGCAGGGGGCGCCGGGGGGTGATCGGCGGGATCGGCACCGTGGGCGCCGTGGGCGCCGTGGGGGTCGTCGGACCCGGGAGGCGGACGCCACTCAGGTCGACCGATCCGCTGTCACGGCCGGAGACCTCGTGCGGGCCGGGCTGGTGGACGGCCTCGACGATCGGCTCCGGCGCGGGCGGGGCCACCTCGTTGCCCCAGGCACCTTGAGTGCCGGGCATCAGCAGGTCCTCGTCCTCGGCGGGGCTCTCGGAGAGGTAGCCGTACGCACCGTGCGCCTCGGGGACGCCCGGCTGCTCCACCACGCCTGCGCTCTCCGGCAATCCTTCGCCCGGGACCTGGCCGGTGTCGGTCATGCGTACCCCTCGCCCATCGGTTAGTGCTTATACGACCAGCTCACCGGGAACGGCGCACCGACCGCCCCCGCAGTGAAGAACGAGCGTCCGTGCCCAGCGGCACGAACGACCCGCGCCAAAAAGGCGACAAAGCCATTGAGTGGCATTGTCCTGGCCGTTCGGCCGTCGCGACAGGTAGATCCGCGACAGGCCGCTGTGGACTGCGCCACGTTGCGCGTCCTCCGGTTTCGCCGTACCACACTCACCCCAAACGGGGCGTGTTTTTCCGGACATTGACCGACGAATAGCCGGGCGACCGAGTGCGGTACAACGATCGGCCAGCCTACCGCGCGCGGTACGACAACCGGATCACGGGGACGGGTACGCGATCACGCCGTGCGATCGGGCAGTACCCCGCTGAGCAGGAACGCGACGCTCCGCTCCCGCTCCGTCCAGGCCCGCGTGTCGAGTTCGACGGACTGCAGGAGGGCGCACTGGACGTCGTAGCCGTGTTCGGTGAGGTCGCGGCCGATGAGTTCGGCGTCGTCGCGGGTCGCGGCGTGCGCGACGATGCGCTGCGGGCGCCGGTCGGCGACGGCGGAGACGACGGCCGCTCCCCCGCCGCCGACACGCACGACGTCCGGCTCGGGGAGGTTCTCCAGGACGTGCGGGGCGGTGCCGTGGACGATCTGGAGCTGGACGCCGAAGGCGCGGGCGTTGGCCTCGGTGCGGGCGCAGGCCTGCGGGTCGCGGTCGACGGCGATGACGGCGGCGCCGGCCCGTGCTGCCTCGGTGGCGAAGGCGCCGCTGGCGCAGCCGATGTCCCACACCAGGTCGCCGACGCGCGGGCCGAGCCGGGCGAGTTGGGCGGCGCGCAGCGGTTCCAGTTCGCTCTCGCCCATGAGGCCGCCGTAGGCCTCGGCGGGCAGGGTCCAGCCGCGCGGCGCGGCGGCCGGGTCGCGGCCGGCGATCCATCCGCCGCCCTCCGCAGCGGCGATCGCGCCGCCGATGACGATGACGACGTTCGGGTCGCGCCAGCTGTGGTCGGCGGCCTTGTCGGAGGTGACGACGGTGACCTGCTCGCGCTCGGTGCCCAGTTCCTCGCAGATGACGAAGGTGCGGTGGACGCCCTCCAGGAGCAGGCCGAGCTCGGCGGGGCCGGCGCCGGGTGAGGTGAGGACGGCGACCTTGGTGTGGGCGCGGCACACGTTCACCGCGCGTCGCAAGGTGCGACGGTGTGCGACGACCACCTGTGCGTCGTCCCAGGGCATGCCCGCGCGGGCGAAGGCCGCGGCGACCGAGGAGACGGCGGGGACGACCTCGACCTCCAGGCCGAACTCGGGTGCGCGCAGGGTCCGTACGACGCCGAAGAAGCCGGGATCTCCGTCGGCGAACACCACCGCGGTGCCGCGGTGGCCGGCGATGCGGCGTGCGGCGAGGGCGACGCTGCCCAGGCGGATGCGTTCGGCGGCGGGCGGGACCTCGGCCAGCGCCAGGTGGTGCGCGGCACCGGCCACGAGCGTGGCGGCACCGAGGGCGGAGCGTGCCGCGGCGGTCAGCGGCGAGCCGTCCCAGCCGATCACCGTGACCCGGTCGGCCATCGTCGTCAGTCTCCTGGGTTTGCGCAGGTCGTCGTGGGGTCGCCCGAGGGGCGCGCTCCGTGAGGGTACCCGGTGTCAGTTCCAGTCGCCGAACGACGTGAAGCCTTCGCCGCCCTGGTCGCCCACGCCTTCCAGGTCTTCGGGCAGCAGGCTCCAGACGATGAGGTCGGTGCGGACGTCGGTCCACGCGCCGCTGTCCGTCCGGGCCCGGGCTATCCAGGCGCCGCGCAGCACCCCCTCGCTGATACAGCCGATCTTCTGCGCCACCTGCTGGGAGGCGGTGTTGTCGGCGGCGGTGCGCAGCTCCAGCCGCTCGAACTTCTGGTCGTGGAAGAGCCACTGCGCGGTGGCGAGGGCCGCTTCACAGGCATAGCCCTCGCCGCGCGCCCAGGGGGCGATGACGTAGGAGATCTCGCTGGAGCGCACCCGCCAGTCGGTGTGCTGCAGGTGCACGATGCCGACCAGGCGCTGGGTGAGGAACTCGGTGACGGCGAGGACGATGCCGCGTCCCTCGGTGCGTTCGGCGGGGGCGAGTTCGGTGATCCAGGCGCGGGCGTCGGCCTCGGTGTAGGGGTGCGGCACGGAGGTCCAGGCGGTGACGAGTTCGTCGTTCATCATCTCGGCGAACGACTCGATGTCCAGATCCTCGAAGGGACGCAGCACCAACCGCTCCGTGCTGATGGAGATGTTGGGGAAGGTGCTAGTCATGCGCCGCTCCGTAACCTTCGAAAAATGTTCAAGGGCTGCTGAACTGCCCAGCATGCAGCATGAAAGCACTGAACCGCACCACGGGGTCCACACCAGGTGAAGGAGTGGACCCCGTGCGTGGCGATACGCGGTAAACGCACCGTCAGTTAATGGTTGACCTCTCAGAACGCCGGCACGACGGCGCCGTCGTACTTGTCCTCGATGAACTTCTTCACCTCGGGCGAGGTGAGCAGCTTCGCCAGCTTCTCCACGCGCGGGTCGCCCTCGTTGCCCTTCTTCACGGCGAGGAAGTTGCCGTACGGGTTGTCCGTGGGCGACTCGGCGGCGACGGCGTCCTTGGCCGGGCTGAGGTCGGCCTCCAGCGCGTAGTTGCCGTTGATGACCGCGGCGTCGACGTCACCGAGGGAGCGCGGCAGCTGGGCCGCCTCCAGCTCCTTGAACTCGATGTTCTTCGGGTTGGAGACGACGTCCTTGGGGGTCGCCTCGAAGCCGACGCCCGCCTTGAGCTTGATCACACCGCCCGCCTCCAGCAGCTTCAGCGCCCGGGCCTCGTTGGTGGTGTCGTTCGGCAGGGCGATCGTGGCGCCCTTCTTCAGGTCCGTCAGCTTCTTGACGCCCTGGGAGTACACGCCGAGCGGCTCCAGGTGCACCGTGGCGTTCGGCACGGCGACGATGTCGGTGCCGTTCTTCTTGTTGAAGTCGTCCAGGTACGGCTGGTGCTGGAAGTAGTTGGCGTCGACCTCACCCTGCTGCACGGCCGTGTTCGGCAGCGTGTAGTCGGTGAACTCCTTGATCTCGAGTTCGAGACCGGCCTTCTTCGCGAGCTTGTCCTTGATGTAGGTGAGGATCTCGCCCTGCGGGGTGGGCGTGGCGGCGACCTTCAGCGGGGCGCTCGCGTCGGAGCCGGAGTCCTTGTCCGAGCCGCAGGCGCCGAGCCCGAGGGTGAGGGCTCCGGCGGCGAGGACGGCAGTGGTGATCTTGGCGGTGTTACGCACGAAAAGTGCCTTTCCTTATGGGTGGTGCGACCCCGTGATGGGTGCCACGGGGAGTTCTGGGGGCTCAGACGGGCTCAGACCGTCTTGCTCGTCGCCGTCGACGCCTTGAGCAGCCGCAGCTTCGGCGCGGGGCCCGACTGGCCGCCGCGGCGGTGCAGGGAGCGGGCCGCGTAGTCGCCGGCGAACTGGATGAGGGAGATGACCACGGCGAGGATCGCGACGGTGATCCACATCAGTTCGGTCTCGAAGCGCTGGTAGCCGTAGCGGATGGCGATGTCGCCGAGGCCGCCTGCGCCGACCGTGCCGGCCATGGCGGAGTAGCCGATCAGGGCGACGATCGTGGTCGTGGTGCTGGCGATGACGGACGGCAGGGACTCGGGTACGAGGACCTTGCGCACGATCGTCCAGGTGTTGCCGCCCATCGACTGCACGGCCTCCACGAGCCCGCCGTCCACTTCGCGGACAGCCGTCTCGACGAGACGCGCGAAGAACGGGATCGCGCCGATGGCGAGCGGCACGATGGCGGCCTCGCGGCCGATGGTCGTGCCGGTGACCCAGCGCGTGAAGCTCATCAGCGCGACGATCAGGATGATGAACGGCATCGACCGGGCGACGTTCACGAGCTGCCCGATGACCTTGTTGGCCAGGACGTTCTGGAGCAGGCCGCCCCGGTCGGTGAGGACGAGGAGGACGCCGAGCGGGAGGCCGCCGACGACGGCGATGAGGGTGGACCAGCCGACCATGTAGAGGGTGTCCCAACACGCCTGCTCCAGCAGGGGCTGCATCTCGGACCAGGTCACAGCTGGGCACCTTCCTTGAGCAGAACGGGCTCCTGGCCCAGTACGTCGATCTGCAGGCCCTGTTCGCGCAGGAAGCCGATCGGCACGACGTTGTCCTCGTAGCGGCCGGGCAGTTCGATGCGCATCCGGCCGACCTGGAGGCCGCCGACGGTGTCGATGGCGGCGCCGAGGATCGAGATGTCGATGTTGTAGGTGCGCGAGAGCTGCGAGATGACCGGCTGGGTGGCGGCCTCGCCGTGGAAGGTCACGTCGACGACGGTGCGGTCGTCGGCGGAGGCCTCGCCGCCCACCGGGAAGAGCGCGGCGGCGAGTTCGGAGCCGGGGGTCGCGAGCAGCTCGCTGACCGTGCCGGACTCGACGATGCGGCCCTTCTCCATCAGCGCGGCGGAGTCGCAGATCGACTTCACGACGTCCATCTCGTGCGTGATGAGCAGGACGGTCAGGCCCAGCTGCCGGTTCAGGTCACGCAGCAGCTGGAGGATGGAGCGGGTGGTCTCCGGGTCGAGGGCGCTGGTGGCCTCGTCGGACAGCAGCACCTTGGGGTCGCCGGCCAGCGCGCGGGCGATGCCGACGCGCTGCTTCTGACCGCCGGAGAGCTGGGCGGGGTAGGACTTCGCCTTGTCCGCGAGCCCGACCAGGTCGAGCAGTTCGAGCGCCTTGCGGGAGCGTTCCCGGCCCGACCTGCCGAGGATCTCCAGCGGGAGCTCGACGTTGTCCTGGACCGTCCGGGAGGACAGCAGGTTGAAGTGCTGGAAGACCATGCCGATACGGCTGCGTGCCTGCCGCAGTTCCCTGCCGGCCCGGGGACCGCGTCCGGCCAGGGCGGTGAGGTCCTGCCCGGCGACGGTGACCGTGCCGGCGGTGGGGCGCTCCAGCAGGTTGACGCAGCGGATGAGCGAGGACTTGCCGGCGCCGGACTGGCCGATGACGCCGTACACCTCGCCTTCGCGGACGTGCAAGTCGACGCCGTCGAGGGCGGTGACCTCGCGGCCGCGTGAGCGGTAGACCTTGGTGAGGCCCGTTGTGGTGATCACTGGGGGTTTCCGTCACTGTCGAGTACGCGGGCGTGGGTGTGCCCTGGTACGGGAGGGAAGTCATGCGCGGGCAACTCGGTCACGTACGCGATGAGGCGAACGGACATGCCACGGCGGCTCGCTTCGGGGCGCGAGGCTCAGTAAGTGGTGCGGGGGCCCTCTAGAAGGCGCACATTCGGCGCATGGGACACATACAACGAGCACCGGGCGTCATGGTCGCCTCGGTCGCAAAGGTGCGGCAGCTCGTCGTGGTCATGCGATCAGTAAATCAGACGTATAGCGGTGACCAAGAACCGCTGTCCGCATTGCGGACAGCGGTGGACAGTCCTCAGCCTCGGACGGTGATCTCCACCGCCCCGTCGTTGACCAGCGCGGACAGGGCCGACAGGTCCTTGACGACCAGATCGGCCTCGACCTCGTGGGCCTGGTGGGTTGTGGTCAACGCCACGGTGGTCATTCCGGCGGCGCGACCGGCCGCGAGACCGGCGGGGGCGTCCTCGAAGACGACGCAGTCGGCCGGGTCGACGCCCAGTTCGCGGGCGGCGAGGAGGTAGGGCTCGGGGTCGGGCTTGCCGCGGGTGATGTCGTCGGCGGTGACCATGGTCTTGGGGAGGATGCCGACGGCGTCGAGCCGGGCCTCGGCGAGCCGGCGGGTGGCGGAGGTGACGACGGCCCAGCGGTCGGCGGGCAGCGAGTCGAGGAAGTGCTTGGTGCCGGGCAGCAGGTGCACGCCACCGTTCGGTACGTCCTCGACCTCCAGCGTCTCGATCCGGGCGAGGGCCTCCGGCACGACGTCGGCGGGCAGCAGTTCGGCGACTATCTCGACGGCCGGACGTCCGTGCAGCTCGACCCTGGCGAACTCCTCCGTGATCCCGTACTCCGCGGCCCACCGGGCCCAGCAGCGGTCCACGGAGTCGAGGGAGGAGACGAGAGTGCCGTCGTTGTCGAACAGGAGGGCTTGTGCACGGATCTTCATGCCCTCGACCCTACGGTGCGCTCCGGGGGCGGCCGCATCAGGCCTTTTGGGCCGTAATAGGCTCGCCACATGTTTGATGCCCTGACGCTGGTGACCGGGGTCGCCGCGCTCTTGCTCGCCGCCTGGTGCGGCTGGGCGGCCTACCGTGACCAGCCGACCAAGGACTGGCACTTCATCGGCATGGCCGTGGTGACGGTACTGGCCCTGGTGCAGCTGGTGGTCGGGATCGTGCAGCTGGCGCGGGGCGAGAAGCCGGAGCAGGGCACGACGATCTTCGTGGCGTATCTGCTGGGGTCGTTCGCGTGCATTCCGGCCGCGGGCTTCATGTCGCTGGCCGAGCGGAGCAAGTGGGGTTCGGTGACGGTCGCCGCCGGCGGTGTGGTGCTGGCCGTGCTGGAGGTGCGGCTCTATGACATCTGGGGAGGCTGAGGTGCCCGTGACCGAGGACAGGCCGACGCGGCTGATCAGCGGGCCCGGGGTGCTGCTGGTGTGGTTGTACGGCGTGATGGTCGTCGGCGCCGTGTCGCGGTCGGTGTACCAGATCGCGACGGAGTTCGACCGGGCGCCGCTCGCCTACTCGCTCTCCGCGCTGGCGGGTCTCGTGTACGGCTTCATCACGTACACGCTCGTCAGGGGCGGCGAAAAGGCCCGCAGGGCGGCGCTGGTGTGCTGCGCCGCCGAGCTCGCGGGCGTGCTGGTCGTCGGCACCTGGACCCTGGTGGAACCCTCGGCGTTCCCGGACGCGACGGTGTGGTCCGACTACGGCATGGGATATCTGTTCATCCCCGTGCTGCTGCCGCTGTCGGCCATCTACTGGCTGCGCAGGGCGCGAACCCTCAAGCCGTAGCGACGAAAGCGCCGACCTGCTTCTCCAGGACGATCATCGGGACCCCGTCGGCGCCCTTGGACGTGCCCACGGCCTCGTAGCCCACCTTGCGGTACAGACGGAGGTTGCCCTCGCTGCGGTGGCCCGCTTCGAGGCGGAAGCGCTTGGCTCCGCGCTGCTCGGTCAGGGCCGCTTCCGCCGCGCGCAGCAGCCGCGCGCCGATGCCGTGGCCCTGGAGGCGGGGGTGGACGCAGAGCTTGCCGATGGCGGCCGAGCCGTCCTCGGTGACGCGGCCGCGCACGGAGCCGACCACCTCCTCGCCCAGCCGGGCCACGAAGACGCAGTCCGCGGCGACTTCCTCCCGGACCGAGTCCAGGGTTTGGACGAGCGGGTCGATGCGGTAGTTCCCGTACAGCGCCGCCTCGCTCTGGAAGCACAGGTACTGAAGCCTGAAGATCTGCTCCGAGTCCTGCTCGGTCGCCGCAGAAATGGTCACACTCATGCCCATGTGCGCACGCCTCCCGCTCACCTGATCGCCTGTCGTCCCTCACTCCTATCCCCGCGCTCCTCGGGCCGCAACCTCCGGTGTGAGCAATCGGCGCAGACATCCCAGGCATCTGGAACGTTCCGGGCCGAGACTGCCCTGTGAGATACCCAACTCCCCCGCGATTTCCCGGTATGTCGGGTCGTGCGGGGCGAGCAGTGCCTCCACGAGCCGGGGGCAGCGACCGGGGAGACGGCGGACCGCCTCACGCAGGGCCCGGTGGCGGGCGGCGGCCAGGGCGAGGTGCTCGGGATCGCCGGCGTTCTCGTCCGCCGGCTCGTTCTCATACGGCCGTTCGAGCCGCGTCGTACGACGGCTGCGGCGGGCCTCGGAGCGCACGGCCCTGCGCAGCCAGCCGGGCGGGTCCGGGGGCGGGCCGTCGGAGTCGAGGCGTTCCAGGAGGCGGAGCCAGACCGCCTGTTCCAGGTCGCCCGGCTCCGCTCCGGAGGCCGGCGCCTCGGCGCGGGCCTCCGCGATGAGCAGGGGACGCAGGGTGGCAACCAGGTCGTCCGTCATGTACGGCACGACGCGGCCGCCCGGGCGGGAGGTTGCCCGGGCGGCCGACGGTCACCCCAATCGGGGCGGAGGGCTCAGCCGTTGACGAAGTCCTCGCGGGCCAGCAGACCGGTGTCGGGGTTGTCGGTGAAGACACCGTCGATGCCGGTGGCGAAGTACGTCCGGTAGGCGCCGAAGACGTCGCCGTAGGCGTCCGCGTCCGTGCCCTTGCGGAAGCTCGCGGGCAGGAAGGGGTTCTCGTTGCGCATCGTGTAGGGGTGCAGGATCAGACCGACCTTGTGGGCGTCGGCGACCAGCGTGGTGGGCTGGGTGAGGTTGCCGTTCGCGTCCTTCGGGATGATCAGGTCCAGGGTGGGGCCGATGCCCTGCGCGTAGGAGGCGATCTCCCTCAGGCCGGCCGGCTTGACCAGGTCGGCGACGGTGCGCGGGTCACCCGTCTCGACGAAGTCCCAGGGGCGGCTCGCCGCGCCGGAGAGCAGGACCACCAGCGGGTTGTCGACCAGCTTGTTCAGACGCTGGATGCTGGTCGGCTCGAAGGACTGGATGATGACGGGCGAGTTCCGCTTGTCCCGGCCGTACTTGTGCAGCACCTTCGCGATCCGCTCCTCCAGGGCGAGGCCCTGCTTGCGGAAGTAGGTGGGGTGCTTGAGCTCGGGGTAGATCCAGACCTGCTTGCCACGCTTGCGGGTCTGCTCCTCCTGCCAGCGCAGGACCTCTTCGAAGGTCGGGATCTCCCAGCGGCCGTTGTAGAGGGTGTTGTGCGGGCGGTTGGCCGGAATGCGCTCGGTGGCGCGCAGCGTCTTCAGCTCGGCGAGCGTGAAGTCCTCGGTGAACCAGCCGGTGACGGCGACGCCGTCGAGGGACTTCGTCTTCTTGCGGTCGGCGAACTCGGGGTGGTCCGCGACGTCGGTCGTGCCGCCGATCTCCGGCTCGTGCCGGCAGACGAGGTGACCGTCCTTGGTGGGGACCAGGTCGCCGGCCTCGACGATGTCGGCGCCCATGTCGAGGGCAAGCTGGTAGGAGCCCAGGGTGTGCTCCGGCCGGTAGCCGCTGGCACCGCGATGGCCGATGATCGTCGGCTTGGGCAGGCTCTTCACGCCACCGCCTCCGTGCCGGGCCTCCGCGGCCCTCGCCGTACCGGACAGCCCGAGGACCGCGCCGCCCGCGCCGAGCACGGCCGCGCCGAGAAGCCTCCGTCGTGCGGTCCCGGCCGTCTGCTCGTTCTCCTGGGTTCCCATGAGCGCCCTTCCTGCCTTCTCCTCATCGATGCGGGCCGATCGTAGGTGCGCGTCCATGACAGGTGGGAGACCCGGGGCGGAACTCACGGGAAGCGCCGGATGTCGTGTTCGAACGACGAGGTGACGGTCCGTCGGATTCACCCCGCCCGGGCGGGGCACCCGTCCCGGTGCATCCCCGAGCGATGTCCGTCACATCGTTGCGGGCACGTTACGGACGGTCCATGACGTGTCACCGCAGGTAAACGCAGGTCAATGGCGAGTAAGACCTGAGTGAAGTCGGCCCACCCGATGTGCGGGATCCCCGGGACCGCGAGTATCGTCCTCACCTGCACAGACTTATACGAATCCCTTGACACCGGAGGGCCCGTTGTCCCGCTTCGCGCTCATCAAGGCAGTGCTCGGACCGATCATGCGCCTGATGTTCCGCCCACAGGTGGAGGGCGCGGAGCACATCCCGGGCGACGGCCCGGTCATCCTGGCCGGCAACCACCTCACGTTCATCGACTCGATGATCCTCCCGCTGGTCTGCGACCGTCAGGTCCTCTTCATCGGCAAGGACGAGTACGTCACCGGCAAGGGCCTCAAGGGCCGCCTGATGGCGTGGTTCTTCACCGGCGTCGGCATGATCCCGGTCGACCGGGACGGCGGCCGCGGCGGCGTCGCCGCGCTGATGACCGGGCGCCGGATCCTGGAGGAGGGCAAGGTCTTCGGCATCTACCCCGAGGGCACGCGCTCGCCCGACGGACGGCTGTACCGGGGCCGCACCGGCATCGCCCGCCTGACGCTGATGACGGGCGCGCCGGTCGTGCCCTTCGCCATGATCGGCACGGACAAGATCCAGCCGGGCGGCGCGGGGATGCCGCGCCCCCGGAAGGTGACGGTGCGGTTCGGTGAGGCCATGGAGTTCTCCCGGTACGAGGGCATGGACCGGGACCGCTACGTGCTGCGGGCCGTGACCGACTCCGTGATGGCGGAGGTCATGCGGCTGTCGGGGCAGGAGTACGTGGACATGTACGCGAGCAAGGCCAAAGAGGCGGCGTAGCCCCGCCGAGGGTTCGTGGCCACGGCGGAGCCGCGCACCGACGCGGCTCCCCTTACCCGGCGTTGTCCAACCGCTGGCCGCGCAGCAGGAACCAAGCCGCGACCGCCGCCGCCAGCAGGACCGCCGCGCCCGCGCCCGCCGCGATCGCGAGGCCGTCGACGAAGGCGTCCTGAGCCGAGGACAGCATGGCCCGGGCCGAGTCCGCCGGCATGCCTGCCGCGGCCTCCACCGCAACGCCCAGCGACTCGTGCGCCTCCGCCGGAGTGCCCGCAGGGCCTGTGAAGTCCCGGTACACACCGGTCACGATCGAACCCAGTACGGCGATGCCCATCGCCGCGCCCAGTTCGTACGCCGTCTCCGACACCGCCGACGCCGCGCCCGCCTGTTCCTTCGGCACGGAGGACAGGATCACGTCGGACGTCACCGTGAAGGAGAAGCCCGCGCCGACGCCGACCACCAGCAGGGCCGCGCCCAGCAGGGGGTAGCCGGTCGAGCGGTCGATCACCGTGAGCACGGCCAGGGCGAGGCCGATCGCCGCGAGGCCGCCGGAGACGACGGCCCGGACCGAGAAGCGACGGGCCGCACGGCCGGCGATCAGACCGGCGACCACCGCGCCGATCGCGGCGGGCAGTTCGGCCAGGCCGGCCTCCAGCGGGCCCCGGCCCTGCACGAGTTGCAGGAACTGGGAGAGGAAGAACACCAGCCCGGACAGGCCGAGGATGGTCAGCAGGTCGGCCAGTACCGCGCTGCTGAAGCCGCGGTGCCTAAAGAGCCGCATGTCCAGCAGCGGGGCGGGGAGCGTGAGCTGGCGGCGTACGAAGCCGTACAGCGCGGCCGCACCCAGCAGGCCCGCGGCGAGCGTCGTCCACGCGAAGCCGTGGGCGGCGGCCTCCTTGATGGCGTACACGACGCCGATCATGCCGACGAGCGACAGCGCGACGCTGAGCAGGTCCCACGGACCGGGACTCGGGTTCCGGGATTCGGGCAGCAGCTTGATGCCGACGAGGACGAGGACCGCCATCACCGGCAGGTTGATCAGAAAGGCCGAACCCCACCAGAAGTGTTCGAGCAGGAAGCCGCCGACGATCGGGCCGACGGCGGTGCCTGCGGAGGCGGTCGCGCCCCAGATGCCGATGGCGAGGCTGCGTTCGCGCGGGTCGTGGAAGAGGTTGCGGATCAGGGCGAGGGTCGCCGGCATCAGGGTCGCGCCCGCGACACCGAGCAGCGCCCGGGCGACGATCATCATCTCGGGTGTCGTCGCGTAGGCGTTGAGGACGGACACCGCGCCGAACGCCGTGGCGCCGACGAGCAGGATCCGCTTGCGGCCTATTCGGTCGCCGAGGCTGCCCATCGATACGAGCAGGCCGGCGATCACGAAGGAGTAGACGTCGCCGATCCACAGGAGCTGGGTGCCGGAGGGCTTCAGGTCCTCGCTGATGTAGGGGGTCGCGAGGCCGAGGACGGTCGCGTCGACGGCCACCAGCAGCACGGCGAGCACGAGGACGGACAGCGCCAGCCAACGGCCCGGACGCTTCGTCACCGCCTCGGTCGTACCCGTCGACTGCAGGGTGCTGGTCATGATTCCTCTCTCTGTGGTGCGGAGTGCTGTGGTGCGGGGTGCTGTGCTGCGTGGTGCTGTGCTGCGTGGTGCTCTGGTGCGTGGTGCCGCAGTGCGCCGCCGAGCAGCAGCTCGACGATCATGTGGGTGAAGTCGTTGCGGGCGACCCGGCCCTCCGCGACCGCCCAGGCGCCTGAGCCGAGCAGGCCGTAGAGCGCCTCGGTGAGCCAGACCGGGCTGAGGTCGATACGGAACTCGCCGCTCTGCTGGCCGCGTCGGAACAGCGCGGCGATGCGGTCGTCGATGCGCGCCCAGCCCGCGTTCTGCTGCTCGCCCTCGAAGAGCTGGTTCTCCGTGTAGAGGAAGGCGAGCAGTCCGGCCGAGGGCTCGATCTCGCGGACCAGCCGGTGCACGGCGTCGCGCGCCGGGCCTTCGTCCAGCCGGGCCGCGTCGAGCGCGGCCTCGCACTCCTCGATGCCGAGCGACTCCAGCGCGCGGACCAGGGCGTCGCGCCCGGCGAAGTGCCGGTGCAGCGTGGCCCGGCTGATGCCGGCCGCCTTGGCGACTTCGTCCATGGTCGCGGTGGCTTTTCGGGTCAGCAGGGCTGCGGCGGTGCGCAGGACGTGGTCACGATCTACGGCCATGAGACAAGAATAGCGCATGTGAGACATGAATGTCTCACAATGGACGTGCGTGACTCATTACCGCTGATCAACGGGGGTGCGGATCAGTGCCAGGGCAGCCGGCCGCGCCGCTCCCAGTAGGCACCCGGCTCCTCCACCAGCGTGGCCAGCCGCTCCAGCTGATCCTCCTCGAGGTCCACCACCGCGGCGTGCAGATTGGACGCGAGCTGCACGGTGGTCGCGGCGCCGGATAGGACCACGCCGGCCCACGGCCGGCGCAGGATCAGCGCGAGGGCGACGGCGTCACAGCCCAGGGACGTCTCCGCGGCCACGGCCTTCAGCGCGTCCGGGGCGTGCGGGTCCGCGAGCCGCCCGTTGGCCATGCCCTCCTTGACGATCACCGTGAGCCCGGCGTCGTGGGCCTCGGCGAGGGCGGGGCCGGCCGAGGTCTCCAGGGCGTTGTACGTCGACTGGACGGTACGGAAGAGGGGCTCGCCGTCGACGGTCACCGCGAGGGCCGCGCGGATGGCGTCGGCCTGGGCGGGGCCGCTGGTGGAGAAGCCGATAGTGAGGCCGCCGGCCGCGGCCTCGGCCAGCCGGGCGTGCAGGTCCTTGTCGGTGAGGGCGGGGCTGTCCGGGGTCACCGAGTGGATCTGGTAGAGGTCGAGACGGTCGCCGAGGAGGGCGTCGGACTCGGCGCGCTGACGTTCGTAGACCGCGAGGCTGTGGTCCTTGACCTCGTGCTTCTCGGCGTCCGTCGTCCAGTCGGCGGTGTAGGTGTAGCCCCATTTGCTGCCTACGACGATGTCGTCGAGGCCGGGGCGGGCCCGCAGCCAGTCCGCGAGGAACTCCTCGGAGCGGCCGTAGGAACGGGCGGCGTCGAAGTAGCGGACGCCCTGGGCGTAGGCGGCGTCGAGGAGTTCGTGGGTGCGGGCGCGCAGCGTTTCGACGCCGCGGTTCTCCCCGAGGTCCTCGTCCCGGCCGAGGTTGATGTAGCCGGGGCGGCCGACGGCGGCGAGGCCGAGTCCGATGTGGCAGGTGGGGGTCGTTGCTGTTGCCAGTCGGGCGAAGGGCATCGCGGGCTCCGTTCGGTCGGATCCGTTTCGGCTTCCGACCAACCTAACCCGTGATGACCTTCGCCTCCGAGGTCGGGCTCCCGAGCCGCTACCGGCCCTTCGCCTCCGCCCACTGGTGCTGTGCCGCCACGTTCGCCTTGACCTCGGTCAGCTGTACGGCCACCGCGCTCGGGGCCGTTCCGCCCCGGCCGTTGCGGGAGGCGAGAGCGCCGGGCACGTTCAGCACCGTGCGCACCTCCGGCGTCAGATGGGCCGAGATCTTCGCGAACTGCTCGTCCGTCAGCTCGTCCAGCTCCTTGCCCTCCGCCTCGGCGACCTTGACGCACTCACCGGCGACCTCGTGCGCGACGCGGAAGGGGACGCCCTGCTTGACCAGCCATTCGGCGATGTCGGTGGCGAGGGAGAAGCCGGCCGGGGCCAGTTCCTCCATGCGCTCGCGGTTGACGGTGAGGGTGGCCATCATGCCGGTGAAGGCGGGGAGCAGGACCTCCAGCTGGTCGCAGGAGTCGAAGACCGGCTCCTTGTCCTCCTGGAGGTCGCGGTTGTAGGCGAGGGGCAGCGCCTTCAAGGTGGCGAGGAGACCCGTCAGGTTGCCGATCAGACGGCCGGACTTTCCGCGCGCCAGCTCCGCGATGTCCGGGTTCTTCTTCTGCGGCATGATCGACGAGCCCGTGGAGAACGCGTCGTGCAGGGTCACGAAGGAGAATTCCTTCGTGTTCCAGATGATGATCTCCTCGGCGATCCGGGAGAGGTTCACCCCGATCATGGCGGTGATGAAGGCGAACTCGGCGACGAAGTCGCGCGAGGCCGTGCCGTCGATCGAGTTGGCGGCGGAGCCGTGCTCGAAGCCGAGGTCCTTCGCGACCGCCTCCGGGTCCAGGCCGAGGCTGCTGCCCGCGAGGGCGCCCGAGCCGTACGGCGACACGGCCGTGCGCTCGTCCCACTGACGCAGCCGCTCGGCGTCCCGCGACAGCGACTGCACGTGCGCCAGGACATGGTGGGCGAAGAGCACCGGCTGGGCGTGCTGGAGATGGGTCCGGCCGGGCATGGCCACGTCCGGGTGGGCCTCGGCCAGGCCGATCAGCGCGTCCTGGAGGTCGGCGATCAGGCCGCCGATGACGCGGGCGTGGTCCCGCAGGTACATCCGGAAGAGGGTCGCGACCTGGTCGTTCCTCGACCGTCCCGCGCGCAGCTTGCCGCCGAGGTCGGGGCCGAGGCGCTCCAGCAGGCCGCGCTCCAGGGCGGTGTGCACGTCCTCGTCGGCGATGGTGCCCACGAAGTCGCCGGCGGCCACGTCGGCCTCCAGCTGGTCCAGGCCGACGATCATGCGCCGCAGTTCGTCCTCGGTGAGCAGGCCCGCCTTGTGCAGCACGCGCGCGTGGGCGCGCGAACCGGCGATGTCGTAGGGCGCGAGCCGCCAGTCGAAGTGGACGGACGCGGACAGCTTGGCCAGGGCCTCGGCGGGACCGTCGGCGAAACGGCCGCCCCAGAGCCGTACGTCACCGCTGTTGCTGCTCACTCGCTGTGCTCCTCGGGAGGTCTGGGTGTGGCACCGCCTCCCCGTGGCGTGAACGGGGAGGCGGTCGTCAGGCTAGTGCGCGGTCACCCCACGCACTCGCCACACATGACGTGCATGAGTATGCAGAGCTCTGCATGGTTCGTCAATCTGGGTCGAACCCGGCGGAAATTCCCGCCTCTCGTTGAACGCGGGAAACCGCTTACCCGTACCTCTCGCCGAACGCAGGCGCCGCGTTTGTAAACGACGACCCCCGAACCCGAGTGAGGCATCCGCATGTCCAGGGCTCTTCCGAAGTACAACAAGCGCCGTGTCACGTTCATCGGCGGCGCCGCCGCGGTGGCGCTGTCCGGCACGGTGATCGCCGGCTTCGCCCTGGCCGGGGAAACGTCCGGGAGCGGCGGCACGAACGCCCGGACCCTGGCCGGACCCGGCACCATCTCGTGCCCCGACGTGAGGTCGAAGCTCCCGGCGGTCCCCGCGACCGCGAAGGCCGAGGTCGACCGCAACCTCGCCCTCCTGAACACCCAGATCCAGGAGGCCAACAAGCGACTGGTCGACACCGTGGGCCAGGGCGGCCCGAACTTCGTCCAGAACGCCATCCTCGGCCCCCTGAAGGACAAGCGGGTGGCGACGGTCAACCGCATCGCGACGGCCATCGGGCGTACGGCCGCCAGACCGCAGGGCCTGGACGCGCTGGCGGCATGCACCCTGAACGCGGGCGGGAACGGGACCGCCGCGACCCCGAAGGCGACGCCGACCAAGCAGGCCGGCGGCAACACCGGGAACACCGGGAATGCGGGTAACTCGGGCAACACCAACGCCGTCGGCAAGATCTCGTGCCCGGACGTGAGGTCGAAGCTCCCGGCGGTCCCCGCGACCGCGAAGGCCGAGGTCGACCGCAACCTCGCCCTCCTGAACACCCAGATCCAGGAGGCCAACAAGCGACTGGTCGACACCGTGGGCCAGGGCGGACCGAACTTCGTCCAGAACGCCATCCTCGGCCCCCTGAAGGACAAGCGGGTGGCGACGGTCGACCGCATCGCCATCTCGATCGGCCGTACGGCGGCGAAGCCGCAGGGCCTCAACTCCCTGGCCGCCTGCACGCTCACCAAGTGAGGTGACAGGTGCTGTGGCCGCCCCGCTGAACGCCGGCCGGGGCGGCCACGGACGCGGCAATCGGACCCCGCAATTCCTTAGACAGCCGAACGACCCCCGTCCATACTCGGTTGACGTGGGAAAAACTTATGAACGCATAGACGGCAGGCTGCGCACGTTCATCGAGGAGCAGCCCCTGTTCTTCACCGCGACCGCGCCCCTGTCGGCCGACGGCACGGTCAATCTCTCCCCCAAGGGCCTCAAGGGCTCGTTCGTCATCCTCGACGAACTCACACTGGCCTACCTCGACTTCGCCGGCTCCAACGCCGAGACCATCGCGCATCTGCGGGAGAACGGCCGGATCACCCTGATGTGGTGCGCCTTCCAGGGCCCGCCCAACATCGTGCGGGTGCACGGCCGCGGCGAGGCGGTCTTCCGCGACGACCCGAGGTTCGAGGAACTGCTCGGGCACTTCCCCGACATCGACCCCTCCCCTCACGGCCTGCGGGCGATCGTCCTCGTGCGGGCCGAGCACATCCGCGACTCCTGCGGATACGCGGTCCCCCTGATGACGTACGACGAGGACCGCGATCTGCACGGCAAGCGCTTCGCCCGCGAGGACGACGACTCGCTCAGCGCGTACTTCGCCCGGAAGGAGTACATCGCGAGCAGCCTGGACGGTCTGCCCGGGCTGCCGTTGCCGCTGCCTCCCTCTAGCGTCTGAGGCATGCGCCCCGGTGTGATCGCCCTCGCGTCCGCGTCCCTCCTCGTGCTCGGCGCCGCGCCGGGCGGCGGGCCCCCTCGGCCGCTGCCCGCGCGGCTGGCCGACACCGGGGGCGGCAGCCAGCTGATCACCGCCGTGGCCCCGAACGCCCGCTCTACGCGCGGGACGGTCACCTGGTGGGACCGGGTCGGCGGACGCTGGGTGAGGACCGGTTCGGCGCCGGCCCGCTTCGGCGCGAAGGGGCTCGTCGAGGGGGCCCGGCGCAAGCAGGGCACCAACACGACACCGACGGGGCTGTACGGACTGCCGTACGCCTTCGGCAGCAAAGCGGCGCCGCGCGGGACGACGTACAAGTACCGCCGGGTCCACCAGGACTCCTGGTGGTGCCAGGACAACGACTCGCGCGCCTACAACCGGTGGTCGGAGCCCCTGGCCCGGGACTGCCGGCGCACCGAGTCCGAGCACCTGGTCTCGTACGGCGCCCTGTACGCGCACGCGCTGGTCATCGGCTTCAACTACGAGCGTCCGGTGAAGCGGCGCGGCGCCGGGATCTTCCTCCACGTCAAGGGGCGCGGCGCGACGGCCGGTTGTGTGTCGGTCCCCGCGGACGCGATGAAACGGATCCTCACGTGGGCCGAACCGGGGCGCAGGCCGCACATCGCCATCGGCACGGCGAAGGGGCCCACGGCGATCACCCGGTACTGATCGAGCACCACTGAACACACGGACCTCCCCGCACGTATCTCTGGGCCAAGGGACCACGCCCATCACGCACCCCCCTTGCTCCCGTCCCCGGAGGAACCGTGACCACCACGCTCGCGGGCGGCCGTGCCGCCCGACGCCAGACGATGCGCCGCATCCGTCCGCGCCGCTCCCCGGCCGTACCGCTGGTGATCGCCCTATGGGCGGGCGCGGCGGCCGTGCTGTGGCTGTGGTGGGACAACACCCCGTCCCTCGCGGACGACACGGCGAAGATCATCGCCGCGGGCCGGATCACCGGTCTGCTCGCCGGCTATCTGATGGCGCTCGTGGTGCTCCAGATGGCGCGGGTGCCCGCGCTGGAGCGCCGGGTCGGCTCGGACCGGGTCGCCCGCTGGCACGCGATGAGCGGCCGGTACACGGTCTGCCTGGTCATCGCGCACGTCTTCCTCATCATGTGGGGGTACGCGCGCCAGGCCGGCAAGACGCTCGGCGGCATCGCGCAGCAGACGATCGACTCGGTCAACACGCTGCCGGACATGGGCAAGGCGGCGATCGGCACCGGGCTGCTGTTCCTCATCGCGTTCATCTCGATCGGGGGCATCCGCCGCCGGATCCCGTACGACACCTGGTACCACGTGCACCTGCTGACGTACGCGGCCGTGTTCCTGACGTTCTGGCACCAGATCACCACCGGCAACGAGTTCGCCGTGGAGCCCACCGCGAAGACCTTCTGGTACGGGCTGTACGGGGCGGTGACCGCGGCCGTGGTCTGGTACCGGATCATCACGCCGATCCGCCTCAACCTGCGGCACCGGATGTACGTCGAGGCGGTCATCGAGGAGACGCCGGGCATCGTGTCGGTGCTGATCGGCGGGCGCAAGCTGCACCGGATGGGCGCGCAGGCCGGCCAGTTCTTCCGCTGGCGGTTCAAGGCGCCCGGCATGCGGTTCAGTTCGCACCCCTACTCGCTGTCGGCGGCGCCCCGCCCCGACATGCTGCGGATCACGGTCAAGGCGATCGGTGACCACACGTCCCGGCTGCGCGACCTGAAGCCCGGCACCAAGGTGTGGGCCGAGGGCCCGTACGGCGCCATGACCGCCCAGCGGCGCAGCCGGGGCAAGGTGCTGCTGGTGGCGGGCGGTGTCGGCATCACGCCGATGCGGGCCCTGTTCGAGACGCTGCCGGGCGCCTCCGGTGACATAACCCTGCTCTACCGGGCCAACAGCACCCAGGACCTGGCGCTGTGGGACGAGCTGGCGAAGATCGCCGACGAGCGCGGCGCCCGGCTGATGTACGCGGTCAACAGCCCCGACGGCGAGCGGCCGGACATCTCGGCGGAGCGGTTGCAGCAGAAGCTGCCCGACATCGACCAGCACGACGTTTTCATGTGCGGGCCGGCCGGCTTCGCGCAGTCCGTCTACGAAGCACTGCGCGGCGCGGGTGTGCCCGCCCGCCGCATCCATCACGAGTCGTTCGAGATGTGAGCGACGGGACTTCAAGACTTCGGGAGCTGTAGAAGCCATGAGGAAGAGTCACCCCATCCGGCGGGTCGTGCTGGCCGGCGCGGCCACGGTCTCCGGGATCGTGCTGCTGCTGTCGCTGAAGCCGGCGTCCGACCCGGGTTCCGCGCAGGCGGCGGGCGTCGGGGCACCGCCGGCGGCCTCGGCCCAGGGTGGCGCCGAGGCGGCCGGGTCCGGCACGGTCACCGGCGACGCGGCGCAGACCCAGTACGGCGCCGTGCAGGTCCGGCTGACCGTGAGCAACGGGAAGATCACCAAGGCCGAGGCCGTCCAGGCGCCCAAGGGCGGCCAGAGCGACCAGATCACCGCCAACGCCGTACCCAAGCTCAACCAGGCGGTCGTCGCCGCGCAGAGCGCCGACATCGACGCGGTGTCCGGAGCGACGTACACCAGCGCCGGCTACAAGAAGTCCCTCCAGTCGGCGATCGACAAGGCGAAGGCGAGCGCCGGTTCGCAGGGTTCGGGCGCCGCCCAGGCCGCCACCGTCACCGGCGAGGCCGTCCAGACCCAGTACGGCGCGGTCCAGGTCCGCATCACCGTCAGCGGCGGGAAGATCACCAAGGCCGAGACGGTCCAGGCACCCAAGGGCGGCCAGAGCGACCAGATCACAGCCAACGCCGTACCCAAGCTCAACCAGGCCGCCGTGGCAGCCGGCAGCGCCGACATCGACGCCGTCTCCGGAGCCACCTACACCAGCGCCGGCTACAAGGAATCCCTCCAGTCGGCGATCGACAAGGCGAAGGCGGGCGGGGGCGGCGCGGCGCAGGGCTCCGGTGCGCAGGGCTCGGGCGCCGCTCAGGCCAAGACCGTCACCGGCAGCGTCGCGCAGACCCAGTACGGGCCGGTCCAGGTCCGCGTCACCGTCTCCGGCGGGAAGATCACCAAGGCCGAGACGGTCCAGGCACCCAAGGGCGGCCAGAGCGACCAGATCACAGCCAACGCCGTACCCAAGCTCAACCAGGCCGCCGTGGCAGCCGGCAGCGCCGACATCGACGCCGTCTCCGGAGCCACCTACACCAGCGCCGGCTACAAGGAATCCCTCCAGTCGGCGCTGGACCAGGCCGGTGGCTGACACGGTGGCGGAACCGACACAGGCTCCCGCCGCGGTACGTCGGGCGGAGGAGGTCATGGGGACGGTCGTCTCCTTCGACGTCCGCGGCGGGGACTCCGGTGCCGTGCAGTCGGCGCTGGAAGAGGCGGTCGCCGGGCTGCACCGGGTCGACGAGGTGTTCAGCACCTACCGCGACGACAGCCAGATCTCCCGGCTGGCGCGCGGCGAGCTGACCATCGAAGAGTGCGACCCGGAGGTCACCGAGGTCCTCGACCTGGGCGCCGAGGCGGAGCGGCTGAGCGAAGGCTGGTTCAGCACGTCGTACGAGGGCCGCTTCGACCCGACGGGCATCGTGAAGGGCTGGTCGGTCGAACGGGCGGCCCGCCGCATCGCGGAGGTCCCCGGCGTGAGCGGCGTCAGCGTCAACGGTGGCGGGGATGTGCAGCTCCTGGGCGCACCGGGCCCCCAACGCCCCTGGCGTGTGGGCGTGTCCGACCCCCTGCGCCCCGGCGGGCTGGCGGCGGTGATCTCCGCCGCCGGCCTCACCGAACTGGCGGTGGCCACCTCCGGCACGGCCGAACGCGGCGCCCACATCGTCGACCCGCGCACGGGCCGCTCCGCGGTGACGGACCTGGTGGCCGTGACCGTGGTGAGCCCTCGCCTCACCTGGGCCGACTGCTGGGCGACGGCGGCCTTCGCCATGGGCTCACGTCAGGGCCTGACCTGGCTGGAGTCCCTGCCGGACGTGGAGGCTCTGCTGATCACGGCGGGCGACGAGGTGCGATGCACGGGGGGCCTGGCGGCTCGGCTCGGGTGAGTGCGCCCGCCCACGGGCACTGGGCGGGGCGGCGGCGCGTCCGCCGCCCCGCTCAGTGCCCGTTCTGAGCCAGCCTCAGCAAGTGATCGGCGAGAGCCTGCCCCCCGGTGGGGTTCCGGCTGATCAGCAGCAGCGTGTCGTCACCGGCGATGGTGCCCAGAATGTCCTGCAGCTCGGCCTGGTCGATGGCCGAGGCCAGGAACTGCGCCGCCCCCGGAGGGGTGCGCAGGACGACGAGGTTCGCGGAGGCCTCCGCGGAGATCAGCAACTCCTGCGACAGCCGTCGCATCCGCTCTTCCTTGGCCGACTCCCCGAGCGGCGCCCGAGGCGTACGGAACCCGCCCTCGCTCGGCACCGCGTAGATCAGGTCACCGTCGTTGTTGCGGATCTTCACCGCGTTCAGCTCGTCCAGATCGCGGGAGAGCGTCGCCTGGGTGACGCTCAGCCCGTCGTCCGCGAGGAGCTTCGCCAGCTGACTCTGTGACCGCACCGGCTGCCGGTTGAGGATGTCCACGATCCGGCGGTGGCGTGCGGTGCGGGTCTGCGGCACGGCAGGCCCGGCTCCGTTGTGCCCGTCGTCCTGCGCCTGACTCATCGTCGTCTCATCCCCGGATCATCCGTCCCCGTTGGCCACGTCAAGGATGCCGGGCAGCCCCTGAAGAAGCGCCTCCACTTCATCGTCCGCGAGGTTCAGCGGCGGCATGAGCCGTACGACATCGGGGGCGGGCGCGTTCACCAGGAAACCGGCGTCCTGAGCCGCCTGCTGCACCTGGGCGGCGAGCGGCTCGGTGAGCACGATACCCAGGAGCAGGCCCGCGCCCCGGACATAATCGATCAGCGGGTGGTCAAGGGCGTCGATTCCGTCGCGCAACTTCTCGCTCTGCCGCTTGACGTTCTCCAGCAACCCCTCGTTCGCGATGGTGTCGAGGACGGCCAGTCCCGCGGCACAGGCGACCGGGTTTCCACCGAAGGTCGTCCCGTGGTGGCCGGGCTGGAGCAGCTCCGCCGCCCGCCCGAACGCGACCGTCGCGCCGAGCGGCAGTCCGCCGCCGAGCTGCTTGGCGAGGGTGACGACGTCCGGCAGAACGCCCTCGTGGGCCTGGTAGGCGAACCAGTGCCCGGTCCGGCCGACGCCGGTCTGCACCTCGTCGAGGACCAGCAGGGCCCCGGTGGCCGCGGTGATCGCCCGCGCCGCCTTGAGGTAGCCGGCCGGAGGGACCACGACGCCGTTCTCGCCCTGGACCGGCTCGATGATCACCAGAGCCGTCTCTTCCGTCACGGCCGCGGCCAGCGCCTGCGCGTCGCCGTACGGCACATGCGTGACGTCTGCGGGCAGCGGCCGGAACGGGTCCTGCTTGGCGGGCTGGCCGGTGAGCGCGAGGGCGCCCATCGTGCGGCCGTGGAAGCCGCCCTCGGTGGCGACGACGTGGGTCCGCCCGGTGAGCCGGCCGAGCTTGAAGGCGGCCTCGTTGGCCTCGGCGCCGGAGTTGCAGAAGAAGACCTTGCCGTCGCGGCCGAAGAGCTGGAGCAGCCGCTCGGCGAGGGCGAGGGTCGGCTCGGCCATGAAGAAGTTGGAGATGTGGCCGAGGGAGGCGATCTGGGTGCTCACGGCCTCGACGATCGCCGGGTGGGCGTGGCCGAGCGCGTTGGTCGCGATGCCGCCGACGAAGTCGAGGTACCGCTTGCCGTCGGCGTCCCAGACCTTCAGGCCCTCCCCGCGCACGAGAGGGAGGCGCGGGGTGCCGTAGTTGTTCATCAGCGAGCCCTGCCACCGCTCGGCGTACTCCTGATTGGCGGTCATGCGGCGTCCCCCTCTGGCGCGTCCGGCACGACCATCGTGCCGATTCCCTCGTCGGTGAAGATTTCCAGCAGGATCGAGTGCTGGACCCGGCCGTCGATGACGCGGGCGGTGGTCACCCCGTTGCGCACCGCGTGCAGGCAGCCCTCCATCTTCGGCACCATGCCGGAGCTCAACTCCGGCAGCAGCTTCTCCAGTTGGGAAGCGGTCAGGCGGCTGATCACCTCGTCGCTGTGGGGCCAGTCCTCGTAGAGGCCCTCGACGTCCGTGAGGACCATGAGGGTCTCGGCGCCCAGCGCGGCAGCGAGTGCCGCAGCCGCCGTATCAGCATTGACGTTGTAGACATGGTGGTCGTCCTGGCTCCGGGCGATCGACGAGACGACCGGGATCCGGCCGTCGGCCAGCAGGGCCTCGATCGCGCCCGTGTCGATGTCGGTGATCTCGCCGACCCGCCCGATGTCGACCAACTCGCCGTCGATCTCGGGCTGGTGGCGGGTGGCGGTGATGGTGTGCGCGTCCTCGCCGGTCAGGCCGACGGCGAGGGGGCCGTGCTGGTTGAGCAGTCCGACCAGCTCGCGCTGCACCTGTCCGGCGAGCACCATGCGTACGACGTCCATGGCGTCCTCGGTGGTGACGCGCAGGCCGGCCTTGAACTCGCTGACGATGCCGTGCTTGTCGAGGGCGGCGCTGATCTGCGGGCCGCCGCCGTGCACGACGACCGGCTTGAGGCCGGCGTGGTGCAGGAACACGACGTCCTGGGCGAACGCGGCCTTGAGGTCCTCGTTCACCATGGCGTTGCCGCCGAACTTGATGACGACGGTCTTGCCGTTGTGGCGGACCAGCCAGGGCAGCGCCTCGATGAGGATCTGGGCCTTGGGAAGCGCGGTGTGCTTGCGCGCGGGTGCGTTGCTCATGAGGAGTAGGCGCTGTTCTCGTGGACGTAGTCGGCGGTGAGGTCGTTGGTCCAGATGGTCGCGCTCTGCGACCCCGCGGCTAGGTCGGCGACGATGTGCACCTCGCGGTAGCGCATGTCGACCTTCTCGCGGTCCTCGCCGACACCGCCGTTCTTGCACACCCAGACGCCGTTGATGGCGACGTTGAGCTGGTCGGGCTCGAAGGCGGCGGCCGTCGTGCCGATCGCGGACAGGACGCGGCCCCAGTTGGGGTCCTCGCCGTGGATGGCGCACTTGAGGAGGTTGTTGCGGGCGATGGAGCGGCCCACCTCGACGGCGTCGTCCTCGGTCGCGGCGTTGATCACCTCGACCTTGATGTCCTTGCTGGCGCCCTCGGCGTCCCGGATCAGCTGCTGACCGAGGTCGTCGCAGACCTGCCGTACCGCCTCGGCGAACTCGTCGTACCCGGGGGTGATCCCCGAGACGCCCGAGGAGAGCAGCAGCACGGTGTCGTTGGTGGACATGCAGCCGTCGGAGTCGACGCGGTCGAAGGTGGTGCGGGTGGCCGCGCGCAGCGCCTTGTCCAGCGTCTCGTCGTCCAGGTCGGCGTCGGTGGTGAGCACGACGAGCATCGTGGCGAGGCCCGGGGCGAGCATGCCGGCGCCCTTGGCCATGCCGCCGACGGTCCAGCCGTCCTTGGTCACGACGGACGTCTTGTGGACGGTGTCGGTGGTCTTGATGGCGATGGCGGCCTTCTCACCGCCGTGCTCGGAGAGCTGGGCGGCGGCGGCCTCGACGCCGGGGAGCAGCTTGTCCATGGGCAGCAGGACGCCGATCAGGCCGGTCGAGCAGACGGCGATCTCGATGGCGCCGCGCCCGAGCACCTCGGCGGCCTTCTCGGCGGTGGCGTGGGTGTCCTGGAAGCCCTTGGGGCCCGTACAGGCGTTGGCGCCGCCGGAGTTCAGGACGACGGCCGAGATCTGGCCGCTCTTGAGGACCTGCTCGGACCACAGGACCGGGGCGGCCTTGACCCGGTTGGAGGTGAAGACGCCCGCGGCGGCGCGGCGCGGCCCGGTGTTGACCACGAGGGCCAGGTCCGGATTGCCGTTCTCCTTGATCCCGGCGGCGATGCCCGCCGCCGTGAATCCCTTGGCTGCCGTGACACTCACGGTGCGACTCCGATCGTGGAAAGCCCGGTGTTCTCGTGAAACCCGAGGGCGAGGTTCATGCTCTGGACGGCGCCGCCGGCGGTGCCCTTGGTCAGGTTGTCGATGGCGCTGATCGCGATGATGCGGTTCGCGGCGGCGTCGAATGCGACCTGCACCTGAACGGCGTTCGAACCGTAGACGGACGCCGTGGCCGGCCACTGGCCCTCGGGGAGGAGCTGGACGAAGGGTTCGTCGGCGAAGGCCTTCTCGTAGGCGGTGCGGACGGACTCGCCGGTCACCCCCGTCCTGGCGGACGCGGTGCAGGTGGCGAGGATGCCGCGCGGCATGGGGGCGAGGGTCGGCGTGAAGGAGACGGAGACCCGCTCGCCCGCGGCCGCGCTGAGGTTCTGGATCATCTCGGGCGTGTGCCGGTGACCGCCGCCGACGCCGTACGGCGTCATGGAGCCCATGACCTCGCTGCCCAGCAGATGCGGCTTGGGCGCCTTGCCGGCGCCCGAAGTGCCGGAGGCGGCGACGATCACGGCCTCGGGCTCGGCGAGGCCGGCGGCGTAGGCCGGGAAGAGGGCGAGGGAGACGGCCGTGGGGTAGCAGCCGGGTACCGCGATGCGCTTGGCCCCTTCCAGCGCGGCGCGGCCACCCGGCAGCTCGGGGAGGCCGTACGGCCAGGTGCCGGCGTGCGGGGAGCCGTAGAACCTCTCCCAGTCGCCCGCGTCCTTCAGCCGGAAGTCGGCCCCCATGTCGACGACCAGCGTCTGCGGGCCGAGCTGCTCCGCGACCGCCGCGGACTGGCCGTGCGGCAGAGCGAGGAAGACGACGTCATGCCCGGCCAGCACCTCGGCCGTGGTCTCCTGGAGCACGCGGTCGGCGAGGGGCGGCAGATGCGGCTGCAGGCCGCCGAGCCGCTGTCCCGCGTTCGAGTTGCCCGTCAGGGCGCCGATCTCGACCTCGGGGTGCGCCAGGAGCAGACGCAGCAGTTCCCCGCCCGCGTATCCACTCGCTCCGGCCACTGCCGCACGTACCGCCATGGGATCCTCCTCCTAGACGGCATGACTATACGTTTCGCCGCAGTTTTATGCAATCGGATTTCGGACGCGTCGCGATGGCCGATCACGCCCTGCCGATCACGCCCTGACGAGGATCGACGGTCGGCGGGCAGCCGTGCAACCAACTGTGCGGAGGACCTGTGGTCCCTTGGCAAGACCCGTGGCCGGGGGGAGAGTGGAGGCAGGAGCGGCACCGATCCCCCGCGGTGTCGCTCCGCCCGTGTGCGAGGACGTTCGCCGGTCAGGCGTTCCAGGTCCATTCGGCGACCTCGGGCAGGTCGGTGCCGTGCTCGCGGATCCAGTCGTGGTGCCGGGTCCGGGCGTCGGCCATCGACTGCCGTACGGCCGCCGCGCGCACCGCGAGGCCGGGGACGCGGTCGATGACGTCCATGACCAGGCGGTAGCGGTCGAGGTCGTTGCGGACGACCATGTCGAAGGGCGTGGTCGTGGAGCCGGACTCCTGGTAGCCGCGCACATGCAGGTTCTTGTGGCCGGTGCGGCTGTAGGCGAGCCGGTGGATCAGCCACGGGTAGCCGTGGTAGGCGAAGATCACCGGCTTGTCCTTCGTGAACAGGCCGTCGTACTCGAAGTCGGTCATGCCGTGCGGGTGCTCTTCACGCGGCATCAGGCGGGTCATGTCGACGACGTTGACCACGCGGACCGCCAGCTCCGGCAGGTGGCGGCGCAGCAGGAGGGCGGCGGCCAGGATCTCCTGGGTGGGGACGTCGCCGGCGCAGGCGAGGACGACGTCCGGTTCGGTGCCGTTCTCCGTGCCGGCCCAGTCCCAGATACCGGCTCCGCGCGCGCAGTGGGCGCGGGCGGCGTCCATGGACAGCCAGTCGAAGCAGGGCTGCTTTCCGGCCACGATCACATTGACGTAGTCGCGGCTGCGCAGGACGTGGTCGGCGACCGACAGCAGTGTGTTGGCGTCCGGCGGCAGATACACCCGGACGACCTCGGGACTCTTGTTGAGGACGTGGTCGACGAAGCCGGGGTCCTGGTGGGAGAAGCCGTTGTGGTCCTGCCGCCACACGTGAGAGGTCAGCAGGTAGTTGAGGGACGCGATGGGCGCACGCCACGGCAGCTGCCTGGACGTCCTGAGCCACTTGATGTGCTGGTTGACCATCGAGTCGACGATGTGCACGAACGCCTCGTAACAGGAGAACAGCCCGTGCCGGCCGGTCAGCAGGTAGCCCTCCAGCCAGCCCTGGCAGAGGTGTTCGGAGAGGATCTCCATCACCCGGCCGTGCCGGTCCAGGTGCTCGTCCACGGGAAGGGTCTCGGCCTGCCAGGCCTTGCCGCTGGCGTCGAAGACGGCCTCGAGCCGGTTGGAGGCGGTCTCGTCCGGACCGACGAGGCGGAAGTCCCGGCGTGCCCCGGTGTCCTTCATGACCTGTTCCAGCAGGGCGCCGAGGATCCGGGTCGGCTCGTGCAGGGTCGTGCCCGGCTTGTCGACGGGTACGGCGAAGGAGTCCAGGGACCGCAGGGGCAGCTCGCGCAGCAGGAGACCGCCGTTGGCGCGCCGGGTGGCCCCCAGGCGCCGGGTGCCCTCGGGGACGCAGGCGAGCACGTCCGCCACGGGCCGGCCGTCCGGGTGGAAGAGCTCCTCGGGCCGGTAGGAGCGCAGCCACGCCTCCAGCTGCCGCAGATGCTCCGGGTTCTCCCGTACGCCGGGCAGCGGGACCTGGTGGGAGCGCCAGGTGCCCTCGACCGGGAGGCCGTCGACCTCGGCGGGACCGGTCCAGCCCTTCGGCGTGCGCAGCACGATCACTGGCCAGTGCGCGCGCTCGCCGATCCCCTCCTCGCGTGCGGTGCGCTGGAGCAGCGCGATCCGGTCCAGCGCGTCGTCCAGGGCCCGGGCCATGGCCCGGTGGACGGTGGCGGGGTCGTCGCCGGAGACATGGATCGGTTCGTGGCCGTAGCCGCGCAGCAGGTCGTCGAGTTCGGCCTCGGGGAGCCGGGACAGCACGGTCGGGTTGGCGATCTTGTAGCCGTTGAGGTGCAGGATCGGCAGGACGGCTCCGTCGTGGACGGGGTCGAGGAACTTGTTCGAGTGCCAGGACGCGGCCAGCGGACCGGTCTCCGCCTCACCGTCCCCGATCACGCAGGCGACCAGCAGGTCCGGGTTGTCGAACGCGGCGCCGTAGGCATGGGCCAGCGAATAGCCGAGCTCACCGCCCTCATGGATGGACCCCGGCACCTCCGGCGCGACATGGCTGGGCACCCCGCCCGGGAACGAGAACTGCCGGAACAGCAGCTCCATCCCCGGCGCGTCCCGCGAGACGTCCGGGTAGATCTCGCTGTAGCTGCCGTCCAGCCACGAGCCGGCGAGCACGGACGGCCCGCCGTGCCCCGGGCCCCATACGCACAGCGCGTCGAGGTCACGCGCCCTGATCACCCGGTTGAGGTGGGTGTACACGAGGTTCAGGCCGGGCGAGGTGCCCCAGTGGCCGAGCAGCCGCGGCTTGATGTGCTCGGGCGCGAGCGGCTCGGTCAGCAGCGGGTTCGACATCAGGTAGATCTGGCCCGCGGCCAGGTAGTTGGCGGCCCGCCAGTGGGCGTCCAGGGTGCGCACTTCGTCGTCGTGGAGAGCGGTGGCGTTGCGGTGGTCGACCTTGGACATGGAAGGACTCCGGCGTCGTCGATTCAGGTCATCGGGCGGTGCCGCCGGGCGGGCCGGCGATCGGGCGACGGCACCTCCGCGCAGGCGCCGCCCCTCACACGCTTACTCCCGCACGGGCGTACTCGCTACCGTGCAGCCACGGCGGGCGCCCCGCCTTGGGCCACCCGGCCCAACCGAGGGCCGATGGGCCCGCCCCGCCCACACCTTCGGCCGGGGCGGGCCCGCCGCGCCTCTTCCAGTACCTCCCCGGCCCGCCGCTCATGCGTCCCAAGCGACGCCGGCCGACGGCCTGCGGGCCGGACCCGGGCCCGCCGAGGCCACCGCTCCGAGCCGGCCCCCGGAAACTACCGCTGCCTGATCCGCAGGAACGTCACCGAGTTCGCCGGGAAGGTGTACGTGAACCTGTCGGCGACCCCCGTGAAGGTCGACGTCACGGGCGTGACCGGCGCGTCCGTCTCGGTGTTCACCGCGTCCCGGTCGGCGGCCAGGGTGGTGACCCGGGCCCGGGAGGCGACCTTGGCGCCGCCCAGGTCGACGGCGGTGCGGGCGGCCGACGCCTGTGCGTTGACGACCTTCACGATCAGGTCACCGGTCGCGGCGTCCCGGGTGACGACCTGGCGGAAGGGCTCGGCCGGCTTGTCGTCGGTGAAGCTGCCCCACTCCTGGCCGTCGAGGTACAGCGTGACCTGGCGGCCGCGCACCTTGACGTCGATGTCGTAGGAGCGGCCCGTCTCGATCGACCCGGCCTTGGTGAGCAGCGTCCCCTTGCCGCCGTCCACGGCCTGCTCGACGGCGGACTGGGTGTTGTTCCAGCCGCCGAGGTTCCACCAGTAGTAGTTGCCGGTGTCCTTGACGCCGAAAGCGACGAGGAAGCCCTCCTTGCCGGACTTCTTGGTGGCCTTCACATGCAGGTCGTAGTCGTGCCACGACGGGTCGCCGGCCGAGACCATGGTGTTCTCCGCCGCCGCGTCCGTCTGGACGTACTGGCCGTCCTGGACGCTCCAGCTGCCCGCGCCCGTGTGCGTCCACTTCGAGGCGTCGCCGGAGAAGTCGTCGCTCAGCAGCGTCGAGCCGTCCGCCGCGGTGACCCTCACGTCGTCGTACGCGGCACTGGTCGCCCAGGTGGAGAGGCCGACGGCACCGGCGATCGGGCCGCTGACGTCCGGCGTGGTGGTGGCCTTCGAGGGGACGACACGGTCGCCGACGTTGTTCATGAAGAGCTTTTGGACCTCGTAGTTCGCGGAGTTCCAGGAGGCGCGGTTGTTGAACCAGATCAGGTCCGGCCGCCACTGCACGTAGTCCTCGTTGGCGAGCAGCGGGGCGTACGAGGCGAGCTTGACGACGTCCGCGTTGCGCTCCAGGCCGGTCATGAACGCGGCCTCCGACAGACCGTTCCTCCAGGCGTTGCCCTGGGAGGCGTACTCGCCGAGGAAGACCTTCGGGCCGCCACGGTCGTAGGAGTCGTAGCGGTCGTTGTTCTGGAGGAACCAGTCGGGGCTGTTGTAGTAGTGCTCGTCGACCATCGCGACGTTCGCCTCGCGGTTGAGCTTCCAGGCGGTGTCGAAGGTCGTGCCGCTGTCGTCCGGGCCGGAGTTGGAGATGACCGTGATGCCGGGGTGCGCGGCCTCGATCGCGGCGCGGAACCGCTGGAAGCGGGCGAAGAACTCGTTCGGGAGGTTCTCCTCGTTGCCGACCTCGATGTGCGTGAGGTGGAAGGGCTTCGGGTGGCCCATCCGGGCGCGTACCCTGCCCCACTCGGAGGTCGCCGGTCCGTTCGCGAACTCGATGAGGTCGAGGGTGTCCTGGATGTGCCGCTTCAGCAGCGCCTCGTCGTCGACGGCCTTGTTCTGGCCGCAGCCGGTCACCAGGGCCGGGACGACGGGCAGCGGCATGGCGCCGATGTCCTCGGAGAAGCGGAAGTACTCGTAGTAGCCGAGGCCGTAGCTCTGGTTGTAGCCCCAGAAGTTGGCGTTGGTGGCGCGCTGTTCGACGGGGCCCACGGTGTCCTTCCACTGGTAGGACCGCTTGCGCTGCCAGCCGGAGGCCTCGCTGTAGTCCGCCATGGAGCCGGTGTTGACCAGGCAGCCGCCGGGGAAGCGCACGAAGCCCGGGTGCAGGGCGGCGATCTTCTCGGCGAGGTCCTTGCGCAGGCCGCCCGGCTGGTTCTTGTAGGTGTCCCGCGGGAACAGCGACACCATGTCGAGGGCCGCCGCGTCGGTGACGGCGACGGCGAGGCGCCCGCGGTTGCTGGTGCGGGTCGCGGTGAACGTGGCCCTGTACTGGGCCCAGCCGCCCTTGTCGGCCACCTGGCGGGCGGTCGCCAGCGCGCCGGCGGCGTCCTTGAGGGTGACGCTCAGCGTGGTGCCGCGCTCGGCACGCGCCCACACGGAGAAGTCGTACCGCTTGCCCTGCTCGACGCGGATGCCGGTGTTGTAACCGGCGTTCGTGACGGCCGAACCCGCGCCCAGGGAGAGGTAGTTGCGGTTGCGCTCGTTGAGGCGGCCGGAGTCGTTCACGACCTGTGCGGTGCCGTCGACACTCCAGGAGGTGAGCGGCGTGTAGGAGCCGTTGTCGGCGGTGGAGTACTCGAAGGACCGGTTCTGCACGAGCTCGGCGTACAGACCGCCGTCCGCGGCCCGGTTGATGTCCTCGAAGAAGACGCCGTACATCGTGTCGTCGATCTTCGCGCCCTGGGCGGACGGGTCGACGGTGAGGGAGTAGTCGGTGACGTCCTCGGCGTGGGCGGTGGTGGGGACGAGGCAGGCCGCCAGCAGGAAGGCGGTCGCGGCTGTGCCGTATCTCCGGCGCGTGCGTGACATGGATACTCCGCGGCTCGATGTTCGAAATATCAGACATTGATCAGCACTTCGAACGGCAAGATAGGGAGGGGGAATCGGAGCGTCAACGGGTCGCGCGGGGTTTCGAAAGTGTCGGAAGGGCCGGAAGGGTCGGGACGGTGGAACGGATGGGCGAGTTCTGGCCGGTACGGGATGCGCTGACGTATCTGGCCGGGAGCTGGCGGGCCGTGCGGTCCGTACGGGACCTCGCGAGCGAGGAGACGGGCGAGTTCTCCGGCATCACGGTCTTCGACCCGCTGGAGGGCGGCGGACTGCTGCACCACGAGGCCGGCGTCTTCGTCTGGCGGGGCGTCCCGCGCCCGGCCGAGCGGACGCTGCGCTTTCTGCCCGGGGCCTCACCGGGAACGGCGGATGTGCGCTTCTCCGACGGCCGGCCCTTCCATGACCTGGACCTGGCGTCCGGCCACCACATCGCCGACCACCCCTGCGCGGCCGACCTCTACCGGGGTGAGTTCACCGTCCTCGACGCGGACCACTGGCGGAGCGTGTGGCGGGTGCGCGGCCCGGTCAAGGACCTGGTCCTCACCACCGACTACACGCGCGAGGACTGAGCCGGCACCCCGTCGAGGCGGAGGTTCCAGCGACCGCCGCGGCCGGTGACGGTGGTCGTCGACAGGGGACGTACGTCGATGTTCCAGTACGTCGAGGGGGGCGCCTTGAGCGCGTAGACGAGCGCGGCGCGGATCACCGACGGCTCGGCCACGGCGACGATACGGCCGCTGTCGTCCACCGGCCGGGTGTCGAGCCAGCCGCCCACCCGGGAGATGAACGCGATCAGGGACTCGCCGCCGTGCGGTGTGCCGCGCGGGTCCGCCAGCCAGGCGTCCACCGCCTCCGGCTCACGGGCCATCGCCTCGCCGAGCGTGAGCCCGCGCCAGCGGCCCATGTCACAGTCACGCAGGGCGAGTTGCACCAGCGGCGCGTAGCCGAGGGCGTCACCGGTGGCGCGGCTGCGCGGGGTCGGCGAGCAGTAGCGCAGCTCGGCCGCGGCCAGCGGCAACAGGCTGTGCGCGACGCTCTGTACCTCGTCCCAGCCGGCCTGGTCCAGCGGCCGGTCGTCCTCGAACCGCTCGCCGAGCAGCGAGGAGCTGCGCGCGGCGGCGACGAACGTGACACGAAGTGGCATGCGGCGATGGTGTGACGCGGAAGTGCCCAGGTCAAGAGTGGTTGTGCAGGTGTCACCGAGGGTTGGCGCTTCCTTACCGCGGGGTCAGGATCAGCCGGACAAGTCGCCGGAAATCGGGGAGTTGTAAGGTTCAAGCACCCTGGAAGGAAAGCGCCATCCACTGATCAGGCCTCTCCAGCGGCGCGAACCCCAGCTTCTCGTAGACCCCGTGCGCGTCGTGCGTGGCGAGCAGCATCCGCTTCACGCCGTACGACCGCACCTGCTCGCGTACGGCCCCGACGAGCGCCGTCCCGATCCCCTTGCCGCGCACCGACGGGTCCACGTACACATCGCAGAGCCACGCGAAGGCCACCCGGTCGGTGACAACCCGGGCATACGCCACCTGATCCCCCGAGACGATCTCGTAGACCCCGAAGTTCAACGACCCGTCGATGGCCCGGTCCTGCCGCTCGCGCGCCCTTCCGAGGGCCCAGTACGCGTCGGTGGACAGCCACCGGTGCACCAGCTCCCGGTCGACGCGGTCCCGGTCGTCGGAGATCTCGTAGCCCTCGGCGAGAGGCGGGGTGTCGGTCATGCGGCGAGCCTCGCAGGACGGGGCGCGGGCGTCGAGGGATTTCCTCGCTCGTCGAAGGGATCCCCTTGGGCGCCGGCATCGAAGGGATCTCCCTGGGCGCCGGCATCGAAGGGATCTCCTTGGGCCCCGGCATCGAGGGGATCTCCTTGGGCGAGGGGCGCGGTATGTGGCCGACGCGCGCCTAGAGCACCTCGTCCCCCGCCACCCGCAGCCGCCGCACCCCCTCCGTGATCTCCCCCGTCCCCGCCACCGCCGCGAAGCTCAACCGGACGTGGCCGGCCGGAGGTTCCGCGCTGAAGTACGGGCGGCCGGGCGTGATCGCGACGCCCGCGCGCAGGGCGGCGGAGGTGAGGGCCGACTCGTCGGCGCCGTCGGGCAGACGCAGCCACAGGTGGTAGCCGCCGGACGGGATGTACGGGAGGGCGAGACCGGGGAGGTCCAGGCGCAGGGCGGCCGTCATCGTGTCCCGGCGGGCCTTCAACTCGGCCGAGATCGCCCGCAGATGACGCGGCCAGGCGGGCGAGCCGACCAGCTCGACGGCCGCTTCCTGCAGCGGTCGCGGTACGAAGAAGGTGTCGACGACCTGGATGGCGCGCAGCCGCTCCAGGACCGGCCCGCGGGCGGCGAGCGCGCTCACCCGGAAGCTCGGCGAGGTCGCCTTGGTCAGCGAGCAGACGTGCACGACGACCCCGTCGGGATCGTCGGCGGCCAGCGGCCGCGGCAGCGGCCCCGCGTCCTCGTGCACCAGCCGCCGTACGAAGTCGTCCTCGACGACGAAGGCGCCGGCCTCGCGCGCGATGCGCAGCACCTCGCCGCGCCGGTCGGGGGCGAGCACCGCGCCGGTCGGGTTCTGGAACAGCGGCTGGCAGACGAAGACCCGGGCATCGGTCGCCTTGAAGGCGTCGGCGAGCAGGGACGGCCGTACACCGTCCGCGTCGACCGGGACCGGGACCGGGCGCAGGCCGGCCGCGCGGGCGATGGCCAGCATGCCCGGATACGTGGGCGACTCCACCAGCACCGGCGCACCCGGCGGCGCCAGCGCCCTGAGCGCGATCGTCAGGGCCGACTGGCCGCCCGCGGTGATCAGCACCTCGGCGGCCGTGACCGCGCCGCCCGGCCCGCCGATGCTGCGCGCGAACCACTCCCGCAGCTCCGGCAGCCCGTCCATGGGCGGCCTTCCCCACGCCCCGGGCCGTCGGCCCGCCCGGGACAGCGCGGCCGCCATCGCGCGCTCCGGCTGCAACGACTGGTGCAGATAGCCGCCGTTGAACTCGATCACGCCGGGCCCGGGTGCGGTGAGCGAGACCAGCACCCCAGAGGCGTCGACCGAGCGCGGCACCAGCTCCGCCGCCCCGTCCGCGCTGAGCGTGACCTCCTGCCAGGAGGTGTCCCCCACGGCGGCGGCCCGCGCGTGCTGCTCCGCCCGGAACGCCCCGGCGCCGGGCCGGGTGACCACGAGACCCTCCGCGGCCAGCTGGGCCAGGGCTCGGGAGACGGTCACCGGGCTCACCCGGAACCGCTCGACCAGCGCACGACTCGACGGGAGCTTTCCACCCGGTGAGTAGCGGTCGAGTTCGCGTCGCAACAGATTCGCCAGTTCGCCGACACTGCTACGCTCTTGCATGAGGACCAAGAGTAGCGCTACCGCCCCGAGCTCGATAGCAGTCACCACCCCGGCCGTCCCGGCGACGGCGACCGTCGGCGGCACCCTGCAGGCCGCGCTCGGCGTCGCCGCCTTCTCCCTCACCTTCCCCGCCACCGCCTGGGGCCTGGAGGGCTTCGGGCCCTGGTCCCTGGTCGCCGTGCGCTGTGTCCTCGCCGCGCTGATCGCGGGCGGCTGTCTGCTCACCCTGCGGATCCCCCTCCCCGAGCGCCGGCACTGGGCCGGCCTCGCCGTCGTCGCGGCCGGGGTGGTCGTCGGCTTCCCCCTGTTCAGCACGCTGGCCCTGCAGACCTCCACGACCGCGCACGCGGCCGTCGTGGTCGGCCTCCTCCCGCTGACGACCGCGCTGTTCTCCGCCCTTCGCGTCGGCACCCGCCCGTCGCGCACCTTCTGGACGGCGGCTCTGGTGGGAGCGGCCGCGGTGGTCGCCTTCACCGTGCAGCAGAGCGGCGGCGCCCTGACCACCGCCGACCTGTACCTGTTCGCGGCCCTGCTGGTGTGCGCCGCCGGATACACCGAGGGCGGCCGGCTGGCCCGGGTCATGCCGGGCTGGCAGGTGATCGGCTGGGCGCTGGTGCTGTGCCTGCCGCTCGCCGCCGCGGGCGCCGCGGTCGCCCTGTCGTACGAACCCGTCCGGCTGACCTGGCACGGCGTGAGCGGACTGCTGTGGGTCGCGGCGGGCTCGCAGTTCCTGGGCCTGGTCGTCTGGTACCGGGGCATGGCGGCCATCGGCATCCCGAAGGCCAGCCAGTTGCAGTTGGCCCAGCCCCTGCTCACACTGGTGTGGTCGGTGCTGCTGCTGGGCGAGCACCTGACAGTGGCCGCCCCGCTGACGGCCGCGGCAGTGCTTGTGTGCATCGCCGTGACCCAGCGGGCGCGAGGCTGAGCGGGCCCTGACGACCCACTTCCCACCACCGCTCCGCGCCGTAGACTCAAGGCCACGGACCGCTGCTCCCACACCTGGTGAGGAGGACCGACAGATGCGTGCAACCGTGGGCGACCAACTTGTCCAGCACGGCAGGGTGGTCGGACAACACGACAAGGTCGGCGAGATCGTCGAAGTCCTGGGCCACGAGGGCAACCCTCCGTACCGCGTCCGCTTCGAGGACGGGCACGAGGGCCTGTGCTCCCCCGGCCCCGACACCGAGATCCGGCACAGGAACACCACGAGGTAACCCGTCCCACCGGCCCGGCGAGGCTGCCGGGCCGAGGAACCGGGTGACGGATCAACGCGGGGTGATCGCCGGCTGCTGGTAGTGGTCGGCGACCACCCGCGCCATGGCCCCGATCCGGTCCGCCGCGACGTCCTTCGCGGCGAAGTAGATGTGTCCGCGCGCCTCCGGGTGCTTCTTGGCGAGCGTGAGGTGCCGGGACAGCTCGGCCGGATCCTGCCAGGCGGCGGGCTGCGCCGAGTCGCCCGCCTTGTACAGGGCCTCCCCGATGAAGAGGTTGGTCCTGCTGCCCCGCGCGACCTCGGCCCACCACGGCAGGAGCTTGGCGTAGTCGGCGGCGGCGAAGCCGATGTTCCAGTACAGCTGCGGGCAGATGTAGTCGATCCAGCCCTCCCGGACCCACTTGCGGGTGTCCGCGTACAGATCGTCGTACGTCTGGACACCGCCGCGGGTGTCCGAGCCGAGCGGGTCGGTGCTCGCGTTGCGCCACACCCCGAACGGGCTGATCCCGAACCGCGTGGTGGGCCTGATCCGCCGGATGCCCTCCGCCATCTCCTCGACCAGCTTGTCGATGTTGTCCCGCCGCCAGTCGGCCCGGACCTCGAAGTCACCGCCGTGGGTGTCGTAGGCCTCGTCGTCGTCGAAGGTCTGGCCCGCCACCGGGTAGGGGTAGAAGTAGTCGTCGAAGTGGACCGCGTCGACCGGGTACCTCTCCACCGCGTCCAGCATCGCCCGCCGCACGAACGCCCGGACGTCGGGCAGCCCGGGGTTGTAGTAGAGCTTGCCGGCGTACGCCACCACCCAGTCCGGGTGCGCGCGGGCGGGGTGATTCCCGGCGAGCCGGCCGAGGTCGGTGTGGTTGGCGATGCGGTACGGGTTGAACCAGGCGTGCAACTGGAGACCGCGGGCGTGCGCCTCCTCCACGGCCGTGCCGAGCGGGTCCCAGCCGGGGTCCCGGCCCTGCGTCCCGGTGAGCACCAGCGACCACGGCTCGTGCGGCGAGGGCCACAGCGCGTCGGCGGTGGGCCGCACCTGGAGGACCACCGTGTTCAGCCGACGACGCACGGCCGTGTCCAGGTGGGCGATCAGTTCGGCGCGCTGCCGGCCGGCGGTCAGCCCCGGCTTGGAGGGCCAGTCCCGGTTCGCCACGGACGCGATCCACACGCCGCGCATCTCACGGGTTCCGTACCGCCGGTGCCGGTCCTTACCGCCCGTCGCGGCGCCCGCCGCCATCGCCCCGCTCGCCGCCGCGACTGCCGACAGGGCGGTCACCGTGAACGCCCGACGTGACATCCGCGACTTCCGGTGCAGCATCGTCTCCGTACCTCCGTGTGCCGTGGTCAAGGGCCCCACCCCGGGACAGATCCGCGCGTTCCGGACCCGGCCCGGCGTCAGCCTTTCATGCGGCACCCGAACGATCGATCAAGCTTCGCCGAAGGTAACGTGCAGGTTTGGAGCAGGCGCCGAACAACGGCGGACCTGTCGCAGTCGTGGATCAGCGAAGGGGCAGATGTGACCGGCATCTCGGGAGATATTGCACGCGTCGGCGTGGTGGGCTGCGGCCAGATGGGAGCGGGCATCGCCGAGGTGTGCGCCCGCGCCGGACTGGACGTGAAGGTCGCCGAGACCACCGGCGAGGCCCTGGAGATCGGCCGCACCCGGCTGTACAACTCCCTGTCCAAGGCCGCCGAGCGCGGCAAGATCAGCGAGGAGGAGCGGGACGCCACGCTGGCACGGCTGTCGTTCACCACCGATCTCGGCGAGTTCGCCGACCGTGACCTGGTGATCGAGGCCGTCGTCGAGAACGAGCAGGTGAAGACCGAGATCTTCCAGGTGCTCGACCAGGTGGTGACCCGGCCGGACGCGATCCTGGCCTCCAACACCTCCTCGATCCCGCTGGTGAAGCTGGCGGTCGCCACCTCGCGCCCCGACCAGGTCATCGGCATCCACTTCTTCAACCCGGCCCCGGTGCAGAAGCTGGTCGAGCTGATCCCGGCGCTCACCACCTCCGAGGGCACGATCGCCCGCGCCGAGAGCTTCGCCGAGAAGCTGCTGGGCAAGCACGCCATCCGCGCCCAGGACCGCTCCGGGTTCGTGGTGAACGCGCTGCTGATCCCCTACCTCCTCTCCGCGATCCGGATGTTCGAGACGGGCATCGCCAGCCGGGAGGACATCGACAACGGCATGGAGCTCGGCTGCGCCCACCCGATGGGCCCGCTGAAGCTGTCCGACCTCATCGGCCTGGACACGGTCGCCTCGGTGGCGCAGAGCATGTACGACGAGTTCAAGGAGCCGCTCTACGCCGCTCCCCCGCTGCTCCAGCGCATGGTCGACGCCGGCCGGCTGGGCCGCAAGACCGGCTCCGGCTTCTACACGTACGGCTGATCTCCGCACGGCTGATTACGGTCGGTCAGATTCCGGCCAAGTACACGGGCCCGGCACCGAGAAGGTGCCGGGCCCGCGCCATTCACACACCGTGTGCGCTCCGGGCCCGCATATGCCCCTCGCACACTCTCCCCAGGCGCCCACCAGGCGAGTTCACTTTCCCTGCGCATGCCAGGGATTCGAGACGACTACGGAAAGGAGCGGACACGTGACCGCCGATCCCGAGCATCCAGTCGTATCTGGAGAACTCGCAGAGTTACGACGCCGCCTGGACGTCGCCTACGCCCGCGTGGAGGGCGGGCTGACTCTGCTCACGCACCGCACCGAGGAGACCGCCAAGGAACTCGACGACCTCAACACCCGGATCCACACACTGGAACACACGCGCTGGCCGCTGCCCGCGGTCGCCGCCCTCACCGCCGTGGGTGCTCTCGTCGTGGCGATCTGGCAGGCCGTGGGGCACTAGCCGAACCTGAGATGGTGCAGCATCAGTAACGCGGCCGCCATGTTGGCGGCCGGGACCTCCCCACGGGCGACCATGTCGGGGACGAGCTTGAGCGGGACCCATTCGCGGCGGTCCGACTCGAAGTCGTCCACGGGATGACCGATGTACTCGCCCTCGTCGGACCAGTAGATGTGGTGCCGGGCGTCGGTGAGCCCGTTGGACGGCTCCACGCTCATCAGGTGGTGCAGGGGTCCCGGCCGCCAGCCGGTCTCCTCCTCCAGTTCCCTGGCGGCCGCACGGGCGATGTCCTCACCGTCCTCGACGACGCCCGCCGCCAGTTCCCACCCCCAGCTGTCGGTGATGAAGCGGTGGCGCCACAGGAGGAGGACTTCATTGGCCTCGTTGACCACCGTGGCCACGGCGACCGGCCGCAGCCGTATCAGGAAGTGATCCAGGTGCCGGCCGTCAGGCAGCTCCACGTCTGCCAGGTTGACGGTGAACCAGCGGTTTTCATACACAGTTTGTTCGTTCTGTTTCGTCCACTGCACGGTTCTGCCACCTTCCGTCGAGTAAGTGGCAATATCGCAGCAGGGACTATGAGGTGTCGGTGTTCGAGTACCCGCGTGCACCGGCCTAGAGCGGTACGCGCAGTGCTCCGTCGATGAGTTCGGCGGCCTCGGCGGTGCCCGCGCAGCCGCTTCGCACCAGGTGTTCGCGCACCGCCCGGAGTCTGTCGCGCAGGCGCTGGGACTCCATTCCCCGCGCCTGCTCGGCCATCTGCACCGCCGTGGCCACCGCTTTGTCGGCGTTGCCCTGACGCAGCTCGATCGTGCTGAGCATGGCCAGCCGGTGCACCCGGCCCCGGTCGTGGGCGGGGTTGTCCACGGCCGCCGCGGCATGCTCCGCCGCGGCCGCCAGCTCTCCGAGGCTCAACAGCGCCTCCGCCACCTGGACGTTGACGAGTCCGGGCTGGACATAGCCCGTTTCGTCCGGTTCGTATCCACGGTGGATACGATCGGCGGCCTGCTCGGCACGCCGGATGCAGGACAGCGCGCTCGTGCCGTCGCCGAGGTGGGCGTACGCCTTCGCCTGCATCGCGTACAGATCGGAGGCGAGCGCGGGGGTGATGTGCTTACCGGCCGCCCGCAGCGCGGCCTCGGCGAAGGCGACCGCCTGCCGGAACTCCCGCATGAACAACGCCTGGTTGACCAGCAGCGCGATCACATACGCGCCAAGTCCCCGGTCCCCGCTGGCCTTCGCGAGCCGCAGCGCCTGGTGGAAGTACCGCTGGGCGAGCCCGTGCGCGTCGGAGTCGTACGCGCAGATCCCCGCGATCGCCACCAGCCCGCCCGTGGCCCGGTGCAGTTGACGCCCCGTCGCGTCGGTGTAGCTGCCGCGCAGCAGCGGGGCGGCCTCGGCGTTGAGGAACCCGACGATCCGGGTGCGGGTCGCTATGCCGCCCGCCTTGCGGTACATCTGCTCGTAGTGGGTGCGGGCGGCCCGCAGCATGTCGAGGTCGGCGGGCGTGACCCGGTGTCTTCCCCCACGCGAGACGTCCACGTCCTCCGGCGGGTTCTCCCACTCCCACACCGGCATCACGGCGGGCGTGCCGGTGACCGCGGGGGCGCCCAGGATGTGGGGCCGCTGCTGCTCGTCGGAGCGCCACAGGGCGGTGGCCCGCTCCACGAAGCCGGACAGCGAGGTGGTGTGCGCGGAGTTCGGCTCGCCGGGCACGCCGAGGCCGATGTCGTCGAGCGTGACGGTACGGTGCAGCCGGCCGGCCAGCACCTCGCAGATCAGGTCGGGCACCTGACCGCGCGGCCGCTGCCCCTTCAGCCACCGCGCGACGGCGGTGTGTTCGTATCTCAGCGCGAGCCCGCGCGCCCGCCCCGCCTGGTTCACGTGCGCTGCCAGCCCCGCGTGCGAGATCCCGGCCTCGTCCAGGATCGCGTCGAGCAGAGTGTTGGGCTGCATGGTGGCCCCCCGGTGGCTCGGTGCCGTCAGAGTAGTGCGAACCGCTTCACACGGGGTGTGAACGGAGTGCTCGAATCCGTAGGGTGCGCGCGCTGTCGCGGAGAGTTTCCAACCGGTTGACTGAAATGCCTCGCAAGAGGCCGGCCGGGCCGTCGGCTCCCCCTCGTACAGTGCGGCGGCCCGCACCCGCGCCGTCCGCCCAGCTGCCTGCCCGACACTCCGTGGCTGGGCGGATGGCGACGCCGTGCCGCGCCGGCCAGACCGGTGAGATGCGTGGTCGCCGTTGCGCCAGATGTGGTGGTTCGGCTGCGACTAGTTCGTGGCTTGTCGCGCGGCTCCCCGCGCCCCCAGGGGCGTGCACTGAACCGGCGTTCGGTCGTTCCGCAGGACGAGCAGCGCCATGTCGTCCGCCTGCCTTCCTCTGGTGTGGCGCAGGATGGCCGAGAACAGGGTGCGCAGGATGGGGTGCGGTGCGATCGGGTCCTGTCGTACGGCTCCGACGAGCGCCGCCTGCAGGGAGAAGAACCGGCCTCGCGCGTCCCTCGCGTCCTCGACGCCGTCCGTGTACAGGACCAGGCAGTCGCCGGGCGGCAGGGAACCGCAGTGCAAGGGGGTCGGTTCCGCCGGGAGAGGGAAGAGGCCGAGGGGTGGCAGCGGATCGGCGCGGGCGAGCGGTTCGGCGCCGCCGCCGCTGAGCAGGTACGGCCAGGGATGACCGCAGTTGAGGACGGTGATCTCGTCGTCCGGCCCGATCTCCAGCAGCAGCAGCGTGACGAACTCCTCGGCGGCCGGGCTGTCCGGATCCCGGCACGTCTCGCGCACATGGCGGGCCAGGGCCCGGTCCAGTCTGTGCAGCACCCCGCCGAGGTCGGGTTCGTCGTGCACGGCCTCGCGGAAGCTGCCGAGGACCGCGGCCACCGTGCCGATGGCGGTGATGCCGTGGCCGCGCACGTCGCCCATCACCGCCCGTACGCCGTGTTCGGTGGCGATGACCTCGTACAGGTCACCGCCGACACAGGCGCTGCGATCCGCGGAGAGCTGGGCGGCGGCCACGTCCAGCCCGTCGATGCGCGCGGGCAGCGGCCGCAGCAGCGCGCTCTGCGCGGCACCGGCGACCTTGCGGACCTGCCGGAGTTCGCGCAGCAGGGCCTGCCGGACGTGCATGATCAGCCCCGTGCCCACGGCGAAGAAGACGGCACTGGTGACGACCCGGGCGCCGAGGCTGTCCTCCTGGGCGAGCGGGCAGGACAGCTTGTACGCGACGGCCATCGCGCCCCAGGCGGTGGGCAGCCCCAGCGTGCTCACCCTGCGGGGAACCCGACCCTTGATGCGGAACATGCCGATGGCCCCCCAATAGGCCCTGACAACGCAGACGGACCGACCCCGAAAGGCCGGTCCGATTCTGTCGAGGGAGAGCCCGGAAGTACCGGATCACCCGGAGAAGTCACCCTTTTGAGTGAGGTGACCGCAACGCCCCATCAGCCCCTCAGGACAGCTCCCGTCCGCTCGCCCGCGAGGCCCACCGCGGCATCCCGGGCGGCCGACGCCTCGTCGACGGTCAGCGTCCGGTCACCCGCGCGGAAGCGCAGCGCGTACGCCAGCGACTTCTTCCCGTCGCCGAGCTGCTCGTCGTTGACGTACACGTCGAACAGCCGGATCCCTTCGAGGAGTTCACCCGCACCCTCACGCAGCGCGGCCTCGACCTCGGCGGCCGGCACCGGCTTGTCCACCACGAGGGCGACGTCCTGCGTGGCCACGGGGAACGTGGAGATGCTCGGCGCCTGGGGCGTGCCGTCGCCGACCTGCTCCAGCGCGTCCAGATCCAGCTCCATCGCGCAGGTGCGCGCGGGCAGACCCAGGGCCTTCAGCACCCGCGGGTGCAGCTCACCGGCGTGGCCGATGACCTGCTCGGTGCCGTCGACGGTGATCGCCAGCGCGGCGCACCGGCCGGGGTGCCAGGGCCCGTACTGCCCGCTCCGCACGACCAGTTCGGCGCCGGCCTCACGGGCCACGACCCGCGCGGCCTCGACCGCGTCGGCCCAGTCGGCCGGACGGCCCTTGCCCCACCAGCCGGCCTGCTCGCGCGCACCGGCGAGGACGACGGCCACGTGCCGCGGCTGCTCGGGCAGCACGGCGTTCAGCGCGGCGATCTCCTCCTCGGTCGGACGGCGGTCGACCGGCAGATGGCCCGCGGCGCCCTGCTCGGCACGCGGGTGGAAGACCAGCCCCGTCTCGAACAGCGCCAGGTCGTGCGAGCCCCGCCCGTCGTTGCGCCGCAGCGCGCCGAGCAGACCCGGCAGCAGCGACGTGCGCAGTGCGGGCTCCTCGTCGTTGAGCGGGTTGACCAGCTTGACGACACGGCGGGCCGGGTCGTCGGCCTCCAGGCCGAACTGGTCGAAGACGCCCTCGGCGACGAAGGGGTAGTTCGGCGCCTCGACGAAGCCGGCCCCGGCCAGCGCGCGGCCCACCCGGCGGTGCAGCCGCTGACGGTGGGTCAGGCCACGGCCGGAGGGCAGCTTGGGCAGCGTGGAGGGCAGGTTCTCGTAGCCCTCCAGGCGGATGACCTCTTCGGCCAGGTCGTTCGGCTCGAGCAGGTCGGGCCGCCAGGACGGGACGGTGACGATCAGCTCGTCCTGCCCGTACACGTCGCAGCCGATCTCCTGCAGCCGCCGTACGACGGTCTCACGGCCGTACTCGACGCCGGCGACCTTGTCCGGGTGGTCGGCGGGAGCCGTGATGGTGTGCGGCGCCGACGGGGTGATGACCTCGGTGACACCGCCTTCCGCGGTGCCGCCCGCGAGCAGCACCAGCAGGTCCACCGTCCGCTGGGCGGCGGCGGCCGCGGCCGCCGGGTCCACACCGCGCTCGAAGCGACGGGACGCCTCCGTGGACAGCTTGTGGCGGCGGGCCGTACGCGCGATGGAGACCTGGTCGAAGTGGGCGGCCTCGATGACGACCTCGGTCGAGGCGTTGTCCAGGTCCTCGTGGTCGGCGATCTCCGTGTTGGCGCCGCCCATCACGCCGGCCAGGCCGATCGGGCCGCGCTCGTCGGTGATGACCAGGTCCTCGGCGTGCAGCTTGCGCTCGACGCCGTCCAGGGTGACGAGCTTCTCGCCCTCCTCGGCCCGGCGCACGCCGATGGTGCCCTGGACGAGGCCCCGGTCGTAGGCGTGCAGCGGCTGGCCGAGCTCCATCATCACGTAGTTGGTGATGTCGACGGCGAGCGAGATCGGGCGCATGCCGACCTTCTGCAGCCGGCGCCGCAGCCAGATCGGGGAGCGCGCCTCGGGGCTCAGGCCGGTCACCGTGCGTGCGGTGAAGCGGTCGCAGCCGATCGGGTCCGAGACCTGCACGGGGTAGCCGAAGGCGTTCGGGCCGGGCACGTCGAGGAGCGCGGGGTCGCGCAGCGGCAGGCCGTAGGCGATGGCCGTCTCGCGGGCGACGCCGCGGATGGACAGGCAGTCGCCGCGGTTGGCGGTGACGGCGATGTCCAGGACCTCGTCGACCAGTTCGAGCAGCTCGATGGCGTCCTTGCCGACCTCGGTCTCCGGCGGCAGCACGATGATGCCCTTGGTGCCGTCGTCGCCCATGCCCAGCTCGTCGCTGGAGCAGATCATGCCGTGGGACGTCTTGCCGTAGGTCTTGCGAGCGGAGATCGAGAAGCCGCCCGGCAGCGTGGCGCCGGGGAGGACGACCACGACCTTGTCGCCGACCTGGAAGTTCCGGGCGCCGCAGACGATCTCCTGCGGCTCACCGGTGCCGTTGGCCTGGCCGACGTCGACGGTGCAGAAGCGGATGGGCTTCTTGAACTCCGTCAGCTCCTCGATCGTCAGCACCTGGCCCACGACCAGCGGGCCCTTGAGGTCGGCGCCGAGGTGCTCGACGGACTCGACCTCAAGGCCTGCGGAAATGAGCTTGGCCTGGACGTCGCGCCCGGTCTCCGTCGCCGGCAGGTCGACGTACTCCCGCAGCCAAGAAAGCGGGATCCGCATCAGATCTCCATCCCGAACGGCCGGGTGAACCGGACGTCACCCTCGACCATGTCTCGCATGTCTTCGACGTTGTGGCGGAACATCAGCATCCGCTCGATGCCGAACCCGAAGGCGAAGCCGCTGTACTTCTCCGGGTCGACGCCGCAGGCGGTCAGGACCCGCGGATTGACCATGCCGCAGCCGCCGAGCTCGATCCAGCCCTCGGAGGAGCAGGTACGGCAGGGCCGGTCGGGGTTGCCGACGGACTCGCCGCGGCAGACGTAGCACACCATGTCCATCTCGGCGGACGGCTCGGTGAACGGGAAGAAGTTGGGCCGCAGCCGGGTCTTCATGCCCTCGCCGAACAGGGACTGCACCATGTGGTCCAGGGTGCCCTTGAGGTCGGCCATGGTGAGGCCCTCGTCCACGGCGAGCAGCTCGACCTGGTGGAAGACCGGGGTGTGGGTGGCGTCCAGCTCGTCGGTGCGGTACACGCGGCCGGGGCAGATCACGTAGACCGGCAGCTCGCGGTCGAGCAGGGAGCGGATCTGCACGGGCGAGGTGTGCGTGCGCAGCACGACACCGGACTCGGTGCCGCCGTCGGGGCCCTGCACGAAGAAGGTGTCGGCCTCGCCGCGCGCGGGGTGGTCCGGGCCGATGTTCAGGGCGTCGAAGTTGAACCACTCGGCCTCGACCTGCGGGCCCTCGGCGACCTCGTAGCCCATGGCCACGAAGACGTCCTCGATGCGCTCGGAGAGCGTGGTCAGCGGGTGGCGGGCGCCGGCCGGTACGCGGTCGTACGGCAGCGTGACGTCCACGGCCTCCTCGACCAGCACGCGCTGGTCGCGCTCGGCCTCCAGCTCCGCCTGGCGGGCGGCGAGCCCCTTGTTGACCGCGCCCCGGGCCTGGCCTACCCGCTTGCCGGCCTCGGCCTTGGCGTGCGGGGGCAGGGCGCCGATCTCGCGGTTGGCGAGGGCCAGCGGGGAGGTGCCGCCGGTGTGGGCGACCTTGGCCTCCTGGAGCGCGTCGAGAGAGTCCGCGGCGGCGAAGGCGGCGAGCGCCTCGTCCCGCATGCGCTCGATCTCTTCCGGTTTCAGTGCCTCGACCTCGACAGGGTCGTACGACTTATTGGGTGCCGACATCTCTTCCCGTGCTTCCGATTGGCTGGCGGATGGTCCCCGTACCGACCCGTGGACAGTGCGTCAGCGTTTTTTGGACACAGCGTCCTGGTTCCTGGGACACAAAGGTGCCAAAGGCCGAGTCTAACGGGGTTGAGGAACGCGAATGCGCCCGTGGTGCCTCAGGCCATGAAGGCCGGTGCCGCCACGGGCAACGTAAATCGGAACTGCGCGCCGCCGCCGGGGGCACGGCCGACTTCGATGGCGCCGCCGTGGGCCTCGACGATTCCCTTGACGATGTAGAGCCCGAGGCCCGTGCCGCCGCGCTTGCTGCCCCGCCAGAAGCGGGTGAAGACGCGGTTCATGGACTCCTCCGGGATGCCGGGCCCCTCGTCGCTCACCGTGACCGACGTGCCGACGTCCTCTCCCTCGCGGGGGGACGCCGTGGCCGTGATGTCAATGGTGACCGTTCCGTCGCCGTGCCGCACCGCATTTTCGATCAGGTTGCTGAGCACTTGGTCGATCTTGTCGGGGTCGGCCCAGAGGGCGGGCAGCGGCTGCTCGACGCGCAGCGTGAACCGGTCGGCGGGCTGGCCGGCGGCGACGTAGGCCTGGATGTGCCGCCCTACGGCCGCACCGATGTCGACGGGCTGGCGGCGCACCTCAAGGCGCCCGCTGTCGATCCGTGAGATGTCGAGCAGCTCGGCGATGAGCCGGGTGACGCGGTCGGCGTCGGCGTCGACGGTCTCCAGCATGAGCCGCTTCTGGTCGTCGGTGAAGCGTTCCCATTTGGCGAGGAGCGTGGCGGTGAAGCCCTTGACGGAGGTGAGCGGCGAGCGCAGCTCGTGGGCGACGGTCGCGATCAGCTCGGCGTGGCTGCGCTCGGTGCGGCGGCGGGCCTCGGTGTCCCGCAGGGAGACGACGACGCGGTGCACCGGACCGGTGGGCTCGGTGCGCACGTAGCGCGCGGACACGAGTACCTCGCGCCCGCCGGGCAGCAGGAGGTTGCGCTCGGGCTGCCTGCTCCTGATGGCCAGCCCGCCGTAGGGATCGGTCAGCTGCCACCAGCGCCGGCCCTCCAGGTCCTCTAACGGCAGGGCCTTCTCCAGCCGCTGTCCGAGGGCGTCGGCGGCGCGGACGGAGGTGATGCGCTCGGCGGCGGCGTTGAAGCAGACGACGTGACCGTGCTCGTCGGCGACGACGAGGCCGTCGGGCAGGTCGTCGGGATCGAAGCCGAGCTCGGCGGGGTCACCGGACCGGGACGCGGACTGCCGCCGCACCTCCCGTGCCCCCGGTGCGCTGCTCGTGCCGACACTCATCCCCGTACCCCACCTCTCACGACGGCTGAGGGGCCCCCGAGCTGGTCACCCTACTAGCCTTCGGTGACGCTGCGGCACCCTCCGGCGGCGCGCTGTGCACGGGCCGACGCATAGAGACATACGGCCGCGGCGGTGGCGAGGTTCAGGCTCTCGGCCTTCCCGTGGATGGGGACGCGCACGACGGCGTCGGCCAGCGCGCGGGTCTCCTCCGGGAGCCCCCATGCCTCGTTGCCGAACACCCAGGCGGTCGGCCCGCCCATGCTGCCCTTGTCGAGCTCGTCGTCGAGGTCCCGGTCACCGGCGCCGTCGGCGGCGAGGATCCGCACCCCGGCGTCCCCCAGTGCGGCCACGGCCCGCTCGACGGGCACGCCCACGGCGACCGGGAGGTGGAACAGGGAGCCGACGGAGGCGCGCACGGCCTTGGGGTTGTACAGATCCACCGACGCGTCGGTGAGGACGACGGCCTCGGCCCCGGCGGCGTCGGCGCAGCGCAGCACGGTCCCGGCGTTCCCGGGGTCACGCACGTGCGCGAGTACGGCGACGAGCTTCGGCCGGGCGGCGAGGATCTCCTCGAACGGGGTGTCGACGAACCGGCAGATCCCGACGAGCCCCTGCGGGGTCACGGTGGTCGAGATGTCGGCGATCACCTGCTCGTCGGCGAGGTGCACCCGGGCTCCGACGGCCCGGGCCTCGCCGATGATGTCGGCGTAGCGCTCGGCGGCGTCGACCGTGGCGAACACCTCGACCAGGGTGTCGGCGTGCCCGGCGGCCTCCCGTACGGCCTGCGGCCCCTCCGCGAGGAACAGCCGCTCCTTCCCCCGGAAGTTCCGCTTGGCGAGCCGCCGGGCGGCGGAGACGCGGGGGGAACGGGGGGAGATCAGCTCGGGGCTGGCGGGAGGCATGGGTTCACCTTGCAGTTCTGAAGTTCACGGACACAGCAGGACCCGCAGACCTCCTCGGCCTGCGGGTCCCTTCAGTCACGTCTGCCTAGAGCAGCCGGGGCTTCACGCCGCCTTGGGGGCGTTGACGTCCGCCGGCAGCGCCTTCTGCGCGACCTCGACCAGCGCCGCGAACGCACCGGCGTCGTTGACGGCCAGCTCGGCCAGGATCTTGCGGTCGACCTCGACGTTCGCGGCCTTCAGACCCTGGATGAAGCGGTTGTACGTGATGCCGTTGGCGCGGGCAGCGGCGTTGATGCGCTGGATCCACAGCTGCCGGAAGTCACCCTTGCGCTTCTTGCGGTCGTTGTAGTTGTAGACCAGCGAGTGGGTGACCTGCTCCTTGGCCTTGCGGTACAGGCGCGAACGCTGACCGCGGTAGCCGGAGGCCTGCTCGAGGATCGCCCGGCGCTTCTTGTGGGCGTTCACTGCCCGCTTGACGCGTGCCACTTTTTAACTCCTTGTAGCGGGGCCGTGGGTGGACTCACACGGCCCGGTATCGATTGGGTCCCGGTCCAGACGTACGGCGCTCGGTGCTCCGTGCGGAGCGGGCGCCGCGTACGTCACTTGCCGAGAAGCTTCTTGATCTTCTTGGCGTCGCCCGGGGCCATCTCGGCGTTGCCGGTGAGGCGACGCGTCAGACGGGACGACTTGTGCTCGAGCAGGTGGCGCTTGCCGGCGCGCTCACGGAGCACCTTGCCGGAGCCGGTGACCTTGAAGCGCTTGCTGGCACCGCTGTGCGACTTGTTCTTCGGCATAGCGCCGTTCTCTCCTCGTAGATGGCGCTCCGGTGCCCGGTCGTGAAACCGGGCACGGTGGAGCGTCGCTCTTGTATCGGTTACGTCCTGGGGACTGGGTCCCCCGGGATCACGCCTCGGCTGAAGCCTCGGCAGGGGCCTCGGCGGTCTCGGAGTCCGCGGCGTTCTGCGACTTGCCGGGGTTGGCCTTCGCTTCTGCCTTGCGGGCTTCCTGCGCCTGGCGGGCCTCGGCCATCGCCTCGGTCTTCTTCTTGTGCGGACCGAGAACCATGATCATGTTCCGGCCGTCCTGCTTCGGGTTCGACTCGACGAAACCGAGTTCCTGGACGTCCTCCGCGAGACGCTGCAGCAGTCGGTAGCCGAGCTCCGGCCGGGACTGCTCGCGACCACGGAACATGATCGTGATCTTGACCTTGTCGCCCTGCTTGAGGAACCGGACGACGTGACCCTTCTTGGTGTCATAGTCGTGCGGGTCGATCTTCGGCCGGAGCTTCATCTCCTTGATGACCGTGTGCGCCTGGTTCTTGCGCGCCTCACGGGCCTTCATGGCCGACTCGTACTTGAACTTCCCGTAGTCCATGAGCTTGCACACGGGCGGACGGGCGTTCGCCGCGACCTCGACCAGGTCCAGGTCGTACTCCTGCGCAAGCTCCAGTGCCTTGGCCAGCGGGACAATGCCCACCTGCTCGCCACTGGGACCGACAAGTCGCACCTCGGGAACGCGAATCCGGTCGTTGATGCGGGGCTCGGCGCTGATGGATCCTCCTCGGTTAGCACCACACGGCGGTCTGGCGGACAGCCGCGTATGTCTCGTTCGTAAGACCTAACCGCGCCGAAGCACAAAAAATGCCCCGGACGATCACAGGCGGGGCTCCAAAGCACTACCGGAGCACCGCCGCGGAGATCGCGGGGCGCGCTTTCGGGCGACTCCATCGTCCGTACGGAACGATGGTGGCCGCCTGACCGGGGTGACCCGCCGTCCCGGAGGACGGTCAGGTGGGAGATCGGAGCCTCCACTTGTGGGCCGGACACTCGAGTATCCAGCCGGTCGTCACACAAGGTTAGCAGCTACCCGGGGGTGGTGCGAACCGGCCGGCACCGGGCCCTATCGTGTGGGACATGAGTGACACCCCTCCTGAGTCCGCTGATTCCCCCCGCTTCGACGAGATGACCCGCGACATCGCCGAGGTCCCCGCGGTCGAGGTGATCGTGACGGTCGCCGTCAACCTGATGAGCGCCGCCGCCGTCAAGCTCGGTCTGACCGAGGAGGGCGACAAGTACAAGGACCTGGACGAGGCCCGCAAGCTGATCCACGCCCTGGCCGGCCTCCTGGACGGCAGCGCGACCGAGATCAGCTCCTTCCACGCCGCCCCGCTCCGCGACGGCCTGAAGTCGCTCCAGCTGGCCTTCCGCGAGGCGTCGGTCGTCCCGGACGAGCCGGGCCAGGGGCCGGGCGAGAAGTACACGGGTCCTGTCTACGGCTAGTTCACTCGCGTACGTACAGGGGCTCGCCCGGCGGCGTCGCCTCGGCCGGGAGTACCGCCAGGTCGAGGCCGCGCACCAGGCGGGCCCTCAGTGTCTCGTCGGCGGCGAGGCGCCGCGCGACCGCGTGCACGCCGGCGTCGCGCGGTACGGCGGGCTCGAAGACCAGGGCGAGGGTGCCGTCCGCTCGGCCGGGGCCGAGATACGCGCGCCGGACCGCGCCCACGTCCGCGACCGCGCCGCGCACCGCCGCGACGACCGCCGGGTCGGCCAGCGGGTCGGAGCTGGTGCGCCCCTCGGCGAGCGCGAGCAGCGCCCGCCCCGTCAGCTCATAGGGCACCGGACCGGCCATGTCCAGCACGATCGTGTCGGCCTTCTCGTGCGCCGCGGCCTGCAGGGCCTGGTGCAGGGGTACGGCGACGGGGCGGGCCGCCGGGTCCCAGCGGGCGAGGGACTCGGTGGACGTGAAGGCGGGCAGGGCGGTGCGATCGCCGGCCTTCAGGGTGGGGACGGCCATGTCGCTGGTCTTCTCGCGGCGCAGCCCGTTCTCGTCCTCCTCGACCTCGCCGAGCACGGCCACGACGGGCACCAGCAGCCGGGCGTCCTTGAGCGCCTCCAGCACCGGGCCCTCGGCGGTGCGGTCCTCGGCCCAGGCCGCGAGCGCGGCGCTCAGCCGGGGGTCGGCGGTGCCGTCGTCGTCGGAGAAGGGGGAGTCGGGAATGTTCTTGTTCGCCACGGTCACCGACCCTATCGGGGGGATGCTGCTGCGCTTGTGCGGCCCCGGAAACCCCGCCGTGACACGGCCGGCCGGGATCTCCGTTTCTCTGACACACATCTAACGTCCGTCTAACGGCACGCACAGGCACGGGCCCGACGATCGCGGGCATGGAGTCCTCCAGAGCCTGCCGCGGCCGCCGCGCTCACCCGCCCCGAAGCCGTCCTCTGCTGTACGGCGCCCTCGCCACCGCCGTCGTCCTCGGGAGTACGGCCGCGGGGACGGCGTATGTGAAGGCGCGGGCGCACTCCGGGATGCGGCCCGTATCGTCGACCGCGTCGCCGTCACCGTCGCCGTCGGCGTCTGCGTCTGCGTCGGCGGCCGCGAGCGAGGAGGCCTCGGTGGAACCTGCGGTGCGGCCGACGACGGACTACGACGCGCTGCTGGCGTCGGCCATGAAGGCGGTGGACGTCCCGGACGGGGCCGAGGTCTCGGTGGCCGTGCTGGACCTGGACTCCGGTTCGGGCGCCACGTACGGCGAGGGCGCCTTCGACACCGCCAGCATCGTGAAGGTCGACATCCTGGCCGCGCTGCTGCTCCAGGCGCAGGACGAGGGGCGGGAGCTGACGGCTGCGGAGAAGTCGTACGCGACCGCGATGATCGAGAACAGCGACAACGCCTCCGCGTCGGAGCTGTGGCGCACGATCGGCGCGGCCGAGGGGCTGAACGCCGCGAACAAGCGCTTCGGGCTCACCGGGACCTCGGGCGGTGACGGAATGCTGTGGGGGCTGACCCAGACCACCGCCGCCGATCAACTGCGGCTGCTGCGGCAGGTGTTCGGGGCGGACTCGGAGCTGAGCGAGGCCTCGCGGACGTATCTGCGCGGTCTGATGGAGCGGATCGCCGTGGATCAGCGGTGGGGGGTGTCGGCGGCGGCCGACGGTTCCGCGTGGGCGCTGAAGAACGGCTGGCTGCCGCGTACGGCGACCGGGCTGTGGGACATCAACAGCGTCGGGCGGGTGACGGCCGGCGGCCGTGACGTCCTGGTGGCCGTGCTGTCGGACGACAACACGACGCAGGCGCGGGGGATCTCGCTGGTGGAGGCGGCCGCTGTGGCGGCGGTGTCGGTGTTCGTCCGCGAGGACGTGTCCGCGTCGGCGTCGGTCTCGGCGTCCGCCACCGTCTCGTCGTAGCTGTCAGGCGACCCGGCCCGGTCAGAAGCCGAAGCGTCCGCGGCGTCCCCGCCACACCAGGACGGCCGACACCAGCAGGGCCCCGCCGGCGCCGCCCGCGAGCCAGGCGGTCCAGCTCGTCGCCTTGTCCTGCGACGCGGCGGCGTCCGGGCCCGGACCGAAGTAGTCCTCGCCGTACGCGGCGGGCTTCAGGGCCCGGGGTTTCATGCCGGCGGCCTTCTTGATCGCGGCGGCCGGGTCGACGAAGCCGTAGCCGCGGGAGTCGTCGCGGCCGTCGGCGGGGGCGTTGCGGGCGGTGTCCTCCAGGAGCGTCTTGATCTGGGCCGGGCTCAGGCCGGGGTGGGCCGCCTTGACCAGGGCCACCGCACCGGAGACGAAGGCGGCCGCGGCGCTGGTGCCCCAGCCCTCGTAGTACTTGCGGTCGGGGTCCGCGATGACGACCTTGTCGCCGGGGGCGCTGACCGTGGCGTACCAGCGGCGGGTGGAGAAGGAGGCGCGGGTGCCGTAGCGGTCGACGGCGGTCGCGGCGATGACGCCCGGGTAGGCGGCCGGGTAGGAGATGTGGTCGCCCTTCTCGCCGCCGTTGCCCGCGGAGGCTACGACGACGGCGCCCTTGTTCAGGGCGTACTGGACGGCCTCGTCCTCGCCGGCCTCGGGGTGGGCGGACTTGGAGTCGTCGCCGAGCGAGAGGTTGATGACGTCGGCGCCGTGGTCGGCGGCCCAGCGGATGCCCTCGGCCAGGGCGTTGCCGCGGGTGCTGCGGGCCTTGGCGCGCGACGGGTCGCCGTCCTCCAGGATGACGCGGACGGGGAGGATCTTGGCCTCGGGGGCGATGCCCAGTACGCCGTCGCCGTTCCCGGCGCCGTGTCCGTGGCCGGCGATGATGCCGGCCATCGCGGTGCCGTGCCGGGCCCAGGCGCGCTCGCCGCGCTCGGCTCCGAAGCCGACCATGTCCTTGCCCTTGAGGACGTTGCCGACGAGGTCGGGGTGGTCGGCCTCGACGCCGGTGTCCAGGACCGCGACGGTGACGCCCTCGCCCTTGGTGGTCTGCCAGGCCTCCTGCGTGTGCATGGCCTCCAGGGCCCACTGCTGGGCCCGTATGGAGTCGGCGTGCGCCGCGGTGGGCGGCAGCAGGGCGAGGCCGGCGCCGAGGAGGACGGCGAGGGGGGTGGTGCGGCGGGTCACGAAGGTCTTCACGGTACGGGTCACGGGGCCGGGCGCGCCGCCGTTCAGACCGGTGCCGCGGCCGGTGCGCACGCCGGGGTCGGTGCCGCCGTCCGGGCGGCCGTTCGTGCCGGGATTCATGACGACTGCTCCGTGGACGGGCCGACGTTCTTGCGCAGGGCGCGCTCGACTCGGTCGGCGAGACCCTGCGCCTCGTGGCCGAGGCCGGCCTGGGCGACTGCCGTGGTGGCGCCGGCGTCCATGGCCTCCTCGGCGGACTGGGGATCGTCGACGCCGCGGTCGTCGGCCCAGCCGGAGACGGCGAAGACGACGACGGGGGCGTCGGTGAGCACGGAGACCGTCCAGGAGGCGCGCTGCTCGTCACCGAACCCGGCGGCCAGGGTGCCCTTCGCGGCGTACGGGCGGGGCATGAGGTCCGTACGGCGGTCGAGGCCCTCCTTGGCGAAGCGGGCGTCGAGCGAGCGCATCGCGGTGGCGTCGGCCTTGGTGAAGAGCAGGCCGACGGTGGTGACGTAGCTCTGGGTGGCGTCGATGTAGGTGGCACGCAGCAGGCGCTGGCAGCCGACGGGGGCGAGGGCCTTGCGCAGCAGCGGGTCGAAGGCGTCCGCGCAGCCGGTGTCGGGCGCGACGGCGATCCGCGTCCAGGTGCGGTCGGCGCCGCCGGGGCCGGCGCCCGTGCCGCTCACGGTGGGCGGGAAGAGCCGGTCGACGGGCACGCTGTGCCACAGGCTCCCGGCCGCGGCGAAGGTGTCCCGCGCACCGCCGTCACCGGGCTCGCCGACCAGCCAACTGCCGGTCAGCGCCCCGCCGATGAGTCCGACGCCGAGCACGACACAGGCGGCGGCCACCGCGATCCGGGGCCGGAGGCGCATCCCCAGCGGACGCGGCCTGGCCTGCTCGTCGTACCCCTCGGGCTCCCCGAACGACACGACGGGCCGCCCGGAAGCGGGCGCCATGGGGGCGCTCCAGGAGAGGGAGGGGTCCGGGGAGAAGGCGGCGGAGGAGCCGGGGGCTGCGCCGGGCGGCGTGGGATGCGGCATCCCCCGGGAGGGATCGGCGGGCGTCGGCCCCGCGTACCCGGACGCCGTCCTGCCGACAGGGGGCTGCGGCGCCGGGCGCAGGGGCGGCAGGGGGGCGGAAACGCCGGCGCGGGGCGGCTGGGCCGGGGCCTGCGCCGGGGTGGCACTCGGGCGCGGCGGCGTGCCGACGGAGCCCTGGCCGGTACCACCAGCGCCGGGGGTGCCCGATTCCCGGTCGGTGGAGGGGCGGTTGCCCGGGGCGGGTGACGGATCCGCGGGGATCGGGCGCAGGCGGAAGGTGGTCTCCGCCGCCGTCTCGGCGGGGGCGCCCGTACGCCGGGGAGGCGAAGGGCGCTCGGTACGGCGGGGCGGCGTCGCGGCAGGCGCCGCCTGACCGGAGTGGGTGCGGCCGGAGTCGGTGCGGCCGGAATCCGCGCGGCCGGCCGTCGGGGGTGCGTCCGGGAAGCGGGCCGAGGCTCGTGGCGGGGGCGGGGCCGTGCCGGCTCCAGGGGCCTGCACGCGCGTGCTCGGGTGGGACTGCGCGGCTCCTGCGGCGTCGCGGCGCGGGGCGGGGACGTCCGCGCCGTTTGCGGGCGTAGGCACCGAGCCCTCCGTTCGCGCACCCTCGGTCGGTACGTCCGTCTGCTCTTCCCGGATGTCGCCGTTCCGCGGCGGCTCCGCGGGTCTGGGCGGTGTCGTCGGGCGGGGCGGGGCGGCGGGCGGGGGCGGGGTCTGCGGGCGCGGGGGGATGGGGGCGCGACGCGCTTCCGTGCTCATGCACCCCCCGTTTCCTCGTACCCGGGCCGATCCTCGTGCGCGGGCCGTCGTTCGGTCTGCCCCACCCGGTGCGGACTGCTCCGACCAGGCACGCATACCCGTACCGAAGGAGCGTCATCCCGGCGCGAGCGCGTGCGCGTCACTCTACGGGTTGAACCTGCGCGAACGGGAACCAGTCCACGACCCCGTGCACATCTGCCCGGAACGTCCCCCTACCCTGCGGTAATCCCGTCTGGCAGGCTTCGTTCATGACTGCGCGCGCCGCTGACCGGGCCCGTTACGACCGGGCCACCGCCCATCTCGAAGCCCCATTCGCGATCGTGGACCTGGACGCCTTCGACGCCAACGCGGACGACATGCGCCGCCGGGCCGGCGGAAAGCCCATCCGTGTCGCCAGCAAGTCCGTACGCTGCCGGGCCCTGCTGGAACGCGTCCTCGCGAAGGACGGCTTCGCGGGTGTCATGTCCTTCACCCTCGCCGAGTCCCTCTGGCTGGCGCGCTCCGGGTTCGACGACGTCCTGCTCGCCTATCCGTCCGCCGACCGCGCCGGGTTCGCCGAGCTGGCCGGCGATCCCAAGCTCGCGTCCGCGGTCACCGTGATGATCGACGATCCGGCGCAGCTGCGGCTGATCGACGGGGCGCGCGCCGGCGGCCGGGAAGTGGTCCGGGTCTGCCTTGAGTTGGACACCTCCCTGAAGCTGCTCGGGGGACGGGTGCGCGTCGGCGCCCGGCGTTCGCCCCTGCACTCCCCCGCGCAGGTCGCCGACATGGCGCGGACCGTCGCCCGGCGGCCGGGGTTCCAGCTCGTCGGGATCATGGCGTACGAGGGGCACATCGCCGGCGTCGGGGACTCCGTGGCGGGGCGCCCGCTGCGGTCGCGCGCCGTACGGCTGATGCAGGCCACCGCCCGCCGGGAGCTCGCCGAGCGCCGGGCCGAGGTGGTGCGGGCGGTCCGGGCCGTCGTGCCGGAGCTGGAGTTCGTCAACGGCGGCGGGACCGGCAGTGTGCAGTTCACGGCCGCCGAGGACGCGGTGACCGAGATCGGCGCCGGGTCGGGGCTGTACGTACCGCGGCTGTTCGACAACTACACGTCCTTCAGCGGGCGTCCGGCCGCGCTGTTCGCCCAGCCGGTCGTGCGCCGGCCCGGCGTCGGGGTCGTGACCGTCCTCGGCGGTGGGTATCCGGCCTCCGGGGCGGCGGGGAGCGACCGGCTGCCGGTGCCGTATCTGCCGGAAGGGCTGCGCTACGACCCCCAGGAGGGGCCCGGCGAGGTGCAGACGCCGCTGATGGGCGCGCCGGCCGACGATCTGCTGCTCGGCGACAAGGTGTGGTTCCGGCACGCCAAGGCCGGTGAGATGTGCGAGCGGTTCGACGCGCTGCATCTCGTCGAGGGGGACGCGGTGACGGCGACCGTGCCGACGTACCGGGGCGAGGGCCACACGTTCCTCTAGAGCGGCCTCTCGCTGCGTACGTTCCTCCGGAGCGGCCCCTGGCTCAGTCCGCCGTGGACCGGATGCCCTTGGTGAAGCGGTCCATGTCGGTCAGCGGGGGCCCGTCCTCGCCCGCGTCGAAGACGTAGCGCACGACGACCGGCGACCCGGTGCCGACGCGGGAGGGGAAGGCGAGGGACTGGACGTAACCGCCCGGTCCCTCGGCCGTCGTGACCCGCCAGCGCACGAAGTAGCCGGCGCTGCCCGCCACCGTGACCGGGCCGGACCCCACGACCTTGTGGGACTCGACGCCGCCGAAGGGCCGCCGTCCGACGAGGTCGCGGTCGTAGGCGTCGTCGGCCGCGTCCTGGACGTCCGCCTTGGCGATCGCCTCGGGGGACGATCCGTCGTCGGCGGTCGCGGTGCGTGAGCTGACCTTGCCGTGCCGGCAGAAGCCGAAGTCGCCGGGGCACTCGTAGCTGCCGCTCGTCGTCATGAGGACGTCGGCCTCGGTGACGTTGCGCGGCCTGACCCAGCCGTCGAGCAGCGGCAGGGTGATCCCGTTGAGCTGGTCCGTCACCACGGCGGGGTCGTCGGCGGAGGGTTCCGAGGCCGAGTCCGAGGGGGTGGGACTGTCGGAGGCCGGTTCGCGGTCCACCGGCGCCGAGGTCGCGAGCGTCGGCGCGGTGTCCACGTCCGCGCCCCCGTCGTCGCCGAGGACGACCGCCCCCGTGACGATCGCCGTGAGCAGGACGGCTCCGGCGGCGACGAGCGCCACGATCCTGGGCGCCCGCCCGGAGGCACCGGCGGCGGCCGGTGGCCCGGGCGTCATCGGCGCGGTCATGTGCGCCCCGTGGCCCTCGGACCCGTACACCGGCGGGCCGTACCCCTGCGCACCGGGCACCGGCGGCGCCGGGGACGGTGGTGCCGTCGCCTCGGGGGCGCGCCGGTGCTCGGTCCAGGCCGTTCCGTCCCACCAGCGCTCCACGTGCGGGGCGGAGGGGTCGCGGTACCAGCCGGGCGGGGGCGTCATGCTCATTCCGGCAACTGTAGGGCGGCCTACAGCGGCGTGACGTACGCCCCCGAGATTCCGCCGTCGACCAGGAAGTCGGTGGCGTTCACGAAGGAGGAGTCGTCGCTGGCGAGGAAGGCGACCGCGGCGGCGATCTCCTCGGCCTCGGCGAAGCGGCCCACGGGGATGTGCACCAGCCGGCGCGCGGCGCGCTCCGGGTCCTTGGCGAACAGCTCCTGCAGCAGCGGGGTGTTGACCGGCCCCGGGCACAGGGCGTTGACCCGGATGCCGTCGCGGGCGAACTGCACGCCGAGCTCGCGGGACATGGCGAGGACGCCGCCCTTGGAGGCCGTGTACGAGATCTGGGACGTGGCGGCGCCCATCCTCGCCACGAACGACGCCGTGTTGATGATGGAGCCCCTGCCCTGCTGCCGCATGTAGGGGATGGCGGCCTTGCAGCACAGGTAGACGGAGGTGAGGTTGACCTCCTGGACGCGCTTCCAGGCCTCCAGGCCGGTCTCCAGGATGGAGTCGTCGTCGGGCGGTGAGATGCCCGCGTTGTTGAAGGCGATGTCGACGCTGCCGTAGGTGTCGAACGCCGTCTTGAACAGCGCCTCGACCTGCTCGGGGTCGGTGACGTCGACCTTCACGAAGATCCCGCCGACCTCCTCGGCGGCCGCCTTGCCGCGCTGCTCGTCGACGTCGCCGCAGACGACGTGGGCGCCCTCGGAGGCGAGGCGGCGGGCGGTGGCGAGGCCGATGCCGCTGCCGGCGCCGGTGATGACGGCCGTGCGGCCGACGAGACGCCTGCAGATGTTCTCTTCGGTCACTGTGCGGGACCCTCCGTGCTGATGAAGACGTTCTTGGTTTCGGTGAAGGCGGTCAGGGCGTCCGGGCCCAGCTCGCGGCCGATGCCGGACTGCTTGAAGCCCCCGAAGGGGGTCCAGTAGCGGACGCTGGAGTGGGAGTTGACGGACAGGTTGCCGGCCCGGACCGCCTGGGAGACGCGCAGGGCGCGGCCGACGTCACGGGTCCAGATGGAGCCGGAGAGGCCGTAGTCGGTGGCGTTGGCGAGGGAGACGGCCTCCGCCTCGTCCTCGAAGGGGAGGACCACGGCGACGGGGCCGAAGACCTCCTCGACGGCCACGCGCGCGTGCGGGTCGACGCCGGTGAGGACGGTGGGCGGGAACCAGAAGCCGGGGCCCTCGGGGGCCTTGCCGCGGATGCCCTCGGCGCCCGCGTCGACGTACGAACGCACCCGTTCCAGCTGCGTCTTGGAGATCAGCGGGCCCATGTCGGTCGTCTCGTCGGCCGGGTCGCCGACGGTGACCGCCTCGATCGCGGGGCTGAGCAGCTCCAGGAAGCGGTCGTACGCGGAGCGCTGGACGAGGATGCGGGTGCGGGCGCAGCAGTCCTGGCCGGAGTTGTCGAGGAAGGACATGGGGGCGGCGGCCGCGGCGGCTTCGAGGTCGGCGTCGGCGAAGACGATGTTGGGGCTCTTGCCGCCGAGTTCGAGGGTGACGCGCTTGAGCAGGGCGGAGCCCTTCGCCAGCACCTGCTTGCCCACGGCCGTCGAGCCGGTGAAGACGATCTTCGCGACGCCCGGGTGCTCGACGAGGGCGTTGCCCGCGACGGGGCCGTGGCCGGGCAGGACCTGGAACACGCCCTCGGGGAGTCCGGCCTCCAGGGCCAGCTCCCCGAGCCGCAGAGCGGTCAGCGGGGTGGTCTCGGCGGGCTTGAGGAGGACCGCGTTGCCGGCCGCGAGCGCCGGGGCCGTACCCCAGGCCGCGATCGGCATCGGGAAGTTCCAGGGGGCGATGACGCCGACGACGCCCAGCGGTTCGAGGATCGTGACGTTGAGGCCGCCGGACACCGGGATCTGATGGCCCGTCAGCCGCTCCACTCCCCCGGCCGCGTAGTCGAGCAGATCGCGGACGTTGCCCGCCTCCCAGCGGGCGTTGCCGATGGTGTGCCCGGCTTCCCTGACCTCCAACCGGGCGAGTTCTTCGAGGTGTTCGTCGACGGCGACGGCGAACCGGCGCAGCAGTCGGGCGCGTTCGCCGGGCGCGAGCGCCGACCACACCGCCTGCGCCTTCGTGGCCCGTACGACCGCGGCGTCCACGTCGGCCGCGGTGGCGGCCGCGACGGTGGCGACGACCTCTTCGGTGGCGGGGTTCAGTACCTGGAGCTGGTCGGACAAGGATGGCCTCACATGCGTTCGAAGGAGCGGCGCAGCTCCCAGTCGGTGACCGCGGCGTCGAAGGCGTCCAGTTCGACGCGCGCCATGTTGCGGTAGTGGGCGACGACCTCGTCGCCGAAGGCGGCCTTGGCGATGGGACTGTTCTCCCAGAGCTCGGCGGCCTCGCGCAGGGTCGTGGGGACGTGCTCGAAGTCGGCGGCGTAGGCGTTGCCGGGACAGGGCTCGGGCAGCTCCAGCTTCTGCTCGATGCCGTACAGGCCGGCGGCCACCAGGCCCGCGACGGCCAGGTGCGGGTTGACGTCGCCGCCGGGGAGCCGGTTCTCGAAGCGCATCGAGCGGCCGTGGCCGACGACGCGCAGGGAGCAGGTGCGGTTGTCGTATCCCCAGGCGACGGCGGTCGGCGCGAAGGAGCCCGGCTGGAACCGCTTGTAGGAGTTGATGTTGGGGGCGTACAGGAGTGAGAAGTCGCGCAGGGCGGCGAGCTGACCGGCGAGGAAGTGCCGCATGACGTCCGACATGCCGCCCTCGCCGTCACCGGCCATGGCGTTGTCGCCGGCGGCGTCCGCGAGCGAGAGGTGGATGTGGCAGGAGTTGCCCTCGCGCTCGTTGTACTTGGCCATGAAGGTGATCGAGACGCCCTCCTGGGCGGCGATCTCCTTGGTGCCGGTCTTGTAGATGGCGTGCTGGTCGCAGGTGACCAGGGCGTCGTCGTACTTGAACGCGATCTCGTGCTGCCCGGGGTTGCACTCGCCCTTGGCGGACTCGACGGTGAGGCCGGCTCCGGCCATCTCGTTGCGGATGCGGCGCAGCAGAGGCTCGATCCGGCCGGTCCCCAGCACCGAGTAGTCGATGTTGTACTGGTTGGCGGGGGTGAGCCCTCTGTAGTTCGCGTCCCAGGCCTGCTCGTAGGTGTCCTTGAAGACGATGAACTCCAGCTCGGTGCCGACCTTGGCCGTGTATCCGAGCTCGGCGAGGCGCTCCAGCTGGCGGCGCAGGATCTGGCGCGGGGCCGCCACCACCGGGGAGCCGTCGTTCCAGGCGAGGTCGGCGATCAGCATGGCCGTGCCCGCGTTCCAGGGCACGCGGCGCAGCGTGGCCAGGTCGGGGTGCATGGCGAAGTCGCCGTAGCCGCGGTCCCAGGACGACATGGCGTAGCCCTCGACGGTGTTCATCTCGGTGTCGACGGCGAGGAGGTAGTTGCAGCCCTCGGTGCCGTGGTGAAGGACCTCGTCCAGGAAGAAGCGGGCGGCGAACCGCTTGCCCTGGAGCCGCCCTTGCATATCGGGGAAGGCCAGGACGACAGTGTCGATCTCACCGCTCGCTACGAGGGCGTGCAGCTCCTCGACGCTCAGCGGGGGTGTGCGGTCTGCCACGGGAGAGCCTCCATTCGGCTACTTCGGTCAGCCGGGAGCCATAAGGTATTGCCAAGGACCATTGATTGGGAAGGGGGTCCGGCCATATGTCGCAGGCGGACACGGAGCACGGGGCGCCCGGGGCCGGCGACCGGCTGACGTCGGTGCTGCGGCCGGTGCGGGCCGGCAACGGCTTCGAGGAGGCCCTGGAGCAGATCCTCCAGGTCGTCCGGCTCGGCCTGGTGCCGGGCGGCGAACGGCTGCCCGCCGAGCGCGAGCTGGCGGACCGGCTGGGGATCAGCCGGGTGACGCTGCGCGAGGTGCTGAAGGTGCTCCAGGACCAGGGTCTGGTCGAGTCGCGGCGCGGCCGCTACGGCGGAACGTTCGTGCTGCCGCGCTCCGTCACGCCCGGCGAGGAGGAGCTGCGCCGCCGCCTGAAGGACGTCGACGTCGAGGACACGCTGCGCTTCCGCGAGGTGCTGGAGGTGGGCGCGGCCGGGCTGTGCGCGGCACACGGGCTGGACGAGGAGCAGGCGAACCGGCTGCGGGAGGCCCTGGCGCACACGCACGACGCCCCGCTCGCCGACTACCGCCGGCTGGACACCCTGCTCCATCTGACCCTCGCCGAACTGTCCGGCTCCCCCACCCTGACCGCCCAGTACGCGGCCGTGCGCGCGACCGTGAACGACCTGCTCGACTGCATCCCGCTGCTGGTGCGCAACCTGGAGCACTCGCAGCGCCAGCACACGGCGCTGGTGGAGGCCGTGATCGAGGGCAACGCCGAGTGCGCGCGGGAGATCATGCGCGAGCACTGCGGGGGCACGGCGGCACTGCTGCGGGGCTTCCTCGGCTGAGCGGCGCCCGGTCCCCGGTGCGGGTGGATTTACCGGCGATTAACGCAAGGGTATTGCGCTCGGGCGACCAGCCCGGCAAAGGTATGCATCCATTCCATTGAACCGGAGCCCGGTCGACCACCCCACCGTGCCCGGAAACGCCCGGTGTCCACCGCACGTGGGGAGTTGGCCATGTCCCTGGAATCCACGAACACACCTCCCGCCGCCCCGGAGGCGGACGACTATCTGGAGCGCAGAGCCCTGCGCCGCGGCAGCGCCGGCTGGGTGCTGCTGACCGGACTCGGCGTCGCGTACGTCGTCTCCGGCGACTACTCCGGCTGGAACTTCGGCCTGGCGGAAGGCGGCTTCGGCGGCCTGGCGATCGCCATGGTCCTCATGGGCACCATGTACGCCTGCATGGTCTTCGCCCTGGCCGAGCTGTCCTCGATCCTGCCCACGGCGGGCGGCGGCTACGGCTTCGCCCGCCGCGCCCTCGGCCCGTGGGGCGGCTTCCTGACCGGCACGGCGATCCTCATCGAGTACGTCCTCGCGCCGGCCGCCATCGTCATCTTCATCGGGGACTACGTCGAGTCGCTGGGCCTGTTCGGCCTGGAGTCCGGCTGGCCGGTGTACCTGGCCTGCTTCGCGATCTTCCTCGGCATCCACCTCTGGGGCGTGGGCGAGGCGCTGCGCTTCAGCTTCGTCGTCACCGGCATCGCGGTGGCGGCCCTGATCGTGTTCGTGCTGGCGGCGCTGCCGGACTTCTCCATCGGTGCGCTGGACGACATCCCGGTCGACACCTCGGCGGCCGGGTCGAACTCCTGGCTGCCCTTCGGCCTGCTCGGCATCTGGGCGGCGTTCCCGTTCGGCATGTGGTTCTTCCTGGGCGTCGAGGGGGTGCCGCTGGCCGCCGAGGAGACCAAGGAGCCGGCCCGTACCCTGCCGAAGGCGATCCGCTGGTCGATGGCCATCCTCGTGGTCCTGGCCGTGATGACCTTCTTCGCGGCGGCCGGCGCGCGCGGCTCGGCGGCGGTCCAGGAGGCGGGCAACCCGCTGGTGGAGGCGCTCCAGCCGGACGGGAAGGCCACGGCCCTGAGCCGGATCGTGAACTACGCGGGCCTTGCGGGCCTGGTGGCGTCCTTCTTCTCGCTGATCTACGCGGGCTCGCGCCAGCTGTTCGCCCTGTCCCGCGCGGGCTATCTGCCCCGCTTCCTGTCCCTCACCAGCCGCCGCAAGGCGCCGTACCTGGGCCTGCTGGTGCCCGGCACGATCGGCTTCCTGCTGGCGGCGGTGACGGGCGACGGGGCGCGGCTGCTGAACGTCGCGGTCTTCGGCGCGACCATCTCCTACGCGCTCATGTCCCTGTCGCACATCGTGCTGCGCCGCCGGGAGCCGGAGCTGGCGCGGCCGTACCGTACGCCGGGTGGCGTGCTGACGTCCTCGGTCGCCCTGGTGCTGGCGTGTGCGGCGCTGGTGGCGACGTTCCTGGTGGATGTGACGGCGGCGGTGATCGCGCTGGTGGTGTACGTGGTCGCGATCGCCTACTTCGGCCTCTACAGCCGCAGGCACCTGGTGGCGAAGGCGCCGGAGGAGGAGTTCGCGGCGCTGGCGGCGGCCGAGGCAGAGTTGGCACGGGACTGAGCAGTCGAGCAAGAGCAAGATGAAGAAGAGGGAGTCGCTGTGACCAGGCCGCTGATCGGGATCAGCACCTATCTGGAGTCCGGTGCGCGCTGGGGCGTGTGGGAGCTGGAGGCGGCGCTGCTGCCGGTCGGCTATCCACGGCTGGTCCAGCGGGCGGGCGGCCTGGCGGCGATGCTGCCGCCGGACGAGCCGGCGCTCGCGGCGGAGACCGTGGCCCGGCTCGACGGGCTGGTGATCGCGGGCGGTCCGGACGTCGAGCCGGTCCACTACGGCGCCGAGCGCGAGCCGCGCACCGGGCCGCCGGCCCGGGAACGGGATGCCTGGGAGCTGGCCCTGATCGACGCGGCGCTGTCGGCCCGCGTGCCGCTGCTGGGCATCTGCCGCGGCATGCAGCTCCTGAACGTCGCCCTCGGCGGCACGCTCGTCCAGCACATCGAAGGCCACGCGGAGGTGGTCGGCGCCTTCGGCAGCCACACGGTGAAGCCGGTGCCGGGAAGTCTCTACGCCGGTCTCGTGCCGGACGAGACGGCGGTGCCGACGTATCACCACCAGGCCGTGGACCGACTGGGCGAGGGCCTGGTGGCGTCGGCGTACGCGGCGGACGGAACGGTGGAGGCGGTGGAACTGCCGAAGGCCGCCGGGTGGGTGCTGGGGGTGCAGTGGCATCCGGAGATGGGGGAGGACTTGCGGGTGGTGCGGGGTTTGGTACGGGCGGCCGGATAACCAGCCCGTCCGGCGCTTGAGGACAAGGCCCATTCGGGGCCGACAGCGGCGGTCTGGGGGCGGCAGCCCCCAAGGGACGGGACGGGTAGGGACGGCCGGATAACCAGCCCGTCCGGCGCTTGAGGACAAGGCCCGTTCAGGGCCGACAGCGGGGGTCTGGGGGCGGCAGCCCCCAGGGGACGGGGCGGGTAGGGGCGGCGGGGGCGAGGAAACTCACCCCCGGGTCAGCGCCAGCAGATCCCGCGCCGGTCCCACCGGCCGATGCCCCGTAGGCCACACCGCCCGCAGATCCCGGGCCAGCGACACACCCGCCACCGGCACACTCACCAGCCGCCGCATCGACAGCTCCTCCCCCACGGCCAACTCGCTCAGCACCGCCGGCCCTGCCCCGCTCACCGCCGCCGCCTTGACCGCCGTGGTCGAGGACAGCTCGATCAGCGGCCGGGCCAGACCCCCCAGCGCCGCGTCCAGCACCTGCCGCGTCCCCGACCCCTTCTCCCGCAGGATCAACGGCGTCCCGGCCAGCTCCGACGCCTCCAGCGGCCGCCGCCGACGCGACCAGAGATGCCCCGGCGCCGTCACCACGATCAGGCGGTCGTGGGCGATGACCACGGAGTCCAGCCCCGTCGGCACCGACAGCCCCTCCACGAACCCCAGGTCCGCCTCGTCCGTCAGCAACCGCTCGGCGACCGCGGCGGAGTTCCCCGCCAGCAACGACACCGCCGTGTCCGGCCGCTGGGCCCGCAGCGCGAGCAGCCACCCCGGCAGCAGGTACTCCGCGATCGTCATGCTCGCCGCCACCCGCAACCGCGAGTCGCGCCGGTCCCGCAAGGCCTGCGCCCCCGCGTCGAACGCCTCCGCCGCCTCCACGATCCGCCGCGCCCAGTCCGTCACCAGCGCCCCGGCGTCCGTCAGCCGCGAGCCCCGCGGCGACCGGTCCACGAGCGCCACCCCCAGCTGGCGTTCCATCGACCGGATCCGGCTGCTCGCCGCGGGCTGGGTGATCCCCAGCTCACGCGCCGCCCCACCGAGACTCCCGAGCCGCGCCACCGCCAGCAGCAACTCCAGCGCACCGAGTTCCGGTACGCGGTGCGCCAGGGATCCCGCGCGGAACTGTCCCTCCGCCGCCTCTGTCATAAGCCCAGTTTATGTCGCCATAGAGGCGAACTCCCTGGTGGTGGGCGACCCCCGCCGCGACCCTGAACGCATGCTCACCGCCGTCCGTCACCTCGGACCCAACTGGTACGCCGCCGTCATGGGCACCGCCGCCGTCGCCACGGCCGGAGCCGGGCTGCCGCTGAGCGTCCCCGGCCTGCGCACGACCTGCGCGGCCGTCTGGGCGCTCTCCCTCGTCCTGCTCGTCACCCTGCTCACCGCCCGTGCCCTGCACTGGACCCACCACCGCGACCAGGCCCGCGCCCATCTCCTCGACGCCTCGGTGGCGCCCTTCTACGGCTGTCTGTCCATGGCCCTGCTGGCCGTCGGCGGCGGTGCCGTCACCGTCGGGGAGGACTGGATCGGTGCCGGCGCGGCGGTCGCGCTCGACGCCGTGCTGTTCACCGCCGGTACGGCCGTCGGGCTGGCGGCCGCCGTCGCCGTCCCGTACCTGATGGCCGTACGCCATCGGATCGAGCCGGCGCAGGCCACGCCCGTATGGCTGCTGCCGCTCGTCGCGCCCATGGTGGCCGCCGCGGTCGGTCCGCTGCTGGTGCCCCATCTGCCGGCGGGGCAGGCCCGGGAGACGCTGCTGCTCGCCTGTGTCGCGATGTTCGGGCTCAGTCTGCTCGCCACCATGCTGATGCTGCCGCTCGTCTTCGCCCGGCTGATCACCGGCGGCCCGCTGCCCCTGGCCCTCACCCCGACGCTGTTCCTGGTGCTGGGCCCGCTCGGGCAGTCCACCACCGCCGTGGGCAGCTTCGCGGACGTCGCCCCGGGTGTGGTCCCGGCGCCGTACAGCGAGGGCTTCGGGATTCTGGCCGTGCTGTACGGCGTGCCCGTCATGGGCTTCGCGCTGCTGTGGCTCGGGCTCGCGACCGCCCACGTCCTGCGTGCCCGGCGGCACGGCATGGGCTTCGCGATGACCTGGTGGGCGTTCACCTTCCCGGTCGGCACCTGTGTCACCGGTGCCACGGCGCTGGCCCGGCACACCGGGCTCGTCGCCTACGAGGGGCTCGCGGTCGGGCTCTACGCCGTGCTCGTCGGGGCCTGGGCCGTGACGGCCTTCCACACCGTCCGGGGTCTGCTCAGCGGCGTGCTGCTCGCAGCGCCCCGGACAGCACTGCCGGCGCCTCGGCCAGCGACGGTCCGTACCACGTCAGGTGCCGTCCGCTGACCAGGGCGCAGGGCAGTCCGGGGAAAGCCTCCGGGCCGTCGTCCGCCGTGAAGCGGTAGGGCTCGTCGGGGAGGACCACGACGTCCGGGGCCGCCGCCCGCAGCTCGTCCAGGGGGATGCGGGGGTAGCGGTCCTCGTGCGTCCGGTACAGGTGGTCCACGCCGAGGCGGGCCAGTACGTCGCCGGCGAAGGTGTCACGGCCGAGCACCATCCAGGGGCGGCGCCAGATCGGGACGACAGCCGTCGTACGGCCTTCGGGGAGCGGCGGCGACGACCAGTTCTCCTCCGCCTCGTCCAGCCATCGCGGCGGGACCCCACCCCGCACGCGTCCAGCACGCGGGCCAGCTCGCCGAAGGCCTGCGGCACGTCCCGCACCTCGGTCACCAGGACCTCCACGCCGGCCGCGCGCAGGGCGTCGAGGTCGGGGGCGCGGTTCTCCTCCTCGTTGGCGATCACCAGGTCGGGGGCGAGGCCGAGGACGCGGTCGGTCTTCGGGTTCTTGGTGCCGCCGACGCGGGTGACGGCGAGGTCCGCGGGGTGGCTGCACCAGTCCGTGGCGCCGACCAGGGCACCGGGCGCCGAGACGGCCACGGCCTCCGTCAGGGACGGCACCAGCGAGACGACCCGCATCAGCGCCCCGGCCGGTCCCGGACCGCCTCGATGTGCTCGGCCACGGCGACGACGACCACGCGCGTGTCCGGCACGGTCGCCCGCCAGCGGTGGCGGACCCCGCCGGTGAGGTACAGGGTGTCGCCGCGGCCCAGCCGGTAGGCGCGGCCCTCCGCCTCGATCTCCACGGCACCGTCGGCGACGTACATCAACTGGTCGTTGCGGTACTGGAATTCACGGCCCGCGTCATGGTCGCCGGTGAACTCCGAGGCATGCATCTGATGGTGACCGCGCACCAGGGAGCGGGCGCGTGGTTCCGGCGCGAGTTCGGTGGTGTCGGCCCGCACCACGTCGACGCTGCACGCCGGGTCGGCCGCGGCGAGGAGCTCGACGGCGGTCGTCCGCAGCGCGTCGGCGACCTTTTCGAGGGAGCTTCTGCTCGGGCGCGCCCGGTCGTTCTCGACCTGGCTCAGGAAGGGCACCGACAGGCCGCTGCGTTCGGCCACGACGGCGAGGGTGAGGTCCAGCGCACGGCGCCGCCGCCGTACGGCCGCGCCCACTCGAAGGGGCTGTTCTTTGTGGTCGCCCATCGCTCCGGCTCCCTCCTTCGCTCGTCGGTCCACTGTCCTCGCGCCCGCCGCCCGGCGCACACCTTCTGTTGAGTTCCTTGCACCCTACGCATGTTCGGCAAACCGTTTCATGCGGCCGTCACATCGACGACACATCGGCGGGAGTACGACCCACTGGTTCGCGCCAGCGGAAAAACTTCCCGCGGGTACCGAGAGCCTCCGCGCCGGCCCTGACTCCCGCTCAGCGTGCGAGAGCCGCTGTTCCCTTCAATGTTCCGGCACTCCCCCGTGTTCCCCTTTTCGCTTCGAGTGGCGGGCCTGGTCAGAGGGGTGATGACGGGCCATCCGCCCGGAGCGGAAGTCGGTGTCGGCGGCGGGGAGTTCGATGGCCCCGGTTCAGGTGGGGGGATAGCGCTGCGTGGTTGGCCGGATCCTTCCCGTAGGCATGCCGGGTGACTATGCGCGGACGCCACGAGGGGTGGGCCGGCCGTACGGAGGGGAAAAACGTACGGCGTGACCCACCCCTCGGGTGGCGGTCCGGGGCCGTCAGGTCACCCGGCCGCCTGGTTCTTGTCGCCCGCGCCGGCGAGCGGGGCCCACTTGTCCAGCAGGCCCGGGTTCTGCTTCAGCCAGGTGCGCACGGCGTCCTGCTCCTTGCCCTTGCCGGCCTTGGTGATCTGCGACTCCAGGCCGGTGAGCTGCTTCTCCGTCATGGAGAAGTTCTTCAGCCACTCGCCGACCTCGGGGTTGTCTTCGGCGAAGCCCTTGCGGGAGAGGGTGTGCACGCCGTCGCCCTTGCCCCAGGCGCCCTTGGGATCCTTGAGCTTCGTCAGGTCGTAGTCGCTGTACGCCCAGTGCGGCGACCAGAGCGTGACGACGACCGGCTCCTTCTTGGCGTAGGCGCGCTTGAGCTCGGCGAGCATCGCGGGCGTCGAGCCGTCCACGACCTCGTACGTGCCCTCCAGGCCGTACTCCTTGAGGACCTTGTCCTTGAGCATGCCCATCATCCCGGCGCTCGGCTCGATGCCGATGATCTTGCCCTTGAACTCGGCCGCGTTGTTCTTGAGGTCCTCCAGGGAGTCCACGCCCTTGACGTACGAGGGGACGGAGAGCTCCAGCGAGGTGGGGCCGTACCAGGAGCCGAGGTCATCCAGCTGCTTGCCGTACTTCTCCCAGTACTCGGCGTGCGTGGTGGGCAGCCAGGAGTCGGTCTCGAAGTCGATCTGGCCGGTGGCGAGGCCCGTGTACAGGGGTCCCGCGGCGTACTGGGTGGTGCTGACCTTGAAGCCGCGGCGCTCCAGCAGTTCCTTCCAGAGGTACGTGGAGGCGATGCCCTCGTCCCACGGGATGTAGCCGAGCTTGATCTCCTTGCCCTTGCCGACGTTCGTGGCGGAGGCCTCGGCGGTGCCGGAGGTGGGGCCGAAGACGCCCATGCCACCCGCGACGAGGGCCAGGGCGGCCACACCGGCGACGGCGACGACCGGGCGGGGGCGGTGGTTCCAGACCTTGATGCCGCCGGCGGCACGCGCCTTGGCGGCGGCGCGGCGGCCCAGCGGGGAGATCTGGGCGCCGAGCGCGCCGGTGACGCGGTCCAGGTAGATGGCGAGGACGACGATGCCGACGCCCGCCTCGAAGCCGAAGCCGATGTCGAGCTGGCCGATGGCCTCGTTGACGGCGCCGCCGAGGCCGCCGGTGCCGACCATGCCGGCGATGACGACCATCGACAGGCTCAGCATGATCACCTGGTTGACGCCCGCCATGATCGTCGGCAGCGCGAGCGGCAGCTGGACGCGCAGCAGGGTGTCGCGAGGTGTGGTGCCGAACGCCTCGGCGGCCTCCACCAGCTCGGCGTCGACCTGCCGGATGCCGAGCTCGGTCATCCGCACGCCCGGGGCGAGCGCGAAGATCAGGGTGGCGATGACGCCGGCGGAGGTACCGAGCCCGAAGAAGAGGATGGCCGGGATCAGCAGCACCATCGACGGCATCGTCTGGAGCAGGTCCAGGACGGGTCGTACGGCCGCGCTGACGGCCTTGGAGCGGGCCGCCCAGATGCCGAGCGGGATCGAGATCACCAGCGCGATCACGGTGGCGACCAGGACGAGGGCCAGCGTCGACATGGCCCGGTCCCACAGGCCGAGCGAGTCGACCAGCGCGAACCCGCCGAAGGCGAGGACGCCCGCGACGACGCCGCGCAGCCACCAGGCGAGCACGGCGAAGATGCCCGCGAGGAGCAGCGCCTCGGGTGCGGTCAGGACGGCGTTGACACCGTCGTACATGCCCTCGACGACCGTCTTGATCGCGTCGAAGAGCCAGCCCATGTGGGCGACGAGCCAGTCCACGCCGGAGTCGACCCAGTCGCCGAGCGGGAGCCTAGGCATGGGCGATCACCTTGCCCTCCGGGCTGTCGCAGGGCGCGGGGCCGGCGCTCTCGTCGCCGAGGAAGCCGACCAGCCGCTGCCGCGGCACGACGCCGATGACGCGGTTGTCCTCGTCCACGACCGTGACGCGGTGGGACAGGCGGGCGCTGATCGCGCACAGTTCCACGAACGAGGTCTCGCGGGTCGCGGTCTCGCAGGTGCACAGCGGGGCGTCGGCGGTGACCGAGGTGTCCATGAGGGCGCCCGCGGTCAGGACGCGGGAGCGGTCGACGTCCTGGATGAAGGAGGCGACGTAGTCGTCCGCGGGGCGCAGCAGGATGTCCTCGGCCGGACCGGTCTGGACGATCCGGCCGTCGCGCATGACCGCGATGCGGTCGCCGAGGCGCATGGCCTCGTTCAGGTCGTGGGTGATGAAGACGATCGTCTTCTTCAGGGTCTGCTGGAGCTGGAGCAGCTGGTCCTGCATGTCGCGCCGGATCAGCGGATCGAGCGCGCTGAAGGACTCGTCCATCAGGAGCAGGTCGGCGTCGGTGGCGAGGGCGCGGGCGAGGCCCACGCGCTGCTGCATACCGCCGGACAGCTCGTCGGGCCAGGACTTCTCCCAGCCGCCCAGACCGCACAGCTGAAGGGCCTCGGCGGCGCGCTTCTCGCGCTCGGCGCGGGGCACGCCCTGCACGGCGAGACCGTAGGCGGCGTTCTCCAGCACGCTGCGGTGCGGGAACAGCGCGAAGTGCTGGAAGACCATGCTGATCTTCTGGGCGCGGACCTGGCGCAGCTCGCGGTCGCCGATGGCGGTCAGGTCCTGGCCGTCGAAGCGGACCTGACCCGCGGTCGGCTCCAGCAGCCCGTTGAGCATGCGCAGCAGGGTGGACTTGCCGGATCCGGACAGGCCCATGACGACGAAGATCTGGCCGGGTTCCACGGTGAAGGAGGCGTCGATCACGGCGGCGGTGGTGCCGTCGGCGCGCAGCTCCTCCCGGTCGGCTCCCTTGCGGAGCCGCTCGACAGCCTCGTCCGGTCGTCTGCCGAACACCTTGTAGAGATGGTCGGCCTCAAGCCTGGATGACACGGGTACCTCTTGTCTCGACGGCAAAATGAAGGGAGCGACTGGCGCAACAGTTGCGCAGGGGGCATCGCTCCGGGCTGGCGCCTGCCCTGGTTGCCCGGGCACAAACACACAAGTGGGCCAGCCCACAGGGCGGGTACGCAGCGCAACGCGGCGCTCACCGAGCGGGTCGCTGTCGGTGCGGTACGGCATGACGGCTCGATGTCAGTGCCGTACGGCATGATGCGTGGCGTGACCGGACGACTGATGCTCCTCGACACCGCCTCGCTCTACTTCCGCGCCTATTTCGGCGTCCCGGACTCCGTGAAGGCCCCGGACGGGACGCCGGTGAACGCCGTGCGCGGACTTCTCGACTTCATCGACCGCCTGGTCAAGGACCACCGCCCGGACGCGCTGGTGGCCTGCATGGACGCCGACTGGCGGCCCGAGTGGCGGGTCGAGCTGATCCCCTCCTACAAGGCTCACCGCGTCGCCGAGGAGCGCGAGGTCGGACCGGACGAGGAGGAGGTGCCGGACACGCTGTCGCCGCAGGTGCCGGTGATCGAGGCCGTCCTGGACGCACTGGGCATCGCACGCGTGGGCGTCGCGGGATACGAGGCGGACGACGTGATCGGCACGTTCACGGCGCGCGCGAAGGGCCCGGTCGACATCGTCACGGGCGACCGCGACCTGTACCAGCTGGTCGACGACGAGCGCGGGGTGCGGGTGCTGTACCCGCTCAAGGGCGTCGGCACCCTCCAGCTCACCGACGAGGCGTGGCTGCGCGAGAAGTACGGCGTCGACGGCCGCGGTTACGCCGATCTGGCACTGCTGCGCGGCGACCCGAGCGACGGCCTGCCGGGCGTGCCGGGGATCGGCGAGAAGACGGCCGCGAAGCTGCTGACCGAGTTCGGCGACCTGGCCGGGATCATGGCGGCGGTCGACGACCCGAAGGCGAAGCTCACACCCTCGCAGCGCAAGCGGCTGGACGAGTCGCGGCCGTACGTGTCCGTCGCACCGAAGGTGGTCCGAGTGGCTGGCGATGTACCTCTGCCGGACGTGGACACGACGCTGCCGCGTACGCCCCGGGATCCGGCGGGGCTGGACGAGCTGGCCGTGCGCTGGGGGCTCGGCGGGTCGCTGCAGCGGCTGCTCGTGACGCTGGGGGCGTGAGCGCACCGAGGGCGCGAACAGCGTCCCGATTGCACACATGGGGCTCGTGCCACGGGGAATTCGTTCCCTGTGTGAGCGACATGCACCATTTCATGAACGTTCATAGCGGCATTCATCGGGGGGAGGTGCTAACTTAGGTAAACCTAAGCTTGGAACGAGGGAGGCCAGTGATGGCGCTTCGCCCTGCCCGCAAGCCGCGGAAGCCCTACTGCGCGCAGGTCATCCGTACCGAACGGCTGACCCCGCACATGCAGCGTGTGGTGCTGGGCGGTGACGGACTCGCCGAGTTCACTGCGGACACCTGCACGGACCACTACGTCAAGATGCTGTTCTCCCCGTCCGGTGTGGACTACCCCGAACCCTTCGACCTCGAACGCATCCGCGAGGAACTGCCGCGTGAGCAGTGGCCCGTGACGCGGACGTACACCGTGCGGGCGTGGGACCCGGAACACCGCGAGCTGACGCTGGACTTCGTGCTGCACGGCGACGAGGGCCTGGCCGGCCCGTGGGCGATGCGCGCCCAGCCCGGCGAGACCGTACGCTTCCTGGGCCCCGGCGGCGCCTACGCCCCCGACCCGGACGCCGACTGGCATCTGCTCGTGGGCGACGAGAGCGCCCTGCCCGCCATCGCCCGCTCCCTGGAGTCGCTGCCCGACGGCGCCACGGCGTACGCCTTCGTGGAGATCGCCGGCCCCGGGGAGGAGCAGAAGATCGACTCCGACGTGGACGTCATCTGGCTGCACCGCGGCTCACGCCCGGTCGGCGAGGCACTGGTCGAGGCCGTACGCGCACTGGAGTTCCCGGAGGGCCGGCTGCACGCGTTCGTCCACGGCGAGGCACACTTCGTGAAGCAGCTGCGCCGGCTGCTGCGGGTGGATCACGGTGTACCCCGCGAGGACCTCTCGATCTCCGGCTACTGGCGCCTGGGCCACAACGAGGACGGCTGGCAGGCGTCCAAGCGGGACTGGAACGCGCGGATCGAGGCGGAGCAGGAGGGGGCGGCGCCGGCGGCGTAGCTCTTCAGCGAACGTGGGAAAGGGGCGGCACCCTCGCGGGGTGCCGCCCCTTCCGCCTGCCGTCAGACCGAGCGCTGGTAGGAGCGGAACGTCCGGATGGACAGCCACACCGCGCCGACGGCCAGCGCCAGCAGCCCGCCGCCCCGGGTGAGGACGTCACCCCAGTCGGGGTGGTCGGACATCGCCGAACGCCCCGCGACCATGGCCCAGTTGAGCGGGTTGAAGTCGGCGATGTGCCGCATCCAGCCCGGCATCTGCGACGGCGCCATGAAGGCGGAGGACAGGAAGGTCAGCGGCAGCAGCAGGAAGGTGTTGATGCCGATGATCGACTCACGCTCCTGCACCAGCATGCCCAGCGCGTTGGACAGCGCCCCGAAGATCGTGCCGAGCAGGACCGCGGCGACGACCAGGACGGCGATGCCGACGGCGCCGCCGGGGTAGTCCGCGCCTCCGAGCAGGCCGAGCAGCACGATGACGACCGACTGGAGAGCGGTGACCAGGCCGTTGTTGACGACATTGCCGTTCATCAGTGCGGCCCGGCTGACCGGGGTGGTCAGGAACCGGTTGAGCGTGCCCCGCTGGATCTCGTCGAGCGTGCTCATACCGGCCCACATGTTGGAGCTGAGGGCGCTCATCACGACGACGCCCGGCACGAGGTAATCGAGATAGGAGGTGGTGCCGAAGCCACCGAGCTCGACGACCTTCTTGAAGAGACTGCCGAACAGGAACAGCCAGATCACCGGCTGGATCAGCGTGATGATCGCGTAGGCCGGCTGCCGTACGAACACCATGAGCTGGCGCTGCGTCATGTACCAGGTCTGGGAGATCGCGGTGCTCATCGCGCCCCTCCGGCCCCGGCGAGGACGAGGTTGTCGGAGCTGTCGGCTTCGGCCTCGGCGTAACGACGGCCCGCGTACCGGAGATAGACGTCGTCGAGGGACGGGCGGGCGACGGTCGCCGTGGCGACGCCGACCCCGGCGCGTTCCAGCGCGGCGAGGAGCGCGGGCATCGCCGCCGCACCTTCGTCGGCCCGCACACTGACGCGGCGCCCGTCGACCAGCACCTCGTGCACGCCCGGCAGTCCGCCGAGCGCGCCGACCAGGAGCGTACGCCCCGCCTCCCCGACCGACTGACGCAGTTCCACATGCACGGCGTCACCGCGGAGTTCGCCCTTGAGGGCGTCCGGGGTGCCCGCGACGACGATCCGGCCGCGGTCGACGATCGCGACGCGCTCGGCGAGCCGGTCCGCCTCCTCCAGGTAGTGCGTGGTGAGCAGGACGGTCATGCCGTCCTCGCCGGCCAGCCGCCCGATCTCGTCCCACATCGCGGCGCGGGTCTCGGGGTCGAGACCGGTGGTGGGCTCGTCCAGGAAGAGCACCTCGGGCCGGTGCACCAGACCGAGGGCCACGTCGAGCCGGCGGCGCATCCCGCCGGAGTAGCCCTTGACCGGACGGTCGGCGGCGTCGGTGAGCCGGAAGCGGTCGAGCAACTCGGCGACACGACGGCCCAGTTCGGCGCGGCTCAAGCCGTGGAGCCGCCCCTGGAGTCGCAGATTCTCCCGCCCGGTGGCGACCGGGTCGGCGCCGGAGTTCTGGGCGACCACGCCGATGGCGCGGCGCACCCGGTCCGGGTGGTGCAGCACGTCGTGGCCTGCGACGGTGGCCGCGCCCGAGTCGGGGCGGGCCAGGGTGGTGAGGATCTTGACGGTGGTGGACTTTCCGGCGCCGTTGGGCCCGAGAAGGCCGAAGACGGTGCCGGGCTCGACGGTGATGTCCATCCCGTTCAGGGCGGTGACCTCGCCGTAGGTCTTGGTCAGTTGGCGCGCCTCGACCGCGGGCGCACGAGTGCCAGGGCTGGTACTGCTCATGACAGTTGCTCTCCTGATGAGCGGATACGTGATCGTTCCGCGTGAGGAGGGCCGGGCTATCCTGGGTGTGCCGCACCTCGATCGCCCGGTTGCGCCCCACGGCGGAGCCGGTTCGGGGTTCGAGACCCTGGCGGGGCTGCTGCAACAGCACCGCCGGGGTCGATTTCGTCTGTACGTGATGGCGTGTACGCGATTGCCTGTACATGGCGGCCTACACGTCGTGGCCTGTACGACGCGGCCTACACGTCGTGGCCTGTACGACGCGGCCTGTACGTGGTGGCCTGTACGTCGCTAGGTGAACTCGGGTGGCATCTCCCCTGTCTCGTGATACCGCCGCCACGGGTCCACGCCCGGCAGGGTGCCCTTCCTGATCTCCTCCAGGAAGCCGCGGACCCACTCGGCCTGCGCCTCGACCATGTGCAACTGGTACTCGGTCTCGACCAGGAAGAGCCGAGGCAGCGTCTCGTAGAGCTTGTGCAACGCCCCCCGGCCGCTCGCGGCCTGCACCTCCAGGGCCTTCACCCGCTCCTCCAACAACCGCACCACCTCATCCGGCGGCAGTGCGCCCATCAGGGAGAGCGCGGTCTCGAAGATCGGGTACTCCTTGGCGGGCACCGCCATGAGGTCCGACAACCACTCGGTCATCTCCTCACGACCGGCCTCGGTGAGCCCGTACACGGTGCGCTCGGGCCGGTTCCCCTGCCGCTGCACCTCCGTCACCTCGACGAAGCCGTGCTTCTGGAGGTTCTGCACGACGGTGTACAGCGAGCCGTAGTTGATCTTCGTACTGGCGTCCTTGCCCTGCTGACGCAGGGTCTGAGCGATCTCGTACGGATGCATCGGCTTCTGCCACAGCGTCGTCAGCACGGCCAGCGCGAGCGGGTTGCCGAGCTTGCGGCGCCTCAGGGCCATGACGTCCACCTCGCTTACGAATATCCGTGGACGAACATATCGCGAGTGGGCGGGAGCCGTCAAGAGACACGATATATCGCGAGTCTCTGCCTGTCGACGGTCTCGAACCCACCGCAGCCACGTGCCGATGCGGAACGAGACAACCCATTCGACCCATGCTCGCTGTGATCACCCGCTAAGTTGACACAACACCCTGGTGCCGGAGCCGAGTCAGGAGTGGGTGATGGTGGGGGTGCAGCTCCAGTCAGGTCGTAATCCGCTCGTGGTGATGGCTTCCGGCATGTACTTGGCGACGTCGTTGTAGCGAGCGGCGCCGCGGTGGTAGTCGTAGTTCGCGCGGACAAGGTCCCGGTAACCGGCGATCACGTCGCGGGCGTGTGCGAGGACCGTGGGGGTGTAGTCGGCCGCGGCGCGGATCTGGGCGGGAGCCGCTTCGCAGGCGGCGAGGAATTGATGGAGGAGGCTGTTGGTGATTGCCGCGACGATGTCCACGGCCTCCTGGGTGGAACAGCCGCGGTGAGTGCGAGTGACAAGAACGGCGTTGTGGAGGTAGCCGACCGACTCCTCCTTCTCGACGGAGTAGATGTCGTTGTAGAGACCGGTCCACTCGCAGGCAAGGTTGCGGGCCTGTTCCATCGCGGGCAGGTTGCGCACACCCTCCGGCAGTTCGACGTCACGGACGTATTCCTGCAGGTGGGCGAAAATGAACTCGCAGACTCCGTTGCGGCGGTGGGGCAGGTATTCGTCGATGGTCATGACGCGGCCCGCCCGGCTGGCACGGGCCTCCGGCAGGAAGGTGTTCAGCCAGCGCACCACGGATTCGCCGAGAACATTGCGCCAGACCTTCGAGCGGCCTCGGGCCAGGTCGTCGAGGACGTCCTTGAGAGCCCGCCCTTCGTTGGTGATCGGGGTGTTCAGGTTGCGGCAGACGGCTACGAGTTCGTCCAGCAGATAGGTGACGGGCTCGATACGTCCCTCGCTGATGCTGTCGTCGAGGTTGTCGTCGAGTATGAAGGCCCAGATCATGAACCGGTTCGGTACACGCAGATGCTCTTCGTCGGCGCCCGGCAGGTAGATCGCGGTGGCCCACTGCGGTCGGGTGCGGGCCAGATGCCGGCGCATCGCTTCACCGTGCACGAGATGATGGGCGTCAGCCCATGCCCACATGTCGGGTTCGACCGCGTCCATCGCAGGTGAGAGACCGCTTGGCGCGATCGGCATGTCGAAGTCGGGTATGCGGAACGGGGACATCTTTCCCTCCTGAGGAACGGGGATGCTCGGGTACGGGAGCGTCGGTGCACGAGCTGCCTGGTTCATAGCTGAACATCGCACCCTCCTTTTTCAAACCCCTGAACGACTTACGTACTTGTGCACGACTTCGTGGCCAAGGAGGTGGGAACCCTCACGGTCCAGCGCTTACTAGACGGTCTGGAGGGCGCGGACAGCGATGGAGCAGAAGCCGCGGGCGGCCCGCACTGCGAGCAGGACACACTTGCCGCGTGCGCTCATGACGTCCTCCGGTGGTGATGTTCGCTAGTCGGCACGCGTGGGACGCGCTCTGGGGTGCGATCGGCGCGGTGGCCTCGAGTTGCCGGGGTGGCCCTTTCGCTTCGTTGGCCGACGACCTCGTCGATTCGATCGCGGGCACCGCGATGATGAGACGGGCTGCTGGCCCTCGCGCCTGATGCCGTGAGAGTTCGGCGCATCAGGGCTAGTTATCCCGGCGGGGTCCTGCGCCAAGATGAACCGGCCGGCGACAGAGGTGGCCGCATGATGGTTGGCGACCATCTCATCGACGACGACCTGCGCAGCAGTCCGCAGCATGGCCACGGTGACGATGAAGAGGCGGCGGCGGTTCGGGTCGCCCCCCTCCAGCGGGCCTGCCAGGTCCGCGGTCCAGCCCCCGACAGTCGACTCGTAAGAGCCGCTCTTGTCGTTGAGGCCTACGGGCACCGGCCGCCGCGCCACGCTCCCCAAGTTTTCCAGCGCCACGAAAGGCATCGCGCCTGCGCAAGCGCCGAGAGCAGGAGTCGGCGCGACCACGCTCAGTTCCGGGCTCAGATGCCCGCGCGCGTCGCACCCCTTCGCCAGAAACGCGCCGATCTCGGCTGCCAGTTGGCCAAGTCGCTCCGCTGACAGCGACAGTCCCGCAGTTGTATTCTCGTCCACAGGCACCACCCCACACGCCCGACCTAGAGGAAGCGCACACCGCTCCGAGGCCGCTTGTACGATCTGGACGAGTTCTACGACTGTGCCAGCCACTGGCCCACGGGGGAAGGCGCACGCTTCCAGGCGCTGATGCGTACACGTCTAAGACGCGCGCCCCTGAAGGGGGTCGCACGCTGTACCTGCCCCTACGGGACGTGCCCTAGCAGCACCTCGCCCCCATACGCCCCGCTGAAACGGCACTGCGCCCTTGCTCTCATGCCGGAACATCAAAGAACCGGCAAACTCTCGCATTGGCTATCAAGACTAAAGCGGCAACGCGCAAGACGCCACAATGTCTACCACGTCCGTCGGTTCGGGCACTGGAAGCCGATTCCGATTCGTGGAACATCTCATGGACGGCCGGGCGCCCTCGGTATCCCGCCGAGAGAGTGGAAGGAGCACGCGACCCCTCCAGGAGCGCCGCCTCGTCGCCTCGCTGTCAACGCCTCGTAGGCTTGATCGTGATGAGACGCCGTAATCCAACCCCGCCCTCTCCCCTGCCGCAGCGCGACGGGGTGGATCCGGTGCGGGTGAAGTTGCCGGCCGGCGACGCGTGGGCGACCGTACGGGATCACCTCGTAGCACGGCTCGCGGCCGGGGCCGGAGTGATCGACGGGATGCTCGACGCGGGGCAGATCGTAGATGCAGCAGGGCATCCGGTGCCGCGGGACATGGCGTACGTCCCGGGAATGTACGTGTGGTTCCACCGCGACCTGCCCGACGAGGTGCGGGTGCCGTTCGAGGTCGACGTCATCTATCGGGACCAGCACGTGGTGGTGGCCGACAAGCCGCACTTTCTGGCCACAACCCCGCGCGGCAGCCACGTCGCCGAGACGGCCCTGGCGCGGCTGCGGAAGCAGCTCAGCCTCCCGACGCTGGGCGCCGCGCACCGTCTGGACCGGCTGACAGCGGGGGTGATGCTGTTCATCGTGCGGCCCGAGGAGCGCGGCGCCTACCAGTCACTTTTCCGCGACCGGCGGGTGGCCAAGGAATACGAGGCCGTGGCCCCGTACGACCCCGCACTGGACCTGCCGCGCACCGTACGCAGCCGGATCGTCAAGGAGCCTGGGGTGATGGCAGCCCGCGAGGTCGAGGGTGAGCCTAACGCCGTCAGCCGGGTCGAGCTGCTGGAGCATCAGGCGGGGCGTGCCCGGTACCGTCTCGTACCGCATACCGGGCAGACGCACCAACTGCGGGTCCACATGAGCGCGTTGGGGGTGCCGATCCTTGGCGATCCCCTTTACCCGGTGGTGACCGACCCCGTGGCGGCCGGTGACTTCCGGCGTCCCCTCCAACTATTGGCGCGGGTCTTGGAGTTCACCGATCCGATCACGGGGTGCGATCACCGCTTCGTCAGCCGGCGTGTGCTTCGGGCCTGGTCGTCGTACGACGAGTGGGCCGGATAGCACCGTGCCGGGTCAGCTCACTCGCCACGCCACCAGCGCAGCAGGCGTCGGAACATGCCCGGTCGGGGGGCAGGTTCCGGCACCAGCGTCGGATCCGTGGCCGGAACGACCAACTCCGGAGTTGCCGCCGCATGCGATTGGGGCGCGCTGACCTGGCTATTGCTGGGACGATGGAGCGACCCTGGGTGCGTGGGTCCTGCCATGGCATCCTGCTGGGGCTTGGGCGCGAACTTCACTGGTAGTTCCACCAGGTGCCGGTTGAAAATGGACGCCTGCCACTGCAGTTCGTGCTCCTCGCATGCCAGCTGGACATCCGGGAGGCGGCTCAGCAAGGCGTCCACGCCCACATCGGCGATGGCGCGGCCGATGTCCTGCCCTGGACACTCGTGGGGACCTCCGCTGAAGGCAAGGTGGGAGCGATTGCCCTTCATGTTGGCCTTGAGGTCGGGACGGACGCGCGGGTCCACGTTGCCTGGCGCAATGCCCATGAGGAGTCCGTCACCCTTGCGGATGCGCTGGGCACCCAGCTCGGTGTCCTGCTTGGCGTAGTAGCACAGGACACTGCTGAACGGCGGCTCGTCCCAGAGGGACTGCTCGACCGCCTGAGGCACCGTCATCTGACCGCCGCTGAGCTGGGCGCGGAACCGCGGGTCGGTGAGCACCACGCGCAGGACGTTGGCGAGGAGGTTGGCGGTTGCCTCGTACGCCGCCATCAAAACGACGCGCAGGTGCTGGCCGACCTCTTCGTCGGTGAGCCGCGCCGGGTGGCTGACGAGACGGCTGGTGAAGTCGTCCTTGGGCTGGGCCCGACGGCTGACGGTGAGCCGCATCAGGACGTCCATGACGTACGCGTTGCTGGCGATTGCGGTCTCGGTGCCCTTGGGCAGGTCGCGGGCCGCCTGCACGAGTCGATCGTTGTACTCGTCGGGCATGCCGAGGATCTCGCACATGACCACCATGGGCAGGTGCTCGGCGAACTGGCTGACCAGGTCGGCTCTGCCTGTCTCACAGAACTTGTTGACGAGCTGCTGGGTCGCGCGGTTGATATAGCGGCGGATACCCCGGTGGTCGATGGTCGCCATGGCGTCGGTGACCGCACCGCGCAAGCGCACATGCTCATCACCCTCGGCGTGGCAGCAAATGGGCTGCCAGGCGATGTGCGGCATGAGCGGGTTGTCGGGCTTCAACGTGCCGTCCTGCACGGCGGTCCACAGTCGGCTGTCACGGCAGAACTGCGAGGGCGTGCGGACCATGTGCATGTTCTCGGTGTGGCCTAGCACCACCCAGACCGGCACGTCATCGTGCAAGAGTGCGGGAGCCACAGGGCCGTGCTCGGCACGGAGTTTCTCGTACACGGCTCCCAGATCCTCTGCCTCAGGGCCGTGCAAGCGACGCAGCCCGCCAGGGCCGATGCCATGCGCCGGGCAGCCGGGAGGTGGGGTGACCGTAGGGTCGTCCATGCCGGTCGTTGAGAGGGATTCAGGCGTCACGATGGTCGCTCCGAAGCTGAAGTGAATCCGGTGTCAGGGGGGAATGGGCGGAACAGAGAAACGGGGGGATTGGGTTGTGGGGGTGGCTCAAGCCGGCGCCTTCGCCAATGCCAGCGCGTGCAGGAACCGCAGCAACGTCATCAGCACATCCCGACTGGACGCCCGCCGCCGCGCGTCGCACTCGATGATGGGGATCTCCTCGGGCAGATCCAGCGCCGTGCGGAGTTCGGAGACGGGGTAACGGGGCGCGTCCGGGAAGGTGTTGACGGCGACCACGAAGGGCACACCCCGCTCCTCCAGCCGCCCCATGACGTCGAAACTGACCTCCAGGCGACGGGTGTCGATCAGTACGACCGCGCCCAGCGCTCCGTCGAACAACCCGTTCCACAGGAACCAGAAGCGCTCCTGGCCGGGCGTGCCGAAGAGGTACAGCACGAGCTGCTCGGTGATGCTGATACGGCCGAAGTCCATCGCCACGGTGGTGGCCGTCTTGGTGTCCGAGCCGAAGTTGTCGTCGACGCCGATGCCCGCCTGCGTCATGGTCTCTTCGGTGGTCAGCGGCCTGATCTCGCTGACCGAGCCGACCATGGTGGTCTTGCCGACACCGAAGCCGCCCACGATCACGATCTTGACCGCGGCCTCGGCCGTGTGCGGCAGCTGGTCCTCGGTCCGTGGGCCGGGGACGGTGTCAGAGCCTTTGAAGTCCATGCATCACCGCTTCGAGGATTGACCGGTCGGCGACGGTCCGGCGCACGATCGGGTTGCGTGCCGTCACCAGGCCGGCCGTCAGCATGTCGGTGAGCAGCACCGTCATCACGCTGAACGGCAGGTTGAGATAGGCCGACAGCTCGGCCACGGACAGGGGGGTGCTGCACAGCCGGAGCAGCGCCGACTGCTCGGGCGTGGGGGAAGGCGGAGGGTCGGCGCGCGCCACGATTAAGGTGACGAGGTCGAGGTCGCGGTCACGGTTGCCGCCGTCGGGTCCGGCCACCACGAAGAGCCGCTCCGGGTTCTTCTGCTTCCCGGTCCCGGGGGCCGGGGGTGGTGACGGGGGATTGTCCTTGGGGAATCGCCGCTGGCGTTGCGGAGGAGTCATACGGTCTGCCCGTTGCGCCGGGGCGGACTGGTGAGATGGGCGCCGATGCGGGCGACGAGGTCGCACATGCGGTTGCTCATCAGGCCGGGCTCGGCGAACGTGTCGGAGAGCACGGCGAGATAGGCGTTGGCCCCGGCGGCCATCAGATAGAAGTAGCCGCCCTTGATCTCGATCAGGACCATCTTCATCGTGCCGTCGCTGTTCGGGATCTCCGTGGCGACGGCGCTCGCCAGGCTCTGCAGCCCCGCGCACGCGGCCGCGACGCGGTCGGCGGTGTCGGGGTCACCGCCGTAGCGCGCGATGCGCAGCCCGTCGGCCGACAGCACCACGATCATCTCGATGCCCGGTACGCCGTCGTGGAGCTCCTTGAGCATCCAGTCGAAGTTGGCGCGCTGCTGGATCACTTGGTGTCCCCCTCGTCGTCGGCCTCGGGGCGGGCCGGTTGAGTTCGCGGCTGGAGTGTGTAGGGGTCTGGCTTGTCCTTGAGTCCGTTCCAGAACGCCTCGACCCACGCTCCGGGTGCGGGCTCGTCGTCCTTCTCCGGCTCCGGCTCGGGCTCGGCCCTGCGCGTCGACCAGACGGTCGGCCGGCCCTCCCGTTCGGCCTCCTCGATGGCGGCCTGCTCGGCGATGCGCTTGCTGAGCGGGGTCTTGACCCGGCTGCGCCGCTGGGGCAGTCCGCCCGCGGTCCATTCGGTGACCACGGGGACGTCGTCCTCCATGGTGACCGTGGCGGGGATCTTCGGGCTGGTCGGACGCCGCGTCTTGGGGGCGCGCTTGGGTCCCTCGAGGGCATCGGGGTCGGCCTTGGGCGCCGCGGCGGCGCCGATGCCGTGGGCGAGTCCGGGCGCCGGGTCGTTGGTCATCATCTCGCGCGGGACCACGAGGACGGCGCGCACACCGCCGTACGCGGAAGTCCGCAGCGAGACCTGCATGTTGAACGCCGTGCACAGGCGGCCCACGACGGCCAGGCCGAGACGCGGGGACTCGCCCAGGTCCTGGAGGTCGGTGCCCTGCTTGGCGCGTTCGAGCATGCCCTCGACCCGGGCGCGCGCCTCTTCGCTGAGGCTGACGCCGGAGTCCTCGATCTCGATCGCGATACCGGTCTGCACCTCGGTGGCGGTGACGTGCACCTTGGTCTGCGGCGGCGAGTAGCGCGTCGCGTTGTCGAGGAGTTCGGCCGCGGCGTGGATGATCGGCTCCACGGAGATGCCGGCGATGTTGACCTGGGCGATGGAGTCCAGGCTGATGCGGCGGTACTCGAGGATGCGCGACATGGCGCCGCGCAACACGCTGTACAGCGGAACGGGTTCGGGCCACTGGCGGCCGGGGCGGCCGCCGCCGAGCACGGAGATGGAGTCGGCCAGGCGGCCGATCAGCATGGTGCCGTGGTCGATGCGCAGCAGGTCGTCGAAGACCTCGGGGTTACGCCCGTGGTCCTCCTCCATCTCCCGGAGTTCCACGGCCTGTTGGTGGACGATGGCCTGGACGCGGCGGGCGATGTTGACGAACGAGCGCTGGGCGGAGTCGCGGAGGGCTTCCTCGTGGTCGACGATGTCGAGCATCGACTGCACGAACGCGATCTCCGTACGGGAGAGATGGGCGTAGGACGGGTCGATCTTGCCGAGGTCTCGAATCACCTCATAGGGCGAATTGCCGCACTGGAGCCGGTGGATGGCGGCCGGCGTGATCTCCGTGGCGAGGCGGGCCATGTCCTGTTCATGGGCGGCGATGCGCTGTTCCATGTACGCGGTGTCACGGGCGTACTCGGCACGCAGGTCCCGCAGGGCGCGACCGCGGCGCACCGCTTCGGCCGCGGCGGCCAGTACGAGCAGGATGGCCACGGTTCCGCACACGCCGACGGCCGTCCGGGCCGGCTCCGCCACCACGGCGACGGCGGCTCCGGTCGCCGCGGCCATCACTATGGCCGGCAGCAACAGCACGCGCGCATATGGCAGTTCACGGCGACGGGGCGGGGATTGAACGCTCACCATGTGGGCCCTCTGAAACTGATCGGATGGGTGTAGGGGGAGCTTGCAGCGGGGTACGTCATGGGTATGTCGGGATCTTCTGCTTGTTTGGGAACAAGCGCACGAATACGCCTCAACTCGGTGCGCTGCGGGCGAGCTTAGTCCGACCGGATCATCGCCATGTCATATTCAGCAAGCACCTGAAATGGGGCACGGGACAGGAGTACGCTCGGGCCCATTTACACGCTCAGGTCGCTTTCGCACACGGTGAGTTACCGCGCATGGATGTGCGAACAACACTCACCGTGACGGGTGAAGATCGGGTTCCGGACCCGTGCGGGGAGGGCTGACCGACCTCGCGGATGCGAGCGCGAGAAGTCGAGAGAAGTCGAGGCAAGACGCGTGTCGCGCGGAAGCACACGCGCAAAAAACAAGGGCAAGGAGTTCGTCCCCTCCTTGCCACTCTCAACATATAGCGCACCGGGGGGCTTGCGGCAAGGCCCCCGTCGTACCGCAGAATCTCCGGCCTGAGCCGAAGACCTGCGGAAACGGGAGTCATAAACGTGCGTGTGCTGTTGATGTCGTACGGATCGCGCGGGGACGTCGCACCGATGGCGGCGCTCGCGGTGGCGCTGCGGGAGCGCGGCGCCGAAGCCCGCGTATGCGCCCCACCGGACGAGGAGTTCGCCCGGCTGCTGGCCGGTGTCGGTGTGCCGATGGTGCCGTTCGGCCGGTCGGTGCGCGCGCTGGTGAACTCGGCCGAGCGCCCGTCGAAGAGCGCGCCGGAGGTCGCGGCAGAGTTGGTCGCCGCGCACTTCGAGACGGTCGGCGCGGCGGCCGAGGACTGTGACGCGGTGGTGGCGAGCGGACTGCTGCCCGCCGGTGTGCGGTCGGTGGCCGAGAAGCGGGGCATCCCCTACGTCTGCGCGTGCTTCCAGCCGTGGACCCTGCCGTCGCCCGCCCGCCGTCCGCTGCCGCGGCCGGGCCGGCCGTTCCCGCCGGGGGTGACCGACAACCGGGTGCTGTGGAAGCTGGACGCCGAGAAGGTGAACGCCCTGTACGGCGAGCCCCTCAACTCCCACCGGGCGGCGATCGGACTGCCGCCGGTGGACAACGTCCGCGACCACGTCTTCACCGACCGGCCGTGGCTGGCGACGGACCCGGTGCTCGCCCCGTGGGACGAGCCCGAGGAGATCGACGTCGTGCAGACCGGCGCCTGGATCTTCAAGGACGAACGTCCGCTGCCGGCCGAGCTGGAGGCCTTCCTGGAGGCCGGCGAGCCGCCGGTGTACGTGGGCTTTGGCAGCATGCCGATGCGCGACGCACCGGACATCGCCCGGATCGCCGTCGAGGCCGTCCGTGCGCAGGGCCGCCGCGTCCTGGTCTCCCGCGGCTGGGCCGGCCTCGCCCCGACCGGTGACGACGACTGCTTCACCGTCGGCGATGCCGACCATCACAAGCTGTTCCGCCGGGTGGCCGCCGTGGTGCACCACGGGGGCGCGGGCACGACGACGGCGGCGGCCCTGGCCGGAGCGCCTCAGGTGGTGGTCCCCCAGATCGTGGACCAGCCGCTGTGGGCCGCGCGGGTCGCCGAGTTGGGCATCGGCGCGGCACACGACGGTCCGACCCCGACCTTCGAGTCCCTGTCGGCCGCGCTCCGCGCCGCTCTGACCCCCGAGACCCGTACGCGTGCGACGGCCGTGGCGGGCACCATCCGCACCGACGGGGCGGACGTGGCCGCGCGGCTGGTGCTCGAGGCGATCGCCCGGGACGAGCGGCCCGTGACGACCGCGTGAACCGCGCCGGTTCGGCCCCAGCCCCAACACCGGCACCAACACACCGGCACCAGCACCAGCACCACCTCGCCGTACCCCCTGGTCGTATCCGACCGACTTTCGGAGTCATGCCGTGAACCCCCTCACCACCAGCGCTTTCGCCCTCCCCGAGCGCCTCTCCCCCAAGGCCGACCCGACCCTGATCGCCGCCGACGAGGAGCGCTTCGCCGCCATCGCGGAGTGCCTGGAGCAGTCGATCGCCGAGCTGTCCGACCGGCTCGCGGCCGCGCGCAGGGCGCCGGGCGGTCTGGGCCGGGAGGCGATGGACCGGGACATCGAGATCCATCAGCTGACGGCCCGTCTGCGCACCCTGCGCCGCTTCGGCCTGGACCTGTGCCTGGGCCGCATGGTCGGCACGGACAGCCCCGAGCCGGTGTACGTCGGACGGCTCGGCCTGACCGACAGCACGGGCCGCCGGCTGCTGGTCGACTGGCGCTCCCCCGCCGCCGAGCCGTTCTTCGGGGCCACCCACGCCAACCCGATGGGCCTGGCCAGCCGCCGCAGGTACCGCTGGACCGGCGGCCGGATCAGCGACTACTGGGACGAGGTGTTCGCCCCGGACGCCTTCGCCGGGCACGCCGCGCTCGACGACCAGTCCGCGTTCATCGCCAGCCTCGGCAGCAACCGCTCGCCCCGGATGCGGGACGTGCTCGGCACCATCCAGGCCGACCAGGACGCCGTCATCCGGGCCGGTTCCCGCGGCGCGCTCGTCGTCGACGGCGGCCCGGGCACCGGCAAGACGGTCGTCGCCCTGCACCGCTCCGCCTACCTGCTGTACTCCGACCCCCGAGTCGACCACCGCCGGGGCGGCGTGCTGTTCGTCGGTCCGCACCGGCCCTACCTCGCGTACGTCTCCGATGTCCTGCCCAGCCTGGGCGAGGAGGGCGTGCAGACGTGCGTCCTGCGGGACCTCGTCCCCGAGGGGGCCGAGGCGGGGGTCGAGGCCGACCCGGACGTGGCCCGGCTGAAGTCGTCCGCGGACCTGGTGCGGGCGGTGGAGCGGGCCGTGAGGTTCTACGAGGAGCCGCCCGCCGAGGGCATGACGGTCTCCACCCACTGGTCCGACGTAAGGCTGAGCCCCGCCGACTGGGCGGTGGCGTTCGAGGCGGCCGAGCCCGGCACCCCGCACAACGAGGCCCGCGACCAGGTCTGGGAGGAGTTGCTGACGATCCTCGTGGACCGGCACGAGGAGGACGCCTCGGGGGACGACGGCGAGGTCTCGGCGGAGCTGGTCCGCAGGTCGCTGACGCAGAACAGGGAACTGCTGACGGCCTTCAACCGCGCGTGGCCGCTGCTGGAGGCGACCGACCTCGTCTCCGACCTGTGGACCGTGCCGGCCTATCTGCGGATGTGCGCTCCCTGGCTCAGCCGCGAGGAGGTACGGCGGCTGCAGCGCGCGGACGGCCAGGCCTGGACGGTGTCCGACCTGCCGATCCTGGACGCGATGCGGCAGCGGCTCGGCGACCCGGACGCGGCCCGGCGCAGGCACCGCCAGGCGGGGATCCTCGCCGCCCAGCGGGAGCGCATGACGCAGGTCGTCGACAACCTGATCCAGGCCGCGTCCGACTCCGGCGCCGACGGCGACGACGGCGAGGGACTGGTGATCATGCTGCGCGGCCAGGATGCCCAGGTCAGTCTGGTCGACGAGTCCGAACTGCCGACGGCCACTCCGGACCGGCTGGCCGGCCCGTTCGCGCACGTCGTCGTGGACGAGGCGCAGGAACTGACCGACGCGGAGTGGCAGATGCTGCTGGCGCGGTGCCCGTCGCGCAGCTTCACGATCGTCGGGGACCGCGCCCAGGCCCGGCACGGGTTCACGGAGTCCTGGCGGGAGCGGCTCGAACGGGTCGGCTTCGACCGGATCGAGCTGGCCTCCCTGAACATCAACTACCGGACACCGGAAGAGATCATGACGGAGGCCGAGCCGGTCATCCGGGCCGCGCTGCCGGACGCCAACGTGCCGACGTCGATCCGCAGCGGCGGGGTCCCGGTCGCGCACGGACTCGTCTCGGACCTCTCCCCGATCCTGGACGACTGGCTCGCCCGGCATGCCGAAGGCACCGCCTGCGTGATCGGCGACCCCGCCGTCCGCCCGACGGACCGGGTGCGGTCACTGACGCCGGAGCTGTCGAAGGGCCTGGAGTTCGACCTGGTGATCCTCATCGACCCGGAGAGGTTCGGGGAGGGCATCACGGGAGCGGTGGACCGCTATGTGGCCATGACGCGAGCGACTCGGCAACTGGTCATCCTCACATCTTGATCAGCGCCGAGCGCCCCCTCGGCCGCGCGGGCGCGACCAACCATGACGCGCCCGCGCCCGCCGACGCCCCTCACCCCACCGACGAGTAGGCGACAACTCCCCGGAGCAGCCCATCCACAGCCTTACGCGCGTTCTTGGCCACGGTAGAGCCCTCGACGGGAGAGGCCGCGGCGATCTGCCCCAGCACATCGATCACCTGCTTGCACCAGCGCACGAAGTCCCCGGCCGGCATCTCCGCCTCCCGCAGCACCTCGTCCAGCCCCTTGCCACTGGCCCACATGTACGCGGCCCAGGCGAAGCCGAGGTCGGGTTCACGCTGGCCGACCCCCTCGGTCTGGCTGATCCGGAAGTCCTCCTCCAGTGCGTCCAGCCGGCCCCAGATCCGGACCATCTCACCGAGCGCGGCCTTGGCCTTGCCGGACGGCAGCTTCGGGGCCATCGCGTCGTCCCCGACCCGCGCCTCGTACACCAACGCCGAGACACACGCGGCCAGTTCGGCCGGGGCGAGGCCCTCCCACACCTTCTCGCGCAGGCATTCGCTGGCCAGCAGGTCCAGTTCGCCGTAGAGCCGCGCGAGCCGCTTGCCGTGCTCGGTGACCTCGTCGCCGCGCAGGTAGTCCAGCTCGGTCAGCAGCGCGACGATCCGGTCGAAGGTGCGCGCGATGGTGTTCGTGCGGCCTTCGATACGGCGCTCCAGCTGCGAGGTGTCCCGCATCAGCCGGTGATAGCGCTCGGCCCAACGGGCGTGGTCCTCACGGTCGTCGCAACCGTGGCAGGGGTGGGCCCGGATCGCCTTGCGCAGCCGGGCGATCTCACGGTCGTCGACCGCCTGGGAGCGGCGCTTGCGGTGCCGGTCGGGCGCGATGTGCCCGGCCTTGGTGCGCAGCGCGGACGCCAGGTCCCGACGGGACTGCGGGGAACGCGGGTTGAAGGACTTCGGGATCCGCATCCGCTCCAGCGCCTCGACGGGCACCGGGAAGTCCATCGACGCCAGCCGCTTGACCTGCCGCTCGGCGGTCAGGACCAGCGGGCGCGGCCCGTCGTGGTGCTCGAAGCCGCGGTGGCCGTTGGACCGCCCGGCGGAGAGCCCCGGGTCCAGCACCAGGGCCAGGCCGGCGTACTTGCCCGTCGGCACATGGATGACGTCACCGGGCTTGAGCTTCTCCAGCGCGGCGGCGGCCTCGGCGCGCCGCTGCACCACGCCCTCCCGGGCCAACTCGTTCTCGCGGTCCTTCAGTTCGCGGCGCAGGCTCGCGTACTCCTCGAAGTCCCCGAGGTGGCAGGTCATGGACTCCTTGTAGCCTTCGAGCCCTTCCTCGTTGCGCTGTACCTGCCGCGAGATCCCGACGACCGACTTGTCGGCCTGGAACTGCGCGAAGGACGTCTCCAGCAGCTCGCGCGAGCGGTGCCGCCCGAACTGCTCGACGAGGTTGACCGCCATGTTGTACGACGGCTTGAAGCTGGAGCGCAGCGGATAGGTCCGCGTGCCCGCCAGTCCCGCGAGGTGCTCGGGGCTCATGCCGCGCTGCCACAGCACGACGGCGTGCCCCTCGACGTCGATGCCACGCCGCCCCGCACGACCGGTGAGCTGGGTGTACTCACCCGGGGTGATGTCGGCGTGCTGCTCGCCGTTCCACTTGACGAGCTTCTCCAACACCACCGAGCGTGCGGGCATGTTGATGCCGAGCGCGAGGGTCTCCGTGGCGAACACGGCCTTCACCAGCCCGCGTACGAACAGCTCCTCGACGACCTCCTTGAACGTCGGCAGCATGCCCGCGTGGTGGGCGGCTATACCGCGTTCCAGGCCCTCCAGCCACTCGTAGTACCCGAGGACGTGCAGGTCCTCGGTCGGGATGGACGCGGTGCGCTCCTCGACGAGGGCGCGCACCTTCTCCCGCGCCTCGTCGTCGTTGAGCCGCAGTCCCGCGTGCAGGCACTGCTGTACGGCGGCCTCGCAGGCGGCGCGGCTGAAGATGAAGGTGATGGCGGGCAGGAGCCCCTCGGCGTCGAGCCGCTCGATGACTTCGGGCCGCCCGGGCGTCCACACACGGGAGCGCTGTCTGCGCTCGCGCTCCCGGTCGGCCTCGCGCATCGCGCGGCCCCGTCTGCGGTCCTGGTACGACGGCCTGGTCGCCTCCATCCGCGCCAGCCGCATGAGGTCGGGGTTGACGGCCTTCTTGCTGCCCTCGCCCTCCTCGAACAGGTCGTACATCCGCCGTCCGGCGAGCACGTGCTGGAAGAGCGGCACGGGCCGGTGCTCGGAGACGATCACCTCGGTGTCGCCGCGGACGGTGTCGAGCCAGTCGCCGAACTCCTCGGCGTTGGACACGGTCGCCGACAGGGAGACGAGGGTGACCGACTCGGGGAGGTGGATGATCACCTCTTCCCATACGGCGCCGCGGAAGCGGTCGGAGAGGTAGTGCACCTCGTCCATGACCACGTAACCCAGGCCGAGGAGGGTCTGTGACCCGGCGTACAGCATGTTCCGCAGTACCTCGGTGGTCATCACGACCACCGCGGCGTCGGGGTTGACGCTGTTGTCGCCGGTGAGCAGCCCGACCATGCCGGTGCCGTAACGGCGGCACAGGTCGGCGTACTTCTGGTTCGACAGCGCCTTGATGGGTGTCGTGTAGAAGCACTTCTTGCCCTGCATCAGGGCGAGGTGGACGGCGAACTCGCCCACGATCGTCTTGCCGGAGCCGGTGGGCGCCGCCACCAGCACGCCCTTCCCCGCTTCGAGCGCCTGGCACGCCTCGATCTGGAAGGGGTCGAGGCCGAAGTCGTACATCTCGCGGAAGGAGGCGAGCGCGGTGGCCTGCTCCGCAGCGCGCATGCGTGCCGCCGCGTACCGCTCGGCCGGTGAGAGGTCCTCTGTCATCGTGCTTTCGAGCGTACCGGGCCCCACTGACAACAGGACGATCATTATCCGGATCGGCACTTGGCAAACCCGGGATCCCCGCAGCTCACGACCGCGCGACGCAAGCGGCCGGGCGCGCCCCGTGGGCGCCCCGGCCGCGAATCCCGCGTTCCGCCTGTCAGGTCACGTCTGTCAGGCCACGTCAATCAGGTCACGTCGTCGTATCCGTTGACCCGATCCCTGGTCGCCTGCTCGGGCAGCGCCCGGGCCGCCGAGACGGTCTCCACGTCGCCGATGTCCTCGGGGGTGAGGTCCAGGTCCGAGGCCTCGTCGTCGTCGGGGCCCTCGGCCTCCCGGCGACTGCGGCGCATGTCGTTGATCAGGGAGAAGGCGGTCGCGACGAAGTACAGGACCCAGATGGGACCGGCCAGCGCGAGCATGCTCAGCGGGTCCGTGCTCGGCGTCGCGACGGCCGCGAACACGGTGATCCCCATGATCATCGCCCGCCACCATCCGAGCATCCGCCTACCGGTGATCATTCCGGTGAGGTTGAGCATGACCAGCAGCAGCGGCAGCTCGAAGGAGAGGCCGAAGACGATCACCATGCGGGTGACGAGCTGGAGCAGATCGTCCAGCGGCAGCAGGTTGTCGATGCTGCCGCTCGGTGTGAAGTCGATCAGCACCTTCGCGGTGGTGGGGAGCACGGAGTACGCGAAGTAGGCACCGCCGATGAACAGCGGGGCGCCCGTGAACACGAAGGCGTAGGCGTACTTCTTCTCGTGCTTGTGCAGCCCCGGGGCGATGAACGCCCAGAGCTGGTACAGCCAGACCGGCGAGGCGAGCACGATGCCGGCTGTCAACGAGACCTGGAGGGCCAGGGTGAAGGGCGCGAGCAGACCGTTGATCGTGATCCGGGCGCACTTCTCGGAGGTCTCGGACGAGTTGGCGAGCTGCTCGAAGGTCTGATCGCAGCCGATCGAGTCCAGGATCGGCTTCGTCAGGAAGTTGATGATGTCGTTGTAGAAGAAGGCTGCGACGACCGTCACGATGACGATGGCCAGCAACGCCTTCGCGAGCCGGTTGCGGAGCTCACGGAGGTGTTCCGCGAGGGGCATCCGCCCCTCGGGATCCTTCTCCTCTTTGCGGGCAGACTTGAGCAACCCACGTTCCCATCTCGTGCGGCGGGCCGGAGGTCACCGGCCCTGCGTCAGCGCTTGGTGGTGTCCGTCGGCTCGTTGACCGGGCGCGAGCTGCTCACGTCGCCGGGGGAAGCCTGGATGATGCGCTGGGCCGGGGGCTGCTGGTCGTCGCCGGTGTTGTTCGGCGGGTCGGCGGGAGCGGCGGCCTTGCCGTCGTCCTTCATCGCCTTCGCCTCGCTCTTCAGGATGCGGGCGGACTTGCCGAGCGAGCGCGCCATGTCCGGAAGCTTCTTCGCGCCGAACAGCAGGATGATGACGACGAGGATGAGAATGATCTCGGGGGCTCCGAGCCTTCCGAACATAAGTCTTTACCTTCTCACCGAGGCGGCTGGGGGTGGGATGCTGTCCGATCGGTCGGACATGTGTCCGAACGATCGCGTTGACAGCGATCGTAACGCTCAGGGGTAAACGAGAGGCAATCCCCGTGCGTACTACTCCCTGTCCGCGGTCCGGGCCTCGTTCTCCGTCCCGCGACCTGCAGCGTACCTGTCCCCCACGGCAAGTTGACAGGGCGAAGTGGCCCAAAACGCATCGGGCGCAGGACTCACACCCAATCCTTGGGGGTACTAGAGCGAGTCCACAGCCCGCGCCGCGCTCATGCTCGCCCGCTCCAGGTCCTCCGCCGCCCTGCTGATGCGGCGCGCGGAGTCCGTCACCTGCCGGCCGAGACGCTGGGCCTCCAGGAACACCCGCACGGCGAGTACGCCGAGGACGGCGAGACCCAGGAAACCCACAGCTACCGCGAACATCGGCCAGAACATGACGCCGAGCCTAGACCGTCCTACAGCGTGTGCAGTCGCAGGGTGCTGACGCCGCCGCCCGTCAGCAGCTCGACGATCCGCTCGCCGGCCGGCTTGCGGACCGAGGCCCCGCAGTCGGGACAGGTGAAGGAGTAGAACGTGGTGCGGCTGGTCGCGCCGATGGCGAGCCGCAGGGCGCTCGCGGTGAGTTCGAAGCTGCCCCGGCAGTCCGGGCAGCCCGCCCGGAACATCACCGGGGTCACGCTTCTCATCCCGGCGAAGGCGGAAGCCACCGTCATACTCCGTGCACCGGACGTCACCGACTCGCTCAAGCCCCTGCTCCCGCCTGTCGCACTGCCTCTGCCGAACTGCCTGTCCTACTGTCCGCCGTCCACCCCGTGCGCTCCGTGAGCGCCCTGTTCCTCTGCCCCGTCGTACGCCGCCAGCGCCTCGCGGGCGGCCTGGCGGGCGCTGTCGGCCAGCTCGGGCGGCGAGACGATACGGCCGTCACGGCCGAGCCGCAGTGCCAGGCGCCGCAGCGACGCCGGCTCGGGGGTGCGCAAGGTGATACGCAGCCCGCCGTCCGCAAGCTCATCGGCGCTGTCGTGCGGGTAGTACTCGGCGACCCAGCGTCCGCCCGGCCCCACCTCGACGACGACCTCCGGGTCCTCCGCCGCGGGCTGCACCAGCCCCTCGGACAGGTCCCGCAGCTCGATCTCGGGCGGCGCGGACGGCTCGTCGAGGATCTTGATCTCGGCGACCCGGTCGAGCCGGAAGGTGCGGCGCGCCTCGGAGCGCCGGCACCAGGCCTCGACATAGGTGTGGCCGACGCTGACCAGCCGGATGGGGTCGATCTCGCGCTCGGTGACCTCGTCGCGGGCCGGCGAGTAGTAGCGGATCCACAGCCGGCGGCGCTCGGAGATCGCCCGGTCGACGTCGGCGAAGACGCCGCCCTCGGACTCGAAGGTCACCGACAGCCGGGAGCTGGCCCCGGCCGCGTCTCCCGCCGCGGCCTCCACCTTGGCGGTGGCCCGCAGCAGCGCCTGCCGGTCGCTCTCGCGCAGCCCCGGCAGCGTGGAGACGGCACGGGCGGCCACCAGCAGCGCGGTCGCCTCGTCGGCGGCGATCCTCAGCGGCTCGGCGACGTCGTCGGGGTTGTGCCACCAGATGCGCTCGCCGTCGGTGTCGATGTCGAGCAGGTCGCCACCGCGGAAGCTGGTGCCGCACATGGGCAGCACGTCGAGGTCGGAGACCAGCTCGTCCTCGGAGATGCCGAAGGCGCGCGCGACGTCCTCGACGCGGGCGCCCGGGCGCTCCCTCAGATAGGTCACCAGGGAGAGCATTCGCCGGGTCTGGTCGATGGCGCTCGCTGGCCTGACCGGTTTGCCTGCCACTGTGTCGCTCCGCTCCCCCTCAGCCCTTGGCCACGGCACGCAGCCGGTCCACCACTTCGGCCCGCAGCTCGGCGGGCTCCACGACCACCACGTCCGGTCCGAACTCCACCAGCCAGGCGTCCAGCCCGTGGCCGTACGGAATCTCCAACTCGTCCCAGCCGTCCCCGAGTTCCCGCACCGAGGTGGCCTTCGCCCGAAGGGGGTACCCCGCGTCCGTGCGCAGCCGGATCAGCGCGGAGCGGTCGGCGGTCTCCCCCGCCCAGCTCGCGACCGTCTCGCGCACGGTGACGACGTCGGGGATCTCGGCGGTGAAGCGGCCGCTGCGGCTGCGGACCTTGCCGGTGATCCGGGACAGCCGGAACACCCGCTCCGCGCCGCGGTCACGGTCCCAGCCCGCCAGATACCAGTGGCCGCGCCAGCACTCCAGCGCCCACGGCTCCACATGCCGGGGCTCGGGGCGGGCGGCGGTGGCCTTGCGGTAGTCGAAGACCACCGGGCGTCGGTCGCGGCAGGCCAGCATCAGCGGTTCGAACGCGGCCTCGTGCACCGGGATGCGGGGCTCCAGCGCGCCGTGCGCCTCGTACGGGTCGACGTCCTCCGGCAGGCCGGCCGCGCGCAGCTTCTGCAGGGCGCCGCTGGCCGCGCCCGCGAGCCGGGCCTGCTGCCACACCTTGGCGGCCAGGCCCAGAGCGGCGGCCTCCTCGGCGTCGAGGGTGATGGGCGCGAGGCGGTTGCTGTCGCGGCGGGCCAGATAGCCGACCTCGCCGTCGAGGTTCTCCACCGTCTCGATGACCAGGCCGAGCTCGCGCAGGTCGTCCTTGTCGCGCTCGAACATCCGGTTGAAGGAGTCGTCGCTGCCCGCTTCGAGATAGGCCTCGATGGACTCACGCAGCTCGCGCTTGCTCAGCGGCCGCCGCGTCCCGAGCAGACACAGCGCCAGGTTCATGAGCCGCTCGGCCTTGGCAATGGCCATCGACGCCCTTCGCCTTCCCCTATGGTGCTTACGATCGATGACCGTACCGCCCCGAAGTGGCGCGGCAAAAGCCGAGGGCCCATGCCCGCACAGGCATGGGCCCCAGGTGGTCGGCTCCGGTCGTGCGCCGATCACAGCCGGATCGGATCACGACGACTCGGATACGACGATCAGACGCCGAGCAGGTCGACCACGAAGATCAGCGTCTCACCGGGCTTGATCGCCGGCGTCGGGCTCTGGTTGCCGTAGGCGAGGTGCGCCGGGATGGTCAGCTGGCGGCGGCCGCCGACCTTCATGCCCTGCACGCCCTGGTCCCAGCCCTTGATGACCCGGCCGCCACCCAGCGGGAAGCGGAACGGCGTACCGCGGTTCCAGCTGGCGTCGAATTCCTCGCCGGTGCTGAAGGCCACGCCCACGTAGTGGACGGTGACGGTCTGGCCCGCCTGCGCAACCGCGCCGTCGCCCTCCCAGATGTCCTTGATCTCCAGGTCCTTCGGCGGCTCGCCGCCCGGGAAGTCGATCTCGGGCTTGTCGATGCTCACGTCCTACGCTCCAAGCTTGTTGTGGAAAGGCAACGGCACCAGTCTTTCATCACCCAGGGCGACGTCACATCTTGGCCAGGATGTCCACGGTGAACACCAGCGTGGCGCCCTTGGCGATGCCGCTGCCCTCCGGCGGGGTGTCGCCGTAGCCCAGGTCGGGCGGGATGACGATCAGCACGCGGCTGCCGACCTTCTTGCCCGTCAGCCCCTGCGACCAGCCCTTGACGACCTGCTGCAGCGAGAACGACGCCAGCTGCTTCTTGGCGTACGTCGCGTCGAACTCCTTGCCGTCCGACCACTGCAAGCCCTGGTACTGCACCAGCACGGTGCTCTCGGCGGCGAGCTCGTCGCCGTCGCCCTCGAGGACGTAGTTCGCCACCAGCTTCTTCGGCGGGTCCGTCTTGGGGATCTCGACGGAGGGCGCCTTGCCGTCGGTGTTGGTGCCGACCTTGGGCAGGTCGACGTTGTCCTGCGCGACCTCGCTGCCCTTCGCGGAGCTCTTGGAGTTGAAGGTCTCCTGGATGTCGACCACGAACACCAGCGTGTCGGTGCCCTTGATCCCCGCCTGCGCGTTGCCTTCCTTGCCGTAGCCCCAGGTCGGGGGCACGGCCATCTCGACACGGCTGCCGGTCTTCTTGCCCACCAGGCCGTAGCGCCAGCCGTCGATGATGCGGCCCTGCGAGAGCTGGATGAGCAGGGGCGTCTTACGGTCGTAGGAGTTGTCGAAGACCTTGGCGGTGGCCCAGATCTGGCCGAGGTAGTTGGCCTGGATGAAGTCGTTCTCCGCGACCGTGGTGCCGTTGCCCGCGATCACCGTCCGCACCGCGAGGTCCTTCGAGGGCTCACCGCTGCCCTTGGCGACCGTCGGTTTCTCGTCGAACTTCGTGCCCGCCGTGATCGCCGGCAGCGGACCGTCCACGATCTTGGGTGACGGCGCCGCCTCCGGGGCCGACGGCGACGGGCTGTCGCTCGCCTTGCTGGAGTCGGCCTTGTCGTCACCGCATCCTGCGAGCGTGACCAGTCCTGCGGGTACGGCGATGAGAAGTGAGCGTCGGCGCACGGTGGGGGCCTCGTAATCGTCGATCTTGTGGATGGCGTGCGCGCAACTCTACGGCGTGAGAAGGGCGCCGCACGGTAAACGTACGGCGCCCGTGTTGCGTTCCGGCCCACTGCCCGGAACGCGTCACTCACCTACCGGTCACCCACTACCGGTCACTCACATACCGGCAATCAGTTTCTCCACCCGGTCGTCCACCGAACGGAACGGGTCCTTGCACAACACCGTGCGCTGCGCCTGGTCGTTCAGCTTCAGATGGACCCAGTCGACCGTGAAGTCCCGGCGCTGTTCCTGGGCCCTGCGAATGAAATCACCGCGCAGCCGGGCCCGAGTGGTCTGCGGCGGTACGGACTTGCCTTCGAAGATCTTCAAGTCGTTGCAGATACGCGTCGCTTGACCCTTCTTCTCCAGCAGGTAGTACAGCCCACGACGGCGGTGGATGTCGTGGTAGGCGAGGTCTATCTGAGCGACCCGCGGATGCGACATGGTCATGTTGTGCTTGGCCCGGTACCGCTCGATGAGCTTGTACTTCATCACCCAGTCGATCTCGGTGCCGATGCGGTCGAGGTCCTCGGACTCGATCGCGTCCAGCGTGCGGCCCCACAGCTCCAGGACCTGCTCGACGGTGCCGGTGCGGATCCCGCGGCGCTCGCAGAAGTCCACGGCCTTCTCGTAGTACTCGCGCTGCACCTCCAGCGCGGAGGCCTCCCGGCCGCTGGCCAGGCGCACCTTGCGCCGGCCGGTGATGTCGTGGCTGACCTCGCGGATCGCCCGGATCGGGTTCTCCAGGGTCAGGTCGCGCATCACGGTGCCCGCCTCGATCATGCGCAGCACCAGGTCGGTGGCGCCGACCTTGAGCAGCATGGTCGTCTCGGACATGTTCGAGTCGCCCACGATGACGTGGAGGCGGCGGTAGCGCTCCGCGTCCGCGTGTGGCTCGTCGCGCGTGTTGATGATCGGCCGGGAACGGGTCGTCGCCGAGGAGACGCCCTCCCAGATGTGCTCCGCCCGCTGGCTGACGCAGTACACCGCGCCCCGCGGGGTCTGCAGCACCTTTCCGGCGCCGCAGAGAAGCTGCCTGGTGACCAGGAACGGAATGAGGATGTCCGCGAGCCGGGAGAACTCCCCGTGCCGCGCCACGAGATAGTTCTCGTGGCAACCGTAGGAGTTGCCCGCCGAGTCGGTGTTGTTCTTGAAGAGGTAGACGTCGCCCGCGATTCCCTCCTCGTGCAGGCGTCGTTCCGCGTCTACCAGGAGTCCTTCGAGAATGCGCTCGCCCGCTTTGTCGTGGGTGACCAGTTCGGTCACGTTGTCGCATTCCGGTGTCGCGTATTCCGGATGCGATCCCACGTCGAGATAGAGGCGGGCGCCATTGCGCAGAAAGACATTGCTGCTACGGCCCCATGACACGACACGGCGGAAGAGGTACCGCGCCACCTCGTCAGGCGACAGGCGGCGCTGTCCCCTGAACGTGCACGTGACGCCGTACTCGTTCTCCAGCCCGAAAATGCGGCGGTCCATGACTGAACATTACGCCCGATCCCCTGAGCTGAAACGGGGTTCGACAGCACGGTTTGGATCATTTTCCGATGAAGCCGCAACCACCGCACCCCTGCCGGGAGCTGCGAGGACCCGCCCCGTGGCCAGCAGGACCAGCAAGGACACCGCTCCCGCGGCACCCGGCACGGCGAACCCCCACAGGGCCCCGCCCGCCTCGACGACCGGACCGGCCAGGCCCGTTCCGACCGACGCACCCACCGTGAACGTCGTCACGAGCCAGGAGAACGCCTCGGTGACCGTCCCGCGCGGCGCGTGCCGGTCGACCAGCACGAAGGCGCAGGCGATGCACGGCGCCAGAAACACACCGGCGAGCACCGCCAGGAGAGTCATGGCGAACGCACCCGGCATCAGCATCAGCGGCAGGTAACACACCGCCAGAAGCGCCACCAGCAGCCGCAGTCGCCGGGCCGGCTCGCCGCCCCACTGCCGCGCCCCGTACACCGTGCCGCCGATCAGCGCGCCCAGGCCCAGGCCCGCCATCAGCCAGCCGTAGACCACGTCACCGCCGTGGTCGTCCGCGTACGACACGGCCGCCACCGCGATGGACCCCATCGCCACGCCCACGAACAGGAAGGCGGAGAGCAGCGCCAGCAGACCCGACGAGCGCAGCGCGCCCAGCCAGTGCGCCTCACGCGGCGCCGAGCGCCACGCGCGCGAGGGCGGCGACACGACCACCGACAGGGCGCCGAGCACCCCGATGACGTTCAGCACGAGCAGCGCCGCCTGAGCCGACCACAGGGACGCACACAGCGTCAGCAGCAACGGTCCCACGGTGAACATGACTTCCTGCGCCACCGCGTCCATCGCGTACGCCGTGTGAACCTGGCCCTCCTTGTGCAGGACCGATCCCCACAGCGCCCGCAGGCCGCCCTCCAGGGGCGGCGTGAACAGTCCGGCGGCGGCCACGGCCGCGTAGGCCAGCGGCAGCGTCCCGAGGCCCACGAAGGCGAACACGGCCATCGCGAGCGCCGAGGCGACCGCGGCCGGCAGCTGCACCCGCGGCTGCCCGTGGAGGTCCACCAGACGCCCCAGGAGCGGCTGGCCCACCGCGTTGGCGACGCCGTACACGGCCGCCAGGCCGCCGGCCAGGCTGTAGGAGCCGCCCTCCGCGCGCACGAACAGCAGGATGGCGAGCGCGGCGACGGCGTTCGGCAGCCGGCCTATGAGCGTGCCGACGAGCAGCCGGGCGGCATGCCTCGCCCTGAGGATCTCCACGTATGCGCCGGTCATCGGCCGCGCCGCCCTCCGCTGAAGTTTTACGTATAACGTCCTCCGTCATACGTACCATGTGCGCTGTTCACGAGTCCAGACGACGAAGCAGGTGCACGGTGGCACACGGCAGCGCCCGCCCCACCAGCCGGGACGTGGCCCAGGCAGCGGGCGTCTCCCAGGCCGCGGTCTCCCTGGTGCTCGGCGACAAGTGGCGCGGCCGGGTCTCCGAGGCCACGGCCGAACGGGTCCGCGAGGCCGCACGCGAACTCGGCTACCGGCCCAATCTCGCCGCCCGCAACCTCCGCCTCGGCCACACCCGCACCGTCCTGCTGGTGGTACCCGCCCTCACCACCGAATTCTTCGCGGGCGTCTACACCGGCGCCGCCCGCGTCGCCGCACAGCACGGCTTCGGCGTCGTCCTCTACCCCTCCCCCGAGGGCATCGGCCCGGCCCGCGACCCGTTCGCCTCCGCCCAGGCCGCCCTCGACGGCGTCATCGCCTCCTCCATGGCCGCCGACGCCCTCACCGCCATCCGCGGCGACCAGCTCCCCCTGGTCATGCTGGACAGCGACCCGGCGGGCAGCCTGGGCGCCGCGACGGTCAACCTCGACATCGCCGACGGCGTCCGCCAGGTCGCCGACCACCTGCTGGGCCTCGGCCACCGGCGCATCCTGCACCTCGCCGCCGACATCGCGTCCTGGACCTTCGAGGCACGCGAGCGCGAGCTCGCCGCACGGATCGGCGAGGTGCCCGGCACCTCGCTCCTCACGGTCCGCGCCCCCATCTCGATCGACGCCGCCCTGGCCGTCGCCGCGAACGCCCTCGCCGCCAAGGGCCCGCGCCCCACGGCCATCGTCTGCGACGACGACAAACTCGCCGCCGGCGCCTACAAGGCCGTACGACGCCTCGGCCTGCGCATCCCCGACGACATCTCCGTCACCGGCCTGGACGATCTCGCCCTCGCCACCGCCATCGACCCCGAGCTGACGACCGTACGACTGGACGCCGAGCTGTTCGGCGAGCGCGGCATGCAAGCCCTCCTGGCGGTCCTGGAAGGCCGTGAACCCGAGGAGGGCGACATTCCCGTCCAACTCGTCGTACGAGGCTCCACAGCCCCGCCCAGCGCGCCGTGACAGCCCTCTGAACGCCCTGTGCCCCGGCCGAGCGGTCGGCCGGGGCACAGAACAGGCGGGGTGAAGCGGGCGGGACTACTCCTCGGAGGTGCCGGACTCCTCGGAATCCTCCCCGTTGTCGGCGCTCTCGGCCTCGGTGGCCGCACCCGTGGCCTCCAGCAGCCGGGCCAGCTGCCGGCCCACGATGCGCTTGAACTTCCGCGACTGCGGACGCGTACGGTCCAGCACCGCGACCTCAAGGCGCTCCGCGGGGATCTCCCGCTGAGAGCCGTTCGACTCGCGCGACAGCGCCTGCACGGCCAGCTTCAGGGCCTCAGCCAGGCTCATGCCGTCCTGGTGGCGCTGATCCAGATAGTTGCTGATCAGCTCGGCGTTGCCACCGACCGCGACCGAGCCGTGCTCGTCCACGATCGACCCGTCGTGCGGCAGCCGGTAGATCTGGTCGCCCTCGGGCGTGACCCCCACCTCGGCCACGACCAGCTCCACCTCGTACGGCTTCTCAGCCGCGGAGGAGAAGATCGTGCCCAGCGTCTGGGCGTAGACGTTGGCCAGGCCACGGGCGGTCACATCGTCACGGTCATAGGTGTAACCACGAAGATCGGCATAGCGGACGCCACCGATCCGCAAGTTCTCGTACTCGTTGTACTTGCCGGCGGCCGCGAAGCCGATCCGGTCGTAGATCTCGCTGAACTTGTGCAGCGCGCGGGACGGGTTCTCGCCGACGAACACGATGCCGTCGGCGTACTGGAGCACGACCAGGCTGCGGCCACGGGCGATGCCCTTGCGCGCGTACTCCGCCCGGTCGGCCATGGCCTGCTGGGGTGAGACATAGAACGGCGTCGACACCGGTTATCCGTCCCTTTCTGTCGAAGTCACAGGATCACCTTGATAAGACCGGGCCGCCTAGAGCAGCGCGGCCCGCGGGCCGTCGGGCTGCTCCAGACGCCGCTCCAGGATGGAACGGGCGATCTCGGAGGACTCGTCATCGCCCAGCCGACGGAATCCGTCCTCGGTGATCACGGTGACGATCGGGTAGATCCGGCGGGCGACATCGGGACCACCGGTCGCCGAGTCGTCGTCAGCCGCGTCGTAGAGGGCCTGCACCACGAGCGTCGTGGCCTCGGCCTCGCTCAGGTCGTCACGGAAGAGCTTCTTCATGGCGCCCCGCGCGAAGATCGAACCGGAGCCGGTGGCGGCGAAGCCGTGCTCCTCGGAGCGGCCGCCGGTGACGTCGTACGAGAAGATCCGCCCCTTCTCCCGGTCGACGTCGTACCCGGCGAAGAGCGGCACGACGGCCAGGCCCTGCATCGCCATGCCCAGGTTCGACCGGATCATCGTCGACAGCCGGTTCGCCTTGCCCTCCAGCGACAGCTGGGCGCCCTCGACCTTCTCGAAGTGCTCCAGCTCCAGCTGGAAGAGCTTGACCATCTCGACGGCCAGGCCGGCGGTGCCGGCGATACCGACGGCCGAGTACTCGTCGGCGGGGAACACCTTCTCGATGTCGCGCTGCGCGATGACGTTGCCCATGGTGGCGCGGCGGTCACCCGCGAGCACGACGCCCCCGGGGAACGTCACGGACACGATGGTCGTGCCGTGCGGCGCCTCGATCACACCCTGCGTCGGCGGCAGTTGACGCTTGCCGGGCAGCAGCTCCGGCTGGTGCTCGGAGAGGAAGTCCATGAAGGAGGACGACCCAGGCGTCAGGAAGGCAGCTGGTAGACGCCCGGTGCTACGAGTGTTGGCTTCCACGCGATTCCTTCCACGTAAGCAGCAGCCCGCCTTATGACGTCGGGCCGATCCTTGAACTGCCCCAGTGCGGCGTTGCAGCTGAAGCACAGTACGCCACGGACCCTACCCGTCTCGTGGCAGTGATCCACATGCTCGGGCAGGGCTGCCAAACATATGCAGCAGACGCCTCCTTGAGAGGCGACCAGCTGTTCGCGCTCGACTTCGGTGATGCCGTACTGGCGCTTCAGATGGTCTCGCCGACTCTGGATCGCCCGGCACGCCCTGCACCGCGTCGACAGGCCGTCGGACGCGCTTGCGTTGCGGTGCCACTCGCTGTGCGGCTTCACTTCATTGCATGTCCGGCAGAGCTTGTGCCCGGCCGGGACGTCCACGCTTTCCCGGACCGACTTCCCCATGGCCTCCCGGCGACGCCGATAGTGCGCGGCACTGTACTCCGCCACGCACTCCCGGCATCGCACCTGGAGGCCATCACGCCGGTTCTTGTCCCGTGCGAATGCCTGAGGAGGCAAGTCTCGCTTGCAACCCGTGCATTGCTTGGCATTCGGATCCCCAGCCACCCTCATCCCCCGCAACCTTCGATCCGAAGGAGAAAGCGGCTCGAATCCTCTACTGGCCACCCTTTTGCACGAAGGAGCGCACGAAATCCTCGGCGTTTTCCTCGAGTACGTCGTCAATCTCGTCCAGAACCGAGTCGACGTCATCGCTCAGCTTCTCGTGCCGCTCCTTGACGTCCTCGGAGGCCTGCGCTTCCGCCGACTGCTCCTCGACCTCCTCCGTGGAGCGCGTGGCCTTCTGCTGTCCGCCGCCGGTGTCCTTGGTTGCCATATCCCTCACCCCGCTCATCTCGCCCGACATGGTCGACAGGTCGGCATTCCTGCCGATCGGTGATGATCAGACCCTACAAGCCGGGTCTGACATCGGCCCCGCAGTTTCTCCAACGTACGGGGGCCATCTCGATGATTCCCGGACGCCGGGTTTTCCACCCTGCCCAGCCGGCGTCCGGCCGACACCGCCCGAGTACCCTCAGCCTCCCGACAGGACCCTGACCAGGTCTTCTGCCGTGCGACAGCGGTCCAGGAGCTCCTTGACGTGATTTCGCGTTCCGCGAAGCGGTTCCAGGGTTGGGACCCGCTGGAGGGAGTCCCGGCCGGGGAGATCGAAGATGACCGAGTCCCAGGAGGCCGCGGCGACGTCGTCGGCGTACTGCTCCAGGCAGCGGCCGCGGAAGTACGCGCGCGTGTCCTCCGGCGGCTTCGCCTTCGCCCGCTCGACGGTCTCCTCGTCCATCAGGCGCTTCATCCGGCCGCGGGCCGCCAGACGGTTGTAGAGGCCCTTCTCGGGGCGTACGTCGGCGTACTGGAGGTCCACCAGGTGGAGCCGGGCTGCGTCCCAGTCGAGGTCGTCGCGGCGCCGGTAGCCCTCCATGAGCTCGCGCTTGGCGACCCAGTCCAGTTCGCCGGCGAGGCTCATCGGATCCCGCTCCAGGCGGTTCAGGGTGTCCTCCCAGCGGGAGAGGACGTCCTTGGTCTGCTCGTCGGCGTCGGCGCCGAAGCGCTCCTCCACGTATTTGCGGGACAGCTCGTAGTACTCCATCTGCAGTTGTACGGCCGTGAGTGTGCGGCCGCTGCGGAGCGTGACCAGGCGCTGGAGGGACGGGTCGTGCGAGACCTGGTGCAGCGTGCGTACGGGCTGGTCGACGGCCAGGTCGACGGCGATGAAGCCGTCCTCGATCATCGACAGGACGAGGGCCGTGGTGCCCAGCTTGAGGTACGTGGAGATCTCGGACAGGTTCGCGTCGCCGATGATCACGTGCAGCCGTCGGTATTTCTCGGCGTCCGCGTGCGGTTCGTCCCGGGTGTTGATGATGGGGCGCTTGAGGGTCGTCTCCAGGCCGACCTCGACCTCGAAGTAGTCCGCTCGCTGGCTGAGCTGGAAGCCGTGCTCGTGGCCGTCCTGACCGATGCCGACGCGGCCCGCTCCGGCGAAGACCTGACGGGAGACGAAGAAGGGCGTGAGGTGGCGCACGATGTCCGAGAAGGGGGTTTCCCGCTTCATCAGGTAGTTCTCGTGCGTGCCGTAGGACGCGCCCTTGTTGTCGGTGTTGTTCTTGTACAGGTGGATGGGCTGGGCACCAGGGAGCTGTGCGGCCCGCTCGGCGGCCTCGGCCATGATCCGTTCGCCGGCCTTGTCCCAGAGGACGGCGTCCCGGGGGTTGGTGACCTCGGGCGCGCTGTACTCGGGGTGCGCGTGGTCGACGTAGAGCCGTGCTCCGTTGGTGAGGATGACGTTGGCCAGGCCGATGTCCTCGTCGGTGAGCTGGCTGGCGTCGGCGGCCTCGCGGGCGAGGTCGAAGCCTCGCGCGTCCCGCAGCGGGTTCTCCTCCTCGAAGTCCCAGCGGGCCCGCCGGGCCCGGTGCATCGCCGCCGCGTAGGCGTTGACGATCTGGGATGAGGTGAGCATGGCATTGGCGTTGGGGTGGCCGGGGACGGAGATCCCGTACTCCGTCTCGATGCCCATTACTCGCCGTACGGTCATGCGGCCCTCCTTGCCCGGCGGCACCCTCGGTCGTGGGCGCCGCGCAGATACCGCTGGCGCTCGGTTGCGTGTGCGGTGCCCGTCCCCGCACTGCGCGACTCGGCGGTACGGAAGAGCCTAGAGCGCCTTCGCCCTGGTGGGGAGATCATTTGCGTCATTGCTGGATCCGAGCGTTCGCCGGAAAAACAGTGGGCTGCGGGTACCCCGGTGAGGGCACCCGCAGCCGCCCTGTCTCTTACAGGTACTGACCGGTGTTCGCCACCGTGTCGATGGAGCGTCCGGTGTCCGCGCCCTGCTTTCCGGTGATGAGGGTGCGGATGTAGACGATCCGCTCGCCCTTCTTTCCGGAGATCCGGGCCCAGTCGTCCGGGTTGGTGGTGTTGGGCAGGTCCTCGTTCTCCTTGAACTCGTCCACGCAGGCCTGGAGCAGGTGGGAGACGCGGAGGCCCTTCTGGTTGTGCTCGAGGAAGTCCTTGATCGCCATCTTCTTGGCGCGGCCCACGATGTTCTCGATCATGGCGCCGGAGTTGAAGTCCTTGAAGTAGAGGACTTCCTTGTCGCCATTGGCGTACGTGACCTCCAGGAAGCGGTTCTCCTCGGATTCGGCGTACATCTGCTCGACGGCGGTCTGGATCATGCTCTGGACCGTCATCGACTTGTCGCCGCTGTGCTCGCCGAGGTCCTCCGAGTGCAGCGGGAGGCGTTCGGTGAGGTACTTGCCGAAGATGTCCTTGGCGGCCTCGGCGTCGGGACGCTCGATCTTGATCTTCACGTCCAGGCGGCCGGGGCGCAGGATGGCCGGGTCGATCATGTCCTCACGGTTGGAGGCACCGATCACGACCACGTTCTGCAGGCCCTCCACACCGTCGATCTCGGCGAGGAGCTGCGGGACGATGGTGTTCTCCACGTCCGAGCTGACTCCGGAGCCACGGGTGCGGAACAGGGACTCCATCTCGTCGAAGAAGACGATGACGGGCGTGCCCTCGGAGGCCTTCTCACGCGCACGCTGGAAGACGAGGCGGATCTGCCGCTCGGTCTCGCCGACGTACTTGTTCAGCAGCTCGGGGCCCTTGATGTTGAGGAAGAAGCTCTTGCCCGCGGCCACGCCGGTGACTTCGGCGACCTTCTTCGCCAGCGAATTGGCGACGGCCTTGGCGATGAGCGTCTTGCCGCATCCAGGGGGCCCGTAGAGCAGGACGCCCTTGGGCGGGCGCAGTTCGTGCTCCTTGAACAGGTCCGGGTAGAGGTACGGCAGCTCGACGGCGTCGCGGATGGCCTCGATCTGGCCGCCCAGGCCGCCGATCTGCTCGTAGCCGATGTCGGGAACCTCTTCGAGGACGAGTTCCTCGACCTCGCTCTTCGGAACGATCTCGTAAACATAGCCGGAGCGGGGTTCGAGCAGCAGGGCGTCACCGGGGCGGATGTTCACGCCGCGCAATGGCTCGGCGAGCCGTACCACCCGTTCCTCGTCGGTGTGCCCGAGCACCAGGGCCCGTTCGCCGTCCTCGAGGATCTCCTTGAGGGTGACGATGTCCCCGACGCTCTCGAATTCCATGGCCTCGACCACGTTGAGGGCTTCGTTGAGCATCAGCTCCTGGCCGCGCCGGAGGTCGTCGAGTTCGACGCTCGGGCTGACATTCACGCGGAGTTTGCGTCCTCCGGTGAAGATGTCGGCGGTGCCGTCCTCATTGGCTTGCAGGAAGACACCGAAGCCGGCCGGCGGCTGGGCGAGCCGGTCGACCTCTTCCTTGAGGGCCACGATCTGGTCGCGGGCCTCACGGAGCGTGTTCGCGAGACGCTCGTTCTGTGCGGACACGCCGGCCAGATTGGTCTGCAACTCGACGATCCGCTCTTCGAGAATCCTCGTGTGTCGCGGAGAGTCGGCGAGCTTGCGTCGCAGGACGGCGATCTCCTGCTCAAGGTAGGCAATCTGCCCGGCCGGGTCGTCGGACCCTCGTCCCGGGCGGATGCCGCGGTTCATGTCGTCGTCGTGGGCTGCCACGGTCCTCACCTCCTCCAAGGGGAGCTGGACGCTTCCAGACCCTACCTGGGTGGGTGTCGATTGAAACCCCTAGATCACAAAGACGGTCGGGGTGTGTCCGATCTTCACCCTTGCGCTCTCCCTCACGCCAGGGGAATACCCACCGGACATGATTGGAACCCAGCTCCAGGTAGGGTCGAACCGTTCAACACCCGTCAGAGCTGGCCGGATTCCCGTCCGGCTCGGGGCAGGCAGAGGGCAGGAGAGATGAGCGTGGAGCAGGCGGCCGGGGTCGAGGGTGAGGCGCTGGAGGTCTGGATCGACCAGGATCTCTGTACCGGTGACGGCATCTGTGCCCAGTACGCGCCCGAGGTGTTCGAGCTGGACATCGACGGTCTGGCCTACGTGAAGGGCTCCGAGGACGAGCTTTTGCAGGCCAAGGGGGCCACAACGCCCGTTCCGCTGCCGCTTCTCACGGATGTCGTGGACTCGGCGAAGGAGTGTCCGGGCGAGTGCATCCACGTACGTCGGGTTTCGGACAGGGTCGAGGTGTTCGGCCCGGACGCCGAGTGACCTTGTCTGTACGGGCTGTTACGACTGTCTGATTTCTCACAACCGTCGGTGGCGGGCGTCAGACGCTGTGGGCACCGGCCGGTGTCGAGCGGACGAACGAGCCATTCTTCCACTGCCACTTCGCGCTGTCCTTCACGTCGGGGCAGCAACGGGGTACGTCGTCCGACGAGTAGCCGAGCAGGTCGGCGTTGACGGCTCCGTCGCGGATCGCGAGGTCACTGACGGTGATGCTGTCCTTCGGGTCGACGAGCGTCGCGACGAGGCGGGGTGTGGCGGTGTCCTTCGCGGGCGTCAGGACGTAGACACCGTCGGGCGGGGTGCCCATCGGGGAGTCGCAGTGCACGACGGCCACGGTCTCGGGGCTGCCGTCCCCGTCGAGGTCTCCGCTCGCCTTCTTGACCACGATCGCCTTCACGGGGCCGCATTGGAGCGGGAAGTCGACGCGCGCCGGGTCGGGGGGCGTGAGCGCCGCGGGGGCGTGCTTCGTCTCCGGGCCGGCTGCCTGGGCCGCCGTCGCCGCGTGGGGCTGGAGGACCGAGGAGAGCGCCACGACACCGGCGACCGCTGTGGCGGTGGCGAGCCAGTGGATGGGGCGGGTGTGGGTGTGTGCCAGTTCCGGGACGGCGGATTGCTGCACTAGGAGCGTCTCCTGTGAGGGCTGTGCCGGTGGGGGTGGGTGGCCAGCATCGTGCCACACGTCACATGCTGGGGGAACGGCGGGGGTGTGGAGTTCACGTGCCGAATGTCCGGCGGGCGGTGGTGCGGGCGGGGCGTAGGGCGCGCTCGAGGCGGTCGGTCCAGGGCGTGTCGCGTCAACCGGAGGGGTCAACGAAAAGGCGCCGCGGTCGAGTTCCGGGGCTGTTCCGGGAACTCGACCGCAGCGCTTGTACGTTGGATGGGTACGAGGCTGCCTCAGCGGGCGGAGCCGCCGTCGGCGTTGGGGCCTTCGTAGTCCTCGCCGTAGGCGCCCTTGGCGGGGCGGCGGCGGCGCATGGGCGGCTCGACCCCGTCGGCGAGGCGGCGGGCGGTGAGCAGGAAGCCGGTGTGGCCGATCATCCGGTGATCGGGGCGGACGGCCAGGCCCTCGATGTGCCAGTTGCGGATCATCGTCTCCCAGGCGGTCGGCTCGTTGAAGCAGCCGATCTCGCGGATGGACTCGACGGTCCGGGCGAGCTGGGTGGTGGTGGCGACGTAGCAGCACACGATGCCGCCGGGGACGAGCGCCTTGGAGACGGCTTCCAGGCACTCCCAGGGGGCGAGCATGTCGAGGATGACGCGGTCGACCTCGGTGTCGCTGAGGTTGTCCTGGAGGTCGCCGACGGTGAGCTGCCAGGCGGGGTGCGGGCCGCCGAAGTAGCGCTCCACGTTCTGCCGGGCGATGTCGGCGAAGTCCTCGCGGCGCTCGTAGGAGTGCAGCATGCCCTGGTCGCCGATGGCGCGCAGCAGGAAGCTGCTGAGCGAGCCGGAGCCGACGCCGGCCTCGACGACGCGGGCGCCGGGGAAGATGTCGGCGAAGGCGAGGATCTGTCCCGCGTCCTTCGGGTAGACGACGGCCGCCCCGCGGGGCATGGACAGGACGTAGTCGGGGAGCAGGGGGCGCAGCGCGAGGTAGGCGACGTTCCCGGTGGTGCGGACAACGCTGCCCTCGGGAGCGCCGATCAGTTCGTCGTGCGGGAAGGAACCCTTGTGGGTGTGGAAGTTCTTCCCGGCTTCGAGCGTGAACGTGTAGTGGCGGCCCTTGGGGTCGGTCAGCTGAACCTGGTCCCCGACCTTGAAGGGCCCGCGACGGCGGGCGGCACCGGTCGGTTCGGACATGTGAACAGCCTACCGGCGTTTCGGGGGCCCGCGGACCACGGGCGGGCGCCTGGGAGCGGGCCGCTCAGTTCGGGCGGGCCATGGCCTTGACGAAGGCGCGCTCGACGTCGGCCGCGGACAGGACGCCGAAGATCTCGCCGGTCTCCTCGACGACCAGGTACTCGGTGGCCGGGCTGGCGCGCAGGGCGTCGAGGAGGTCCTCCCCCGCCAGTTCGGCGGAGACGCGCATGCCGTCGGTCAGCTCCTGGGCGAGGCCGCTGACGGCGACCCAGGGGCGGCGGTGCTCGGGTACGCCGACGATGGCGGCCTCGCGGACGAGGGAGTGGGGGTTGCCGTCGGCGTCGACGACGACCAGCGCGCGGGCGCCGGCGGCGTTGGCGCGGCGCAGGGCCTCGGAGAGGGGGGTGTCGCTCTCGACGGGTACGGCGCGGCGGGTGAGGGTGCGGGCGCGCAGCTCGGGGAGGTGTTCGCGCAGGCGGGCCATGCGCAGGCTGTTGCCGGCGCCGGTCCAGATGATCGCGGCGAGGATGGCCGCGAGCAGGGCGTCCAGGACAGTGTCCATGCCGACGTTGTCGACGGCGTCGGAGCCGAGAAGGCCGGACTGGGTGAGCAGCGGGAGCCCGACGAGGACGGAGACAGCGAGGGCGCGGCCGACCCAGGCGGCGGCGACGGTGCCGCTCATGGGCCTGCCGGTGATCTTCCAGACGACCGCGCGGAGCATGCGGCCGCCGTCGAGGGGCAGGCCGGGCAGCAGGTTGAAGGCGGCCACGATCAGGTTGGAGATCATGAGGCCCGCGAGCAGGACGCCGGGCACGGTGCCTGGTTCGACGATCTGCATGGCGCCGTAGAAGACGCCGGCGAGGGCGAGGGAGAGCAGCGGTCCGACGAAGGCCAGGACGAACTCCCGGCCGGGTGTCTCGGCCTCCTTCTCGATCTCGGAGACCCCGCCGAAGAACTGGAGCTGGATCCGGCGTACGGGCAGCTTGAAGCGGAGGGCCGCGACCGTGTGGGCGAGCTCGTGGACGAGGACGGAGGCGTAGAAGGCGACGGCGAAGAACAGGGAGACCAGGTAGCGGGCGGCTCCGAGCTCGGGCAGCACGCGGTCGAGCTGTCCGCCGAACACCCAGGTGATCAGCGCGGCGACGAGAAACCAGCTGGGCGCGACGTAGACGGGGACGCCGAACGGCCGTCCCATCAGCAGACCGCCCCGGGGGTCCTTGGGGCGCTGCGGCGGACGGCCCTTGGTGGTGCCGGATTGGGCGAGGGTGCGGTCGCCTGGGCCGGAGGGCTCGTCGCCGGCGGGCTGGCTGTCGGGGGTGCGGGGCTCGGCGGAGCCGCCGGGGGCGGGGGTGCTTTCGGCGTCCTTCGTGGGGTACTCGCCGGGCTCGTCGCCGGCGGCGGAGCCGCCCGCCTCGGAGTCGGAACCGTCCGCCGGGGAGGTCTCGCGCGCGGATGCGTCCTCCGGCGCGTCGAACCGCCCGCTCTCCCCGTGCTGTTCGTCGGACGGGGTGGTCTCGGGGCGGGTGGAATCGGTGGCCGGGGTCGTCCGGTCCGGTCGGCGCTCGGTCGACTCGCCGGTGCCGGACCGCGGCTGCCCGCTCCCGCCGCTCTCGTCCACGGTGTCCCCTCGTTCGAAGCGTCTTCCGCGCCTGCCGGGCGGAAGGGTCTCGGGTCGATGGTATGCGGCCGTGCTGACTCGTTTCGCTCCGGCACCCCCCTCAGTTCCCCCTTGCGTACCGGAGGTAACGGCCGGAGTGGGGTCACTGTCAGTGCCGGGCCGTAAGGTCTGTGGTCATGGAGACGAGCACGGAGGGTGCCGCGCCGGACGGCGGCGGTGACGTCGCGCCGGTGGAGGCACCGGCGGCACAGACGGCGGCGGCACCGGTGACAGGGCTGGTGGCGGACGAGAACGCGGCAGGGGCGGGCGGTACCGCGGTGCCGGCCGAGGCGGGTGAGCAGGCGGCGACGGACACCTCCGCGACCGACGCCGGGCCCGCTCCCACACCCACATCCACCCCCACCGACAGGAAGCTCCTCCCGGTCATACCTCCGACCTCGCTCTCCCCTTCCCGCGCCGGCGACTTCATGCAGTGCCCCCTGCTCTACCGGTTCCGGGTGATCGACCGACTGCCCGAGAAGCCGAGCGCCGCGGCGACCAAGGGAACGCTCGTGCACGCCGTGCTGGAGCGGCTCTTCGACGCGCCGGCCGCCGAGCGGACCGCCCCGCGTGCCAAGTCGCTCATCCCCGGTCAGTGGGACCGGCTGCGGGAGAGCCGGCCGGAGGTCGTGGAGCTGTTCGCGGACGATCCCGAGGGCGAGCGGCTGGCGGCCTGGCTGGGTGAGGCGGAGCAGCTCGTCGAGCGCTGGTTCGGGCTTGAGGACCCGACCCGTCTGGAGCCCGCCGAGCGGGAGCTGTTCGTCGAGGCCGAGCTGGACTCGGGGCTCAAGCTGCGCGGGATCATCGACCGGGTCGACGTGGCGCCCACGGGTGAGGTGCGGATCGTCGACTACAAGACGGGCAAGGCGCCCAGGCCCGAGTACGCCGAGGGCGCGCTGTTCCAGATGAAGTTCTACGCCCTGGTGGTCTGGCGGCTGAAGAACGTCGTGCCCAGGCGGCTTCAGCTCGTCTATCTGGGCAGCGGTGACGTGCTGACGTACGACCCGGTCCTCGCCGACCTGCAGCGGGTCGAGCGCAAGCTGCTCGCGCTGTGGGACGCGATCCGGCTGGCGACGGAGACGGGCGAGTGGCGTCCCCGGCCGACGAAGCTGTGCGGCTGGTGCGACCACCAGGCCCACTGCCCGGAATTCGGGGGCACTCCCCCGCCGTATCCGCTCCCGGTCAGGGCGGGCGAGTCCGGCGCTGGTCCGCAGGGCAGAATGGGGCCGGACTAGCGAAGGAGACTTACGTGGCCATCCGCGTCCTACTGGTCGACGACCAGCCCCTGCTGCGCACCGGCTTCCGGATGATCCTGGAGGCCGAGCAGGATCTCGCGGTCGTGGGCGAGGCCGGTGACGGTCTGCAGGCCCTCGACCAGGTCCGGGCCCTGCAGCCCGACGTGGTCCTGATGGACATCCGTATGCCCCGGATGGACGGGGTGGAGGCGACGCGGCAGATCACCGGCCCCGGGCGGGACGGCCCGGCGAAGGTGCTGGTGCTGACCACCTTCGATCTCGACGAGTACGTGGTGGAGGCGCTGAGGGCGGGGGCCAGCGGCTTCCTGCTGAAGGACGCCCCGGCCAACGAGCTGGTGCAGGCGATCCGCGTGGTCGCCGCCGGTGAGGCGATGCTCGCGCCGAGCATCACGCGCCGCCTGCTCGACAAGTACGCCACGCATCTCCCCTCGGGCGACGAGCCGGTGCCGGACACCCTGCACACGCTCACCGAGCGCGAGGTGGAGGTGCTGAAGCTGGTGGCGCGGGGGCTGTCCAACGCCGAGATCGCGGCGGACCTGTTCGTCAGCGAGACCACGGTGAAGACCCATGTCGGGCATGTGCTGACCAAGCTGGGCCTGCGCGACCGGGTGCAGGCGGCGGTGTACGCGTACGAGAGCGGTCTGGTGCGTCCCGGGGCGCAGTAGGCGGTCGGTCGGTACGACGAAGAGGGCGCCCCTTCCGAGAAAGGGACGCCCTCAGCGCTTGTGAACGGGTGCGGCCGGGTGTCAGCCCTTGCTGAGCTCCCAGAAGCGGAACACGGTCGACGCGTCGAGGCAGTACTCCAGGCCGTAGACGTTGTCGCGGACCACGGCGTACTGCTTGGCCTGCCAGACCGGCAGGACGGGCAGGTCCCTGGCCACGATGTCCTGGAGCTGGCCGAAGTCGTCGTCCGTCGCGGAGCGGTCGCTCTCGGCGGCGGTGCGCGGGATGATCGAGCCGGTGATGGCCTTGTTGCTGTAGTTGTTGCTCAGCACGTTGCCCTCGCCGAAGAACGGGGCCGTGAAGTTGTCGGCGTCCGGGTAGTCCGGGATCCAGCCCTTCACGTACACGCCGTACTTGCCGTCGGCGATGTCCTTCTCGTACTGGTCGAAGGCGACGGACTGCACATCGGCGTCGAACAGGCCGCTGGCGTTGAGCTGCTGGGCGATGGCCTTCAACTCGTCGTCGGTGGCGGGGCCGTAGCGCGACGGGGTGGACCACAGGGTCAGCTTGACCTTGCCGCTGATGCCCTCGTCCTGAAGCGCGGCCGCGGCCTTGGCCTTGGAGGGGCGGGCACCGTAGGTGTCGAAGAAGGCCGTGTTGTGGCCGCCGATGCCGGCCGGGATGATCGAGTACAGCGGGGTGGCCGTGCCCTGGTAGACGTCCTTGATCAGGGCGTCACGGTCGATGAGGTAGGCGATGGCCTTGCGCACGCCGAGCTTTCCGGCGACCGGGTCGTCCATGTTGAAGACCAGGTGCTGGACCTCGGCGCTGCTGCCCTCGACGACCTCGACGCCCGAGTCGCCGCCGGACTTCTCGATGTCGGCGATGGAGCCGGCACCGAGGCCTCGGTAGGCGATGTCGACCTCCTTCTCGAGGAGTGCCTTCTTCAGGCCCTTCTGGTCCCCGTGGAAGAACCTCATGGTGACGCCGGTGTTCTGGACCTCGGCGGTGCCCTTGTAGTTCTCGTTGACTGAGAAGACGGCCTCGCTGTCGTCGAACTTCTCCAGCTTGTACGGGCCGGAGCCGACCGCGGCGCCGTCCTCGCGCAGGCCGTCGGCGTCGTACTGGTCCTCGTCGACGATGGAACCGGCACCGGAGGCGATCTTGCTCGGGAAGGTCGCGTCGGGGGTGTTGAGCCGGAAGACGACCGTTTTGTCGTCCGGCGTCTCGACCTTCTCGAGCGTGGGGAACATGACCGCGGGGCCGTCGGGGTCGTTGATCTTCAGCATGCGGTCGAAGGAGAACTTGACGTCCTTCGAGGAGAGCTCGTCACCGTTGCTGAACTTCAGGCCGTCCTTGAGCGTGCACTGGTAGACCATGGCCTTGCTGTCGTTGAAGACACACTGCTCGGCGGCCTCGGGCTGCGGCTCGGTGGCGCCCTTGGGGAAGCTGAGCAGCGACTGGAAGACGTTGTTGAACAACAGCCAGGAGCCCGGGTCGTAGCCGGAGGCGGGGTCGGTGGCCAGGACGTCGTCGGACATCCCCATGACCACCGAAGTGCCGGCCCCGCCGGTGTCCCCGTTCTCGGTGCCGCAGCCGGTCAACAGGCCGGAGGCCAGCCCTGCCACGACGGGCAGGACCGGCCACTGGTTGCGCATGTTCACGTACGAGTGCCTTGTCGTCGAATGTGAGGAACCCGGGCCTCGTCCCGGATCCCGGGCCGGCCCGGCGCCCCGGTCGAGGGCGCCGGGCAAGGGGAGACGTCAGCCGCTCACGCCACGGCCGAGCTCCCACAGCTGAAGGGTCGAGGAGGAGTTGAGTACGAACGCCGTACCGGTGACGTCGTCGCCCGCCGCGACGTACTGCTTGCCCTGCCAAAGCGGGAGCACGGGCACGTCGCCGGCGACGATGTCCTGAATCTCCGTCAGGCTGCCGGCGGCGGACAGCCGGTCGGCCGCGCGCCGGGACTCCGGGATCAGGGTGTTGCGGATCGCGCTGTTGTCGTACGGCGAGCCGAGGAAGTTGTCCTTGTCGAGGAACGGCGCGAGGTAGTTGTCGGCGTCGGGGAAGTCGGGGAACCAGCCCATCCCGTAGACGTCGTACTCGCCCTTCTGCTCGGCGGGACGGAACGTCGCCCAGGGGGTGCCCTTGATGTCGACGTCGAACAGGCCGCTGTCGTTGAGCTGCTTCTTCAGCAGCTCGAACTCCTTCTCGGTGGCCGAGCCGTAGTGGTCGGTGGTGTAGTGCAGCGTCAGCTTCACCGGGGTGGTGATGCCGGCCTTCTCCAGCAGCGACCGGGCCTTGCTCGGGTTCGGGTCACCGTAGGTGTTGAAGAACGAGTTGGAGTGGCCGGTGATGCTGGCGGGGACCAGCGAGTAGAGCGGCTCGGCCTGGGAGCCGTAGACCTTGGAGACGAGTTCGCCGCGGTTGATGACCTGGGCCATCGCCTGGCGGACGGCCTTGCTCTTCACGGTCGGGGCGTCGGTGTTGAAGGCCAGGTAGCGGATTTCCAGTCCGGCCATGTCGACGAGGTCGACCTTGTCGTCGGAGTCCGCGGAGAGCTTCTGGATCTGCTCGGGCGACATGGTGCGGGTCATCAGGTCGATGTCGCCCTTGTCGAGGGCGGTGCCCATCTCGTCGGCGTCCGCGAAGTTGCGCAGTTCGACCTTGTCGTTGTTCACCGTCAGGCTCCCCTTGTAGTGGGGGTTCTTGGTGAACACGGCGGAGACCAGCTTGTCGCCCTCGACCTCGGCCTGGAGGGTGTAGGGGCCGGAGCCGTCGACGTCGAAGCCGTCGCGCAGCTTGTCCTTCGCGTAGATGTCCGGGTCGACGATGCCGGCGACCGGGGTGGACAGCTTGAACGGGAAGGTGGCGTCGGCGGTCTTGAGGTGGAAGATGACCTCGCGGTCGCCCTGGGTCTCGACGGTGTCGATGGTGGACAGCAGGGCGAAGACACCGCTGTCGGCCTTCATGGCCATGGCGCGGTCGATGGAGTACTTCACGTCCTTGGCGGTGACGGGGTCACCGTTGGAGAACTTGAGGTCCTTGCGCAGCTCGCAGGCGTAGCGCTCGTTGCCGCTGTCGGTGAAGCCGCAGCTCTGGGCGGCCTCGGGGACCGGCTCGCCCTCGCCGCGCGGCTGGATCATGAGGGTCTGCACGGTCTGGCGCAGGATGTTCCAGGTGCCGACGTCGTAGGCGAAGGCCGGGTCGAGCGGGGCCGGAGCGTCCTTCGAGGCAGTGAACGCGTCCGTGGTGCCGACGACGATCGCGTCGCCACTGTCGCTACCGCTGTCGGTTCCGCCGCAGGCGGCGAGAACCGGCGCGAGCAGGCCGATGACGGCCGGCAGCACCAAAGTCTTGCGGTTCATGCTCGGGTTTCTCCAGCTGTCGACTCCGTGTACCCGACATGCAGGGGTGTTGCAGCGGATCACGGGGGTAAGTTCGATGTTCTCGCGATGAGGTTAGTCCGCGTCCGCAGGAGGGTTCGAAGCGGCCGGAGTTGAGGCTCCATCACGGAGCGGAACCGGGCGCGGACACAACGAAAGGCTGACCCCGGAAGGATTCGTGCACGATCCCATCAATCGGGACACAAGGGTGCGCTCGTGGCCCTGTTTCGCGGGTGCGTGGCACAGGGCAGGGCGCCTGTCGAGGCCCGTTGAAGTGGCGAACGTCACAAACTGAACGTTCTTCGCGGGGACCGGAATTCAGCCATCCGGCAGGTTCGAATTTACCCGCGGAATTCCCGCGTTATCGATGTTGCACGCTGGGTGAACGACGAGCGCTTTTGTGTTGTCAGGCGGCCATGAGCCCACGCAGAAATGCCAGATCGACTTCTTCGAGGGAGCTCACCACGGTGCGGCGGGTCGCGGGCGCGATGGGCGCGATCGACGGCACGGCCACCACATGGCAGCCCGCTGCCTCGGCCGCGGCGACGCCGGTCGCGGTGTCCTCGACGACCGCGCATCTGCTGGGGTCGGCGCCCAGGCCGGAGGCGGCGAGCAGATACGGGTCGGGGTGCGGCTTGGTGCGCGACACCTCGTCACCGGCGACGGTCAGCGCGAAGTACTGGGGCCCGAGGGAGGTGAGCACGCGGTCGATGATGCGCCGGTGCGAGGCGGAGACCAGGGCGGTGGGGATCTCGTGCGCGGCCAGTTCGGCCAGCAGCCGGGCCGCCCCCGGCATCAGCGGCAGGGTGCGGTCGATGCGGTCCTCGAAGCCCTGGTTGAGCAGCGGCGTGAGCTCGGCGATCGTGATGTCGGCGCCGGTGGCCTCGATCAGGAAGCCGGCGCTGCGGGTCATCGGGCCGCCGACCACGACATGGCGCCAGGAGTCGTCGAGGGTGTGACCGAGGCCGGCGAAGATCTCGACCTCGACGTCCCACCAGAAGCCCTCGGTGTCCACCAGCGTGCCGTCCATGTCGAGGAGAACGGCCTGAAGGGCCGACCCGTCGGCCGTACGGGTTACTGGCGCGGGGACCGTACTGGTCATCCTGGCGCACCTCCTTGAGGGGCGGACAGGCCGGCTCCCACTAAGGGAACCGGCCTGCGGTGGACCGTCCAGTGTACGACCTGCGGCGGCGAAGCGCCTGATTTGATCGGTGTGCCTCGGGGCACAGCTGTCGCAGGCCGGGAGGCACATCAGCGTGCGTTGAAGTACTTCGCCTCCGGGTGGTGGATGACGATCGCGTCCGTGGACTGCTCGGGGTGCAACTGGAACTCCTCGGACAGGTGCACGCCGATGCGCTCCGGCTGGAGCAGGTCGGCGATCTTCGACCGGTCCTCCAGGTTCGGACAGGCGCCATAGCCCAGCGAGAAGCGGGCGCCGCGGTACTTCAGCGCGAACATGTCCTCGATGTCGGCCGGGTCCTCCCCGGCGAAGCCCAGCTCGGAACGCACGCGCGCGTGCCAGTACTCGGCGAGCGCCTCGGCCAACTGCACGGAAAGGCCGTGCAGTTCGAGGTAGTCGCGGTAGGCGTTCGCCTCGAACATCCGGGCCGTCTCCTCGCCGATCCGCGAGCCCACGGTGACCACCTGGAGTCCGACGACGTCGGTCTCGCCGGACTCCTGCGGGCGGAAGAAGTCCGCGAGGCACAGCCGGCGGCCGCGGCGCTGGCGCGGGAAGGTGAAGCGGGTGCGCTCGTTGCCGTGCTCGTCGAGCAGGATCAGGTCGTCGTCCTTGGAGACGCAGGGGAAGTAGCCGTAGACCACGGCCGCCTCCAGGAGGTTGTCCGTCTGGAGCCGGTCGAGCAGTCCGCGCAGCCGCGGGCGGCCCTCGGTCTCGACGAGTTCCTGGTACGACGGTCCGTCGCCGGCGCGGGTCTCCTTCAGGCCCCACTGGCCCTTGAAGAGGGCGCCCTCGTCGAGCCAGGAGGCGTACTCCTTGAGCTGGATGCCCTTGATGACGCGGGTGCCCCAGAACGGCGGCTCGGGGACCGGGTTGTCGGTGGCGACGTCGGAGCGGACGTGCCCTTCCTCGGGGCGCTCGTCCAGTACGGCGGCGGTGGCGGCGCTCCTGACGCGGCGCTGCTTGAGCTCGGGCAGCTTGGCGCCGGGCACGCCGCGCTTGACGCCGATGAGGGCGTCCATCAGACGCAGGCCCTCGAACGCGTCGCGGGCGTAGCGGACTTCGCCCTCGTACAGCTCGTGCAGGTCCTGCTCGACGTAGGCGCGGGTGAGGGCGGCGCCGCCGAGGATCACCGGGTAGTTCGCCGCGAGGCCGCGCTGGTTGAGCTCCTCCAGGTTCTCCTTCATGATCACCGTGGACTTCACCAGCAGGCCGGACATGCCGATGACGTCGGCCCGGTGCTCCTCGGCGGCCTCCAGGATCGCGGAGACGGGCTGCTTGATGCCCAGGTTCACCACGTTGTAGCCGTTGTTGGACAGGATGATGTCCACGAGGTTCTTGCCGATGTCGTGGACGTCGCCGCGCACGGTGGCCAGCACGATGGTGCCCTTGCCGTCGGCGTCCGTCTTCTCCATGTGCGGTTCGAGGTAGGCGACGGCGGCCTTCATCACCTCGGCGGACTGGAGGACGAACGGCAGCTGCATCTGGCCGGAGCCGAACAGCTCGCCGACGACCTTCATGCCGTCCAGCAGGGTGTTGTTGACGATGTCGAGGGCGGGCGTGTCCTGGAGGGCCTCGTCGAGGTCGGCCTCCAGACCGTTGCGCTCGCCGTCGATGATGCGGCGCTTGAGGCGCTCCTCCAGCGGCAGCGCGGCCAGCTCCTCGGCCTTGCCGGCCTTCAGGGACTTGGCGGTGGCGCCCTCGAACAGGGCCATCAGCTTCTGCAGCGGGTCGTAGCCCTCGGCACGGCGGTCGTAGATCAGGTCCAGGGCCGTCTGGACCTGCTCCTCGTCGAAGCGTGCGATCGGCAGGATCTTGGAGGCGTGCACGATCGCCGAGTCCAGACCCGCCTTGACGCACTCGTCGAGGAAGACGGAGTTCAGTAGGATGCGGGCGGCCGGGTTGAGGCCGAAGGAGATGTTCGACAGGCCGAGGGTGGTCTGGACGTCCGGGTGGAGCCGCTTGAGCTCGCGGATGGCCTCGATGGTGGCGATGCCGTCCTTGCGGGACTCCTCCTGACCGGTACAGATGGTGAAGGTCAGGGTGTCGATGAGGATGTCCGACTCGTGGATGCCCCAGTTGCCGGTCAGGTCGTCGATCAGCCGTTCGGCGATCTCGACCTTCTTCTCCGGGGTGCGGGCCTGGCCCTCCTCGTCGATGGTCAGCGCGATCAGGGCCGCGCCGTGCTCCTGGGCGAGCTTGGTGACCTTCGCGAAGCGGGACTCGGGGCCGTCGCCGTCCTCGTAGTTGACGGAGTTGATGACCGCGCGGCCGCCCAGCTTCTCGAGGCCGGCCTGGATGACGTCGACCTCGGTGGAGTCCAGGACGATCGGCAGCGTGGAGGCGGTGGCGAAGCGGCCGGCGAGCTCCTCCATGTCGGCGACGCCGTCGCGGCCGACGTAGTCCACGCACAGGTCGAGCATGTGCGCGCCCTCGCGGATCTGCTCGCGGGCCATCTCCACGCAGTCGTCCCAGCGGGCCTCCAGCATGGCCTCGCGGAACTTCTTGGAGCCGTTGGCGTTGGTGCGCTCGCCGATGGCCAGGTAGGAGGTGTCCTGGCGGAACGGAACGGTCTGGTAGAGGGAGGCGGCGCCCGGCTCGGGGCGCGGGCTGCGCTCGGAGGGGGTGAGGTCGCGGACGCGGTCGACGACCTGGCGCAGGTGCTCGGGGGTGGTGCCGCAGCAGCCGCCGATGAGGGAGAGCCCGTAGTCGAGTACGAAGTTCTCCTGGGCGTCGGCGAGGCCCTCGGCGTCGAGCGGGAAGTGCGCGCCGTCCTTGGTGAGGATCGGCAGACCGGCGTTCGGCATGCACAGCAGCGGGATGCGGGAGTGCCGGGTGAGGTAGCGCAGGTGCTCGCTCATCTCGGCCGGGCCGGTGGAGCAGTTCAGGCCGATCATGTCGATGCCGAGCGGCTCCAGGGCGGTGAGCGCGGCGCCGATCTCGGAGCCGAGCAGCATCGTGCCGGTCGTCTCGAACGCCATCGAGACCAGCAGGGGCACCTCGGTGCCGGTCGCCTCCATGGCGCGGCGGGCGCCGAGGACGGACGCCTTGGTCTGCAGCAGGTCCTGGGTGGTCTCGACGATCAGGGCGTCGGAGCCGCCGGCGAGCAGGCCCTCGGCGTTGGCCTGGTAGCCGTCGCGGATGGTGGTGTAGCCGACGTGGCCGAGGGTGGGCAGCTTGGTGCCGGGGCCGACCGAGCCCAGGACCCAGCGCGGGCGGCCGTCGCGGGCGGCGTGCTCGTCGGCCACCTCGCGGGCGATGCGGGCACCGGCCTCGGACAGTTCGTGCACGCGGTCGGCGATCTCGTACTCGGCCGCCGCCGTGTGGTTGGCCCCGAAGGTGTTGGTCTCGACGCAGTCGACGCCCACTGCGAAGTACGCGTCGTGGACGGAGCGGACGATGTCGGGGCGGGTGAGGTTGAGAATCTCGTTGCAGCCCTCGAGGTTCTCGAAGTCCTCGAGTGTGGGGTCCTGGGCCTGCAACATGGTGCCCATCGCTCCGTCGGCGACCACCACGCGGGTGGCGAGCGCCTCACGGAGTGCGGACACGCGGGTCCGGCTGTCGGCGGAAGGGGTCGGTGGCAACGAGGCCATGAAAGGGCTCCCTGGAGTGCGACGGCTGTCGGCTTTGCACCCATCACGGAACTGTCCGCGACGGGCGCACGCCGCCAGCGTAACCGGGACCGCGCGGAAGTGGTCAGGCAGTCCACGGGGCGGGACGACGAGGACGTCCGGGTCGATCTTCGGCCACGGGTGAGGCGACACAAGCGGTTGATGCCGACCGACCATTAGCGAGAGGTCGGCATCGACCGGTAGTGTTCGACATTGCCGAACGGCGGCAGCGACGTCGCGAGGTCGACGGTCGAAGGGGACGGAGGCAGTACGGCGATGGCACGGAACATCCAGTCGCTCGAACGGGCGGCCGCGATGCTGCGGCTCCTCGCGGGCGGCGAGCGACGCCTCGGCCTGTCGGACATCGCCTCGTCGCTGGGCCTCGCCAAGGGCACGGCCCACGGGATCCTGCGCACCCTCCAGCAGGAGGGCTTCGTCGAGCAGGACGACGCCTCCGGCCGCTACCAGCTGGGCGCCGAGCTGCTGCGCCTGGGCACCACCTATCTGGACGTCCACGAGCTGCGGGCACGGGCCCTGGTGTGGACGGACGACCTGGCCCGCTCCAGCGGGGAGAGCGTCTACCTGGGTGTCCTGCACCAGCAGGGCGTGCTCATCGTCCACCACGTCTTCCGCCCGGACGACAGCCGGCAGGTGCTGGAGATCGGCGCCATGCAGCCACTGCACTCCACGGCACTGGGCAAGGTCCTGTCGGCGTACGACCCCGTCGCGCACAGCGAGGCGATCGAGGCCGACCGCAAGGCCTTCACGGACCGCACGGTCTGCGAGCTGGACGGCTTCGAGCACATCCTCGACATGACACGCGCGCGTGGCTACGCGGCCGACGTCGAGGAGACCTGGGAGGGCGTCGCCTCCATGGCCGCCCCCATCCACGACCGGCGCCGCATGCCGGTCGGCGCCGTGGGCATCACCGGCGCCGTGGAGCGGCTGTGCCGGGACGGCGAGCTGCGTCCCGAGCTGATCGCGGCGGTACGGGACTGTGCCCGCGCGGTCTCGCGGGACCTGGGCGCCGGGCGGTTCTGAGGGACCCCGCGACGACGGGAACGCGCTCGGGCGCGGGAGAAACGGCCACCGGGGCGTCGTAGGACGTCCCGGGCTTCGTCATGTGCCGCTCCGCCGGTGGTCATATCGATAAAGCAACACAAGCAACAACGATCGCGCATTCGACGACAGAGGCCTTGACGCATCCCTCACACCGGGGCAAGACTCCCGTCCATCGGTCGGCATTGTCGAACACCTACCGGCAATACGCGCTAGAGTGTGACAGTGCCAAGGGCCGGCATCGCCCTCACCCCCGAGGGCAACGCGAACCACCGGTGGGACCCGGGGTTCGGCTTCCCCTGGACGAAGGACAAAGGAGTCGCGGGTGTCCAGCTCCGACATCTTCATCGGCGAGACCATCGGTACCGCCATACTCATCCTGCTCGGCGGTGGCGTCTGCGCCGCCGTCACGCTGAAGGCCTCCAAGGCTCGCAACGCCGGCTGGCTCGCCATCACCTTCGGGTGGGGCTTCGCAGTGCTCACGGCGGTCTACACCTCGGCGCCGCTGTCCGGCGCCCACCTGAACCCGGCCGTGACGGTCGCCCTGGCGATCAAGGACAACGACTGGAGCAACGTTCCGACGTACCTCGCCGGACAGTTCCTCGGCGCGGCGATCGGCGCGGCCCTGGTCTGGGTCGCCTACTACGGCCAGTTCCACGCCCACCTCACCGACAAGGAGATCGTCGGCGGTCCGGGCGCGCAGGCCACGGCGGCCAAGGCCGTCGAGGCCCAGGAGAAGGGCGCGGGCCCGGTCCTGGGCGTCTTCTCCACCGGTCCCGAGATCCGCAACGTGGTGCAGAACCTCCTCACGGAGATCATCGGCACCGTCGTGCTGGTGCTCGCCATCCTCACGCAGGGTCTCAACAACAACGGCGACGGCCTCGGCCCGATCGGTGCGCTGATCGTCGCGCTCGTCGTCGTCTCGATCGGTCTGTCCCTCGGCGGCCCGACCGGCTACGCGATCAACCCGGCCCGTGACCTCGGTCCGCGTATCGTGCACGCCCTTCTGCCCCTGCCCAACAAGGGCGGCTCCGACTGGGGCTACGCCTGGATCCCGGTGGTCGGTCCGCTGATCGGCGCGGCGATCGCTGCAGGCATCTACAACGTCGCTTTCGCTTAAGAGAACCGAGCTTCACCCGTTCGAGTGAGAAGCACCGAAACTCTCAGCACGCGCCGTACGTAAAGCCCCATAACCACGGAACTTCCAGGAGCTCACAGTGACCGACGCGCACACCGCCGGCCCCTTCATCGCAGCCATCGACCAAGGCACCACCTCTTCCCGCTGCATCGTCTTCGACCGCGACGGACGTATCGTCTCCGTCGACCAGAAGGAGCACGAGCAGATCTTCCCGAAGCCGGGCTGGGTCGAGCACAACGCCACGGAGATCTGGACCAACGTCCAGGAGGTCGTCGCCGGAGCCATCTCCAAGGCCGGCATCACCCGTGACGACATCAAGGCCATCGGTATCACCAACCAGCGCGAGACCACCGTGCTGTGGGACAAGAACACCGGTGAGCCCGTCCACAACGCCATCGTCTGGCAGGACACCCGCACCGACGCCCTGTGCAAGGAGCTCGGCCGCAACGTCGGGCAGGACCGCTTCCGCCGTGAGACCGGTCTGCCCCTCGCCTCCTACTTCGCCGGTCCCAAGGCCCGCTGGCTGCTGGACAACGTCGAGGGTCTGAAGGAGCGCGCCGAGGCCGGCGACATCCTCTTCGGCACCATGGACACCTGGGTCATCTGGAACCTGACCGGTGGTGCCGACGGCGGCAAGCACGTCACCGACGTCACGAACGCCTCCCGCACCATGCTGATGAACCTGCACACCATGGAGTGGGACGAGAAGATCGCCGAGTCGATCGGCGTGCCGCTGCAGATCCTGCCGGAGATCCGGTCCTCCGCCGAGGTCTACGGCGAGGTCACCGGCGGCAAGCTGGGCGAGCTGCTCGGCGGCATCCCGGTCGCCTCCGCGCTCGGCGACCAGCAGGCGGCCCTGTTCGGCCAGACCTGTTTCTCCGAGGGCGAGGTCAAGTCGACGTACGGCACCGGCACCTTCATGGTGATGAACACCGGTGACAAGATCATCAACTCGTACGCGGGCCTGCTGACCACGGTCGGCTACAAGATCGGCGACCAGCCGACGGTGTACGCCCTGGAGGGCTCGATCGCCGTCACCGGTTCGCTGGTGCAGTGGATGCGCGACCAGATGGGCCTGATCTCAACCGCCGCCGAGATCGAGACGCTCGCGCTCTCGGTCGAGGACAACGGCGGCGCCTACTTCGTACCGGCCTTCTCCGGCCTGTTCGCCCCGCACTGGCGCTCCGACGCCCGCGGTGTGATCGCCGGCCTGACCCGGTACGTCACCAAGGCGCACCTCGCGCGCGCCGTCCTGGAGGCGACCGCGTGGCAGACGCGGGAGATCGCCGACGCCATGGTCAAGGACTCCGGCGACGAGCTGGTGGCCCTGAAGGTCGACGGCGGCATGACCTCCAACAACCTGCTGATGCAGACCCTCTCGGACGTCCTGGACGCACCCGTGGTGCGCCCGATGGTCGCCGAGACCACCTGCCTCGGCGCCGCCTACGCCGCCGGTCTCGCCGTCGGCTTCTGGTCCGGTACCGACGAACTGCGCGCCAACTGGCGCCGGGCCGCCGAGTGGACCCCCCACATGGACGCGGACACCCGCGACCGTGAGTACAAGAACTGGCTCAAGGCCGTCGAGCGGACCATGGGCTGGATCGAGGACGACGAGAGCTGACAACAGCTCTCCCAGCTCTCGAACTCTGATGAGGAGTAAGAACCCGAAATGACCAGTCAGACCACCCTGCAGTCCGTGCCTGCCCTCGGTACGCGCCCGGCCTCCGGCTTCAACCCGAGCCGAGCCGAGACCCGGGAGCAGCTCTCCAAGGCGTCGTACGACCTTCTCGTGATCGGCGGCGGCATCCTGGGCATCTCCACCGCCTGGCACGCCGCGCAGTCCGGCCTCAGGGTGGCTCTGGTCGACGCCGGCGACTTCGCCGGCGCCACCTCCTCCGCCTCCTCCAAGCTGCTCCACGGCGGTCTGCGCTACCTGCAGACCGGCGCGGTGAAGCTGGTGGCGGAGAACCACTTCGAGCGCCGTGCGGTCTCCCGCCAGGTGGCTCCCCACCTGGCGAACCCGCTCACGTTCTACCTCCCCGTGTACAAGGGCGGGCCGCACGGCGCCGCGAAGCTCGGGGCGGGAGTCTTCGCCTACTCCGCGCTCTCCGCGTTCGGTGACGGCGTCGGCCACCTCCTGTCCCCCGCCAAGGCGGCGCAGGACGTGCCCGAGCTGCGCACCGACAACCTCAAGGCCGTGGCCGTGTACGGCGACGACCAGATGAACGACGCGCGCATGGCGCTGATGACGGTCCGCGGGGCCGTCGAGGCGGGCGCGGTCGTGCTCAACCACGCCGAGGTCACCGGCCTGCGCTTCACCAAGGGCCGGGTGACCGGCGCGGACCTCAAGGACCGTCTGTCCGGTGACGAGTTCGGCGTCAACGCCCGTCTCGTGCTGAACGCGACCGGTCCCTGGGTCGACCACCTGCGCAAGATGGAGGACCCGAACGCCGCCCCGTCGATCCGGCTGTCGAAGGGCGCGCACCTGGTCCTGAAGCGGACCGCGCCCTGGAAGGCCGCGCTCGCGACCCCGATCGACAAGTACCGCATCACGTTCGCCCTGCCGTGGGAGGACATGCTGCTCCTCGGCACCACGGACGAGGAGTTCGAGGGCGACCCGGCGGATGTCGCGGTCAACGACAAGGACATAGCCCAGATCCTGGACGAGGCCGCGTTCTCGATCCGGGACCAGCAGCTGGACCGCGATCTGATCACGTACGCCTTCGCGGGTCTGCGGGTGCTGCCGGGCGGTCCCGGTGACACGGCGAAGGCCAAGCGCGAGACGGTCGTGACCGAGGGAACCGGCGGGATGCTGTCCGTCGCGGGCGGCAAGTGGACCACCTTCCGGCACATCGGCCGCACGATCATGCAGAAGCTGGAGTCCCTGCCGGGCGCTCCGCTGGGCGACGACTTCGAGCCGATCGCCTCGCTGCCGAAGAAGCTGCCGCTGCCGGGCATCGCCAACCCGCGCGCGGTCGCCCACCGCCTGCTGACCGACCGTCCGGCGCCGGGTCCGCGCATGGCGGCCGACACCGCCAAGCACCTGGCCACGCACTACGGTTCGCTGGCCTTCGACATCGCCCGCATCGCCAACGAGAACCCGGAGCTGGGCGAGCGCGTCCACCCGGACGCCCCGGAGATCTGGGCCCAGGTCGTCTACGCCCGGGACAACGAGTGGGCCGAGACGCAGGACGACGTGCTGCGCCGGCGTACGACGCTGACGATCCGGGGCCTGGCGACGGACGACGTCCGGGCGAAGGTGCAGGACCTGCTCGACAAGAAGTGACCTCGCAGGCGCCGCGAGAGGTTTCCGCCGGATGGGCCTCTCTCGGTGCCGGGTCCGGCCACACTCCCCTGACCAGGCCGGACCGCACGAGGGCGGCCCCATCCGCACCGGGGCCGGCCACGCCGGAAGGGGCGGTTCCGCGCCGATGGAGCCGCCCCTTTCGCATGCCCGTCACCCATGAACCGCGCCGTCACCGACCCCGCCCCGCATAATGACCTGGGTGATCGGATGTCTCGCACGACGTCCTGAACGACAGGGAGGGCGCCATGGCAGTCACCGACGAGGCGATCGAGAGGATCAAGGGCATGATCGTCTCCGGCGCGCTGCGCCCCGGCGACCGGCTTCCCAAGGAGAGCGAGCTCGCCGCGGAACTCGGGCTGTCCCGCAATTCCCTGCGGGAGGCCGTGCGAGCGCTGTCGCTGATCCGGATCCTGGACGTGCGCCAGGGCGACGGCACCTATGTCACGAGCCTGGATCCGCAGCTGCTGCTGGAGGCGCTGAGCTTCGTCGTCGACTTCCACCGGGACGACACCGTGCTGGAGTTCCTGGCCGTGCGCCGGATCCTGGAGCCGGCGGCGACGGCGATGGCCGCGTCCCGGATCAGCGAGCAGCAACTGGACGCGCTGACGAACCAGCTGGAGAAGCTCGGTGACGCCCCGTCGGTGGAGGAACTCGTCGCCTGCGACCTGGAGTTCCACCGGGGCATCGTGCGGAGCTCCGGCAATTCGGTCCTGTGCTCGCTCCTCGACGGGCTGTCCGGGCCGACGACCCGGGCCCGCATCTGGCGGGGGCTGACCCAGGAGGACGCGGTCAGCCGGACCCTGCACGAGCACCGGGCGATCCTGGCGGCGCTGCGGGACCGGGACGCCGAGGCGGCGCGGTCGTGGGCGACGGTGCACATCGCGAGCGTGGAGCAGTGGTTGCGGTCCAGTCTGTGAGCCGGACACAGCTCGGATGACTGCGGGGTGTTCCGAGGTGGCGAACGGGGCAGTGATCCGTTCACTCCCCCGTGCAAGGGGGCTGCGGTCGCCCCCGCGGCACGCCGTAAGGTTGGTTCGTCAGGCGAGGGCACGTCGGAAGGAGGCACTGGGTGATCGAGCTCGAGGGGGTTCCCGAGCTGATCGACCCGGTCATGGTGGCCGCGTTCGAGGGCTGGAACGATGCCGGCGACGCCGCCTCCACCGCGGTCGCGCATCTGGACAAGGAGTGGAAGGGCGAGGTGTTCGCGGCGCTGGACGCCGAGGACTACTACGACTTCCAGGTGAACCGCCCCACGGTGTGGATGGACGCGGGCGTCCGCAAGATCACCTGGCCGACGACCCGGCTCTCGGTGGTCCGGGTCGGCGGCGAGAAGCCGCGTGATCTCGTCCTCGTCCGAGGTATCGAACCGTCCATGCGCTGGCGTTCGTTCTGCAACGAGCTCCTGGGCTTCGCGCACGAGCTGGGCGTGGAGCTGGTCGTCATCCTGGGCGCCCTGCTCGGTGACACCCCGCACACACGTCCGGTCCCGATCAGCGGCACCACGTCCGACGCGGACCTGGCCCGCCGGATGGACCTGGAGGAGACCAAGTACGAGGGCCCGACGGGCATCGTCGGCATCCTCCAGGAGGCGTGCACGCACGCGGGCGTACCGGCGGTGTCGCTGTGGGCCGCGGTACCGCACTACGTCTCCCAGCCGCCGAACCCGAAGGCGACGCTGGCGCTGCTGAACCGGCTCGAGGACCTGATCGACGTACGCATCCCGCTGGGCGAGCTGCCCGAGGACGCGCGCGCCTGGCAGGTCGGCGTGGACCAGCTGGCCGCGGAGGACAGCGAGGTCGCGGAGTACGTGCAGACGCTGGAGGAGGCCCGGGACACCGCGGAGCTGCCGGAGGCGTCGGGCGAGGCGATCGCCCGCGAGTTCGAGCGGTATCTGCGGCGCCGGGACGGCGGTCCGTCGGCCGGCGACCGTACGCGCCCGCCGATGCCCCCGAAGCCTGGCGGCAAGGACGACGACGAGGACTCGTCGGAGGACTGAGGCCGTGCAGGCCTGGCTGAGGGCGGTGCGCCGTGTCGCGCACCGCCCTCAGCCGTGAGCTCGGGGCACCAGGGTCAGGCGGGTACGGAGATCACGTCGTACGTCGTCTCCGGCGTGGGCGTCGTGGTGAAGCGCGCGTTGGGCAGGTAGAGGCGGCCCTGGTACGCGGCCACCGTGGTCGGTACGTCGAAGCGCGGGTCGGTGATACGGCGCCGGAAGACGCCGCTGCGGCCGTCGGGGGCGAGCCGGAACACGTCGATGCCGTTCTGCCGGTTCTGGACGACGTACAGCGTGCGGCCGATCAGCAGCAGGCCGTCGCCGTTGGTGAGCGGTGCCGCGTCGCCGAGGTCGACGAGTTCGGTGACGCCGGTGCGCGGGTTGACGCGGTGCAGGCCGCCGGCGCCGGACTGGACGACGAGCAGCGCGGAGCCGTCGGGGGTGGTGGTGATGCCGTTGGCGTTGACGACCTCGCCGGGGGCCTGGCTCCAGGCGCCGCTCAGGGGGATCGTCACGACCTCGTCCGCGTCGGGCAGCCGGCCGTGCCGGCCGAGCGGGAGGGCGTACAGCGCGGGCTGGTAGGAGTCGGTGAACCAGGCCGTGCGCGAGGTCAGGAACACGTCGTTGGTGAAGGTCGGGCTCGCCGTGGTGAGCCGGTAGGAAGCCAGGATCTCGCCGGTGCGGGCGTCCACCACACGGGCGCCCTCGCCGCGTCCGGCGACGAACAGGCGTCCTCGGTGGTCGAGTTTGAGGCCGACCGACGGGGTGCCGGGCCCGGCGGAGACGATCGCGCCCTCGCCGGTGCGCAGGTCCGCGCGGTAGATCGAGCCGTCGCCGAGCGAGCCCAGGTAGGCGTACGGTCCGCCGCCGATGGTGATGCCCTCGGGGCGGAAGCCGTTCGGGAGGCGGAGCGCGGCGGGGCGGCTCTTTCCGGCCGCGGCGGCGGGGGTGCCGGCGGTCCCGACGAGTGCGGCGCCCGCGGTGGCGACGCCGGCCGTCAGGAGTCTGCGGCGGGTGGGGTGAGGTGCGAAGGAGCCATGTTCGGGGGCCACGGTGCGTCCTTTCGCGGACAGGACCGGCCGACAGCTGGTCCAGTGGTCAACTGACTCCCCCACCCCACCACACACCGGTCGTCTCCGCAGCCGTGGACCGTCTCTCGACAGGGACTGGACAGCAGCTGGCCGGATTATGGCGTGACATCTCTTTCCGGACGGATTGCACACGTTGCCCAATTCAACTTGTTTCCAAACCAAGTTGACGAAAACAGTCTGGACGGACCGGGCCGTGCGTGCTTGGTTGTTGCCCGAAGGCGCGCCGCACCACCCGCACTTGGCAACCCAGGACCGAAGGGAGCGGCAGACGATGACCGACCAGGCAGAGCCGGCGCGGGGCCCGGGAGCGTCCGGGCCGGGGCCCGACGGAGCGGGATTCACCTATCGAGGAGCCGAGCGGGAGCTGATCGTCGTCGCCCGTCCCGAGGCCCGGCTGCGGGCGCGGACCGAGGGCGTCCGGTCGGTGGCGGGCGCGGACGTCTCGGCGCTCAACATGTTCCTCGGCGACGAACAGCTCACTCTGGAGCCGCTGTTCGGCAGCGAGGAGCGCCTCCAGCAGGCCACGAGCACGGACGACGTACCGGACCTCGCGCTGTTCTACCGGGTGCGCGGCGGGGAGAGCCGGGCCGAGGAACTGCGGTCCCGTATCGCCGCGTTGCCGGGGATCGACACGGCGTACGTGAAACCGGGCGCGGTGCCCGCCTCCTTCGGGACGCTCGGTGAGAACGGCGGCCGGCTGAAGGAGGGCACACCGGTCACGCCCGACTTCAGCGGCCGGCAGGGCTATCTGCGGCCCGCGCCGGAGGGCGTGGACGCCCACTGGGCCTGGCAGCGGCCCGGCGGCGCCGGTCAGGGCGTGACCGTGATCGACGTGGAGGGCTCCTGGCAGCTGGGGCACGAGGACCTGGCCGGCAAGCTGGCCGGTGTCGTCATCGGCACGCCGGTGGCCGACCTGGCCTGGCGCAACCACGGCACCGCCGTGATCGGTGTGATCGGCGGCGACCGGGGCGAGTTCGGCGTCACCGGCATCGTGCCGGAGACGCTGACCGCGGCCGCGTCCTTCCAGGACGTCGGCACGGCCGCGGCGATCCACGCGGCGGCCGAGCGGCTGGGCCCCGGTGACATCGTGCTGATCGAACTGCACCGGCCGGGACCCCGGTTCGAGTACGCCGAACGCGACGACCAGCGCGGGTACATCGCCCTTGAGTGGTGGCCGGACGACCTCGCCGCCATCCGCCACGCCACCGCCAAGGGTGTCCTCGTGGTGGCTGCAGCGGGCAACGGCGCCGAGTCGCTGGACGACGCGGTCTACGAGCGCCGCCCCGACGAGTTCCCCGAGAGCTGGCGCAACCCGTTCAACCCGTCCAACCCGCCCTCCGGCGCGGTCCTGGTCGGCGCCGGCGCCCCGCCGCCCGGCACGCACGGGCGCGACCACGGCCCGGACCGCTCACGGCTCGCGTTCTCCAACTACGGCGCCCGGGTGGACGCGCAGGGCTGGGGGCGCGAGGTGACGACGACCGGTGGCTTCTGGGACCGGCCCGGCGACCTGCAGGGCGGCCCCGAGGAGATCGCCTGGTACACGGACACCTTCTCGGGGACGTCGTCCGCCTCGCCGGTCGTGGTCGGCGCGCTGGCCGCGCTCCAGGGCATGCTCAAGGCGGCCGGCCAGCCGCCGATGTCCCCCGAGCGGGCCCGCGCGGTGCTGCGGGCGACCGGCTCCCCGCAGCAGGACGCGCCGGGCCGGCCCGCCTCGCAGCGGATCGGCAACCGGCCCGACATCAGGGCCGCGGTCACCGATCTGGTCCCGCACGCGGTCGGCTCGGGCAAGGCCGAGCGCTACTGGGACGAGTTGCTGCCGTATCCCCGTGAACTTCCGCCCCGGCTCCGGCTGTTCGTGGCCGGCGACTGGCGGAACCTGAACCGTCCGTCCCCCGAGATCCGCCAGGCGGTCCACACCGCCTTCGCGGGGGGACGCCCCGACGTCCGGGTGTGGTTCTCGGACGACGAGATCGTCGGCCTGGTGATCACCGGCTGACGCAGCCCATCACATCAAGGGAAGGTGACACCCGAATGAGCACCACCCCGCAGATGAGTCACATGGGACAACAGCAAGGTCAGCAGTACCCGAGCACCTCGCCGTACCAGCAGCAGCCGTTCGGGCAGCAGCCGTACGGACAGCAGCAGTTCGGGCAGCAGGGTTACGGCCAGCAGCAGGACTACGGTCAGCAGCAGCCGTTCGGCATGGGCATGGGCGGCTCGCTGGAGCAGCTCCAGCAGCTCGGCCGGCAGCAGCCGTACCAGCAACTGCTCCAGCAACTGGCCCCGCAGCAGGACCAGCAGGACCAGCGGGCTCAGCAGGCCGAGCAGCAGATGCAGCAGCAGTTGCAGCAGGTCGCGCTGGCCGCCGTACAACAGGTGGTCCAGCAGGTGCAGGCGCAGGCCCTGGCCTCCGGCGTGGCGAACGGCTTCGTCGACATCGTCCACCCGCTCCAGGGGCAGCCGCACCAGATCTTCCTGCGGATCAACAACCAGTTCCGGGTCCTCAACAACCCGAACCCGCAGATCCACCAGCAGATCCAGCAGGCGTTCGCGTTCGGCCACCAGGTGATCGGTATCTGGGACACCCAGTCACCGAGCGTCCTGCGCAGCGTCCGGATCCAGCGGATCTGACCGGCAGGAGCGAGAACAGGGGCGCCCCCTCCGGTGAGGAGGGGGCGCCTTCTCGCTGTTACAGGGCCACGCCCATCAGCGCGTCCACGGCCCGCGATACGACACCGGGGGCGCCGATGTCCGTTCCGCCCTCGGCGTCCTGCCGCGCGACCCAGCGGTCGACCGCGGCGAGCGCGGCCGGGGCGTCCAGGTCGTTCGCGAGGGCCTCGCGGATCTCCTCGACCAGCGCCTCCGCGGCCGGTCCGTCGGGCCGGGACACCGCGGCACGCCAGCAGCCGAGGCGGGCCACGGCGTCCTGGAGCACCTGGTCGGTCCACTCCCAGTCGGCCCGGTAGTGGTGGGCGAGCAGGGCGAGCCGGATGGCGGCGGGGTCGACGCCGTCGCGGCGCAGCTGGGAGACGAAGACGAGGTTGCCCTTGGACTTGGACATCTTCTCGCCGTGCAGCGCGACCATGCCCGCGTGGACATAGGCCTTGGCCATGGGGAACTCGCCGGTCAGCACCTGGGCGTGCGAGGCGCCCATCTCGTGGTGCGGGAAGGCGAGGTCGGAGCCGCCGCCCTGGACGTCGAAGCCCATGCCGAGGTGGTCGAGGGCGATGGCGACGCACTCGATGTGCCAGCCGGGCCGGCCGCGCCCGAGCGAACCGCCGTCCCAGCTGGGCTCGCCCTCGCGGGCGGCCATCCACAGCATCGGGTCGAGCGGGTCCTTCTTGCCGGGCCGCTCGGGGTCGCCGCCGCGCTCGGCGGACAGCAGCCGCATGGCGGCGGCGTCGAGGTGGGAGACCTTGCCGAAGTGCGGGTCGGACTCGACGGAGAAGTAGATGTCGCCGTCGAGTTCGTAGGCGGCGCCGGCGTCCCGCAGCCGCTCGACCAGGGGGACGATGCCGGGTATCGCCTCCACCGCGCCGATGTAGTGCCGGGGCGGCAGCATCCGCAGGGCGGTCATGTCCTCGCGGAAGAGGGCGGTTTCCTTCTCGGCGAGGGCGACCCAGTCGATGTCGTCGCGCTGGGCCCGCTCCAGGAGCGGATCGTCGACGTCGGTGACGTTCTGGACGTAGTGAACCTGCCGCTTGGTGTCGAGCCACACGCGCTGCACGAGGTCGAACGCGTTGTAGGTCGCCGCGTGTCCCAGGTGGGTGGCGTCGTACGGGGTGATGCCGCAGACGTAGATACGGGCGACGGGACCGGGGTCGAGGGTGATCGGGCCCCCGGTCGCGGTGTCGTGGATCCTCAGGTCGCGGCCCTGACCGGGCAGGGCGGGGACCTCAGAAGCGGGCCAGGCATACATGTCATGAGCCTAACCGGACGGATGTTCCGCACACGAACCGGACCAGGCCAGATGGCCGGTGAGGCGCTCTTGCGCGATACCCCGCCAGTGTGCTCCTACACGGGCGGCCAGGGAATGGCCGGCCACTCCCCGCTCGGCTCCGGATGTTTCCCGGCTGCCAGCAGCGCCTCGACCCGCGCGCGTGTGGCCGCCAGCTCGGCGGCGGTGATCAGCCCGGCGAGCCGTACGGCCAGCGCGCCGCCCTCCTTCAGCCCGTCCCGCAGGCCGCCGAGCACCTCGACGGCCTCGCCGGTCAGGGGCTCGCCCGCCCAGCCCCACAGGAGCGTGCGCAGCTTGTTCTCGACGTTGAACGTGACGCCGTGGTCGATGCCGTGGAGCCGGCCGTCCTCGGTGGGCAGCAGGTGCCCGCCCTTGCGGTCGGCGTTGTTGATCACGGCGTCGAGGACCGCAAGGCGTCTGAGCCGCTCGTCGTCGGCGTGCACCAGCAGAGCGGTCTTCCCCTCGCCGACCTCGGCGAGAGCGATCGCCTTCCAGCCGGGCTCGGGCTCCTCCCCGTCCACCAGGGCGAGCAGCTCGGCCTCGGGCGTCACGTCGATCCACAGCTGGACCATGCCCTCGCCGTACGGCCCGTCGCGCAGCACGGTGGGCGGGACGAGCCCCCAGCCGGTCGCCTCGGAGACCTCGTAGGCGGCGACCTCGCGCTGCGCGAGGGTGCCGTCGGGAAAGTCCCACAGCGGCCGCTCACCGGCGACCGGCTTGTACACGCAGGACGCCTCCTGCCCCTGGTACGCCACCGTGCACAGCAGTGCCGCGTTGGAGGCCTCGCGGATGCGGCCGCGCACAGTCAGCTCACCCTCGGTGAGCAGGTCCACGGGGGTCACGCTCCGCGGCGGTATCCGTTCTGGCGCGGACATACGTGTCCTTCCGGGTCGAGCGGGAGGCTGCACAGCGGGCACGGCGGCCTTCCGGCGTTGACGACGTCCAGGGCGCGCTTGGCGAAGGCCCTCGCCTGGGCGCCGGTGAGGCGGACCCGCAGCATCGGGGGCCCGTTCTCCTCGTCCTGGAGCAGCCGCTCCTCGGCCTCGGCGAGGTCCTCCTCGGAGTCGGCGTCGAGCTCCACGAGGGCCTGCGCCTCGACGATCATGCGCTGTTCCTCGCCGTCCCAGGCGAGGGCCATGGTGCCGACGCGGAACTCCTCCTCGATGGGGGTGTCCAGCGGGCCGGTGTCGGCGACTTCCGAGGGCGCCATGGCGGGGACCGCCGCGCTGCCGCCGCTACGCCGTACGACCTCGTCGAGCAGTTCGTCCATGCGCTCGGCGAGGGCGGCGACCTGGGTCTTCTCCAGGGCCACGCTGGTCACGCGGGAGCCGGCGACGGCCTGGAGGAAGAACGTACGGCGTCCGGGCAGTCCTACCGTGCCGGCCACGAAGCGGTCCGGGGGGTCGTAGAGGAACACCTGACGGGACACGTCCTGTCTCCATGGGAATCGTGAGTACGGCGAGTGATGAGTCGGCGAGATCGTGGGTACGGCGCTGCTTCAACCGCTTCACCCTACTGCGCCGGACGATCACGGTGCGCCCGCGCCGCCGCCCACCGTCGCGTCGTCGGCCGGCGGTTCCTCGCGCGGGGCGAGGGAGGCGAAGTCACCGGTGTCCCCGAGGCGTACGAGGAACGGCCTCAGGCGTGTGTAACGGATCGCGGTGATGGAACACGGTTCAACGGAAATCCTCTGGAAGAGGTCGAGATGAAGACCCAGTGCGTCCGCCACGAGCGACTTGATGATGTCGCCGTGGGAGCACATCAGGTAGACGGCGTCGGCGCCGTGGTCGCGTTCCACGCGCGCGTTCCACTCCCGTACGGCCTCCGCGGCCCGGGTCTGCATGGCCCGCATCGACTCCCCGCCGGGGAACGCGGCCGCCGACGGGTGGGCCTGGACGACCTCCATCAGCGGCTCGTCCTTGAGTTCGGCGAGCTTGCGGCCGGACCAGTCGCCGTAGTGGCACTCCCCGATCCGGTCGTCGGTGTGGGCGGTGAGGCCGGGGCGGGCGTCGAGGAGCGGCCGGATCGTCTCCTGGCAGCGTTGGAGCGGGCTGGTGACGATCTCGGAGATCGGCAGCTCGGCGAGCCGTCCGGGCAGGGCGGCGGCCTGCGCGGCCCCGCGCTCGTCGAGGGCGACGCCGGGCGTCCAGCCGGCGAGCAGTCCCTCGGTGTTGGCGGTGGAACGTCCGTGCCGGACCAGGATCAGCGTGGGCATGCCGCCCAGGGTAGGCGTACAAAGGGGTGCGCCCGGGGGCTGAGGACGGGAGAATACGCTCCGTGATCGTCGACTGCGCCATCTACCGTGACGGGCGCCGCACCGAGGGGCCCGCCGACTTCTCCGACGCCCTGGATCTGTGCCGGCTGCAGGACGACGCGTTCGTCTGGATCGGCCTGTACGAACCGACGGAGAAGGAGTTCGACCAGGTCACCGAGGAGTTCGGGCTGCACCCGCTGGCCGTGGAGGACGCCCTGAACGCCCATCAGCGGCCCAAGCTGGAGGTGTACGACGACTCGCTGTTCATGGTGCTCAAGCCGGTCGGCTACGAGCCGAAGAGCGACATCGTCTCCTCCGGTGAGGTCATGGTCTTCATCGGCGACTCGTTCGTGGTGACCGTCCGGCACGGCGAGGAGGCACCGCTCGGGGTCGTCCGCAGCCGTCTGGAGCACGAGCCGGAGATGCTGCGGCACGGCCCCACGGCGGTGCTGTACACGATCGCCGACGCCGTGGTCGACCACTACGTGGAGGTGGCGGGCGAGTTGGGCACGGACCTGGCGGAGCTGGAGGCGGAGGTGTTCTCACCGACCGGCGGCGGCTCCCGGCACACGGCCTCGCGCATCTACGCCTTCAAGCGGCAGATCATGGAGTTCCGCCGGGCCACCGGCCCGCTCGCGCAGCCCGTGTCCCGGCTCGCGGGCACCGGCCTGATCGGCGCGCGCGTGCCGTTCGTGCACGACAAGGCGCAGCCCTTCTTCCGCGACGTCAGCGACCACCTCACGCGCGTGAACGAGGCCGTGGAGGGCCTGGACCGGCTGGTCTCCGACGTCCTGTCGGCGCATCTGGCGCAGATGAGCGTCCGGCAGAACGACGACATGCGGAAGATCTCCGCGTGGGCGGCCATGGCCGCGGTCCCCACGATGATCGCGGGAATCTACGGCATGAACTTCGAGCACATGCCGGAGCTGCACTGGACCGGTTCGTACCCGGTGCTGATCCTGGCCATGGCCGCCGTCGAGGTGCTGCTGTACCGGCTGTTCAAGAGCCGGGGCTGGCTGTAGCGGTCAGGCGAACTCGGGTGCCGAGGTGGCGGGTCCGCCGAGGGCGTCACGGCGCTCCGGCATCGTCAGGGACACCATGCGCCGCCAGCCCGCGAAGCGCTCCCACGCGTACACGGCGTGGATGCCCGCGGCGAGCACGGCGGCCTTCGGCCGGGGCCAGCCGAGGATGCGGCCCATGTGGTCCATGACCGCGAGGCTGACGTCCCGGTAGACCCGGATCTCGGCGAGCGCGCACTCGCGCAGGGTGCGCTGGATCTGCCGGCCGTGCCCGGCGGCCGCGAAGCGCAGCAGTTCCTCGTGCGTGTAGGCGAGGTGGTTGTCCTCGTCGTTGGAGATCATCCGCACCGCCTTGCCGATCACGGGGTGGTCGGCGAAGTACTTGCGGAGCATGATCATCTGCTCGGCGGCGCGCTGCTCGGTGACCCGGCTGTGGGAGAGGTAGGTGATGATGTCGTCGACCGTGAGCGGCTTGTCGGCCTTGAGTTTCTCGTGGGCCAGACCGATGCCGTGCCGCTCCAGGAGCATCGTGTAGTCGGTCTCGGGCGGGACGGGGACGGGTTCGAGGCCGCGCTTCTTCAGCAGGGCGTTGAAGATCCGCCCGTGTTTGTCCTCGTCCGCGCCGTGCCGGGTGATCTTGGGGGCCATGGCGCGCTCGCCGTCGGGCACGAGAGCGGCGATGCGCGCGTTCTCCCAGCCGCCCTGGGACTCCCCGCTGGCCGCGATGGAGCAGAACAGGCGGAAGGAATCGTCGTTGTCGAGGATCTCCTGGAACAGGCTCTTGGCCGAAAGCATCGTGGGGCACCTCTCTGCAGGACGCCGCAGGATTCCGCAAAGAACGAGTCAAATGCGGTGAGGGAGGTGCTGCAACAGCTACGACGGACAACTCCGCCAAAAGAATGACCATCGGGGTCACAACGGGGGCGTAACCGCCTGGGCACGCGCGCGTTGTTCTGCGTGACGGCCGTGGCGGGGAAGACCCCCGAGCCCCCACCACGGCCGCTGAAACCTTCTGTCGAGCGCGCCGCGCGGCTACGCGAGCCCGGCGCGCTCCAGGGCCTCGGTGCCGGCGCGGAGCGAGGCGAGCCGCTCGTCGAGCGTGAAGCCGGCGGGCGCGAGGCTGAGGGTGGTGACCCCGGCCGCCGCGTACTCCTTCATCCGGTCCGCGATGCGGTCGACGGAACCGAGCAGCGTCGTCTGGTCGATCAGCTCGTGCGGGACGGCGGCCGCGGCGCCCTGCTTGTCGCCGGACAGGTACTTCTCCTGGACCTCGGCGGCGGCGGCCTCGAATCCCATGCGCTGGGCGAGCTGGTTGTAGAAGTTCTGCTTGGCGCTGCCCATGCCGCCGACGTACAGCGCGGTGTAGGGGCGGAAGGTGTCGGCGAGCGTGGTGACGTCCTTGTCCTCGCCCACGGCCAGCGGGAGCGTCGGGCAGACGTCGAACCCGTCGAGGGTCTTGCCAGCCTTCTCGCGCCCCGCGCGCAGGTGACGGATCGTGGTCTCCTCCAGGTGCTCGGCGGAGGGGAAGATCACGAGGGCTCCGTCGGCGATCTCGCCGGTCTGCTCCAGGTTCTTCGGGCCGATGGCGGCGATGTACAGCGGGATGTGCTCGCGCTCCGGGTGCACGGTCAGCTTGATCGGCTTGCCGGGGCCGCCGGGCAGCGGCAGCGTCCAGTGCTGCCCCTCGTACGACAGCCGCTCGCGCGTCATCGCCTTCCGTACGATCTCGACGTACTCGCGCGTGCGGGCCAGCGGCTTGTCGAACTTGACGCCGTACCAGCCCTCGGAGACCTGCGGCCCGGAGACGCCGAGGCCGAGGCGGAAGCGGCCGCCGGAGAGGGAGTCCAGGGTGGCGGCGGTCATCGCGGTCATGGCCGGCTGGCGGGCCGGGATCTGGAAGATGGCCGAACCGACGTCGATGCGCTCGGTCTGTGCGGCGACCCAGCTGAGCACCGTGGCCGCGTCCGATCCGTAGGCCTCGGCGGCCCAGCACACGGCGTACCCCAGCCGGTCGGCCTCCTGCGCGACGGCGAGATTGTCCGCGTCCATTCCGGCACCCCAGTAGCCGAGGTTGATCCCGAGCTGCATGGCCGATCCCCTTACCGATCAGTAACGTCCCTTGTGGCCCAGACCTTAGCGCGGGGGGCCTCTCGCGGGGAGGCCGATGTGGCGGGCGTCGCCCGACGGGCCCCGCGGACGCCCGGTGACCGTCGGGAAAACTGGTTATCCACAGGCCCCCACATGGCAGGTTCTGGCCAGTAATCTCGGCGTTCATGGAGCAGAGGCATCTCGGCCGCACCGGCCTGCGCGTGTCCCGGATCGGGCTCGGCACCCTCACCTGGGGCAGGGACACCGACGAGCACGACGCCGCGGACCTCATGAAGACCTTCTGGGAGGCGGGCGGCACCCTCGTCGACACGGCGGACGTGTACGGCGACGGGGAGGCCGAGTACCTGCTCGGGCGGCTCATGGAAGGGCTGGTGCCGCGGCGGGACCTGGTCATCTCCACGAAGGCGGGCAGCGTGCCCGACCCCGACCGGCGCTTCGACGGCTCGCGCGGCCATCTGCTCTCCGCCCTGGACGCCTCGCTGGCCCGGCTCGGCACGGAGTACGTCGACGTCTGGCACATCCACGCCTACGACCCGTACACGCCGTTGGAGGAGACCCTCCAGGCGCTCGACATCGCGGTGACCAGCGGTCGCGCGCGCTACGCGGGCGTCTCCAACTTCTGCGGCTGGCAGCTCGCCAAGGCGGCGACCTGGCAGCTCGCGGCCCCCGGCATACGGACCCGGCTGGCGAGCACCCAGCTGGAGTACTCCCTGCTCCAGCGCGGTGTGGAGCGCGAGGTGCTGCCGGCCGCGCTCGACCTGGGCATCGGCCTGCTGCCCTCCTCCCCGCTCGGCCGGGGCGTGCTGACGGGCAAGTACCGCAACGCGACGCCGCCGGACTCGCGCGGCGCCTCGGAGCATCTGGCGCCCTTCGTCGCGCCCTACCTCGACGACACGGCGAGCCGGATCGTGGACGCCGTGCAGACGGCGGCCGACGGGCTGGCCGTCTCCCCGCTCCAGGTCGCGCTCGCCTGGGTCCGCGACCGGCCCGGCGTGGCCGCGCCCGTCATCGGCGCGCGCAACGCACAGCAGCTCACGGCGGCGTTGTCAGTGGAGGCCCTTAGTCTTCCTGACGAGATCTGCCGGGCGCTCGACGACGTGTCGGCGCCCGTGCACCGCTATCCCGATCACGACTGGAGCACGCTGTGAGCACGGAGCCACCCGAGACCACGGAGAACACGGAGCCGGGGACACCGGGGGCCGGGGACGGCGCCGCCGAGGGCGCGGCCGCGAGCGAGACCGCTGCCGCCGAGGCCGGCGACGGAGCGGCTCAACAGTCGGAGGCCGAGGCGGAGCTGGCGGCCCAGCGGATCGAGCGGGAGCGGATCGCGCGTCGGAAGGCCGAGAAGGCGGGGCCCGTCGAGAGCGGATCCAAGCTCAGCGGCACGGCCGCCGATCTGCTCGCGGCGGTAAGGGCGGTGGAGGGCGGCGCGAAGCCCAGGGCCACCGTCTTCAGCGAGCCGGAGGCCCCGCGTCGCCCCGCCCCCGAGCCGGTCCGCCGGCCGCAGCCCGCGCCGATGCCCGGCACGCCTGCGGGCCCCGCGCCCGAGACCGTGGACGCCGTGCGGGCCGTACTGACCGAAGGCGGTGCCCCGGAGGCGCTCGCCGCGCAGGCCGTCGCGGCTCTCGGCGAGGGCACCGCGGACCAACTTCGGGCGGATCCCTGGCAGTTGCTGCGGGTGGCCGGCGTACGCCCCGAGCAGGCCGACGGTTTCGCGCGGGCGCTGCTCGGCGCGGAGTGCGCTCCGGACGACGAGCGGCGCGGGCGGGCGGTCACCGTCTGGCTCCTGGAGCAGGCGGCCCTGGCCGGGCACACGGCCCTGGAGATGCCGACGCTCACCACCGCACTGGCCAGGCAGGGCGTGCCGGACGCCGCCACGGCCGTGGAGAACACCCTGGCCGAGGGTGAGGCCCTGGCCTTCCAGGACGCCTTGGAGGAGTCAGCCGCCCCGGCCGTGCGGGACGAGGAGGCGGAGGAGGGCGAGGAGCGGCCGGTCCGTGTCCTCGTCGGTCTGGAGCGGTACGCCCTCGCGGAGGAGAGCCTCGCCGACGGACTGGCCCGTCTGATCAACTCGGTGCCGAAGCAGGACGGTTCGGCGGAGGAGTGGGAGCGGGCGGCGGGCGGCGCGGGCCCGGCCGCCGACCTGGTCCGCGCGGTCGCGGCGCACGGCCTGGTGCTGCACACCGGCGGCGAGGCGTCCCGCGCCGAACCGGCGGCGGTGCTGCACGCGGCGCGGACCCTCGGGCTGCGAGCCTGGGCCGCGGCGCACAGCCCGCTGGGCCGCGAGCGCTTCTCGGCACTGCTGAGCGGGACCGAGGGTCAGGGAACCGCGGACCCCGGCAGCCCGGCGGGGACGGCAGCCGCGCCCCCCGTCGCCACCGTGGCCGGACTGCTCTCCGGCGCCGAGGGGCCCGGCCGGGACATGGACGGGGCACTCGATCTCGACCTGCTCGTCGTGCTCGACGCGCCGCTGCTGGACGTCGAGACGGCCGCCCTGGTCGCGGAGTCGCTGCCGGACGGGGCCCGGCTGGTGCTGGCCGGGGATCCCGGAGTGATGTGGTCGGCGGGGCCGGGGCGGGTGTTCGCCGATCTGCTGGCGGCGCGGGTCTGCCCGCAGGTCGCCTCGCGGCGACCGGACCCCGGGCCGCTGGGCGAGCTGGTGTCCGGGATCGGCATCGGTGAGCTGAACCAGGTCGAGGCGCCCGGCAAGGAGGTCGTGATCGTGCCGGTGCGCGACGCGGGCGAGGCCGTGCACCGCACCGTGCAGCTCGTCGCGGACTCCGTGCCGCGGGCGATCGGCGTCCCGGCGCGGGACACCCAGGTGATCACGCCGGGCCACGGCGGCGCGGCCGGCACCCGCGCGCTCAACGCCGCGCTGAAGGAGCGGCTCAACCCCGGTCCCGGCCGCTTCGGCGGCTTCGACCCCGGGGACCGTGTCGCCTACTCCCCCGCGCCGGGCCGTACCGAACCCGGCCAGGTGGTGAAGGCCGACGCCGAGGGACTGCACCTCGACTGCGCGGGCGCGGCCGTGGTCGTACCTAAGGACCGTGTGGAGCAGTCCGTACGGCACGGCTGGGCCCTGACCGCCCACCAGGCGGCGGGCGGCCGGTGGCCGGCGGTGGTCGTGGTGCTGCCCGGTGACGCGGCGCAGGCCCTCAGCCGCCCCTGGGTCTACACGGCCTTCAGCCGCGCCGACCGTCACCTCTCCGTGGTCCACGGCGTGGAGCAGGCCCTCCCCCGGGCGGTCGCCGAGGTCCAGCCGAAGCCGCGCACGACCCGCCTCCCCGTCCTGCTCAGACCGCAGGTGCCGTCGGTCGACTGACCGCTCGGAACATCCGGCGCCGGGGACGCGGGGCACTGCGCGACAAGCCGGCCCGCCCCACCCCGCTCATGACGACGGCGGCGCTCACGGGCATCAACCCGTGACCGCCGCCGTCGTAACAGCCGCGCTCCGCGTCAGCGATCCGCGTCCAGCGGTTCGAGGTCGTCCTCGTCCTCGTCCAGATCCGTGTCGAGTTCGTCCTCGAGGTCGTCGTCGGATTCCGTGGCGCTTTCCTCGTCGGCGTCGTCCAGCTCGTCGTCGAGGTCGTCGTCGAACACCGTGCTGACGTCGAAGCGGCAGACCACCCGCTGCGGGTCGACCCCCTCGAAGGGCGCCTCCAGCCATTCGCCGGGGTCGGTCTGGTCGTCCGCCGCGGTCACCCAGAGCGTGGAGTCGCCCTCCTCCAGGCCGAACTCCTTGTGCCGGGAGGCGATCTCGTCCGCCTCGAACTCGCCGAACAGGATGCCGAGCGCCCCGTGCACCGTGCCGGAGCCGTCCCCGTCCGCGCCCTCGTCGTAGTCCGCCGCCTCGACCCGCTGGGCCTGCGCCAGCAGCCGCTGCGGCTCCACCACGGCGTAGTCGCGGCGGATCAGCACACTCAGCGCGTTCGGTTCCTCGGGGCCCGTGTACGGCGGCAGCGCGTCCTCCGTACCGGGGATCTCGAAGGGGGTGACCTCGTCGTAGCGGTCGTAGAGCAGCTCGTCGTAGGCCTCGGCGGCTGCGGCCAGCTGGTTGAACGCCTCGTAGACGGCCGGATCGTCCTCACCCGACCGGCGTTCGACCGCGGCCAGGTGGCGGTCGAGCGCGGTCTTGACCGCCTCGGCGGCGGCGCGTACCTCGGCAGCGGTGGGCTGCACAGCATCAGACATAGTGCAGACGCTATCCGTAGCGGGCCCCAGCCCGCACAATAGATGCGATGCCGGAATACGAATTTGTCGACGTGTACGTACCGCGCGGGGTCTCCCGCAAGGACGCCACACGCCTGCTGACGGACCATGCCGAGTACGGACACTGGGAGTTGGACCGCCTGAGCCTGCTGCGCGACGGCAGCCGCAGGGTGCGGTTGCGCCGCCGGATCATCCGCCAGGTGCGGGCGACGTGGTGAGCTGAGGCGACAGGGAGAGACAAGGGAGATTACGGGATGACACGGAGTGGGCCCCGCCTCGGCGGGGCCCACTCCGTGTCCGAGGGACGTCATGCCCGACGGCTACGGCCTACTCCGCCGCCCGAGCCTTGCGGTACAGCACCGCGCCCGCGAGCAGCGCACCCGCGCCGACCGGCAGGACGAGGCCCATCGGCAGGTCACTGCCGGTCTGGGCGAGCTGTGCGTCGCCCTGGGGCTGGGTGACGAAGTGGGCGCCAGGCTGGTTCCCGTGCGAGGAGCCACCGCCCGGCGTCACGTCGCCCCCGGGCGGCGTGCTCGGGGTACCGGGGTGGTTGGGCTCGCCCGGATTACCGGGGTTGCCGGGGTTCCCGGGGTTTCCAGGGTTCCCCGGATTGCCGGGCTCCCCCGGATTGCCAGGGTTCCCGGGGTTCCCCGGATTGCCGGGCTCCCCCGGGTTACCAGGGTTCCCGGGATTGCCCGGATTCCCCGGGTTACCGGGGTTCCCCGGGTTCTCGTGACCGCCCCCGGGCGGATTGTGCCCCCCGCCTCCGTTGCCGCAGTCGTTGCCCGTGCTGGGGTTGCCGATGCCGATGATGTCGACGCTGTTGCCGCACACGTTGACCGGCACATGCACCGGCGCCTCGACGTGGTTGCCGGAGCCGACGCCCGGCGAGTCACTGGCGTGCCCGTCGGCCGAGGCCCCGGAGCCGCCGCCGGAACCACCCTGGTTGGCACAGCTGTTGCCGCTCGACGGGTTGAGCAGCCCGACGACATTGACGGTGTTGCCGCACACATTGACCGGCGCGTGCACCGGCGCCTGGACCGTGTTGCCCGACAGCACGCCGGGCGAGTGCGAGCTGGAGCCGTGCGCCCCGGCGCCGGTCGCGTGGGCCGCGCCGCCCGCGGCGGCGATGACGCCGGTCGCGGCCGCCACGGTCATCAGGCCCTTGCGGGTGACCTGTCGCATTTACTGATTACCTGCCTTCGACGTTGTTCCGAAAGAAAGACGTCGGGGAATTCCACCGACATCCCGAAAAAGGCCGGTCGGCCCCGGAGCGCATGGCTCGCGCTCCGGGGCCGACGGGCTCAGCCCCTGTTCACGGGGCGAGGCACAACGTCACTTGTTGATGCAGGTGTTGCCGAAGGCGGGGTTCAGCAGCCCGATCACCGAGATCGTGTTGCCGCAGACGTTCACGGGGACGTGAACCGGAACCTGAACCACGTTGCCGGACAGGACACCCGGGGAGTGCACCGCGGCACCCTGGGCACCGGAGTCGGCGACGGCCAGGCCCGCGCCCGCGAGAACCAGCCCACCGGTGGCAGCCGCAGCGGCGACGACCTTCTTGATCATTATTCCTCCTTGTTGGCAATGCGATCACAAGTAGCTGATCGCATCACCTGTAACGAGGAGGAACTAATAGGGCTACGACCCTATGAGCGCGTTCACTCTCGCCAGTCACGGCCAGTACGTCTGGACGATTTCTGGAAAGGTTGTCGCGGCGGGCCCTTCAGGACGCGTCGATGAACCTGTCGAGTACACGGACCCCGAACTTCAGCCCATCCACCGGTACCCGCTCGTCGACCCCGTGGAACATGCCCGCGAAGTCCAGCTCCGGCGGCAGCTTCAGCGGCGCGAAGCCGAAGCCCCGGATGCCGAGGTCGTCGAAGGACTTGGCGTCGGTGCCGCCGGAGAGCATGTAGGGGATGGCCTTGGCGGCCGGGTCCTCGGCGACCAGCGCGGACTGCATGGCGTCCACGAGCGCCCCGTCGAAGCCCGTCTCGACGGCCTTGTCGGAGTGCACGTCCTCGCGCCGGACGTTCGGCCCGAGGATCTTGTCGAGGTCGGAGAGGAACTCCTCCTCGAAGCCGGGCAGGAAACGGCCGTCGACGTGGGCGGTGGCCTCGCCCGGGATGACGTTGACCTTGTAGCCGGCGCCGAGCTGCGTGGGGTTGGCCGTGTTGGACAGGGTCGCGCCGATGAGCTTGGCGATGCCGCCCAGCTTGGCGAGGGTGCCGTCCATGTTCTCCGGGTCCAGCTCGGTGCCGAGGGCGTCGCCGAGCTCGTCGAGGAACGCCCGGGTGGTCTTGGTGACCCGCACCGGGAACTTGTGCCGGCCGAGCCGCGCGACGGCCTCCGACAGCTCGGTGATGGCGTTGTCCCGGTGGATCATCGACCCGTGACCGGCGGTGCCGGCCACGGTCAGCTTCATCCAGTGCATGCCCTTCTCGGCCGTCTGGATCAGATAGAGCCGGCGCTGCTCACTCACCGTGAACGAGAAGCCGCCCACCTCGCTGATCGCCTCGGTGACGCCCTCGAAGAGGTCCGGGTGCTTGTCGACCAGGAAGCGGGCGCCGAACTTGCCGCCGGCCTCCTCGTCGGCGAGGAAGGCGAGGACGATGTCCCGCGGGGGCCTGCGGCCGCTGCGCAGCCGGTCACGGACGACCGCGAGGGTCATCGCGTCCATGTCCTTCATGTCGACGGCCCCGCGCCCCCACACGCACCCGTCGGTGACCTCGCCCGAGAAGGGGTGGTGGGTCCAGTCGTCGGCGTTGGCCGGTACGACGTCGGTGTGGCCGTGGATGAGCAGCGCGGGCCTGGAGGGGTCCTCGCCGGCGATGCGGGCCACCGTGGAGGCACGCCCCGGGTGCGACTCGAAGATCTGTGGTTCGAGGCCCACCTCGGCGAGCTTCTCGGCGACGTACTCGGCGGCCTTGCGCTCACCGGGGCCGGAGTGGTCGCCGTAGTTGCTGGTGTCGATCCGGATCAGCTCGCGGCAGAGGTCCACGACCTCGTCCTCGCCGGTGACGCCCCTGGTCGTGCCCGTCTCACTCACGCTGCTTCCCTCCGCGCGGTCGCTGCTGGTGGTCCCCCTCATCCTCCCCCTCACCGCGCCCCTGCCCAAGACCGGCCGCGACCCGTCACACGCAGTTCACGTCGCGACGGGGGGTGATCGGGGACCCCCTGAAAGCCTGGTAGTGTTTTCTCTGTCGCCGCGAGGGAAACCCCGCACGACAGACACCTTGTCCGGGTGGCGGAATGGCAGACGCGCTAGCTTGAGGTGCTAGTGCCCTTTATCGGGCGTGGGGGTTCAAGTCCCCCCTCGGACACCAGCTGAAACCCCTGTTGATCAGGGGTTTCTTGCTTTTCCGGGACCCTGGGGCCGCGGTCGTGCGGACGCCCTGTCCTCAACCCCTCACCCACTGTGTGGGGGAAGTCTCCTCCGCTTGAAGATCACCAGGTCAGCGGCCGTGGGACGGGCCCTCGGACGCCCCGAACGGTCGCCCTGAGTGGCCGTTCACCAGCCGCGAACCTAGCGTCGTACTAAAATTTCCGGCTTGTTACGGAGCTGGAGCCGGACAACCCCAGGCAAACCTGCGGGCCCGCCAGCGCCCCGGAGGCATCCGGGATCGAGACGCGAGGACCGGATGGCAGCGATACACGAGAGCGATGCTCTCGGCCTGCTCGACGAAGAGATCCGCGAGAAGTTCGGCGACACGGCACGTTTCTCCGGGGGCCCGGCGGCCTCCCCGCGCACGCTCGTCGACGTCTTCGACGCGTCGGTGCGGTCGTATCCGGACGAGCCGGCACTGGACGACGGCACGACCAGCCTGACCTACCGGGCGCTGGCCGTCGAGGTGGAGCGGCTGCGGCGTGAGCTGGCCGCGGCCGGCGTCGGCCGCGGCGACCGGGTCGGCGTGCGCGTGCCGTCCGGCACCAACGATCTCTACATCGCGATCCTCGCCGTGCTCGCGGCCGGTGCCGCCTACGTCCCCGTGGACGCCGAGGACCCGGACGAGCGGGCCGAGCTGGTGTTCGGTGAGGCGGACGTACGGGCTGTCGTCGGAGCCGGTCACGAGCTGACCGCGCACTCGCGCGGTGACGCCCCCGCCGCGCGCCCCGGTGCCGAGCACGACGCGTGGATCATCTTCACGTCCGGCTCCACCGGGAAGCCGAAGGGCGTCGCCGTCTCCCACCGCAGCGCGGCCGCGTTCGTGGACGCCGAGGCCGCGCTGTTCCTCACCGAGGAGCCGATCGGGCCCGGAGACCGGGTGATGGCGGGCCTTTCCGTCGCGTTCGACGCGTCCTGCGAGGAGATGTGGCTGGCCTGGCGGTACGGCGCCTGCCTGGTGCCGGTGCCGCGTTCGCAGGTCAGGAGCGGCGCGGATCTCGGGCCGTGGCTCGTGGAGCAGGAGATCACGGTCGTGTCGACCGTCCCCACGCTGGCCGCGCTCTGGGAGCCGGAGACCCTCAACGACGTACGCCTGCTGATCTTCGGCGGTGAGGCCTGCCCGCCCGAGCTGGCGCAGCGGCTGGTGACCGAGGGGCGCGAGGTCTGGAACACGTACGGGCCCACCGAGGCGACCGTCGTGGCCTGCGCGTCCCTGATGAGCGGCGAGGAGCCGATCCGCATCGGGCTGCCGCTGAACGGCTGGGAGCTTGCCGTCGTCGACGAGGCCGGGGAGCCGGTGCCGATGGGCGGCAGCGGGCAGCTGGTCATCGGCGGGGTGGGCCTCGCGCGGTATCTCGACGCCGAGAAGGACGCGGAGAAGTACGCGCCGCTGAAGTCCCTGGGCTGGGAGCGGGCGTACCGCAGTGGTGACCTGGTCAAGGCGGAGCCGGAGGGGCTGGTCTTCCTCGGGCGGGCCGACGAGCAGATCAAGCTCGGCGGGCGGCGGATCGAGCTCGGTGAGGTGGACGCCGCGTTGCAGGCGCTGCCCGGGGTGGCCGGTGCGGCCGCCGCCGTGCGGACCGCGCGCAGCGGCAATCAGCTGCTCGTCGGGTACGTCGTCACCCAGGACGGCTGGGACCAGGCGGCGGCGGTGGAGAAGCTGCGGGCGGAGCTGCCCGCGGCACTCGTGCCGCTGCTCGCGCCGGTCGACGATCTGCCGACCCGTACCTCGGGCAAGGTGGACCGCAACGCGCTGCCGTGGCCGCTGGAGGGCCTGGAGGCTGGCGGTCCGGCGGAGCAGCTCTACGGCACCGAGGCGTGGCTGGCGGAGCAGTGGACCGAGGTCCTCGGCATCCCGGTGACCAGCGCCTCCGACGACTTCTTCGCGATCGGCGGCGGCAGTCTGGCCGCCGCGCAGCTGACCACCCGGCTGCGCACCCGCTACCCGAGCGCCGCCGTCCTCGACATCTACCAGCAGCCGGTGCTGCGCAAGCTGGCCCGGCGGCTGGAGGAGTCCGCGCACGACGACGGCGCCGAGCGGATCGTCGCGCCGGTGCCCCGGAGCGCGCAGCTGATCCAGTCGCTGCTGCTCGTTCCGCTGTTCACCCTGCTCGGTCTGCGCTGGACGGTCGTGCTGGCCGTGCTCGGCAATCTGCTGCCCGCCTACGCGTGGCTGCCCACCGCGCCCTGGTGGCTGCTCGCGGCCGGCGCCCTCGTGCTGTTCAGCCCGCCGGGGCGGCTCGCGCTGGCCGCCGGTGGCGCGCGGCTGCTGCTCAGGGGCGTGAAGCCCGGCCGCTACCCGCGCGGTGGCAGCGTGCATCTGCGGCTGTGGACCGCCGAGCGGCTGGCCGAGTTCACCGGGGCGACCTCGCTGACCGGGGCCTGGCTGGAGCGGTACGCGCGGGCGCTGGGCGCCAAGATCGGGCCCGAGGTGGACCTGCACTCGCTGCCGCCGGTCACCGGGCTGCTCAAGCTGGGGCGCGGCGCCGCGGTCGAGTCCGAGGTGGACCTGTCCGGGTACTGGCTGGACGGTGACCGGCTGGAGATCGGCGCGGTCAAGGTGGGCGCGCACGCCACCGTCGGCACCCGCAGCATGCTCTTCCCGGGGGCCCGGGTCGGCAAGCGGGCCGAGGTGGCGCCCGGCTCGGCGGTCGACGGGCAGGTCCCGACCGGCCAGCGCTGGGCGGGCGCGCCCGCGGTCAAGCTCGGCAAGGCCAAGCGCAACTGGCCCAAGGAGCGGCCGCGGCGGGGGACGTACTGGCGGGTGATGTACGGCATCACGGGCTTCGCGCTCAGTGCGATGCCGGTGCTGGCGGGCGCCGCCGCGTTCCTCGTGGCGCGGGTCTTCTTCACGCCGGACGCGCCCGCGACGGGCGCCGCCCTGGCCCTCGTGCCGGCGACGCTGGCTTTCGGGGCGGCGTACGCGCTGCTGATCCTGGTCGGCGTGCGGGTGCTGAGCCTCGGTCTGCGCGAGGGCACGCACCCCACGCACAGCCGGGTCGGCTGGCAGGCCTGGACCGTGACGCAGCTGATGGACCGCTCGCGCGACACCCTGTTCCCGCTGTACGCCGGGCTGGTCACGCCGGTGTGGCTGCGGCTGCTCGGGATGCGCATCGGGCGCGGTGCCGAGGTGTCCACGGTGCTCGCGCTGCCGAGCCTGACGACGGTCGGCGAGGGCGCGTTCCTGGCCGACGACACGCTGACCGCGCCGTACGAGCTCGGTGGTGGCTGGATGCGGATCGGGCGGGCGCAGATCGGGCGGCGGGCCTTCCTCGGGAACTCGGGGATGACCGCGCCCGGCCGGACCGTGCCGGACGGCGGGCTGGTCGGCGTGCTGTCGGCGACGCCGAAGAAGGCGAAGAAGGACACCTCGTACCTGGGGCTGCCGCCGGTCAAGCTGCCGCGCTCGGCGGCCGACGGCGACGACAGCCGGACGTACGACCCGCCGGCCCGGCTGCTGTGGGCGCGCGGTCTGGTGGAGCTGTGCCGGATCGTGCCGGTGTTCTGCTCGGCGGGGCTCGCGGTGCTGACGATCGCCGCGCTGTGCGCGCTGGGGGGCTGGGCGCCGCTGCTGTCGGGGCTGGTGCTGCTCGCGGCGGGGGCCGCTGCCGGACTGGTGTCGATCGTCGCGAAGTGGCTGCTGGTGGGGCGCCATCACAGCGGTGAGCACCCGCTGTGGTCCTCCTTCGTGTGGCGCAACGAGCTGGCCGACACCTTCGTCGAGGTGCTCGCCGTGCCGTGGCTGGCGGGCTCGGTGCCCGGTACGCCGGTGATGACGGCGTGGCTGCGCGGGCTCGGCGCGCGGATCGGCAAGGGCGTGTGGGTGGAGAGCTACTGGCTGCCGGAGACCGATCTGGTGACCCTGGAGGACGCGGCCACCGTGAACCGGGGCTGTGTGCTCCAGACACACCTCTTCCACGACCGGATCTTGCGGACGGATACTGTAATCCTCCGTGAGGGCGCGACGCTGGGTCCTGGCGGGATCGTCCTGCCCGGCAGCGCGATCGGGGCCCGTACGACACTGGGTCCCGCGTCGCTGGTGATGGCGGCGGAGTCGGTCCCCGACGACACCCGCTGGCTCGGCAATCCGATCGAATCATGGCGTCCCTGAGCACGGCCCGCTCCGGGGCGGTGAGCGGTGGGCCGGCACGGAGTGACAGCAGTACGGCGCAGGGAGCACAGACGGCAGTGGCAGTTCAGCAGACGGCGGGCGCCGACCCGTATTTCCCGGAGCACGGCGATCCGCGCTACCGGGTGCACCGGTACGAGATCGCGGTGGACTACCGTCCGGGCCCGAACCGGCTGGCGGGGACGGCCCGGATCAACGCCATCGCCGGACGGGTGCCGCTCACCGAGTTCGTGCTGAACCTGGCCGACTTCAAGATCGGGCGGGTCCGGGTCGACGGGCGGCAGCCGCACTACACGCATCGCGGCGGCAGGCTGCGTGTGCGCCCCGCCAAGCCGATCCGCGCCGGGGCGGCCTTCACGGTGGAGGTGCACTGGTCGGGCAACCCGAAGCCGGTGAACAGCCCCTGGGGCGGGCTCGGCTGGGAGGAGCTGGAGGACGGGGCGCTGGTGGCGAGCCAGCCGATCGGGGCGCCGTCGTGGTACCCGTGCAACGACCGGCCGGCCGACAAGGCGTCGTACCAGATCTCCGTCACCACGCCGTCGGCGTACTCGGTGGTGGCGGGCGGGCGTCTGCTGACCCGTACGACGAAGGCGAGCACGACCACCTGGGTGTACGAGCAGTCGGCGCCGACGTCCAGCTATCTGGTCGGGCTGGCCATCGGGAAGTACCAGACCGTGCTGCTCGGGGATCCGGGGCCCGGCGGAGTGCCGCAGCACGGGCACATCCCGGCGCATCTGCTGCCCGAGTTCTCACGGGACTTCGCGCGGCAGCCGGCGATGATGGAGCTGTTCCAGGAGCTGTTCGGGCCGTACCCGTTCGAGGAGTACGCCGTCGTCGTGACGGAGGAAGAACTCGATGTGCCCGTCGAGGCGCAGGGGTTGTCGCTGTTCGGCGCCAACCATGTGGACGGGGCGCGGGGTTGGGAGCGGCTGGTCGCGCACGAGCTGGCGCACCAGTGGTTCGGGAACAGTGTGTCGATCGCCGACTGGCGGCACATATGGCTGAACGAGGGGTTCGCCAAGTACGCGGAGTGGCTGTGGTCGGAGCGCTCGGGCGGGCGGACCGCGCAGCAGCACGCGGCGGTGGCGCACCGGGTGCTCGCCGGGCAGCCGCAGGATCTCAGGCTGGCCGATCCCGGGCGCAAGCTGATGTTCGACGACCGGCTCTACCAGCGCGGCGGGCTCGTGGTGCACGCCGTGCGGTGTGCCCTGGGCGACGAGGCCTTCTTCCGGATGCTGCGCGGCTGGGCCGGGCAGCATCGCGGGCACGCGGTGACCACGGCGGCGTTCAACGCGCATGTCGGGCGGTTCGCGTCCGAGCCGGTGGACGACCTGCTGCGGGCGTGGCTGGAGCAGGGGGCGCTGCCGCCGTTGCCGGAACAGGAGTTGCGGGTCCCTGAGCAGCCCGCGTTTCCGCCGGGGGCCTGAGGCGCGGCCGGGCTTCCTGAGCCACTCCGAGGTCCACTTCGTCATCCAGCTGTCGTTGAGGGCGGAGATCAGCCGCTCGCAGCGGGCGACGAAGGCGTCCTCGGCCGTGGGACCGGCCGCGCGGTACTGCTCGACGGCGTCCTGCGGGCCTGCGGCGGTGGCGGCGAACCGGGCCTGCTGGCAGGCGTAGTCAGCGGCCAGGCCGTGTGCGCCGGCGGCGGCCGCGGTGGTGGCGACGGCGACCCGGGCGGGCGCGAAATAATGGTGCTCATGTCTCGCCGCGCCCCACGTCCTCAGCCCGACCCCACCAGCACCGCCTGCCCTTGCGGACTCCCGGCCCCGTACGCCGGCTGCTGTGGCCGCTACCACTGCGGTGACGCCGCCGCCCCCACCGCGGAGGCCTTGATGCGGTCCCGGTACAGCGCGTTCGTCAAAGGCGATACGGCGTACCTGTCGCGGACCTGGCATCCGCGGACGCGTCCGGCGGGGCTGGAGCTCGACCCGGGGATGCGGTGGACCGGGCTGGAGATCCTGGGGACGACCGAGGGTTCGGCGTTCCACGCCACCGGAACGGTGACCTTCCGGGCCTCGTTCCGGGGCGGTTCGCTGCATGAGCGGAGCCGGTTCGAGCGGGTCGACGGGGCCTGGGTGTACGTCGACGGGGAGTTCCTGAGCTAGGTCGCCGCTAGGGCGCCAGGATGTCCAGCTCCTGAAGCGCCCCGACCGTGATCTCGCGGGTGAGGTGTTCGGCGCGCACCGCGTCGCCCGCGCGGACCGCCTCCGCGACCTGGACGTGCAGGGTGACCGCCTCCGGGTCGGGGTCCTCGAACATCACCTCGTGGTGCGTTCGGCCCGCGAGGACCTCGGCGACGACGTCGCCCAGGCGCGCGAACATCTCGTTGCCGGAGGCGCTGAGGATGACGCGGTGGAAGGCGATGTCGTGGACGAGGTAGCCCTCCAGCTGGTGGCCGCGTGAGTGGGCGACCATGCCCAGCGCGCACTGGGTGAGTTCGGCGCACTGCTCGGCGGTGGCGTGCTTCGCCGCCAGACCGGCGGCCACCGGCTCGATCGCCGAGCGCAGCACCGTGAGCGAGCGCAGCTGCCGGGGACGGTCCGCGCCGGCCAGGCGCCACCGGATGACCTGGGGGTCGTAGAGGTTCCACTCGGACTTGGGCTGGACCGTCACGCCCACCCGGCGGCGGGACTCGACCAGGTGCATCGACTCCAGGACCCGGACCGCCTCGCGCATCACCGAGCGGGACACCTCGAAGCGCTGCGCCAGTTCGTCGGTGCGCAGCACGCTGCCGGGCGGGTACTCGCCCGCGGTGATCGCTGGGCCGAGGGTTTCGAGTACATGGCCGTGCAGACCCCGGCCCGGAGTGGTCATGCACTCAGCGTACGGGGTGGATCACTATCTCAAAAAGTCAGACTTATATGTCACACACTCTTGAATTCGTCGTACCTAATGAGCTTCAGTTGCGTCGACATCACGTGTCGACGAGGACAGCAGACAGTGAGGCAGCGATGAGTACCCCCCATGTCGTCGTGGTCATGGGCGTAGCGGGCACCGGGAAGACCACCATCGGTCCCCTGCTCGCGGCCCGGCTCGGCGTGCCCTATGCCGAGGGCGACGACTTCCACCCGCCGGCCAACATCGCCAAGATGTCGGCCGGCACCCCGCTCGACGACACCGACAGGTGGCCCTGGCTCGACGCCATCGGCACCTGGGCGCACGGGCGGGCCGGGCTCGGCGGGGTGGTCAGCTGCTCGGCACTGAAGCGGTCGTACCGGGACCGGCTGCGGGCCGAGGCGCCCGGGGTCGTGTTCGTGCACCTCACCGGTGACCGGCCCCTCATCGAGGACCGGATGGCGCACCGGCAGGGGCACTTCATGCCGACCGCGCTGCTGGACTCCCAGTTCGCCACGCTCCAGCCGCTCCAGGCCGACGAGGCCGGAGTCGCCGTGGATGTCGCCGGCAGCCCCGAGGAGATCACCGAACGGGCCGTCGAAGCGCTGAACCGGCTCCCCGAGTCAGCCGCTTAGCACTTCCCCGCACCACCCGCACCACCTTCACCGCCACCCCCCACGGCAGTACCCCTCCCCAACCCCCGTACCTGCAAGGGAACACCCGTGACCAGACTCAGCGTCGAGATGCTGGCAGCGGACACCGTCGAGCCCATCACCTCGGCCGGCCACGCTCAGCTGGGCATCGCCGTACTGGCGGGCATCGCCGTCATCGTGCTGCTCATCACCAAGTTCAAGCTCCACGCGTTCCTGTCGCTCACCCTCGGATCGCTGGCGCTCGGCGCGCTCGCCGGGGCGCCGCTCGACAAGGTCATCGCCAGCTTCACCACCGGCCTCGGCACCACGGTGGCGGGCGTGGGCGTGCTGATCGCGCTCGGCGCGATCCTCGGCAAGATGCTCGCCGACTCCGGCGGCGCCGACCAGATCGTCGACACCATCCTCGCCAAGGCGAGCGGGCGTTCGATGCCCTGGGCAATGGTGCTGATCGCCTCGGTGATCGGTCTGCCGCTGTTCTTCGAGGTCGGCGTCGTGCTGCTGATCCCCGTCGTGCTGATGGTCGCCAAGCGCGGCAACTACTCGCTGATGCGCATCGGCATCCCCGCCCTCGCCGGTCTGTCCGTGATGCACGGCCTGGTCCCGCCGCACCCCGGCCCGCTGGTCGCGATCGACGCGGTCGGCGCCAACCTGGGTGTGACGCTGGCGCTCGGCGTCCTCGTCGCCATACCGACGGTGATCATCGCCGGTCCGGTCTTCTCGAAGTACGCCGCCCGCTGGGTGGACGTCCCGGCTCCGGACCGGATGATCCCGCAGCGTGCCTCGGAGGACCTGGAGAAGCGTCCCGGCTTCGGCGCCACGCTGGCGACCATCCTGCTGCCCGTCGTCCTGATGCTCTCCAAGGCACTGGTCGACATCGTCGTCGACGACCCCGAGAACACCGTCCAGCGGGTCTTCGACGTCATCGGCTCGCCGCTGATCGCGCTGCTCGCCTCGGTGCTCGTCGGCATCTTCACCCTGCTCAGGCCGGCCGGTTTCGGCAAGGAGCGGCTCTCGCCGCTGGTCGAGAAGGGCCTCGCGCCCATCGCGGGCATCCTGCTCATCGTGGGGGCCGGCGGCGGCTTCAAGCAGACGCTGATCGACACGGGCGTCGGCCAGATGGTCCTGGACATCTCCGAGGACTGGTCGATCCCCGCGCTGCTGCTGGCCTGGCTGATCGCCGTGGCGATCCGGCTGGCGACGGGCTCGGCGACGGTGGCCACGGTCTCCGCGGCCGGTCTGGTCGCCCCGCTCGCGGCCGACATGTCGACGACCCACGCGGCTCTGCTGGTCCTCGCCATCGGCGCCGGCTCGCTGTTCTTCAGCCATGTCAACGACGCCGGATTCTGGCTGGTGAAGGAGTACTTCGGGCTGAGCGTCGGCCAGACCGTCAAGACCTGGTCCGTCATGGAGACGATCATCTCGGTGGTCGCGGGCGGTCTGGTCCTGCTGCTCTCGCTGGTCATTTAGCGCCACGACCCGCTACGACTCCTTCAGGGACACGACGATGACGGCTCACCCCCTCTTCGACATCAGCGGCCGCACGGCCCTGGTCACCGGCTCCAGCCGGGGCATCGGCCTCGCGCTGGCCCGGGGACTGGCCGAGGCCGGCTGCACGGTGGTCCTCAACGGACGCGACGCGAAACGCCTCGCGGAGGCCGCCGGAGAACTCCCCGGCGACGTCCACACGGCCGCGTTCGACGTGACCGACGGCCCGTCGGTCGCCGCCGGGATCGCGGACGTCGAGGAGCGGGTGGGCCCGCTCGACATCCTGGTCAACAACGCGGGGATGCAACTGCGCGCGCCCCTGCTGGAGTTCACGGACACGGACTGGCACCGCATCCTGAACACCAACCTGACCAGCGCGTTCCTGGTGGGCCGTGAGGCGGCCCGCCGGATGACGCGGCGCGGGCGCGGAAAGATCGTCAACATCTGCTCGCTGCAGAGCGAGGTGGTCCGCCCCGGCATCGCGCCCTACGCGGCCACCAAGGGCGCGCTGAAGATGCTCACCAAGGGCATGTGCGCCGACTGGGGCGCCCACGGAGTCCAGGTCAACGGCCTGGGCCCCGGGTACATCGAGACCGAGCTGACCCAACCCCTCGTCGAGGACGAGGAGTTCAGCGCCTGGGTGCGCCGCCGCACCCCGGCCGGCCGCTGGGGCCGTACCGAGGACCTGGTGGGCGGGGTGCTGTTCCTCGCCTCCCCGGCCGCCGACTTCGTCAGCGGACAGGTGCTGTACGTCGACGGCGGCATGACCAGCGTGCTGTGAAGGAGGCCCGGGGAATGCTCGGTTGTGTGATCCACGGTCAGGACGATCTGCGGGTCGAGGAACTGCCGGTGCCGGTCCCGGGTCCAGGGCAGGCGCTGGTGGCCGTGCGCTACGGCGGCGTCTGCGGCTCCGACCTGCACTACTGGCGGCACGGCGGGGTCGGCGACTTCCGGCTGCGCGAGCCGATGGTGCTCGGGCACGAGGTGGTCGGCACGGTCCTCGCACACGGCGACGGCGCCTCGGGTCTCCCCGCCGGTACGGCCGTCGCCGTGCACCCCGCCACCCCCTGCGCACTCTGCCCGGAGTGCGCGCAGGGCCGCCGCAACGTCTGCCGGGACACCCGCTACCTCGGCAGCGCGGCCCGCTTCCCGCATGTGCAGGGCGGTTTCGCCGCCCGGATCGCCGTCCCCGCCGGCCAGTTGCGACCGCTCCCGGCCGGCCTCGGCCTGCGGCGGGCGGCACTCGCCGAGCCGTTGTCCGTCGCGCTGCACGCGGTGGGCCGGGCCGGGGAGTTGGCCGGGCGGTCGGTTCTGGTCACCGGTGCCGGGCCCATCGGCTGTCTGGTCGTCGCGGCGGCGAAGGCGGCCGGCGCCGCCCACGTGACGGTGACCGATCTGCTCCCGGCGGCCCTCGAGTTCGCGCGGACCGCCGGCGCCGACACCGTCGTACGGGCGGACGATCCGGACGACGCCGGGTGGCCTGGCGAGGTGGACGTGGCGATCGAGGCGTCCGGGGTGGCCGCGGGGCTGGACGCGTGTCTGCGGCTGGTGCGGCGCGGCGGTGTCGTGGTGCAGCTGGGGATGCTGCCGCCGGGGCTGAGCCCGTTCGCGGGGAACCTCGTGGTGAGCCGGGAGATCGAGCTGCGCGGGGCGTTCCGCTTCGACACCGAGTTCGACGCGGCGCTGGAACTGCTCGCGGCCGAGGCGTCGTTCGACGGCCTGGTCAGCGCGGTGGTACCGGTGCGGGAGGCCGAGTCGGCGTTCGCGCTGGCGGCCGACCGAAGCCGGTCCTGCAAGGTGCTGCTGGACTTCGGGGGCTGAACTTCCGCGCGGCCGAGTGTCGGAAATCGCACTGACGATCACTTGGAGTGGCTTCCCGGAGGGCGCCTTCGGCCCGATGATGAGGTGACCCCTGACGCTGTCTCAGCCGTCGGGGGCGTGGACTTCGGGGGGCGTCATGGCGGTTTCCCTCGGGATGCGTATCTCGGGGCTGCTCGTCGCGGGGGCGGTGGCGGTGGCCACCGTCGCCTTCACCGATGACGGGGGTGGCACGGCGGACGGCAGGGGCGGAGGGGGCCCGATCGTCACCGCCGGCCCGACGGCCGGTGCCGGCAGGCTGCCGACCGACCCGGCCGGCGACTCCTCCGAGCCGCCGCGGCAGCGCCCCGACGGGCACGTCGGCGCGCCCGCGTCCACCGGCACGCCCGCCCAGCCGAGGACCGGCGGCACGCCGAGCGCGCCTCCGAGCCCCTCCCCCAGTCCCTCGGTCAGCAAGAAGGTCCTGGAGATCCCGGCCTGGCTCCCGCCCGGCCCCGGCTCACCGGACACCGACGGCATCCCGGACCCGGCGAGCGTCTACGACCTGCTGGGCGACCCCGCCCGGTGCCGCGGCGCGCTGAACACGATCCCCCGGACCCCGGCCGACACCGACTGGACGCTGCTGCGCGGTCTGGCCACCGCCTGTCTCGCCGTGCAGGGTGAGGGCGGCAGCTGGGGGCAGGCGCTGCGGGACCACACGGCGTCGGCGGACGGGGCCGGCTCCTGCAAGGGGCGGGCCGTGCGGACCGTCCTGGGCGGGCTGCTCGACTTCCACCGGCGCCATCCCGGGGCGACCGTGCGGCTGAAGCCCTCGGCGGACGGCGCACCGGCCTGCGACTACCGGATCAGCGGCGTGGACACGGGCGGCGACGGGGAGGCGAAGCCCGGTGAGGTGGTCGGGATCGAGGTGGCGGACGCCTTCTTCGACCCTGCCGAGCTGGAGACGGGCACGGTCGTGAGCATCGGAGGCCGGCAGGTACCGGCCGTGAAGTCGGAGTCGGCCGACCGCCTGGTGCTCTCCGCGGTCGTGCCGCCTCTGGAACCGGGCCCGGCCGACGTGACCGTACGGCACGCCGGCATCGAGGTCGGCATGCCGACGGCCTTCACGGTCGTCGCAGCGGACGTGCCTGCCGAAGTCAGCTGCGGTCCGACCCCGCCCGAAGGGGGCGCGGGGAACTGCGCGACCAGCTACGGCGGCACCGCAGACCCCGGAGAACCGGTCGCGGCACCCCCGCGGGGCACTTGGTCAAGGCCGCCAACGCGTGTGCTCCCGTTCGGCCCACTCCCGGCTCACGACCCCGGTCCGCATGCCGCGGCGGGCCTCCGGATCCCCTAGCGCCATCCCGACGTGCCCGGCCAGGACGATTCCGATCGTGAGCGCCAGCCAGTCGTGCACGAACGTCGCGCTCGTACGCCACTCCAGGGGCGTGAGGTGCGTGAACCACATGAGGAGCCCGGTCCCGAGCATCACCAGCGTCGCACCCGCGATCCAGGCCGCGTAGATCTTCTGCCCGGCGTTGAACTTCCCCGCCGGCCTGGACGACCGCCGCTTGTCGCGTCGCAGGGCGGCCCGCAGCCAGACCCGGTCGTGCGGGCCGAAGCGGTTGAGGAAGCCCAGGTCGGCGCGGAACAGCCGGGAGGCGAGGCCGGCCAGGACGGGCACGGGCAGGGCGAGGCCGGCCCACTCGTGGATACGGACCACCAGCTCGCGGCGGCCGACGAGCTCGGCGAGCTGCGGGATGTACAGACAGGCCGCCGTCACCACGCAGACGCCCATCAGCGCGGCGGTCGTCCGGTGCACCCAGCGGGTGGCCGGGCCGAAGCGCCGGACGTCGGCGGCCCGGCCGGGTGCGTCAACTCGTAGGCTCATCGTCGCGTCCGTTCGAGCGGCCGACCCAGGCGTCGACGTCGTAGCCCCGTTCCTCCCAGTAGCCGGGGCGCACGTCCTTGGTGACGGTGATGCCGGAGAGCCACTTGGCGGACTTGTAGAAGTACATGGGGGCCACGTAGAGGCGGACGGGGCCGCCGTGGGCGTGGCTCAGGTCCTTGTCCTGCATGCGCAGGGCGACGAGGACGTCGGCGCGGCGGGCCTGGTCGAGGGTGAGGCTCTCGCTGTAGGCGCCGTCGAAGCAGGTGAAGCGCACCGCTCCCGCGCCTTCGCGGACACCGGCCGCGTCGAGGAGCCGGGACAGCCGCACCCCCTCGAAGGGCGTGCCGGGCACCCGCCAGCCGGTGACGCACTGGACGTCGCGCACCATCCGGGTCTGCGGCAGGGATCGCAGGTCGGCCAGCGTGTAGGTGCCGGGGCGGTCGACCAGGCCGTCGACCTTGAGGCGATAGGTGGTGGCGTCCTTGCGGGGTACGGAGGAGGTCACCGAGTAGTAGCGGAAGCCTCCGCCGTTGGGCAGCAGGCCCGTCAGGCCGGTGGGGTCCTTGTCGGACGCGCTCGCGAGGAAGGATTCCAGGCCGCGCTGGAGGTTCGGGGCGGCGACCAGGCCGAGGGCGCCCAGCCCCAGGGTGCCGAGCAGGACACGGCGGCCGATGGGTTTGCCCGTCCGCTCGCCCTCTTCCTCGTCCTTCGGTTCGGGCTGTTCGGGGTTCACCTCCTCATTCGAACACCCGCGACCCCGGCGGGGCCAGGAATCGCGGGTGCTCGTCAGAGTTCCGTAACCACTTCTCCCGCTACGGCGTCTCGGCCGCCGCCTTCTCCAGCTGGAAGGCCTCGTTGCCGAGTCCGATGCGGGCGTGCCGCTCGGGTGCGCGCGAGCGCAGGAGCAGGCCCTGGACCACGCCGGCGACCAGGGCGACGGCGATGACGGCGGGCAGCGCCCAGCTCAGGGACGAGTCGGGGCCCGCGCCGATCAGGACGTCGAAGTCCTTGACGGTGTAGACGACGATGAAGGCCAGCGCGACGACCGCGAGCGCGGAGGCGGTCAGCCGCCAGAACTGGGCGGCGGCGGCCCCGCGGCGCACGAAGAAGGCGATGACCGAGACCGAGGCGGCGGCCATCAGCACGGCGACGCCCAGCGCGCCCAGGTTGCCCATCCAGGTGAACAGCTGAAGGACCGGCGCGGTCGGGTCGCCGGTGGGCTTGTCGTCGCTGAACGCGAACGCGGCGACGACCACGAGGGAGACCGCGGTCTGCAGCAGCGAGCCCGTTCCGGGGGCGCCGCTCGTGCTGCTGGTGCGGCCGAAGGCGGACGGCAGGAGCCCCTCGCGGCCCATCGCGAAGGCGTAACGCGCGACGACGTTGTGGAAGCTGAGCATCGCCGCGAACATGCCGGTCACGAACAGCACGTGCAGGACGTCGGTGAAGGTGCCGCCGACGAGGTCCTCGGTGAGGAAGAACAGCAGCCCGGCGCTCTGTTCCTGCGCGGTGCCGACGATGGCCGAGGGTCCGGCGGCGACGGTGTAGGCCCAGCAGCTGATCGTGTAGAACACGGCGATGCCGCCGATGGCGAGGAACATCACGCGGGGCACGAGGACGTGCGGGCGGCTGGTCTCCTCGGCGTAGACGGGGGCCTGCTCGAAGCCGAGGAACGCGGCGACGCAGAAGCACAGGGCGGTGCCGATGCCCGCGCCGCTGAGGGTGTCGGGGTTGAAGGCGTGCAGCGACAGTCCCTCCTTGCCGGGGTCGGCGAGGGCGGCGACGTCGAAGACGACGACCAGGAGCACCTCGATGATCAGCAGGACGCCGAGCACGCGCGCGTTGAGGTCGATCTTCAGCCAGCCCAGCGCGCCGACCACGAGCACGGCGAGCAGCGCCGGTATCCACCACGCGAGCTCCGTGTCGAGGTACGTGGCGAACAGCCCGGAGACCTCGAAGCCGAAGATGCCGTAGATACCGACCTGGAGCGCGTTGTAGGCGACGAGCGCGACCATCGCGGCGCCGGCGCCGGCCGTGCCGCCGAGGCCGCGGGCGATGTACGCGTAGAAGGCGCCGGCGTTGTGGACGTGCCGGCTCATCTCGGCGTACCCGACGCTGAAGAGGGCGAGGACGACGCCGAGGATCACGAAGAGCAGCGGCTGGCCGAGGATGCCCATCACCCCGAAGGTCGTGGGCATGACACCCGCGACGACCATGAGGGGCGCGGTGGCCGCGAGCACCGACAGCAGCAGGCCCGTGGTACCCAGCCGGTCGGCGCGCAGGGCCCGGTCCTGCCCCTTGAACGTACTGATGCCGCCGCCGTCGGCGGTGGCTCTGCTCGTGCTGGAACTGCCCGTCGTCATCGATGACCGTCCTTAGTCGGGTCGGGGGTGCTGGTGTGCGGTCGGGGTCGGGGCGTGACTGGTGCGGTTACGTGGTGCCGAGCGCGGTGTCGCGTGCGATCCGGAAGGCGGAGTACGGGTCGCGGTCCGGGTACGACCAGGGCGACGGGGTGGCGTGTTCGCCGATGCGGTGGAACAGGGCGGCGGCCTCGGCGCCCCGGCCCTCGCACACCTTGGCGTGGGCGAGGAAGTTCAGGTCGACCAGGCGGCGCGGGTGGCCTTCCTGCTCCCACTCCAGCCACCAGTCGAAGGCGGACCGCATCACCTGCCGGGCCCGCCGGCCGGTCCAGTGCCCGGAGGCGGCCGCGTCGCGCGGCTCGTGTCCCGCCGCCGCGAGGACGCGGTAGCGCTCGGCGTGGGCGATGACCGGGAGGATGGCGAGCGGGGAGTCGGCCGGGGCCCGTTCGGCGGCCTCGATGGCGAAGTCGTAGACCTCGTGGAGCGGGTCGGCGCCGGTGCCGGACCGATGCTCCGCAAGCCGGGCGACCATCACGTGGTGGGCGTGGTGGTGGTCGGGGTACCGGGCGCGGACCTCGGCGAACAGCCGCCGCACCTCCGCCTCGGCGCCCAGGGCGCTCTCCAGCATGAGCAGGCCGAGCCAGGGGGTGGGGTCGGCCGGCGCGAGCGTCACGGCCGCCTGGCAGGACTCACGCGCCCGGACCGGTTTCTCCTTGCCGCGCAGGGCTCGGTACACCTGGGCGAGGGCGAGCAGGACGGCGGCGTCCGCGGAGTCCGGCTCGGCGAGCAGCCAGTCGCGGGTCCAGGGGGCGCTGTACTGCTCCTGGGCGAGGACGGTGACGCGGTGCCCTCTGCGGTCCCAGTCGTCGCCGGTACGGGCGAGCAGCGATCGAGCCGACTGCCACCGGCCTTGGGCCAGTGCGGCACGGGCCGCGGCGAGCTCGGCGTCGTCGAGGGCCGCGTCGAAGGCGTGGGCTGCTGCGCGCTTTCGGCCGCGGCCGAGGGGTGGCGGAGGTGGGGACACCGTTCCGGGTCCTGTTGTGTGCAGAATGTGGACAGTCATCGAGCGATCACGCACAGCAAACCCGGAGCCAATGGCTCGCGTCAAGGGCCGTCGAGGCGTTACACGCGTCAACTCGTGTGACTCTTGAGGCAGTTGAGGCGTTCACCATGTCCGCAATGTCGGTTTTATTGCCAGTGTGTGGCGTACGTCATAGCGGCTCCCGTTTCCAGCCCGCACGATGAGGGAACGCGCACGCCGGGCTCCGGGCCGCTACAGTCGGCCCTTACCGCACCCCGTCCGCCCGGCAGGATTCGAGGTACGCAGCGTGTCGCTCCAGATTTTGATACTCGCCGTCACCGCCGCGTGCTGTCTGGGATTCGGTTTCGTCCTGCAGCAGAACGCGGCCCAGAAGGCTCCGCTGAGCGACTTCCTCTCGCCGCGGATCCTCCTGGACCTGATGAAGGTGCCGCGCTGGCTGGGCGGCATCGGCCTGATGGTGGTCGGCATGGCGCTGGGCGCGATGGCGCTGGGTCAGGGCGAGATCTCCATGGTGGAACCCCTGCTCGCGACGAACCTGCTGTTCGCGCTGATGCTCTCGCGCCGCCAGACCAAGAAACCCCTCGGCCGACAGGGCTGGACGGGCCTCGCCCTGCTCGCGGGCGGTGTGACGGCGTTCATCGTGGCCGGACAGCCGACCGGCGGCACGGCCAGCGACAGTCCGATGCGGCACTGGCTGATCATCGGCGTCATGGTCGGAGCGGCCCTGCTGCTCACGGCGTACGCCAAGCGCTCCCGGCTCAGCTCCGGTCCGGCGCTGCTCGCGACCGCGGCCGGTCTGCTCTACGGCGTGCAGGACGCCCTGACGCGGGTGACCGGGGAGCGGTTCGCCGAGGGCGGCATGGCGGAGGTCCTGACCGGCTGGCAGCCTTACGCCGTGGTGGCGCTCGGCCTCACCGGTCTGATCCTCGTCCAGAGCGCCTTCGAGACGGCGTCCCTGCGCATGTCCCTGCCCGCCCTGACCGCCGCCCAGCCGCTGGCCGGCATCCTCTGCGGCGTCGGCTTCCTCGGCGACCGGCTGCGCACCGACGCGGGCGCGCTGGCGTGGGAGGCCGCCGGGCTCGCGAGCATCGTGGTGGGCATCATCCTCCTCGGCACGCACAAGGCGATGCCGAGCGGGGCGAAGCTGCCGGAGCCTGCGGCGGTTCTCCAGCCCGCGCAGTGACCCGTCCGGGCCTCCTGCTTGGATGGCCCCATGAGCAGCGCTGACGAGATCCTCGACATCGTCGACGAGCAGGACCGGGTCGTCGGGCAGTCCCCGCGCGGCGAGGCCTACGCCAGGGGCCTGCGCCACCGCTGCGTCTTCATCGAGGCCCGGGACGCGCGCGGTCGCCTGTTCGTCCATCGCCGCACCTCCACCAAGCTGGTCTTTCCCTCCCGCTACGACATGTTCGTCGGCGGAGTGGTCGGCGCGGGCGAGTCCTACGACGACGCCGCGCTGCGCGAGGCCGAGGAGGAACTCGGGGTGAGCGGGCTGCCCCGCCCGACGTACCTGTTCAAGTTCCTGTACGACGACGGAGCCGGGCAGACGTGGTGGTCGGCGGTGTACGAGGTGCGCTGCGAGCTTCCGGTCAGCCCGCAGGTGGAGGAGGTCGCCTGGCACGACTTCCTGCTCGAGACCGAGGTCGAGCGGCTGCTCCCGCAGTGGGAGTGGGTGCCGGACGGGCTGGCGGCGTACGAGCGGCTCCGGGCCCACCGGGCGGCCCGCTGAGCCCGCGGCACGGCGCCCGGATAGGGTCGGTCGGGTGAGCGAGTTCGTGCGAAACGTCAGGCTGTGGTTCGCGCCGCAGGAGGCCCGCCGGGAGGGCACCACCCCCGACTACCGGTTCTCGCTGGCGAACGAGCGCACCTTCCTCGCCTGGCTGCGCACCGCGCTCGCGCTGATCGGCGGCGGCTTCGCGGTCGACCAGTTCCTGCCGGACCTGCGCTGGGGCTGGCGGGTCGGACTGGCCCTCGCACTGCTCGCGGCGGGCGTGCTGTGCTCGCTGCGCGCGGTCAATCACTGGGTGCGCTGCGAGCGGGCGATGCGGCGGGGCGAGGACCTGCCGGTGTCGCGGTTCCCGGCGGTGCTGAGCCTGGTGGTGGCTGTGGTGGCCGTCGCGATGGTCCTCGTCGTGCTCGTCGGGTGGGAGGGATGAACGCACCCGCCGCAGCGGAACCGGAACGGGATCCAGGACTGCAGCCCGAGCGGACGCGCCTCGCGTGGCGCCGTACGACGCTGTCCGGCACCGTGGCCGCGGTACTCGCCGTGCGGACCTCGCTGCACGGCGGGGTGTCGGTGGCGGGCGGCATCGTCTGCGCCCTGTGCTGCGGGCTGTGGCTGGGCTTCCTGGCCCTGGCACACCGCCGCATCCACGCCCTGTCCACCTCCGCCGAGCCCCGGGCACTGCCACCCCGGCACGCGACGGCCACCGCCCTGCTCACAGTCGGGCTGGCGGTGTGCGCGGCCGCGCTGCTCTTCTGACAGCGGCCGGCCACGACCGCTTCCCCACGCCGCCACAGGCGCAGGGTGTCGCGGCAGGACAGCCCGCAGGAGACCAGGCCGACGCCCTCGCCGGCCACCCCCCGCCGAACCCCAGGCACTCCCACCCCGGCACGCGACCGCCACCGCCCTGCTCACAGTCGGGCCGGCGGTGTGCGCGGCCGCGCTGCTCTTCTGACGGCGGCCGGCCACGACCGCTTCCCCGCGCCGGGACACCGCCGGGCCCTCTTCCGAAGCCGGCCGGGCCCCTCCCCCCTAGTCCGTCCCCTGCCACATCCCCTCGAGGGCCGGTGTCTCCTCCGTGTCCCAGTCCACGGTCACCACGATCTTGCCCCGGGTGCGGCCCTCCTGGTTCAGGCGGTGGGCGTCGGCCGTCCGCTCCAGCGGGAACGTCTCCGAGACGTGCACGGTCACCACCCCCCGCTCCGCCAGTTCGGCCAGCCGCGCCAGGTCCTCGGCGTCGGGCCGGACGAAGTAGTAGCGGCCGCCGTAGTCGACGACGTCCGGATCGGCGATCGACACCAGGCGGCCCTCGGGGGCGAGCAGGTTCGCCGACGCCTTCAGCGCCTCTCCCCCGACCGTGTCGAAGGCCGCGCTCACGCCCTCGGGCGCCAGCCCCCGCACCCGCTCGGTGAGGCCGTCGCCGTACTCAACCGGCTCACCGCCGAGGTCGCGGACGAAGTCGTGGTTGGGCGCGCTCGCCGTACCGATCACCCTGGCACCCAGATGGCGGGCGAGCTGCACGGCGATCGAGCCCACCCCACCCGCCGCGGCGTGCACGAGGACCGTCTCGTCCCGCTTGACCTCGAGCACCCTGGTCAGCACCTGATACGCCGTCAGCCCCACCAGCGGCAGGCCCGCCGCCGCCTCCCAGGTGAGGTTGCGCGGCTTGCGTGCCAGCGTGCGCACGGGAGCGGCGACGTACTCGGCGAAGGTGCCGTGCGACAGGACGTCCTCGCGTACGTACCCGATGACCTCGTCGCCGACCGCGAACTCGGTGACGGACATGCCCGGTTGCACGACGACACCGGAGACGTCCCAGCCCGGGACCACCGGGAAGAGCGGCTCCACCAGCCGGTCCATGTAGCCCTCGCGACACTTCCAGTCGACCGGGTTGACCGCCGCCGCCCGCACCTTGACCAGCACGGAGTCGGGGCCGACCCGGGGGTCGCGCACGTCTCCGTATGCGAGCACATCGGGCCCGCCGTAGCGTGAGTAGCTGATGCCCTTCATGGGTCCGACCCTCGTGGGCGACCGGACGCCACGCAACCCGAATGCCCCGATATGCGGCGTTCGCGTGGCAGCCTGTCCGACGTCACCACCCGCCCCTTCGAAGGTGAGCAGCATGACCACCCTTCACACGGAACACCCCGCCCACACGCACGCCCACGGCCCCGCCTGCGGACACACCGCGGTCCCGCACGGCGACCACACCGACTACGCGCACGACGGTCACCTCCACCGCGAGCACGCCGGCCACTGGGACGAGTGCGAGTCGGGCGGGCATGTCGCACACGAGGGCCACTCCCACCAGCACGGCGCCGAGTGCGGGCACGAGAGCGTCCGGCACGGCGACCACGTCGACTACCTCCACGACGGCCACCGGCACGCCGCGCACGACGGCCACTGGGACGACCACTGAGGCCGTCCGACGACCCGGTCCGTACCGCCGTACCGGCCGCGAAGGCGCCACCGACAGCTCCCCGGCGATCCGCTCGGGGAGCTGTCGTCCTATGGTGGCCCCGATCACGTTCGGCCCGCGCACTGGACGACATACCGACTGGTCGGCATCATGAGTCAGGTCTACTTGTCCTGCCTTGAGGAGCCTGTATGAGCCCCGACCATCCGCCCGGCCTCGACCTCGATCGGCTGCACGGCCTGCTCGAGCGCGAGCGCCCCGGTCTGGTGCACGGTCCGCTGACCGGCCGGCTGATCGAGGGCGGACGGTCGAACCTCACCTACGCGGTCTCCGACGGCACCTCGAAGTGGGTGGTACGGCGGCCTCCGCTCGGCCACGTCCTCGCCACGGCGCACGACATGAAGCGCGAGCACCGCGTCATCAGCGCGCTGCACCCGACGGACGTGCCGGTGCCGCGGCCGGTGCTGCTGTGCGAGGACGAGGAGGTGCTCGGAGCGCCGTTCTACGTCATGGAGTTCGTCGAGGGCACCCCGTACCGCACCGCCGACCAGCTGGCCCCGCTCGGCCCGGAGCGCACCCGCGGCGCGGTGCTGTCGCTGGTGGACACGCTGGTCGAGCTGCACGCCGTGGAACCGGCGTCGGTGGGCCTGGCCGACTTCGGCCGCCCCGAGGGCTTCCTCGACCGCCAGCTGCGCCGCTGGGGCAAGCAGTTGGACGCCTCCCGCAACCGTGACCTGGTCGGCATCGACGAGTTGCACGCCACGCTCGGCCGGCGGCTGCCGACCTCCCCCACGGCGACGGTGATCCACGGCGACTACCGCCTCGACAACGTCCTGATCGGCGAGGACGACCGGATCAAGGCGATCCTCGACTGGGAGATGTCGACGCTCGGCGACCCGCTCACCGACCTGGGCCTGCTGGTCATGTACAGCATGCCGCTGGGCACGCCCGACTCCCCGGTCTCCACGACCGCCGAGGCCGCCGGGCACCCGGAGCCGGCCGAGCTCGTCGAGCGGTACGCCGCGCGCTCGGGGCGCGACGTCTCCGCGGTCTCCTGGTACACGGCGTTCGCCTGGTTCAAGCTCGCCGTGATCCTGGAGGGCATCCACTACCGCTACACGCTGGGCCAGACGGTCGGCCGCGGCTTCGACCGCATCGGCGACCTGGTCCCGGTCTTCATCGAGCACGGCCTGACCACTCTTCAAGAAGGCATCCAGGAAGGCTGACGGGACATGGACTTCGCGTTCGACGCACGCACCGAGGAACTGCGCGCCAAACTGCTGGCCTTCATGGACGAGCACGTCTATCCGGCCGAGGCGGTCGCCGAGGAGCAGCGGGCCGCGCTGGCCTCCCCGTGGGACACCCCGGCCGTGGTGGAGGAGCTCAAGGCCGAGGCCCGCAGGCAGGGCCTGTGGAACCTCTTCCTGCCCGACGCCGAGTACGGCGCCGGCCTCACCAACCTCCAGTACGCCCCGCTGGCCGAGATCACCGGCCGCTCCCCTCACCTGGCACCGACCGCCACGAACTGCGCGGCGCCCGACACCGGGAACATGGAGGTGCTCTCCCAGTTCGGCGACGAGCAGCAGAAGAAGCAGTGGCTGGAGCCGCTGCTGGCCGGTGAGATCCGCTCGGCGTTCGCGATGACCGAGCCGGACGTGGCCTCCTCGGACGCCACGAACATCACCACCTACATCGAGCGGGACGGCGACGAGTACGTCGTCACCGGCCGCAAGTGGTACATCTCCGGGGCGATGAACCCGGACTGCAAGATCTTCATCGTGATGGGCAAGACGGACCCGGACGGCGAGGACATCCGGCGTCAGCAGTCCATGATCCTGGTCCCCCGTGACACCCCGGGCGTCACGGTGAAGCGCGCTATGCAGGTGTTCGGTTACGAGGACCACTCCCACGGCGGCCACGCCGAGGTGATCTTCGACGGGGCGCGGGTGCCGGCGGCCAACCTCATCGGCGAGGAGGGCGGCGGCTTCGCCATCGCGCAGGCCCGGCTCGGTCCGGGCCGGATCCACCACTGCATGCGGCTGATCGGCATGGCCGAGCGGGCGATCGAGCTGATGTGCCGCAGGGCCGTGTCCCGCACGGCGTTCGGCAAGGCGCTGGGCCAGCAGGGTGTGGTGCACAACTGGATCGCGGACGCGCGGGTGACCGTCGAGCAGCTGCGGCTGCTGGTGCTGAAGACGGCCTGGCTGATGGACACCGTCGGCAACAGGGGTGCGCACACCGAGATCCAGGCGATCAAGATCGCCACGCCGCGTGCCGTGGTCGACATCATCGACCGGGCGATTCAGTTGCACGGTGCGGGTGGGGTGAGTCAGGACTTCCCGCTGGCCGAGCTGTACGCGGGGGCGCGGACGCTGATGATCGCCGACGGGCCGGACGAGGTGCATCAGCGGTCGCTGGCGCGGCGGGAGTTGAAGAAGTATCTGTGAGTCGGTGGCGGGGGTGGGATGGTTTCGCCCCCGCCGCCCCTACCCGTCCCATCCTTCTGGGGCTCCGCCCCAGACCCCGCTCCTCAAACGCCGGAGGGGCTGGATTTCCAGCCCGTCCGGCGTTTGAGGACGAGGCCCGTTCAGGGCCGAAGCAGGGGTCTCAGGGACGCAGCGCCCGCAGCAGCAGATCCGCCAAGTGGTCCGCGACCTCCTGCGGGCTCATCGGGCCGTCCGGGCGGTACCAGGTCGACAGGTGATGGACCGAACCGAAGTGGTAGTCGACGACCAGGTCGGCCGGCGTCGCCGTGGAGAAGACGCCCGTCTCCTGGCCCTCCTCGACAAGCGCGCGGAAGCGCTCGTGGTAGCGCCGGCGCTCCGCGCGCACCTGCTTGTTCTTCTCCGGGCTCAGGTGGTGCATCGAGCGGAAGAAGATCATCGCGTCGTCGAGGTTCTCGATGGTCGTCACCACGACGTCCGCCGCCGCACCCCGAAGCCGCTTCTCGATGGGCTCGTCGGCGTCCGCGAACGCGTCGAGCCGCTCCTGCTGGACGCGCAGCACACGCGCGTACACCTCGTGCAGGAGGTCGTCCTTGGATCCGAAGTAGTGGTACAGCGCCCCCTTGGTGACGCCGGCCGCCTCGACGATCTCCTGCACCGAGGTGCGGTCGTAACCCCGCTCGGCGAAGAGCCGGGTGGCGGCGGCGAGCAGCCGCTGCGGGACGGGCGTACCGTCACCGTCCGTCGTCCTGGCCACTGTGCCGCCACCTGCCCTTCCGAGATGTTCCGCTTGCCGTGTTGCCGTGTGTGGTCTAGCCGTCGTTCGCGCGGGAACGGAGCTCCCGACGGAGGATCTTCCCACTCGCCGTCTTGGGCAAGTCGGGCAGGACCTCCACCTGCCGCGGGTACTTGTAGGCGGCCAGTCTCTCCCGGCAGTACGCGGCGAGTGCGTCGGGGTCGGCTTCGGCACCCGGACGGAGGCTGATGTACGCCTTGACGGTCTCTCCGCGGTACCCGTCGGGCACGCCGACGACGGCGGCCTCGCGCACCGCCGGGTGGGTGTAGAGCACGTCCTCGACCTCGCGCGGCCACACCTTGAAGCCGGACGCGTTGATCATGTCCTTCTTGCGGTCGACGACGTACAGCCAGCCCTCGGCGTCCATGAAGCCGATGTCGCCGGTGCGCAGCTCGCCGTCGGGGAAGGTCTCGGCGGTCGCGTCGGGGCGGCGCCAGTAGCCGGGGACGACCTGCGGCCCCCGGACGAGGATCTCGCCCTGCTCGCCGAACGGCACCTCCGCACCCTGCTCGTCGACGATCCGTACGACCGTCTCGGGCCCCGGCACGCCCACGGCGAGCGTCCCGGAGACCGGGTCGACGGGGGCCTCCAGGCCGGGCGGTACTGCGGCGCAGGGGGCGGTGCACTCGGTGAGGCCGTAGCCGTTGCGGATGTACGGCCCGAAGCCGGCCCGGAACTTCTCCACCAGCGCGGGCGGCAGCGGGGCACCGCCGGAGGAGATGTTGACGAAGGACGCGAAGTGCTCGCGGCTGACGTCCGGGTGGGCGGCCAGGGCCATGAAGGCGGTCGAGGGGCCGACGGTGTAGTGCGGCCCGTGCTCGGCGAACGCGTCGAGCACCACGCCCGCCTCGAAGCGGTACGCCAGCACGAGCAGCCCCGCGCTGTTCAGGCAGGCGGCGAACTGGGCGACCATCCCGGTGATGTGGAACAGCGGCGCCAACGCGAAGTAGACGGGCGCCTCGGGGAGAGCGAGGCCGGTGCGCTGCCGCTCGGCGTTGTACATGATGTTGCCGTGCGTGTTGGTGGCGCCCTTGGGCGTGCCGCTGGTGCCCGACGTGTAGCTGATCAGCGCGATGTCGGACGGGCCGAGCGCACGGTCGTCCGGCGCCTTGAGCCCGCCCCGCGCGACCGCCGCGAGGTCGTCGGCGTCCGCGGCCTGCGGGAGCCGTTCGAAGGTCAGCACTCGCGCGTCGTCGCGGGTCTGGAAGTCCAGCTCGCACCCGGTGAGCACGATCCGCACCGGCGAGTCGGCGGCCGTCTCGCGCAGATACGACTCCCAGGCCCGGTCGGAGCAGATCAGCGCGGCCACGTCGCCGTCCCGCAGGACGTGCGCGACCTCCCCCGCCTTGTACATCGGGTTGACGGGCACGACGACCGCGCCCGCCTTCCAGGCGCCGAGCACGGCGAGTACGAAGTGCGGGGAGTTCTGTAGCAGGACCGCGACCCGGTCGCCGCGCTCCAGGCCGCGCGCGGCGAGGTGCCCGGCGACGGAGTCGCTGAGCTCGTCGACCTCGCGGTAGGTCAGCCGGCCGTCGAAGTAGGCGAGGAAGACGCGCTCCGGGGTCTCGGCGGCCACCCGGCGCAGGGCGTGCACGAGGGAGTCGTCCGGGGCCACCGGGGCACGCTGGGCGTCGTTCAGCAGGGCCAGCCAGGGCTTGGCGGCGTAACGGGAGCCGGTCACCGGGCCTCCTCCCACTTCTGCTGGAGGTGGTTCATGCCGGCCAGCCAGCGGTCGGGCTCTGCGGCCCGCGCCTGGTAGTACGCGGCGACCTCGGGGTGCGGCAGGATCAGGAAGCGGTCCTCCTCCATCCCCTTGAACAGGGCGTCCGCCACGTCCTCCGGCGCGATGGCGGTGGGCTTGAGCACCAGGTCACCCGCGCTGCCGGTGGCGTCCAGCATGTCGGTGCGCACGCCCTGCGGGCAGATGGCGTGCACCTTGATCCCCCGGTGCCGGTACGTCAGCGACAGGTACTCGGCGAAGGCGTACGCGCCGTGCTTGGTGACGGCGTAGGGCGCCGCGCCGATCATGGTGAGCAGGCCGGCGGCGGAGACGGTGGAGACGAAGCGTCCGCTGCCGCGCTCCAGCCAGGCCGGGAGCAGCGCGTTCGCGGCACGCACATGTGCCATCACATTGACGTCCCAGGACGTCGACCAGGCCTTCTCGTCGAGCGGCTGCCCGGGAGCGTCGCCGCCGAAGGCGACACCGGCGTTGGCGCAGTAGACGTCGACGGCACCGCCGAGCGCGTCCCGGGCGTCCGCGATGATCGCGGAGGCGTCGCCGGGGACCGCGATGCCGCCGATCTCTTCGGCGACGGCCTCGGCCTTGCGGGCGTCGAGGTCATTGACGACGACACGCGCCCCTCCGGCGGCGAACCGCCGGGCAAGCGCCGCGCCGATGCCACCCCCAGCCCCGGTAACGACGACTCCGGCACCCTGCACGGCTTCCACCATCGGTCTCCTTCGACTGCGGCTCCCTTACGAGCGCCAGACTAACCGGTCGGTATGTACCAGGGAAGGGCGCTGCGACGCCGCTCAGGGGCGCGGGGCCGTATCCACGTGCGGCTCCGCCGCGCGGGCGCGACAAGCCGCACACGACCGGCACCCTCCCCACAACCGGCGGGAGCACTTAACGTGCACCCCATGCGCCTATCCAGACGAGCTCTCCTCGCAGCGACCACGGCAGCAACCGCACTCTCCGCCGCGCCCCCGGCCTCAGCGGCCCCCCACCGCCTGCGCACGGGCTTCGAGAACCTCGTCGCGAGCGGCTACGCATCCCTGCGAGGCCAGAGCGTCGGCATCGTCACCAACCCCACCGGCGTAACCCGCGACGTCCGCCACATCGTAGACGTCATGCACACCGACGAACGGGTGAACCTACGGGCCGTCTTCGGCCCGGAACACGGCTTCCGCGGCACCGCGCAGGCCGGCGGCTCCGAAGGCCGCTACGACGACCCGGCGACCGGTCTCCCCGTCTACGACACGTACCTCAAGAGCGGCCGGCCACTGGCCGACATCTTCACCGCCTCCGGTGTCGACACGATCGTCTTCGACATCCAGGACGTGGGCGCCCGCTTCTACACCTACATCTGGACCCTCTACGACTGCATGGAGGCGGCCCAGCTCGCCGGCAAGCGCTTCGTCGTGCTCGACCGGCCGAATCCGGTGACCGGCCGCTCGGCCCAAGGGCCCGTACTGCACAAGGAGTTCGCCACCTTCGTCGGACGGCAGCCCATCTCGCAGGCGCACGGCATGACCGTCGCCGAACTGGCAGGACTGTTCAACGGGGAGTTCCTCACCACTCCGGTCACCCTGGAGACCGTACGGATGACGGGCTGGAAGCGGTCCGCGTTCTACGACGCCTGGGGCCTGCCCTGGGTGCCGCCGAGCCCGAACATGCCGACGCCGGACACCGCTCTCGTGTACTCGGGCACCTGCCTCTTCGAGGGCACGAACCTCTCCGAGGGACGCGGCACCACCCGCCCCTTCGAACTGCTCGGCGCGGAGGGGATCGACCGGCGCTGGGCCGAGGCGGCCAACGAACTCGGGCTCCCCGGCGTGCACTTCAGGGAGGCGTACTTCGCGCCGACGTTCTCCAAGTTCCAGGGCAAGACCGTCGGCGGGGTGCAGATCCACGTCCACGACCGCGCGGCCTTCGACCCCGTCCGCACCGGGATCGCCCTGCTGGTGACCGCCAAGAAGGTCTGGAGCGGCTTCGCCTGGCGCTCCGACAACTGGATCGACAAGCTCACCGGTTCCACCCAGGTCCGCACGATGATCGACGCGGGCGCGGCCGCCGACGACGTGGTGGCGGGCTGGCAGCAGGAGCTGGCGGCGTTCGGGCGGATGCGCAAGGAGTACCTGCTGTACAAATGAGCGGCCCACTCATGGGTGACGACGTATGGCCATTCCCGCCCGTCGGCAGGACGATGCGCCCGTATCGCACCACTTCGGGGGACGAGGGGGCCTGTCATGGCGAAACCGGCAGTGAGCGTGACTCCCTACTGGGAGCTGACCTTCGACGCGGACGGTGATCCGGACGCCGGCAGGCGGGACCGGCTGCTGGCCGGGGTGGCGCAGCACGACGTCCGGGATCTGATCGTCTTCGCGCACGGCTGGAACAACGACCGCTCGGGCGCGACCCGGCTCTACGACGGCTTCTTCGAGCCGATCCCGCGGCTCGCGCCGAAGGCGAGGATCGGGTACGTGGGCGTGATCTGGCCGTCGATGCGGTTCTCGGACGAGCCGATCCCCGACTTCCCGCGGGCCGTGGCGGCGGAGATGCCGCGTCGGCCGGTGCTCGACAAGGACACACGGCACGCGCTGCTGGAGACGTTCCCGGGGCGGGCCACCGTGATCGACCGGATCGCGCGGCTGCTGGACCAGCAGCCGCGTGAGGACGCCGAGTTGGAGGAGTTCGGGCGGCTGGTGCGGCTGCTGGTGGACGTCGTGCCGCCGGGGCCGCAGGCGCTGTTCGCGGCGGACACGCTGTGCGAGGGGGTGCCGCAGGACTCCCCGGACATGTTCGCGGGCTCCACGGCGGCCCTGTGCGAGGAGTTCGCGCAGGCGCTGACGCATCTCGAGTCGCCGGACGCGGTGCCCGGGGCCGGCGCGGCCTCCTTCTCGTTGCCCAACCCGTGGGAGGGCGCGCACGAGTTGCTGCGGCAGGCGACGTACTACGCGATGAAGCGGCGCGCGGGCACGGTCGGTGAGCGCGGACTCGGCCGGGTCGTCGGGCAGTTGGCCGCGCGGGAGCCCGGGGTGCGGGTGCATCTCGTGGGGCACAGCTTCGGCGCCCGCCTGGTGTCGTTCGCGCTGCGCGGGCTGCCGAAGGGGGTGCGGACGGTGAAGTCCGTGACGCTGCTCCAAGGCGCCTTCTCGCACTACGCGTTCGCCTCCCGGCTGCCGCACGACGCCCGTGCGGGCGGGGTGCTGGAGGGCCAGCACAACCGGATCGACGGTCCGCTGGTGTGCTGTCACTCACGGCACGACTCGGCCCTGTCCACGATGTATCCGCTGGCGTCCCGCATGGCGGGCGACGCGCGCGGGATCGCGGCGTCGGCCATCGGCCGGATGCTGGGTGACAAGTGGGGTGCCATGGGGCACGACGGGGTGCAGGCGGTGCCGGGGACCAGGTCGTTGAAGCTCGCCGACGCCCTGGGCGCGGCGCTGCCGGCGTCGGGCTGTGTGAACGTCGACGCGGCGGCGGTCGTCAGACGGGGCGGGCCGCCCGCGGGGGCGCACAGCGACATCGTGCACCGGGAGCTGGCGCAGGTGGTGCTGGCGGCGGGCCGCATCAAGTGACCCGCCGCCGGCTCCCGTCACCGGTGTGACGTGAACTCCACGACCTGCTGGTAGGTCGGACGGTTCTGCCAGCTGATCCTGCCGTGCTTGATGCCGCCCAGCGTGCGCTGGATGATCGAGTCGGCGCACCACTGGTCGCCCGCCGAGCACTGGTCGTCGCCGGGGTAGACCTGGGCCGCGGTCTTGCCCGCCGCCTCCTTCAGGGTGCTGATCAGGAGGTCCCGGCAGGCGGTGAGGCTGCCGCCGCCGCAGTACTCGCGGGCGAGCGGGCCCTGCACGGACTCACCGAGCACGGCCCGGATGTCCTTGTCGACGTAGGACCACCAGCCGTACTGGAAGGAGCTTCCGGCGTGTGAGCCGGTCGGGCCGTGCGCTGCCGACGGGGACTCGTCGATGGGCAGGTTGTCGGTCATCGCGCCGTACAGCTCGCTGCCGAGCCCCGGCTCGAACTCGGCCTTCACCAGCAGCGGCCACCACGCGTCCAGGATGCGGACGGCGTCGGCGTGGGCATAGGTCTTCGAACCGGCCGACGTCTCGGTGCGCCTGCCGCCCGCCGACAGCCACGTCTGCAGCTTGCTCACGGCCGCGGCGGCCGCGGAGTCGGTCACGGCCGAGCTGTTGACGACCTTGAGCAGATCCGGCACTACGTCCTCGGCCCGCAGGTCGGCCAGGCCCGCGTCGGCCATCGCCTTCACCAGCGAGGCCCTGGTCACACCGCCCGCGTCGACCAGCTTGCGCACCCGGTCCTCCAGCAGGTTGCCGCGGTGGACGGAGCCGTCGCCCCAGGGGGCGGTCGTGTAGTCCTTGGCCTGCTTGTTGTTCCAGGAGACGTAGTAGTCCTGGTCGATGGAGTTGGGGTGCTCGGACGGCGGGGTGTACCGCGCGGTGTTCTTCGCCGGGTCCCAGCCACGCCACTCGTAGGCCGGCTGTGCCCACACCGGGAACTCCGCGTCGACGCCGGCCGCCCGGACGGGGTTGTCGCCGCTGTTGTAGTAGGCGGTGTGCTCGGAGTCGGCGTAGAACCAGTTGAAGGTGTAGTTGATGTGCCGCACCGCCTGCTGGAAGTCCTGGGGGCCCTTGACGAAGTCCGGGTCGTTCAGCATCTGGAAGCCGATGATGGAGTCGGCCTCGTGCAGGTAGGAGGAGCGCAGGGTGGTGTAGGCGACCTTCTTGCCGCCGACGGTCGCGCGGTGGGTGACGGGACCGTACTTCGTGCGCCAGACCCGCATCGTGTACGAGCCGGCGGGGGTGCTGTCGGCGGTGGTGGGCTTCCAGGCGTTCTTCTGCTCGACCTTCTCCATCGCGGTGCAGGTGCCGCGGTAGAGGTAGTGGTAGTCGTCCTGGCACAGCTCGACGGCGTAGGTGTCGATGATGTCCTGGCCGGAGGTGGTGGCGCTCCACGCGTAGTCCTGGCCGCGGCCGAGCTCGACGTACATGCTCAGACCGGCGAAGGAGGCGCCGCGGGCGCTGATGCCGGGGCCCTGGATCTCCTGGAGCAGGAGCAGCTGGGGTGCGAAGTAGCCGGTCTGCGGGCCGAAGACGGCGACGGGGTGGCCACTGGCGGTGTGCTCGCCGCCGACCACGAGGGCGTTGGACATGCCCCGCTTGGCCGAGGTCATGGCGGTCCGGGCCGCGCTCGCGGAGGCGGTGCCCGCGGCGGAGCCGGCCGCGCTGCCGGTACGGTCGTACACGAGCGGTTCCTCGTTCACCGACCCGGCGTCGGGCAGGGCCTCGCCCTGCGGGTCGGCGGGGCGGGTGGCGTACGGGAAGCTCTTGTCGTGGACGGTGACGACGGCCTCGGGGTCGTTGCGTTCACGGAACGACTCCCACACCTTCGTGCCCTCGGCCACGCCGTACTTCTCCTGCGCGGCCAGCAGCGAGATCGCGTTGTTGACCTCGCCGCCGCCCCCGGAGCCGAAGAGCGCGCCGATGACCGAGCCGAGCGCCACCAGGTCGGTGATCTTGAAGTGCTGGATCGTGCCGGCGTTGGTGATGGAGTCCTTGTGGCCGGTCAGGACGTACTCGCCGGGGAAGTAGCGGCCGCTGTCGGAGGCGTCTATGTAGGCGTTGATGCCGTCCAGGTATGCCTTGGCGTCGGCGAGCGCGAGTTGTCCGCGTTCGCCGTTGGAGGCGACGGCGTTGTCGATCTGGGCCTGCAGATCGGCCTCGGTGTAGGGCGCGTTGCGCCAGAACTGCTGCTCAAGACCCTGGTTGGAGGGTGCGCCGCCGGCGAACGCGGTCAGCTGCCCGCGTCCGACGTGTCTGAAGACGTCCATCAGCCACAGCCGGTCCTGGGCGGCCGCATAGCCCGCGCCGAACTCCGTGCCGTATCTGGTGGTACCGGTGATGTGCGGCACACCGGTCTTCTTGTCTCGGACGATCGTCACGTCGCCGCGCCCTGCGGGTTTGACGGTGGAGGCGACTTGGTCGGACGGGACGCCGAACGAGGCGTCGTTGAAGAAGTTCCTGATGGTCGCGTTGGTGAGGCCGGAGTAGCCCGTGGCCAGGTTGGCGTAGGGGCCGAGCTGGTCGGAGGCGTGTTCCGGCATGGTTCCGAAGGCCTGGTTGAGCAGGACCTGGGCCAGGGTGGCGTTGCCGTTCTGGCCCGGCGGGAGGATGTCGGAGCACTGGTTCCCGCAGTGGTCGCCCGCGGCGGTGACCTCGGCCGCGGCCGCCGGGGACGCGGAGACCGCCGGGGAAAATGGCGACAAAAGACCGGCAATGAGCGCGCATACGGATGCGGCCTTCAGGAACCCGGGGAATCTGTCAGGAGTTCTCAGTCTGTCTAGCGCGTTGCGTGGGGTGCGCCTTGGCATGGCAGCTCCTACCGACGAGGGTGGGCCCGTGACTGTTACCGCCGGTATCCCCGGGATTGAAGGTGAACATGCGTCACTTTTGGAGCCACCAGGGCTCGCTATGGAGGTCATCTGAAATCGGATGGAGCCGATTCGCATGTCGATACGTCTATTCGTCAACGTCGCGCGAAGTCCGTGCGGCGACGCCGAAGTGACCGAAGTACAGGTGCAGGTGTGACGGAGGTGCAGGGCGATGGCCGGTTTCCGGAGTCTGGCGAGACAGGTGCGCGATCCGCGGTGCGATCTCGCGCTGCGGCGCTATTCGCTGCGTAAGTGCCTTGAGCGGTTCGCTCCTTACGGGCACAGGGCGACCTGGGACCACTTGTGCTCCCGGGCGGGATTCGGTCCGGAGGACCGGTCCCCGGATCCGGCGCGGCTCGTGGCCGCGTTGGAGGAGCTGGAAGAGGCGCGTTCGGTCTGGCTGGCCTATGAGGTCAAGTTCGCCGAGCGGCGCAAGAAGGAGAAGCACGACGGGCTGCGCAGGCCGGGCAGCGTGGACGACTGGCACCGGCTGACCTGGGGCGGTTTCGGTGTCGCCTGGTGCGATGACCCCCGGGTGCACCCGCATGAACCCCTGGCCGAGGTGCTGCGTCGGCTGATCGCCGCACTGGAGCGCGAACCTGGCTCGGAGTGCCCGGTGTGCGGCGGGGAGCGGCTCAGCTGGAAGTACGACCTGGCCCATGAACCGTCGTCGGGTCCGGTCTGCACGGAATGCGGCATCGTCGTGCCGCGTCCGGTGCTCACGCCCGAAGCGCTGGCGGCGTCGCGGCGCGGACGGCGGCTGCTCGTGTCCGCCTAGTACGACGGGGGTGCGCCGGGGATGCCGCACCCCCTTTTGCCGCCGCGGACCCCACTGTCAGTGGCGCCTGACACCATCGGCACATGATCCAGGTGTGTCTCAACGGCTCCCGCGGGGCGGGCGAAGGCGCGGTGGTGCCGCTCTCTCCCGAGGCGCTGGCCGAATCCGCGGCCGAGGCGGTCGCGGCCGGGGCCACGGACATCCATGTCCACCCCAAGACCCCCTGCGGACAGGACAGCCTGTCGCCGCGCGTCCTCGCGCCGGCGCTGGCGGCGATCCGCGCGCGGGTGCGGGTGCCGGTAGGTGTGACCACGGGTGCCTGGGCGGAACCTGATCCGGCGGCCCGGCTCGAGCGCGTCCGCAGCTGGCGGGTGCTCCCGGACCACGCCTCGGTCAACTGGCACGAGCCGGGCGCCGAAGAGGTGGCGGCGGCGCTCATGGAGCGCGGCGTCGGCGTGGAGGCGGGCATCTGGTCCGGCACGGACGCGGCGGCACGCTTCGCCGCCTCGCCGCTGGCTCCTCGGGTGCTGCGCGTGCTGGCGGAGGTGACCGACACTTCGGCGGAGACGGCCGAGGACACCGCGCGCGCGTTGCTGACCGACCTGGGCGCGGCGTTCGGCCGCCCGGTGCTGCTGCACGGGGAGGACGGGGGCGCGTGGCCGGTGCTGCGCCTGGCTGGACGGCTCGGACTGGCGACCCGGATCGGCCTGGAGGACACGCTGGTCCTGCCGGACGGAAACCGGGCGATCTCCAATGCCCGGTTGGTGACCGAGGGGTTGCGCCTGTACGCGGAGAACCGGCGCTGCTCATCGTGAAGATCGCGACGGTAGCAGCCGCTAAACCGCTCGCACCATCCCTTTCCCGTACGGACAGTTGGGGGCGATGAAACACACCTGAGGCACACCGAGGAGCCCCCGATGTCGACGCTGCGCGTCACCGCCGAAGTCCTGACCGTTCACGAACATCCCAACGCCGACGCGCTGGAGCTGGCCCAGGTGGGTCTGTACCGGGCCGTCGTCGCCAAGGGCGCGTACCGGACCGGTGAGGCCGCCGTGTACATCCCCGAGCAGTCCGTGCTTCCGAGCGGGCTGATCGAGGAGCTGGGGCTGACCGGGCGGCTGGCGGGAAGCAACGCCGACCGGGTCAAGGCGGTGCGGCTGCGCGGTGAGCTGTCGCAGGGGATCGTGTGCCGGCCGAAGGAGCTGGCCGACGTCGATCTGGCGCGGGCGGCCTCGCAGGGCACGGACTTCGCGGAGCGGCTGGGGATCTCGAAGTGGGTGCCGCCGATCCCGCCGACGATGTCCGGGGACGTCGAGCCGGCGCAGGACCTGCTGCCGTGGGTCGACATCGAGAACATCCAGCGGTATCCGGACATCTTCGCCCCGGGCGAGCCGGTGGTGCTGACCGAGAAGCTGCACGGCTCGGCGTGCCTGGTGACGTATGTCGCCGACGAGGAGCGGGTGTACGTCTCCTCCAAGGGCTTCGGCGCCAAGTCGCTGGCGCTGCGGGAGGAGTCGCGGAACCTGTACTGGCGGGCGGTGCGCGGGCACGGCGTCGCCGAGGCCGCGGCGCGACTGGCCGAGCGGCTCGGGGCGCGGCGGGTCGGGATCTTCGGTGAGGTGTTCGGCGCCGGTGTGCAGGACCTGACGTACGGGGCCGACGGCCGGCGCGAGTCGCTGGGCTACGCCGCGTTCGACGTGTCCGCGGAGATCGACGGTCAGGTGGGGTGGCTGGACGCGGCGCAGGTCCTGGAGGGCGAACTCCCTCTGGTACCACGGCTGTTCGAGGGCCCCTTCGACATCGAGCGGGTGCTGGAGGTCGCGACGGGACGGGAGACCGTCTCCGGTCGGGAGCTGCATCTGCGGGAGGGCGTGGTGATACGTCCCGCCGTGGAGCGGTACAGCCCGGTGACCGGGGGGCGGGCGATCGCGAAGGCGGTCAGCCCGGCGTATCTGACCCGGAAGGGCGGGACCGAGTACGAGTAAGCGCCGGGGAGCCTAGGCCCCCGCCTTCGGCTCCCGTGCCCGCTCCGCCATCAGCCGCGACCCCGTCAGCCGTTCGCCGAAGACGTCATCGGGGTTGGACAGGACACAGGTGTCCAGGGACAGGCAGCCGCAGCCGATGCAGTCGGTCAAGTGGTCGCGGAGGCGGTTCAGTTGCTTGATGCGTTCGTCCAGTTCCGAGCGCCAGGCCTCCGACAGGCGCGCCCAGTCCTCGTGGGTGGGCGTGCGCTCCTCGGGGAGTTCGGCGAGCGCCTCGCGGATCGTGGCGAGGGGGATGCCGACGCGCTGCGCGGCCCGGACGAAGGCGACCCGGCGCAGCGTGTCACGGGAGTAGCGGCGTTGGTTGCCGGCGGTGCGGCGGCTGCTGATCAGGCCCTTGGACTCGTAGAAGTGCAGGGCGGAGACGGCGGCGCCGCTGCGGGCGGCGAGCTGGCCGACCGTGAGCTCGTGGATCTTCTCGGGGATCTGGGGCACCCCTCAGACCCTACCCATCCCCAGATGGCCCCGGTCCGTTGACAGGGTCTCCGCGACCTAGCATGCTAAGCAGTCGCTTAGATATGACACGTGCGACGCGGGAGGCCGGGACATGGCAGAGCCGAGGATCTTCACTTCCGCCGACGACCTGAAGTCGGCGGTGGGCGAGCAGCTGGGGTACACCGACTGGCTGGAGGTCGACCAGAAGCGGATCGACCTGTTCGCCGAGGCCACCGGTGATCACCAGTGGATCCATGTCGACCCGGAGAAGGCCGCCGCCGGGCCCTTCGGGACCACCATCGCCCACGGCTACCTCACCCTGTCGCTGCTCCCGCTCTTCGGCCCCCAGCTCATCAAGGTCGAGGGCGTGAAGATGGGCGTCAACTACGGCACCAACAAGGTGCGCTTCCCCGCCCCGGTCCCGGTCGGCTCGCGGCTGCGCGCCACCGCCACCATCACCGGCGTGGAGGACGTGACGGGCGGTATCCAGGTCGCGGTCGCGTTCACCGTCGAGCGCGAGGGCGGGGACAAGCCCGTGTGCGTCGCCGAGTCCGTGTCGCGCTACTACGTGTAGCGGGCCCGCCGGACTCCCGGCCGGCCCCTACTTCACTCCCACCATCCGCAGCACGAGGTCGGCGTACAGCGCGCCGACCTCGTCCGGCGTCCAGGGACCGTCGACGTTGAACCAGCGGGCCACGTCGATGCACAGCGAGAGCACCGCGAGGGTCGTGCCCTTCACGTCGAGGACGTCGAAGTCACCTGCCGCCACGCCGTCGTCGATGATCCCGCGCACCTCGGCGTCGCACTGCCGGCGCAGGGCGAGGATCTCGGCGCGGGCGTCCGGGCCGAGCGAGTCCAGCTCGTACTGCACGACCCGCGCGGTGGTCCGCCCCCCGGCGTGCCAGCGCACGAAGGAGCTCACGGCGTCGGAGAGCCGCTCGGCCGGGGTGCCCTCGCGCCGGGCCGCCGTACGCAGGATGTCGAGGGCCTTCTCGTGGCCGATCCTGCTGATGCGGTGGAGCAGCTCTTCCTTGGTCTTGTAGTGGATGTACAGCGCGGCCGGGCTCATACCGGCGCGGCCCGCGATGTCACGGGTCGTCGTGGCGTGGTAGCCGCGCTCGGCGAAGGCCTCCACGGCGGCGATCAGCAGCCGCCGGGCCGCGTCGGGCGTGACCTCGGCCCACGCCGACGTCTCGCCGCCGGCCGTCTCCTCCGCCGTACTCATCGCTCACTCGCCCCTCTCGCAGACAGAGGCACCACCATACCGCCCAAGGTGAGCGGGCGCTTAGTGGAGCCCGGTCGCCGGCCCGCGCCTCAGAGCTTTTCGAAGGGGTGGTACGCGCGCTCCGCCGCCTCCTGCCGGTCCCGGATCACCTTGGCGAGGGTGAACGCGGAGGTCACGAGGTACAGGACGGCGATCCCGAGGAAGGCGCGCACCCAGGCGTCCGCGTTCAGCTTGAAGATGCCGATGGCGGTCGCGGCCATGGCCACCGCGAAGGAGGCGACGGCCTGGCCGTAGAAGGCGGCCGTGTTCTGCTGCTTGCCCGATGCGTCACTCATGGGGACAAGGATCGGCGGATGTGGTCGCCGCCACATCCGCAGAAGTACCTAGGAGGTACTCACGTACTCACCCGCTCAGAACGCCGAAACCCCCGTCAGCGCCCGCCCGATGAGCAGCTTCTGGATCTGACTGGTGCCCTCGTAGAGGGTCATCACGCGGGCGTCCCGCAGCAGCTTGCCCGCCGGGTACTCGTCGATGTAGCCGTAGCCGCCGAAGACCTGGAGGGCGTTGTTGGCGGCGCGCACGGCCGCCTCGGAGGCGAAGAGCTTGGCCTTGGAGGACTCCACGGCGAAGGGCTGCCCGCGGTCGATCAGGTCGGCGACCCGCCAGGTCAGCAGCCGTGCCGCGTCCACGTCGACGGCGATGTCGCTGATCAGTTCCTGGACCAGCTGGTGCCGGGCGATCGGCGCGCCGAACTGCTCGCGCTCCCCGGCGTACCGGACGGCCGCGTCCAGGGCGGCCTGGGCTATGCCCACGCACCCCGCGGCGACCGACATCCGCCCCTTGGCCAGGGCCGACATCGCGACCGAGAAGCCCTTGCCCTCCTCCCCCAGCATGGCCGCCGCGGGCACCCGTACGTCCTGGAGGACCAGCTCGGCGGTGGCCTGGCCGCGCAGCCCCAGCTTGCCGTGGATGGTGCGGCGGGTCAGTCCGGGGGTGTCGGTGGGGACGAGGAAGGCGCTCACGCCCTTGTGGCCCGGCGCGTCGGTGGAGCGGGCGAAGAGCAGGACGACGTCGGCCCAGGTGCCGTTCGTGATGAACATCTTGGTGCCGTTGATGACGTAGTCCTCGCCGTCGCGCACCGCCCGGGTGGTGAGGTTGCCCGCGTCGGAGCCGGTGCCCGGCTCGGTCAGGCCGAAGCAGCCGACCAGCTCGCCCGCGGTGAGGCCGGGCAGCCAGCGCCGCCTCTGCTCCTCGCTCCCCCAGCCGGCGATCGTCTTGGCGACCAGCCCCAGGGAGACCGACACGATCCCGCGCACCGAGGAGTCGCCCCGGCCCAGTTCCTCCGTGACCAGGCAGTACGCGAGATGGTCGCCGCCCGAGCCGCCGTACTCCTCGTCGATCGTCAGGCCCAGGAAGCCGACCTCGCCGAGCTTCTTGACGATGGAGCGGTCGACCTCCTCGGCGCGGTCCCACGCGACCGCGTTCGGGGCGATCTCGCGCTCCACGAAGTCCCGGGCGAGCCGCCGGACGGCGGTCTGCTCCTCGCTGAGCTCCAGGTTCATGCAGAGTCACCCCACTGACGGTGGACACGTACGGCCGGACATTGAAAGCCGTACATTTAAATTAGCACTGCTAGTTTCCGTTGGGCAGCCCTAATATGTGCGCCATGGCCCGACCGCGCAAGCCCCTCCTCAGCTACGACCGGATCGTCGAGACGGCGCGCGAACTCGTGGACGCGGAGGGCCTGTCGGCCGTCTCCACGCGCCGGCTCGCCGCCGAGCTGGGCGTGAGCGGGCCGTCCCTCTACAACCACTTCCGCACGAAGGACGAGATCCTCGAGGCGGTCGCCGACTCGGTGAGCGCCCAGGTCGATCTGTCGATGTTCGAGGACGGCCGGGACTGGCGGACGGCGCTGCACGACTGGGCCGTCTCCTACCGGGCGGCCCTGCGCGACCACCCGAACATCGTGCCCGTCCTCGCGCGCGGCCCCGGCCGCCGGCCGGCGGCCCTGCGGCTCGCCGACGCCGTCTACGGCGCGATGGTCGCCGCGGGCTGGCCGCCGGCGCAGGCCACGTCCATCGGCGCGCTGATGCGGTACTTCATCATGGGCTCGGCGCTCGGCTCGTTCGCCGGGGGCTTCGTGGACGACGCGAGCGCGTACGACCCGGCCGACTATCCGCACCTCGGGCAGGCCCACCTCCTCGCCGACCAGCAGGAGAAGATCGACGAGCGGGCCTTCGAGACCGGGCTGACGGCGCTGCTGGACGGGCTGGCGCGGCAGTACGAGCAGGCCACCAGGGCGTAGTCATCCTTCGGCCGGCACCGAAGTGTCCGTGCCGCATCCTGGACGCATGACCACCAGGAATCCGCAGGCACGCCGACTGGCCCGCCTCGCCGCGCTCGTCGCCGACGAGACCCGGGCGGCCTGTCTGCTGGCGCTGCTCGACGGCCGGGCGTGGACCGCCGGTGAGCTGGCGCGGCACGCCGGGGTGGCCGCGTCGACGCTGAGCGAGCACCTCGGCAAGCTCGTCGCGGGCGGGATGCTCACCGAGGAGCGCCAGGGGCGCCACCGGTACGTACGGCTCGCCGACGCGCGGGTCGCGCAGCTGGTGGAGGACCTGGCCGCCCAGGTGGGTCCGGCGGCGCCCCAACGGCCCCGGAATCTACGGGAGTCCAGCGCGGGCTCGGCGATGGCCCGCGGCCGCACCTGCTACGACCATCTCGCCGGGCGGCTCGGCATCGCGCTCACCGACGCGCTGACCTCGCGCGGGCTGCTGCGGCAGGACACGGGGTTCGCGCTGACCGACGCGGGGATCGGCTGGTTCGATGTCGCCGGCATCTCCCTCGACCGTTCGACGCGTCGTCCGCTGGCCCGGGGCTGCCTCGACTGGACCGAACGCCGCCCTCATCTCGCCGGCGTCGCGGGCGCGGCTCTGTGCCGGCATGCGTTGGAGGCGGGGTGGTGTGTGCGGATCGGGTCGGAGCGGGCCGTACGCGTGACTCCGTCGGGGGCGCGGACGTTGGGGGAGCTCTTGGGCATCGAGGCAGGGGCGTTGCGGTGACCCGGCGGCTGAGGGGGTGGTGCTCCGTGTTGTGTGCCGGGTGCGGGTGTGTGGGGGTTTGTCGCGCAGTTCCCCGCGCCCCTGGTGGGTTGCGGTCGGCGGTGCCCTGACCGGGACCGGCATCCACGCCTCGTCCGAAAGCCGCCAGCCTTCGCCGGTCTTCCTTTCTAGCCTCTGGAGCATGATGAACGTCTCCTCTGCCCGCCGTACGGAGCTGCTCGCCGCCGGTGCCGCCACCGTCACCGTCGTTCTGTGGGCCTCCGCCTTTGTGTCGATCCGCAGTGCGGGCGACGAGTACTCGCCGGGCGCGCTGGCGCTGGGGCGGCTGCTCGTCGGTGCCCTGGTGCTGGGGGTCATCTGTCTGGTCCGGCGGGAAGGGCTGCCGCCGCGGGCGGCGTGGCCCGGGATCGCGATATCGGGGCTGCTCTGGTTCGGGTTCTACAGCGTCGTGCTGAACTGGGGCGAGCAGCGGGTGGACGCCGGTACGGCGGCTCTCGTGGTGAACATCGGGCCCATCCTGATGGCGCTGCTGGCCGCCCGGGTGCTCGGCGATCCGATGCCGCCGCGGCTGCTGGCCGGGATGGCGGTGTCGTTCGCGGGCGCGGTGACCGTGGGGCTGTCGATGTCGGGTGGGGGTGGCTCCTCGCTGCTGGGCGTGGTGCTGTGCCTGCTCGCCGCGATCGGCTACGCGGGCGGTGCCGTGGCGCAGAAGCCGGCGCTCGGCCATGCGAGCGCGCTCCAGGTGACGACGTTCGGCTGCCTGGTCGGCGCGGTGCTCTGTCTGCCGTTCGCCGGGCAGCTGGTCGGCGATCTGGCCGACGCCTCGCTCTCGGCCACGCTCAACATGGCTTACCTGGGCGTCTTTTCACTGGCACTGGCCTTCACGACCTGGGCGTACGCCCTGGCCCGTACCACGGCCAGCCGGATGGGCGCGACCACTTACGCGGTGCCCGCGCTGGTCGTACTGATGTCCTGGCTGGCGCTCGGCGAGGTGCCGGGGCCGCTCACGCTGGTGGGCGGGGCGATGTGTCTGGCGGGGGTCGCCGTGTCGCGGTCCCGCGCCCGGGCCGCCCGGGTCGTGGCCGGTGTGCCACAACCCGAGCAGACCCGCGAATCAGCGTGAACGCGCCCTGTCCGCGAGGACCTTGATGGACAGCAGCGCGATCACCGACAGGCCGATGATGTAGCCCGAGACCGCCATCGACGTGCCCGTGGCCTCAAGCAGCAGCACCATGATGAAGGGCGCGAGGCCACCGCCGAGCACGGCCGCGATCTGGTAGCCGAGGGAGGCGCCGGTGTAGCGCATCTCGGGCGTGAACAGCTCGGCGAACAGGGCCGCCTGGGGGCCGTACATGATGCTCAGGAAGCAGCTGGCGACGAACGTGCCGACGGCCAGCCACAGCAGCGAGCCGGTGTCGATCAGCAGGAACAGCGGTACGGCCCACAGCGCGATGCCGGCCGCGCCGATCGCGTAGATCCGGATGCGGCCGAACTTGTCGGAGAGCGCGGCGGCGGCCGGGATCAGCACCAGCTGGGTGAGGCTGATGCAGAGCGAGACCATGAGGACGGCGCTCTTCTTCATGCCGAGTTCGCGGGTCGTGTAGTCGAGCACGCCGGTGATGATGATGTAGAAGGTCGCCGTGTTCACGGCGAAGGAGCCGCCGGCGAGGAGCACCGTGCCGAGGTGGTCGCGCAGGATCGTGCGCAGCGGAGAGGACTGCTCGCCCTTCTCCTTCTCGGCCAGCTTCCGCTCCGCCTCCCGGAATTCGGGGGTCTCCTCGACGCGGGTGTGGATGTACCAGGCGAGCACGAGGACGAACAGGCCGACCAGGAACGGCACCCGCCAGGCCCAGGCCGCGAACTCGGAGTCGGTGGTGAACGCGCCGGCCAGCAGGAACACCGTGTTGGCGGTCACCACGCCGATGGGGACGCCGAGCTGGACGAAGCTGCCGTAGATGCCGCGCTTGCCCTCGGGGGCGTACTCGGTGGCCATCAGCATCGCGCCGCCCCACTGGGCGCCTACCGCGATGCCCTGCAGCACGCGGAAGAGGACCAGCAGGATCGGGGCGGCGACGCCGATCGTCTCGTAGGTCGGGAGCAGGCCGATGCCGGTGGTGGCGATGCCCATGAGGGTGAGCGCGAGGACCAGCATGGGCTTGCGGCCCCGCTTGTCGCCGAGCTGGCCCGCGACGATGCCGCCGATGGGCCGGGCCAGGAATCCGACGGCGAAGGTGGCGAAGGCGGCGAGCACTCCGGCGGTGGGGCTGCCGGCCGGGAAGTACAGATCGCCGAGGACCAGGGCGGCGGCGATGCCGAAGACGAAGTAGTCGTACCACTCGACGGCCGAGGCGAGGGCCGCCGCTGTGGCCACGCGGCGCCGGTTGACCGTGGGGAGGGCGGTCGTGGTGGCGGGGTGAGCGGAGGGGGCCATGTCCATGCGTGCACGCTCCGATGGGTGCGGTGGGGACGTTGGCGGCGAACATACTGACCGGCCGGTATGGGGTCAACGGTTGTGCACGAAGGTTGCCCGGGGCATCGGGAGCCCCGGGCAACACCAGAGGGGTCAGAACACCACCAGGGCCCGGCCGCCCTTGCCCGCGATCATGTTCTCGAAGGCCGCCGGGATTCCGTCCAGCGCGATCCGTTCCGTCACCAGAGCGCCCAGGTCCAGGCGCCCGGCGCGTACGTGCTCGGCCAGCACCGGCAGGTCCCGCGCCGGGTCGGAGTTGCCGTAGACGCAGCCGGAGAGGGTGCGGCCCCAGTGGAAGATCTCCAGGGCGTTGAAGGTGACCTGCTGGTCCTTGCCGCCGATGCCGACGACCGTGGTGCGGCCGCCGCGGCGGGTGGCGTCCCAGGCGGCGCGGATCGTGGTCGCCCGGCCGACGCACTCGACGGACACGTCCACGCCCTGCTTGCCGGTCAGGCCCCGGATCTCGCGGGCGGTGTTCTCGGAGGCGACGACGTAGTCGGTGGCTCCCGCCGCGCGCGCGAGCTCCTCCTTCTCCGGGGAGACGTCGACGGCGACGATCTTCGCCGCGCCCGCGATCCGGGCCGACTGGAGGGCGGCCAGGCCGACGCCTCCGACGCCGAAGACGGCGACGCTCTCCCCCTCCCGCACCCGTGCCGAGTGGTGCACGGCGCCGTAACCGGTGAGCACGGCACAGCCCAGCAGGGCGGCGTCGGTGAGCGGGACGCCGGCCGGAAGCGGCAGCAGGCAGCCCACCGGGACGACCGTCTCCTCGGCGAACGCGGCGACGTTCAGACCGGGGTGCAGGTCGGTGCCGTCCGCGGTACGGGCGTGGACGTCGGCGGCGCCGTTCAGCGCGTTGGCGCACAGCCACACCTCGCCGAGCCCACAGGCGTGGCAAGTTCCGCAGGACGGCGCCCAGTTGAGGACCACGCCGTCGCCGGGCGCGACCTGCGTGACCCCCTCCCCCACGGCCACCACCGTGCCCGCGCCCTCGTGACCCAGGACCGCGGGAACCGGGACGCGCATGGTGCCGTTGGACAGGGACAGGTCGGAGTGGCAGACGCCGGCGGCGGCGAGCCGGACGCGGACCCGGCCGGGTCCGGGGTCGGGCAGATCGATGTCGGTGACCTCCAGGGGGGCACCGATGGCGGGCAGGACGGCGGCGCGAACCATGTGCGGGCTCCTCAGAACTGCAGGGACTTGGTCTGGAGGTACTCGGCCAGGCCGTGCGTGCCGAGCTCGCGGCCGACGCCCGACTGCTTGTAACCCCCGAAGGGGGCGCTGACGTTGAAGCGGCCGCCGTTGATGTCGACCTGCCCGGTGTCCATCCGGCGCGCGAAGGCGACCGCCTCCGCCTCGTCGCCGGCCCAGACGGCGCCCGCGAGGCCGTAGACGGTGCCGTTGGCGATGCGCAGGGCGTCCTCCTCGTCCTCGTACCTGAGGACGGACAGGACGGGGCCGAAGATCTCCTCCTGCGCGATGGCCATGTCGGGGGTCACGTCCGCGAAGACGGTCGGGCTGACGAAGTAGCCCCGCTCGCGCGGCGCCTCGGTGCCGCCCGCGACGAGTCGCGCTCCTTCGGCCACCCCCCTCTCGATGTAGCCGAGCACCCGCTCCTGCTGCTGGGCGCTCACCACCGGCCCGATCCGCTCGCCGTACTTCGTGGCGGCGGCCGCGGCCAGTTCCACGGCCTCGTCGTACTGGTCGCGGTGGACCAGCATCCGGGTCCAGGCGCTGCACGTCTGCCCGGAGTTGGACATGACGTTGGCGACGCCGACGTTGACCGCGGTGGCCAGGTCGGCGCTCGGCAGGATGACGTTGGCGGACTTGCCGCCGAGCTCGAGCGCGACCTTCTTGATCGCCGCGCCGGCCACCGCGCCGATCCGCCGGCCGACGGCGGTGGAGCCGGTGAAGGAGACCAGGTCGACGCCCGGGTGTTCGGCGAGGGCCTGCCCGGCGACCGGGCCGAGGCCGGTGACCAGGTTGAAGACGCCCGCGGGGACACCGGCCGCGTCGACCGCCTCGGCGAAGAGCTGGGCGACCAGCGGGGTGTTCTCGGCGGGCTTCAGCACCACCGTGCAGCCGGCCGCGAGCGCTGGGGCGACCTTGGCGACGATCTGGTGGAGCGGGTAGTTCCAGGGCGTGATCGCGCCCACCACGCCGATGGGCTCCAGGTACACGGTCGAGTTGCCGACCTTCTCCTCGAAGGCGTACGTCGCCGCCAGTTCGGCGTACGTGCCCGCGACCGCGATCGGCGCGCCCGCGTGCACCGACTGGGAGAACTTCGGCGGCGAGCCGAGCTCGGCGGTGACCGTCTCGGCGATCTCGTCCTTGCGTGCCGCCAGGGCGTCCCGCAGCGCGGCCAGTCGCGCGGCCCGTTCCGCGGGCGGGGTCGCGGCCCAGCCGGGGAGGGCTGCGCGGGCGGCCCGTACGGCGGTGTCGACATCGGCGGCGGTGCCGGCCGGGACCCGGCCGATGACCTGCTCGTCCGCCGGGTTCACCACCTCGATGACGTCCCGTCCGTCGGCGGGGCGCCAGGCGCCGTCGATGTACAAGCCGTCGTGTGCCTTCATCACGCTTCCTCCCGGGCGGGCCACATGGTCGTCCGGCACATAAACTAGCGGCGTTAGTTTTAGGGCGCCAGACCGCTCCATGACATCAGAAGTCGACGCGCGCCCCGTCGTCCACCCTCCCCACCGCCTCCTGACCGAAGGCCTTCTCGTAGGCGCGGCGGATCCCCTCGATCCTGCGGTCACTGGCGCCCGCCCGGGCCGGGGGGTACAGCAGGATCAGCTCGTACGACCGCTCCTTCTCGATCGCCCCGCTCGCGTCCCGCCACTGCCCGCGCCCGGCCTGGATGGTCAGGCCGTCCGGGAAGTCCGGCGTGACCTCCTCGTCGACGAACGCCATGAACTGCTCGTCGGTGACGGCCGGACCGCCGTCGGGGCGCGCGGTGCCGAAGAGCAACCGGGTCTCGACATACGGCTCTCCGCGCGCCGACGCCGGGCCGGGGCCGGCCTCGAGGGTGGCGTACGCGGTCGGCGCGCCGACGGCGAGGAGCAGGCCGGCCACCGACAGAGCGACCCTGGTCCGGGTGAGTTGCACATTCATGCCCGCATGGCTACCTATTCCCGACAGGCCTTATTCGTCCAGGTCGGGCAGCCGCGCCGGGGCCGGGCACATGCGTTCGCCGTGCTGGTCGAAGACGAACAGGTGGGCGATGTCGACGAGGAGCGGGACCTGCATGCCGTGCCGGAGTTCGATGTCCGGCGTGGTGCGGACGATGAGGTCGCCGGGGAGGCGGCCCTCGGGCGGCGCGGCGTCGGGAGCTGGGTCGGCCGGGTGCTCCAGCGTCAGCACGGGCCCGGCGCGCAGGGCGGCGGCCGCGCGGCCGCGGAGCCGGTCCAGCACCGTGCCGGTGTCACGGCGGCGGCGCCGGACCGGGGGGACCGGGCGCGGGGCCTCCAGGTCCGGTACGACGGCCGGCCGGGAGCCGGTGTTGAAGTGGACGAGGACCTCGTGACCCTGGAACTCCACATGCTCGACCAGCCCGGTGATGTGCGCCTCGCCGGGCCGCGCCTCGGCGGGCTTGGCGATGCGCACGGCCTCCGAACGCAGGCCCACGATGACCTCACGCCCCTGCTGCACCCGGAGCAACTGGTGGTCCAGGCACAGGGGTTCGGGCAGCCGGAGGTACTGCTTGCCGAGGCTGATGGTCATCGCGCCGTCCAGCGGGGCGCGCACGACGCCGCGCAGCAGGTTGATGCGCGGGATGCCGATGAAGGCGGCCACGAAGACGTTGCGGGGCAGCGCGTAGACCGAGCGCGGGGTGCCGACCTGCTGGAGGACGCCGCCGCGCATGACGGCCACCCGGTCGCCGAGCGACATCGCCTCGGCCTGGTCATGGGTGACGTAGACCGTGGTGGTGCCCAGCTTGCGGGTGAGGCCGCTGATCTCGGCGCGCAGGTGGTTGCGGAGTTTGGCGTCGAGGTTGGACAGCGGCTCGTCCATCAGGAACGCGGTGGGGTGCCGGGCGATGGCCCGGCCCATGGCGACGCGCTGGCGTTCGCCGCCGGACAGCTGCGCGGGAAAGCGGTCGAGCAGGTCCTCGATGCCGAGCATGCGGGCGGTGGCGTCCACCCGCGGGCGCGGGTCCGCGCCGGGGGACTCGATGCGCAGCGGGAAGCCGATGTTGTCGCGGCTGGTCATGCTCGGGTAGAGGGCGAAGTTCTGGAAGACCATCGCCATCCGGCGATCGGCGGGCAGCATGTCGTCCGCCGCCTCCCCGTCGAGCAGCAGTTCGCCCTCGTCGATCTCCTCCAGACCGGCGATCATCCTGAGCACGGTGGACTTGCCGCAGCCGGACGGCCCGAGCAGGACGAGGAACTCGCCGGGTTCGATGTCCAGCGAGAAGCGGTCCACGACGCGGACGCCTCGCGTGTATGCCTTGCTGACGTCGTGCAGGGAGATGGCGCGTGTCATGACGGATGCCCCCGGGGGCTCAATCAGGCGCCAGGGCACGTCCGGCTGCCGGTACGCACTTCCGGCTCGCGCTGGTGCCGGACGGCCCTGATGCTCCGCGGTCGAACGCTCCGTGCGGGTCGTACGGGGCGTGTGAGTCACGGAAGTTAACGGAATGTGTGCGGCCGGGGGAAGGGAACGGGCGGGATCGGGCGCGACGGTCCGGTATGCGGGCAAACGGACGATCGGATTCAGCGCCGGCCGACGCGCTTCGGCTCCTTGGTCGCGACGAGATGGGCGTAGACGACGACGTTGCCGGTGTAGCCGGTCCTGCGGTTGTAGTTGCCGCCGCAGGTGATCAGCCGCAGCTCCGGGCGGGACCGGGCGCCGTACACCTCGCGGTTGGGGAACTTGTCCTTCTCGTACGTCTTGATCTTGTCGACCGCGTAGACGGCGGTCCGTCCGTCCGCGCGCCGGATCTCGACGCGTTTGCCGCGCTTCAGTTCGCCGAGCCCGCCGAAGACGGCCGGGCCGGTGTCGGTGTCGAGGTGGCCCACCGCGATGGCCGTGCCCTGCTCGCCCGGGGAGGGTCCGTCCGCGTACCAGCCGGCCAGGTTGGGCTCGGACGCCGGGGGCGCGGGCAGGCGCCGCTCGCTGTCGAGGTGCAGGTCCATCAACGGCGCGTCGACGCTGATGTAGGGGATGACGAGGCGGGTGGCACGGGAGCGGGGCAGGGTGCGCGGGCCGCCGGGGCGCTTGCCGGCCGTCGCGGTGCGGGCGGGGAGGGGCGGGGAGGAGGTCGGGGGCGGGGCCGGAGTCGGGACGCCCGTCGGGACCGTGGTCTGGGCCGGGGTACCGAATGGCGCCGTGGTACCGGGATACGCCGTGGTGCCGGGATATGCCGTGGTGCCGGGATACGCCGTGGTGCCGGATGGCGCCGTGGTACCGGGATAGGCAGTGGTACCGGATGGCGCCGTAGTACCGGGATACGCCGTGGTACCGGGATATGCCGTGGTGCCGGAAGGTACCGCGGCCGAGCTGCCGGCGGGCTGCTGGGGTGATGCCGCACCGGCGTCGGCGGGCGAACCGCCCGCGGCGGGGCGGGAGTCGGCGCCGGGGATGGCGCCCTCCCCGCCGGCACCGGAACCGGTGTCGGCGGCTCGGACCTCGGAGGCCTCGGCCGAACCCGGAGCGGTCGTACCGGCTCCGGGCCTGTCGTGGTCGCACCGGACGCAGACCACGATCAGCGAGACGGTCAGTACGGCCGTCCTCGCCAGCCGGAAGGCACGTCTGCGGTACCAGGGCCTGCGCCTTCTACGCGCCATGCGTACGGCGACGGAGCCGGAACCAGATCACCCCGCCCACCGCGGCGAGACCGACGACACCGGCGCCGGCGACGGTGGTGAAGGCCTCGTCGCGCGCGATGCCGCCGCCACCGGCGGGCGGACCGCCCTGCGGGGTGGGCGTCGACATCGAGGCCCGGCAGTCGACCGTGAACTGCTTCTGCCGCTCGGCGCCCGTCATGCCCGCGAACGACCAGGACAGCTGGTACTCGCCGTCGGGCAGGTTCAGGTCCTCGGTGTGGCCGATGCCGGTGTCGTTGAGGAGGTTGAGGGTCCCGCGGAGCGTGGCACCACCCGTCACCGGCGGCTGGGTCTCGATGCGCCAGGTGACCGCGTCGACGGTCTCGAAGTTGGCTGCGTCGAGGTAGAACCGGCAGACCCTCGGCTCGTCGATCGCGTCCCCGTATGGCGTGCGCCGCACTCCGTCCCACGGCGCCGTGTGGATCTTGAGGGTGCCGTTGTCGCCGGGGGCCATCGGAGCGGCCCCCGCCGTCGGCATACCGGAGAGCGGAGTCAGCGCGGCGGTCAGCGCCGTGACGGCGACGACGCGTGCCGCGCGGCGAGGAAGAGACGTGGTGGGCATGCGATCCTCCGAGTCAGACGATTTTCGTACAAATCGCTCTTCGTCTGACTCTCTTTCACATATGCACGTCGAATCGTGGAAGCAGGGCCTTACGGCCCATCAGATACCACTCTTTCGACGCAAGATCGCCGCCATCCCGCGCCTTCGGCCCACTTCCCGCGTCGGTCCGCCCGGTGCCCGCAGCGCCGTCCCCGCCGAGACGAGCAGCAGCGCGCCCAGCATCACGAACGGCGCCGCCACCCCCGCGAGCCCCGCGATCAGGCCCGCCGACGCCGGGGCGGCGACCTGGCCGAGGCGGTTGCCGGTCAGCCGCAGGGCGAGGGCGGTGGAGCGGGCGCCCTCGGGGGCCGCCTGCACGACGGTCGTCATGGAAAGCGGCTGGCCGACGCCGAGGCAGAAGCCGAGCACCGCCAGCATCACGGCGAGGGCCCACACCGGCACCGGCAGCGCGATGCCCGCGCACAGCAGGGCGGCCAGCAGACAGGTCACCGTCAGCAGCAGGGTGCGGCCGAGGATCCGCAACAGGGGCGTCAGCACCAGCCGGCACGCGATGGTGGCCGCCGCGCGCAGGCTGAGCAGGAGGCCGATCACCGAGGGCGCGATGCCCCGGTGCTCGCCGACCACCGGTAGATAAGCGGTGAGGATGTCGGTCGCGGACAGCACGGCGAGGCTGATGAAGATGCCGGCGGGCACGCCCCTGGCGCCCAGGATGCGCCGGACGGGGACCCGCCCGGCCTGTTCCTTGCGGGACTTGGCCGTCGTACGGCTCTCTATGCGCCACAGCGAGGTGAGCGCGACCGCGCCACCCGCGCCCGCCACCAGCAGGGCGAGCGCGCTGGTGCCCGCCATGTCCCGGCCGCCGATCAGCGCGCCCGCCGCGATCGGGCCGACGAGCTGGCCGAGGGAGGCGCCGATGGTGAAGTGGCCGAAGTTGCGGTCCTGTTCGTGCGACGCGGACTGGCGGGCGACGATCGACTGGGCGCCGATGACGAAGCAGAGGTGACCGAGGCCCATGACCCCGCTCCAGACCGCCATCGTCCACAGCGAGTCCGCGATGCCGCTCAGCGCGCAGCCGCCGGAGATCAGGACCACACCGGCGGGCAGCAGCGGCGCACAGCGGCCGTGGTCGGTACGGCGGCCCAGCGGGACGGCGACGAACAGCGGGAGCAGGGCGTACACCCCCGCGATCACACCGATCGCCCGCTCGTCCGCGCCCAGCGCGAGGGCCCGGTAGGAGACGGCGGGCCGGGCCATCGACACCGCCCCTTGCGCGAAGCTGAAGGCGATGACGAGGCGGAGCAGCCAGCCGCGGTTCCCACCGGGCGCTATCAACGGGTCCTCCTGGAATGGTACTTGCGGTGCTCGCGGTGCTTGACGGTCAGATGATTCCGAACAGCATTCCGGCCGCGAGAATGACCAGGCAGGTGAGCGCGGCCCACTTCACGACGAACCTGGTGTGGTCGCCGAACTCCACCTTGGCCATGCCGACGAGGACGTACACGGCGGGGACGAGCGGGCTCGACATGTGCAGCGGCTGTCCGACCAAGGAGGCGCGGGCCATCTCCAGCGGGGTGACGCCGTGCGCCGCGCCTGCTTCGGCGAGGACCGGCAGGACGCCGAAGTAGAAACCGTCGTTGGACATGAAGTAGGTGAGCGGAAGGCTCAGCAGGCCGGTGACCAGGGCCATGTGCGGGCCCATGCCCTCGGGGATGACGTCCACCATCCACTTGGCCATGTGGTCGACCATGCCGGTGCCCTGGAGGACGCCGGTGAAGACGGCGGCGGCGAAGACCATGCCGGAGACGTTGAGCACGTTGTCGGCGTGGGCGGCCAGCCGGGCCTTCTGGTCGGGGATGTGCGGGAAGTTCACGGTCAGCACGAGCGCGGCACCCAGCAGGAACAGCACCGGGATCGGCAGCCACTCCATGATCATGGCGGTCAGCAGGGCGACCGTCAGCAGCGCGTTGAACCAGTACAGCTTGGGGCGCAGGGTGGCCCGGTTCGGGTCGAGGGCCTGGAAGCGCTCGTCGTCCTCGGCGTCGCCCTCCGCGTCGGTGCCGGAGCCCGAACCGCCGGTGCTCGCCGGGGACTTGGCCGTACCGGAGCCACCGGAGCCGGCGGCACCCACGAGGACGCTCTCGGCCTCCTTCTCCTCGACCAGGACCTCGTCCAGCGTGAGCACGCCGAGGCGCTTGCGCTCGCGCAGACCGAGGAAGTACGAGAGGACGAAGACGGCCAGCAGGCCGACGGCGAGGGCCGGGATCATCGGGACGAAGATGTCGCTGGCGTCGAGCTTGAGCGCGGTGGCGGCGCGGGCGGTCGGGCCGCCCCACGGCAGGGTGTTCATCACGCCGTTGGCCATCGCGGCGACACCGGTCATCACGACCAGGCTCATCTTCAGGCGCTTGTACAGCGGGTACATCGCCGAGACGGTGATCATGAAGGTGGTCGAGCCGTCACCGTCGAGGGAGACGATCGCGGCGAGGATCGCCGTGCCGACGACGACCCTCATCGGGTCGGCCTTGCAGAACTTCAGGATTCCCCGAACGATCGGGTCGAAGAGGCCGACATCGATCATCACACCGAAGTAGACGATCGCGAACATGAGCATCGCCGCGGTGGGGGCGAGGCTGGTGACGCCTTCGATGACGTAGTCACCGAGCTTGGCGCCCTTTCCGACGAATACGCAGAACAGTGCCGGAATCAGTACGAGCGCCGCGATCGGCGACATCTTCTTCATCATGATCAGGACCAGGAAGGTCGCGATCATGGCGAAGCCGAGGATGGTCAGCATGAGTGGATACCTAACGTTCGCCCTTGAACATCCCACGAGGGCCGGGGGTGCGACGACGTTAGGTCCGGTCAAGCGACGTTAACAAGACGTTGACATGCGAGCAATAAGCGCAAAACTCCAGGTCAGAGCTTTGCTCAGGTCAGAGCCGTGATCTTTTCGGACACCGGGGTCACTTCGACGGGCACTCCGTTGAGGACGGCGTTGCCCGACAGCGGGTCGAGCAGGCTGCCGTCGAGGAGCTGGTTGACGTTGACTCCCGGGTCGGTGGCGGCGTGCCCGAGGCGGGTGCCGGGGCGGTCGTGCCCCCAGCCGTGCGGCACGCTCACCACACCCGGGCGCACCGCGTCGGTGACCTCCGCGGGGGCGCTCACCTCTCCCCCGGCACCCTTGAGGCGTACGACGGCCCCGTCCCGTACGCCGAGCCGCTCGGCGTCCTGCGGGTGGATGTGCACGGTGCAGCGGTTGGAACCGCCGGTGAGGGCGGGCACGTTGTGCATCCAGCTGTTGTTGGAGCGCAGATGGCGCCGGCCGACGAGGACCAGTCCGTCGGGACGCTCGCGCAGGGCCGCCCGCAGTCGGGGCAGGTCGCCGGCGATGGGCCCCGGCAGCAGCTCGACCTTGCCGCTGGGCGTCTTCAGCGGCTGGGGAAGGCGGGAGGCGAGCGGCCCGAGGTCGATGCCGTGCGGATGCGCCAGCAGCTTCTCCAGGGTCAGCCCGTCCGGTCGTACGCCGAAGCCGTCGCCGTAGGGGCCGAGGCGCAGCATCATGTCGAGCCGTCGCTCGGGGCCGCTCTCGCCGGTGAGCTGGGCGGCGAGTTCCTTCGGGTCGCGGCCGTGCGCGGGCGAGTGGGGCTCCGTGACGGCCTTGCCGAGGGTCTGTTCGATGATCATCGCGTCGACGGCGGCCGGGTCGGCGCCGTGCATGCCGGTGGCGGCGAGGATCAGCCGGGCCAGGATCTCGGACTCGGCCATGCGGCCGGGCTCCAGCGGGACGGCGGCGCGGCTGTAGCGGACCTGGTTGCGCACGGCGAGGGTGTTGAAGGCGAAGTCGTGGTGCGGGCTCTGCGAGGGCGGCGGCGGGGGCAGCACGACGTCGGCGTGGCGCGAGGTCTCGTTGAGGTACGGATCGACGCTGACCATGAAGTCGAGCGAGCCGAGCGCCTTGTCGAGCCGGTCGCCGTCGGGTGCCGACAGGACGGGGTTCGCGGCGATGGCGACGAGAGCCCGGATCGGCTCGCCCTCCTCGGTGGCGGTGTCGATCTCCTCGGCGAGCGCGGACAGCGGCAGCTCGCCCTTGGCCTCGGGGTGCCCGCTGACCCGGGAGCGCCAGCGGCCCAGCGCGAACCCGCGGCCGGGGCCTGCGGGTCGGGGCGTCTTGTCGGTGGCGGCCTGCGGGAAGAGGGCGCCGCCGGGGCGGTCGAGGTTGCCGGTGAGGATGTTCAGGATGTCGACGAGCCAGCTGGCCAGGGTGCCGTGCGGGACGGTGCAGCTGCCGATGCGGCCGTAGACGGCGGCGGTGGGTGCGGCGGCGAGTTCGCGGGCCAGGGCACGGATGGTGCCGGCGTCGATGTCGCAGGCGTCGGCCACGGCCTCGGGGGTGAAGTCCCGTACCTCCGCGCGCAGTTCCTCGACGCCCTGGACGTGTGGCGTCAGCTCCCCGAGCGCGACCAGGTCTTCCTCGAACAGCACGGACGCCATGGCGGCGAGCAGCAGCGCGTCGGTGCCGGGCCGGATCGCCAGGTGCCGGTCGGCGAGCTTGGCGGTGCGGGTGCGGCGGGGGTCGATGACGGTGAGGGTGCCGCCGCGGGCCTTGAGCGCCTTGAGCTTGCCGGGGAAGTCGGGGGCGGTGCACAGGCTGCCGTTGGACTCCAGCGGGTTGGCGCCGATGAGGAGGAGGTGGTCGGTGTGGTCCAGGTCGGGCACGGGGATGGCGAGGGCGTCGCCGTAGAGCAGTCCGCTGGAGACGTGCTTGGGCATCTGGTCGACCGTGGAGGCGGTGAAGACGCTGCGGGTGCGCAGGCCGGCGATCAGGACCGGCGGATAGAGCGCGCCGGCCACGGTGTGCACGTTGGGGTTGCCCAGCACGAGACCCACGGCGTTCGGTCCGTACCGCTCGACGACCGGGCGGATCCCGGCGGCGACCGCGTCGAAGGCCTCCTCCCAGGTGGCCTCGCACAGCTCGCCGTCCTTGCGTACGAGCGGGGCACGCAGCCGGTCGGGGTCCCCGTCGACGGCCCCGAAGGAGGCGCCCTTGGGGCAGATGAACCCCTTGCTGAAGACGTCGTCACGGTCCCCGCGGGCCCCGGTGACCTCGGTCCCCTCGATGGTGAGCGTGAGGCCGCAGGTGGCCTCGCACAGGGGGCAGATGCGCAGTGCGGTGCGGGACACGGGTCCTCCCAGGGATGGCGGCTACGGCGGCGCGCTGATTCCGCCCCGAGCATACCGACCGGTATGCATGGAGGGGAGCCCTCTTCGGGGACGAAGTCGTGAATTCGGGCGCTCCGCGGCGGGAGCGGGTCAGTCCAGCACCCGCGCCAGATACGCCCGCAGCATCTCCCGCGCCTCCGCCAGGATCCGCTCGTCACCCTCGGGTGCCACCCGGAAGGCCAGGTGGACCAGGGTGTCGGCGGTTTCGACGGCGACCAGGAAGGTGCGGCGCAGGTCCTCGTCCGGTTCGCGGTCGAGGTAGCCGGAGAGCAGGTCGGTCAGGCGGTCGGCGACGCGATGGTTGGGCTCGCCGCGGGTGCCGACAGGGATCTGGTTGCCGAAGTCGACGAGGGAGAAGCCCGGCGCGGTGCGCTTCATCGCGATGTACTCGTCGAGCACGGCGTCCATGGCCGCGGGCCAGCGCCCGTCGCCGGTCTCCTTGAGGCGCTCGGTGACGCGGGCGGTGTAGCGCTCGAGGTTGCGCTGGGCGAGGGCGTCGGCCATCTGCCGCTTGTTGCCGAAGAAGCGGTAGACCGACCCGATGGGCACGCCGGCCCGCTGGGCGACGGCCCGGGTGCTCAGGTCGTCGTAGCCGACCTCGTCGAGGAGGCCGGCACAGGCGTCGAGGATCCTGGTGAGCCGTTCGGCACTGCGCCGCTGCACGGGCGCCCTGCGTAGCGTTGCTGGATGGGGCACGGTCTTCATGATGCCTTTCCGGCTCGGTCCGGTGAACCCTTGCCCTCTGTACGGGAGCGGGTGACCGGGGCGCTCAGTGCGGCGGGTGACGGTGTCGGCGTCGATGCCGCGGCCGGTCGTGCCGTCGTCTGTGCGGGGGCCGATTGTGCCGTTGTCTGCGCCGCGGCCGGTCGTGCCGTTGTCCGCGCCGCGGCCGGTCGTGCCGTCGCCTGCGCCGCGGCCGGTCGTGCCGTCGCCTGCGCCGCGGCCGATTGTGCCGATGTCCGCACCGGGGCTGCCTCCGCTCCTGGCGCCGTGACGTCGGCGGCGCGGGCACCCGGAGCAGTCAGCGCCGCAGCCGACCGCCGTGGCGTCGAGGCCGCCGCCAAGTCCGCCCCAGAAGCCGGGGCGTCGGCAGGGCTCTCATCGGCGCGGACCCCTGAAGCGCCCAGCGCCGCAGCCGACCGCCGTGGCGTCGAGACAGCCACCTCCACCCCAGACGCCTTGACGTCGGCAGCACTAGACGCCCTGACGTCGGCAGCACTCCCGGCGGCGCGGACCCCCGCAGCACCCAGCACCCCAGCCGACCCCCTCGCCGTCGAGGCCGCCGCCGTCTCCACCCCCGACGCCGTGACATCGGCAGCACTCCCGCCGGCGCGGGCCCCCGCAGCACCCAGCACCCCAGCCGACCCCCTCGCCGTCGAGGCCGCCGCCGTCTCCACCCCCGACGCCGTGACATCGGCAGCAA